>NZ_AP026439.1:0-1014566 GCF_055381905.1 Agrobacterium sp. 5Ca50
GCACTGTTAACCTTCACTTCTGGACGAAGTGTCAGAATCATGTTCTACGTCTTGGCGGGCATAGGTCGGCAAACCGACAAAATGCCGCCAAGGGGAGAATATGACGATAGTTGAGCGTGCAGGCGCCAAAGCTGTAGTGAAGGAAGACGCTGGTAGTAAAATCATGCGTCACGCTACCGTTTTGTCTGGTCAATTGCAGCAACTCAGAACTCGTATGTATCCCCCAAAGGCTGAAAAATCATTGCGTCATTTTATGACCAATGAGGTTTCCAGATTGACTTCCATTCCTGACTCCACCCTGAAACTGATGTCCAGCGAAGGACGTGGACCCGTTCCGAGTCGGTTGGAGAACAATCACCGAGTTTACACTCTTCCGCAAATTAATGAGCTGCGCGAACTGTTTGCCAAGCAGAAGCCCGCCGACGCGCTTCGTTTTCTGCCGCGTCGTCGTGCTGGTGAACATTTGCAGGTGTTGGCGATCGCCAACTTCAAGGGCGGTAGTGCCAAGACGACAACCTGTGTGCATCTCGCGCACTACCTCGCTCTGCAAGGCTATCGGGTGCTGGCGCTTGATCTGGACCCACAGGCTTCCTTGTCGGCAATGTTTGGTGCGCAGCCGGAAGTGGATGTTGGTGCAAACGAGACAATATATGCGGCGCTGCGCTACGAAGATGCTGAGCGTCGTCCAATTCGCGACATTATCCGCAAGACCTATTTTGACGGTATTGATCTGATACCCGGCAATCTTGAGGTCATGGAATATGAACATGAGACACCGCGTGTACTCGCCAATAAGTCCAGTTCAGGCGCGATCTTTTTCGAACGACTGAAGTTGGCTCTTGATGAGGTTCAGGACGACTATGATATCGTTATCCTGGATACGCCGCCATCTCTTGGCTTTCTGACGTTGAGCGCTATCTACGCTGCCACCAGCATGATCATCACTGTGCATCCTGCCATGTTGGATGTCGCGTCGATGAGCCAGTTTCTATTGATGATGGGTGATTTGATCGGCGTTCTCAACGAGAGCGGCGCGCAGCTCGATCAAGATTTCATACGGTATTTGATTACACGTCATGACCCGAATGATGGGCCTCAGTCCCAAGTGGTGGCGATGCTACGTCACCTGTTTGGCACCGATGTTCTGTTGCCAACATCGATTGAAAGCACAGCCGTGGAAGCGGCCGGACTTGCCAAACGTTCCCTCTATGAACTGGAGATGGGACAGATCGGCCGGGATACTCATAAACGTGCTCGCGAAGCCGTCGATGCCGTGAACGAAGCGATCATTGATTTGATCAATAGCAGTTGGGGGCGCAAATGAGCAAAGGATCTCGCAAATCGATCGTGGCCAGTTTCGGACTGCTTTCGGCTGAGTTGGAAAATCACCTGAAGGGTGAGGTTTCTGCACCGGCAGTGGCACCTCAGGCTGCCAACAACCGTGTGGGAGCTGGTGTCATTGGTGCTGCACATCGTGCCATCGATGATATTCGTGCCGAGCGTGACCGTTTGAAAGCTTTGGTAGAGGCTGGTGGTGGTTCACTGCTGATGCTCGACACCGCCGTTGTTGACCCCTCGCCCTATCCGGACCGTTTGCCGGAAGATGACCCGGATGCATTTCAGGCCTTCAAGACGTCGATTGAGACTGACGGACAAAAGGTACCTATTCAGGTTCGCAAACACCCAACGGCAGCCGGCCGCTATCAAATTGTCTACGGTCATCGCCGGTGGCTTGCCGCCAAGGAACTGGGCAAGCCGGTTCAGGCAATGGAAGTGGATATTTCCGACCTGGATCTTGTTGTCGCGCAGGGTATTGAAAATGCCAGCCGACAGGATTTGAGCTGGATCGAGCGTGCCTTGTTTGCATCGCGTATGGATATGGCCGGGATAAAGCCGCGCGACATTTATGCGGCGCTTTCAATCGATGACGCCGAACTGGCGCGGATGCGTGGCGTTTACCGCACCGTACCAGCCGACGTGATTGAGGCCATCGGCCGGGCGCCTAAGATTGGTCGACCGCGTTGGGTCGATTTCGCTAAGCGCATCAGCGCCAACAAAAATGCTCTGGAGGTAATCCGGAAAACTCTTGCCAATGGCAACGGTAAGTTGCTGACATCAGACAAGCGGTTCCAGAATGTGCTGGAAGCCATCAAGCCGACGGTCACCGAAAAGGCACCGACCGAGATACTCGACGCCAATGGTGATCGTCTCGTGGCACTGAATATGTCCGCAAAAGAAGTTCGCATTTCTGCCGAGGATCAGCTTGGCAAGGAATTCATCAAGTTTGTTGCTGAGCAATTGCCGACACTCGTCGAGCAGTTTTCGCTTCAACGCGCAAAAAAGAACAACTGATAGCACAAGCTATCTTGTTGATCGAAAACGAAGAAAGGTATTTACCGCAAAAGAAAAAGGCCCCCAAACGTTGCCGCATGGAAGCCTCTCTCAGATTTAGCACTTCGAGAATCGCATTTCCATGATTCACAGTCAAGAGTTTTCGGCATCTTTTTGGTGAGCGGATTTCTGTTGCCTTAAAAGAGGTAAAAGAAGATGCAACCTGTCAATGTAACGACGCCCTTTGGGCGGCGGCCGATGACGCTTGACCTGATGAAACGGCAGGTCGCTTCGGCTCAGATTCAATCCGGTAAAACCGCCGATAAGTGGAAAGTGTTTCGTGATGTGTGCGAAGCTCGAGGTATGCTCGGCGTGCAGGACAGATCACTTGCTGTGCTCGACGCGCTTTTGAGCTTTTATCCTGAAACAGAACTGCGTCAGGGTGACCAGCTCATCGTATTTCCATCAAACGCGAGTCTTTCAGTTCGCGCCCATGGCATGGCGGATGCAACATTACGCCGGCATTTGGCAGCATTGGTTGGAGCAGGGCTTATTGTCCGCAAAGACAGCGCTAATGGCAAACGGTTCGCCCGCAAAGGTCGTTCAGGGGAAGTCCAGGACGCTTTCGGTTTTGACCTTTCACCAATACTTGCACGAGCAGAAGAATTTGCACACCTGGCGCAAGAGGTGGCTGCAGAGCGTGCGAAGTTCAGACGGTCAAAAGAAGCTCTAACGATATGCCGCCGCGATGTTCGCAAGCTCATCTCGGCCGCGATCGACGAAGAGGCAGACGGCGATTGGCATGCTGTTGAAGAAGTTTACAACGAGCTGGTCGCGCGTATTCCAAGGTCGCCGACGACCGATGAACTGAATTCGCTGCTCGATGAGATGCAGATACTCAGGGCAGAGGTACTCAATCTGCTGGAAACACTAGACAATTCAAATAATATAAGCGGCAATGCAGATCATTTTGAGCGGCACAAACAGAATTCAAATACCAACTCTCTTAATGAACTTGAAGCTAGCTCTGAAAAAGAGCTGGACCCGAAACTTGGTGTCAAAACAGCCAAGCCGAATGTGGAGTTGAAGGCATTTCCTTTGGGTATGGTGCTTCGGGCCTGCCCCGAGATTGTGCCCTATGGTCCGTCCGGCGTTATTGAGAATTGGCGCGATTTGATGAGTGCCGCGGTGACTGTTCGCTCAATGCTGGGTGTCAGCCCGTCCGCCTATCAGTCGGCGTGCGAAGTCATGGGCCCTGAAAATGCGGCGGTTGCAATCGCCTGCATTCTGGAACGAGCACAGCACATCAATTCAGCTGGCGGGTATCTGCGCGATTTGACCAAACGCACAGCACTTGGCGAATTCTCATTGGGACCAATGTTGATGGCTCTGCTGAGAGTGGCTGGGACTAATCAACGCCAGGCGGGGTGACGCGGTGGTGTCATGTGCAAATGAGCTTGTCGGGGTTTGTCTTTATAAAAGTCCAACGTCTGATTTCCGAAATCGGTCGGTGGTTCATAGCAAGACGATGGTAGTCGACTGATGTCGGAAGCATTAATCGCTGGCAGCCGAGTGTGGAAGATTGCAGCGAACCGGCGGGCTTAAAGTCGATTTCGCAAGTGGCATTAAATGGAAACAGAATTTGTTTCGAAATGCCACTGCTACTGTTGGTGAGATTTTGGCCCGATGGCTCGGCATATTTCCAGGCCGAGAGAAAATAGTGATGTCAGCTCTCGCTTAGCGAGATTTGCAGCGGAAGTGATTATAAACCATCGATCAACTGAACTGTACAAAAGGCAATGAGCCACTGAAGTGGCTGTTACGTTTTTAATTGTCGGTAGAAAGGGGGAAAAGGACACGGCCAATCTATTGGCGATATGGGACGACAGTGACGGCTAATGTAAAGCCGCCCGTTAGGGCAAAATAAAACCCTGTCAACTGACAGGGTTTTAGGTGTTTCTGTTTGCCTGAATCAGGGGCCTTCGCTGGTATCGAGGCTATGCTGAATATAAAGTGCACGCAATTTTTGGCTTATAGGACCAGGCTTTCCGTCGCCGATATTTTGTCCGTCTATAGCGATGACGGGCATAACGAAAACCCCGGCCGAAGTGATAAATGCTTCCGCGGCTGATTTTGCTTCATCAGGTGTAAAAGACCGCTGTTCCGTCGGAATACCGGCCTTATCTGCGATATCAAGAATTGATCCGCGGGTAATTCCATGGAGCAGAGCATTTGATAATGCGCGGGTGATAAGTGTGCCATCGCCGGTCACGATATGAAAATTGTTGGATGTGCCCTCGGTGATGAAACCATCCTCGACAAAGAGAGCATCATCTGCGCCCTTGCGTTGGACTTCCATCTTCGCCATCGACGAATACAACAATTGTACGGTCTTGATCTGGCGATTAGACCAACGGCCTTCAGGGACCGTGGCGACCGAAATTCCGGTTTCCCATCGTGGATTTGCCAAGACATTGCGGGCCTGGGTAAACATCACAATTGTTGGCTCGAGACTGGCACTATAGAGAAAGTCGCGATCTTCGGCACCACGCGAGATTTGCAGATAGATCAAACCGTTCGTAAGTTCATTTCGGCGAATGATTTCGAAATGGAGCGACTTGAGAACATCATTGGTCACCGGCGGTTTGATACCGAGCGCTTCGAGTGAACGGGCGAGACGTGCCGCATGGCCAGTGAAGTCGATCAGCCTGCCGTTAGCGACTGCGGTTACTTCATATATCGCATCGGCGAAAAGATAACCGCGATCGAAGACAGAAACCTTAGCGTTTTCTTCCGCGACCCATTCACCGTTGACATAAACGGTCCTGCTCATTTCGCTTTTCCTTTAATGAATTTTGAAGCTCACCTGTCCTACAACATGTGTGATTAACGGGGAATTGCTTTCCTTTCGAATGCCGGTTGAATACGGTTTGCCCAGTTACACTCATTTCCAAAAAAGGTGTTTTTGATAGATGTCCCAACTGCCGCCTATTGCATTTGTCTCGCGGAGTGATGCCGCCTCCGAAGCCGACTGGATCAGTGCCTTGAGTGCGGCTTTACCGCAAGAGACAATCATCTCTTTTTCGGCAATGTCGGATGATGAAAAGCAGCGCGCAGAAATTGCTGTTGTCGCCAATCCCGACCCCGAACACATCGCAGCACTGCCAAACCTGAAGTGGGTTCATAGTCTTTGGGCCGGCGTTGAACGTTTGGTTGCGGAGTTGGGTCCAAAGGCTCCACCTTTGGTTCGACTGACTGATCCGGAACTTTCGCGGGTTATGTCTGAGGCAGTTCTTGCCTGGAGTTATTACCTCCAACGGGATATGCCCGCTTATCGGAAGCAGCAACAGCATCGTGTCTGGCAGGAACTGGAATATCGGCCACCGAGCGAAATGGCCGTTGGTCTGATCGGCCTTGGCGAGTTGGGTGCAGCTTCTGCCCGAAAACTGAAAGATGCGGGTTTCAACGTGATTGGCTGGAGCCGCTCGATGAAATCGCTAACCGGAATTGAAACAGTTGCCGGTGATGATGGGTTGAACACCATGTTGCAGCGTAGCGATATTGTTGTCTGCCTCGTGCCACTCACCGAGCAGACCCGTGGATTGCTCAATGCATCTCGGTTTGGAATTATGAAAAAGGGCGCCAGCCTTATCAACTTCGCACGCGGACCGATTATCGTGACTGATGACCTCTTGGACGCTTTGGATAGTGGTCAGCTTTCACACGTTGTCCTCGATGTCTTCGAAGTGGAGCCGCTACCCGATAATTCGGCGTTTTGGGATCATGAGAAAGTGACAGTGCTACCGCACATTTCCGGACCAACCAGTCGTGAAAGTTCCGCGCGTATCGTTGCTGGGAATATTCGCAACTGGCGGCAAAATGGCACCTTGCCACCGACTGTCGATATTCAACGGGGATACTAGATTTTGGACAAAAATAACCCGGCTTTGATGTGGCCGGGTTATCTTGGAGCGTGATGCGATGAAGCGCAGCTGTGCTCTTAGAATTTCGTGGTTACGCCAAGGAAGAATGTGCGGCCATTTTCCACAAAACTGGATTCGCTCTTCGGCTGTGCGTCGAAGATGTTATTGATGCCGGCTTTGAAGTCTACATTCTCATTGAAGCTATACCTGGTCGAAATATTGGCAACAGCGTAAGGCTCGACGTTCTGAGCGATGAGCGTTTCAGGTGTTGTGACATAATCGACCTGCTTTCCGTAATAGTCGCCTGAGAGTGTGAAGCTCAAATTCTCACGGGCCTGCCAAACCAGTTCCGTATGGACGGAGATTTCCGGATCCGCAGACAATGGCAGGTTAGTTTCGAGGTTCTTCGATTCAAACAGCCAGGTAAACGAGTTTGTCCAGGTCAAAGTGTCGTGTAATGGAATCGAGAAGTTACCTTCCAATCCCTGTGATCTCGCACGGTCGACATTGATCTGCTGAACATATTTCGTGCCGCCGGCAGTGATCAGGGAAGCTACGCGGGCAGAGGTAATTTTGTCTTCAATTTCATTGAAGAAATAATTCAGGCCCGCCTGCAATCCGTCGGAGTTTTCGTAGAAAAGACCGCCTTCGAAACTGTTGCTGGTTTCCGGTTTGAGGTCTGGATTACCGACCATTTCGCAAGGGCCGCCGACAGCACCGCAGCCGCGACCGCGGGATGTTTGCACCCAATTCGGATTGAGCTGGCGAAGATCAGGTGCTTTGAAAGCCTGAGCCCAACCGGTTTTGAACGTCAAATCCGGAGTGACATCCCAGGTGATGTAAGCGCGCGGAGAAAGATGACTGTCAAACATGTCGTGGTAGTCATAACGCAGACCTGTTGTCAGATGGACAGTTTCGATAATGTCGAGCTTGTTTTCGGCAAACAGCGCAGCCGTCCAGTTGTCGGTTTGTGGAGAGCCACTTGTTCCGGTTACGGTATTGGCCTTGCCAAGATTTTCCGGATCGTCCAGTTCTTCGTAGCGGAATTCGCTGCCAATAGTCAGGCCATCGGTCCAGAAATAATCCAGCGGCATGGCCAATTTACCGTCCAGCGTGTAGCTGCGAACGGTGATGCTGTTGCCGAGAACATCGCCCAAACGATCGGTGATGGTGTGTTTGTTTTCGGCATTTTCCATAAAGCCGGTGACTGTCGAGGTGCCAAAGTCCCACTCGCCGACATGGCGAAGCGAAACTGAGGTGCGCTCAATTGTTGTCGGTGTGTCGGCCTCGCCCGGTTCAAGATACGGGATGTAACGCTCACGCCCAAAACCCGCTTCGAGATCAATAACTTGATCGGCTGATGGCGTCCATGTCAAACGACCTGTCAGGTCGAAATCACGTGTGCCGCGTGGTGTCTCCACACCGCCGCCCAAGCTTTCATCAGCTTCTTTTTGTTTACTGACATTGCCAAATGCGCTGAAGGACAGAACATCAGGGATGATCGGACCACTGACGTAACCGCTGAGTTTCTGTTTGGAGCCGGTCAGGGCATTGCTGGGCAACAGCGTTTCTGCGGTCACCGATCCACGCCAGCGATCACTGTTTTTCTTGGTGATGATATTGACGACACCGCCCAATGCATCGGAGCCATAAAGTGTCGACATCGGGCCGCGCACGACTTCAATACGTTCGATTGCATCGATCGGCACCCAATCAAGATCGCCGTTATATTTGCGCATTGTCGTCAGGCCGGCGTTTACGCGCTTGCCGTCTATGAGGATGAGTGTGTAGCTGGAGCCGAGGCCACGTATACTGACACCGCGTGTGCCATTACTGCCAAATCCGACATTAACGCCCGGCTGAGTGCGAATTGCCTCGGAAATATCAGTGACGGCTCTTCGTTCAAATGTATCAGAGTTGATAACCGATACACTGGCCGGTGCGTTGCGCAAATCGGTTGCGACCGACGAGGCTGTCACGACAATCTGTTGAAGCATAAGTGCTTCTTCATCTGTGGCTGTGTCAGCTGACTGTTGCGCGTAAGCGTTTTGAGCAATGAAAATGGCTGTACTCGCGAGGCACGCCAAGGCAATTCGGTGCTTTCCGGCTTTCAGGTTTTGGCTTGGATGCTGGCGTTTTTTTGCGCGCAACATCGTCCCCTGCCCGTCCCCTCGACGGTCAGCGATCAACTTCATGTGACACTCCAGACAATTAACTTGAGTAATGGTATCCACATAATTAACGGCTCTGGTAAGAGCAACCTTGTTGTTTTCGAATGATTCCAAATTTGAATATGAGGAAGTTACGGGGCAGAACGGAGATGTCGTGACAGGGGAAAAAAAGCGACGCGGGGGCGTTGATCAGGCACAAGATCGATCAGGACAGTTGCGTCTTTTGATCGTGCTGGACACTCTTTTGCGAGAGGGGAGCGTCAGCCGCGCTGCGGCAAGCATGGGTATACAGCCACCTGCAATGAGCAGAATGCTCGGCCAACTTCGGGAAATTTATGGCGATCCACTATTCCATCGAACGGCGCGAGGGTTGGTGCCGACGCCACTTGCAGATTCCCTGCGGGTTCGTGTTCGGGCACTTGCGGCAGAAGCGGATCGATTGTTAGCGCCGCAAAAAGAGACTGTCTCCTCCTCCAGGCCGGGTGAAACCGGTTGGAGCGGCCCTGCCCTGTTGGATGCACCACCGCTTGCGGTTCGACCCTCGATGCTTCTGGATGGACAGCCATCACCGGAGCACATCGCCGATAAATTGTCCCGGATAGGGGATAACGCGCCGCCGATGCAGAGACTTGCGAAATATATCGCTCTGTCCGGCGCAGGCGTAGGTCGCAGCCGCTCGCTCAACCAGGAAGAAGCGCAAGACGCCTTGTCCATCATTCTCGACGGCGAGGCAGATCCGATCCAGATTGGTGCTTTGTTGGCGACAATGCAGTTCCGCGGTGCAACGACATCGGAATTTGCAGGTTTTGTCACGGCACTTCGTGCTCATCTCAAGGTATCGGATGTCGGGACCACGACGGCCGATCTTGATTGGCCGGTATATTTATCACCGAAGTTACGCACCTCTCCCTGGTTCATGCATGCCGTGCGACTGGTTAATATGGCTGGTTACCGCGTGGCAATGCACGGTTCTGCCGGCGGTGGTCAGGACGAAGCAAAATTTGTTATCGCTGCGAAGATGTCGGGCATTCCCGTTTGCGCATCGATCAAAGATGCAAAAAATGCGCTGAAGACGGCTGCGAGCGTCTTTATTCCAATGGAAACCCTCGACGCACAAATTACCCGGCTTATCGGTCTGTATCCGTTGATGGAAATGCGCTCGCCGCTCAATACGATTCTGCAGTTGATCAATCCCTTGGGTGCAAAGGCCAGCATCATGGGTGCGTCGGGATCTGCGCGACGGGATCTACACCGCGATATTGCGATGTTGCTGGGTGTGCAGCAACTGTCCATCATCGGCAATATCAGGGATATTCCGGAATTTGGCCCGTTCAGAACGACGACAATCTATCGTTTGCTGGATGGTGCATCCTGTGATTTTTCTATTCCGGGCATGAAGCAGCCAGGTGCAGAACCGGACACGTTGATGACGATGCGGGAATACTGGTTTGCGGTTTGGACAGGTGCGGCGCGTGATGAACGCATGGAAATGGTGATTTGCGCGACGGCCGCCATGGCGCTGATGACGATTGAATGTGCATCGGCGGATAGTTTTCTGGAATACTATCAACGTGCGTTGAGACTATGGAAGGACCGTCTGGTGGCGGCTGCGTAACCATGGTCATGAGTATGACAGCACCTTCAAAATCCGCAATATGATGCAACAGCTGTAAAGTGGCCGCGTTAAAAACCAGCGTCTGAAATGTATTCTGGAAATATGGATTGAAAGATTGGCGGGATATTGAAGGTGCCGTTAACGCCATGATCTAAAAAGATAAATCCCGTTTCTTCGATCATGGTGTGGCCTTATGTTGTGGCACTTTTTAGCTCAAAAAATGCCACAACAAATATCGACCTGATGTCAAATTACCGGATAGAGGGACCAGAAAAACAGTTCGTGTTCCTGCTCCACATCCTTACGAGATGCCTCGTCGCGCGCAGTGCGTGCCGCAGTTTTTTCACTGCCCGTTTCTGACTTGTTCTCGGGCATTCTGCGGCCGAGACCGAAGAGGTCAAAGGAAAGCATGTTCATACCTGCTACCATTTACGTATCTCCTGTCTAATCGTTTACGTCCCGTTAAGTGTGCTTTGTTGCCACTTTTTCGTCAAGATTGGTCAGGCAATCAATTTTCTATTTTTTCTGTAGACTATAGCAAGAATGTTTACTGATGGAACGCGAGAGAAAACGCGGGCTTAATGTGGGTCTTCGTAGGTTTTTGCCAGAGCTGAGTGGGCAGAGATCGCGTCATGTGCGACATCAAAATGTTTGAGTAGGGAGATATAGGCATCGATATTGGCGGTGACTGCGTCTCGAGAGGCGCGATGTCCCGTGTGGTTGAAGCGGACAAGTCGTTCCGCGCCAAGACCTATACCCGATGTGAGATCAGATCCTGCACCCCATGATCGAGCTGCGAAGTCATTCAACGCGATTTTTTCTGGTAATATGACGGTTGTCACAAGCGCGGATGCCTGGTCTTTTTCTACCCATAGTGTGGCGCCCAAGGCTTGCAATGCACTGCGGGTGGCGCTTGCCGCGTGCTTATGGCGCGCCACAATGTCGGCAATTCCCTCTTGCTCCACACGCTGCAAAGCTGCTCTCAAGGCATAGAATTCCAGTGGCGCCGGTGTGCCAGGGAGTGCACCTCTCCCTTTCTCAAGCCATTGTTTTTTCTGGTCAATCAGCGACAACATGGAATCGCGTGGGGGATTATCATGATCAAGAAATGCCCATGCCGCTTTGCTAATCGAGATCGCAGATAGTCCGGCTGGACCTGCCAAAGATTTTTGCGGGCCAATGACGGCGATGTCTATGCCCAGCCTGTCGACCTCCAATGCGTGGCCGCCGACGGAAGCAACGGCATCCACCACGGTGACAATGCCGCGTTTTTTTGCAAGGGCAACGATCTCCTCCAATGGATTGAGAATGCCACTGGCCGATTCCGCGTGCACCACTGCAAGGATTTGGATGTCAGGTTCTGCATCAAGGGCGGCTTCGACAGCTTCGATTGTGATCGGTTTGGCTGGGGCAGCCTGCAAGTTGGTCACTTGCACGCCGCCGCGCGACAGCCAGCCGCCGAACCAGCTGCCATAGGGGCTAGTGACGATGTTGAGTGCGGTGAGATCTGGTCGTGCCAGACTGGTCGCAACGGCTTCAAGTGCCAGCACCGCTTCTGCCTGAATTAGGAGAACATCGTTTCGAGTGCCAAGTATCGCTGCCAGCTGGTCCGCCAATGGCGCATAGGCATCGGCCGGGAAAGGGGGTGTGTCGAGCAGGAAAGTCCAGTCACGGTTCGGCATTGTGGATGTCCTCATGCAATATATTAAGCCGCGGAACGGCCTCAATCAGTTGTTTGGCGGCGGCAGATTGCGGTGCGGCAATGACTTTGCCGGTAACACCGCTTTCAACGATATGCCCTTTTTCCATCACCGCAATGCGATGGCAGACAGCCCGAATAACGGCAAGATCGTGTGATACAAAGATGCAGGCGATGCCGGTATCACGCTGAATTTCAACAAGAAGTTCTAAAATTCTGCTGCGAACGGAGACATCAAGCGCAGAGACGGCTTCATCCATCACCAGTAAATCGGGGCGTAGTGACAGGGCCCGGGCGATCGCAACACGTTGGCGTTGCCCACCTGATAGAGCCATGATCGGGCGTACGGCGTAACTGGCTGGTAGACCCACACGTTCCAGCAATCGGTGAATTTCACGCTCACGTCCCGTGGCTGGCACAATATTGTGGATGCGCAACGGATCGCCAATCGCACTTGTGACCGTTGCGTGTGGATTGAAGGCCCCTACAGTGTCCTGAAACACCATCTGCATGTGCTTGCGCTGTTTTCGAAGCGCTGCCTGCGGCAGAGCCAGCCAGTCCTGTCCTTGAAAACGAATAGACCCGCTATCCGGTGGAACAAGCCGCATTAAGATACGGGCTAGTGTCGATTTTCCGCAACCTGAAGCGCCGGCAAGACCCAACGTTTCGCCGTTTTCGACGCTGAAGGTGATATTGGACAGTGCCGTCACCTGGCGTGGTCCGCCGTCATAGGTTTTTGACAGTCCTGTTACCTGCAGCAGTGGTTCGGTCATTGTTGGGGCTCCAGCACCAGCGGTGGCGTGGAAAGATCAATATGCGCGGAAATCAGTTCGCGCGTGTAGGGATCTTCGGGAGAGTTTATGACCTCACTCGCCCTGCCCTGCTCTACAAGCCGTCCGGATTGCAAAACAGCAATGCGGTCCGCCAGACTGCTGGCCAAAGCGATGTCGTGAGTGATGAAGATCAGCGTCATGCCTTCCTCTTGCACCAGACCATCGAGCAGTCGGGCAATTGCCGCCTGAGTGACGCTATCAAGCGCACTTGTGGCCTCGTCGGCTATCAATATGGATGGCTGTGCCGCAATGGCTGCTGCAATTGCTACACGTTGTTTCTGGCCACCTGAGAGCTGATGTGGATAGGCATTCACCAAGCGCTGAGGTTCCGGCAATTGAACCCGTTCCAGCAGGTCCACAGCCTGTCTCAACGCCTGTCGATAGGAGATATCGAGATGCTGATGTGCAGTTTCGGCGACTTGCTCGCCTATTTTCAGCACAGGATTGAGGCTACTTCCAGGATCTTGAAAAACATATGCCAGTTCACGACCGGCTTGTGGGCGGGCTTTTATGCGCTTTCCATGCAGGGCCCAATCAATTGAGCCGCTCGATTTAGCGCCCTGCGGTAAAAGTCCCGCGAGAGATCTGGCCAGTGTCGTTTTGCCAGAACCGCTTTCACCGATGATTGCCAGTCTCTCTCTTGCATAGATCTCAAGGTTAATATCTGTCAATGCCGGAGTTCGTTGTTTGGGGTAGGTTATGCCGAGATTTTGGATATGGCACAGTGGAAGCGTCATTGGTCCCCTCCCCTGTCGCTTTTCGACAAAGCCTGATTGATACCTTCGCCCAGAAGATAAACACCCAGCACCAGTGTCAGCAAACCAAGGCCCGGTATGATGGAGAGCGATGGTGCTGAGCGAAGCACATTACGTCCCTCGGCAATCATCGATCCCCAGGTGACGATGTTCGGGTCTCCCAGTCCCAGAAACGACAAAGCGGCTTCTGTCAGCACGGCTGCTGCGACGATGATGGCAGCCAGTGCCAGAACCGGTGGCAGGGCATTGGGCAATATCTGCCTGAAGGCGATTTCAAGCGGGTGCATGCCGATCGTGCGGGCAGAGGCGACGTAATCGCTTTCACGAATGGACAACACCTGTGCGCGCGTCAAACGGGCGGGATCAGCCCATGCGCCGAGTGCAATTGCGATGACCACAATTGGCATGGAGGTACCGATGGTACTGACGAAGGCAAGTGCCATGAGAAAGCTGGGCACGATTTGAAAGGCGTCAGTGACACGCATCAGTGCCTCATCAATCAGGCCACTGGCGAAACCGGCAAGGGTGCCAATGATCGTACCGAGGGTTATTGCGGCGATAGCTGCGGCCAGTCCGACGGCGAGTGACGCACGTGTGCCATGTACCAGCCCGGCCAGAACATCGCGGCCCAGCCTGTCGGTTCCGAGCGGAAAGCTCATGTCAGTGAACGGCGGAATGAGTGGCGCACCGGCAATCGACAGAGGATCGGCAGGAAAAAGATAGGGCGCAGCCAGCGCAATCGCGCTCAGTGCGAGCAGGATGATCACGCCGGCCAGTCCCGATGCGGAAGCCATGAGAAAACTGAGCTGTTTCATGTGCCGGTGGTCCCTGCCCCGACGCGCGGATCAAGCGTGGCATAGAGGATGTCGACAAGCAGGTTGACGACAATCACGAACACGGCGCTGACAAGAATGATGCCCATCAACAATGGCGTATCTCGTCCCGACACAGCTTCCTGCGCTAGACGTCCAAACCCCGGTATGGCAAATACGCTTTCAATCACTACGCTGCCCCCCAGCATCGCCGCTGACTGCAAACCAAGCACCGTGACGAGTGGTAACAGGGCATTGCGTGCGACATGGCGTAGAACGATCCTGCTGCGTGAAAGTCCCTTCGAGCGGGCAAACAGTACGAAGTCGAGTTTCCAGATGCCGGCCATGGAGGTGCGCATGACACGCAGGAAAAGTGCCAGATAGATCAGACCGAGACTGGTAACCGGCAAGACGAGATGTCTGGCGATGTCCAGTGCCCTCGCCCATCCCTGTTTGCCCGACGCGATGGTTTCAATACCGGATGTCGGAAACCAGCGAAGCTGAACCGCGAATATAATGGCAAGCACCAGGCCGAGCCAGAAACCCGGCATGGCGTAAAGTGCCAGTGAAGAGACCGACAGGAACCGATCACGCACACTTCCCGGTTTCGCCCCGGCAACAATGCCAAGCGCTGAGCCCAATGCGAAAGAAATGGCTGTGGCGCTTCCCATGAGTAGTAGCGTATTCGGCAGCCGTTCGAGTATGAGCGCAAGCACGGGGCGATCGAAGGACAGAGACCAGCCAAGGTCTAAACGCGCTATGGAGCCAACGTAGAGCCAAAGACGGGCAAGCTTGGATTGGTCCAGGCCGTATTGCGCCCGCAGTGTCTGCACAAGGTTCGCATCGCCGCCACCAATCGAGGTTAGATAGGCATCAACGGCGTCTCCCGAGGCGTTTTCAAGCAAAACAAAAGTAAACAGCAAAACGATCAGCAGGACCGGAATGGCGCTGACGGCTCTTCGTTTCACTAATGTCATGGACCGGCGCATAGCTGATATCCCCGACTATCGATATTCTTGCGAGCGCAGCCAATCAGTATTCGGAAGCATTGACCAGCCTGTTGTGAAAATTTGTCATCCCGAACTTCGGCCGGTGGTAAACCCACGGCGATAATTGCTGAACTCGAAAACGTCGATACTGCAAAGTGCAGCAGATTTTTATGGAGGCCGACTGTTGTTGAAGTTAGGGTTTGGGAGAGTTGTCACCCTGCCAAACCCTGTCAGGTGTCAGGAAACCAGTTCCGTATCTGCCCAGTTCGAAACCGCCCAGCGTGGGTTGCTTGCCACATTCTGCACGGTATCGCGGGCAACGGTGATGAAGCCCCACTCAGCAACATTGATGAGAGGCAGATCCTCGGTGACCTTTTTTTGGAACTCCTTGTAGAGTTCCGTACGGGTCTCTGTATTGACCGCCTCGGCAGCCTTGTCGATCAGCGCATCCAGATCCTTGTTTTCATAGCCACCCTGATTGGAGAAGCCGACACCAGCCGGTGTGCCTGATTTGACGAGAATGGTGGTGGAGATGGCCGGGTCTCCACGGAACACAGGTGGAGCAATCGCCAGATCAAATGCATGATCGGTGTAGACTGCCTTCTGATGTGCGGCGGAATCATTGTTGACCAGCTCGGCATCAATGCCGACTTCCGCCAAAGCCTGCCGCAGATAGGCACCAAACTGTTTGGTTTCATTAAAATAAGGTGCCGGCAGTAGCTTCAGCGAGAAGCGATTACCGCCCTCCCCGCGCTTGTAACCAGCCTCATCAAGAAGGGCGTCGGCCTTAGCAACATCGAAATCATAGGTCTCCACGTCGTCCGTGTAGAACTCAGGCGCATTCTTGGGTACAGGGCCGCTCGAGGCCGTTGCATAACCAAGGAAGATGGTGTCGACCACGAACTTCTTGTCGATAGCATGCGCAATCGCTTGGCGCACCTTAAGGTCGGCCAACTCCTTGCGGCGGTGATTGATTTCGACGACCAGCTGGTAGGTGAGCGCTTCGTAACCGTCGGCAATCACCTTTATGCCCGGCACCTTGGAGATGCGCGACAAGTCTGCCAGCGGAACCGCCGAGAAGGCCGCAAGGTGGATTTCTTCCGCCTCAAGCGCAGCACCCGCCCCCGCCCTGTCTGGCAGAATGCGGTAGATGATTTCCTGCAGCTTCGGTTGGCCGGCATTCCAGTATTTTTCATTGCGTGTCAGACGGTAATACTCACCTGGTTTATATTCCGCAAACACGAATGGGCCCGTACCAACCAGCTTGTTGTTGGCCGGATTGGTGGCAATGTCGGTGCCTTCATAGACATGTTTTGGCAGGACGCTGGTGACGACCGGAAGCGCGTTACGGATAAGCTGGAATGGTGTTGGCTTTGAGAACCGGAAGATTGCGGTATGGGCATCCGGTGTGTCGACGGTTTCGAGATGCGCGAAAACCAGACGGCCGAGGTTCTGCAATGTCTTCCAGACGGACAGCGCCGAGAAAGCAACGTCAGCCGAAGTGAAGGGTTTGCCATCGTGCCAAGTGACGCCCTCACGCATTTTGAACGTGGCGCTCAGGCCATCTTCAGACCCCTGCCATTCCACGGCAAGACGCGGTGCAAGCCCATCCTTACCATCAAAGGAGGCTTCGGCCAGCGGCTCGATGACCTTGCTGGAAATAAAGAACACGCCGTTTGACGCGACGATCGCAGGATTGAGGTTTTTAGGTTCGGAGTCGGCGGCGACAATCAGACGTCCGGAGGCTGCTTCCTGCGCAAAGCCCCTGCCCGCAAGTGTGGTCGAAGTGGCCAGCAGAATGCTGCTTTTCAAGAGCAGACGTCGGGACAGTGAGGATGAGAAAGACATGATTTCACTCCGATAGATGAGATGCTTCGCGGGCCGCAATGCAGCATCTTATGCCTGCGGTGAGAGGAGTGTCCATCTTAAAGGGACGATAAGACAGCAATTGCATTTCAGCTTTTTTGAGATGCAGAGCAATTTAGATGCAATGTGTGGTTTTGGATGAAATGCTATTCTGCGAACCCTGTGACGCTATCAAACCGCATGAAAACACTTGCACGCTTTCCGCTCCTATTTCATGGTCTGTCGCCAGATAAGACGGCCCCTGCCCGATAACGATTTTGCAAGACGCTCAAGGATATTCCATGCCATCCGCCGATAACAAACCTGTATTCAACTCTCTTGTCGCTGAGTTGTCGCCACCACCTGTTCCCTTCGTTTTTGCCTGGGCACGGGCTTACGATGGCGCACGCGGACCGATGATCGACCTGTCTCAGGCCGTACCGGGTTATGCGCCGCATGACGATATTCTGCGTTGGCTGGGTGAGGCGGCATCCTCAAAACAATATTGCGGATACGGTCCGATTGAGGGTGAGACCGAGTTGCGGGATGTCTATGCGCAGCACGTGTCAGAGCTTTATGGTGCGAGTGTTGGCATCTATAATATCCACATCACGTCGGGCTGCAATCAGGCCTTCATGTGTGCGGCGATGGCCGTAGCCAAGGCTGGCGACAGTGTTGCATTGACGGATCCGTTTTATTTCAATCAGGATACGACACTTGCGATGCTCGGTATCAACCGGGTGCTTGTGTCCTGTGACCCAGATAACGCATTTCTGCCAGACATCGCTGACGTCAAAAGAGTGTTGGACACGGGCGTGAAAGCTCTGGCTCTGGTAACGCCAAACAATCCAACCGGTTCGGTTTATCCGCCAGAATTGTTGCTGGAGATTTTCCATGTCTGCCGGGAAAAAGGTGTATGGCTTATCCTCGACGAGACCTACCGTGACTTCCTTCCCGGCCACACGCCGCGTCCACACACATTGATGAATGTCGAGGGATGGCAGGATAATCTCATCATGCTGTACAGCTTCTCGAAATCCTTCTGCGTGCCCGGGCATCGACTTGGCGCGATAACAGCGGGCCCACAGGCTGTGACCGAGATCGCCAAGATCATGGACAATCTGCAGATCTGTGCAGCGCGTGCACCGCAGGCCGCCGTTGCAAAGGCTATTCCCGCTTTGGCCGATTGGCGCGATGACAATCGGCTCGAGATTGAAAGACGGGCCGATGCACTGCGTCAGGTCATGCCGAAGATCAGTGGTTGGGACCTGGTTTCTGTTGGTGCTTACTTTGCGTTCATCCGCCATCCGTTCCGTGGCGTTTCGTCTGCAGCAGTCTCGGAGCAGCTGGCGAAAAGGGCAGGGGTGGTGTGTTTGCCGGGCGTCTATTTTGGTGAGGGCCAAGAGGACTATCTGCGCTTCGCTTTCGCCAATGCCGATGTTGAAACCATTGCCAAGCTGGAGAGCCGTCTCTCTGGATTTACGCTAGCATAAGCTGCTGAAGACCAAGACATCCCGCGAGTTGACAGCTGTCAACTCAGTCAACAAAACCGCAGAATCCCAGATTTTGCGGTTGTTATTTTGTCCTTATGAAATGGGATAGTTTGTGCCCTTATGCCACATTTAGACCACGTAAGTGGTGGTTGGCGGGCCGTCGATAAAGTTAAATAACTGAAATGCTTTCATATTATTCGGTTGACAGCTGTCAACCAGTGCTGAGTTTCGTGCCAAATTTCAGATGTTTTGGGTCGCGGAGTGCTTGACGGGAATCACTGAATCCGTCATCCTGTTACGGAAATTCGCAAAAATTTGAGTATTTGTCGTAACTGGACCAGATTTCTGTAAATCTCGGTATGGTTCGTCAGCTTGAGATAGTTGTCCTGGTCCTCCTTCTGGCGCTCAAGGAATGATTTCACCGCTGTCGAACCCACAGTCCTCATACTCGCCAGTCAGGAGATAGAACCCATGGTGTCTGTAGTGCAGGCGACCGATGAAAAGCCACAGGGCACGCCGAGCATCGTGGCAGATGCCGCGATTGCGGCGGACGCGCGTGCGCTGTCCGAGCAATTGAAGGCGATGCGTGAACGCCTGTATCCACCGATGGCACAGAAGACACTGCGCCAGTTTTCCTCAGGTGAGGCTGCAAAGCTCATCGGTGTTTCGGATGGCTACTTGCGCCAATTGTCGCTGGCGGGCGAGGGGCCACAACCGGAAACCGGGACCGGCGGCCGACGTTTCTATACGTTGAACGACATCAATGCACTGCGCCATCACCTCGCTGAACAGGCTTTGGCGAAAGGCAACACTGCGAAGGCACGCAGTTATCTGCCGCAGCGTGATCTGTCGCGCGGCGAACACATGCAGGTCATCTCGGTGACCAACTTCAAGGGCGGCTCTGGCAAGACCACTTCAGCTGTTCATCTGGCGCAATATCTGGCGCTGACCGGTCACCGGGTTCTCGCCATCGACCTCGATCCGCAGGCATCATTGTCGGCGATGTTCGGTTATCAGCCGGAGCTGGATCTGACCGGCAATGATACGCTGTACGGCGCTATTCGTTATGACGATCAGGCCCGCCCACTCTCGCAGATCATCCGCGGCACATATTTCCCGGGGCTTGATCTGGTCCCTGGAAATATCGAACTGCAGGAATTCGAGCACGAGACGCCACAGGCGCTGACACGCCGCCACAGCGGCATAGACAGCGGGCCGCTGTTCTTTGCCCGTATACAGGCCGCTCTGGCCAGCGTGGAGCTGAATTACGAAGTGGTGGTCATCGATTGCCCGCCGCAGCTCGGATATCTCACCCTGTCAGCGCTGTGCGCCTCCACATCCGTTATCGTTACCGTCCATCCGCAGATGCTGGATGTGGCATCGATGAACCAGTTTCTGTTCATGACCTCGGATTTGCTGGGCGTGGTGCGTGAGGCTGGCGGGGAGTTAAACTTTGACTTCCTCCGCTATCTCGTTACCCGTTTTGAACCGAATGATGGACCGCAAACACAGATTGTCGGCTTCATGCGTTCGCTGTTTGGGGATCGGGTTCTGACCGCGCCGATGCTGAAATCCACAGCTGTTTCCGATGCAGGCCTGACCAAGCAGACACTGTATGAAGTGGGCCGCGAAAACTTTACCCGCACCACCTACGACCGCGCGCAGGAAGCGATGAATGCGGTCAATGCGGAAATTGAGAAACTCGTTCACGACGCATGGGGCCGATAGGAGGCTGACGAAGATGGTTGGAAACTCCCGTAAAACCGAACTCAAGGCTTTGTTTGGCGGCTCTCTGCCTGTTACGACAACACCGGCTGTTGCGCCGGAAGTCAAACCTGCCAGCCCCGCACCAGTGGCTCCGGTCAGCAATACAGAGACAAATGCACCGGCGCGCAGCGCCTCTGGTGCAGTTCGTGCCATGGGCCTGTCGCTTGGTTCAATGACCCGTGAAGCCGAAGAGGCGAGGGCGCTGCGCCAGGCCATGAGCGACGGCGAGCACGTTCTGGCCGTTGATCCAGCGCAGATCGATGCCTCATTCGTCGAGGACCGTCTGAGTGTGGCGGGTGTAGATGATGAAGACTTTGCGGTGCTGCTGGAAAGTATCCGCGAAAGTGGCCAGCAGGTGCCGGTTCTCCTGCGTCCGCATCCGGAAAAACAAGGTCGTTACCAGACGGCCTATGGTCACCGTCGTATTCGTGCGGCGCTTAAACTGGGGCAGCCGGTCAAGGCAATCATTCGCTCTTTGAGCGATGATGAGCTGGTTTTGGCGCAGGGTAAGGAAAATGCCGAACGCCGTAATCTTTCCTTCATCGAGAGAGCAATTTTTGCCAGAAACCTCGCGGAGCGCGGGTTTGATCGTAAGGTGATCGGTGACGCGCTTTCGGTTCAGAAAAGCGAACTCTCCCGCCTCATGCAGGTGGTGGAAAAAGTGCCAGCCCGGTTCATCACTATTATCGGGGCTGCTCCCAAGGCCGGCCGTGATCGTTGGATGAAGTTGGGTGAGATGCTGCAGAGTGATACCGCTCAGGGCAACGCCATGGACGAGATCGGCACAGATCGTTTCGGCACATCGCAAAGCGACCAGCGGTTTGAATTGCTGTTCAAACGACTTTCGGCCCGCCCGCCTGCCAAACAGAAAACCCAGCGTCCACGTGAACTCCGCGACGGTAAGGGGAAGGTGTTTGCGACACTGCGCGTCGATGGCAAAGCGCCGCGGATCGACTTTGTCGGAAAAATTGATCCGGAATTTATCGAGAAGGTCGTCGATCTGCTGTCGCGGGAATACACGGCGCATACTGCTAAGCGCTGATCGGAACAGGCCAGAGCACATCTGCGTGTGTTCAATATGTTGCGCTCTGGCTTTTACACCGATGACACTGGATTCTCGCAGGCTGGAACTGGGATTGAACCAGCCATTTCGGATGGATTTGGACGTTGAGCTTCGCAATCGAAGCAAAAGCCGCTATTTTTGCCGATTAAGAACCTGACGACGGGGCGTGCGGTTTTGGGTGTAGATCAGCATCAAACTCCACATAGCTCTCCGTGCCACAGCTATGCTTGTTGGACAGAATCTGTCCCTGCTTTCACACTCAACGTCCAAAACCGATTGCGTTGTGTTACGCAACGACTGAGAAAGTTACGCCCTCGGCGGCTAGGCAATTGCTGTAGTGGTCGATCGACGCGACTTGATCGATATGCCATACGCCGGGCGCGATGGGTGTGTCAGTAAGTAACTGCACGGTGTTTGCAGCGACCAACGCAGTGATCGCCGCTTCCTCTCTTCCTTCCAGTGACATGGTGGCCGTGGCCTCGCGGCCACTACGTGAGCCCGTCACCACCACTGAAAGAGCCGTGCGATCAGAACCGAGCCTGATGTGCATCATGCTCTTGCTGACCAGGCGGCGGAGAAACGCGCTCTTTGTCATGACTGGCAGCAGGTGGAATAAAATCCGACTTAGAGTCGCGCTATCAAAGGTCAGCAATGTTCTAACCTTGCCGATACCGCGTGTGCGGCGAAGCACGTGTTGATCTGCGAAGTTGAATTCCATTGCCGGGTGCGGGCGGTCATTTTTACCGAAATGCAGTTTTTCAATGGGTGCGCGTTTGAAATTCTGAAGTGTCCAGTCGATGGCAGCTGGTCCGTGCGTGTCACCAAGGCCGAGCAAGATACCGATACGCGCATCCGTCGCGTCATCCAGTTTCTCGGCACAGGCCTTGACCAGCAGATTGGTGAGGCCCGGCGCGAGACCGACGGACAGAAGCGCCGTTCCGCCTGATGCCCTGGCGAGTTGGGCTAGCTGCTCGACGTCTCTGAAAAACGTATCGTCGGCAGTAATGTCGATATAGCGCAAGCCCTTCGTCAGAACATGTTCGATGAAGCCGGTGTCGGTTTGGTCAATGCAGACAACAACCGTCTTAATTGCGGCAAGTGCTTTGCTCCAGGTTTGTGGATCGCGCACATCAAGCTGTGTTGCTTTGCATCCCAAACGCGTGGCCATGGCATTGGCTTTGTTTTCATCACGGCCGGCGATGCAGACCTCATAGTGACCGGCTTTCTTTAGACGGCGAGCGATCTGGCTGCCGACATGGCCATATCCGCCGACGATCATGACGCCCGGTCGGATTGTTGTGTTATCACCCATTAGTGTCGCGCCTTTGCATGTCAGGCCGAAAAATTTATGTTCCGGCGAATCGATTGGTCCGATGGCAGATAAAGCAGATGGCAACTGAACTATCCAAATGGGAAGAACAGGGACTGCGAGGTGAGGCAGTGGGCACGAAACAGGCACCCCGCCATGTGTCGCAATGCCCGGTTGAGGATTGGCTGACGTTTCTCGGACACCGCTGGAGTGCGTTGATCCTCTGGCGTCTCTCCGATCGTGAATTCGGTTTTTCAGAACTCATGGAGACGCTGCCGAAGATTAGCCCGAAAGTCCTGACGGAGCGGCTCGAAGGTTTTGTCGAAAGGGGATTGGTAACCCGGTCCTCCACATCGACCTTTCCCCGCCGGACAACTTATACCCTGACCGATGCAGGACGGGAGATTACGCAGATGCTATCGCGGCTTTACGAGTGGGCGCGCTGAGAAGCCTTTCACGGGCCGTATTTTTCTAGATCGAAAAACTGTTGTTTGGGAACACACATGAAGGGCAAATATTGATGCGGCTTTTGGCATCGCCGGAGCGCTTGCTTTGGTTCTTGCATAAGAGGGATGGGACTCAATGACGACGAGTTGGCCCGTCTCGTTTCGCAATCTCCTGGAGCGATGCAGACAGACACACTGACATCACAATATCCCGTAACTAACGGACGACCTTGAGAAGACGGTCGAGCCGCTCCGCGAGCCTGACCTCCTGATGTTCAAGCCTTCCGTGCGTCTCACAAACTGCCATAACTAAATAACTGGAAATATTGGGATTTAATCTCTTTCCATGATTGTTTGTATGAATAAAGTAATACTTAATTTAAACTTTTCGCAAAATGTACAATTTGCAGGTTCCCGCTTTCAAGGCTGGAGCCGGTAGAACAATCGGATCACGCTCTTGCCCTGCATGATGCAGTTGCCAACAGCATTGCCGCTTGTCGCCCGATGAGTGGGCCCACCTACCTGCAATGTCTTATCATGTGCTCACAAACTGCCCCCGTAGGGCCGGTTTCGAGGCCGTCTGGCTTGAGGTCTATATGTCGTTTTTGAAAAATGCCAAGATACAAACAAAAGTCGTTTTTGTAATTGCTTTGATGAGTATCGTTTCGTTGTCTGGCCTGGGTTATGTCAGCCTGCAATACAAACACACTGATAATAATTATAGTGAGTTCATCGCCAATAACGGTGTTGCAGCGGTCTTGAACGCCAGAACCAGCGGTAACCTCAATGCCTTGGGCATGCAGGTTCTCCGTGCCACTCTCAATGAAGCTGGCAGCAGCGATTTTGAAAACGCCGTCAAGACGTTCCGTGGTGACAGCAAGCAGCTTGAAGAACGCCAGAACACGATCGTAAAGCTTATTCCATCGCGCGCCGATGCGGCGCGTGACATTCTTAACGGCGTTGCAGAGGTACAGGCTGTCGGAGAACGCACTATTGCACTGATGCAGGCAGGACAAACTGCAGATGCTCAGAAGATGGCGCTGGAGCTCCTCAAGAAGCTGGGCGAAGTTTCGCCAAAAATCAGTGCCGGTAACGAGCAACTCATAGAGAGAATGGTCAAGGGTAGCGACGAGCTTACTGCAAATACCAACAGTACGATTTTCAAGAGCATTACCGGCATTGTCATTCTGTCCTGTCTGCTGATTGCACTTGGCCTTTACGTCTCGTCGCGTGGCATCACGATGCCGATTGCCCGTCTTCGCGAACGGATGGCTTCGCTGGCAAATGGCGACACGGCCGCAGGCGTTGACGGCATGGACCGCAAGGATGAAGTCGGCCAGATGGCCGCTGCCGTACAGGTCTTCCGTGAAGGTGCCATTGAGCGCATTCGCCTTGAGAATGAAACGGAAGCCAATCGTTCGCTGTCTGAAAAAGAGCGAATTGAACGCGCCAAGCAGAAAGAACAGGAAGAGCGAGACGTGCAGTTTGCGGTCGATAATCTGGCCACAGCTCTTTCTAAGATCGCGCATGGCGATGTCACCTACAGGATTGCACAGCCTTTCGTTGGCAATCTTGACGGTATTCGTGGCGACTTCAACAAAGCTGCAGAACAGCTGCAGACGACGCTCAACCAGGTTGCCCAGAATGCGCGCGGTATCGATGCTGGCGCAAATGAAATCAAGTCCGCCGCTGATGACCTGGCCAGAAGAACAGAACAGCAGGCGGCTGCTGTTGAGCAGAGCGCTGCAGCACTAGAAGAAATCACGACGACGGTTCAGGACTCGACAAAACGTGCGCAGGAAGCAGGCCAGCTCGTCAGCCGCACAAAGGTTGGCGCCGAGAAGTCTGGCGAGGTGGTTCAGAAGGCCGTCGCGGCTATGGAGCAGATCGCAAAATCTGCAGGAGAAATTTCCAACATCATCGGCGTCATCGACGAAATCGCTTTCCAAACCAATCTGTTGGCGCTGAACGCCGGTGTAGAAGCCGCGCGTGCCGGTGAAGCCGGTAAGGGCTTTGCGGTTGTTGCGCAGGAAGTGCGTGAACTGGCGCAGCGTTCTGCGGGTGCTGCAAAGGAAATCAAGAACCTCATCACAACCTCAAACAGCCAAGTACAGCAGGGCGTGCAGTTGGTTGGCGAGACCGGCAATGCATTGTCGGTAATTGTTGCTGAAGTGCAGGAGATTAACCGCCACGTTGCTGCGATTGCAGAATCCTCTCAGGAACAGTCATCCGGTTTGCAACAGATCAACACCGCTATTAACCAGATGGATCAGGACACGCAGAAAAACGCTGCGATGGTCGAAGAAAGCACGGCTGCAAGCCACGGACTTGCACGCGAGGCGCTGTCGCTCAACCAGCTGCTGTCCAGGTTCACGCTGTCTGACAATGGATATGGCTCTGCTTCTCCCAACGTTCGCCCGGCATCCCCAGTCGATAAACCGGCGGCCTCTCCGGCGCGTGCGCTTGGTGGCAAAGTTCGGGCTGCATTTGCAGGCAATGCTGCGCTGAAGACCTCTCCCGATAGCTGGGAAGAGTTTTGATTGTCGTACAGCCTTAGCGGTTGACGAATCTTGATGACAACTCCACCCCACCCGGCGTGTCCGGGTGGGGTGGTTTTGTTTTAAGCCTGTGCGGTTTCATTTGCACGCGACCCATATCGGACCTTATGAGTTCGATATAACCGTCAGTTTGCCGTGCATAGGAAAGAATATTCTCGGCTTTGTCGGGTTTTGTGGTTTCGAAAAGACGAAAATGTCGATCATCGCCGTTATCACGATAGTTTTTTTTCGACGTTGATGTTGCAGCGCAGCAAAAAGTAAGATTTTCTTATTGTTCTTCTCCTAGCATTTTGGCTTGGAACATAGCGACCAAATCTGGTCACCAGCGCGCATGATGTGCGCCGCCTTTTCAGGCGGTTTCCTTTTTTCTTCCTCACATGCCTGACGCCAAACGCTTAGTCCCTCTGCCCCGCACCGAGGTTTTTTCCGATGCTCCAAAATTTAAAAATCAAAACCAAATTTCTTATGGCGATCGCCATTCTCAGCCTCATTTCACTTGCTGGTCTGATGCACCTGACTTTGAAGTTTTCCGAGGCCAACACGGCCTATTTCGGCTTTCTCCAGCATGAAAGCCTTGGTGCAAACTACGGTCCCCGTGGCGCAGCAGGAACCTGGACCGCGACGACTTGGCTCACGCGTGCGCTGGCTCAAAATCCAGCATCGCCCGCCTTCAAGGACTTTTCCGAGCGTTTTACTAAGGAACTTGCTGGCGCGCGTGGGCGCCTTGCGCAGGTGGCAGACCTCGTGCCGTCTCGTAGAGAGGCGATGAACGAAATCCTCGTTCTGGTCGACAATTTGAAATCGATTGGTGATCAGGTGCTGAAAGCCCATGCGGAGGGGAACTCTGCAGAGGTCGAAAAACTTTCCGCGATGCTCGACAAAGCCGTGATTGACCTGTCACCGAAATTCGGTGCCAACAATGTCGTTATGGCCGAAGCTTTGACCAAAGGTGGCGAAGAACTATCGAATTCAGTGTCACAAACAATCCTTTACACGACTTGCGCCTTGTTGGCCGGCATCGCAATCGCGATTGCAACCAGCCTCGCCATTGCTCAAAAAGGTATCACCGCGCCGATGGCACGGTTGCGTGAACGCATGGCGTCTTTGGCCGCCGGTGATGTTCGTTCAGACATCGACGGCCTCGTACGAAAGGATGAAATCGGCCAAATGGCCGAAGCCGTTGCAGTCTTTCGTGATAATGCCCTTGAACGGGCCCGCCTTGAACTGCAAGCCGATGAAAACCGCAGTCTGTCGGAGAAGGAGCGCGTTGAACGGGAAGAACAGCGTGCCCGCGAAGCATCCGAGGTCAAGTTTGCCGTTGAAAACCTTGCTAAAGGCCTCAGCAATCTCGCCGACGGCAATGTCGTCTATCGCATCGAACAGCCTTTCACATCTGTGCTGGATGGAGTTCGCGGCGACTTCAATGCGTCAGCAAGCAAGTTGCAGCTGGCGCTGGAACAGGTTGCTGAGAATGCCAGCAGCATTGAGGCCGGTTCGTCTGAAATCAGATCTGCCGCCGACGATCTTGCCAAACGGACTGAACAGCAGGCCGCTTCCGTCGAAGAAACAGCTGCAGCCCTTGAACAGATCACAACGACCGTCAAAGATGCGGCCAGCCGTGCCCATGAAGCCGGGTTGCTGGTCAGCCGGACACGGGCCGGTGCTGAAAAGTCAGGCACCGTTGTACAAAATGCCGTTGCCGCCATGGAGCAGATCGAAAAGTCTTCGGGCGAGATCAGCAATATCATCGGCGTCATCGATGACATTGCTTTCCAGACCAACCTGTTGGCACTGAACGCAGGTGTTGAAGCAGCACGCGCTGGCGAAGCCGGCAAGGGCTTTGCTGTTGTTGCACAGGAAGTGCGCGAATTGGCGCAGCGTTCCGCAAACGCGGCCAAGGAAATCAAGGCTTTGATCAACAACTCAAACCAGCAGGTACAGAACGGGGTTGAACTTGTCGGCGCAACCGGTACAGCCTTGAAAACGATTGTCGCTGAGGTGCAG
Organism: Agrobacterium sp. 5Ca50; assembly: GCF_055381905.1. Taxonomy (NCBI): domain Bacteria; kingdom Pseudomonadati; phylum Pseudomonadota; class Alphaproteobacteria; order Hyphomicrobiales; family Rhizobiaceae; genus Agrobacterium; species Agrobacterium sp. 5Ca50. The sequence continues at coordinate 27,614 of NZ_AP026439.1, forward strand.
GAGATCAACCGCCACGTCAACGCAATCGTTGAATCGGCACAGGAACAGTCCTCCGGATTGCAGCAGATCAACACTGCGGTAAACCAGATGGATCAGGACACCCAGAAGAATGCGGCGATGGTAGAGGAATCCACCGCAGCCAGCCACGGCCTTGCCCGTGATGCTGCATCGCTGAATGCGCTTCTGGCGCAGTTCAAACTGTCTGGCCGTTCTCAATATGCTGCTGTTCGTCCAGCACAAGCGCGCGACGTTCCAGCGGCATCACCAGCACGTAATCTTGCACGCAAGGTGGCGTCAGCCTTCTCCGGCAATGCGGCACTCAGCACGGCGTCCGATAGCTGGGAAGAGTTTTGATCTTCCCATGAGATAGGTAATGCTTTGAAAGAACTGCATCCCCGTCACTGCGTGTTACGAAATGATGGGGATGCACAGCTGCGACATTCGCTTTTCCAGCATCGTGTGCGGAGGCCGGTACCACATGCAATTCGATGACGAAAATTTTATTCATCATTCCAAAAAAATGCCACCAATCATGAAGCATCAGCTGTGGCTGAACGAACCGCGATTCATGCAGTAAAATCAAATAGAAAATATGTGTAGAATACTCATGTTTTTTTAGCGGGGGGCTAAACGCGCATGTTTCAGCGTCGTCTCGCATGGTTGCAATCCCATTTGACCTTGACTAAGCCCTGTGGCGCGGGTGCTGCAAACGCATAAGCCGTCCAGCGTCTCAGGCGAAATTGACATGTGCAGTAGTGTTTGGCTTTACAGATTTGAAGGGCGCGGGAGGCTGATTTGTCCGCAGCCCTGAATGCAATTTTCCAGTCTCGCCGACGCTCCCTGATCTGGGCGGTCATGAAGATCGTTGGTGATCCACAGATCGCTGAGGATGTCGCGCAGGAAGCCTATCTGCGTGCCCGGCGGGCGATAGAAAACGGCTCAATAGACCATATTGAAGCATTCCTTCACCAGACCGCGCGCAACTTGGCTCTTGATCACCAGCGCCATCGCAAAATGCGCTCGACCTATGAAGCCGATGGTGTGAGCGACGATTTTCTGCAGACCATTCCTGACAATGTGCCGTCGATTGAGGCGGCAATATTGGATAGGGAGCGTTTTCATGCGCTGCAAAAGGCGCTGAGTGAATTGCCTGAGCGAACGCAGACCGTGATGAGACTGAGCAGGATCGAAGAGTGGTCCAACCGAAAGATCGCCGAACATCTCGATATTTCAGAGCGAACCGTTTTCAATGACCTCAAGCTTGCCATGGCCCATTGCCGCGAAACGCTTGCCCGCTTTGACAGTCGATAACTCCCCGGTTTTGAAAACGGGATAACTTTCTTTGCTGAATTTCAGCGCGTCGAGCGTCTCATATATAAAAGGCGCGAAAACAGCATCAATTGGACGGCTTGAGTGGCACCACAGGACGACGATCAGGATATGAACCAGAGCGGCTTCGAACACGATAATCCCATCGTGGATGACGCTTTGGAGTGGTTTGCCCGCCTGCGCAACACAACACCTGATCCGGCGACCCAAGCTGCCTTTGAACGTTGGATTGCGACGAGCCCGCTTCACGCGCAGCATTATCGCGAACTTGAAGAGATGTGGGGAGCGCCCGCATTCAAAAAGGCAGTACAGAGCCTTCCGGCAACACCCGTGCCGCAGCTGGAGGTCAAAACAAAAAACCTTGGCTGGACGCGCCGTTTTGCTGCCATGGCGGCCGCCGCTGTGATGGCCATCGGTATATGGCAATATCCGGTGATGATGTTGCGGTGGGAGGCTGATTACCTCACCACCGTTGGCGACAGGTCTAGCGTGACGCTGCCGGATGGATCGGTGATGACGCTGGATACCGCGTCTGCGGTTGCCGTCGATTTTGCTGATGGAAAGCGCAATATCAAGCTGTTGCAGGGAGAGGCGTTTTTTGACGTTAAGCCAGATCCGGCCCATCCATTTCGCGTAGTGGCAAGTTACAGTGAAGTCGAAGTGAGGGGCACGGCGTTTTCGGTGCGTCGCGACGATGAGGCCGACCGTGTGGTACTGGAACACGGGCTTGTCGAGGTTCGCCGTGTCGGCAATCAGCCAGAGAAAGCCAATCTTCGCCCCGGCGAGATGATTTTTGCCAGTGGAGCATCGCTTTCGGCCATCTCTCCGGCCGATCTATCAACTGCGCTTGCATGGCGCGATGGCCGCCTTATTTTTGAAGACCAACCCTTCTCCCGCGTGCTCAGTGAATTGCAGCGTTACTACAGAGGTACGGTCGTTATGGTCGATAAACGTCACGACCAGTTGGCTGTGACCGGTAACTATCGTCTCGACAATGTTGAGGCTGCAATCCAGACACTCGCGGATGCAGCAGGTGTCTCCATGACGCGTCTGCCGGGCGGGATCATAATCCTTCGTTAAATTCTCAACTATTTTTTCCGACTCGCCACACCTCGTTCGTCAAAGAATACGAAGGCCCATGCCAACATGATGTGAGCAGGGCCCTTTGGAATTGATGAGAAGGGTTTGGGAATGGGGCATAAGAATTTTGAAGGCGGCGTTGCAAAGACCGCTGGCAGACAGCAAAGCCGTTTGCGCGTGGTGTCGCTGCTGATGGCATCCACTGTTCTGGGATTTGTTTTTACCGGCACGACCACGTTTGCACAGGCTCAACAGAATGCCGCGCTGGTTGCCGATCATGCCGTCAAGTTCTCCATTCCTGCACAGCCTCTGTCATCCGCCATCAATGCCTTTATCCGCCAGACCGGCTGGCAGATCAGCTACTCTTCCGCGCTGGTCAACGGCAAAACCTCGACTGCTGTTGCTGGCAGCTACACGCCATCGCAGGCTTTGCAGCAGCTTGTTGCCGGTACCGGCGTCAGCATCCGTTTGAGTGGAGCAAATTCTGCAGCGTTGATTGTCGGCGACAGTGCTGCGACTGGTCCCGTCGATGCGAGTGGTTCAATACTGCTTGATCCGATCACGATCGTCGGCAAGACAGGGCGCATAGCAACGCTTGGCGTATTGGCCGACGAGGATGCCAATTATCGCAACGCCGGCAGCAGCGCGTTTCTAAGTGAACAGAAGGTTCAGCGGTTTCGCGGATCGTCGGTTGGCGATTTTATCAAGGGAACGCCGGGTGTTCTGACCGGGGATAACCGCAACAGCGGTGCTGTCGACGTGAACGTTCGCGGTATGCAGGGGTTTGGCCGTGTTCCCGTGGTTGTTGATGGCACCACGCAGCAGAACACGGTTTACCGCGGTTATTCTGGCGTCGCCTCACGCAACTATGTTGATCCCGACATGATTGGTGGCGTTGTTATCGAAAAAGGTCCCTCTGCCAGCGTCTATGGTGTTGGCGCAACCGGCGGCCTTGTACGCATGGAAACCATCAATGCAGACGATATTATCAAGGGTGATAAAAACTGGGGTATTCGGGTGCGTGGTGGCTTGATGAGCAATACGACCACACCGCCAGCCGTTGGCACGCCGGGTGGTTATCCGCCCTTGGCAAAGTCCCGCTTCATTACCGGTTGCAACTACACCCCCTGCGCCGTCGATACTATTCCTGATGACTTGCTCTCGGGCAGCCCCTACGGTTTGGACCGCCCTGCTTTTCTTACCCCGACCACCGGCAATGGTAGTGTCGCAATTGCCGGACGCAATGACATGTTCGAGGTCGTCGGCGCCTATGCAAGACGCAAGAACGGTAACTATTTTGCCGGAACGCGGGGCAGGACACCCGTCCTGAAAAAATCCTATGACACGATTATTCGTCCGGGACGAAGTGGCACTCCGGACCGGATTACAGACTATACGGTTTTCTCTCTAAATGGCCTGAACCGCTATAGAGGCGGTGAGGAGGTTCTCAATACCTCTCAGGATAACACGTCCTATATGCTGAAGTCGAAACTGGAATTGGACGGCGGCCACACCTTTGATATGAGCTACATGCGGTATCACAGCATGTTTGGTGAAATGATGCCGTCGGTGATCATCCGTTTTGATGGCGCAACGCAGGCACCTCTCAGTGAGGTTTCCGTCAACACATACCGTGCCGGGTACAAATGGAACCCGGAAGAAAACGATCTGATCGATCTCAAAGCTAACCTCTGGATGACAGACACCGACACCAAGATTGTTACGCCTTATGCCTTCAGCTTTCCTTTCGGCGGAACATTGGAGTTGCCGCAGGCCTATTGGGATATCGCCAAACGCTACGGTTTCGACGTCGTCAACACATCTGAGATCGACACGGACTGGGGCGAAGTCGGTGTGTCAGTTGGCGGATCCTTTGTGTATGAGACCATTGAACCGCCATCCGGTCATGTGAATATTGATTCCAATGGATTGCTCGCCTCGCGTGACGGATGGCGCAAGGAAGCCAGTGCATTTACTGCCGTCGATTGGAAACCCACCGATTGGCTGAAGTTCGATGGTGCGATCCGTTACACGTGGACGCAGTCTTATGACAACAACACCAATTATGGTTCCACCCTGCATAACGAAGAGAAAAACAGCGGCTGGGCGCCGATGATCGGCGCAACGCTCGAGCCGTGGGACGGCATCCAGTTTTACACGAAATATTCGGAAGCGATCCGTTCGCCGAGCCTGTTTGAATCGACCACCGGGTTTTCATTCAATACCAACCCGCTGGTTGGCGTAAGACCGGAGCATTCACGCAACACGGAAATCGGTATCAATGTTCTTCAGGAGGATGTTCTGCTTGGCGGGGATAAGGTGCGGTTCAAGGCGTCCTATTTCAACAATAATGTGAAGGACTATCTGTCCCGTACAAACTACCCGGATGTGTCCGTCAAGAACATCGATAGCGCTTTGTTTCGCGGTTACGAGGCGTCGATCGGTTATGACGTCGGGTGGGGCTACTTCGATATCGGTGGCACGGTTTACGACAAGACCGAGTTTTGTGCTGAAGAGTTGAATCTTGGCGTAAATTGCCGATCTTCCGGCATTCAGAACGGTTATGCCCAGCTGCATTTGCCGCCTCGCAAAAGCGCTTCGCTGACAGCCGGTGTCCGGCTAATGGAAGAGGCTCTGGAAGCTGGTGGACGTGTGACTTTTGTTGGCGACCGGGGAACCATGACCAACAATGACACCGGTGGTTATACGACCGTTGTCAATTGGTCGAAATACACACTGCTTGATCTGTTCGCGAGCTATAAGGTCAATGACAGTGTCAATATCGACCTCGCCGTCGATAATGTTACCGACGTTTACTACATGGACGCATTGACGCTTGGTCTTATGCCGTCTCCGGGACGTACGTTCCGTGTTAACATGACGGCAAAGTTTTGATCTCACCGTTTTGAATGAGGTGCAAGGCGTTGGCCTGACACTCGGGATTGGTGGGTCTGACCTCGAATAAACTTTTGCAAGCATGCGGCCTGAATGTTCAGGCCGCATCTTCACACCGATCAAGTCTCGTTGTCGTGTACGCCTTGGATCATTTCGTCGGTGACACGCAGTTCCGCGCCAACCGGCGTCATCGCGGTTGTTGCTGCAAATGGCGCAACATGGTTCGATTCGGGGCGGACACCACGTCTCCAAAAGAAGAATGATATCAGGCCGACGTTGAGAACAGCCAGTGACCAGAACAGGCCGGACGCGCCGAAATGGTTCATGACGGGCGAAATGGCGATTGGACTGATTGCCGAACCAAGGGAGTTTATCAGCAACAGACCCTGAATGATTGGCACCAGCGATTCTGATGAGGCGCGGTCGGCCGCAAAGCTGACCGATACCGGATAGATGGCAAACACGCCGCCGCCGAACAGGAACATGGTGATCATGAGTGTCGTCGATGTATGTGGCAGCAACAAAATGGCAGCACACAACAACAGGCAAATGAATGCCAGTGTGATCAGCACGATACGTCTGTCCTGCCGGTCAGACCAGCGTCCCACTGGATATTGCAGCACCATAGCGCCTAGGATGACGCTGGCCATCATGTGACCGACCTCTTCAACCTGCAGGCCAGTATGTTGCAGATAAAGCGGCAGAAGCGAATATATTGCCGCAATTGCGACACCAGAACCAAAGCAGCCGATAACGCCACTCGGCGACATCTGAAACAGTCGGGATGGTTTGAGTGCTTCCACCCGTTCTACTGTTGGTGTTATGCGCGGCAAGATCACAATTGGCAGGACCGAGAGTGAGGCAAGCATCGCTGCGGTGATGAACGGTGCAGTTTCTCCCAGGCCTGCAACGGATCCAAGCAGCACCTGACTGAGAGCGCCAGCGCCATAAAATGAAATCATGTACAAAGCCAGCAGACGGCCGCGTACACTCTGGTCGGCGGCAAGCAACAGCCAGCTTTCAATGACAAGAAAAATACCAACTGTCGTCCAGCCATACACCAGACGCGCGAGGATCCAGACGGTCCAGTCCGGGGACAGTGCCTGCATCAGGATGCTAACGACGCCCAGCGATGCAAAACTGCTATAGGCGCGAATGTGACCTATCCGCACGATCAGTCGGTCGTGGAACAGAGCGCCGATCGTGAGGCCGATAAAATAAGCTGAAGAAACAATGCCAACCATGTTGGCGGATGCGCCGCTGGCGTCAAGCCGCAGGGTGGTAAGCGATGACAGGAAGCCATTTCCGACACTTAGAATAAAAAGGCCGAGTAGCGGAGCCAACACCTTTGCCAGGAGTTGCATAGACATGAGTATCTCATTTCAGGGGGGAGGATATGGGAAGGCTGATGAGTACCTGCAAACATTGGCATTCATCGGGTTTTACACAGATCAAGCTGGACATTGCCGGAAACAGGTAACGACATATTGGTCGTAAATACTGATGTTTTTACAAAGGGATAATCCAGTCTGACGGAACCGTTTCAGCGTCGTTGCTGAACCAGTCCGAATAATCAAATTCGGCGGCAATCTCGTCTTATTGGGACCAAATTGGAATGCCGGAAACGACAAATTACTGTCCAATTTGCGACATCGCTGAAAATAGAGTTTTTGGCTGAAGCGGCTGCTTGGTTTCGTTGGTCTGCAGCGCTAACCCCCAACCTCCTGTCACGCAGGAGTGGTGGATCTCAGGTAAATCATCACCTCGTATCATATATGATGCATCATGCTTGACGCATGATATTTTTCTTCGTATGTTTTTTTCACTGAACGGCAGGGGCCACAGTGGAGGAGCTGGCTCGGGCGCCGCCGGAAATGGCGGAGGTCGGGGCGTGCCTCGTAACGACAAAAGCGAGATATGTTTATGCAGAACACCGAACTGGGGCCGGAGCTGATTGCCCGTCTCGAGGAGCGGGCGAAATTCGTCCGACTGGAGACCATTCGGCTTATCAGCATCGCCAAGGTCGGACACTATTCGTCCGTCTTTTCATGCGCCGAGATTTTCTCTTCACTCTATTATGACGTGATGAATATTCGGCGTGGAGAGCCGAAATGGGCTGATCGTGATCGTTTCCTGATGGGCAAGGGCCATGCGGCGGTTGGTCTGTTTCCCATTCTCGCTGATCTTGATTTCTTTCCCGTAGAATGGCTGGACGACTATACGCGTCTTGGCAGCCCTTTGGGTGACCATCCCGACATGCGCAAGGTGCCGGGTGTCGACTTCAGCTCGGGTTCTATCGGCCATGCGCTATCCAATGGTGTTGGCATGGCGCATGGCGCGCGGATCCAGAAGCAGAATTTCGACGTCTTTGTCTTGCTGGGTGACGGCGAGATGCAGGAAGGCCAAGTATGGGAAGCGGCATTGAACGCGTCCAGCCACGGCCTGTCCAACGTCATCGCCATCGTTGACCGCAACGGCTATCAGCTGGATGGCAAGGTGGACGATGTCATTGCAATCGAGCCACTGGATGAAAAGTGGCGTGCTTTCGGTTGGGAAGTGCATGTGGTCGATGGCCACGACATTGTTGAGCTCACCGAAAAACTCCGTGAGGTCAAGGCCGACCGCGAGCGTACCAAGCCATGCTGCATCATTGCCAAGACGCTGAAAGGCAAGGGCATTGATTACATGGAAACGGAGCCTGGCTGGCATCTTGGTTGGCTTGCCCCGGATGATGAAGAGCGCGCGCGCCAGACCATTCTAGATGGAGTCCAATAATGAACGCCCCACAGAACCCACAATCCTGGCAATATCGCGATCTCAACAAGAAGGCGCCGTCGCTTTCCGTGCTGTCCGATGCGCTGATTGAACTTGTCGAAGCTGGCCATCCCATTGCTGCAGGCACTGCCGACCTTCAGCACTCCAACGGCCTTTTTGCCTTCGCGGAACGTTACCCCGATCGTTTTGTTCAGTTCGGTATTTCCGAACAAAACATGGTGTCTGCCGCCGCTGGTATGGCGACGACCGGGCTTATTCCCTATGTCGCAACCTTCGCGTCTTTCATCGGTCTGCTGACATGCGAACAGATTCGCATGGATGTGGCCTACTGCGCGCAGCCGGTGCGGCTGATCGGGCATCATACCGGCATTTCCATGGGCTTTTACGGCACGTCCCACCATGCCACGGAAGACATTTCCACCATGCGGGCCATCGCGGATCTAACGCTTATCTCACCCTCTGATGGTCAGCAGTACAAGCAGCTTTTGCTGGAATCTGCTGTATACAAGGAACCGATCTATTTCAGAACCCATCGTGGTCACGATCCGGTTGTTTATGACGACACGGAAAAATTCCAGATCGGCAAGGCGAAGGTTCATGCTATCGGCAAGGACCTCACCATCATTGCCTGCGGCATGCCGGTACATGGCGCGAAAGCGGCCATGCAGGCGCTTAACGCCAAGGGTTACTCCGTCGGTTTGATCGATATGCACACCATCAAGCCGCTCGATGTTGAGGCGGTTCTTGAGGCGGCCAAAGCCTCCAAAGTCGTCCTGACGGTGGAAGAGCACAATATTCTTGGTGGTCTGGGTTCCGCGGTCGCTGAAGTGATGGCGGAAAACCCGGGTGCGGCTCGATTGGTGCGTCACGGTATCATGGATGAATACAGCCTGATTGCCCCGCCAACCCATCTTTACCGCCACTACAAACTTGATGCGGCCGGTATTGAAGACGTGGCATCACGTCTGGTCTGATCTCCCGTGGTCCGTAAAAACGGGCTTGAAAAAATGGCGGTCTCTTGGGAGATCGCCATTTTTGTTGTGACAATAGAAACGTTTAGCTCCCGATGCCACCCAGGCAGATATATTTTAGCTCCATGTAGTCATCCATGCCGTATTTCGAACCTTCGCGGCCGGTGCCGGATTGTTTAATGCCACCAAACGGTGCGACTTCGGTGGATACCAGCCCGGTGTTGACGCCGACGATGCCGTATTCAAGTGCTTCTGCCACCTTGAAGACACGCGACAGATCACGAGCATAAAAATAGGCGGCTAACCCGAATATTGTGTCATTGGCCATCTCGATGACTTCGTCGACATCGCTAAACCGGAAAACCGGAGCGAGCGGTCCGAATGTTTCTTCGCGTGCAACAGCCATGCCCTGATGAACGTCGCGCAGGACGGTTGGTTGGAAGAAACACCCACCACGCTCATCGGGTTTGCCGCCCACAACCAGTGTGGCGCCTTTTGAGAGGGCGTCGGCTATATGCTCCTCGACTTTGGCCACAGCTGCCTTGTCGATCAGCGGGCCGAGTTTGATGTCTTCTTGCAGGCCGTCGCCGATTTTCAGATTTGCCACGGCTTTCGCTAATTTCTCGACAAATGCGTCGTAGATGCTGTCATGGGCATAGATGCGGTTGGTGCATACACAGGTTTGCCCGGCATTGCGGAATTTCGAAAGGATTGCGCCTTCGACGGCCTCATCGATATCGGCATCGTCAAAAACGATGAATGGTGCGTTGCCGCCAAGTTCAAGGCTCAGTTTCTTGATCTGGTCCGAGGCCTGACGCATCAGGATGCGACCAACTTCCGTGGACCCGGTGAAGCTCAGTTTCCTGACCTTTTCATTCTCGCAGAATTCGGCGCCGATTGCTGAACTTGAGGCGGAGGTCAGTACAGAAAATACGCCGGTCGGGACGCCGGCACGCTCTGCGAGGACCGCCAGTGCCAATGCTGAAAGTGGTGTCTGTTTTGCCGGCTTGGAGATGAATGTGCATCCTGCCGCCAGCGCAGGAGCAGCCTTTCTGGCAATCATGGCGATTGGGAAATTCCACGGGGTTATCGAGCCAACCACGCCGACCGGTTGTTTGATGACCATGATGCGTTTGTCATCGGCGTGGCCCGGGATCATGTCGCCATAAGCACGTTTTGCTTCCTCGGCAAACCATTCGACATAGGCCGCGCCATAGGCAACTTCGCCGCGCGCTTCAGCCAGTGGTTTGCCCATTTCCGTGGTGAGGATGATCGCCAGATCTTCTTGATTGGCCATTATCAGTTCAAACCACTTGCGCAGTATCTTGGAGCGCGCACCGGCGGTCAGGGCTGCCCATTTCTTTTGGGCAACATATGCCGCGTCGATTGCTCGCGCTGTCTCCGCGCGACCCATGTCGGGCACTGTGGCAATTTCCTTGCCCGTTGCGGGATTATCGACAGCCAGTGTGCGACCGCTGTCAGCTATTGCCCACTGGCCAGCGATGAACGCCTTGTCTGCAAGCAGGCTCGGATCAGTGAGCCGGGAACGAAGATCATGTGTCACGGGATAAGGTTTCCTGTTGTTATGCAAAGTCGAGCATGACCTTGATGGCCTGCTGTCGGTCACGGGCGAAGGCGAAAGCGTCGTCAGCGCGGTCAAATGGGAAGGTGCGGGAAATGATTGGTCGCACATCGATGGTGCGGTCTGAGATCAGCCGGACAGCCAGATCAAATTCGCTGTCGAAACGAAATGATCCCCGGAAGGTGATTTCCTTGGTGACGACAGGATTAAAGGCTGTGGTTATCTCGTCAGGCAAAAGCCCTACCTGAATAATCGTGCCGCCGGGCTTGGTGACGCCAATGGCTGTCTGCATTGCAGCCTGATTGCCAGAGCATTCAAACACCACATCGAACTGCCCCCGATCGCGGTATTCTTCTTCCATCACACCGGGCATTGTGACGTTCCAAGTCTTTTCTGCCCCCAATTGCGCTGCCAGACGAAGCGGCATGTCGGCAACATCGGTCGCAGAGATTGCAGCTGCTTCGGCGTGTCTTGCAGCAAGGAATGTCAGTGCGCCGATTGGCCCGAAACCGGTGACAAGAATGCGTTTGCCCCGCAGATCCGGTGCCTGCGATACCGCATGCAGGCATACTGCCAATGGTTCTGCGCAGGCTGCTTCATCAAGCCCTGCAAGTGTCCCGACCGGCACGGCCTGCGCCGCCCGAACCACTACATATTCGCGGAAACCGCCATCAATATGTGGGTTGCGCATGGCGCTGCCCATGAAGCGCATATTGGAGCAGTGCCGTGGCATGCCCGACGCGCAGTAGCTGCATTTTCCACAGGCGAGCGACGGATTGACTGCTACTGATGTACCGACGCTTTTTCCAGAAACATCTGCGCCAAGGCGTTCGACAACGCCCGAAAGTTCGTGTCCGGGCACCATCGGTGCCTTCATGCGCACTGTCCCGAAGCCGCCATGATGGTAATAATGCATGTCCGAGCCGCAGATTCCCCCCTTATGAATGCGGACCAGCACCTCTCCGTCGCCTGGAACGGGCATATCTCGATCCTCGATCACCAGATGATGTGGTGCGTGTAATACAACTGCCTTCATTGCTCCTCCCAAAGACTTTTGCGTTGACGACAATCAAATATCATGCATGATACGTGATGACAATGCGAGGGAGGCGCTGATGGAGATTAACGGGAGAACGCAAGTTCTCATTCATATTGCGTATCCGTCTGCGCATTTGCGGACTCCGCAGCTGTTTAATGCCCGCTGCACGGAGCGTGGGCTGGATGCGGTGCTGGTGCCCTGGCAGGTCCACCCTGACAATCTCGTCGCCGTGATGAATGCGCTGCGCATCAGCGAAAGTGTGCCCGGTGCGATTATCACAATCCCTCACAAGGAGACCGTTGCTGCGTTGTGCGACAGGCTTGAAGGCCCTGCCGCATTGCTTGGTGTTGCCAATGTCGTTCGCAAGGATGCTGACGGAGCCTTGGTCGGTCGTATACTCGATGGTGAGGGTTTTACGGGCGGTCTATCGCGTCTGGGGCGTAACCCAGCTGGCAAGAAAGCGCTTTTGGTGGGCGCGGGCGGTGTTTCTGTTGCCATAGCCGATGCGCTTCTGGCGGCCGGTGTCCGCGAGTTGGTTATCAGCAACCGTACCGAAGCCCGTGCGCAAGCGTTGGTGGACCGTTTGCGGGCACTGTATCCGGCAACACCTGTCAGTGTTGGCAAGGCCGATGGCACCGGTTTCGATCTGGTGGTCAATGGCACGGCTCTTGGCATGCATGATAATGATCCGCTGCCGCTTGATCCCGATACGCTGGAGCGTGACAGCATCGTTGCCGAAGTCATCATGTCGCCACCCGTTACGCGGCTTCTGGAAGAAGCGCGCCTACGCGGCGCGACTGTCCACGAGGGCGTTCATATGCTGACCGGCCAGATAGATCCTTTCATTGATTTCGTTGTCCGGCAGGTCCCGGACGAACATATTTTGAATATCCGGAGAGAAAACGCATGATTATTTTTGGAGCACCACGCCGCTATATTCAGGGGCCAGGCGTTCTTGCAGCCATCGGCAAGGAACTTGCGGGATTTGGAACATCCGCGATCCTTCTGGCCGATGATAATGTCAACGCAATTGTTGGCCCAACCATCACCCGCAGTGCGCAGGAGGCAGGCGTTAGTGTGACAGGTCTGCGTTTTGGCGGCGAAATCACCTATGCCGAGATTGAGCGACTGGTGAAGGAAGTGTCCGATGCAAAACATGACGTGGTGATTGCTGCAGGTGGTGGCAAAACCATCGATACCGGCAAGCTGGTGGCAAGGGCGCTGAAGGCCGCTTTCATTTCGGTTCCGACGGTTGCCTCAAATGATTCTCCCACCAGTCATATTGCCGTTGTCTACGACAGCGACCACAAGCTGGTTGGCGTGGAACAGAACCGTGCCAACCCTGATCTGGTGCTTGTCGATACAGCTATCATTGCCAAGGCACCGCTGAAATTGCTGTCGGCAGGCGTTGGTGATGCGCTGGTCAAACGTTTTGAGGTTGAGCAGTGCATCGGCGCAAAGGGTAACAACGTGTTTGGCGCGGCATCACCGCGCTCTGCGCTGGCGCTCGCTCATGCATGTTATGATACTGTGCGTGAACACACCACCGCCGCTTATGCCGCGCTTGAGCGCGGCGAACCGGACGAACATCTTGAAGCACTGGTTGAAGCTTGCGTTCTGATGAGCGGGCTTGCCTTTGAAAGTGGCGGACTTTCCGTGTCTCACGGCATGACGCGTGGACTGTCAGCAGTACCCGGTATCGCCAACGCACTTCATGGTCATCAGGTCGCTTACGGCCTGCTGGTGCAGCTTGTGCTTGAGGACCGCGATGATAACTTCATGGCCGACATGTACGATTTCTATCGTGACGCCAAACTGCCGCTGAAACTGGCGGATCTTGGTCTGGACGAGCGGTCGAATTCGGTTGTCGAAACCATCGCCACCGTGTCTGCAGAGGCCGCGCATATGAAGAAATTTGCAAAGCCGATTTCGGCTGACGATATCGCCCGCGCCATTACCATCATCGAGGCCGCTTGATCATGACCACAGGGACTGAACTTTTCTCGTTGAAAGGCCGCGTTGCATTGGTAACCGGTGCTGGTCGTGGCATTGGTTTTTCCTTTGCCAAAGGACTTGCCTCGGCAGGTGCGCACGTCGTTATCAACGATATCAATGCTGATAACGCCAACGCTGCGGTCGAGAGCTTGAGGGCCAGCGGCTGGAGTGCCGAAGCCATCACCTTTGATGTGACTGACACGCCAGCGGTTGCCGCCGCTGTCGACGGTATTGTTGAGCGCAATCGTAGGCTCGACATATTGATGAACAATGCCGGTATTCTTATTCGCAAGCCGGTTGAAAGCCATGACATGGATGACTGGAACAAGGTCATTTCCATCAATCTCAGTTCGCTCTACGGCGTGGCGCGTGAATGCATTCGCCACATGCGCAAGCAGAAATACGGCCGTATCATCAACACAGCGTCGGTCATGGCCATCAGTTCGCGCCCCGGCGTCATATCCTATGTTGCGGCCAAGCACGGGGTGGTTGGCATAACACGTGGTTTGGCAGCGGAGCTTGGTTCCTTTGGCATCACGGTCAATGCGATCGGCCCTGGTTATATTTTGACTGACATGAACAAGAAGGTGCTGGGGACGGGAACTTTTGAGCAGCAGGTCATCGACCGCACGCCTCTGGCACGCTGGGCCGAGCCAGATGAGTTAATGGGTTCGGCAATCTTCCTGGCGTCCGAAGCAGCAAGTTTTGTGACAGGCCACGTCTTGATGGTGGATGGCGGCATGACAGCCAATGCATTCCTCACCGAAAGCGCTGATCTGGGCGTGGCAAGCTGATGACGACAATTGCAAAACTCGAAGCGAGGTCTGTCTGCATCCCGCTTCAAAAACCGGTTCAACTCGGTCCTGTTACCATCGCACAACGGGATTATGTCGTTGTGAAGCTGGTGCTTTCCGACGGGTCGGAAGGTTACGCTTATGGCTATGATCGTGGTCTGCCGCTCTTTGATCTGGTGGCCAAGGCGGCCCGGCATTATCCGGGCGAAAAGGCGGCCGATCGAAACCGGTTGCGTAAACTTGCACTGGGACCAACGCCTGCACCGCGTGCGGCCATGGTCAGAGGAATGAGCCTTTGTGACATTGCGCTTTGGGATGCCTGGTGCGTGTCGGTTGGCCAACCGCTTTCCACTGTTTTGGGCGCCGTTCGGGACAAGGTGCCTGTCATGCCGGTGATCGGTTACGGCATGACGCCGGAACGGGCTGCCACGGAAGGCGCAAATCTCGCTGCCCGCGGGTTCAAGACCATCAAATGCATGATTGATGGGCTAAATTTCGAGGCTGACAAGGCTGTCATGGAGGCTCTTGCTGCGTCACTGCCAACAGGTGTCAAATTTGGGATTGATGCGCATTGGTCGTGGACCAGCATTGATCAGGCGCTTCCCTGGTGCAGGCTGGGGGAAAAGCTTGGTGGTGCTTTTGTTGAAGACCCATTCGCACCAACGCAGGTGCATGCCATCGCCTCATTGTCCTCGCGGCTCGACATTCCGCTGGCGGTGGGCGAGGACGTCATCGATCTCTCGGGCTTTCGTGATCTTGCCAATGCTGGCGGTATTCTCCGGGTCGATGCCTCGGTCAGTGGCGGCATTACCGGTGCAGTAGAGGCAATTGCGGTGGCTCGCGCCTTTGACAGGCCCGTCATTCCGCATGTTTTTGCAGCGCTTCACGCTGAGCTGGCATTGGCTTTTGATGCGGTTCGCTGTGTCGAAATGATCATGCCGGAGGTCGGGGCCGATCCGATCGACCAGTTTTTCTTGTCACCTCCGGTCATCGAAGGCGGAAACATCATTGCCACTGGACGCAAAGGTGCGGGTCTCGCACTCGATTGGGACCGGCTGGCGCCCTACACAACCCGTCAGGAAATTTTTTCGAAATGACAGATCAGGCCTATCTGGAAAAATGGGGACAATCCAGCCTCGACCATACCGGCTGGATTACCCCCGATATTGAGCGCTCGGTTGCCTTCTGGACCAATGTGATGGGATTTGAGGCGAAACCGATTGGCGAACGACGTCAGCCATGGATTTCACGCTTCATGGGTGTGCCAAATGCGCAGGTGAAGCTCGTGCATCTCTATGGCCATGGTGGCCATATCGAGTTCATCCAGTTTGATGAACAGGACACGCCATCCGTGCCGCGTAGCAGCCAGCCGGGTGCCGCACATATCTGCCTGCGTATAAAAAATGTCGAGGCGCTGCGCGATGACATTCTCCGGAATGGCGGATCTGAGCAAGGCGAACTGACAGAGATTACCGAGGGTATAGCGGCCGGTTTGCGGGGGTTATACATGCGTGATCCACATGGCGTGCTTATCGAACTGGTCGAGCTACCCAGGTCATAGAGAAGTATGTTAGATCATATATGATTTGTTTCGTTGCCTGAAAGGATGCCGGATTGGCCCAGAAACCTATTTCGCGGGAAAACCTGTCGACACAGCTTTATGGCAATTTGCGCAATGCACTTATGGACGGCCAGTATGCACCGGGCCAACGCCTGACGATCTCAGGCGTGGCCGAAGAATATGGCACGAGCATAACCCCGGTACGCGAAGCGATTTTCCGTCTGGTCAGCGAGCGGGCCCTGGAAATGCGCGCTGCCACATCTGTGCAGGTTCCTGATCTTTCCCCGCAGAGTTTGCGGGAGGTGCAACGTATTCGCGTCGAGCTTGAAGGTGTTGCAGCAGGACGTGCAGCAGAATTGGCCACCAAGGCAGATATCAAGGCGCTGAAAGCCATCAACGCTGAATTTATCAAGGCCGCTGCGACAAGCCCTGAGCGAGCAAGTGTTTTGAACCGCGATTTTCACTTTGCAATCCTGCGTCTTGCGCAATTGCCGATCCTCGAAAGCATCTGTGAAAATATGTGGGTCCTGATGGGCCCGTTCCTTCGTACCTTCCACGACCGGATGCCGGTACGTCAGCTTTCGGGTGACAATCACAAACATTATGACCTGATTGCTGCGCTGGAAGCCGGAGACGCACAGGCAAGCCGTGCCGCCATGCAGGAAGATATCCTTTGGGGCGAGGAAATGGTCCGGACCCTCGAAGCCGAGCGCAAGACAGCCGTCTGAGCAATCCTGGATTTCTGATTTTATAACCGCCGATGACCTCATCGGCGGACACTTTTTCACGCCCGGAGAAACCGCATGAAACTTCTATATGCAGTGCCTTCACCCTATTCCCGCAAGGTTAGGGTGGTTGCGCACGAACTCGATGTGCCGCTTGAATTGGTTACCGTCAATGCCATGTCTGACGATGTCACGCTTGCTGCCGTCAATCCGATGAACCGTGTTCCGGCCCTGCTGCTGGACGACGGAAAGGCATTTTTTGACAGCCCGCTGATCAGCGAATATCTCGATGTAACCTATGGTCCAAAGCTATTTCCGTTTGAGAGCGGTGCGCGCTGGCAGGCGCTGCTGCAACAGGCCCTGGGTGACGGGATCATGGACGCGGCAGTCCCCCGCCGCCATGAAACATTGCGTCCTGTAGAACAGCAATCGCCTGAGCGTCTCCGGCTCTACAGGCGCACGATTGACCAGACACTGGCGCATCTGGAGCAAAACATTGGTGAACTGTCCCGCTTCCATATTGGGGCGATCTCGATTGCCTGTGCGCTGACATATCTGGATTTCCGTTTTTCCGAGGATGCTTGGCGAGTTCGTTACCCCGCACTCGCGTCATGGTTGGATGCTGTCTCCGCCAAACCGTCGATGCAGGCCACTTTGTTTGAATAACACGCGTTTGCAGGCTGTTGGCGGACTTGACGCTGAAAGAATATGATGCATGATATATGACTGAGGCCGAGGAGGAGTGAGCGGTGCTGGAGGAGCAGCCAGCCGCACACGGACCACAGGTCGGGATCGTCTTAACCGTGCCGGGGAGGCACGACACGTCCATCTGGAGGAAAATATATGCTGAAATTCACCCGTAGAGTTTTTGCGGCGAGCGTTGCTGCCAGCCTTGCTATGTCCTGTGCGCTGCCTGCTTTCGCGCAATCGCCGACATTGCTGCGCATGAACATGGTGGTGTCCAATCAGGACAAAACCTACCCGCTTTGGCAGGAGTTTGCCAAGGAGCTGGAAGCTGCGTCCAATGGCACACTCAAGGTCGAAATCTTCCCGTCGGAAGCTTTGGGCAAGACGGTCGACATGATCGACACCATCTCGCGTGGTGCGCCGGTACTGCAGGATTCCGATCCGAGCCACCTGTCCAACTATGTGCCTGACTTCTCGACTTTCATGGCCCCGTATCTTGTGAAGAAGCCTGAGGATATCGAGAAGCTGTGGAACTCTGACACGGTCAAGGACATGGAAGCGAAGCTTTCCGAAAAGGGGCTACGTGTTGTTACGCTTGTTTATTTCGGCACACGCCATCTGCTTTCCAACCGTGAGGTAAAGGCTCGTCCCGATACGGCTGGCATGAAGATCCGTAATGCCCCAACCAAGATGTGGAACGAAGTGTCCAAGACCCTTGGTGGAAACCCGACCAACACCGCATGGTCTGAAGCTTACAGCGCCCTTGAGCAGGGTGTGGCGGATGGCGTGGAAGCGCCGCTATCGTTGCTTTATTCATCGAAGCTCTATGAAACCCGTCCCAATATATCTTTGACCGGTCACGTTGTTGCCACCACCTCAATCCTGATGAGCCAGAAGGTGTATGACAGCCTGCCTGATGACGCCAAGAAAGCTCTCGATACCGTGGGTCGTGCTGAATCGGCCAAGCGTATCCCGAAAATCCAAGCGCTTGAAACCGAGTTCCGCAAGACGCTTGAAGACAAGGGCATCCGCTTCAATGACGTGGACAAATCGTCCTTCTTTGAAGCTGCTGCGAAGGTTCCGGATGCCTTTCCTGAGTGGACGCCTGGCGTCTACGACAAGATGAACGACATCATCAAGTAAGTTCCCATCTCCTCCACGCACTCATCGTGATGTCCGGTTCTGCCGGACATCGTTTATCTATGGAGTAAAGATCATGCATGTGATGAACCGGTTAGCTGGGCTCGTCTCAAAATTCGAGGTGACGGTATCTATGGTCGCATTTGCCACCATGGTGCTGGTTATTTCGGCCAATGTCATCATTCGTTTTACGACGGGTAACTCATTGGTTTTCACTGAAGAAATTGCCTATATCGCTTTCGGCTATTCCGTCTTTTTTGGATTGTCACTGCTGTTTCGAATGCGTGCGATGATCGCGGTGGATCTGGTCGTTGATATGTTCGCGCCCGGCCCGAAGTATATTGCGCATATCATCAGCTACATCATCATGGTCGTGATCTGTGGGTATTTCTTTTATCTGGCTGCAACGCTTGCGATGTCCGGATGGATTCGTCGTACAGCGTTTCTTGAAATTCCCTATTTCTGGATCAATCTCGCGCCGGCCATCTCGTTTGGTCTGATGACATTTTACAGCATCCGCTTTCTGGTGATGCTCCTCAGAGGGCAGGAACTGCCATCTGTTGATCTGGAAGAGCAGATGTAACTGTCATGTGCTGCGACCTTCTTCATCCCGTTATTACTTGCTCCATTGGGAGCGTCTGGGGGCTCACATGGGCTTGACTTCCTACCTGCCGCTTTTCGTCCTTTTTGCGCTGTTTCTTTTGCGTGTTCCGGTTGCTTTGTCACTGATGGGTGCTGCGGCTTTCTACTTCGTGTTCATCAACACTTTGCTGCCGACCGACACGATGGTCACCAATCTGATGGCCAATACGGAGGCGTTTTCCTATCTGGCAATTCCGTTGTTCACCTGTGCGGGCGTCATTTTCAACTATTCAGGAATTACAGATAAAATCCTGAAGCTGTCGAACGTGCTGGTTGGCCATTACACTGGCGGGATGGCGCAGGTGAATGTGTTGGTGAACATGCTGCTGGGCGGGCCTTCGGGTTCTGCCAATGCTGACGCGGCCATGACCACCAAGATGATCGTGCCTGAAATGACCCGACTTGGTTACGACAAGGGTTTTTCCACTGTGGTAACCGCCGCCTCATCCTGTATCGCGCCAATCATCCCGCCCGGTATCATCTTGATCCTTTATGCGCTTGTGGCTGATGTCTCGATTACGCGGATTTTCTTTGCCGGCTATTTGCCGGGGCTGCTGATCTATGTAGCGATTGCTATTACCGTTGCGATCATTTCGAAAAAGCGCAACTACAAGCCTAGCCGAGAAGGCAGGGCCTCATGGGGCGAGATCGGCCGTCAGGCGCTGGATTCCAGTTGGGCCCTGTTTCTGCCGATCGTTATCCTTGGTGGCTTGCGTTATGGCCTGTTTACCCCAACCGAGGCTGGCGCGATTTGCGTGATCTATGCGGCGCTTGTCGGTGCCTTGGTTTATCGCCAGCTGAAATGGTCGCACATTCCTCTCATTCTAATGGAGTCTACACTGGCGACTGCGGGCGTGATGTTCCTGATCTGCGCGGCGACTGTGTTCTCGGCCTACCTGACGTGGGAAGGCATTCCCGCCATGGTAGCCACAGCCCTGACGACGAATATCTCCGATCCGCTAATCATGCTGCTTGTCATCAACCTCATTCTGCTCGCTGTTGGCGCGTTCTTTGAGGGTGGTTCTGCAATGATCTTGATGGCACCGCTTTTTGTGCCTGTGGTCTTGGGCATGGGCATCGACCCGGTACACTTCGGCATCATCATGTCGATCAACCTGACGATTGCCGGCTTTACTCCGCCGGTTGGTACGATGATGTTCATCACCATATCGATCGCCAAGGTGAAAATCGGCCACTACATCCGCGAAAGCTGGCCATTCCTGTTTGCGTTGCTCGCAGTGCTATTCCTGGTGACTTACATCCCCTGGATTTCGCTGATCGTACCAAGGCTGTTCCTCTAAAAACGAAAACAGGGCCCGAAAGGGCCCTGGTGTTATTTCGATGTCTGGAAAGGCCTGTTGTAACGCCGGCTAACCGACCATCAACAGCCGTGCGGGTTGCAAGGAAACCACTTCATCGGGTGTGCCTGCCCGGTTGATGGGAGCGGGAGGTATCACAAGTGGCAATTGGCCGTCGGGTTTGAGAATACCGGCCATTTCCGCCAAGCTATCAGGTTAAATCGCAATTCGAGGTGAATGAGCTTCCAGGTGTGAGCGGAAATCAATGCAGGGTGATGGAGGCTGGCACCTTCTGTCGGCGTGTCTCAGACTGCCTGACGATGCGGGCTCTTAAGCTGAATGGCAATGGTGCCAGGATCATGCCGGCATTGTGTAAGGCCATTGCAAAGGTCTCGGCAGACGCCGCCACCTTGATCTGATCGCTTTCGGCGCATAGCTGTTTCAGGCAGACACGGAATATTTGCTCATCCCAATGCTGAATCCCCGCGATAATACCGAGCACCAGAACTTCGTCCGGACTGATAAACCGTGAACCTGGCGGATAGGTGGCAAGTGGGCTAGCTCGAAAAGTCTTTAGTGCGGCGACAAGTCGTTCAAGAGCTACGGCAGCTTCCGCGCCCGCAGGTTCGCCAAGATTGTCGTGATAAAGACGCAGTACTGATTGTGAAGTCAGTTTGGTGCGACTATCAGCCAATCCGGCCAGGAATCGATAACCCTCGATGACCAGTTGTTCGGCCCGGCGGTTGAGATAATCCTCGTTTGTGGTTGCGGCGCCAACCGTCATCTGTGCCAAGGCAACTCTCCTGAATGAATGATCTGGGCCGACGGCCCAGTCATGATGTCATGGCCAGTTATGATTTCAGGGTATGTGCCGCAGCCATTCGTCGGTCGAGAATTTCTCGGCTGCCAGCTTTTCGGCCGCTGCGTATTCATCCGCAGAAACGCCACCGGCAATTCCGCCATTGAGGGATCGGAAGGTTTCCTTCATCCGCTCGATGATCTCTTCGCGTGGTAAGCCGGTCTGGCTGCGCAGGGGATCAACGCGTTTGTTTGCGCTGGTTGTGCCCTTGTCGCTCAGCTTTTCCCTGCCAATGCGCAACACCTGCACCATTTTGTCGGCATCCATGTTGTAGGCCATGGTGACATGGTGGAGAACGGCACCCGACGTGAAGCGCTTCTGTGCAGCGCCACCGATCTTGCCCTTGGAACTGGAGATGTCGTTGAGCGGTTTATAAAACGCATCAATTCCCAGGGAGTTCAGAGCTTTCAAAACCCAGTCATCAAGGAAGGCATAGGAGTCTGCAAAACTCATGTCGCGAACGAGTTCGGCTGGTGCATAGAGTGAATAGGTCACGGTCGTGCCGGGCTCGACGAACATTGCCCCACCACCCGTGATACGACGTACGGTCTCAACGCCGAATTGGGTCGCAGCCTCCATGTCCACTTCATTACGAAGTGACTGGAAACCGCCAATAATGATGGCCGGACGTTCCCATTCCCAAAAGCGCAGGCAAGGGGCGCGGCGGCCTTCGCCCACTTCCTTTGCCAGAACTTCATCAAGGGCAAGATGCATGGCCGGACGAAGCGCAGGGGTCTCGATGATCTGCCATTCATAATCCCGCCAAGTGCCAGTGACGCCGAGCGCCCGGCGCACAGCGATTGCGACGGCCTCAGGGCTGAAGCCGATCATTTCAGCGCCAGGGCGCAGGCCGGCTCTGATCGCGGCAACAATGTCTTCAACGGTCGAGATAACCGGTAGCCCTTCCAGTGAGGTGCGGATATCGTCCAGAGCCTCGGCCGGCTCGAGGAAAAAGTCGCCGTGCACCTGCACGTTCGTCAGACGGTCGTTGATATTATCAATATCCACGACCACGAGCTTACCGCCCTGCACCTTGTATTCACCATGCATGCTAGTGTTCCAATCCAGAAGGCCTATGCCTTGTCATTTCAATCAGGGGAAAGAGACCAGATTTCCATATAGTGAGCGCAGCTTTGCCTTTACAGCATCCGAGCCGCGATAGATGTCGATGAAGTTGCGCAGGTTTGCGTCGTCCTTCATGTCAGGACGCGTGACAAACTGGAACGCATAAATCGGGTCGTTCTCGAAGATCAGGCCAGATGCCGGGTCAAGACCTGCCAGTTTGGCAAATGTCGGATAGGTGGCGGCGGCATCGACCTCATCCAGCGCGCGGGCAATCTGCGGGCCATCAAGCTGCACGATGTTGAGCGGTTTGTGCCAGACGACAACGTCTTCCAATGTCGCGCGGTGACCAACATCGGGCTTCAGTTCAATCAGGCCCGCGCGCTGCAGCAACAACAGGGAACGGGCGGTGTTGACGGGGTCCCCGGAGAAAACCACGCGGGCATTGTCAGGCAATTCTTCAAGCGTTTTGTATTTTTTGGAATAGAGTCCGAAGGGCGTGCTGAATGCCGGGGCGACCGGAACCAGATTGTGCCCGGTATTTGCGTTGGTGAATTCCAGAAACGGAATATGCTGGAACAGGTTTGCATCGACTTCGCGATCGGCAACCGCCGTGTTGGGGGTGTTCCAGTCGTTGAACTCGATGATCTCGATCTTCAAGCCCTTGGCTTCGGCCTCTTTCGCTGCAATCTCAACAGCTTCATTTGAAATACTCGTCGCCAAGGCAATGCGCAGCGCTTTTTGTTCCTGGGCGATGGCGCTTGGAGCGGCAGACATGCTGGCCAGCAATGTCGCGATGATACCGACAACAATCCTGCGAGACATTCTGGTTCGCGCTGAAACATCTCTCAAACGGCATTGGACGAACATAACGAATACTTTCAATTTGGAGCGTGGGCGGTGCGCATGCTCTACCTGATCCTGCTTGGGCCTACATAACATGATATTTTCCGTCAAGAATGTAATTCAACTTTGAGAGGCGGACGATACCTTTGGTCGCATGTGCTTCATTGCTGTTTGATATGGAGGTGCGGTGAGCAGACTTCAAACCGTCGGGGGGCGTTCGCAGAAAAGCAACAAGGTGGACGCAAATTGATGCTGTTCGAGACCCGGCTAATCTTCTAACGATGATCGCAAAACAATCAGAGGGATTTACATGAGCAAGCCGTTTTACTGGAATGAATTGAATACCTACGATTTTGCTCATTTATCGCCGGAAAAAACCATAGCCATCCTGCCACTTGCCTCGACTGAGCAGCATGGGCCACATCTCCCCGTTGCAACGGATGTTGCCATTGCCAATGGTATGCTTGACGAATTGAAGATACAGCGCCCTGACGACCTCGACATACTCGTGCTGCCGACGCAGGAGATCGGCAAGGCGAATGAGCATGTCTACGGTCCGGGGTCATTGTCTTTTGGCCCCGAAATTCTTATCCCAGCCTGGACTGCCATCGGAACCAAAGTTGCGGAAGCCGGTATCCGCAAACTCGTGATGGTCAACTCCCATGGCGGTAATGCAGACATCATGAGCATTGTTGGCAGGGAGCTGCGGGTGCGCCACCAGATGGCGGTTATCTGCACTCATTGGGGCCGCTTCGGTCATCCGGATGGTTTGATCAGTGAGCATGAGAGACAATTCGGCATTCATGGCGGCGAAGTGGAAACGTCGCTGATGCTGCATTTCCGGCCTGAGCTCGTGCGTATGGAAAACGCGCAGAACTTCGTGTCGAAGGCTGAAAGCCGCTCGAAATTCATGCAACCAGCGCCGCCGCATGTACTGTCCTGGCTTGCCCATGACCTGAACCCACATGGTGTGGTTGGTGACGCGACCAAGGGTACTGCAGAAAAGGGCGAGATCATCTGCCGCCATCAGGTGGCAGGTTTCGTCGAACTGCTGCGCGAATTCGAAGGATTTTCGCTGGATGAATTGTATTCCCGCTGAGAACAGCGGGACTTTTCCCTTAAAATATCTTTGCGGCGGTAATCTCGACTTCGACCTTGAATTCCGGACGCGTGAAGCCACCCACCACGATCAAGGTCGAGGTGGGTTTGCGATCCAGAGTGAAGCGATCGCGCACGGCCATATAGGCTGGAAAATCTTCCCGGCGTGTCACGAAGCCGGAAATGCGGATT
Source organism: Agrobacterium sp. 5Ca50 (assembly GCF_055381905.1). NCBI lineage: Bacteria > Pseudomonadati > Pseudomonadota > Alphaproteobacteria > Hyphomicrobiales > Rhizobiaceae > Agrobacterium > Agrobacterium sp. 5Ca50. The sequence goes on from NZ_AP026439.1 coordinate 52,184, forward strand.
ACATCCGCAAAACTCATGCCCGCCTCCTCGAGAATTGCACCTATTGCCTTGAAGCACAGTTCTGCCTGTTCGCTGACTTCGCGTGGAATGACATCATCCAGACCGATGCCGAGCTGCCCGGAGGTGACCAGCAGGCTGGCGCCCGGAGGCACCAGCAGACCGTGATTATAGGCTCCGAACGGTTTGGGAACCGCAGGCGGATTGAAAACCTGTTGCATGATGTGGGCTTCCTTTTCGCCGTTACCGTTTAGCGGGCATAGAGTTTGTCCAGTCGGACAAGGCGACCAACCAGGATCAGGGCCATCACTGTGAACACAATCAGCACTGCGGAGATTGCATGGGCTGTCGGTTCAAGACTGAAGGTTGATTCTGCGTAGATACGAACCGGCAGGGTTGTCAGGCGTGCCGTGGTCAGGAAGCTGGTGACCGTTACTTCACCAAAGCTCAGCAGGAAGCCGACGAGACTTGCTGCAAACAGACCCGGGGCAAGGCCTGGCAGTGTGATCAGGAAAAACATCCTGAAAGGGTCGGCGCCCAGACTTGCGGCCGCTTCCTCCTGCGAACGATCAAGCTGCATGACCGAGGTGGTGAGCAGGGTGATGGCAAACGGCAGGATGACGATGACGTGGATTGCCACAAGTCCGAGGAACGGCGGCACGATCAGATAGATTTGCAGCAGTTTCAGCATGCCGACACCAATTGCCACATGCGGCAAAGACAGTGGCAGCATCCAGAATGTCATCAGGACGGAGCGCCCCTTGAACGGAAAGCGGGCTAGGGCAAATGCTGCCGGAAGCGCCAGTGCAATGGCAACCAGCACCGAGACCGTGGCGAGCTGAACTGAAACCCAGAAAGCGTCCGCATAGGCACCGTTGAACAGAACTGCGTAATACCACTTGAGTGTGAAGCCCTTGAAACCGGCGGCCGTTGCCTGTGGCACATCGTTGAAGCTCTGGATGCATACGAGCACCAGTGGCAAGAGAAGCAGGCCAAGCGATGCCACCAGCAAAAGGCGGGCGATCACGAAACCGACGGTATCTGCCAGCCTGACAACGATATTCGGCAGGAATACCGGGTTGCTGGCGCGCTCGTTCAGCCATGGCATCAGACGTTTCATGCCGATGCCGCATAGCGCTGCAAACGCCAGGCTGGTGATGGTCATGATGACGGCAAGCGCCGAGGCAAGTGGGGCGTTGAGGTTCTTGATCGCCTCCTGCATGACCAGCATGCCTGTCGTCCAGACCTTCTTGCCGCCAAGCAGGGTGGCGGACACATAGGCTGTACTGGCCATCAGGAAGACGATGACAAGGCCGGAACGCAGGCCGGGCAGCGACAGGGGGAGGTCGACCGTCAGAAAACGCATCGCAGGCGATGCGCCAAGGCTTTCGGCAGCCTCATGCACACGCGGTGAGGTGTTCTGCATGCTGTCGTAAAGCGCAAGAACCATGAAGGGCAGGAAGACCTGCGCCAGAGCAACCGCCACAGCGCCATGGTTGAACAGCATGTTGGCGGCCTTGGGAATACCAACGAGGCCAGTCACCGAATTGATCAATCCGTCCGGCGCAAGCAGCAGAATGATGCCGAGCGAACGGACGACCACGTTGGTCAACAGCGGAATGAGAATGATGGCAAAGGCCGCGGCCCGGTATTTCACCGGAATGCGCGCCAGCCAGTAGGCGAGTGGATAACCCAGCAGGGCCGTCAGCAAGGTGACGCCAAGGCCGAGTGCAATGGTTTCACCCACAACGCGGAAATAGAAACTGTCGGTGACGATACCAATATACTGCGCCAGCGACGGCGTAGTGATCAGTGGTCCAAACGGATCAGGGTATTCGTGCAGCGACAGCAGGAAGATCGCGGCCATGGGGGCCGCGAAAGACAGGAGTAGCCAAAAAGTGACCGGTGCTGAAAGGGCCGGTCCTATCCACCGTGTCATCCGGCGATCTCCCGGTCATAACGGGACTGCCACTTGGCGCGGTTGGCGTTGATGAAGTCCCAATCAAAATCAACCAGCTGCGAAACCTGCTCATCACCAACGATCAGCTTGCTCTTCAGATCGTCAGGAATGGTGATGTTGTTGACGGTCGGGGAGTAATAGATTTCGCGGGCATAGGCCAGCATGCATGGCTCGGACAGGTGCAGGTTGACCCACTCTTCTGCCAGCTTTTGGTTCTTGGTACCTTCGGTGATGCAGGCAACGTTCATTGCCAGTGCCTGACCTTCAGTTGGAGACGCGATCTCGATGTTCGGATTGCGGGTTTCCGCGTAAGAGCGGGTGAAGCTGCCGAACTCGACGGAGAGATCGCAGATGCCCTGATCGAACATTTCAAACAGCTGTGCCTGACTTGCCTGAATGGCGGCAAAAGGCTTCAATTCCTTGACCTTTTCGACCACCAGATCGAAGTCCTTTTCAGTGCCGCCCCATGCACGGGCTGTCATCATCAATGCAGAAATGCCTTCCGCGCCGAGGCCGTCCGGCCAAGCAATACGACCCTTCCATTCCGGGTTCCAGAGATCCTTCCAGGACGTGATCGGCTTGGATGCCTTGCGCTTGTCGTAAACGATCGTGCAAGGGTTGAAGGCAACGCCATAACCTCCCTTGCGGGCGCTCGGGTAAAGCGCTTCGAAATTGGCAACGTTCGCGGTCGGTTCCTGTGTGACGCCATCTTTTACGGCTTGGCGGCTCTCATAGATGTTGAGGTAAAGGACGTCGAAGCTCGGGCGGCCGCGCTCGGCATAGGCGCGTGCGCGACGGTCACCAGTACCACCAAGCACGTAGCTGATCTTGCAGCCGTATTTTTCGACAAGCGGCTTTTCAACATATTCTTTGACGATCTTTTCCTGGGCGCCGCCCCAAATGCCGACAACCAGTTCGTCGCCTTTTTTGATTTCGGCGTAGGCCGGGCGGATGATGTGAAATGGAGCTGCGAGGCCAACGCCAGCACCTGCGCCAAGTACGAGCCTGTTGAAATTGCGACGCGATAGGGTCATTGCAAATACTCCTGTCCGGTTCAGATGTTGGGTGGGGTCAGATAAAGGTAGCGCCGCCGGGCTGGGCCTGAAGGCTGCATGGTGCGCCAAGCGGTGGTGGCGGCAAATCCGAGGGAACGATCACCCGGATCGTACCGGCTGCAGACTGAATGTCCGCTTCCCAGGTGTCTCCGAGATAAGCTGCGTTGATGAGTGTGCCGGGCAGGGTCAGCGGACCGGCTTCGTCAGTAATTCTAAGCCGTGAGGCGCGCAGTACCAGTCGGGTTGCGCCATCTGGCGCGCCGGTGCAGGACAGGCCGGGTGCGCGGAAAACGCCATTTTCGCTGCGGCCTTCGATAACGGTCCGGGCACCGAGGAAGGATGCCGTAAAGGCAGAGCGTGGATTGTCGCAAAGCTGCTCCGGTTTGCCGATTTCTTCCATGATGCCCTTGCTCATGACGGCCACACGGTCCGACATGGCCAGTGCTTCCTGCTGGTCGTGGGTGACAAAGACGGTGGTGATGCCAAGGCGCTGCTGAAGCGAGCGGATTTCGCTGCGCATATCGGCGCGCAGATGGGCATCAAGGTTGGAAAGTGGTTCGTCGAGGAGCAGAACATCAGGCTCGATGACGAGCGCACGTGCAAGCGCCACACGCTGTTGCTGGCCGCCGGACATCTGCGTTGGATACCGATCCTTGTAGGGGCCGAGGCCCACAGTCTCAAGGGCTGCCGCCGCCCGTTCACGACACTTTGCCTTGTCGACCTGTCGCATACGCAGGCCAAAGCCGACATTATCCAATGCTGTCAGATGCGGAAACAGCGCATAGGACTGGAAGACCACGCCGATATTGCGGGCGTGCACCGGCTTTCTGGTGATGTCCTCATCGTTGAGAATGACCCGTCCCATGGTCGGTTTGACAAAGCCTGCAATCATGCGCAGCGTCGTAGTTTTGCCGCAGCCAGAGGGGCCGAGAAGCGAAAGAAGTTCGCCTTTCGGCACTTCAATCGTCAGACCGTCGACGGCCGTCTGGTCGCCGTAGCTCGCTGTTACGTTGTCCAGGGTGAGATAATGTTTATTTGACAACGTCATATCCTCGGGGCTGTAAATTCATGCGGGCTGTATCGCAGTGATGATGAAATCAGCTGCAAAATGCTCAATATTTGAGCTTCAATAATTACTGCTTATCATATGAGCATTAAGGTATTGAGTGAACTCCACGGACGCCGATATGCGGTATAGATGAAACGCTATATCGACGCTCAGATCGGCAGCTGATTGAGGGAAGGGCGTACCGGCGACAGGGTCGGCTCGTGCAGGCTGAATTCAAATTCCTTCGCGACATCCCGGATGATACGGCGCAGCCATTTGTGGGCAATGCTGGTGTGGTTACGCTCGTGCCAAAGCAGGTAAAGATGCATGCGGTCGAACTCTGACGGCGCATCAATGACCTGCAGGTGCTGGTCAGGTGTGTTGGCGGCCATATGTTCGGCATAGGCGCGCGCCGTGGTGAAGATAAGATCGGTGCCGCCGACGATAGGCGGGATCATCGCATATTCGGGCACGGACATGGCAATGTTGCGTTTCAGCCCGAGCTGCGCCAACCGCCCGTCGATCGGGCTGAACCCGGCGCTGGAACTTGCTGTCGGTGAAATGTGGCTAGCGGCGAGATAGGCATCGAGTGATATCGCGTCCCCTGCAGCCAAGGGGTGATCGCGATGGGCAATGCAGGCAATGTCGCATTGAAACAAGGCGGTAGACTTCAGGCTTGGCTGCGGTGCAGGCCAATTGCCGATGACCACATCGACATGGCCCGCACCAAGTTCTTCGGGAAGGTCAGGATTATCACCCGGCGGAAAGAAGTCGAGTGTGACATTGGGAGCATTGTGATGAATGCGCTTGGCTATTTCCGGGACGAGAAACACCCCAAAACAGTTGAGCACAGCAATGCGAATATTCTGGCTGGATAGACGCGGATCGAAATGGTCTTGACCGTTTAAGGCATCAGACAGGCCAAGCAGCACACTGCCGATCAGCGTCTTGATCTCTTCGCCTCTTTCGGTCAGCACAAGCCGTTGTCCGGCTCGCACGAGCAGCGGATCGGCAAAGATTTCGCGCGCTTTCTTCAGGCAGGCGCTGACCGTGGGCTGGCTGTGCCCGAGCAGCACCGCCACTCTTGAGACATTGCGCTCGGTAAGCAGGAGGTAGGTGGTGCGGAGCAGCCGCACATCTATCGAGGGATTAATATTCGCAAACATGGTCATTCCCGGTCGTCTGGTTCAGGAAATGCAAGGGTCATGCCATTAGAGAGCCGCACCATCAGATCTTGGATCGGTAGCAGCTTCGCAAAGCCCGTTAGGATGCAGGACAACGGCTCCGGCATGGCCGCAAAGATCGGAAAACGGCGCGATCATCTCAATGTCGTGTCCCGCCGTTTTGAGCTTTTCGACAAGTGCCGTATCAAAGCGGCTTTCCAGTTTCAAATTGGTGCTGCTGGCGCCCCATGTGCGGCCGAGCAGCCAGCGCGGTGCGGTGATTGCTTCCTGAAGCGGCATGCCAAAACGGGCATGGCGGGTAAAAATTGCAGCTTGCGTCTGCGGTTGGCCCTCACCGCCCATGGTGCCATAGGCCATCACGCGGCCGTCGGCGAGCTTCGCGAGGGCCGGATTGAGCGTATGGAACGGCCGTTTGCCGGGCTCCAGCTGGTTAGGACCTTCGGCAAGCGAAAAACCGGCGCCACGGTTCTGGAAAAACACACCGGTCTCGGGGCAGGTAAGTCCGGAGCCGAACTCCCAATAGACACTCTGGATAAAACTGACGACATTGCCGTATCGGTCGGCAGCCCCCATCCAGATCGTATCGCCCTCTGCTGGTTTGTACGGCCATTGCAGTGCCCGGTTCATGTCGATCCTGGCGGCGAGATTATCGAGCGCTTTAGCCTCAAGCCATGTCTGGGCGTCGGCAGTCATTGTGGCCGGATCACCAAGGTCACGATTGCGTTTGATGAAGGCCTGTTTTGTTGCCTCGATCAGCCCGTGAATGTGGTCGTAACCTTCGCCAGTTTCGACCTGCAGCCGATCAAAGAGACCGAGGATCATCAGCGAGGCGACACCCTGGGTAGGCGCGACCATGTTGTGGAGCGTGCCCTCACGCGTCGTGACGCTGAGCGGTGTAACTTCACGCGGTGCATAGTGCCTGAAATCCTCAACCCGCAACGGACTGCCGTTGCGCTCAAGAAAGGCTGCATGGCTTTGAGCGAGATCGCCGTCATAATAGGAGCGCAGGCCGTTGCGCCCGAGCTCTTCCAGCGTATCGGCCAGTCGTGACTGTCGCAGACGCGCGCCAGCTGGAGGTATTTTTCCATCGATCAGATAGGTTTCGGCAAAACCCGCAACACCGGCAAGTTCGTGTAATTTGTCTGATGTGCAGATTGACTGGTTGGCGGTGACGGCAATTCCGTCGCGTGCTTTCGCGACGGCAGCTGAAACAAGTTCGGAGACAGAAAAGCGCTTTGCGTCATCAACCATCGAAAGCGCCATGTCCCATCCGCCGATGGTGCCGGGGACGGTCAGTGCGGCTTCGCCGTTGCGCGTAGGAATGGCGGCGACATGACCACGGTCACGGTACCAGTCAACTGTCGCAAGACCGGCTGCCTGTCCACAGGCGGAAATGCCAGTAAGTGGTTTGCCCGGTCTGTGGATTAGCCAGAAGCCATCCCCGCCGATACCGTTCATGTGCGGATAGACAACGGCGATCATCGCGGCTGCGGCAACCATGGCTTCCATGGCGGTTCCACCTTCATCGAGAATACGGCGTCCGGCATAGGCAGCTTCGCGGTGCGGTGCGGTGAAAGTGCCGTTAAAGGCGAGCGCGGTTTGCAGCATGCTGATGTCCTGACGCGTCAGAAGGATTGAAACGAGGCGGCGGCTTTGATGAGCAGCAGGTCGCTGCCCGGTCTACCGACCAGGGAAAGTCCAACGGGTGCGCCATCCACCGTTCCGAAGGGAATGCTGAGTTGCGGTAGACCCGCATGACCGGCGACCGACATCAGGCTCAGCGCTCGATTGCGATAGGGCTCAAGTTCTGACTGCGGTGTTGTCAGCAAAGGTGCAGGGCCGGGCGCCGTGGGATAGAGCAGGATTGTCCCTTCCGGCAGAAGTGCATCCAGCCGGGCACGAAGTCGCTCGCGGTAGGCGCTGGCCTCCTCGAATTCGGCTTCGGTGATTTTACTCGCCATGGCGAAACGTTCTTTGATGCCGGGGCCAAAGGCAGGTTGGCGCCGGGTAATCCAGTCCCCGAAATGCTGCCAGATCTCGTATCCCTGATGGAGACGAAATGCGCTTAAGGAAGCTTCCGCTCCACCGTCAGGCAGGATCGTATCAAGCTTGTAGTCGAAGTCGGGGAGGGCAGAGCGGATATGTTGACGGGTTTCATCCATCGGTAAAGCCCAAAGGTCTTCGGGTGCCCAATAACGAATGTCTGTAGCGTCGGGTGATGTCCCGCAAAAGACCGAGATGATCCGTTCCATCAGATTGCGATCCCGCGTGAAGAAACCCGATACGTCATAACTCGCGGCCAGCGGCACCATGCCCTCGGATGAAATCAGCCCATGGGTAGAGCGCCAGCCATAAAGGCCGCAAAAGGAGGCGGGAAGCCGAACGGATCCACCGGTGTCTGTTCCTAATCCAATGTCGGCAAGGTCAGCGGCCACCGCAGACGCTGAACCGGAGGAGGAGCCGCCTGGTACGCGCGATGGTGCTGCCGTATTCAACGGCACGCCGTAACGTGCGTTCAAACCCATCAGGCTGTAGGCAAGTTCGTCCATATGCGTTTTGCCGATGATGGAGGCGCCGTTTTTCAGTAGCGTGTCGACAACGCCCGCATTCACCGCTGCTGGTTTCTGATCCTCCGCAAATTCCGGGTTTCCAGCCCCTGTGATCAGGCCCCTAATGTCGAAATTGTCCTTCGCAGCGACGCTCAAGCCGGAGAGCGGCTGGTCGTTGATTGCCGGGCTCGCTTGAAGCGGGTGATCAAACCATTGGATAAAGGCGTCGCAGAAATCGGGCATGGGGCAGTCCTAAATTACAGATCGAGGGTTAGTTGGGCGGTTTTGGCGCGGGACACACAAGGCATGATCCACTGGCCGGATGCGATCTCCTCCGGGGTGAGAAATGTGTCGCGATGTTCGGCCTCGCCTTCAAGCAGGGCCGTCATGCAGCTTCCGCAAAAGCCCTGTTCGCAGGAGTGTTCGATGTCGTGGCCATTGGCCATCAACACGTCGAGTATGCTGCGATTGGTCGGCACATCGATTGTGGTTCCGCTACGCGCAAGAACCACACGAAAACTATCCGCATTCTCTGGAGCCGCCGCTCCGGAAAACCGTTCCTCATGGATTTCCGTCTCGGCCCAGAGGCGTGATGCCTGCGTGCGTACGTGATCCATGAAAGGGCCGGGGCCGCACATATAAAGATGGCTACCGCTGCCTCTTTGCGCGAAAATTCCATCCAGAACCGGTGCTAGTGCCGCGGTCTCCAGACCAAAATGAAAATGGACATGGTCTGCGAAGGCGCCGGATGAAAGCACTTCGAAAAAGGCGGCCTGTTCTTTCGAACGCGCGAAGTAATGCAGTTCAAATGGTTTGCTGGCGGAGAGGAAATGCATGGCCATGCTGTAAAGCGGTGTAATGCCGATACCGCCTGCCAACAGAATATGCCGCTCGGCTTTGCTTGATACGGAGAGAAGGCTTCGCGAAGCACCCATCTTCAACTTGGCGCCGATGTGCGCGGCCTCATGAAACCATTGTGAACCACCCCGTGACTGAGGTTCACGCTTGATGGCAATCCGGTAGAAGTTGGTTTCCGCCGGATCATTGCAAAGCGAATATTGCCGCACCAGACCGTCGGGCAGGTGGATATCGATATGTGCCCCTGCCGGAGAAGCTGCGAAAGGCTCACCATCGGTACTTTCCAGTCTGTAGGAGCGAATGCCGTCTGCCTCATCATCGATGGCGGTAATGACGATGTCACGCATCGAAACCTGCATCGGCCTTACTCCATCGCCTTGTTGAGCAGCGCGGATACGTCGCGGCAGTAACCAGCATATTCAGGGGAAAGGCGGTATTCGGCATCGCGTGGATAAGCCCGCTCGATGGGGATTTCGCCAATGATACGGCCGGGGCGGGCTGCCATGACCACGATGCGGCTTGAGAGAAACACGCTTTCATAAACACTGTGGGTGACGAACATCACTGTGGACGAGGTAGATGCCCAGATGCGCAACAGGTCGTTGGACAGGCGGTTGCGGGTAATTTCATCCAGCGCTGCAAAGGGCTCATCCATCAGCAGCAGTTTTGGTTTTGTGACCAATGCGCGGGCGATGGAAACACGCATTTTCATGCCGCCGGACAGCTCGCGCGGATAGGCATTCGCGAAGTTTTGCAGGCCAACCATTTCAATGACGGACAGCACGTCATCACGGGCGGCGTTTTTCGATTTTCCCGCCAGTTTCAGCGGCAGAAAAATATTGTCGAAAACCGTTGCCCAAGGCATGAGGTGCGGCTCCTGAAAAACGAAACCGATTTCCCCGCGTGCGTCGGTTACGTCGTCTCCCGGTCGGTCGACACGCCCTGCGGTGTGCTGGCCAAGGTCGGCAACAATGCGCAGTGCGGTAGACTTGCCACAGCCGCTTGGGCCGAGAAGGCTGACGAATTCGCCGGGCTGAACTTTCAAGTTAAGGTCGCGAAGAGCAACCGTGCCATTGCCATAAATCTTGTCGACGCCGCTGAGGCGCACGATTGGTTTTACCTGTGTCGAGGCAATGTCGAGCATAGCGGTGTTTCCTGCGTTCATCATCAACCCTCCTGCACCAGTTCGCTCTCATGCCACCGGCTGAGCAAAGCATGTTGCACCTTGGCCATGATGAACCAGATAGTCAGACCAAAGGCGGAGAGCATGAAAAGTGCCGCGAACATGCGGGCGACATCCAGCATCGCGCCGCTTTCAACGATGGTCCAGGCAAGGCCTGTGGCATTACCAGCGCCAGCAACAAATTCGGCAACCACGGCACCAATGACTGAAAGACCGGAGGATATCCGCGCCCCTGCCAGTATGAAGGGAAGTGCGGATGGCAGTTGCAGGTAGCGAAAACGCTGCCAGCGGGTTGCCTTGTAGAGGCTGAAGACGTTGCGCAGGCCGTGATCGGCAGATTTCATGCCGACTGCGGTGTTGGACAGCATGGGAAAGAAAGCCACGATCCAGGCAAGGATCATCAGTCCAAGCCATACCCGGTTCAGGCCAACCCAGATTACCACGAGCGGAGCAATCGCCACCATGGGGGTCACCTGCAGGGCAACGGCATAGGGCCACAGGATACGTTCCACCTGCTTGTTCTGGGTCAGAAGCACGCCCAGGGTTACGCCGGATACGAGTGCGGCGACAAAGGCGCAGACGGTGATCGATGCAGTGAACCCAAGAGCGCTCAACAGCGAGGGGAACTCATCGACCATCTTGACGATAATTGCCGACGGTGGTGGCAGGATAAAACGCGACACCTGAAAATGGGTTACCAGTGCTTCCCATGCAATGAGGAAAATAACACCGCCGAGAGCTGGAGCAGCAGTCTCGGCCGCCGCCCTGCGCCATTTGACCGGGGTTGGATTGGAAGAGCTCACAGCAAGATCGGTCAAGACGGCACTCCCGAAAGTTTGGCGATGGGCAGACGCAGGGTTGAGCTATGCGACGGGCCATGTGACACGCAAATCGTCGTAACCACCGCCTTTGTTTTTGGGGTGGATACCGGGTCTTCACCGGTGCCGGGATTGACCGGATGGGCGGGGTAATCGGAGGCTGCAATGGATAGTCGCAACTGTTCACCCGCCAGAATGGTCGAACACGTTGTTGTCAGAGGCAGGGTGTAGGTTCCCTCGCCAGCGTCTCTATAATGTGCATAACCGCTCGAAATCTGCAGGACCCTACCGTCCTTTGTGACTGCGGAGAGAACGCAGGACAGATCGAAACTCGGGCAATCTGAGGTCGCGGATATCTCGATCACCGGTTCTCCGGCCAAGGTCAGGCTGGATTGCAACGGCGCGGTCGTGAATGTCAGAACATCACCGCGCTCGTCAGTGATGCGGCGGTCGACAGGGCCGGCCGGTACGCCGTAACAGCCACCGCTTACAGGAGCTGGGCGCCAAGGATCGTGTACGATGTAATCGCTGGCATCCAATAGACCTTGCTGTTCGCTCAACGTGCCGTCATCGGCGCGGATCGCCGCACGTCCGGTGCTGCCAAGGTAGAAGGTCTGCTCATCCTCAGGCCAGCTTTCCAGGTCGCGCCAGGATTTTGTGCCCATGTCGAAGAATGAGATTGGCTTGCTGGTGATTTCGGTAGTTGGCTTATGTTTGAGAGCCTGATCGAAGAATCGGATATGCTCCATGTCGGTGTCTCGCTCCGCCGCAGGCCCGAAGTCGACAGTGCCGACCTTGCTGACCCAAGGGAAATGGACCCAGGGGCCGATGATCAACCGTGATATGCCGTCATCGCCGTGCGAAAGCTCTTTCCACGCTTTGATCGTGCTGGCCAGATGTGTGTCAAACCAACCGCCAATGACCAGCACGGGGAGTTTGCGGGCCTTGATTTTTTCGGCATGGGTTGAAGGGGAAATTTTGGCCCAAAAATCGGAGTCCGCAGGTGTTTCAAGCCAGTCCATGACATGAGAGTAATCGCGGTATTTTGCCAGAATTTCGGGCTTTGCGGCAATTGGACCGTTAACCGGTAGGTTGGCGGATACAGCCATCAGTGCCGCGTAGGCTTCGTCGTCACCGGCACGGCGTGCCGCTTCGGCGGTGATCTGAATGCCCCAGCCGACCATCTGTTTCATCCGCAGCGCGCCGTTTTCATAGGCCCAGGTGGAACCTGCATCCCATGGACCCATGGCCGGTGCGATGGCCTTTAGCGACGGGCTGTTGCCAGCGGCGGCAAGGAGCTGGTTGTAGGACTGATAGGAAAAACCATACATCCCGACATCGCCGGTCGATCCTTCCAGTGCTGCAGCCCATTCAACCGCTTGCGCACCATCCTCGATATCGTTTTCGCCGGGACGGAACACACCTTCCGACGTGCCGCGACCACGGATGTCCTGGACCACAACGATATAACCATGCGACGCATACCAGGCCGGATGCGCGTAACAGATGGTGCATGCGATGCGACGGCCATAGGCTTGCCGCTGAAGAAGCACCGGGTAAGGGCCGGGGCCAACCGGACGGTAGATATCTGCATCAAGCCTTATGCCGTCACTCAAATGCATCGACTGCGTTTCCGGAGGCAAAACGGCAAGCCTGCCAGTGAGGTCTTTGGTGTTTGAAATGTCGTTCATGCCTGACGCCGATCCCATTTGTCTGTTGGAAGTTCGATGGCGAATTTTTCATCGGCCTTGTCGTCGATTTCGAAGCGGCCTGGATTGAGCAGATTGTAAGGATCGACCTGACGTTTGAAGGCGATCTCGCGTTCGGTGATTTCCTTTTTGCCGACGGCGCGCACATTGGAGGTATGTGAGTTGGAGACCACGGCTCCGGCCTCCTGCATCAGCCGCACCATGGTGGCCATCTGTTCCGGGCTTTCGTAAACGAAATAGGGCGAGCCGGAGCCAACCACCTGACCACCAACGCGCAGGATTTCCATGCGCATCGGGCCATAATGGCTGACCTTGTCGTGCACCCGCTGCACAAGTCCCACCAGATCGGCATCGCGGAAGAAGCCTTCGACGACGGAACGGCCGGGCTCGGTCTTTTGAATCTGGAACAGCGCGTGGCCGAACACGAATTCCCAGATCGGCCCGCCATAGGGACCTTTGCCTTCTGGCGCGGACGAAACGATGGTGCCACCGAAGGAGGCGACACAGGCCTCGAAATCCTCCCAATTGTCTTTTGCGATCATGGTCGAGCAGATCGAATGACCTTCGGGCACGATATCGGCAAATTGCCGGATCAGCTTTGGTGTTGGCCATTCCTGAACCGAAACGACCTTGCGGTTGATGCCCGCTTCATTGGCAAGCGTCACGCCAAAACGCACCGCCTGCATGTATTCCGGGAAAGCAACAATTGCTTCGATCCAAGGCCATGCCGGAGCAAGTGGCATCTCGACTTCGGTGATGATGCCGGTTGCGCCATAGGTATGGTGAATGAGCTGCGCGTCTGGCCCACGCAGTTCGATCAAGCGTGGTTCTTCCTCCATTGTCAGCACCTGCGCGCCGGCAATATTGCCGCGATCACGCAGGATGCCGTAGACGACCGAACCCGGCCCGCCGGTACCGCCAGCGATGTGGCCGGCGATGGTAGCAATGCGAGCTGTTGTCGGGTGGACGCGCAACTCCCAGCCGATCTCGCGGGCTGCCTTGTCAATGTCGATGACCAGTGTGCCTGCCTTAGCGCGGGCCATGCCGGGAGCTAGCTCGACCATGCCGGCATAGACGCTCATGTCGAGCAGGATGCCGCCCCGCAGCGGCACGCTCTGGCCGTAATTGGCAGACCCGCCACCTCGTTCGGTGATGGGGATGCGATAACGGACCGCTGCCGAGACGACCCGCTTCAACTCCTCAATGGTTTTCGGCGTGACGACTACATCGGCCTGCTTGCCTTCCAGCATGGTGCGCAGCAGCGGGCTGACGGCGTAGCGGTCACGGCTTTTGACGCGAATGCGGCGCGGGTCCATCGTCAATTCGACACCCTCAATGGCGGCGGCGAACTCGGTCAGCGGGTATGAGGTCATTGGCTCATTTCCCCTTCGTGTACATTGTCTCGGATGTGATGCGATCGAGTGGGTAGTGGGCAATTTCGCCGATCAGCTTGATCAGTCGGTCAGACGCCCGCTCGACGGTGATGCGGCCGCGCTCCGCGTCGGCTGCGGCGGCATTGCCGCAAGCGCCGGATGGGTGAATATCCTGCGACTGCCAGCCGAAACCGACTGCACCGCCTTCGGTCATCAGCATGTCGTATTCTTTTTCGAGCTGCTTGGAGAGCGGTACGAAATCCTCGGCATACTGCATGTCGACGAGTTCCGGGTGCAGGTAACGCAGGACGCTGGTTTCGACTTCGCCGGCATGAATGCCGTGTTTGCGTTCTTCGCCATCGAAAAGGTCGCTCAGGTCGGTGAAGCGCGACCACTGCGATGAAACGGCGAACATGCCGAGATTGACCCGCAATTGGCGGCAGACGATTTCCATGACCTGCGGCTGGCCACCATGCGAATTGACGAACAGCACTTTGCGCACACCAGCGCGGTAGGCGCTTTCGCAGACTTCGTACCAGAGACGGCCGAGCGTTTCGGCAGACAGTGTCAATGTTCCGGGGAAGGCAGAATGTTCGTTGGATTTGCCAACACTCATGGTTGGCAGGATAAGGGCTGGAAAATCGGGTGCCATCTTGGCGACCGCATGTTCCATGATGCCATTGTTTATGGCGGCGTCCACTCGGACAGGTAGATGCGGTCCGTGTTGTTCGACGGCGCCAACCGGTAGAACGGCCACGATCTTGCTCATGTCCAGCGTTGCAAAGTCACGCGCCGTCAGATCCCACCACCAATGCGATTTCAGTTTCATACTCATATTCCCGGTTATTATGCGAAGTGTTGTGAGAGGGGCGGCAAGCGCCCGCCCTCGACGTCGTTGTTAGTTCATCGGCTTTTCGAGAAACTGTGTCGTAAAGGCACTCGCGTAGTCGAAGTCCGCAGCAAACAGGCCGTTAGCGACCAGCATCTCATAGTGAGACTTCCATCGCTCGGCTGAGATCCAGCCAATACCGTGTTTGGCGGTGTCGTCGTTCTCGACCAGGTTATTGGCCGTCATCATCTCGTGGCTGTAATCCATCAGCTCTTTGGTGATCTGGGGATTGAGCTTGTTGATGGCAGCAAAAGCGACCGACGGGTCTTTCAGAAAATCGACCCAGCCCTTGCGAGAGCCGTCAACCAGGCACTGCACGACCTCAGGCTTCTCATCGATCATCTTCTGCGAGACCACGACGATCACGGTGTAGGGGTTGTAACCCATGTCCGACAGCAGGAAGTAGGATGGCAGCTTGCCGGTCTCAGCCTTGATGCGGAACGGTTCCTGCGTCACGACACCCTGCTGGATGGAGGTTTTGTCCGACATCCAGGTTGCTATCTGGCCAGTGTAAGTGCGCAGCTGATCGTCGGTGTAGCCATATTTGGATTTCAGGAATGGCCAGAAAGTCGTGCGGTTGCTCTGCGAAATCAAGACAGGTTTGTCCTTGATGTCTTCAGGCTTCTTGATGCCGGATTCATCATGATACAACATCACCGTCAGGAACTTCTGCATTGAGGCCATCACGGCCTTGGCCGGGAAGCCGACAGAATTCATGCGCAAAACGCCATCATTCTGCGGCAGCAGCGCCACATCGACCGCGCCTGTTGTCAGAAGCTGGGTTGGATCGATACCAGGTGCCCCTTCGCGCAATGTCATGTCGATGCCGCAGGCGGCATAATAGCCTTTCTCAAGAGCTTCATAGAAACCTGCAAATTCCGGCTGGGCTTTCCAGCTTAGCTGAAAGGTGACTGGTTCGTTGGCGGCTGCCGGAGCGGCGAGGCCTGCAAACACGGCCAGGGCCGCGATGGAGGATTTCAGGTAATTGCCTATCTTCATTTCCATTGTTCCCTCATTGTTGTTTTGGGGTATGCGATCAGGCGGTTTTGGCTTCCAGCCAGCCATCGGTTTTCAAAAATTTATCGATGACGGCATCCTTGGTTTCATCAATCTCGAAACGGCCCGGATTGAGCAGGCCTTCGGGATCCATGCGTTTCTTGAAGGCGATGTCGGCCGGGCCGATTTCCTTTTTCCCGACGCCACGCACGTTTGAGGCATGGGGATTGGCGACGCGAATTCCCTCTTCGCGCATCATCCGCACGACATCGTCGACCTCTTCTTCCTTTTCGAACGTGATGAAGGTTGAGCCGGAGCAAACGAGATCGCCTTCCCAGCGGCGAACCTCCAGCCGCAGGGGGCCGGTGTGACGGATGCGCTCATAAACCCGCAAAACCTGACCCTCGAGGTCGCTTGAGCGGAAAAATCCCTCAACCTCTGTGACCGTCGGCACGGTTTTCTGGACTTGAAGCGTTGTGTGACCAAAGGCAAATTCATGCATTGGCCTGCCATAGGGGCCTTGGGCTTCAGGTGCCTCGGTCAGTATCGTGCCACCAGCCTCGCTGACCATCTCGTGGTAAAGCTCCATCGAGGAGGCATCGATCATTGCCATGACCACGGACTGTCCTTGCGGCACAAAGGGTGCGAAAGGGGTAAGCCACTGACCGATTGGCCACTCGTAAGCCGAGGCCAGTTTTTTGACGAGCCCGGTCTCGTAACCGATTGCCAGTGCGTGACGTATGGCTGTCGGGTAGTCGTTGAAACCGACCAGGATCTCAACCCATTTGCGGGCCGGTGCCAGCGCAAATTCGACTTCGGTAATGATGCCGTTGGTGCCGTAGCCATGCTGCAGAAGACGGGTCTCCTTGCCGCGTAGTTCCACCAGTTGCGGCTCCGCTTCTACGGAACAGGCTTCCAGTGCGATGATGTTGCCCCGGTCACGCAGAACGCCCCAGGTGATAGAACCCACACCGCCCGTGCCGCCTGCGATGAAACCGCCAATCGTTGCCTGTCGTCTGGTGGTCGGGAAGAAACGCAGTTCCTGTCCCGTTTCCTGAACTGCGGCCTCGATATCCTCGATCTTTGTTCCCGCACGTGCCCGCACCGCACCATCGCGAATGGATACGATGCCGCTCAGCCCGGAAAGGTCCAGCATGGCACCGCCACGAAGGGGAACACTCTGACCATAATTTGCAGTTCCCGCACCACGTGGTGTCAGTGATATGCGGTGTTTGTGGGCGGCTTTGGCAACAGTCAGAACCTCATCCTTGGTGCGGGGCGACACCACCAGTTCCGCCTGCAATCCCGCCAGTGTCTTTTGCAAGAGCGGGCTAAGCGAATAGTGATCGCGGCTTTTTGTCCGGATGGTGCGTGGATCTGTTGTTGCGGGAATATCGCCAAGATCTGAAATGAAGGCATGAATATCAGACATTCCGGCCTCCTGCGGCTTAACGGTCGGCGTTGATGAGTGAGACGTGAGCGGCGGCAATTTTCCAGCCGTCGACGGTACGTATCCAGGTCTGGCTCTGGCGCCCTCGGGTTCCGGTTGCTGGCCTGATAAATTCGAGATTACAGGTCGCGACATCGGTTCCGTGGGTCGTGATGACGCGGCGAAGGACGTCCCGTTGCGGCGAGCCGCCAGTACGCCCGACACGGTAGGCGCGGATTTCTTCTATGCCGTAGAGATTTTCGGCAATGCCGTAGCGTAGCGTTTCGCTGGCAGACCAGAAAAGCGCGTCAAGCGTGTCCAGATCATTCGCCATCAATGCCACCTCATAGGCGTCACACAAAATGGTGACTTCGGCGATGACGTCGGGCAAATTGACCGGCAATACGGCTGCGCTTGACGGAGTGGTGTTCGTCGTCATGCCAGCTGCTCCCGAATTTCGTTGGAACCGCAGACAAAACCGAAGCACTGGCGCACATTGTAGAGGGTAGCATCCATGCAGAAGGTCGGTGATGTCGTGGCCGAACAATCTTCCAGCATGATGCAGTCGAAACCCCGGAAGTTTCCGTCCTGTAGTGTGCACAGAACACATTGGTCCGCATTCACGCCAGCAAACAGCAAGGTTGTAACGCCGAGATTGCGCAGGATGCTTTCCAGAACCGTGTCATGAAAACCGGACATGCTGTATTTGTCGACACAGATATCATCCGGCTCGATAGCCAGTTCATCAACGACCTGTGCAGCCCAGCTTCCGACCTGAAGAACCTCCGCGTTGCGTGATGGCAACTTGTCGCCGATGCCGATGCTGACGCCGTCCGAATTGTAGACATGCAGCACGCCGGGCGAAAGGTTGGCGCGGTCCGCCCTGTTGCCCCAGTTCACCCAGATCACGGGGACGTCGGATTTGCGCAGCACTGGTAAAAGCGCTTTTAACGGCTCAATCGGCGCGCGTGCAGGGGTAACGTCTACGCCAATATGGGCAAGCCAGCCGTCGGGATGGCAGAAGTCGTTCTGCATATCGATGACGATGACCGCGGTGCGGGCCGCGTCGAATGTGATGGTGCGGTTACGGTCCTGTACCGAGACTGGACGTGCGCTGACCGGTACACGGATCATGTTGACCGTGTCAGCTGAAACCCGCCATTCGTTGCGGGCTGATGGGCCGAGGGGATTGAGGTGCGCCTGGGTTGCCATAGTGTCCATTGATCAAAGCCCCTGCAGAACGCGAAGGTCTTCTTCGTCGAGGCTGATGCGCTGGCCGCTGCGGATAAGTTCGGAAAAATCCTGGTTCGGCGTCATCACGGTCAGTGTGTAAAGCTTTGATGTGCCTGTGTTTTTGACAATGTGGACGCTGCCGGGGTTGAGCAACAATGCATCACCTTTTTTGATCGGCATTTCGTCGCCGTCGCTTGCGGCGGTGCCTTCACCGTGCAGCACGTAGAAAAATTCATGCGCATCTGAGTGGCTGTTGGGAGGCGTTGCGCCACCGACATTGAAGATTTCGACGACGAAGATGTTGTCGGTTGGTGCGGATTTCGGGTCGAACAGGATGGCGAAGTAGTTGGTATCCGTCGGCGAGATCTGGAACGCCTCGGCACTTGTCGCATTTTCAAAAGAAAAGGTTTTCATATTCGCTTCCTATGGTATTTGCCTAGTTTGTAGGCGTGGCGTTTTTTCAGGCGCATAGACATTGTTAGCAAGGATAAAATGAATTAAAAGCGCTTAATTGTGTTGTTTGCGTTGCCTTTTGGGCAACATGGATTTGACGTTATGCTGCACGCCAGATTGCTCAGCTATTTCGATGAAGTGGCCCGTTCACGCTCGATCCGTAAGGCCGCCGAAAAGCTCAATGTCGCGCCGTCCGCAGTTAGCCGGCAGATTCTTGCGTTCGAAGAGGAGCTCGGAACGCCGATTTTTCAGCGCACGACCCGCAAGCTGTTGCTGACGGCGGCGGGTGAAATTCTCATTAGACATATCCGTGCGACGTTGAAGGACATGGAGCGCGTCCAGTCGCAGATCGAGGAGCTGAAAGGCTTAAGACGGGGTGAAATTACGGTCGCGGTTATGAGCGGCCTTGCCGCCAACCTGGTGCCGCGTGCTGTTGCGCATTTCCAGAAGCGTAATCCGCGCGTCAAACTCCAGCTTCGGCTGCTGCCGACTGGTGATGACATCATGGACAGCGTGGAAAATGGTGAGGCACATATCGGTATCGGATTCGACTTTCCATCCAGACCCAACATCCGCGTTCTTGATGTAGCAATCGGCCGTCTGGGCGCTGTCATGGCGCCGGATCATCCGCTGGCGTCGCGGTCCAGCATTCGGATCAGTGATTGCATCGGTTACCGTCTGATCGTTGCGGATATGACCATGGCTATCCGGCCGCATCTCGACAGGCTGTTTAGCAAAATGAAGCTGGAGCCGCAGTTTGCGGTCGAAACCAACTCGATTGAGGTCATGCGGCACACGGCCCTGTCGGACGAGGGTATTACTTTCCTAACGCCATTCGATATCGAATATGAGCTAAGGCAGGGGAGGCTAGTCTATATTCCGATCCATGAATTGGCGCATCACACGCAGCAACTGATGCTGATTGGAAGTGAAAGAACACCAAGTGCTCTTGCCAGCCTGTTTGTCGAGAACCTGCGGCAGGTGATCCAGCAGGTTTCAAGTGTGCCGGACCTAACGTCGACTTAGTGATTTATTGCCCATATCAAAAATGACACTCCGCCCGCGAGAGCGGAACGCCATTTGTTTAATCGTCGCGAAAACAGCCTTAGGCTCGGGCCGCGCCCGGTCTTGAACGCATCACGCAATGGTTGGCAACGGGCAGGTTTTGCCGGACGGACTTGATGTATGGTAGGTCAATCCGCGCCGTAATGGCGGTTACCAAATCCGGGCTCTGCGCAATCATGTGACCCCAAGGATTGACCACCATCGAGTGGCCGTAACATGCCTTCCTGCCGCCAGCATGAGTGCCGGTTTGCCCGACAGCCACAAAATATGTCTGCGTTTCAATGGCGCGCGCCCGTGCCAGGATTTCCCAGTGGTCCTTGCCGGTCGAGAGTGTAAATGCGGCAGGCAGGACAATGATTTCGGAGCCAAGGTCACGCAACCGCTGAAACAGCTCGGGAAAACGGATATCGTAGCAAATACCGCAGCCAACGGTGATATCTCCGACCTTGTAGGTGACGACATCCTCACCGCGACGGATGGAGTCAGACTCGCGGTAGACAATGCCTTCAGGCGTTTCGACATCAAAAAGATGGATCTTGCGGTATCGTGCTATCTGTTGTCCGTCCGGTCCGAACACCAGTGACGTATTGTAGAAGTCCTCTCCTTCCTTTTCGACGATCGATCCCGCATGCAAGGTTACGCCATGTCGCGCTGCGGTTTCTGAGAGAAAGGACCAAGTCTCGCCACCGGGAAATATTTCAGCACTGGCGTGCATGGCGTTTCTGTCATCATCCAAAAATGCAAAATATTCCGGCAAGACGACGAGTTGAGGTTTTTCATCGCGGATGGCGGTCTCAATAAGCTTCGCCGCGGTTTGCAGGTTCGCCGCCTTGTCGTTTTGCGAATTCATCTGGATCAGTGAGATTTTCATGTCGCTATTTCCTTTGTCAGTGCGCTGGCGAGAGAAGTTGCGCGGTGGTGTTCCAGGCGTCACGAAAACCAAGTGCGATGGCACCATGCTCCATGGTCAACACAAGTGTGTGGGCATTATTTTCTAGGGCGAATTGCTTTTCGGAGACACTCCAGGCTGGTAGCAGCCAGTGTTTGCCAGCGGCCTTAGCTGCATCGGCAATCGCTTTCAGATCGGCAAAATCGGCCTCGCTGCGTTTGTAGGATCCGCGGCCGCGCCGCAGGGAGAGATCGCTCGGACCAATAAAAACGCCGTCCACTGTGTCGAGTGACAGGATGTGTTCGATATCTCTCAATGCGCTGGCGTGTTCGATCATTGGGTAACACCTGGTCTTGCGATCCTGATCGATGAACCATTGGTCATCGGGACTGCCATAGGCCACGGTTCGACCTCCGGCAAAGCTGCGCTCGCCATGCGGCGGGAACTTTGCAAAGGCACATGTTTTCTCTGCATGGGCAGCATCAAGAATGTGGGGAATGACCACGGCATCTGCGCCGAAATCCAGCGCCTGCTGGATGGGACCACGCTCAGGCGCCAATACCTTGGCCAGGACCTCCAGCCCCAAACCCTTGAGAACCGGAATGAACCGTTCAAGTGTGTCGAGGTCAAAACTGCCGTGCTCGATATCGAGCACGACGGCGGTGTAGCCGATGGAGGCAGCAATTTCTGCAGCTGCGATGTTCGGCCCGGAGAGCCAGACGGCTGATTTATGTCCGGAATTTTTTGTCATGCGACGGTATCCCTGATCTGGAAATGGATTGGCTGGCGCATTTATCCCAGCACCTGTCTGACGGCGTCGGCGGTGACCGAAACAATCTCTTCGGCTTCTTCACGTGTCAGGCACAGCGGTGGCGCAAAGCCGATGATGTCGCCCTGCGGCATGGCGCGCGCAATGATGCCTCGCTCCAGCATGGCCGCCACGATGGAGGCGCCCACTTTCTTTGATGGATCAAAGAAACGGCGATCATCGCGATCTTCCACCAGTTCCACGGCGGCCATCAGGCCGTCACCACGCACATCACCGACATTGGCGTGGCCGCCAACGGCCTGTGCCAGTGCATCGCGGAACCATGCGCCGGTAACGCGTGCGTTCTCTAGCAGACCCAATTCGTCGATCAGCTCTAGATTGGCGACACCGGCTGCGGCGCAGATAGGGTGGGCAGAGTAGGTCCAGCCATGGCCGATCGGCCCGAGCTGATCAGAACCCTGAACCAGAACATTCCACATTTTTTCGCTGACGATGCTGCCGGAAAGCGGTGCATAGGCAGAGGTCAGTCCCTTTGCGATGGTGATCAGGTCCGGTTCCATGCCGTAATGATCTGAGCCGAACATGCTGCCCAATCGCCCAAAGCCGGTGATGACTTCATCGGCAACCAACAAGATATCGTATTTGCGCAAAACGGCCTGAATGGCCTGCCAGTAACCCTGTGGCGGTGGCACGATGCCGCCGGTGCCGAGAATTGGCTCTCCCACGAATGCGGCAATCGTATCCGGGCCTTCGGCCAGAATAAGCTCTTCCAGCTTGTTTGCGCAGTGTGCCGAAAACTGGGCCTCATCCATGCTGCGGTCTTCGCGGCGGAAGAAATAGGGTGCTTCGGTATGCAGGATCGGCACACGCGGCAGGTCGAAAGCCTTCTGGAACGCTTCAAGGCCAGTCAGGCTGCCGGTCATGATGCCAGAACCGTGGTAACCGCGCCAACGCGAAATGATCTTCTTCTTTTCCGGACGACCGAGTACGTTGTTGTAATACCAGATCAACTTGATGTTGGTCTCGTTGGCATCGGACCCGGAAAGGCCGAAATAGACGCGGCTCATATTGCGCGGTGCCCGTTCAATGATCATCCTCGCCAGTGTTACTGACGCTTCGGTGCCATGACCGACATAGGCGTGATAGTAAGCCAGTGACCGCGCCTGTTCGGCAATGGCGTCGGCGATTTTCTGGCGGCCGTAACCGACATTCACGCAGTAGAGACCGCCGAAGGCGTCAAGGCTGCGGCGACCATTGGTGTCGGTAATGTAGACGCCTTCGCCGCTGGCGATGGTGCGAATGGGGCTTTCACCGCGTGCATGGGCGCCCATGGCCGTCGAGGGGTGGAAAAAGTGATTGCGGTCCCAAGCGTTAAGATCGTTGCGATGGTCGTTCATGCGTAGTTCCTTTCCATCCCGCGGTCAGCGGGGGTGTCGATGCACAGATATTTGAGTTCAGTGAATGCCTCGATGCCGTGGCGTGAGCCCTCACGCCCCACCCCGGACTGTTTCCAGCCGCCGAATGGCACCGGGCCGCCGGTGATTTTGATGCGGTTGATGGCAACCATGCCAAATTGCAGTGCGCGTCCCATGCGCCACTGGCGCGCGCCGTTTTCCGTCAGCACATAGGCGACAAGGCCGTAATCGGTATTATTGGCGCGTCTGATGACCTCTTCTTCGCTGTCGAATGCGTTGACTGCGGCCACAGGGCCGAATGTCTCCTGGTGCATGATAAGTGCGTCATCCGGCACGTCGGCAAGCAAAGTAGGGGTGTAAAACAGTGATCCGGCCGGGTGACGTTTTCCGCCGGTCAGGCAGCGTGCACCATAGGCCATTGCATCCTTCACCTGGTTTTCGACGCCGTCTATTGCCCGCTGATGCATCAGCGGACCGATCTCAGTTGCCAGATCCAGTCCGTTGCCAACACGAAGGGCTGCAATACGTTGAGTAAATTGCGTCAGAAACTGTTCGTAGATCGAGCGATGCACGAAGATGCGGTTTGCCGCGAGGCAATCCTGGCCGGAGGTCGCAAATTTTGCGTCCATGGCGATGTCGACTGCACGCGATACGTCTGCATCTTCAAAAACAATCAGAGGTGCATGGCCACCCAGTTCCATGACCAACCGTTTCATCGAGGGTACACACCGTGCGGCAATCAGTTTTCCGACGGTGGTTGATCCCGTAAAACTCAGTGCGCCGACACGATTGTCATCGCACAGTGCTCCGACGATTTCTTTGGAATCGCCGGTCAGTACATTCAAGACACCCGAGGGAATGCCGGCACGCTCGGCGAGTTCCACCAAGGCCAACGCAGAAAGCGGTGTTTCTCCAGAGGGATGGGCGACGACCGTGCAGCCCGCTGCCAGTGCGGCAGCTGCCTTACGTGTCAGCATCGCGGAAGGAAAGTTCCACGGCGTCACCAATGCGGCAACGCCAATCGCTTCCCTGCGGATAATCATCTCCGCGCCAGGAAGATGCGACGTTACGCTCTCCGTGTTGAGGCGTTTGCCCTCTTCTGCATACCATTCCGGGAACGAGGCGGCGTAATCCTGTTCTCCTAGTGCTTCATTGAACGGCTTGCCCTGTTCAAGCACCATGATCCGCGCCAGATCCTCGCGGTGTTCGCGAATAAGCTCCGCCCAGCGACGCAATAGGGTGCCACGCTGTTCCGGCAACAATGCCTGCCAGACGGGAAATGCAGCCGCGGCTGCCGCGACGGTCTCGCGAACGTCGTCCACACCGACGGCAGTGACCCGTGCCACCGGCAGACCGGTTGCCGGGTCATTGACTGCAAAATCGGCAGGTCCAGCGATCCAGCGCCCGCCGGAGTAGGAAAGCTCGCGCAGCAGGCCCGGATCATTCAGGCTGTCGAGTGCGGCATGCCGCCTTTCGTGGCGGCTCATCCGGGCCTCGCTCATGTGTTCTGTCCTTGGCTGTTATTAATACAGCGAGTATTGCAGAACACGGCGACATGATCGGGCCAAAGAGAACTGCTGCGCAGCCCGTGCGGTCTGATCCTGGACTGAATTTAGTCCATCCGGTCTTTCACAGCCCGGGTCACGATATAGGTAAAGTAGCGCTGGATACCGATTTCCATGGCCAGCATTCGGTCGACGAGGCGTTGATAACTGTCGATATCAGTGGTTTCCACGGTCAGGAAATAATCGACGCCACCGCCGACTGACCAGCAGGACACAATTTCTGCTATGTCACTGACGGCGCTCTCGAAGCGTTTGAAATCCGCATGGCGATGGCTGGCCAGTGTTACTTCCATCAGTACCCGAACGGGCAGTGGTTGTTCCGCCCTGGATATGCGGGCGTGATAACCGGTGATCACGCCTTGTGCCTCAAGCCGTTTCAATCGCGCCCAGGCAGGGGTGGCCGACAGGCCAACGGCCTCCGCCAGCGCCTGTTTGGTCATGCGCCCATTGCGCTTCATGGCCTCGATAATGCGCAGGTCTATTGCATCCAGTTTCAGTTTTTCCTCCATGGGGCCGCCGCGACAGTTGCGGAATGGCGTAATTTGGGTGGTTCGAACATGTTTTCATAATGCACATCGAAACATGCTTGACTATGATTTTTACATATGAAATGTTTTTTACATCAACATAAAACAAGAGGGCGAACTTATGTCACTGTCGAAACCGGCCTTGCGTGCACTATTTGCATCTGTGGCCCTAGCTATCCCCGCACTTGCTGTAGCCAACACGCTGAACGTTCAGATTACCGCTGATATTAGAAGCTCCCAACCGGGTATAAACCGCGATGCTGGTACGGATTCCGTCATGCTCAACGTGGTTGAAGGACTGGTTGCGGCAGGTGATAAGGGCGAAATTCACCCGATGCTGGCCAAGGAATGGACCGTATCCGACGATGGCAAAACCTATACATTTACGCTGCGTGACGGCGTGAAATTTCACAATGGTGAGACGATGACCGCTGCCGATGTGCAGTGGAGCCTTGAAAAGCTCATTCGTGATCCGGAATTCAGTTGCAAGACATTCTTTGACGGCAGCCGTGACGCCAAGGTGGAAACAATCGAGGCGAAGGACAACACGGTTGTCGTAACGCTTGATCGTCCCGACGCGATGTTCCTGAACTATATGGCGCAGGCGCAGTGTGGTTCTACAGGTATCGTGCACCGTGCGTCATTCGGAGATGACGGTAAATGGAAGGCGCCAATCGCCACCGGCCCATTTGAATTCGGCGAATGGAAGCGCGGGCAGGGGCTGACACTGAAGAAGTTCGCTGACTACTCCATTTCAGGAGAGCAGCCCGATGGTTACGGCGGACGCAAGGAAGTCCTTGTGGATGAGGTGAAGTATGTTGTGGTGCCAGACACCGCAACGGCGGTGGCCGGTCTCAAAAGTGGCGCTCTTGATGTGCTGCCCTACCTGCCGCCGGGCGAGGCCGCAAAGTTGAAAGATGAAAAGGACTTCAACATTGTTGCGGCTCCTCACGGTGGCCTCGTGACCATGCTGTTCCAGACGGCTGATCCATTGATGTCGAAGGTTGAAATGCGTCAGGCTGTCATTGCTGCGCTGGATACACCGCAGATCGTTGATTCCGTAACCTACGGGCTGGGCGTTCCCAACAATTCGCTCGTTGCATCCGGCTCGCTTTATCATACGGCGGCACAGGATAAGGGGTACACCTATGACCCAACTGCGGTGAAAGCCTTGCTCGACAAGGCAGGCTACAAGGGCGAGAAGATCAATATTCTCACCAACCGTCGCTCGGCCATCAACTACGATACCGCAATCATCGCGCAGGCCATGTTGCAGTCTGCCGGTATCAATGCGGAAATCGAAGTTCTTGAATGGGCAAGCCAACTCGACCGCTTCAACAGCGGCAAATACCAGATCATGGCATTCAATTATTCCAACCGCACCGATCCGGCGCTCGCCTATCAGACGGTTGTCGGTTCGAAAGCCAAAAAGGCCAATGCTGTTTGGGATGATGCTGATGTCAGCACACTCGTCAATCAGGCGCTGCAGGAAACCGATCAGGCAAAACGTCAGGCAATCTTTGATGACCTGCATGCCCGTTTTCTGGAGCAGGCACCGCTGGTGATGCTGGCCAACGGCCTCGATGTCGGCGTGTCCGGCCCGAAGGTAAAGGGATATCGCACCTGGCAGGGCTTCGCTCGCTTCTGGGGTGTCGAGAAAACCCAGTGAGAATGACTGGCGGATACTGACCATGCTGAAATTTGCCCTGAGCCGATTATTGTCGGCTGTCCCCACCCTGTTCATCGTTTCGGTGGCGGTGTTTGGCCTCATCCGCCTGATACCCGGCGACCCGGCCAGCCTGATGCTCGGCGATCTCGCCGATGCAGATGCGCTGGCCGCCGCCCGCAAGACGATGGGACTGGATAAACCCGTGCCGCTGCAATTTGTCATCTGGCTCGGCAATGTCGTGCAAGGTGACCTCGGCCACTCTGTGCTGAATGGCCAACCGGTGCTTGATCTTGTGTTGCAGCGTTTTTCGACCAGTGCGTGGATGGTGCTGATTGCAGTTGGTCTTTCCGTACTCATTGCCGTGCCACTCGGCATGGCAGCGGCATGGAAACAGAATGGCGGACTTGATCTTGCTATTGTTGCCATGTCCACTTTGCTGCTTTCAGTCCCGACCTTCTGGTTGGGATTGATGATCCTGCTCGGCTTCGGCCTCAAACTCGGCTGGTTACCGGTGCTGGGTTATGTCTCGGTTACTGACGACCCGATTGCCGGATTGATCTACCTGATCATGCCAGTGGCAACGCTGGTGCTCCATGAAGTAGGCATTATCGTTCGTATGGCCCGTGCCTCGACGCTTGATGTCTTGCGGCTGGATTACATTACCCATGCCCGCGCCAAGGGTTTGGGTGAGGCGGCTGTGCTTCTGCGCCACGCGGCACGCAATGCTTTTGGCCCGACCTGGACGCTGATCGGTCTTATTCTCGGCAACCTTCTTGGCGGTGTTGCGGTGGTGGAAACCGTGTTCACCATTCCGGGCCTCGGCCGACTGATCGTCGATTCCATTTACGCCCGTGATTACGCTGTGGTGCAGGGATGCCTGCTGTTTGTGGCTGTCACCTACCTGCTCGTCAATTTGCTGGTTGACCTGCTCTATCCCCTGTTCGATCCGAGAGTGACTGCAGAATGAAACGCCATCAACGAAACCGTATCCTTGGCGGCGCTCTTCTCGCCTGTTTTTTCGGGGCGGCGCTTGCCGGACGCATCTGGACACCTTTCGATCCGATGCGCATCGATCTGCGCTCCAAGTTGCAGGCGCCGGATGCTACCCACTGGCTTGGCACCGATGAATTCGGTCGTGACGTCCTGTCCCGACTGATGACGGCGGCAGGTACCAGTGTGTCAATCAGCCTTGTGACGGTGTGCATTGCAGTTCTGGCCGGCGTGTCGTTTGGTGTTCTGGCGGGGTATGCCCGTGGCTGGACAGATCGCGTCATCATGGCATTCAACGATGCGCTGCTGGCGTTTCCCAGCATGTTGCTGGCGCTGGCGCTGCTATCAATTACCGGCGCCAATATGTACGGCATCATCCTGGCGCTCGGCATTGCCTATACGCCGTCCATGGTTCGCGTTGTGCGCGGTTCGGTGCTGTCCCTGCGTGAGCGGGAATTTATCGAAGCGTCCCGCATCATGGGCAATTCGGCCGCCTATACCATGTTCCGCCACATCGTGCCGAACTGCCTTGGTCCGGTGATCGTGCTGGCAACCTCCATGTTCGGATCGGTCCTGCTGACTGAGAGTGCACTCAGCTTCCTTGGTCTTGGTGTACCGCCGCCAGCGCCGACCTGGGGCAATATGCTGGCCAGTGGCCGTCCCCATATCGCAGAAGCCGTATGGCTCGGCATCTTCCCTGGTCTCTGCATTTCGCTGTCGCTGCTTGGCATAAATCTGTTCGGTGATGCGATCCGCGACCGTTTCGACCCCCGCATGCGAGGATTGTAAGCAATGAAACAGCCTCTTATTCAGGTCGAAAACCTTAGCCTTTCCGTGAATGGAATCAACGATCACCGCATCGTCCGCGATGTTTCGTTCAGCGTTGGTGCGGGTGAAATCGTCGGTATTGTCGGCGAAAGCGGTTCGGGAAAAACCATGGTGGCACGCAGCCTCATGGGTCTCCAGCCACCAGCTATCGCCATTTCCGGCGGGGATATCCGTTTCGAAGGTCGCTCGGTACCATCAATGAAAGGTAAGGACATCCGCGCTTTGCGCGGCTCCCGGCTGGGCATGGTGTTTCAGGAGCCGATGACTTCGCTCAATCCGTCGATGACCATCGGCAAGCAACTGGAAGAGCCACTGAAACTGCACGCGCGGCTGGATGCTGCGGCGCGGCGCGCCAAAATTCTCGAGATTTTGCGGCGGGTTGGCATTCATGACCCAGAAGGTGCCTTGTTGGCCTTTCCGCACCATTTTTCCGGCGGCATGCGCCAACGCATGATGCTGGCATCTGCCATGCTGCTGCGACCATCCCTGCTGATAGCCGACGAGCCGACTACGGCGCTTGATGCGCTGGTGCAGCGCGAAGTGCTGGAACTGATGTTGGAGATGGTGCGCAGTGAAAACACGGCACTGTTGATGATCAGCCATGACTTGCCCATGGTGGCGCGTTATTGCGACCGTGTGATCGTGATGCGACAAGGCGAGATTGTCGAGCAGGGTCCGGTAACCGACATCATCTCTAACCCGCGCCACGATTACACACGCGAGTTGCTGCAATGCATGCCGATGCGTGGACCGCTGAGAGACATCGATCCGCAATCGAAACCGGTCATGGAAGTGCGGGGCATCGAGGTGACATACAGCGCCCGGGCAGGGTTTTTGGCACCGCAGACGACCAAGAAAGCTTTGCATGGCGTCGACCTTGTCGTGCGGCCGGGTGAAATCGTGGCGCTGGTCGGCGCCTCCGGTTCCGGCAAGACCACGCTTGGTCGTTGTATTGCCGGGCTGGTTCCTGCATCCGCCGGCCGTATTTTCTTTGACGGTGAAGAGGTAAAGCCGGATTCACCGGCATGGCGTAACTACCGTCTCAATTGCCAGATGATCTTTCAGGACCCGTTCGGCTCACTCGATCCGCGCATGAAAATACGCGATATCGTGTCGGAAGCCTTGCGTCACGACACTACGTCGATGGGGGAAGAAAAGCAGCAACGAACCCGCGCCATTCTGGAAGAGGTGGGGCTGGACGGGCGTTATCTTGACCGGTTCCCGCACGAGCTTTCCGGTGGCCAGCGTCAGCGCGTGGCAATTGCGCGTGCCATTGTCGGGCGACCGCAGTTCGTGATCGCTGATGAGGCGGTGTCGGCGCTTGACGTTACTGTGCGTGCCAGAGTGCTGGAACTGCTGGCTGATCTGCAAAAACGATATGGTTTTTCGTGCCTGTTTATCAGCCATGACCTCGGTGTGGTCGAACAGCTCGCAGACCGGGTAGTGGTGATGCGTGATGGCGCCATAGTCGAGCAAGGCAACCGCGACGACATTTTCGATGCTCCGCAGTCGGAATATACGCGGGCCTTGCTGTCCGCCATTCCAACCCTAACCCGCACCAAAACCGGCGTTTCGCTGAATTGGCGTTTCGCAGAAACGGAAAAACAGCAGGCGGACGCATTGCAATGAAAATGACAGCAATAACCGCGGATCTGCCACGGGCAACACCTGCTTCGCGTGGCACGGATGCGGCGATAATCCTTACCATGCTGGATGAGATCAAACGTCACGATCTCGAATTGCATAGCCTTCTCGTCTGGCAGGATGGTGCACTGATCACCAGCGCTTACTGGGCACCTTATTCACTTGCCCGCCCGCATATGATGCATTCCGTGACCAAAAGTTTTACTTCCATGGCTGTTGGTCTGGCGGTCTCGGATGGTCTGCTGTCGGTCGATGATGCGGTTCTGCAATTTTTCCCTGACTATGCTGGACCGGTCGACGATAACCTCCGGGCCATGAAGGTGCGGCATCTGCTGACGATGACCAGCGGTCACGGACGTGGCATTTCCGGTGGCTCTTGGCGGCGAGTGCTTTCAAGCTGGGTGGACGATTTCCTGCGCCAGCCGAGCCCCCACAATCCTGGAGACGTGTTCGTCTACGACAGTGCCGCAAGCTACATGCTGTCCGCCATCGTGCAACAGGTCACAGGACGCATGATCGCGGATTACCTTTCCGAGCGGATATTCCTGCCGATGGGCATGTCCGCCAACATGACATGGGATACGGGCACTGACGGCGTCAACACCGGCGGTAATGGTCTCAATTGCACCAGTGAGGACATGCTGAAACTCGGCATATTGCATTTGCAGGGTGGCGAATGGCAGGGCCGACAGCTTCTGCCACGCCCATGGGTTCAGGCGGCAACTGGCATGCAGATCCGCGACGTGGTGCTCGGTGTGTTTACCGGTGACCATTATCTCGGCCCAGACGAAGTTGGTGAGGGTCAAAAGGTTAGCCGGCGTGAAGGCTACGGCTATCAATGGTGGCGTGGGCCCTATAACAGCTTTTCCGCCAATGGCCTGTTTGGCCAATATTGTATCGTGTTGCCGGATGAAAATACCGTCGTGGCGTTTACCGGCGGGCTGGAAGACAGTGATCGCCGTGTCCATCAGCTTATCTATGACGTGCTGCGTCCAGCACTCGGGAAAGGCGGCGGCACCCCTGAGAGTGCCGAGAAACTGGAAGCGCGTTTGGCTGGATTGCGGCTTGAAAATTTTGATGAAAACCGGTTTTCGTCAGACAAAGTGCCATGCGGCA
Source organism: Agrobacterium sp. 5Ca50 (assembly GCF_055381905.1). Lineage (NCBI taxonomy): Bacteria > Pseudomonadati > Pseudomonadota > Alphaproteobacteria > Hyphomicrobiales > Rhizobiaceae > Agrobacterium > Agrobacterium sp. 5Ca50. The sequence continues at coordinate 83,395 of NZ_AP026439.1, forward strand.
TATGGATGGTCGAGCCCAACGATCAAGGTATCAAAAGCATCGCTCTTGCGCCCGACAATAACGAACTGAGTGTCATTCTTCGCGACGCCGAAGGTGAACATCTCGTGCGGGCAGGATGCGGTTTTTACGTTGAAACCGTCACCACAATACCCGGCGCAAGGCTGCACCATTCCTACCAGCCTGCTGGCGGGTTGAGGGTCTTGGCGTCCGCCCGTCTTCTTGAAAATGATGGTGCCGGCGCGGTGCTGGAAATGGACTGGATATTCGTTGAAACGGCGTTCCGCGATACTGTCCGCTTACGCTTTGCAGACGACTTGATGACGCTTTCGCGGCGGGTAAATGTCAACTCATCCGAGCTTGAATTGCCTGACATCAAGGGGCGATTGCTGGAGCAGCATGCAAGGGAGAAACAGCATGGTTGACGATCAACAGGTTGCGATTTCCCGCATGACACATGAGACATTTGCGCAGCGTATGAAGCGTCCCGCAGTCATTCTCATTCCGCTTGCGTCGCAAGAAGAGCAGGGCCCGCATGCGCCGATGGGTGATTTCATGCTGACTGAAAGGCTGGCGGAAATGAGCGCCCGGGCGGGCGACGGACTGACAGCACCTGTACTACCATTTGGCCATGCTGAATTTTTCCGCGCCATTGCCGGTGGAATTCAGTTGCGCGCCGCGACGTTCACTGCAGTGCTCGAGGATATCCTGACCTCCTTCCTTGATCACGGCCATGAACAGCTGCTGATTTTCAACGGCCATACAACCAATGCGCCGCTGATCGATCAAGTTTGCCGCAAGTTGCGCCGTGAAAAAGGCGTGCTGATACCGGCACTGAACATCTGGCAGAGCCTGCCAGATAGCCTGTGGAAGACACTTTACGGCGATGATGTTGCGCGTGTGCGTGGCCACGGCGGTGAGCCGATGACCTCGGTTTATATGCATCTTTTTCCCGAACTGGTTCGAACCGAAGCGATGCGCGATCCTGCCCCGCGCGGCAGTGTGTTTGGTTTGCCTGTCGGCGGTGTCTCGGCCACTCGTTTTGAAGGAATTCCGGTCCAGATACCGCTGGATTGCACTGAGGTTGATCCGGCCGGCATGCTCGGTGGTCGGGCCTCATTGGCACGTGCTGAAAAAGGCCAGGTGATCTGTGACCATATTGTCGGCCATACCGCACGGCTGATGCGTCATCTGGCCGGTTTCGATCCACGAAATGCTGTACAGCCGTTTGAGGCATCTGCCGCAGGCCTGTCGCAAGGAGAACGCCATGACTGAATTACGCATCGGTGCAATGCCGCTTACGCCTGCGCAGGAGATTGTCGACGCGTTGCAGCAAATTGAAACGGCCAGTGTCGGGCATCTGCGTCATACCGGTTTCATGAGCGGTTCCATTCAGGCGATCCTGCCGCAACAACAGGCCCGTGCCGGTGTCGCCGTCACGCTCGCCATTCCGGCCATGTGCTCGACCCTTTTGCATTATGCGCTGAGTCAGGTGCGCCCCGGCGACATGCTGGTAATTGATAGGCTGGGCGACAGTCGCCATGCCTGCCTGGGCGGTGCGGTGGCACGGGCTGCGCGTATGGCGGGCGTCGCCGGTGTGATCATTGACGGCCCGTGCACCGATGTGGCGGAAATCATCGCCGAAGGACTACCTGTCTGGTGCCGCGGTGTTTCGTCTGTGACAACACGTCAGCTCGATCTCGGTGGCACATTCAATCGTCCGATCGCCTGTGGTGGTGTGCCGGTTTTGCCGGGCGATATCGTTTTGGCGGATGCCTCCGGAGTGGTGGTGCTGCCAGCAGATGAGGCAGCAGACATAGCCGAGATCTGCATTGCCCGTGAAACACGTGTCGCCCGTACCATGCAGCGGCTGCTTGATGGCGAAAAGCTCGGTGACATCACCCGCGCGGTAGACAAGGTGAATGCGCGCCTCAACCCGGGCGCAACGGAAGGAACACAGAAATGACCCCGCTCTATGGCCAGTTGAAAGATGTGACGCTGGATGGCGTGCTTTCGGTGATTGCGCCCCGCACGCCTTTGGTCCCTATGGTGTTTGACAGCCCCCATAGCGGTCTAGACATGCCCAAGGGGTTCAACCCTGCTGTTTCCGCAGAGCGTGTGAGAGTGGCCGCAGACACCCATGTCGATGATCTGTTTTTGTCGGCATGTGATGTCGGTGCACCGTTGCTGAGTGCGCATTTTCCCCGCAGTTTTCTCGATGTGAACCGGTCCTTGCTCGACATGGACACCCAGTTAGTGGACGGCGATTGGCCTCATCCCGTGCGTGAAAGCGCAACCGCAAAACGCGGCATGGGCTTGATGTGGCGTTACGCCTGGGGCGATGAGCCAATGTATGCGGCACCCATGAGTGTGGCGGAAGCTGAGGCACGGATCGCCACCTACTGGCAGCCCTATCATGAGCATCTGGCTTGCCTGCTGAATGCGGTCTACAGCTGGTTTGGCCGCGTTTATCACATCAACTGCCATTCCATGACCGCCGTTGGTCATGCGATTTCGTCTGATCCTGCGGGTACGGTGCGGGCAGATATTTGCCTTGGCGATCTGCATGGCGGGTCAGCCTCCAGTGAATTTATTGCGCTGATCACCGAAACTCTTGAAGCGGAGGGGTTGGTCGTTGCGCTCAATAAACCTTTTCGTGGCGCGGAACTGGTCGCGGCCTATTCAAACCCCGCACTTGAACGTCACAGTGTGCAGTTCGAGATCAACCGCAAGCTCTACATGGATGAGACAACGCGCGAGCGTAACGACGGTTACGAGGCATTAAAGGACATTCTTGCCCGTATGAACCGCGTGCTGGCCGATTACGCCAGCCAGCAACCACCGAAAAAACTGTAAGGGAATTTGTCTCATGTCTGTCCCGCACCAAGCTGCGCCACTTAATTTCTATCGCCGTGGCCGCACACCGATCTTCGCGTCACGTATGGATCAGCGCTTTTCGTGGTGCTGCTATATTCCAGAAGGTTATGACCCAACCGGTGAAACCGTGCATCCGCTTGCCGTTCTCGTTCATGGCAGCCTGCGGGATGCTGATATCCTGCGGGACGAATTCATCGATTTTGCCGAACAACATCAATGCGTTCTGCTGGCACCGCTTTTCCCGGCTGGCATCGATGATCCTGATGATCTGCATAATTACAAACACATGATCTATCACGGCATTCGTTATGATCTTGTTCTGCTGGATATGATCGATGAACTGGCGACACGTTACCGTGTCGAAAAAGACAAGGTGCTGATGCACGGATTTTCCGGCGGCGCGCAATTTGCCCATCGTTTTCTCTACCTTCACCCGCGCAGGCTTCGGGCCGTTTCGGTGGGTGCACCCGGTACCGTCACGCTTCCCGATGATCGTGCCAAGTGGTGGGTCGGTTTAAACGGCATGGAAGAGATATTTGGCCAGCCCATTGATATCGATGCAATGCGTCAGGTGGCCGTGCAGCTGGTGATCGGTGACGCGGATATCGAAATCTGGGATGTCACCGTCGGGCCAAAATCACCCTTCTGGATGGAGGGCATCAATGATAGCGGTGAAACCCGCGTTGAGCGCTTGCGCACCTTGGAAAAGGGTCTGAAGGCGGTTGGTGTCGAACCGCGTTTCGATACGGTTGCTGGCATCAGCCATGATGGCACCGGCATTCAGCCGCCCGTCAAGGCATTCTTCTCGGCAGTTCTCGAAGGCTGAGGAAATATCGGTTTGGCCGAAAACTGCGGTGTTCAGTTTTCGGCGAGAACAGATGTGGCGACCCATCGCGCCACATTTTTTGTGCCCGCAGGTTCACCAATCGTGGCGCAGCGTGTGTTGACCGCAAACTCGGGTCTCTCAACGGTTACAGTGGCGTGTTGCGTGCCAATCGTCGCGTGGAAATGAACTTGGTCGGGGTTGGAGATGTCGCTCTCAGTCTTGTGAAGTGTCACCGCCCCCGTTATGCCGCGCTGTCCTGCCCATTCCAGCAGCGCGATTTCTGCCGTCTGTGCAGGCGCATCGTAGGAGGGGTTGCCGCGATAGGCGGGCAGGTAGGGAATGCCCTGTTCCAGGCAGTCGAGAAAATCTCCAACCTGCAACGGTTCCAGTCGGCTGTAGCGGGCCCTTTGTGGTAAAACGACAAGCGAGGCGGCAAATCGGCATCCACCGAGATGGGTGGATTGCAGAATACGAAAACGATTTGGATCGGCTTCCTGCCGCAGAGCCTTCCATGTCGCAAAGCCGTAACGGGCGCAGCAAGGGTCCTGCTTTCCATCGGTGCAGCATACGATGGTCAAGCGTGGGTCGTGTATGCCCTCAAGCAGGCCTCCACCGGCAATATGCATCAACAGCTGTTCGGCTTCCTCAGGCGTTACATGGTCCCTGACAGTATCTTGATGCGTGAAGCCGATGTCGTCGCCATCCACCAGCGCGACATGAATGCCTGCGGCGTTTGCGGCCAAAATCGCTTGCCCAAGCCCCTCGGACATGCCGTGCGACTTGATGCGTGGCACACGCCAATCACCGCGCGGCCAGTGAAGCAGCACATAGCTTTTTGATGATGGGCCAAGCCCCGATGCCGGTTCGCCGCGCTCAGCACACAGGTCACGGCAAAAGATGCGTGATGCCATCTGCGATCAATCGCCCAGCCGGGCGGGGTGGGCCTCGCCACTTGCGGACGAACGGCTGAGGTGCCGGAAAAGGATGGCTGAGGCCAGCTTTCGGTCATCGCTTTTGATGGCTTCGAGGATTGCCAGGTGATCACGCGCTGCCTTGCGCACGCCAGCCTCGCTCAACTCGGCAAACTCGGCATATTCGGTCATGCGCCGCAGGCTGTTCTGGCGGCGGATTGCCTGCTCAAGAAAGCGGTTGTTTGCCCAGGAAACCACAGTTTCGTGGAAACGGGCATTTGCCTCAAACCACGCGGATCCTTCGATGGATGCCAAGGGGGCATTGAGCAGTGCGGTCTGTTCACTTTGAAGTGCCAACAGCATGTCCATGTCGACCCGGAATGTATCCTCCATGACGGCGCCGCACTCGATGATAGCGCGGAAGGCATAGCTTTCATTGACCGCCTGCCGGTTGTCGAGGCACTCGGCAAAACGCCAGCCGTGCCCGTCTCGTCGCTCGGCGAGTCCTTCGGCAGACAGGCGCATCAGCGTGCGACGCACGACACCACGCGACGTGCCGAAATGTTCCAGCAGTTCCGTCTCGGAGGCTTCGCTGCCGATCAAGCCGTTTGCTCTCGCATGCATGATTTGCCGGTAAAGTGTATCCACCCCTGATGGCGGCACCAATTCGTCCAGCCTGTCGTTTTCGGCTGGCGCACGCACCAGTGCAAAACCTCTGTTGTCGATCTGTGCCAACATGCCCTTTTCAGTCAGAAACTGCAGGACTTGCCGGACCGGGGTGCGGGAAATGCCAAACTCACGCGCAAGCACCGCATCGGAAATCTTTTCACCTGCCGCCCAGCGTCCACCACGGATAATAGGCATCAGTTTGCGGGCCACCTCGATTTGCAGGGAGCTTAACTCACCTGTCTCAAGGGTGAACTGTTCCGGCGTATACCCAACTGCACTCACGAACGACGAATCCCTTAAAGTCAAAATGATTTATAAACACACATAATACAAAAATCCTCAGGCTTTAAAAGATGATTTATGCCTGAGGATTTTTTTAGATTTCTCGTGTGAGTTGTCGGCCTGATGGAGCCGGTGTACTGCACATTCTTTTCTGCCGGTGACGGTATGCGACGATTGACGCTGTTCAGTTTCGAAGTGAGCCAGCTCTTGCCTTGCCCTTGCAATTTGTGAGAGCTTTCCGTCTATGATTTTGACCATCGCCATATCAGGGTATCGTTCTCTTCGAAATCTGGTTTTGCCGTTAGACAGGCTGACCGTCGTGACCGGCGCAAACGGCTCAGGCAAATCGAGCTTTTATCGGGCGCTTCGGCTTCTTGCCGATGTTGCGCAAGGCCGGGCCATTGCTTCGCTGGCGGCGGAAGGCGGATTGCAGTCTACAATCTGGGCCGGGCCGGAAGCCTTTTCGCGTGGCATGAAGGATGGCAGCGTACCCTTGCAGGGAACCGTGCGCAAAAATCCGGTTGCCTTGAAACTTGGGTTTGCATCTGAAGACTACGGTTATGCCATCGATCTTGGCCTGCCGGTGCCGCCACCGCCACCAAGCTATTTTTCGCTCGATCCTGTCATCAAGGCGGAGGCAGTCTGGGCGGGTGAGGTCTTGAGCCGACGCAATGCATTCGCAGAACGTGCAGGCCCCGCTGTTACTGTGCTTTCAGCAAGTGGCCAGCGTCAGGTGCTGATCCGTGATCTGCCATCTTTTGAAAGCATGATGACGCAATCGGCAGATCCGAAAAACCTGCCTGAACTGCTTTATCTTCGTGCGCGCATGAACGGCTGGCGCTTTTACGATCATTTCCGTACCGATCCTTACGCACCAGTCCGGCAAATGCAGGTGGGAACCCGCACGCCGGTGTTGTCGTCGGATGGAGCGGATCTTGCCGCCGCAGTTGCTACCATTTTGGAAATCGGTGACGCTGCGGGGTTCCACGCCGCTATCGATGATGCTTTTCCGGGAAGCACCGTCGAGATTACGCAGGACCGTGGCCGCTTCGAGCTACTGATGTTGCAGAGGGGGTTGCTGCGACCGCTTTCAACTGCCGAACTGTCCGATGGCACGCTTCGTTATCTGCTTTTGGTCGCAGCGCTGATGACACCCCGCCCACCATCGCTCATGGTGCTGAACGAACCTGAGACAAGCCTGCATCCAAGCCTGCTTTCGCCACTGTCGCGCCTGATCATGCGGGCTTGCGAGCGCTCACAGCTTATTGTCGTTTCCCATGCGGATGAACTGGTCTCGGCTTTGGAGGCAGAGGGTCAGGCCATGATGGTGATGCTCAGCAAGGTGCTGGGTGAAACCGTGGCTGGAGACATTGAGGCGCCTGGCTGGAACTGGCCCGCACGGTGAGGATGACCAGCCAAGTTGGTCTTACGTTGCGGCTCGTATGAGCTGGCACCAGAATTCGACGCCGGTTGCGATGATCTGGTCGTTGAAGTCGTAGTCAGAGCTGTGAAGCGGCGCACTGTTGCCGTTTCCCAGGAAGAAGAAAGCGCCTGGTCGTTTCTGGAGAAAATATGCAAAGTCCTCGGACGCTAGTTGTGCCGGTGTTCGACGATCAACATTCTGCCTTCCCACGAGGTCTTCTGCTACGGAGCTAACCAAAGCCACATTGTCCGGTGTGTTCACTGTAGCGGGATACTGGCGGATGTAATCCACCTCGATCTCGATGTTGTGGGCCTTGGCTGTTGCCTGTGCGACCTCAGACAGGCGTAGTTGAACTTTCGCACGTGTCTGCTCATCAAAGGCACGCACCGTGCCTTTCAGTAGTGCCTCGGAGGGCAGAATATTTTCCGCCGAGCCCGCCTGAAAACAGGTAACGGAAAGGACAGCAGCCGCAATCGGGTCGACATTACGTGCCACGACCTGCTGCAGAGACTGAACAAGCGACGCCCCTGCAAGAACAATATCTTGCGCAAGATGAGGGGCTGCGGCGTGTCCACCCTTACCTTTCAGTCGAAGAGCAAAGATGTCTGAGGACGCCATGATTGCTCCGTCGTGCAGACCGAAGCTGCCCGCAGCAAGCCCGGGCATGTTGTGAAGACCGTAGACCTCATCAATATCAAATCGATCAAGGACGCCATCGTCGATCATGGCCTTTGCACCAGCGCCGCCTTCTTCCGCTGGCTGAAACAGCAAGACGGCGGTGCCGGAAAAATCTCTTTTGACGGCGAGTTGGCGTGCCGCACCGAGTAACATGGCGGTGTGGCCATCATGACCACAGGCATGCATCCGGCCATGATGGTGTGATGCATAATCCAGCCCGGTCGTTTCCAAGATCGGCAGGGCATCCATGTCGGCTCTTAGGGCAATGGATTTTCCACCGCCAATGCTCCCGCGAATGGTTGCGACGATACCGCTTCCGCCAATACCGCTAGAAATTGTATCAACTCCGAAGCCCATCAAACGCTCCAGAACAAAATTTGACGTGATGGGTAGGTCGTAGAGCAGTTCCGGAACACGATGCAGCGACTGGCGCCATTGTACTATCTCGGCAACGAGATGAGCCATTGTGTAGTTTCCTGAAAAGTGCGCGCTGCGAGCTTTATGGAGCAAGAATTATGCTCACTTAGTCTGCAGCGCTTAGATGGTTTGTCTGGCTAAAGTGATTTCAGCCGGCGGGTGTGAAACGGCAGACTGCCCGCACACCGTCCACTACAGTCTCTGTCTGCATCGCTGCCGAAAGTCGCTTGAAATCCGCCAAAACCGGAGCTGCGATATCTGCGTCGTCAATGAGCACAGGCATGCCATCGCTATTACAATGGGTTGCCCGGAATTCGATTTCTCGGATTTTGTGGTTGTCTATCGCGATGGAACACACCATCGACCATGGATCGATCTGCGAAAAGATATCCTTCTGCACAGGGGTGGCGTTGTCCCAGTCCTGCTGGGCGATGTGGTTGCCAAGGCTGTATAGAATTGGCTTGCCCTGGTATGTTTCAACGCCAGCCGGGCTATGTGGATGGTTCCCGAGAACCATGTCTGCGCCAGCATCAATGATCGCATGCCCGAGTGGCTGCTGATATTCCGCTTTCGGGTTTCCACGTCCAAAGCCCCAGTGGACGCTGACGACAAGCACATCAACCTTCGACCGCAGGCTTTTTATTTGGGCAACCAGTCCTCCAACATCCTCAGCGACCGCGCGACTGCGCATCCTCATCGGTGCACCGGGTTCTGTCGCTAGCAATACCGGATTGATTTCCGGCCATTGTTCAATGCGGATGGGTGAAATGCCGGGACGGCCTTCGGTCGCCGCATAGTCAGGTGGCAATAGGCATGACACGGCGATTACACCGAGCTTCGTTTCGCCTATCTGCACAATATGGGGTGCCTGCGCTGCTGCAAGATCTTCACCGCCGCCCACAGTGGCAATGCCTGCCTGATGTAAATGCGCAATGGTGTCCATGAACGCTTCGGCGCCGAAGTCTCGCGTATGATTGGTGGCGACCGTCATCATTGAAAAACCGGCTTTGCCTAGGTCTGCTGCGACGGCTGGGTCGACCAAATATGCAATGGGCGCATCCGTCCGGTATCCCTTCGCCGAAAACTGAACTTCGCAGGATGCCCACACGATATCTGCCTCACGCAGATAGCGCAGCGTTTTCTCATATCCGGCACTTACCGGGTTGCCATCGGCATAGAGGCGATTGCGCACGACAATATCACCGGCGGCTGAAAAAACGAGTTTTGAAGACACGGACAACTCCTAATGTTTTTTTGATGCATTTAACTAAGGACAATATCGAGCGTTTTGTCTGGAAATGTAAAGGCGTATTTTGATGTATCGCAAAAAAACTCGATTTTATGTCGTGATAATTGACTCATGATGTTTTTATGATGCATTAATTGTTAACGCGGATAGTGCAGATAGTGCCCGCGAGATGTTTGAGCGTTCAAATAACAAGAGGGGACCTCCAAAATGAGCGTTGGTTTGAACACAAGTGGAAAGGTTGCGGCATCAGGCGATCTGGACGCGATCTACAAGAAGGTCTTCTGGCGACTGATACCCATTCTCATGGTGTTATGGGTTCTGGCGTGGATCGACCGTGTGAATGTGAGTTTTGCAAAGCTGCAGATGATGGAGGAGTTGCAGTTCAGCGATGCCGTTTATGGCCTTGGCGCTGGCATATTCTACATTGGCTATCTAATCTTCGAAGTGCCGAGTAATCTGTTGCTGCAAAAGATCGGAGCGCGAAAGACGATTGCGCGTATCGCCATCGGCTGGGGCATCATCTGCATGTTGATGGCGCACGCTACCACCCCAGCGGTCTTTTATACGCTGCGCTTTCTGCTGGGTGCATTTGAAGCGGGCTTCTTCCCGGGTGTGATCATGTATCTCACACTGTGGTTCCCGACAGATCGCCGCGCCAAGGTATTTGGTATCTTCATGTCTTCAGTCGCATTGTCGGGCGTCATCGGTGGGCCACTTGCAGGATTGATCATGACACAAATGCACGGCTATCTGGGAACGTCAGGCTGGCAGTGGCTTTTCTTGCTGGAAGGTATTCCGACAATTCTGATCGGTCTGTTCGTTCTAAAATATCTCACCGACAAGGTTGAGGACGCCCATTGGCTTACCGTCAGGCAGCGCGCAGAACTCCGGTCTGATCTTGACCGAGACAGCAGCGCACTGGGTGAGCGCCAGCATTCATTGTCGCTTGTTCTTCGTGACCGTCGCCTCTGGATTTTCACACTCGTGTATTTCCTCATCATCGTGATGAATGCGACCGCGGCCTTCTGGGGTCCAACAATCGTGCGGGAGTCTGGCTTTGAGAACATTGCGACGATCGGCTGGATCATTTCAGGCGTATCCCTGTGCGGATCAGCGGCGATGATTTTCAATGGCGTGATGGCCGACCGTACCGAACGGCCGCTTGCCCAATGCGTCGCTTCGATCATTGTCGGCGGACTTGCCTTCATTGCCCTGTCCTTTCCGATCTATAATAACGCGCCTCTGGTCATTGCGGCTTTTGCTTTCGCGCTGGCCGGCGCATATGGGGCCATCCCGGTGTTCTGGCAGATGCCGAATAAGTTGTTCGCGGGAACGGCTGCTGCCGCTGGCATTGCGATTATCAACTCCTTTGGCAACCTCGGCGGCTTCCTGGCACCTTACGGTCTGGGGCTCCTGAAATCTGAGACGGGCAGTGTTTCCGTCGGACTTCTGACAGTTGGCGGTCTTGGTTTGCTGGCTGCTGCGCTGCTTGTTCTGATTGTTCATCGGTTCATGAGCGCGGAAAAAAAGGCAGTTCCCGCAGAAGTGTAAACAAGCGGTCTCATCGCCTTTGAGGTGCTTTCGCACCAATATCTGACATTGCACCAGTACCCTGATATCTTTAGACATATTAGGGTACTTTTTACACACGGTGGGCCAATTCGATGGCCGGATTTCCGCCGTCGTCCAATCCTCACGCGGAGCCTGCATGACAGACGCCACCACTCCACCGAAACAGTCGCTGGGCGACCGCGTCTATAATGATCTTCGTACCGCTATTACGCTGGGTGAAATTCGTCAGGGAGTAGTTTTCAACGAGGCTGACTTGATGGCGCAGTACAAGGTCAGTTCGTCGCCATTGCGCGAAGCATTGACCCGCTTGCGTCAGGACGGACTGGTCAAGGTAATTGCAAGACGGGGATACACGGTCACCGAACTCAGCCTGAAGGACTTTCACGAGCTGATGCAGATGCGGTTGATCATTGAAGGGGCTGCTGCGGAGCTCGCCGCTCCACGCGTAACCGACAAACATATTTTTGAAATGCGGCGCCTGTCCAGCGCCAAGCTTGTGGTGGGCGACAAGGTCAGTTATCGCCAGTTCATGCAGGCCAATCAGGACTTTCACGAAAAGATTGCAGAGATTGCTGACAATGGCCGGTTGCGTCGTGCCATCAGTCAAATGTTCGACGAGATGCAAAGACTGCTTTTCGCAGATCTCGACCTTGGTGATGGCGAAGAACTGGAACATGACCACGATGAAATCATCGAAGCTCTGGCACTTCATGATGGAAAACGGGCTCGGACAGCCATTATCCGCCACGTCAAGCAATCGCGCGACCGGGTGATTGGAAGAATGATCCGTCAGCAGAAAGATTTCGAAGGCACCAATATCTTCGAGTGATCTGAGCCAAATGCTTACGCCTCGTTTTCCGAACCGCCAACACGACTCTGTATGGCTGGCAACCTCTGACCGAAAGCATGCGCCGTTGAAATGATAGAGACACGTTCTTTAATTGAGCAATCAATATTTTATCAGTCTATTGACGGTATTAACTTGCCATTAGGCTGGTTTTTAATCCGGATGGGACATTAGCGATACAAAGGCAGAAAGTTTTTTAAAGCTCCGGCGCTGTGAGCGCCTTCGGTCGGAGCGGGTTTCGGCCTGCCGGGTTTGGCACAGACGATTGATGTTTTACGCAACTGTTGGACAAGGCGATTGAACGCATTGTCCTTACCAGGCATACCTTAGCCGGATACGTACAAAATGCGGCTATCGACCAGCTGCGCAAGGCCGCACGAACGTCGCCGTGCTGCATGATGTCAATCATGCCTGCCGTTACGCATCACACCTCGTTGCGATGAACAATGGAGTGATTGTTGCCAGCGGGCATCCGCAGGACATTAGACCGTCTTCAACCTGCCCTGCATCGTCATTCCCGATCCCATCTCCCAGACACCAATGATCGTGCCGAAGCGAAAGGGCGCTGGTTGAGAGAGTGTGGGTACGTTAAGGAGAGTGCTCCGTGAGATCTGTTAATTTGGTGGGTGATGTAGGGCTCGAACCTACGACCCGCTGATTAAGAGTCAGCTGCTCTACCAACTGAGCTAATCACCCGCCGACAACGTTAAGCGTTGTTGCTGGGGGCTTTAAACCTGATTTGTGTTTCTGTCCATCGCGGGCATTGCTCTTTTTGCATTCTATCCACCGCGACTTTAATCTGCCGCTGTCGTTCGGTGGAGAAGCGGCTTAGAAAACATCATGGTTTGATTTTTCGAAGTGGGCGAGAAATCACCGTGCTCAGTTGTATAAGGTGAGTTGTAGATGACAGAGTTGAAATTCCGTGCCGCGAAAATCGAGGATCTAGCCGCCATCGTCGCGATGCTGGCGGACGATATCCTCGGAAAAGACCGAGAAGACAGCCGCACGCCCCCAAACCCGCGCTACGTTTCGGCGCTACAGGCAATTATTGCCGATCCAAACCAAATGCAGGTTGTCGCAGAGCTCAACGGTGAGCTGGTCGGCACGATGCAATTAAGCTTCATTCCTGGCATCGCAAGAATGGGCGCTTGGCGCGGTCAGATTGAGGGTGTTCGCACACGTGCGGGACACCGGGGAGCTGGTATTGGTCAGGCGATGTTTGAGTGGGCAATCGAAGAGAGCCGTCAACGCGGATGCTCTCTCGTGCAGCTAACCACCGACAAGGACCGCCCCGATGCACACCGATTTTATGAAAAGCTTGGCTTCGTCGCCACGCACCTTGGTTACAAACTGAAACTCGGCGCGTAAATCCTAATAACGAAAAAGCCGTCGTCGCATTCACTGAAGCCATCTCCCAATCCCCGAGGATTGGGCTGAAAGCTTGCCGTTTGACAGGTTTTGGATAGGTGGGAGGGCCCGCCTAGGGCGTTTCTTTGTATGTTCGCTGATTACGTGGAAGGGCAAAAGTATCACCGTCCTGCAAAGCCACCGTCATAGGCAGTCCATAAACCTGCATCAGTGCGTCCGGGGTCATGAGGTGTGAGATGGGGCCGTTGAGCAGCAGCTTGCCCCCAACAAGTGCCACGACACGGTCGCAGTAGCGGGCGGCCATGTTGACATCATGCAGCACGATGACGGCCGAGAGCCCCGTTTCGCGGCACATATCGTGCACCAGTCCGAGGACCTCTACCTGATGCGCCACGTCAAGCGCGGAGATTGGTTCGTCGAGCAGCAAGGTGCGGGCACCCTGCGCCAGCATCATGGCGATCCAGCCGCGCTGCCGCTCTCCCCCTGACAGCGTATCCACCAGCCGTTCCGTCAGATGTGACACGCCGCAACGCGCGACGGCAGATGCGATGGCTTGTCTGTCTTCCGATCTTAAGCGCCCCAGTGCTCCACGCCAGGGGTAACGGCCGAGTGCAACGAGTTCACCGAGTTGCATGCCCTCCGCTGGTGGCGTGACCTGTGGCAGATAGGCAAGGTCGCGGGCGAGCTCTTGTCGGCGCCAGTCGGTGAGCGCGCGCCCATGATAGGCAATGGAGCCGGCGGATGGGTGTGCCTGTCCGGCAAGCAACCGGAGAAGCGTCGATTTGCCGGACCCGTTGCGCCCGACGAGCGCGGTCACGACGCCCGGCTCAAGCTCAAGATCGAGCCCATCGATTAATTGGCGGCCTGGGACGTTGTAACCAACGCCGGACAAAGCGAAGAGGGTCATGCTTGGCCTTTTCTGAGAAGAAGAATGAACAGCCAAGGCACGCCGATGAGTGTTGCGAAAAGCCCGATAGGCAGTTCATAGGGATATGTGGCGGTGCGCGCGCCAAAGGCTGCAAGCACCATCAGCAAGGCACCGAGCATCCAGCTGGCCAACAGGAAAGGCCGAGGGCGGACGATGCCGGCACTGCGGGCAAGATGCGGCGCCATCAGCCCAACGAAACTGACCGGGCCGACAAAGGTTGTGGCTGCGCCCGTCGCAAGGCCCGCAGTCATGATCAGGAGGAACTGAACACGCCGGACAGGAAGCCCAAGCGCCGATACAGTTTCCGTACCAAGCGGCAGCATTTCCAGCCAGCGTGCCGCAATGAGCGGGACAAAGAGCAGGGCAAGTGCCAGCGTTGCAAGTATTGTCGCCCCACCTGACGTGATCGAAGATGCGCTGCCCGCCAGCCATCCGAGTATGGACCAGGCCTGAGGGCTGCTCGATGCTATGATCGCCATCAACACGGCAGAGGCGAGCGCTCCGATCGCCAGGCCGGCAAGCAGGATCCGGGCCGGTGCCATGTCCCGGCGCAGCACAAAGATTGAAAGGCTTGCCAGAGCCAGCGTGCCGCCCGCAGCTGTTCCAAGCACCAGTGCAAGGCCTGATGGTTCAGTGATCAGAAAGACCGTGGCCGCGTAACCCAATGCGCTTCCTCCGGTGACACCCAGAACTTCGGGCGCAGCCATCGGATTGGCCGTCAATCGTTGCAGAACTGCACCCGAAATGGCAAGCAGCGCGCCGGCTGACGCGGCGGCGACCAGCACCGTCGCCCTGATCGGTAAAAACGTATCGTGCAGCGCGGAGGGCACGATATTCCAGCCTTCGGGACCACGTCCGGTAAACAGGCAGATAACGAAAGTGACGCCTGTCAGAAGGGTGATAATGCTCAAAAGCCGGACCGGATTGTCGGAGCGCGGCTGGTTGTGCCTGCCATCCTCGGCCGTCTGCGGTACGGTTGCCTGCATTCGGGGAAGAAGCCAGATCAGCAGCGGCCCGCCGATCAGTCCGGTCAATGCTCCGGTCGGCAGGGAAGGTCCGCCGAATGCGGCGACCAACAACAGGATGTTGTCGGTGAGCGACAGCAGCAGGGCTCCGGACACTGACGCGATCATCAACCGTTGCAAAATGGTCCGGGCGCCGAGACTGCGGGCGATAGCCGGCGCCGCCAGTCCGACGAAGCCAACCAATCCCACCTCCGCTGAGACGAATGCCGAGAGAAGAACAGCCAGACACAGGGTCACCAAGCGCAGTCCCGCTACTTTCAAGCCGAGACCCCGGGCACCTTCCGCGCCGAGAGACATGACGGCCAGTGGCCGGGCGAGCAAAGCTGTGCCAACCAGCGCTGCGAGCAGGCACAGAAAAAGACGCAAGGCAGGAACAAAATCGTTCTGTGTGAGCGCACCGCCGTTCCACAAAATCAGTGTCAGCAGGTAATGGCCTTGTGAAAGGGTGACTGCCATGGCAACTGCCGATGCAAGCATGCCCACCAGCATGCCGGTGATCGTGATTGTCACCGGCGCATAATTCCTTTGCGCACCGATCGTCATCACCAGAAGGGTTGCCACGGCCGCGCCACCGAGCCCGACCAGCAGATTGCCGCCAGCCAGCAAACCGGGGGCAAATACCGTTGCCATAACGATGGCGAGTTGTGCACCAGCGGCGGTACCCAATGTAGTCGGATCGGCCAGGGGATTACGCAGGACAGTCTGCATCAACGCGCCTGCCAATCCCAGCAGTGCACCGACAAGCAGGGCGACCGCCGCGCGGGGGACCAGACCAAAGGCCAGAAGGATCTGCTCAATCGTCATGTCGGTGGCATGCCAAGGCAGGGTCGGCCAGTTTGTGATGGGCAGGGCATATAATGCGGCAAGAAACCAGAGACCGGCTGCCGTGACGCTTCCGATGGCAAGGGGCCATAATCTCATGCCCGTTCCTCCAACGATCGCGTCAGCTCTCGTGCGAACTGAAGTGCTGAAGGCATGCCGCCAAAACCGTTCATGTCGCCGAACCGCAAGACGCGACCGGCGCGCACTGGCGGCAGCGCATTCCACAGCGCCGAGCGGGAAAGCCCGTTTTCTGTCTGAATGGGAATATCGCCCGTTATGACCAGCCAAGCATCGGGAAACTGCACAATGTTTTCCATCGGCACGGGAGCGGCGAATGAGAACCGGGTACCAGCTCCCCAGGCGTTGCGCAGCCCGACTTCCTCGATAATGCCGCCAAACAGGCTGTCGGTGCCATACACGCGGACATGACGCGGATCTCCGATCTCGATAAGGAGGAAGGGCCTGGAACTCCAGCTTTGAACGCGTCTGCTCAGGGATGCGATCGCGTCAGCGGCGGCGCGCTGTGTGTTTTGCCCGAGCTCGGGTAGATCCATCCGCTCCGCCATGCTGGCTATCAGTCCCATTGCTTTCGGCAGGACGGGTTCACCTGGTAGGAAGACCGACTGGGAAAACACAGGCGCGATGCGCTCCAGTTTCGGTGCGAAGGTCGCGTAATAATTCGACGAGAGAATGAGGTCTGGTGCTACGAGGCTCAGCGCCTCGAGGTTTGGCGAACCGCGCAGGCCCAAATCAACGGTGTTTTCCGGCACATGCGTGTCGAGAAGCCGCCGCAAACCACGCAATTCGGCAATCGCCGCTGGCGGATGACCGAGCATGGCAGCTGTTTCGGCCATCGCCCAGTCAATTGCGGCAAGCCGTGGTCCGGATGATGAGCCTACCGCAACAGCGTTCCGGGGAAGCAAGGCCAAAGCCATGCCCCCGAGAAGTGTGCGTCTGGTCAAATCGCCCGATTGGGCACCATTCACCATTTATAGGTCAGGCTCGCCTGTATGTTGCGGCCGTTTCCGAAATAGGCCGAGTTGAGACCGATTGCCGAAATGTAGGCCTCGTCCGTGACGTTAGAGATGTTCAGACGTCCGACCAGACCGTTGTCCCACTTGTAGCTTGCGCCCAGGTCGAGAAGCGTTACAGCGTCTAACTTCAGAGTGTTGGCATCGGAACTGTAGCGAGTGCCGATATGACGAACACCGGCGCCGAGCGTCAGGCCTTCCAGTGTGCCACTGGCGAATGTGTGCGAAAGCCAGACACTTGCCGCGTGGCGCGGCGTATTGGCCAGCTCGTTGCCGGAGTTCAGGCCTGCAAGAATCTCGGTCGTAGAATAGGTGTAGGCACTCTTGACCGTCCAACCGTCTGCAATTTCTGCCGCGGCTTCCAGTTCAAGACCGCGAACCTGTGCCTCGCCGATCTGGCGGATACCGGAAATCGTGCTACCACCGATGTCTTCAAACACAGTTGTGTTGCGGTCGGTTTCCCGCAAGTCGTAGAGCGCCGCAGAAAACAGGCCATCAAAGGCGGTGGGTTCGTATTTTACACCCGCTTCCCACTGCTTGCCATGGGTCGGCTTCAGCGCGACATTTTCGATGTCAACGCCGGGCTGTGGCAGGTATGAGGTGGAGTAGGAGACGTAGGTCGCGACGCCACTATCCCAGACATAACCAAGGCCAGCATGGCCGGTTGCCTGATGGTCGCGGCGGTCAAAATTCGTCGTGCCGCCGAAATTGGTCACGTTGGCACCGGACTGGTCTGTCCATTCCTGGCGCAAACCGAGTGTCGCACGCCAATTGCCAAGCGCCAATTCATCCAGTGCATAAAGGCCGACTTGCGTCGCGTCGACATTCTTGTTGGCGGTATACCATGGGGCCGCGATGCTCAGACCGCCATAGGTTGGGGAAAGATAATCGATGGCGCTGGAATAGGAAAAGCCGGTATAGGCCTTTTCCCGCAGCTTCTGGGCGTCGAGACCGAATACGAGGTTGTGTGTTGCGTCACCGGTGTCAACTTCGCCGGAAAGACGGACATCAGCTGCAAGGGCGCTGAAGGACTCGTCCTGCGTGATGATGCCGCGTCCCACCGAGCTGCCGGTTGCGGGATCAAGGTACATGCTGTGATAGTTCCAGTCATGGTTCGTATAACGGAAGGTGCCGTTCAGCTTCCAGTTGTTTTCGAACTCATGCGTAATGCCGGCCGACAGGGTTCCCATGGTGCGGTCACTATCGTCGACGGAGTCGTCACCGAAGTAGAAATCGCGCAGATCCTTGTCGTTATAAACGCCCACGAAACTGTCCGGTACGCCGGTTGGCGTCATCGGTTTGTCCTTGTGAAGGCTGCCCATAAACTCCAGTTCGGTCGCATCGCCCAGCGCATAGCTGGCGGAAAGTCCGAGATAGAGACGCTTGTTGTCGATCTCGTGGACATCGGTTCTTTCGTTGCTGACCTTACCGGTCAGGCGGTAGGAGAAATCCTCGTTTACGACACGGTTCACATCTCCGAATGTCGAAAGCGAGCTGTTGGTGTCGAAACCAACGCCCACTTCGCTAAAATCGCCGTCCGCCTGGGCGCGTTTCTGAATGGAGTTGACCAGACCTGCCGGTGTGCCTGCGCCGTAAAGAATGGATGCCGGGCCGCGCAATATTTCAACGCGCTCAAGACCGTACAGCTCGAATGACGGCGCGCTGGTGGGGAACTGCGTTGAACGCATCAAGCGCAGGCCATCGAGAAACTTGTCGTTTTCCAGGTTGAAGCCGCGCAGATAGAGACTGTCGAAGCGCGGGTCACCGCCATAGTTCTCGGTGATCACGCCGGCGGAATATCGAAGGGCGGAGGCAAGGTTGGTGGCACCAATCGCATCGATCTGAGCGCGGGGCACGACCGAAACGGAGGACTGCGTCTCAAGGATCGTACGGCTCGTCTTGCTGGTTGCTGCAGTCTTTGCAACACTGCTTTCCAATGGGGCTGTGGGGTTTTCGCCGCCCGTGACGTTGATCACGCCCAGAAACGTCGAGCGAGTGCCGTTCTGCTCATCCTGCGCAAAGGCGGAGACGGAAAGCAACGCGGAAAGGCTGACGCCCAGCATGAGAGATGCGGTCGTTTTGGTGTGCAACATCATGATACCCCCAAAGAAAATATCATGAGCGTCTAACTCCACTATTAAATAATGTCTTGAACAGGGCTGTTGCGTTTTGAATAGGGCTTCGGAAATCGCTCACGTCTCCAGCGCGATGGCGGTTGG
The DNA here is from genome assembly GCF_055381905.1 of Agrobacterium sp. 5Ca50. NCBI lineage: Bacteria > Pseudomonadati > Pseudomonadota > Alphaproteobacteria > Hyphomicrobiales > Rhizobiaceae > Agrobacterium > Agrobacterium sp. 5Ca50. The sequence goes on from NZ_AP026439.1 coordinate 102,536, forward strand.
CCGTATTTCGCACGAAACACGCGTGATAGATGGGCCTGATCGGAAAAACCGGTGGCGTGTGCGATCTCTGCGAAAGACATGGACGTTTCCGCCACCATTTCGCAGGCTGTCTCCAGCCTTAAACGTGCCTGCCAGCGCTGCGGTGTCTCTCCATGTTGCGTGCTGAAGCAGTGGGCAAACCAGCTCGGAGAAAGGCCCGCAACGGTGGCCATTTCTGCGACGGTGACTTGGCGCGTCATGTTTTCCTGAAGAAAGCGCTTGAGTGCTGAAAGTTTGTGGGGTGTGAGATTGCCGGGAGCTGGGGCGACGACATCGGTTGCCGTGGTGAAAATTTCCCCCAATGCCGCTCTGAACAGGCCATCAAGCATCATGTCGCCACGGCTTGGTTGGCGCACTTCCTTTGCCGCCATCCGGCCGATCGTCGCCAGAACGTCATTCGAACCGATAAATCTCGGTTTTGTCAGGTCGCCGTTGATGCCTGCGGCACCCAGGCGCGCATGAAGCGCCGATGTCTCGAAATGAAAATCGATATGGCTGAAATCCTGAGCCGTTTCCAGCCGGCTCCATAAAGGCACACCCGCTGGAATGTAAAACGCCCCCACGCCGCGTTTTTCATCGGCATCTTTCTTTGTCGTTAGAGAATGGGCTGGGATGTCGTCATCCAGCATTATGACGATGCGTGGATCCGGAGACACGTAGAAGCCGCCAGCTCCTGCCTTGCCACGGATGGACCATACATCGGCAATTGTGCCGGCAAAGCGTCGCCATGAAAGCGGTTCCAACGTTCGCAGAGAATGAACATTGGTCTGCATTTTTGGTGTGAACTCTGCTTTGGTATGCATCAAGGCTTCCACAGACAACTTAATAAACTATACTAATATACTCATCTATTGTTCTGCGTCCATAGTTAGACTGACGTCGGGTCACGTTTTCGAATTACGTCTGCCATTTGGAGATCGTCGTCGGGTTTGGAGACACTGGCTTTGGTGAGCGGTCGATTGATGAAGCTGAGCGCGGAATCACGCGCGGCAGAAGCGTGCGTCAGACACGAATAATCGTGCCGAAACGTAGGACGCAGTAACGCATCGAGATCGACCGTGAGGTCGATGTTGTCGTCAGGCAGTATAGGCCTGTTCGCCGCCGATCCAGGTGTGTTGCAGCTGATAGTCTTTGTTCAGCACAACAAAATCAGCATCATATCCGCTCATCAATCGGCCTTTCCGGTCCGCCACATGAGCGGTTTTTGCCGGGTAAAGACTGGCCATCCGTACTGCTTCTTCGAATTCGAGGCCCAGTTTTCGATGAACGTAGAGAACCGATGACAGCATATCGATGTCTGCGCCGGCGAGCGTGCCATCTGCTAGCGTCAGGCGCCCATCCTTGCGGAAAATCTGACGCCCGTTGAGTGTCAGGCCAGTCAAATCCGTGCCGATGCTCGACATCGCGTCGGTCACGAGGAAAATCCGTCCGGGTCCACGCTTGGCGCGCAGAGCAAGATCAATCACTGCGGGATGAACGTGAAAACCATCTGCGATAATGCCGGTGGACAGTTCGCCGAGATCAAGTGTTGCACCCACCAGGCCCGGTGCGCGGTTTTCGATCTGGCTCATGGCGTTGAACAGATGGGTCACAGTCTGTGCCCCCGCCGCGACATAATCCTTCACAATGTCATAGGTCGCGTTGGTATGCCCGAGACTGACAATGAAACCGCTATCGTCAAGTGCACGAACCTGTTCTTGCGTGGTGTTTTCCGGCGCGATCGTAATCATCAAGGCGTCGAAACTGCCACCGATCGCCAGAAGGCGTTGCAGGTCGGTGTCTTCCATCGGCCTGATCAGTTCCGGATGGTGTGTGCCTTTGCGCACAACGGAAAGATGAGGTCCTTCCAGATGCAGCCCCAGAAATCCGGGAACCTTTTCAGCTTTTGCTTTTAAACCGGCTTCGATGGCCGACGCGGTTATCTCCGGGGTATCGGTTATCAAAGTTGGCAGCAGGGCCGTTGTGCCGAATTTCGCATGGGCGGCACAAATCTGGCGAATGCCATCGACCGAGCGCTCGTCATTCAACATCACACCGCCGCCGCCATTGACCTGAAGATCAATGAAGCCCGGCACAATGATCAAGCCTGCAGCATCAACCAGCCGTGTGTCGGCGGGAATGTCAGTCTTTATCAGCAGACCGGCAACCTTGCCGTCATCGATCAGCAGGCATTTGTCTTGATGCCAGTCATGCCCGTCAAAAATCCGTGCATTCGTCAGTGCAGTTGCCATGGTCAGCGGGTCTCCGTCACTTTTTTAAGCGCTGCAGGGGCATCCGGATTAAACCCACGAGCGCGTGACCATGCTTCAACAAAACCATAAAACGGTACGATCAGCGCAAGGGCATCAGTGAAGGGATGGCCGGTTTCAATAAACGGCAAACGCCGTGCGTGGGCAGCGCCATCGGCAGAGATGAACGCCAGAGCGCCCTTTTCAGCAAGACCATCCGCAGTGGCCAGAACAGAGGAAAGGGCAGCGTCCCGTGCCGCAAATGTCACGACCGGGAAACGGCGGTCAACAAGTGCGATCGGGCCATGCAAAACCTCGGCGCTGGAATAGGCCTCGGCATGCATTTCTGATGTCTCCTTGAACTTCAGGGCTGCTTCACTGGCAATCGCCAGCGAGGGGCCTCTGCCCAGCATGTAGAGCGATTCAGCTTCACCAAGCTCATCGAAAAGCTCGTGCCAATCCAGCTTAACAGCCTCTGTCAGTTTTTCTGGAAGCTGCCGGATCGACTTTTGAAGTTCGGTGTCGAGTGTCCATTCCGAGAGTATGGCCAGGCCAGCCAGCACCGAGTTGAAAAAGGACTTGGTGGCGGCGACCGCAAGTTCCGGCCCCGCATTGATATCAACCGGATGGGCACATGCGTCGGAAAGCGGTGACGGTTTGGTGTTGGTCAGTGAAATCGTCAACGCACCGGATTGTGCTGCTGACCGGGCGAGTGCGACGATATCAGGGCTTTTTCCCGATTGGGAAATGGATATTGCCGCCGCACGATCAAGCTTCAGCGACTTGCCATAAATCGAAGCAAGCGAAGGACCAATCGATGCCACTGCGCGACCAGCCTGCTGCTCGATGGCATATTTGAGGAAATGTGCGGCGTGATCGGACGAGCCGCGTGCAATGGTAATGAGGAAATCTGGATCCCTTTCGCGCAGTGCTTTGCCGGTGGCCTGCAGCACGCCATGCGACTGTGTGAGCAGCCGTTCTGCTGCTTCTGGAATTTCATTGATTTCACGTCGCATATTTGTCGGCATATCTATTCTTCCTTGTCACATTTACCGAATTTGATCAGCCGTCCGTCAGCGTCATCTCCGCGACGAAATCATAGGCATCGCCGCGATAAAGCGAGCGGGTCAGTTCCACGACCCGGCCGGAGTCGAGGTAGGATATTCGTTCGATTGCAAGACCAGCCGACCCTTCGGGAACGGCGAGCAGTGCTGCATCCTCACGATTGACGTTGCAGGCCGAAATCCGCTGCACAGCACGCACAGGGCTGTAACCGGTGCGGCGAAGTTCGGCATATAAGGATGCTTCGATGACTTTCGGTTCCGGCAATATGTCGGATGCAAGGCTGGCCCTCTCGATGGCAAGAGGCAATTCGTTGGCGATACGCAGTCGTTCCAGACGTGCGACCATCATGCCGACCTTCAGGCCAAGCATCATCATCTCGTCTGGAGACGGGGAAAACAGACCGCGCCCCAGCCATTCGGAGCGCGTGACGTAACCGCGCCGTGCCATATCTTCGGTAAACGAGGTCAGTTGAGACAGTGGCTGCTGAAGCCGCGAAACAGGCCGCATGACAAATGTGCCCGAGCCATGTTTACGGGTCAAAAGGCCATCCTTCACCAGATCATCGACCGCCTTGCGCACCGTGACGCGGCTGACATTGGCAAATTCGGCAAGATCACGCTCTGGAGGAAGAGCCTGACCATGCGTGAGCCGACCGGACAAAATCGCATTTTCCAGGCATTGACGCAGTTTGATATAAAGCGGGCCGCTGCCGCTCGCCTGCAAATCATCGGGAGAAAACAGGTCAGACAGCGCCAGGGTCATGCTGTATTCTCCGCGTGTTTTAAGAAAGTGTCTTTGGCAAGCGAGATTGCACCGTAGAGAGCGTCCTCTGCCGGTTGAACCAGACGTTGCTGATGTCTTTCTGCAAGGTATGGTGCATAAAGTGCCGACAAACCGCCCAGCAGGCAAAGCCTGCCGCCATTGGATATCTCGGCCACCCGATCAAGCGCCAGATCAATGAAACCAACAGATTGGCTGAGCAGCGCAAGCGCCGCTGTGTCTCCCTGCGCTGCGAATTCAAAAACACGCGGTGCGTAGCGACCAAAATCACCTGGAATTGCGCTTTGTGAAAAGGCAATCATTTTGCGTGGGTCATTGGAAAACTCGCCCATCAGCGCCTGCGTCATCGACGTGCGTTGAGCAATGCCGTCATAAGCCAGCAGTGTTTCCTGCAGCGCCATCTGCCCGAGCCTGCCACCGCTTCCCAGATCGCCGAGATAATAACCCCAGCCGCCGATGTAACGGACGTCGGTGCCAATGCGAGCAATGTAGATCGTACCCGTTCCAAGAATGGCAATCGATCCATCGCCGTCGCCAAGTGCACCCTGAAGCGCAATGAGCCCGTCCGACTCGATAACTGACTGATAGAATGGCAGACGCGGCAGCACGTAGGAAACGGTGTTTTCAACATTATTACCAGCAAGACCGAGATATGTGCAGGCCTCTGTAATGAGTTCAGGCGCAAGACCAGCATCGATAAATGCGGCTTGTGCGGCCTTGGTTATGTTCTGGATTGCGATATCAGGCGCGGTCATGATGTTGGATGCGCCGCTTTTGCCACGTCCAAGAATTCTGCCGGTAGTATCTGCGACCGCTGCCCGGCAACTCGTGCCGCCGCCGTCGACTCCCACGAGATATCGATGCATGAACTGTCTCCTCAATTGATAATACCAACAAAATACCAATTTCCAAGTAGCGGCTCGATAATTTTCTATTTTTCGTAAAAATCCAATTGAAATAGGCGATTATGGCCCGTTCTTAACGCTCAAGGGGCCCAAAAATAAAAGAAAAATTAAAAGACGCTGGACAAGTGGTATTTTTTTGGCATTAAATCTGGTCATTGGGAGTTTCATAATGATTGCAGGCGGAACGGAAGGTTTGCAGGACAGGGCAAAGGGCCTCGACACGATGATGTCGAGTGAGATCCTCGCCCTTCTGAGCGGAGGACAGCAGGATGCAGCGCGCGCCGTGGACACGGCGCGGGACGATATTGCTACGGCCTCGACGCTTGCCGTGGAAGCCATTTCGTCTGGCAACAAGCTTATCTATGCAGGGGCAGGAAGTTCTGGCCTGATGGCGCTGGCTGACGCGCTGGAATTGCCAGGCACATTCGGCATCAAGCGAGAACAGATCGCCATATTGTTTGCTGGCGGCACAGCCAATCTGTCTGAAATGCCAGGTGGTCCTGAGGATGATGTTGAGCAAGGTCGGCTTGATGCGGAAGCGGTGATGGCAGCAGGAGATTGCGTTGTCATCATTTCTGCCAGTGGGTCGACGCCCTATGCGCTGGCCGTTGCGCAAGTCGCAAAGGAAAGAGGCGCGCGTATTGTCGGCATTGCCAACAATGCGGACGCGAAACTCTTCAGCCTGAGCGAGGTTGCCATTGTGTTGAAAACCCCGCCCGAATTCGTGGCGGGTTCGACGCGCATGGGCGCTGGTACCGCACAGAAAATCGCTCTCAACATGTTTTCTACCTTGATGGCGATCCGGCTTGGTCACGTGCATGACGGCTACATGGTCAATCTGCGGGCCGATAACAAAAAGCTCATCGCACGTGCGGCAGGGATTGTTGCCGGCGTGACCGGGATTGAGACGGAAGAGGCTGGACGGCTGGTGGAAAAGGCGTCCGGTTCCGTCAAGGTTGCTATTCTGCTTGCCAAGGGTGCGGGCGACAAAAAATCAGCCGAAGATCTGCTTTCGCAAAGTGGCCAGAATGTCCGCCGTGCGCTCGCACTGATCGGCGGATAAGACGGAAAAATTATAGTTGCTGGACGCCAAGATGGCGTCACATCAAGAGGGAGAACGAACGATGACTCGTAATATCACCAAGGCTCTGCTACTGGGAGCAAGCCTTCTCGGTTATGCCAATATTGCATTGGCGCAGGACGTAACGTTGACCATCGAAAGCTGGCGCAACGACGACCTCGCTATCTGGAAAGACAAGTTTATTCCGGCATTCGAGGCAAAGAACCCCGGCATCAAGGTGGTCTTTCAGCCTATGGCACCAACGGAATATAACGCCGCGCTGAACGCCAAGCTGGAATCCGGTTCTGCCGGTGATCTCATCACCTGCCGTCCTTTCGATGCGTCGCTTGAACTGTTCAAGAAGGGCTATCTTGCTGACCTGACCAAGAATGGCGGTATGGAGAACTTCTCCGACGTCGCCAAGGCTGCGTGGTCCACGGACGATGGTAGCCAGACCTTCTGTGTGCCAATGGCTTCGGTTATTCATGGCTTCATCTACAACAAGGACGCCTTCGACGAATTGAAGATCGAAGTGCCGAAGACCCAGGCCGAGTTCTTTGCAGCCCTCGACAAGATCAAGGCTGACGGCACCTATGTTCCGATGGCAATGGGTACGAAGGACCTTTGGGAAGCCGCAACCATGGGCTACCAGAATATCGGTCCGAACTACTGGAAGGGTGAAGAAGGCCGTCTGGCACTGATCAAGGGCGAGCAGAAGCTGACCGACGCCGACTGGGTCAAACCTTATGAGGTTCTCGCCAAGTGGAAGGACTACCTCGGCGACGGTTTTGAGGCCCAGACCTATCCTGACAGCCAGAACATGTTCACGCTGGGTCGCGCAGCGATTTTCCCGGCAGGTTCCTGGGAGATCTCCGGCTTCAACACGCAGGCACAGTTCAAGATGGGTGCCTTCCCGCCGCCGGTAGAGAAGGAAGGCGACACCTGCTACATTTCTGACCACACCGACATCGGTATCGGTCTGAATGCAAAGTCGAAACATGCTGCAGAAGCCACGAAGTTCCTCGAATGGGTTGCTTCGCCGGAGTTTGCCGATCTTTACGCCAATGCGCTGCCGGGCTTCTTCAGCCTGAACAAGACAGCCGTCAAGATGGCCGATCCGCTGGCACAGGAATTCGTCTCATGGCGCGAAACCTGCAAGCCGACAATCCGCTCGACCTACCAGATCCTGTCGCGCGGAACGCCAAACCTGGAAAATGAAACCTGGGTTGAATCTGCAAACGTGATCAACGGTACCGACACGCCTGCTGTGGCCGCTGAAAAGCTGCAGAAGGGCCTCGACAGCTGGTACAAGCCAGCGAAGTAAGGGCACAATCCCTTGCCCAAGGCGTTTGTAAGCGCCTTGGGCACTGACCGAAAATCACTATCGCTATAACGTCGATCCTGTATCGTTGCATCTGCACGATGTCGCGATCCATTTTCTTCATGCAAGCCGGGCTGGTTCAATGAGCGCCGACATGACTTCAATCGATCAAAGGCCCAGCCGACGCCCCGTTCGTTGGCACATATTCCTGTTTATGCTGCCGGCCTTTCTCGTCTACACGGCGGTCATGATCGTGCCGCTTGGCAGCACGTTGTGGCTTTCCTTTTTCACCGAGGTGGAGGGGCAGAGGGTTTTTGTCGGGTTACAGAACTTCAGGACGTTGTTCGGGGAACCGCGCTGGGCGGCCAGCTTCTGGAATGCGCTGACCAACAACACGATTTTTTTCATCATTCACATGCTGGTGCAAAACCCGATAGGCATAGCGCTGGCGGCCCTGCTGTCGATACCGAAGCTGCGTTTTGCAGCGGTTTACCGCACCGCGATCTTCCTGCCGACGCTTTTGTCCTTCGTTATCGTCGGTTTCATCTGGAAGCTGATCCTGTCGCCTTTGTGGGGCATCGCCCCTATGCTGCTTGATCTGGTTCATCTGAAGAGCCTGTTTGCACCGTGGCTTGGACGCCCGAACTCGGCGCTGATTGCCGTATCCCTGATCTCCGTTTGGCAATATGTCGGTATTCCAATGATGCTGATCTATGCAGCTTTGCTCAATATTCCTGACGAGGTGATCGAAGCTGCTGAAATGGACGGCATTACCGGCTGGAGCCAGTTCTGGAAGATCAAGCTGCCGCTCATCCTGCCAGCCATCGGTATCATTTCGATCCTGACATTCGTCGGCAATTTTAACGCTTTCGACCTGGTTTACACTGTGCAAGGGGCGCTCGCCGGACCGGATGGTTCGACCGACATTCTCGGCACTCTGCTTTACCGTACGTTCTTCGGTTTCCAGCTTCAGCTCGGTGACCGCTCGATGGGCGCAACCATTGCAACCGTGATGTTCTTCATCATTCTCGCCGGCGTCAGCTTCTATCTTTTCGCCATTCAGCGTCGCATGCGTCGCTATCAATTTTAAGGAGCAAAGAATGTCGAAAGCACGATCTTCCTTTGCCCGCACGGCCTCCGCCCACGCAATCCTGCTGGCCTACACCGCGATTTCTCTGTTTCCGGTGGTGCTGACAATCATGAACTCTATGAAATCGCGAAATGCGATTTTCCGGGATCCGATGCAACCACCGACACCTGCGACGTTTGACCTGGTGGGTTATACAACGGTATTGGGGCAGGGCGATTTCGTCCAGTACATGCAGAACTCTCTCGTCGTCACAGTCGGGGCGATTGCTTTGGTCCTGTTGTTTGGTGCGATGGCTGCTTTTGCCCTGTCGGAATATCGTTTCCGCGGCAATACCCTGCTGGGTCTCTATATGGCGCTCGGTATCATGATCCCGATCCGGCTTGGCACGATCGGTATCTTGCAGGGCATGGTCGCCACCGGACTGGTCAACACCAAAACGGCGCTCGTTCTCGTTTACACGGCGCAAGGCCTGCCGCTGGCAATCTTCATTTTGTCAGAGTTCATGCGCACGGTCTCTGACGATCTGAAAAATGCCGGGCGTATCGATGGGCTTTCCGAATACCGGATATTCTTCCGGCTTGTCCTGCCGCTGATCCGTCCAGCCATGGCAACCGTTGCCGTCTTTACCATGATCCCAATCTGGAATGACCTCTGGTTCCCGCTGATCCTGGCGCCCAGCGAAGCCACCAAAACGATCACACTCGGTGCGCAAATCTTCATCGGGCAATTCGTGACCAACTGGAATGCAGTGCTGGCAGCGCTTTCGTTGGCCATTGCTCCGGTACTTGTCCTTTATACCATCTTCTCGCGGCAGCTTATTCGCGGCATTACGGCAGGAGCAGTGAAATGAGCGCGCAGCCACTTAGGGTTCTCGTGGCCGGTCTCGGCAATATGGGGTTGAGCCATGCCCTGGCTTATGCGGCCAATCCGGGTTTTGAGATTGTCGGCCTCGTCAATCGCTCAACGCCTGAGCTGCCTGCAGCCCTTGCGGGACGTGAAATATTGCCATCATTTGATGAGGCGCTCAGCGAACTGAAGCCGGACCTGTGTTCGATCAACACCTATTCGGATAGCCATGCCAAATTTGCCATTCAGGCAATGGAAGCGGGCTCGCATGTCTTCGTGGAAAAGCCCCTGGCAACCACCGTGGCAGATGCTGAGCGCGTCGTCGCTTGCGCCCGTGCCAACGGCCGTAAGCTGGTGGTAGGGTATATTCTGCGTCACCATCCATCCTGGGTGAAATTGATCTCGCTCGCTCGCGATCTTGGCGGTCCATATGTGTTCCGCATGAACCTCAACCAGCAGTCATCAGGTCATACCTGGGCAACACACAAGGCGCTGATGCAGACCACACCGCCAATCGTCGATTGTGGCGTGCACTATGTCGATGTGATGTGCCAGATCACCGATGCGAAGCCGGTGTCGGTTCGAGGTATGGGCTTGCGACTTTCCAATGAGATCGCGCCGGACATGTATAATTACGGCCACCTTCAGGTGATGTTTGAGGATGGTTCGATCGGCTGGTACGAGGCGGGCTGGGGACCGATGATCTCGGAGACGGCGTTTTTCGTGAAGGATGTAATGTCGCCAAATGGCTGCGTGTCCATCGTGATGGATCCGAATGCAAAGTCCGACGACATTGATACCCACACAAAGACGTCGACCATTCGCCTGCACAAGGCCGACACCAAACCCGACGGCACATTTGTCACTCCGGACCAGTTCCTGCAGATGGAGGGTGAACCTGGGCACCAGGAGCTGTGCGATCTGGAACAGGCCTATGTGTTGAAGGCCATCCGCGAGGACATTGATCTGGACCGCCATATGACCGACGCTGTGCAGTCGCTTCGCATATGCCTTGCCGCAGACGAAAGTGTGCGAACCGGCCGAATGGTCGACCTTTGAATCTGGAGAATTGTTTTGGGTAAACTGACACTCAAATCTGTTGCGAAGTCCTTTGGCACGGTGGATGTGCTGAAAGGCATCAACCTCGAGGTCGACGACGGGGAATTTGTAATTTTTGTCGGGCCTTCGGGCTGTGGCAAGTCCACTCTGTTGCGGACGATTGCGGGCCTGGAAGATATCACCGCCGGCGAAATCGTCATTGATGGTCGCGAAGTGTCCAACGTGCCGCCGGCCAAACGCGGCATCGCCATGGTTTTCCAGTCCTACGCGCTTTATCCGCATCTGACGGTCAAGGACAATATGGGGCTTGGTCTCAAGCAGGCAGGAACGCCGAAGGCCGAAATTGAATCTCGTGTCGCTATGGCGTCATCGCTTCTGTCGCTGGAACCCTACTTGGCCCGACGACCGGCTGAACTGTCCGGTGGCCAGCGACAACGTGTTGCCATTGGTCGCGCCATTGTGCGTGAACCGACATTGTTTCTGTTCGACGAACCGCTTTCCAACCTCGATGCGGCACTGCGCGTGCAGACCCGTTTGGAAATTGCCCGACTGCACCGCCGTCTCAAGGCAACGATGATCTATGTGACCCATGATCAGGTTGAGGCTATGACGCTCGCTGACAAGATCGTGGTGTTGAATGCCGGTCGCATCGAACAGATCGGATCGCCGATGGAGCTTTTCAATCGTCCGGCCAACCTGTTTGTTGCTGGTTTTATCGGGTCGCCACAGATGAATTTCATCGACGCTGCCCGGTTGGGCGAGAGTGGTTATAAAACCCTCGGCATCAGACCGGAACATATGACCCTTTCACGTGAAAGCGGCACGTGGTCCGGCAAGGTCGTGCATGTCGAACACCTTGGTGCCGACACGATCGTTTATCTCGAAAGCGAGACCATCGGTCTGTTGACTGTGCGCCTGTTTGGAGAACATGCCTACGAGCCTGACGATGTGGTTTATGCCTCTCCCAACGGCGGTGCGACGCATCGTTTTGGCGAAGACGGCAATGCCATCAGATGACAGACATTCTGCTGGAAGTCTGTGTCGATGACATCGCAGGCCTTCAGGCGGCGATTGAGGGTGGAGCGGGTCGTATCGAGTTATGCAGTGCGCTCGACCTGGGCGGCATGACACCTTCTGCCGGATTGATGACCTTTGCGGCACGCACTCCGGTACCGTGCTATGCGATGATCCGTCCACGGGCCGGAAACTTCGTCTATAGCCCTGACGAATTGACTGTCATGGAAGATGACATTCGTTTTGCCGCATCCTGCGGTCTTGCCGGTGTTGTTTTCGGCGTAAATTTGGCCGATGGCAGGCTGGACACTGAAGCGATGAAAAAACTGTCGGAAGCAGTTCCGGGCATGCCGCGAACCCTCCACCGTGCTTTCGATCTGGTTCCCGATCTGGAGGAAGCGCTTGAGGTTGCGATTGCGTGCGGTTTCGAACGTATTTTGACGTCGGGTCGAGCAACGTCTGTTCCAAAGGGGCTGAGCGAGCTGCGAAAACTGGTGGAAATTGCCGACCGGCGTATCCGTATTATGCCCGGTGGTGGCGTCAATCTTGGCACTGTTGACGCGATACTGGAAACAGTTGAGGTCACAGAGCTGCACTCATCCTGCTCGACCAGAGTCGACATTACCGATCCCGCGGTGGTCGCATTCGGTTTTTCCGCTTCTACGATAAAGCGCACTGACGCGACGGTTGTTCACGCGTTAAAGCAAAGACTTACCCGTTAAAGCGGCCTATTCGTTTCGCCAAACGTAAAGGCAGTGCCCCACGCCAGCCATGGCGTGGGGCACTGTGTTGTTATCGGGAATTGCTCAGCCAGAAGTCCTGCCAATCCTGCAGCTTGGCAAAGTCGTCCGGGGTGGTCTCAGAGTGGTTGACGTAGAGTAGGTCAACGAAGTTCGCGATGCCGGAGACTTCGCTTTCAGGCATCTTGGCCTCGGTGTTGGTGGAGATCTTTCCGTCACCGAGCTGCGGCGCCATGCCTTCTTCAGTCATCATGAACCGCGCGAAAAGCTTGGCAGTGTTCGGGCTTTTGGTTCCCGCGGCGATGACAGCAACGCGCGGCGTAAGCTGGCCGATCCAAGGCTTCATCTCCTTGCAGATGCCCATGCCATAACCGTCTTTCTTCGCATCACGGAAGATGGCGGCGCTGAGGAAACCAACCGGTGGCTTTTCTTCCTTGGCACCAACGATCGGGCCAACATCCGTATCGGTCTTGGTGACCTTCGGTTTGTTCTGGGCAAGGCGTTTGACCCACTCGGCCGTTGCGCTTGCCTCATCGGTCTTCAGGTCTTCACCAAACTGCGCCTTGTAGGCTTCGCGCATCGCGTCGTCGCCATGGGTGGCCAGCTGGTTGAACCAGAACATCGTTTCATTGCGAAGCAATGGATCCGGAATGGCGACGCGGCCCTTCCATTCCTCTGTAGTCAGGGCCCACAGATTGTTAACAGGGCAGGTCTCACCGTTGACGTCGGTGTTATAGGCAAAGACCCAAGGGTTGTTGCTGGTGATTGCCGGGCTCTGATATTCAGCCGGGATCTTATCCTTAAGATCCGGTGCCAACCAGGAAACACCGAAACCCTGCGGCAGGATTTGGCTTGCCACTGATGGCAGGTTGCTCATGTTGAAGACGTCAGTGCGGACGTTGCCAGCAGCGGCTTCGCGAGCGATAACCTGCTCCTGTTCCTGTCCGCTCATCTTGACGCCGGTTGCCTTCAGACCGTATGTCTTCGAAAAATTCTCGGCCATCGAGACAATCTTGCCGGTGGCGTCAATGACGGTGATCGGCTCTTCTTTTTTGGCGGCCTCAATCAGCGCTTCCAGCGAATATTCGCTGTCGGGAATGCCGATTTCCTTAACGTCCTGTGCTTGGGCGCTTGAAAGGCCCATTGCCAGAACGGAAATGCCAGCCAGCATGTAGATTGATGTTTTAGGCATAGTTTTCCTCCACTGCCTTTGATTTCGCATCCCCGTTAGCGGGCGATACGTTTCTTCTCCTGGTCGAACAGATGCAGGTGTTGTCGTTCGACCCAGAAATGGATGCGCTCGCCTGCGGCGATATGCGGGTTTTCGGTTGCTATGGCGAAGAAGCTGGCTCCTTGGACGTCGAGTTCGACGATCCAGCTGCCGCCGGTTGGAACGACGTCAACGATGGTGCCTTGTCCGGCCGCGCAGCGGCTGGCCTCTTCAGCAGACAGGACGCCCACACGTGTGGCTTCCGGTCTGATACCGGCCGAAGCGACGGCCACACTGTCGATGCCGAAATGCGAGAGAACGCCGTTCAGCCAGACATGCAGCGGGCCGGTCTGACCCTCGGCTCGCTCAATGATGTTGATGGGAAGGCTGCCGACGAATTCGGCGACAAAGCGGTTGGCAGGACGCTCATAGATATCGTCAGGCGTGCCGATCTGCTGCAACTCTCCCTCACTCATGACAGCGATGGTGGTGGCGAGTGTCATTGCTTCCCACTGGTCATGGGTAACAAACACGATGGTCGAACCGGCCTCCGCGTGAATTCGCTTGAGCTCCGCACGCATTTCCAGACGCAGCTTGGCATCAAGGTTTGACAGCGGCTCGTCGAGCAGAATGATCGAAGGTTTCAACGCCAGCATGCGGGCCAGGGCAACACGTTGTTGCTGACCGCCCGAAAGCTGTGCCGGGTACCGATCCGCATATCGTGCGATGCCCAGTTTCGTCATGACCTGATCAACGATGGCGTTGCGTTCGGCGGTCGGTATCGACCTTAATGTCAGGCCGAAGGCGACGTTGTCGCGGATTGTCATGTGCGGCCACAGCGCGTAGTTCTGGAAGACCAGTCCCATATTGCGCTTTTCCGGCACGGTGAAAACGCCGTCACCAACGGAGACGATAGGCTTGCCATCAACGAGAATGCGACCGTCGGTGGGATGTTCAAGGCCTGCGATCATGCGCAGTGTCGTGGTTTTTCCGCAACCGGACGGGCCGAGCAGGCAAAGGAACTCGGATGCACCGATTTCCATGTTGAGATTGCCGATCGCGGCAGGCCCGCTGCGACCGTAGCTTTTGCGAATGTTTTCTAGGGTAATGCTGGACATTATTTGCTTCCCATGCCGTCTGAGAGATTGGCCTTGCCGATTTTCTGGACGAGCATCGTGCCGGTGAATGCGACGATGCAGAGCATCACAACCACTGCATTGGCAGCCTGGCTGTAGCCGTAGTCGACGAGGCGGATTGCGTAGGTCGTGAGCAGGTCTGTGCCTGGAACGGCAAGCACCACGACAAGACTGAGGCCCTTAATGCCGGATATAAAAGGCAGAAGGATTGCCGACACCAATGCGCCGCGCTGGATTGGTAGTACGATAGAGCGCATGCGGCGGAACCAGCCAGCACCGACAATCTGCCCGGCTTCCTCGGGTTCCTTGCCAAGCTGCATCATTGACGAGATGCCGGCGCGCGACGCGAATGGCATTTGGTCTGCGAGAATGGCGAGAACAAGGATGATCGGTGTGCCGTAAAGTGCCGGCAGTGGTGGACGGGCAACGGCAAACATCGAGAGATAAGCCGCCGCGAACGCGATGCCGGGCACCAGATAAGGCAGGAAGGTAATCTGCCGTAGCGCCACTGACACGAAGGGCACCGGTGAGCGAACCACGGCGTAACCGACCAGCAAGCCAAGCAGGCCCGCGCCAGTGGCGGCAAGGCCGACCATCCACACCGTGTTCCACAGCGCCAGCCAGAATTCACCGGTCAGCAATATACCCTGATGCAGCGCAGTCGTGCCGAGATTGGTGCCAATCCAGTAATCGAGCGTGAAGTTATCAAGGCTGAACGAACCCGGCACGCGCATGACAGTCGTCAGCGTCAGCGCGATAAGCGGAATGGCTGCGCTGATGGCGAATACCGTGAATGCCCAGGTGAGTGCCGGAATTTGCCATTTGCCCAGCGGCGTCTGACGGACCATCGAGCCTTTCGAGCCAATGGTCACGAAACGTTTGGCTTCTTTCAAAAGCCGCATGTCGATGACGATGGAAATAGCTCCTAAAAGTACGATCATGCCGGCAAGCACGGCAGATGCACCGGCCTGGCTGGTGGAGATGGCGCGAAACAGCGAGGTTGCGAGCACATCGAAACCAACTGGGACACCGAGCACATAGGCAACGCCGAAATCACCGAGACATTTTGCGAAAATCAAAGTTGTTGCCGAGACCAGCGATGGCATCATCAGCGGTAGGATAATGCGGCGTGCGACAACGGTAGGGCTCGCACCGAGGCTGCGCGCGGAATCTTCCAGCTGTGTATCAAACTGCTTGAGCGCATTGCCAAACAGCAGAATGACGAAGGGTGCGTAATGGAGCGCCAGAATGAGTGAAATTGGCAGCGCACCATAGGCAAGCCAATCCGGCGGTGTGAATCCAAGTGTCTCCATCCATCCGGGTTGACCACCGGTCGTGCGGTTCTTGAAAAGCGTCAGCCAGGCAAGTGCGAATGTCCAGGAAGGCAACATGTAAGGCACGAGCAACGCGGTGGAGAACCACTTCTTGCACATCAAATCCGTTCGGCTCAGCAGCCAGCCAATCGGGGCACCCACCAGAAATGCGATGATGATGGCTGCAGCCGAAATGATGGCGGTGTGGGCAAGTGGCCACCAGAAGAGATCCCGCGAAATTGGCGAAAGAAGCACGCGGTTCAGGTAGTAGAGCGTCAAATCGCCCAGTTCTTGCCGGGTGCGTGCGAGATCGGCGAAATGCACCGTCACCGCATCGACCAACAGTAGCAGGACCGGGGCGAGGATAAGATAACCGAAGACGACCAGCAGCAAAAGCGCCAGCAAAAGCGTCGGGTCTGCGCTGTTGACGCGCAACAGATAAAAAAGCCTTTTCCAGGCCGGTTGAGGGCGCAAAGGGTCCTCCGGCAAAGTTGTTTGCAGGGTCATGGGATCACTTTCTGGGGTTTGAACGGTGTTGTTCCGACGTCAGTCCGGCAAGGTGCCCACCGCGTCGGTCACCGCACGGACGGCTCGCCAAGCCTCGTCATATCGAACTGGCAAGAACTGCTCGTCACCGTTGAAGGCGGCAGTCATTTCCGGTGGAAAACGGAATGAAAAGAAACATGCTTTCAGCTTATCCGCGAGCACGGGATCAAGATCATGAGCATGGGTAAAGGCGGCGGTTGGAAACAGCGGACTTTGATAGATGACCCGAATGGCCGCCGTATCAATTGCCCCGCGTTCCACCAGGCGCTGCAGGACGTCGGAGGCGACCGCTGCCATATCGTAATCGCCTGACAGCACGCCCATTACCGATTTGTCATGAGCGCCGGACATGATTGGGCGATAGTCGGTATCCGGCACGAGACCTTCGGCGGGAAATAACGCGCGGGGTGCGAGATTGCCGGAATTGGAAGCGACAGCGACATGGGCGACACGTTTGCCCTTCAAATCTGCCAGATTTTGGTAAGGGGAATCTGCGCGCACAATTGCGACGAGGTGATAACCGCGCACCTCGCCATTTTGCCCTTTGGCGGCAAAAGGCACAGCGCCGGCCATATTGACCGCCTCGACCGTTGGGCCAGTAGAAAAGCCAGCAAAATGCAGGCGTCCAGAACGCATCGCGGCAATTTCCGCCGAGACGGATTGCACAGGGTAATAGACGATTTGCCGGTCAAGACAGGTGGAAAGGTGTTTTGTGAACGGGCGGAACAACCGCGCATAAACGGCGGGATCCTCGATCGGTGCGAAGGCCCAGACGAGTGTATCGGGATTGCGCAATTTCGACGGGTCGGTCGGCAGGTCGGCAACGAGGTCGCCATCGGCGTCGCAATAGGCCTGATCAAGCGCTGCGCGCTGATCGCACGGGGCTGCGCTTGCAACCGCACTATCGGTCAACATGAAAGCAATCAGCATGCAGCATGCCGCAAGGGCGCCGTGGTAATTCATTTTCTCCTCCCGAAGGATTTTACCGTCTCGCGTCGACAAAACCCTTGCTATAGGATGACAGCTATACCGAATTTCCTGTCAGAGTCCTGTCAACCTCATGCGCATCCTTCTCATAGAAGATTCCGTCGACATTGCCGAAGCGATTGAATCCAAGCTGATGCGGGCTGGACACCATGTAACGTGGGCGCAAGACGGTATATCTGGCGAGGAGTTGGCGATCCATGGCGAATTTGATGTCGTGGTGCTTGATATCAACCTGCCGGGGCGGAGCGGTTTTGAGGTGATGGCGCATATGCGCGACCGGAATTCACCGACTCCGGTGCTCGTGATTACGGCCAGAAACCAGCTGGATGACAAGATCAGCCTGCTTGATCTTGGCGCCGATGACTACATTGTCAAACCGTTTGACCTCGGTGAGCTTGAGGCGCGGTTGAGGGCGGTCACGCGCCGTCACAAGGGGCTTGCTAAATCGATCATTCGCATTGGCGGGCTGGAGATTGATCTGAATTCGCGGGCCGCCAGCGTGGATGGAAGCCCGCTGGAACTCGGGCGTCGCGAATTCGAATTTCTGGAAGTGCTCGCCACGCAAGCTGGCAATACGGTCAGCAAGGACAAGCTTTATCTGAAACTGTTCGGGCATGATGACGTTGGCACACCCAATGCCGTGGAGCTGCTGGTGTCGCGTGTGCGTAAAAAGCTTGAAGCCGTTGATGTCGAGATCGTCACCCATCGTGGCGCGGGTTACATGCTGCGCAGCAAGACCGATGCGATAAGCTGATGGCGCGATTGTCGATCGAGCGCCGCTTGCTTATCACAACTGTCTGTCTGTTCGTGGTGATTGGCAGTGTGCTTGCCCTGACGGTCCGCACCTATGCGCGGCGTGCAGCAGACGAGGCGTTTGACCGTGTGTTGACGGCCTCCGCACTTGCCATTGCCGATACTGTTGGTATCGAGGAAGGCGCCGTTACGGTCGATATTCCCTATTCCGCCTTTGCTATCCTCGGGACCTCGCGTCTCAATCGGGTGTTCTATCGGGTCACAGCGCCCGACGGCAGTCTGGTGACCGGCTCCCCTATTCTCGGCCTCGACATACCACTTGCCAATGAAGAGACCCTGCACCTGCATGATGCGGTCTATCGCGGCGATGCAGTGCGTATCGCTTCTGTGCAACGTTACCGCGCCGACACGGTGACGGGAACGGGCGGCTGGATCGGCGTGATGGTGGCTGAAACCCGCGAGGCGCGACGGGAACTGGCCGGGCAATTGACCTTCAACGGCATGTTGCCAGCTGTCACCATTGCGCTGTTGGCCGGTGGTCTGATCCTCGTTTCGGTCCGGTCGGCTTTTTCGCCGCTTCGTCTTATCGAAAGTAATCTGCGGGCACGGCGTCCGTCCGATCTGAGCCGGATTGACCGGGAAGTTCCGGTGGAAGTGTCCGCGCTGGTGTCTGCATTGAATGAGTTTATGGACCGCTTGGGCTCGGTTCTGGATGGAGTAAAACGCGTCACTGCGGATGCTGCGCATCAGTTGCGAACGCCACTGGCCGCCATTCAGGCGCAGGCCGAGGTAGGGCTTGAAGAAGCGGAAGACCCGCAAACGCGTCGCCGTCTGTCGCGTATCCATCACAATGCGCGTGAAGCTGGGCTGCTGGCGAACATGTTGCTTTCCGAAGCAACAACACTGCACCGATTGGAAACGCAGGAACGCGAGATCGTCGATTTCGGCGACGCCATCAGGAATGCTTTGCAAATGTTGCGGGCAGAGAGCGCCTATACCAGCCAGATGCTCTGCCTCACGCTCACGACGCATGATGCTCCGGTCCCGGTGGAGGCAGAACCGGTCGTGTTGCGTGAGATGGTTCGGAACGTGATCGAAAACGCCTTCATTCACGCGGCTGGTCCAACGACGGTGCAATTGGAGGCGGTGGATGGTTCGGCGACCTTAAAGGTCATGGACCGTGGGCCGGGTATACCGGATGCGGAAAAGGGCAAGATTTTCCAGCGGTTTGTTCGCGGTGGTGCGCGACGGCCAGGATCAGGCCTTGGCCTTGCCATTGCAAAGGATGTGGTCGTGGCCTTCGGCGGACGTATTTCCGTTGCGGACCGTGTCGGTGGTGGTCTTGTCGTCGAGGTCGTGCTGCCAATGATTGCTGGAGGGCAGGACAAAGATGTCTAACGTTGTTCGTAGCGCGCTGTTTTGCCTGTTGTTGATTGGCAGTCTTGTGCCAATGACCGTGCAGGCACAGGACAGAGCGGTCCGCATTACCGGTGTCGTGTCTGAAGAACGGATTGCGCCTTTGATTGCAGTGATCGAGAGCCGCTTGCCGGGAACGCAGCTGTCTTACGTCAGGCTTTCCTCTGCGCAGATCGCTGCCGAAGCAAAACGTGCCAACCCGCCATTTGACATTGCTCTGTTCTCTTCGCCGGATATTGCCGTCTCCGTCGCCAATGAGGGTTACGCAGCCGATAACGGCGCGGCTGTCATCGCTGCCGAAGAACAATGGCGTCATGAAGTTTTTGGTTTCTGGTCAGACCCCGCCGTGATGGTGTTGAGGCAGGACGCCTTTGCGGATCGACTGCCGCGCACCCGTATCGAGCTGGTACGTGCCCTTGAACAGAACAGCGAGCAGTTCTCACGCCGTGTCGGCATCGTCAATATCGGGATAGATGATGTAAGCTACCTGCTGGCTTCGCAGGACTCCATACGCACTTCGCTCTATTGGCGATTGATGCGCTCTTTCGGCGTTGCCAAAGCGCGAATTTACGACACGACAGACGATTTGCTGGAGGCGTTGCGGGCCGGTGAGATTGATGTTTTGTACAATGTGCCGCTGTCTACCCTATCAGCCAATGGTGCCTTGCCAGCGGGTGTGACGGTTGCCGTACCGCAAGATTACGTGCTTGCGGTGCCGTGGACTGTGCTAATGCCAAAGGGTGCAACAAACCTTCGCGATGCACGCGCTGCCCTGCAAGTGCTTCACTCGGTTGACGCGAAGCCCGCTCTTGCCGAAGCCGGTTTCAGCTATCCCATCGATTTTACGTCGTTCGACAGTCTGCAGGGGATCGAGCTTGGGCCTGAACTTCTGGTGTTTCGCGATACGATCAAACGCAGCAAGTTTCTCGACATCTGGTTTCAGATGGTTGTGAATTGACTGCTTTTTCAGGCCAGCTGCAAATCAAGCTGTGGGTAAAGCTTTTTGAGGTTTGGCAGGGATTTCGATTGCCAGGGATATTGCGAAGTGCCCTTGATCAAAAACTGCGTCTCTGATTGTTTGCGTGCTTCGATTGTCAGTTTGGCCAGAAGGTTTATTCCGGATGAGTTCAGGAACTCCAGGCCGGTCAGATCAAAGATCACCCGATCACGATTTTCGTGAAGCGCAGTCAGGGCAAGAGAGTAGATCGGCGCATAGGCATCCGGTCCAGCCAGCCGCAAAACTCCATCAAAATAAACGCAATCGTTTTCGGTCCATATCCGAAAATTCTCGTCTCTGATTTCCATCTGCTATTCACCTGTTGGAGGTCAGTGGCAACGCAAGCGAAGCTGTTGTTGTCAGTCTAACGCGATCGTCATTGGAAGTCTCAAACTCCCATGACATGCGCGCATCATAATCGGCCAAAAGCGTTAGCAAGCCCAATCCCGAACCTCCGGTGTCGGATACGGCATTGGCTTCAATTTGCCGGATAAGCAGTTCGCCCGGGTCAACTGATAACATGTTTATCAGTATTTCCTGAAATTTACCTGATGTTTCGGCATTGATCTTATTGCGAACCCGCATCAGAAACGTGTCGTCGACAACACAGGCTTCGATGACGATCTTGCCGGGCTGCCTAAATTTTACTGCGTTTTCGATCAGTTCGTTGCTCAGATATCCAATGTTGTGACGAATATTCGTGTGCAGCGCTCGCGAGCCGAAAAAAGGCAGTGCCATCGCCTCGGCGATAAAATCGGATGTGAGCCCCGAGTGCCGCCAACCAAGTTCAAGCGGACCGTCAACCAGCGTCAGGCGGGCCCCTTGTGAGAAGCTTGCTTCAGTAAGATTGTAAACCCCAAGGACGCTTCTGGACATAGCTTACCTGTGCCGCAATACGAGAAGGGTGATGTCGTCGTGAACCTTGTGTGGACCGATGTAGTCCATAAGCTTGGCGATGATGCCGGCGGCGATACGGTCAGCACTTTGCCGGTGTAATTTCACCGCTTCGTCGCAAAGACGGTCTATGCCGAAAAGCTCTCCGCTAACGTTTTCCGCTTCGGTCACACCGTCCGTGTGCAGAACGATGATATCGTCTTTTGCCAGACTGATCTTGCGCGTTCCAACAAAAGGCGAAATGTCGGACTCCAACCCAATTGGAAGGCCGAGATCCATGGTTTCAATTCGTTCCAGCGCACCATTGGCACGCACGACAATGACCTCCTCATGCTGTCCGGAAATCAGCATATCGTGCCCGTCATAGTCAAGGAAGGCCAGCGTCAGATGTTTGTCGATCCGGGTTCTGATGATATTCTTGAACAGTGCGCTGTTCAGATCAACCAAAAACTTCACCGGATCGGTCGTGCCTGCTTCATGCAGCGCTCTGGCAACAGATTGCACCATCAGCATCAGGACACCGCTTTCAAGGCCGTGCCCGGTGACATCACCGATACCAATCTTGAACCGCCCATTCGCTTCCAGAACGTCATAGTAGTCACCGCCCACCTCGTCAGCGGCGCTCATAAAGGCAGCGATCTCCAGATCCTTGGATGAGGCGAGTTCGGAGGCAAGCGGCAGAACCATCATCTGGATTCTTTCGGCAACTGCGAGTTCCGTGCCTAAGCGCCGATTTTCTTTTTCTAGCTGGGCGTTGAGCACCGAAATCTCTTCTTTTGCCTCTTCGATTTCGGCGGTTCGCTCCTCAACCAGCTGTTCGAGATTTTCGGTGTGATAACTGATCTGCTGCGCCATTCGATTGAACGCTTCACTGGCCTGCCCCACCTCGTCGCGGCTGGTGACCGGCACACGCACCGAATAATCCTGCGTCTGGATTCGGCGTGCGGCACTGGCAAGCGCACTGACGCCGCCGGTAATGCGTTTCGACACTGCCAGCACGGCCAATGTCACAATGATCAACGACAGGAGGATCGCGAGGATCTGATAGATGATGATGCGGTTGGTCGCGTCGGAAATCTTCGATTGAGCCGCAAAAAGCGAAGCATATATTTCCCGCTCAGGTACAACGATGCCAAGCGACATAGCATCTTTGCGGACATGGCCCGGCTCCCAGAGGTTGCTGGGTGGTAGGTTTTTCATGATCACCATATAGGGCACCGGCTCGCCGTCCTGCTCCAGTGTAAGGTGCCTTATGTCCTCACCGGGATTGTTGGCCAATTCCGTTATGGCAGGTTGCGAGCTGCCTTTCAGTGAGCGTTCGAGACCGGTCACACCGGTTCCCTTGGTGTCGCTGGCCGAACGGAGGCCAATCGTCTGTTCACCGTCCTTGCTGATGGCGATGACGTTGCCATCGGACATCGACAAAAATCCGAAGCCGGTTTCGGCAACTTTCACATTTTCGACGATCTCGGCAAGCTGATCGAGGGTGATGTCGGCACCAGCCGTTCCGGCAACGTTTTTCCTGTCAGTGCTCCATAGCGGATGAAAAAAGCTGACAATCTGTTTGCCAGTTATAGCATCGGTATACGGGGCTGTTCGGGTGATGTCATCGGGACCGGTATGTGCCCTCAACTCCGCGTCCCAACCCTGCCAGGACTCATAGAGGCCGGGGAAAAAGAAGTCCCAGAAATTGGCGGTGTTGTGCCCGGGATAAAGCCGGTCAAAAGTCTGCGCCTGATCGGTATAGGGTGCGGTCCTGAAGATCGGCCGTTCCTTTGGGCCGATAAAATACATCTGTAGTTTGGAAGAGCCGTTTTTCAGAAGACTGGGTGCCACGAGATCAAGAACGGCGCTTGTCTGAATTTCGTCCTGTACATCAGCTCGCGGTGAACGGTCTTCATTCAGCAGGTAACCCCAGGCGCTGACGACAGATGGTGCACCCGGCGCATTCTGTGCCCACTGACCAGCGGGGTCGAAGGTAAGCTGAACGCTGGCCGGCGAGGTTCCGGAAATTGCAGAGCCGATATTTTTCTGCCGTTGTGGATTGTCGATTTGTTCCTGCAACACGCCGGCAAGGACGCTGACGTCATTGTTGACCTGACCGAGAAGCAGCGAGACCTGGGCCGCTGTAGAATTGGCATAGGTACGGATATAGTCCTGGCTCGCCTGCTCAAGACCATGGCCGACCTCTTCGGTTGCGTCACGCGACAGGCGCTGCACATTCCATAAAGCCAACCCACCACTGATCAGCAAGTCAATGAGAACAGCGCTGCCGACGACAATAATGAACTTGGCCCGAAATGAGCCCCAAGGGCGGATTGTGGTCAAGGTTTTGGGCATCAGTATGGTTTCCGTCCGGATGCAGCCCAGATTGGCCATCCCGCATATCCCTTGGGGTGTAGGGCGGCGAGCACATGATCCTTGAACCCTTGCCGGAACCGGCGGATGAAGTCGGGAGGATCACCGCGACGCACGGCCATCTGTCCGGCATAAACATCTTCCCACGCTTCAATCACATCGGCGAAATCTCTTGGGTCCCCATCGAGGTTTGTTACCATGAAGGATTCCACCTTGATGTCGTCAAAACCGGCATCGTTGAGAAGACGGCGGCTTTTTGGTCCCATTTCCACATCCATGTCGAAATGGCTGAACAGTTTCGCCACCTGCTCATAGGTCCAGCGGATCGATTCCGAATGGGGTTCACCGAGGCAATGGGAGTTTTTTTCGTTGGTGATGTAAACTCGGCCACCCGGTTTGCAAATCCGAAACAACTCGCGCAGAAGGATGTCCGGCCGGTCAAAGATCTGCAGAGAGTGGCGGCAGGTGACAAAATCAAACTGATTGTCGGCCAACAACATCTGTGCGGCATCTCCATAGGTGTATTCAATTGAGGTCAGACCGAATTCTGCGGCGACACGCCTGGCGTAGTCGAGGCTTCTTTTCGAGTGATCCAGCGCAACCAGACGTGCCGGTTCGAATTGACGTTTGATCAAGGTCGCGAAGTCACCGATACCGCAGCATATGTCGGCGATGCTCAGCCCATTTCGCATCCCATGCCGCGGCAGAATTTCGCGTTCGTGTCGCCAGGTCATTTTGGTCTGTGTTCGGAGAATAGGAATGAAGCTCTCGTCCTCGACGAAGGTTTGCCCGGGATAAAAGGCTGAATCGTAAATCTCGACCGACAGGTTATTTTGGCGGGAGGCAAGCGTTTGGAAAAGAGGTGCGGACCACGCAATGACACTCGATGCAACAACGATGATGTTGCGCTGGGTATTTGTCTTGCAGGCCTCTGTTAGTACCTGCTCAAGACAACGAAACGCGGTCATGTTCAGATGTGTGACCCGTTTTATGTTGAGATAGATGACATTGCCGTTGCTATTGAGACTGCGCCTGATCACATCAAGAACACCAGCCATCTCACTGGGTGATGAAGGACGTATCCTGCCGCTCAGCACGATTTCCTGGTTGATATCGTCGAATTCAGCGGAAAATGATGGCGAGAACTGGCTCATTATGCGCCCTCCTGCAGCATAAAATCTGCAGTCAGGATTACGCGATCGTCGGCGTCAGTCTCAGCTTGGACATTGACCTTTATGGCCTCAGCAAGAACCAGCAGATCGTGGTCGGGATGATATTCCTCTCTCCGTGCCGATCGATCAAGGTTTTGCCAGCGCAGCAGGTCCGTCCTGTCGGGGGTAAAGCCGACGCAGACGCGGACACATGCGTCACCCCTCAGAAGATTAAAATCAATATTACCGACAGGTTTTGCAGAACGAAAAGCCAGTTCCACAATCTCGTTGATAAGCAACGAACTGAAGTTGGCGTAGCGGGACGGGTCCTCGTGCGACTGGGCAACAATGTCGGCGAGATATTCGGAGATTGTGTCACATAGGCGAAACTCCGACGTGAAAAGGCTGACGTCTAGCGCCAATGCTGCCATGTCCTGAAACGTTTCCGGGTTGGGACTGGCATATGGTCCGGTCATGATCACCTCCAAACACTTCAGGTAAGATGTCGAGATATTGCTTACAGACGGGTATATTTGTCAGGAGTAATCGATCGTCGGGGGACTGTCTCCGGCAGTGACACTGAACCGGCCATAAAACTATTTATCGCCGATGGTGGCATCGGTTTGCTGATGGCATAACCCTGCAGACGGTCACATCCAAGACCACGCAGCCAGGTAACCTGTTCGGTGGTTTCAACGCCTTCCGCCGCAACCTCCATGCCCAGATCGTGAGCGAGCACTATCACAGATCGAACAATGGCTTGGCTTTTGGCATTTGTTTCCAGGTCGGACACAAAATACTTGTCGATTTTCAGCGTATCGAAGGGAAAGTTCTTCAAGTAACTCAACGACGAGTACTGCGTTCCGAAATCGTCCAACGCAATTCGGATGCCGAGCACACTCAGAGTATTGAGTGTGTCGAGATTGTTGACGGTGCGTTCCAGCAGCACACCCTCGGTAATCTCCAGTTCAAGACGGTCGGAAGCAAGGCCCACGGTATCGAGTATCTGTGAAATCCGGTCGGTCAACCCGCTGACCAGAAACTCGGCTGGCGAAAGGTTCACGGCAACGATGTAGTCGGCAGGCCAGTTCAAGGCTTCGCGGCAAGCATTCTCCAGAACCCATTGTCCTATCTCACTCATCAGGCCGTCTGTTTCTGCCATCGGAATGAAGACGGCAGGCGGAATCTCGCCTAACAGCGGGTGTTGCCACCGCAGCAAAGCTTCAAAGCCGAATATCCTGTTGCCTTCGGCAATCGGCTGGTACTCAATGGAAAACTGGTCTTTTTCCAAGGCTATGCGTAGGCTTCTCCGCAGCAGTTCGCGCTGTTCGATGATTTGCAGCATCGCGACATCAAAGGCGCTGGCGCGGCCGCGACCTTCCTTTTTGGCCGCATAAAGCGCGATATCGGAGGCCTTCATCAGTGTCTCGGGATCGCTGCCATCACCCGGCGCAATCGAAATGCCAACGCTGAGGCCTACGAATACCGAAATTCCATCGATTGTGAAGGATCGCTTGAAGGCGTGAACCAGGGCATCCCCCAATTCACTGGTACGTTGGCGCTGGTCCTGACCGGAGGTGATGACGGCAAACTCATCCCCTGCCAAACGGTAGGCGGACTCCTTGCCGACAAGACATTCCTTGATCCTGTCAGCAGCCAGTTGCAGCAGCTTGTCGCCAGCGGGATGCCCCAGCGTGTCGTTGACAGGTTTAAAGTCATCAAGGTCAAGCTGCATCAGTGAAACACTGTTGCCATCAGACGAAATGGCGGTGAGTGCCGCCGATAAATCTCGCGCGAACTGGCGCCGGTTCGGCAGTCCGGTCAGCGGGTCATGGGTTGCCTGATAGAGCAGGGCCACGCGTTCAGTTTCATCTGCCGTTCGATGGGTCTGGACGACGCCGTAAAAATCACCGATCGCGTGGATTGCAAGTTCGCGAAATGCGCCAGCACCGAGGTCACGGCTGAGACGCAGTGGTTGATCCGGTGTCGCACCAAAGTGGCTCAAGACGCTCGCCCTGTCCAACTCTGGATAGATCTCCCAAAGGGATAAATCGCTTTCACGCGAAACGGAGGTCTGCACAGTTGCCGCGACATCAACGAGTTTGAACTGACGATCGAAGATCGTCAACTTGTCAGCACAATCACTGGTGCCGCCGGAAGACCGTTGCCAACTCGATTGCGCTTTGCTCATCTCTGAGAGATTCTCCCTCATCACAGGCTGCTAGAAGCTCTTTTCTTGGCTCAATATTAAGGCATATTAGCGTCGACTACTTAAAAGTCGATCAATAAAGTTGGTCGCATCAGAGATTTGCTTTTCCAAGCCATTCGGCCAAAGTGTCTGCATATCCATCTGATAGTGCTTGCGATTTGAAATTAGAACGCCGCAATTCTTGGTCTCGTCAATCGACGTGTCAGGCGCAGGACGACAAAGGTTGTTTGCACAATTAAATCTCACCGGATCCTGCAAGTTGCTTTTGCAGTTGCAACAGAGCGCGCCACACTCTAACGCCTTGTACCACAATATCGGGCGGATAGCGTCACGATCGTAAAAGCATTGAGATAATGACCGCAGCTCCCGACAGCAGAACTCTTCTTGGAATTGCCCTTGCATCTGGCGGCTACGCCTGTTTTGCCTTACAGGACGCGCTGGTTAAATGGCTGGTGGATACCTATGAAGTGCCGCAAATCCTGTTCATGCGAAGTCTGGTCATCGTATTGATCACCGGCACGCTTGCAGCGCAATTTCGCCACCCGTCGATATTCAAGAGTAAATATCGTGGGACGCTGGTGCTTCGCGCGGCTTTGATGTTGTTTGCCTGGTTGCTTTTTTATAATTCCGCCAAGGTCATGGGGCTGGCGGAGCTGACGACGCTCTATTTTTCCGCGCCAATCATGGTTGTGTTCCTGTCGATCCCGATCTTGAAGGAAAAGGTAGGCATTGGTCGCTGGATTGCCTGTTTTGGCGGGTTTGCCGGCATGGTGATCGCGGCAAATCCGACCCATTCACCCCACGTCATTCCGGCGCTGATGTGTATCCTTGCCGGTTTTTTCTGGGCTTGCAGCACCATTCTCATTCGCCTTGTCAGCAAGACGGAAACGACGCTCACCCAGATGTGGGCGACGAGCCTGCTGTTCGGTCTTGCTTGCGCCGTGACATTTCCGTGGATCTGGAAAACGCCTGACATGCTCGGTTGGTCCTTGATGATCGGTCTGGGTCTTGTCGCGACAATAGGTCAATACCTGCTTTACGAAGGGTTCCGCCATGCGCCGGCGTCTGCCTTGGCGCCGGTGGAGTATACCGGTCTCATCTGGGCTTTCGTGTACGGCTATCTGATCTGGGCCGAAATCCTCGCGACCAATGTTTTTGTCGGTGCCTTTGTAATCGTTGCCTCAAGCCTTGTTCTTGTCGCATGGGAGCGGCGGTCCATTCGTCTGGCAGAAGGTCGCGCTGCTGTCTAATTGCGGAGCCCGTATCTCGCGATCAGCATACCCGTGGTGTCCGGATATGAATAAGGCGGGAATGATCTCCATTCCCGCCTTTGCTTGTTCAACGTTTTAAACCTTCAGATCAGAACTCTTCCCAACTGTCGGTCGCTGCCGCCGTTGCCGCACCAGAACGACCACTAAAGGCCTGAGCGATTTTGCCAACCATACCACGTGCAGGTGACGGGGAAGGGGTTGAACGCGGCGAGGCAGCCATCAGGCCTGCCGTCTTGCGCAGGGCTGCAGTTTGGTTGCTCGTGCCGCCAACGCCACCATGTCCAAGCTGGAACTGGCTGATCAATTCGCGCAGACGACCGGCTTCGGTGGCAAGCGTAGCACCGGCGGCATTGGCTTCTTCCACCATCGCCGCGTTCTGCTGCGTTACCTGGTCCATTTGGTTGACGGCCGTGTTGACTTCCGCCAATCCAACAGACTGTTCGCGCGACGATGTCGCAATCGAATCCATATGCTGATTGATGGTGACGATGTAGGATTCAATGGTACGAAGAGCTTCTCCGGTTTCGCTGACCAGTTTGACACCGCTGCCAACTTCGACAGACGACTTGCTGATCAGTTCTTTGATTTCCTTGGCAGCCTGCGCTGAGCGCTGGGCCAGCTCCCGCACTTCCTGTGCAACGACCGCAAAGCCCTTGCCAGCCTCGCCTGCTCTGGCGGCTTCAACGCCGGCATTCAGGGCGAGAAGGTTGGTCTGGAAGGCAATTTCATCGATCACACCGATGATACTGGAAATCTGGCCGGAGGACTCCTCGATCCGTCCCATCGCCTGTACGGCGTTGGCAACAACGGCCCCGGAAAGGCGTGCGCTCTCGTTTGCCTGGATCGCGACCGTACGAGCCTCTTCGGCGCGTTTGGAAGAGTTGGTGACATTGACCGTGATTTGGTCGAGCGCCGCTGCGGTCTCTTCCAGTGATGCCGCCTGCTGTTCAGTCCGCTTCGACAGGTCGTCGGCACTCTGGCTGATTTCGCGCGAGCCGCTATCGATAGAGCTGGTCGAGTGCGCAACAGATTGAAGCGTGTTGCGCAGCTGTTCGGCCGTTGCGTTGAAGTCTGCACGCAGGTTTTCGAAGTCTGCCGCAAACGGACGATCAAGTTGATAGGTCAGGTCGCCGGATGACAGATGTTTAAGACCGGCAGCAAGGCCGTTGGTCGCTTCAGCCATGGCCTCGGCGCGTTGACGCTCTTCCTCGGTATTTTTGCGGCGCTGCTCTTCGGTCAGATTGCGCTGCTCGTCGGCCTGACGTTCAAGTTCCTGTGTCTTGAGGGCATTGTCCTTGAAGACCTGAACGGCGCGCGCCATGGCACCGGTCTCGTCAGAGCGGCCTTCGCCTTCGATGGTAACCGAGAGATCGCCAGCCGCAAGACGTGACATAGTCCCAGTCAGGCGACCGATTGCATCACCAAGTGATTTTGCAAACATAAAGAACGCCGCAAGTGCAAGCAGCGACGTCACAATGGTCACGCCGATCATGGTCCACAATGCGGTGCGGGCCTGCGCCAGCATATCCGTTGCATCGGTGCCAATTTCAAAGACGCCGATCTTTTCCCCAGAGAAGGAATTGAAAGGTACTGCCTTGACCAGTATGTCGCGACCGTCGAGCACCAACGGTTCGAAGATGGCTTTACCATCAAATGCAGCCTGCACCGTTTCCATAGGCAGAAGCGTCTTACCGTCTTCGGTCGATGACTGGTTGACCAGCTTGCCTTCGGACATGACGTTGACGGCGATCTCTGCGCCAAGTCTTTGGGCAAGCGGTGTGAAATAGGCGTTGGAAAGTTCGGTTCCGATATCAACGACACCGACAACCTTGCCGTCGACAAGAACAGGTGCGACGGCATAAATGCCAATGCCGGTACGACCGGGCTCGATACCGGCGGAAACCTTGCCGGTCGAGATTGTCGAGGCGACCGTCTTGCGGCGGTTCAGATAGTTGTCACCGAATTTTTCAGGCGCATGGGCGCGCGCAATGACGTTACCCTTGGCGTCGGCAACGGTAAAGTTCTGCAACCCGCCGACCTGTGCGATTTCTTTGATGTTCTTGGAAAATTTGTCCAGAAGTTGCTGGCGGTCATTTGCGTGAACCAGGCCTGCAATATCAGGTTCACCCGCAAAGGCCAAAGCCATCGCCGAAGCAGAGCGTTGAATGGCTGCCATATCGGTCTGGATAACCTGAAGATCACTTGCTGCCTTGCTATCAAGCGCCTTGTCATTCATATCCGCCTGACGATACCAGGCCAGTCCACCGATGGCAGCACTGGCAAAAAGCACAGCGGCAAAGCCGTAGCCCGTGATTTTGATCCAAAGTGGTTTTGTTACGGCTTTCGCATTCATTTCGGTCCCCCTCCGCGAAATATCTCTCCTCGGGACTATGTGCCTAAAGCTTCAATTTTTAATAAAAATCGTGATGATTTATTACTATTTATTTTCGATGCCGCTTGGCATTTCGGGGAGGTGTGGGGGTGTTTTGCTTCGTCAGCTAAGTTTCGATTTCAGCCGCGTCTGCCTGCACTTTCGCTGTTACTTTCCTTTTGGCCGAAATTCGACCAGCAGCGACTTGAGCTCTACTTCACGGACACGGCGCGCGGCTTCGTCGGGAGAAAACCATGCGACCTCGCGCTGCCCTCGTTCCTTGAAGTCGGCGACGGCATCGGTGGCCTCGACTTGAAAAACCTCAACCACGCAGGGTGCGACATCGCCGTCATCCAGCCATTTGAGGTATGTGTATCGACCAACCGGTTTCTTTCTGGCACGGCCACGAATGCCCGCTTCTTCCCAGGCCTCGATTTCTGCAGCCTGATAGGGCTTTTTCTTTTTCATCGGCCAGCCCTTGGGAATGACCCATCGCCCCGTGCCTCTCGTTGTGACCAGCAGGATCTGAATGTCATCTTGCTCGGCTAACCGCCGAAAACACAACGCGCCATATTGCGTTCGAAACCCGCCAGTGAACAGCTTGTCCGGCATCGATGCTAATTGTTGCAGCAAACTGCTTGATTTGGGAGGCGACCTCTTACGGTCCGGTTTTGGGGCTTTCATCCAAAGATAAATCGCTGATTTTTAGCCAAGCTTCAATCGTCCAGTTGCATTTATGACAGTTTTATGACAGCGCAACAGCGATCAGCCTGAAGGCAAGGAATAGAAGTCATGATGAGTATCTTCCGGAAAATGATGCCGCGCGAAGACAAGTTCTTCGATATGTTCAATGAACATGCGCGAACGGTCGTGGAGGCCGCAGAAGCCTTGCGGAATCTTCTGAATGGCATAGACCTTGAAGCCAATTGCGAACGTATCGTTGAGCTTGAAGATCGCGCCGACAATATCACCCGTGACGTTCTCCTTGCGGTTCGTCGCAGCTTCATCACACCCTTTGACCGTGGTGACATTAAGGATCTCATTCAGTCGATGGATGACGCGATCGACATGATGCACAAAACGGTAAAGACCATCCGCCTGTTTGAGCAGAGAAGCTTCGATCCGCTGATGCGCCAAATGGGTGAAGAAATCGTGCGGGCTGCACATCTTGTCGCAGCGGCCATTCCACTTCTCGACAAGGTTGGCGCCAATGCCCAGCGACTCAGCGCAATTGCCGAGGACGTTACGCGTGTCGAAGGTCGTTCGGATGACCTGCACGATCAGGGTCTGAAAGACCTGTTCCTGCGCCACGGCGCGACTGGCAACGCGATGGCCTACATGATTGGCAGCGAAATCTATGGCGAACTGGAAAAGGTTGTCGACAGGTTCGAAGATGTCGCCAATGAAGTCAGCGGCATTGTGATTGAGAACGTCTGATGGACGCAACACTCGCTTTTCCGCTTTTGGCGGCCCTGATCGGCATCGCGCTGTTTTTCGACTTTCTCAACGGGCTGCATGACGCGGCCAATTCGATCGCAACGATCGTCTCGACGCGCGTTTTGCGCCCGCAATATGCGGTAGCCTGGGCTGCATTTTTCAACTTCATTGCCTTTCTGTTCTTTGGCCTGCATGTGGCTGAAACACTTGGAACCGGTATCATCGACCCCGGTATCGTGTCGCCTGCGGTGATCTTCGCCGCATTGATCGGGGCGATCGTCTGGAACATCATTACCTGGATTTTTGGCATTCCATCGAGCTCGTCGCACGCTCTGGTCGGTGGCTTGATCGGTGCTGGCATTGCCAAGGTCGGCGTTTCCTCAATCGTCTGGAGCGGCTTCCTGAAAACCGCTGGCGCGATTTTTATGTCGCCGGCAATCGGCTTCTTTCTGGCCCTGGTTCTGGTGCTGGCGGTGTCCTGGATCTTCGTGCGCCAGACGCCGTTTGCGGTTGATCGTACCTTCCGTATCATGCAGTTCATTTCGGCATCGCTTTATTCACTCGGTCACGGCGGTAACGATGCTCAAAAGACCATGGGTATCATCGCGGTCCTTTTGTTCAGCCAAGGCTATCTCGGCTCTGAGTTTTACGTTCCTTTTTGGGTAGTGATTACCTGCCAGTCGGCGATGGCGCTCGGCACATTGTTTGGTGGCTGGCGCATCGTTCACACGATGGGATCGAAGATCACTCGTCTTAATCCAATGCAGGGATTCTGCGCGGAAACCGGAGGCGCATTGACGCTGTTTGCCGCGACGTGGCTCGGCATTCCAGTTTCGACCACCCACACGATCACTGGCGCTATCATCGGTGTTGGTGCAGCCCGTCGTATGTCGGCGGTGCGCTGGGGATTGGCGGGCAATATCGTCATTGCCTGGATTGTTACCATGCCAGCAGCGGCGCTGATTTCCTACGCGACCTTCAAGCTGGTTTCGCTGTTTGGATAAAATAATGGCTCCGGCTTGATTGTTAGCCGGAGTTTCCTCTTGTCAGCGGCTCATCTGACGTGATGGTTCAGATGATCTCCGTGATGACCTTGGAGCGGCGATATTCTCGCCAGACCGTGAACAGGCCGGCTCCCACCACAATCACTGCGCCAAACACCATGTTCAATGTGATGGTTTCACCGAAGAACAGGGTAGCAACTGCGACGCTGAGCACCAGCTGGAAATAAGTCAGGGGCTGCACCTCGACCGCTGTCAGCAGTGAATACGCCTTGATCAGGAAATAGTGGCTTATCGCACCGCAGATGCAGAGAGCGGCCATCGGCAGCCAGTCGCTTGGGGCAATGGGTGTCCAGTAGAAGGGACCAATGATGGAGGCCGCGATCGCGCCCACAATGCCCGCATAAAAAACGCTCGTGGTGGCGCTGTCGTGATGCCCGACGGCACGGGTTGCGACGTTGTAGAGTGCGTACATCAGGCTGGCGCCGAGCGGAATGAGCAGTCGAACGTCAAAATCGACATTCACAGGGTTGAGGATAACGAGAACTCCGATCAGACCGACAAGAACGGCCAAACCTCTTTTCCAGCCAACCTGCTCACCAAGCAGCGGAATGGATAGAACCGTGACGATGAGGGGAGTGGACTGCATGATTGCCTGGCTCATGGCGAGGCCTGCAGTCGTAAAGGCAATAACAACAATAACCACTTCGCTAACCAGCAGCAAACCACGAATGATCTGCAGAAACGGCCGTTTGGTGGTGAGCGATGCCCGCAGGCCACCAGGTGCAGCGGCCGCCAGAATTGTCACAAAAACGGCGAATGCCCAGAACCGGATCATGGTCACCATGATTGGCGGGTATTTTTCTCCAAGCAGCTTCGAAAAAGCATCCTGACCGGCGAATATCGTGACGGCGAGCAATACGTAGACGTAGCCCGATGCTTTACTGTTCATTTCTGCTGCCTTGAGCCTGTTCTCGTGGTGGAAAGCATATCTTCTATACCCGAAAACAAGACATTGCTTGAAAATTATGATGGCAAATGTTGGTACCCTGCAAGAAGAGGAGTTTTGGTTTTGCCTGATACTATACCGTTGGTACGCAGGCTGATTTTGTGCAGATTTCAGGCGTCAATTCAGACACAGAAACGCCCGGACAACCAACGGCTGATCCGGGCGCTTAAAGTGGTTATTGTGGGGTGGTTTGCAGCCGTTGTTTCAAAAGCCAGTCCCATAGTTCGGGATCGTTCAAGGCAGCCAGCTCAACGCCTGAGTGATCGACACCTTCAAACACCGTCAGTTTGGCGTCCCGTTTCAAAGTCTTGAGACGTTCATACAGGATGACGGAATCCGACAAAGGGATCACGTCGTCATTGGCGCCATGAAAGACCCAGAATGTCGCTTTTTCGTTGGTTCTGTTGAGGTAGTGGCGATTGCCGCCGCCCGCTATCGGCGCAAACGCAGCAAAGGTTTCAGGATATTGCTCAGCCAAGGCCCAGGCTCCAAAGCCGCCACGGCTATACCCTACAACATAGATACGGGATGGATCGACACGGTGTTTTGCAATAACTTCATCAAGCGCTGATTTTACTTTCTCGATAGGATAAAGCAGCTCCTCACTCGGGTTTTGAGGTGAAAAAACCAGAAACGGAAACTGCTTGCCATCTGCGATCAGCTTCGGAAGCCCGCTCGATTTGACTTTTTCAATATCGCTGCCGCCTTGGTCGCCGCCGTGAAGCCAGACAACGAGAGGATATGTTTCGCTTGAGGTTTCATAACCCTCCGGCGTGTAAATCAGATAATTGAGGTCATTCTTGATAGTTGCCGTTGATGTCATGGCAACCTGATCGGCCAGTGCTGCTCCGAACGTGCTTGCTGTCAGTGCTGCGCACAAAACAGCAGACAAAAATCCCTTTTTCATCCGTGTATCTCCTCTTTAACGGTTTCGGGGTTCGTCATGGTCATGCCCCACGTCTGACAAAGAAAGTTTCATGGCCAATGAAGGGTGATGACAGTTTGAGGCACCAACGTCTTAAAGAGTAGCGAAGTTGCAGATAAGGGCGCGAAACACATATTATCGTTGTTGCCCACTCTCACTATTTTGCGTCCAAGGCGCCAATTTGGGAACTGGATAAGGCTTCAGCCGTTTTCTTTTACACATCGCGCGGCACGCTCACGACATGGACTTCCCCGGCGTTTTGACCGGATAGCAATTGTCAGGCGTGCCGCAACGATCCCCGACATTATTGATAATTTGGCTGGGGGGTTGAGCAAATACATTTGCCATCGGCTGTCTTGAATTATCAAACCTGACTCCTACATCGCTTTCCGTTGTGGAGGTCACATTTGTAATGCCATCGTTTTTTGAAACCACTTTTGGACCTATTGAACTAAAAATTATTGATACTGCTTTGCATGAGTGGCGCAGCCATCACGCGCTGAAAAAAGATGATCCGGATGTCAGCATTGCAGCTGAGATTTGCATCAATCTTTTCCGGGAAGGCCACAGAACTGTGCCAGATCTGCAGGATGCCATGGCCCGCCATAAGGCTCTCAATGATATGACAGCCCGCCACTAAAGCATCTATTTCAGGCGGTTTTTCCGTCCTGAGTAAAACGTTGTGTCGCAAGTCAGAACATCGAAATTGTCTTATTGGGACATGTGTAAGTGTTAGGTTTGCGGCACCAAAACGCCGACAGCAAGCTCCCCGGTTGGAGTGCCCTGTCTCAGATGGCTTTTTCTAAATTCGCTTGGGCTCATTCCACGTTCGGCCCGCAAAAGCCTAGTGAGGTGTGGAGCATCGCAAAAACCACTCGCCAGCGCAATTTGCGTGACGGTTTCTTCTGTGGTGCGAAGCAACGAGAGCGCTCTCTCAAGGCGAATTTCCAGATAAATCTTTGATGGCGTCGTGCCTAGATCACTCAAAAACCGCCGTTCCAGACTGCGCCGTCCAACGCCCAGATCCTCGCCGATCTCCGCGACTGTCTTTGGGGTTTCGATATTCTGCTGCATGCGAAGGATGGACTTTTTGACGAGCGGATCATTGGCCCGCCTTGAGCTTTGTTGCCCAGGTTGAGGTTTTTCACCGCTTAGCGCGTTGTCGATCATCATGATGTTGAGGCTTTTGATCGCCGCCGACTGACCGATATGCCGCTCGACCAAAAAGGCTGCCAGATGCGCAGCACTGTGACCGCCGGAACAAGTCAGGCGGTTGCGATCCACCACAAAGATCTGATCTGCAACCAGTTGTTCGGTATCGAAGCGGTCCAGAAAATCCTGATGGTGAAACCAGCTTACACAGCAGCGATAACCATCCAGTAGACCTGCCTCATGCAAGATAAAGACACCTGTACACAGACCAACAACAGGGAGGCCGGTGGTTGCTCGTGACTGGAGAAAACGCAGCGTTTCCGGATCCAACGCACTTTGGTCACCAATCAACCCGCCCACGACGACGATATAATCATAGTCTTTCGCCTGGGTGAGACGGGTATCGGGCTGCACCTTTACGCCGCAACTTGACCGCACGCTGTCCATGGTCGCCGACAGCACCGACCATTCGCACAATATAGGCCTGGAACGGTCTGCCTCATCGGCCGCCAAACGCAACACATCCACGAAATTTGCAAATGCTGACAGTGTAAATCGGTTGGCAAGCAGGAAGGCGACACTGAGGCGTTTCTTGGGGCGTTGTAGGGTCATGGCGCAAATATTCATGCAAAGGGACGCAATTGTCCAGCTGGGTCCAAATAAATCTCCGTAGATTTTCCATCACGAGATGTTCCAACCAGCAGGCCCGCTCATGACGCGCTTTAATGCCTTTAACCTGTTGCGCAACGCCCTTACCGGCCACAAGAACTGGGACGAGCAATGGCCCGACAGTGCGCCAAAGGCCGAATATGACGTGATCATCGTCGGCGCTGGCGGTCATGGTCTGGGGGCCGCCTACTATCTGGCCAGTCAGCACGGCATTACCAATGTCGCTGTCATCGACAAGGGTTGGCTTGGCGGTGGAAATACCGGCCGCAACACCACGATCATCCGTTCAAATTACCTCTATGATGAAAGTGCGCGGCTTTACGACCACGCCGTCGATCTGTGGGAAAATCTCAGCCAGGAGCTGAACTACAACGTCATGTATTCGCGGCGCGGTGTTCTGATGCTGGCCCATACGGTGCATGACGTGCAGAGCTTCAAGCGTCACATTCATTCCAACCGTCTCAACGGCGTCGATAACCGCTGGCTGAGCGCCGAGGAATGCAAGGAATATTGCCCTCCGCTGAGCATTTCGCCCAATGCCCGTTATCCTGTCGTCGGTGGTGCGTTGCAGGAGCGTGCAGGCACGGCACGTCATGATGCGGTCGCCTGGGGTTATGCCCGTGGTGCAGCAGCGCGTGGTGTCGACATCATCCAGAATTGCCCGGTTACGGCCATTCGCCGTAATGCTGACGGTTCCGTTGCCGGCGTTGAAACCGCAAAAGGTTTCATCAAGGCCAAGAAGGTCGCCGTTTCCGCCGCAGGCCATACATCGGTTGTCATGGAAACCGCAGGCGTTCGCCTACCGCTGGAAAGTTATCCGTTGCAGGCACTGGTCTCTGAGCCGATCAAGCCGATTTTCCCTTGCGTCGTGATGTCGAATGCCGTTCACGCCTATATCAGCCAGTCCGATAAGGGTGAACTGGTGATCGGTTCGGGTACCGACCAGTATACATCCTACTCGCAGCGGGGCGGTTTGCCGCTGATCGAACACACGATTGCAGCGATTACGGAAATCTTCCCGATTTTCAATCGCATGCGGATGTTGCGCAAATGGGGCGGCATTGTCGATGTGACACCGGACCGCTCGGCCATTCTTGGCAAAACACCGGTTGACGGTCTCTACGTCAATTGCGGCTGGGGCACCGGCGGGTTCAAGGCAACCCCGGGTGCTGCCCATACCTTTGCCTGGACCATTGCGAAAAACGAACCGCATCCGATCAACGCACCTTTCACGCTGGAGCGTTTCCGCTCGGGTCGCCTGATCGACGAGGCCGCTGCCGCGGCTGTGGCTCACTGAGGAGCTTAAGATATGTTGCTGATCAATTGCCCCTATTGCCAGGAAACACTGCCGGAAGCTGAATTCGCCTATGCCGGTCAGGCCCATGTCATTCGCCCAGCTGATCCCTCGTCACAGACGGACGAGCAGTGGGAAGAGTTTCTGTTCATCCGTGAAAACACCAAAGGCCCGCATTTTGAAAGATGGCGGCATCTGCATGGCTGTGGCCGCTTCTTCAATGCTGTGCGCGACACGGTCAGCGACCGCTTCCTGACCACCTACCGTGCAGGTGAGCCACGCCCTGATCTTGCTTCTTTGCCGGGTGTTCCTGCCGGCTCGCCAGTCCGCTCCGAGGTGTCGAAATGAACTCGTACCGCGTTTCCGGTCGTGGCCGGGTCGATACAAGCAACCCTGTAAGCTTTACCTTTGACGGCAAGACCTATCGCGGCGCCAAGGGTGACACGGTTGCGTCAGCACTGCTTGCCAATGGCGTGCACCTGATGGGCCGCTCCTTCAAATATCACCGGCCACGTGGTCCGGTCGCTGCCGGATCGGAAGAGCCGAACGCGCTGATCGGTACACGACGGGGTGCAGGACGGTTCGAGCCAAATACCCGCGCCACCGTGCAGGAAATCTGGAACGGTCTGGAGACCACATCCCAAAACAAATATCCAAGCCTGAAGTTTGACGTCGGCGCCATCAACGACATGGCCTATATGCTGTTTTCGGCCGGCTTCTACTACAAGACCTTCATGTGGCCGAAGAGCTTCTGGAACAAGGTCTATGAACCTTTCATCCGGGCCGCGGCCGGACTTGGTGTTTCCCCGGCTGAAGAAGACCCCGACCATTATGCCTCGCGCAACCTTCACTGCGATGTGCTGATCGTCGGTGCTGGTCCAGCCGGTCTGGCTGCTGCACGCGCTGCCGCCGTTGATGGTCTGAAAGTCGTTGTCGTCGATGAAAATGCCGAGGCTGGCGGTACCTTGCTGTCTGAGCCGCAGGCACAAATCAATGGTCAACCTGCGTGGGATTGGTTAGCCAATGAGCTGAAGGCATTGAAGGATTTGGGCGTCAGGGTCATGACCCGGACAACAGCCATTGCCTATTATCACCAGAACATGATCGGTCTATGCGAAAAGCTAACCGACCACCTTCAAACCCTGCCTCGGGATGTGCCGCGTGAACGCCTGTGGCGGGTACGGGCGCGCCAGGTGGTGCTGGCGCAGGGTGCGCTGGAAAAGCCATTGGTGTTTCATGGCAATGATCGTCCGGGGGTAATGCTGGCTGGTTCTGCCCAGACCTATCTCAACCGTTACGGCGTTAAGGTCGGCAACAGGCCAGTGGTGGTCACCAGCCATGACAGTGCGTGGTATGCCGCTTTTGATCTTCATGGTGCTGGTGCTCGCGTTCAGGCAATCATCGATACACGGCCTGATGTACGGCCAGAACTGGTGAATGAAGCCCGGGCACTCGGCATCCCGGTTCGATTGTCGCATACG
This sequence comes from Agrobacterium sp. 5Ca50, assembly GCF_055381905.1. Taxonomy (NCBI): domain Bacteria; kingdom Pseudomonadati; phylum Pseudomonadota; class Alphaproteobacteria; order Hyphomicrobiales; family Rhizobiaceae; genus Agrobacterium; species Agrobacterium sp. 5Ca50. The sequence goes on from NZ_AP026439.1 coordinate 142,263, forward strand.
GTGACGGCGACGTCGGGACGGCTGCGTGTCAGTTCGCTTCGCGCGAACCCGGTCAATGGTTCTACTGTCGGCGCCGGCCAGTCTATCGCGTGCGATGCGGTGCTGATGTCGGGTGGATGGACCCCTTCCTTGCATCTCTTTTCCCACACTCAAGGCAAGATAGCCTGGGATGATGAACGCACCACTTTCCTGCCAGCTGTAACCAATGAAGATTGCTTGATTGCCGGTGCAGGGCGGGGGCTTTGGGGCATTGAAGCTGCGCTGAAGGACGGTGCGGAACGAGGCCGTGAAGTTGCAGAAGCGCTTGGCAAGACAAGTGGTACCTCCGGCTATCTGGTGGATCATGACCGGGTAGGCACAGGCGTCTCGCATACAGAACTGCCAAGCAACCGTCATCCCGGCAAGGCAAAAGCCTTTGTCGACTACCAGAACGACGTGACTGCCAAGGACTTGCGACTGGCGGTTCGTGAAGGCATGCGCTCGATCGAACATGTCAAACGTTACACCACCAATGGCATGGCGACCGATCAGGGCAAGATGTCCAACATCAACGGCCTGAATATTGCGGCCGAAGCGCTGGGCAAACGCCAGCCGGAAGTCGGTCTGACCACATTCCGTCCGCCTTACACGCCGACGACCTTTGGCGCCTTTGCAGGGTATCACCGTGGCGGACATTTTGAGGTAACACGCAAGACACAGATTGATGGCTGGGCCGAAGAGCACGGCGCCGCCTATGAGCCTGTCGGCCAATGGCGCCGCGCCTGGTATTTCCCGAAGCCCGGCGAAGATATGGATGCTGCGGTTGGCCGCGAATGCCGTGCGGTGCGCGACAGCATCGGTATTTTCGATGCCTCGACACTTGGCAAGATCGAAGTCGTCGGCCCCGATGCCGTTGAATTCATGAACCGGATGTATACCAATCCGTGGACCAAACTGGCACCAGGTCGTTGCCGTTACGGTCTGCTGCTCGGCGATGATGGATTTATCCGCGACGACGGTGTTATCGGCCGCATGACGGAGGATCGTTTCCACGTGACCACCACCACCGGCGGTGCGGCGCGGGTTCTGAACATGATGGAGGATTACCTCCAGACCGAATGGCCTGACCTTAATGTCTGGCTGACCTCCACTACCGAACAGTGGTCGACAATCGCCCTGAACGGTCCGAATGCGGCAAAGCTGCTTGCACCGCTGGTCGAGGGTGTCGAGCTGACGGAAGAGGCTTTCCCGCACATGTCCTGTGTGGAGTGCACGGTGGCCGGAATGCCGGCGCGACTGTTCCGGGTCAGCTTTACTGGTGAGATCGGTTTTGAGGTCAATGTTCCGGCGCCGCTTGGTCGCAAGCTGTGGGACATCCTCTGGGAGGCCGGCCAGCAATATGGGATTACCGCCTACGGCACGGAAACCATGCACGTGCTGCGCGCCGAGAAGGGTTACATCATTGTTGGTCAGGACACCGACGGCACGGTCACGCCTTATGACGCGGCGATGGGCTGGGCAGTTGGCAAGAACAAACCTGACTTCGTTGGCAAACGTGGCCTTGCACGCCCTGATCTCACTGCCAAGGGGCGCAAACACCTTGTCGGCCTTCTGACCGAAGACCGCTCGAAGTTGGAAGAGGGTGCCCAGATCGTCTTTGATCCAAACCAGCCGATCCCGATGAAAATGGTGGGTCACGTGACCTCCGCTTACCACTCGGACGCGGTTGGCCAGCCAATTGCACTGGCTCTGGTGGAGGGTGGTCATGAGAGGGCCGGTGAGACGGTCTACATCCCGATGCCGGACCGCACCATTGCCGCAAAAATTACCGGCATGGTGTTTGTCGATCCCGAAAACTCCCGCCTGAAGATCTGATCTGGAGATGACCATGAATATGCGCGTTTCTTTTCCCACCTCAGGTACGCTGGCCGAAAGCAAGGCTGCGCGGGTCGGCCTTTCCTCGGCCAGTGGGCGCTTGTCGCTGCGGGCGCGTGGTGACCTGTCACCGCTGAACAATACTCTTGGTCTTGTTTTGCCAAACAGGATCGGTGCGCGTGTTTCCTCAGGCGCAGTCGAGGTGGTTCACCTCGGTCCGGATGAGTGGACGATCCATTGCCCAGTGGATGACGTTGCGGGTCTGGTTGCTGCCTGTGCAAACATCTATGCGGCTCATCCGCATAGTCTTGTCGATATCTCCGGCCGCGAAGTGACAGTGGTGATCGAGGGGCCACAGGCCGCCGAACTGCTGACGCTTGGCTGCGCCCGCGACATCGATACCATTCCTGTTGGTGAGGCGCGTCGTACAAATTTCGACGGTGTAACCGTGGTGCTGCGGCGTGATGCGGCAGATCGGTTCCGCATGGATATCTGGAACAGTTTTGCGCCGCATCTTGGCCATCTGCTCGAAACCGGCTGCAAGGAACTTGCTGCAGAAATCGTCTAAAATATTGTGCAGCAGCGAAATAGAACACTGTGAAAGCGGATTTTACCCTGGTGATAGGGTTGAGCAGGAGAGCAGGGTAGAATGGCATACATCATGAAAGTCTCGTGCCCCGCACGAAGCGGTATCGTTGCCGCCGTGTCCGGTTATCTGGCCGACTGCGGATGCAACATCAACGACAGTTCACAATTCACCGATCAGGAAAATGACCGGTTTTTCATGCGGTTAAGTTTTGTTTCGGAGAAGGGCACGGACCGGGACGCCCTGGCTGAGGGCTTTGCATCCATCGCAAAAGATTTTGACATGGGATACGAGTTCCACGACCAGTCCCGCAAAGCCAAGGTGGTGATCATGGTGTCGCGCTTTGGCCATTGCCTGAATGATCTTCTGTACCGTTCTCGTATAGGGGCGCTGCCGGTGGAGATCGTTGCGGTGATTTCCAATCATCTCGACTATCAAAAGCAGGTGGTAAATGATGATATTCCTTTTTACCACATCCGCGTCACGCCGGAGACCAAGCCCGAGGCCGAAGCGGCGATCCTGCAGGTTGTCCATGATACCAATGCGGAACTTGTTGTGCTGGCTCGCTACATGCAGGTTCTGTCGGACCAACTGTGTCAGGAAATGTCTGGCCGGATCATCAATATTCACCACTCTTTCCTGCCATCCTTCAAAGGGGCCAACCCTTACAAACAGGCCTATGAGCGAGGTGTGCGGCTGATTGGTGCGACGGCGCATTACGTCACCGCAGATCTCGATGAAGGGCCGATCATTGAGCAGGACACCACGCGCGTAACCCATGCACAAAGTGCGATGGACTATGTCAGTCTTGGCCGTGACGTGGAGAGCCAAGTGCTGGCCCGCGCCATACATGCCCATATTCATCACCGGGTCTTCCTGAATGGAAACAAGACCGTGGTATTTCCAGCATCGCCGGGCGAATATGTTTCTGAACGTATGGGATAGTGCTAGCAAGCCATCTCACTACTTGCCGCTCAAAAATCTAGCGTAAAAATCCGTCGCGGTCGAAATCTTCCCATCCTGACAGATTGGTCTCATCGGATTTGGGTTTTGCTTTTGTTTTGTCCTTGCTGGCCTTTTTCAACGAGCGTGTGAGTTTGGCCTGATAGGCTGCTCGCCGTCTGTTTTCCAGCTTGGCGGCGGCATCTTCTTCACGCCATTCATCGACCGTTCCACGGTCCAGCAGATCTTCGACAACCTTCGGCTCGAAGACATGGAAGGTGATCTTTTTCGCACGTCCTCGCAGTTTCACCGTGCGCGTTCCGGCACTGGGCAATCGGCCATCATTCAGCCACCTATGGCGTTCCGTTGTCGAGATGGTCAGGATGTCTTCGATTTCCCGGGGTATTACCGGCAGGCTGGCAATATTGGCGAGCACTTCGGAAACCGTTGCTGATGCGGCACGAAAAGTTGTTCTCGACGTTTCCGGTAGTGCCAGCGTGAGTATGCCGACCTCAAGGTCGATCGACTTGCGAATGGTCATCGGAAGCCGTGCCTGAACTTCCTGCAGAATGCCTTTGGCGCGTACAGCCGATCCGAGCGTTGCCGAGGTTGGCAACTCCCACGTTTTGACCAGCTCAGGGCCATCATTTTCTGTCGGCTTTTTCTTCGGCATGTCAGTTAAAGATGGAGGTTGGACCGTGCAAAGTCAACGCCTACAGGTCGTTGGCGCCCCGGCAGTCTCGCGGTACGACTGCCGGGGCATGTATTGTCAGTGACGGACCGAAGTCACGCCTCGAGAGAGGTTATTTCCAGCTCTGTGAGGTGTTTTTTAATTCTCACCTTGTTGATGTTGCGGCCATCAAGCGCGACCACTTCGAAGACTAGACCTTTAAATACGACCGTTTCACCCTGACGCGGAAGATGGCCAAGACGCCACAGGATGAGGCCTGCCAACGTGGAGTAACGGTCGGCATCATCCACCAGATCGGCATCAACGATCTTTGACACGTGACGAATGTCGGTACGGCCATCGACCAGCAGGGCATCATCTGCCTCGCGCTCGAGAGTGAACGGCTCGTCATCATCCAGGAACTCGCCGGCAATGGCTTCCAGCAAGTCGGTTGGTGTGACCATGCCTTCCATCGAACCATATTCATCAAGGACAATAGCGACCTGAAGAGGCGACTGGCGAAGCTGCTCCAGAAGGCGCAGGGCGCTGACGCTTTCATGCACGACAAGAGGCTGGCGCAGGGAACGATCGAAATCGATCTTACCGGTTTCCAGGAGGTCGCGGAGCAAGTCCTTCGCGAACGCGACGCCGACGAAGTCATCCAGGCTGCCACGACCGATCGGGAAACGGGAATGGCCCGTTTCGATGATCTGCTTTCTCAACTCTTCTTCGCTGTCGTCGATATCAAGCCACTCGACATCACGGCGTGGGGTCATGATGGATTTTGCCGGACGGTCGGCGAGCGACAGTACACTTTCGATCATGTCATGCTCGACCGGGGTGAAGAGTTCGTTCTCCGTTGCCCGGTCGGCAATCACGTCGCCTGCTTCGCCAAGCGACGTCTCGCTCTTGCGGCTGCCAAGTAGCGACAGAACCGCATTGGCCGTACGCTCTCTCAGGTCACCCGTGCTCATGAACCGTTCGCGATTGCGTCGACCGACTTGGTTGAACGCTTCGATCAGGATAGAGAAACCGATAGCGGCATAGAGGTAACCCTTCGGAATATGGAAGCCGAGACCTTCAACGACCAGCGAGAAACCGATCATCATCAGGAAGCCAAGGCAAAGGATGACGACGGTTGGATGTTTGGACACAAATGCCATTAGTGGCTTGGATGCCATCATCATGACGGCCATTGCGACGATAACACCGATCATCATGACCGACAGTTCTTTCACCATGCCAACGGCGGTGATGACGCTGTCGAGCGAGAAGACTGCATCAAGCACAACGATCTGGACAAGAACCTGCCAGAAAATGGCGTGGTGGATCTTGCCTTCCTTGTGTTCGGTATGTCCTTCTAGCCGTTCGTGCAGTTCCATCGTTCCCTTGAACAACAGGAAGACGCCACCAACAATAAGGATCAGGTCACGACCGGATATCTCCATGCCTGCAACGGTAAACAATGGGGCGGTCAGGGTAACGATCCACGCGATCGAAGCGAGCAGGATGAGGCGCATGACCAGCGCCAGACTAAGGCCAATCAGGCGGGCCTTTTCGCGTTGGTGTTCCGGGAGCTTGTCCGCCAGAATGGCAATGAAGACAAGATTGTCGATACCGAGAACAATTTCGAGAACGATAAGGGTGGCAAGACCCGCCCAAGCGGCCGGGTCGGACATCCATTCGAAAATCATATATTGTAGAGACCGCCCGTCAGGGTGAGGCCAATCCTTCTGTTGTTGAAATTAGGAAACGCGTAAAGCCGCCCCGTTGCCGGCGCGGTTGATGTAAAAGCTTTGATTTCATGAAAAAGCGACGCCGCGTCGAAGCGGGTCGCGGTCATTCGGTATCCGTCAGTACTGTCGCCGTCTTCGGCTTCGTCTGGCATTTTCGGTTTCCTCTGGGGCAGAGAGGTATAACAAGACCACGCTCCAAAGCTAGAGCCAATTTGCAATTTTTGGCGTTCCCGCCGGGTAGGCATAAAACTTGTGGCTGCGTTTTGACCGGTGAGAGGGATGACAAGGCACCGATCTACGCCGGGGGAAAAGATGCTGATTGGCACCAAGGCCCGTTTTGATCAGAGCAAGGGAATTGATGTTGAAAACCGCTGGTTCGAGGACCGGATAGCCCGATCCTCGATGTTTTTCAGCCGATTTCCTTGGTTTAACCGCAACGTCCATCGAAATTCGTGCTGTCGATCGCCGTGCCGTTAAGCAGCAGCACGGAACCCGGATCCTGCGAAATCGAGCCGCTCAGGCCGCCCATCCACGACGCGTCGGATTTGCAATCGCGTGGCGTGTTGATAACGCGAATGTTACCTGTGAGGTTTTCACTTGGCCCCATGAAATAAAGCCCTGCCAGCGTCGCGTCATCGATGACGACATTGTCGAAACTGATGTCTTTGATGGGGCCGCCCAGGAAACCCCATTCATCGCCATACAGGAACATGCCGTAAGTACCGGCATTCTTGATGGTCACATTGCTGAGGCTGATGTCGGTCACTGGATTGAAGAATATCCCGGTATTGTTGGTGTCTTCGATCGACAGTCCGTTCACACGCACATTGGTTGTCTTGGCTTCATCAGGCAACGTACTGGCGGAAATCAACATCAGACCGTTGACGCCTCCCTTCAGTGTCATGTCCGTTATCGTCACATTCGAAGTCCCCTGAAGAACAACCAGATCCATGTCGCGGCCTTGCTGCGAGTTATCGATCCTAACTTCATTCATGCTGACGGTGTCTGCAGCAACGAGAAGAATACCTTCACGACGGGAGCGGGAAATCGTCACATTGTCGAGGCTGATGTTGCTGGCCAGATCCGTGACCACGGGTGGCCATCCACTGTCATCGATCGCACTGCCTGCAAAGATACCGTATGTTACGCTGTCGATTGTCGTGTCCTTGACCGTGAGGTTTCGGGTGCCGTGCGCGCTGATAGCTGCATAAGGCGCGACATTCGGATTTCCGACGGCAAATTCACACGCAGTATTGTTTTCGCAAATGAACAGATCGTGGATACGGCTATTCTGGATGACTGCTCCATCCACCTGCGTCAATCGAATGCCGTCATGTGCAGTGTTGGTTACATCAATGCCGTCAATGAACAGGTTGGATGTACCGGTACTACCGATACCCGCCAACCCGCCAGAGATCGAAAGCGAGGATACAACACTGTTCGACGCCATGGTGATGACGTCTTGAGACGGGTCATAACCCGTCAACACGCCGGTAGCATTCCGGTTGACATAACTTCCCCTGGCGCCACTTGAGGCACCGCGCAGTGCCAGACTGCCACCGCCGCCAAGCAGCGTCTGTCCGCTTGCCAGTGATAAGGATTGGTCAAGCCCGATGCTGCCATCGACTAGGATCACGGCGCCAGTGCCCGCCGATGCGACACGCGCATTTATGGCCGATGTGTTGCCGCTTGCCGATGAAATAGAGACAACCTGTCCAGCCATCTGGCCATTCAGATCGATAATAGCGTCTTCGAGATCGCCTGTTGCCCCAACATGTGTGCGAATTGCAGAGTTACGCTCGACGCGCTGTGTCCACGGATCAAAGGGCTCTGCGTTTTCTGTTTCCGTAACACCGAACGGTATTCTGAGACGTGCCATCAGGGCGCCGTCAAATCGGTCCTCATTGTCATAGGTTCCTGTCAGCGCGATATGCGCAGTCGATCCTGCGGGTAACACCGGAAGATTTGCAAAGGCCAGCTCTGCTCGCAATTTTGCGCCGAACATGTCGTCCATGTTCTTGCCACCATACCTGTAGCTACCGGCAAACAGCTTGAGTTCCGCGTTGCCATTGGACGATATTCCGGGAACCTTGATGCCGATTTCGGCATCGATGCCTGATCTTGCTCTTTCCATGCCTTCGCGGAATTTCAAGGTTCCACCATCAATCACCCCGGCGCCTGCGCCATCGACGGACTTGCCCGCACTAATCGGCAGGTAGATGTTGGCCCTTGTTTCATAGATCTGGCAGATTGCTTCAGCACCGAAGGACATCTGGTGGAAACTGTTGTCCAGTCCGCTGTTGAGATAATCGTAATAACCATAAAGGCCACCGACCCAACTGCCCGCCGAAAATCGATAGCCGCCGCCGAATGAGCCTTTTTGCACATCACCTTGCTGGATGGCGGCCCCGATATCGAAAAATAGTGCAGTGCTGTTGTCCAGCATGAACGGCAACATCAGCCCAAGGTTTGCCGCGGACTCCTGACTTTGCCAGCGTCCTTCAAATTCAGTGAAAGCCTTCAGTTGCTGGGCATTTGCAGGCACAGCAAAGACTGCCGCTGCCACCACCGGCGCGGTTAAAACTCTCAAAAATGTCATAAAATCCCCCATGCAAAAAGCCGATAACGGCTTCAGGAGATGGCTCTATAATACATGATAATTTGAGTCAACAAAAGTAATTCGCGATATATGTACTGTTCACATATGCGGCTATTGAACAGAGCTTATTGCAAGGCAGCATCGACAAACATGCCCGATCCGCCCTATACCCAAGGGACTGTTCACAAACCAAAGCATATGCCGCATGTCATTCTTAGAGCGCTCTCATTCTTCTTGTCCAAAACGCGGTTCAATCGCAAACCTGGGGACGACGCTAAAGCGTCTCACAGGAAAAATGCTGACAAGCGTGTTGCTCAGCGCTTCTTTCCTGGCGAGTTCAGCGGCAAATGCAACGCCTGTTCTTGTTGTTGATGTTGCAAGTCGCGGCGTGCTTTATCAGGAAGATGCAGGCGTGCCATGGTATCCTGCTTCCACAACCAAGTTGATGACGGCCCTGCTGACTTTCGAAGCTCTTCGTGCAAATGCAGTGACCCTGACGACGCCGGTCGTGATGACGCGCAATGCAACGAAGCAGGCATTTCTGGAATCGGGGCTGACCTTTGGGCGTACTATGACGCTTGAAGATGCGCTTTACGCGACAATCACAGCGTCCGCCAATGATGTGGCCGTTGCCCTTGCGGAAACCGTGGCTGCCAGCGAGCAAGCATTCGTTGCGCGCATGAATGAAAGGGCGGCTTCGCTTGGTATGACCGGCACGCATTTTGCCAGCCCAAACGGTCTGTTCAACCGACAGAATTATTCCACCGCTCGGGATCTTGCGATCCTTGGAATGGAAATAGACAGGCTGTTTCCGCAGTATCGCCATTTCTTTGAAGCAACGGCGGTCACCATCGATGGTAAGGAAATTAAGTCCAATAATTTGTTGCTGACCCGCTTCAGCGGCACGGTGGGCATGAAGACCGGTTTCCTGTGTGCCTCTGGCAGAAACTACGTCGGGCTTACCGAGCGTAACGGCAAACAGGTGATGGTGGTTGTTCTCGGTGCAACCACTGAACGCGAACGCAATGAGCGTTCAGCGCAGTATCTGACGCAGGCCTTTGACGGACGTCTTACTGCAAATGCAGGCCGTGTGGATGATATCCGTAACCGACCTGATGTCGCGCCTGAGGATATGCGTGTTCGCCTTTGCACAAACCAGAGCGTTGCATATGAGAACAGCCGTGAGGCTTTGTATCCGATGGGACTGCCGGGCCATGCCAGCTATCTAGAGACTGAAATGCCAGGTCGTCCGCACGCTATCCGGACGTGGGCGAGCGAAAATGTGCTGAATGTACCAGTGCCGACACCGCGTCCGGCCAATCTTTAATGATGACATGAAGCTCGGTCTGCCGCCGTGGCAGACCGATTGAAGCAGCTTAAGCCTGCTACGATAACTATTGGCTCTACCCTGCATTGCTGCGGTGCACGAATTTCAATTAACTTACCATTAACCATGCTCATTTAGCTTTGGCTTATAAAGCCGGGTTGTATCGGCGTATCACAGGCCATTTTTTTTGTTCTGCGTACTGGCAAGTTGCTCATTCTTCTCGTTTGAAGGTGGAACGTTGTATGCAGTCTCACTGGCTTCCCGCGCTTCTTTGCACTATTGCCGTTTGTGTCTTGGCGACCGGTTGCGCAAACGGTTCCCGTATCCAGAAACAACAGGTCAACACGGCAAGTACGGGAGATGCTGGTGCTCAGGCGCGCACATCGCAGGGTGATGATCTGCCAGGCGTCACTGGGCCGATAACCGGCTCAATCAAGCCGGCCAATTTTGAAAAGGCCGAACACAAGGGGCCTTTGTCGCTTGAAACGGCGGTACGAAAAGCCGTTGATTGGCACCCCGCAGTCACGGAGACGGTGGGCCGCCTGCGCCAACAAACAGAGTCCGTTAACGAAGCGCGTTCAGGCTATCTGCCTAATGTCAGCTGGGGTGTGGATTCGGCCTACAATACCAATCGATCGGATCGTTACAGCCCGGACCTTAACCTCAATGTCTCGCAAATGCTGTATGACTTTGGCAAGGTCGACAACAAGGTGAAGATTGCCACGGCCGGTATTTCTGGCCGCAAGTCGCAGGTTTTGATGGCAGTTGATGACCTCGCGCGAGAGACGTCATATGCGGTGATTGAAATTCAGCGCAATCGTGCTCTGCGCGTTGTGGCGCGTGACCAGATCAAGGATACCAAAGCAATTCTGGAATTGGTCAGTTCCCGGACAGACAAGGGTGCAAGCACCCGTTCCGACCTGCTTCAGGCGGAGGCACGCGTCCAGGCTGCTGAAGCCACATTACTGGAGATCGAGGGGGAACTGGCCCGCTGGCAAGCGGTGCTTTCGAATCTGAGCGGTATTGCCGGACGGATTGATGTCTCTGACGCGATGCCAGCCTGGCTGGCGAAAGCCTGTGGCTCGACAAATCTGGACTGGTCGCAGGTACCGGCAGTGATGCAGGCAGATGCGGACCGCAAGGCTGCCGCAGCGCAGGTTGATCTTGCCAGGGCCGAAGGGCTTCCAACCCTGTCGCTTGATGCAGGCATCGGTGTCGATCCCACGGATATTGGTTCTTACAAACCGGACTATAGCGTTGGCTTGCGGGTAACCGGCAGCCTCTACAATGGCGGCGCAACAAGTGCCCGGCGTAACATGGCAACGCAGGCGCTTGGTGCATCGCAGGCGGCAGAAGCACGCGCGCGGGTCGATATCTTGCGGAACCTCACGGAGGCCAGCAGCCAGATATCGAGCAAGGAAAGCCTGTATCGCTCTCTTTCCGTCCGCCAAACCACCATGCGGCAGACCCGCGATCTCTACCAGACGCAATATATTGAACTGGGCACGAGAAGCCTGCTGGATTTGCTCAATGCTGATCAGGAGTTGCATGCCGCGAGGTTTGACATCAGCAATATTAAATATGATCTGCATCGGTTGAATATTGACTGTACGTTCAGTGCGGGACAAATGCGCAAGGCTTTTGCGCTTGAAGGTCAAACCGTTCAAGGCGTGTCATTGTAGGTGGTTGCCAACACAATCATCTTGAGGCCTATAAATAATTGATTTTTGTCATTTTATCGAAAATATTCCAGCCTTTTCATGTTATGTGAGTAGGTTCCTGAACCTGTGCCGGTTCTTCTAATTGAGATTTTACCGCCCGCTGGCGTGGCACAAATCGGAACGGTACTGTCTACAAGCGGTACGAATGATCGCTAGAGAACAAAAATAAAGCAGATTTTTTACTGGAGACCACCTCCGTAACGGCACAGGTGGTTCTGAGCGCCGCACATTAATTCCCTGCTTTTTGTTCTGGGAAATTGCCGTTCGTTTTCGAAGAATTAACTAAAGTAGACTTTACTAATACTATTGCTGGTTGTTTTTCTTGCAACGCCCAGCTTCTATGCAATTATGAGAATGGGAGAGGCCCTTCAGAGGTAAATTTCCTTAAGGCCAAAAATCAGAGCTGATGGTTCAGCTCTACATCTCGCGGCGGTTCGCCGTTCGCAAAAATCCGGTTTCTTGAAAGTTGCTTGGTGTTCCGAGTGGCAGTGAATTTCTGTCACCGCTTGTTGCCGCGTTGCAGGAGAACAATTTCATGGTTGCGATAGTCACAGATAAGTCAGAGGGAAGTTCTCGATCGGTGTCACTCAATGACCTGAATGTAGATAGACCCAGTATCGTACAGATTAATGCGTCGCCCAATGACGTTGCCAATTTCGTTCGTGATGGCGACGATCTGCTGATGCGCATGCGATCAGGTGAGACGATCCGGATAGGCAACTTCTATCATGAGGTTGACGGCGAACACAGCCAGCTGGTGCTGGAAGACGAAAACGGAAATCTCTGGCTTGGCGAACATGGCGATGGCTTGGCGGATTTCCAGTTCTCGCAAATTGAAGGTGTAGACCAGCTGGTCGGTGCCACAACAGGCGATGGTTCTATTCTTGGTCTGGCGGCACTCGGCCTGCTGGCCGGCGGAGCGGCTCTCGCTCTTGGTGGCGGATCCTCTGGAGACGACAGTGATGCCGATGCTGATGCCGATGCTGATGCCGATGCTGATGCCGATGCTGATGCCGATGCTGATGCCGATGCTGATGCTGATGCTGATGCTGATGCCGATGCTGATGCCGATGCTGATGCCGATGCTGATGCCGATGCCGACGCCGACGCCGACGCCGATGCCGATGCCGATGCTGACGCTGATGCCGACGCTGATGCCGATGCTGACGCTGATGCCGATGCCGACGCTGACGCAGATCTCGAGCCTACCAATGACGTGGCATCAGCCAGCGTGACAATTCTGCCAACAGTGACGGAAGATGTGCCACTGGGTAACGCGAGTTATGTTGCTATCGTCAACCTGCTTAATATCGACCTGCAGGTCATAGCTGATGCAATCGAATTTGAGGTCGATACTGGTCACACGCAGGATTTGCAATTTGACTTCAGCGGAATCCTCAATGTCGGCGTGCTCGGAAACTACAATCTCGTTCTGCAAAAATGGGATGCGGTAACTGAGCAGTGGACTGGCATTGATGGCCAAGGTGAATCGACACCCTTGTCCCTGTCTCTTCTGGGAGGGACCAGCGGAACCGTTACTGGGCTTGAACCCGGCGAATACCGCGCCTTTATGGGGTATAATGATGGCACTTTGCTCGGCGTTGGTGTCGGCGGTACTTTGACGCTGAATGCAACTGATTATGACTTCACCGAAATTGCCGGATATGAAGCTGTTCCGGCAACTGGCAATGTCCTTATCAACGACGATGTGCCGGTTGGCACGACGGTGCAAAGTGTTGATGGTACAACGATTGATCCGGGCGGAACGACGATCCAGGGTGACTTTGGTCAATTGACCATTCTGCCGAACGGCACGTTCACCTATACCCCAACTGCTAGCGGTGCGGGGATAGGTAAAGTCGACACGTTCGAGTACACGCTGGTCGATGCTGATGGAAAAACAGGCACTGCGACACTGAATGTCCAGATTGGCAGCGACAGTGTAACCCTCGCCTGGGATGGAGCCGATCCGAGCCAGGCAGCAACGTTTGAATTCTCCGCCACTGGCGACGATGCAAGTGCATCTGTTGTCTGGGAAAATGTCACAAACGATGCATTCTTCGATGATAGTGAAGACGTGCTAATCAGCCTTCTCCAGCCAACAACAACATATAACAGTCAAGCATTTGTCGTCACCGACAGCATGGATGTTTCCGGCACCATTGTTCTTTCGGTAATCGCTGCGGCACTATCCAACGGCGAAATTGCTCTCCAAAGGGAGGTAAGCCCAGGAAACTGGCAGAATGTGCAGAGCGCACCCTTCAGCATCCTTGTTGGATTGCTTGGACCTATTGCCACAATCGATCTTTCGACAGTCGATTTTACTGCTGGAAACTATCGAGTTCATGCAACGTTGTCAGGGGTTGGTGTCGGTGTTCAGACCTCCCTTACGACAAATGTCGATGTCACCTATACCGATCAGTTCGAAATCGGGAGTGCGACTGGCGATACGGGTAACCTGCTGACCAATGACGATTTGGGCTCGGCCTTCACGTCATTCCAGATCTTTGACGGAACGAGTTATGTCAAAGTGACCGGCGCTATGAACATAGTAGGAGATTACGGCACGCTTACCGTAAACTCTGACGGGAGTTATAGTTATGTGCCGGACCCGACCCTGACGCACTTCACCGATGTTCAGACGGATACGTTTGAATATCAGTTGGTGCATCCTACAGGTTCTGTGGAGCAGTCCTCTCTGGTTGTCACCGTCGAGCCATCTGGCGCTGGTGTTCCAGTCCAGACAATGATGATGTTTGTTGCAGACGATATTGGCGGGCTCGACCAAATCGATGCAACCCATGACGACAGTTCTTCCTCACATGCCCACACGGACAGTCACGACGATCTATCACAGCTTATCGATGATAGTGGCGATGACCTGACTATTCCTCTTGAGGGACTGGATTCGCTGCCTGCGGATGATTCGGATGCTGACCTGACCACCGTCGAAGAGCGTGTGGACATGATCGATACTCCGGATCCGGTAGATTTGCCCGTTGATCCCCTCGGGCATCTCGCCACCGAAGACGACTGGAACTCTCATAACTCGCACGTAGTCTGAAAGAACTGAAGCGGCAGGTTGGCACCAACAGTCCACCTGCCGCGCAAGAGGAGCATTGATGTCTCTTTCCGATGGACAAACGGCCCCCCCCCCGGACACCAACGCGCCCGGCCTCGATATCGCGGGCTGGAATGAAGCTTTCCAATATGTGGCACGCCATTATGGCGTGCCTTTTTCCCCCGGTGCGGCCAAACAACTTGTCAAGACGCTGCATAATAACGGGACAGAAGAATGCCTGACCCGGATGGCAGGCAAAATGGGGCTGCGCATCAAACGGGCAGCACCGACCTCCAACCTGCTAACAAGCTGGCGACTGCCGACGATCCTGCAATTTGCGGATGGTGCAGTCGGTGTTGTCACGGCACTTTCTGCCAGCCAGGAGGTTTCCGTTGTCTTTAGCGGCGATGGTGGTTGCGCCACGACCCTGCCTCTCGACATCGTTCTGTCGCATAGTGATTTTGCCGTTGTGGCACGCCCGCAACGCGGCACAGTGGATGAACGGGTCGATAGTTACATTGCCCCACATCGCGAACACTGGTTCCGCACCATTGCCTTCAAGGACTTAGGCGCCTACAGCCATGTCATGCTGGCGTCTCTGGTTGCCAATGTCTTGGCATTGGGAGGCGTGATGTTTTCCATGCAGGTTTATGACCGGGTGGTGCCATCAAAGTCATTCAACACGCTTTATGTGCTGTTTATCGGCGTGCTTCTTGCCGCCCTGTTTGATTTCATAATGCGGCGGCTGCGCACCCGCATTATCGATATTGTCGGCAAACGGACTGACATGCGCATATCGGATCTTGTTTTCGGTCATGCTCTTCGTGTGAAGAACCAGGCTCGTCCGACATCGACAGGCACATTCATCGCCCAGTTGCGTGATCTGGAACAGGTGCGTGAACTTCTGACCTCGACGACGGTGGCCGCGGTCGCTGACCTGCCGTTCTTTTTGCTGTTCCTGTTCATTTTCTGGATGATCGGCGGACCACTGGTATTCATTCCGATAACAGCCCTGGTTCTCCTGTTGCTGCCGGGCCTTCTTGTCCAGGGCAAACTGCGGGCGGCAGCCAATGAAGCCATGCGTGAATCCTCGTTGCGCAATGCCATGCTGGTCGAGGCGGTGCAGGGCATCGAAGATATCAAAACCCTGCAGGCCGAAGATCATTTCCAGCAGCGCTGGAACCATTACAATGCAGTTTCGGCTGAAGGTCAGCTTCGTTTGCGTTCCATCACCAACGGTCTCGCCGCGTGGAGCCATTCTATCCAGACAGGAACATTTGCCGCCGTGGTTTTTGTCGGTGCACCGATCGTAATGGAGGGTGACATGACGACCGGCTCTTTGGTTGCCTGCTCCATTCTCGGCTCACGCATGATGGCGCCAATGGCGCAACTAACTCAAATCCTTGGCAGATTTCAGCAGGCACGGGTCGGCCTCAAAAGCATCGACGCCATCCTGCAAATGCCCTCTGACCATCCGGCGACCGAAACACGCGTCAGCGCGCCAAATCTGCGCGGGGCTTACCGGATCAAGGGTGCTATTTTCCATTATGGTGCTGGAGCCGGAAAGCCGGCGCTTGTCATTGGTGACCTTGCCATTGCCGCTGGCGAGAAAGTCGCGGTGCTGGGCAAAAACGGTGCAGGAAAATCCACACTTCTGATGGCGATGTCCGCCATGATCGAACCAGCTGCCGGAGAAATCTTGCTGGACGATCTGGCACTGTCGCAAATCGATCCATCCGATGTCCGCCGCCATGTCGGCCTTCTGACGCAGGATACCAGGTTATTTCACGGTACTATCCGTGAAAATGTGACTTTGGGTGCCCTGCATGCACCTGAAACTGCTTTGCTTGAGGTGTTGGCAATGACAGGTGCCGACGACTTCGTACGGAAGCTGCCGCGCGGGCTTGATCATCCCATCCTTGAAGGTGGCCGGGGTCTTTCCGGTGGTCAAAAGCAGGCTTTGCTGCTGGCGCGCCTGGTCATTCGCGATCCCGCTGTCGTGCTCCTTGATGAACCAACGGCTGCAATGGATGAGGCGACGGAACGTCAGTTCATCGCACGCTTCCAGACCTGGAGTGCAGGACGGACAGTGGTCGTTGCTACCCACCGAATGCGTGTCCTTGATCTGGTCCAGCGCATTGTGGTGGTTGAGGGCGGTCAGGTTGCACTCGATGGCAGCAAGGAAGAGGTTCTCAACACTTTGCGCGGCGTGACCAAGGTGGTTCCCCCGAAGGACAATCGCGCCAAGACTACCGGTAGCGTTGGTAGCAACGCAGTCGCAGGTTTTCCACTCAAGACCGTCAAGGAGGCATGAATGGCGACAATCGGCGATCGTGATTTTTCCGGTCAGGGTGGATGGGCTTTCGGTGACGATGACGGACGAAAACTGAGCCGTTCGACCCGGGTGGTACAGATTTTTGTTCTCCTGCTGATCGCCATGTTGGTCTGGGCCTATTTCGCAACACTGGACGAGGTTTCCAGCGGTGACGGCCGCGTGGTTCCTACCAGCCGCGAGCAGGTCATCCAGTCGCTGGAGGGCGGCATTCTCGCAAAGCTGCTTGTGCGGGAGGACCAGGTGGTTGAACCTGGGCAGATTCTTGCCCAGCTCGACCCCACCAGAAGTGAATCGGATGTTGAAGAAACCGCCGCAAAATATCGTGCCGCACTGGCAGCTTCCGCGCGGCTTGATGCCGAAGTCAACGGCACGGCACTTGCATTTTCACCGGCATTGGACGCTTATCCTTCACTGATCGCCGCCGAGACCGAACTTTACAATGCGCGTAGCCAGTCGCTTGAACAGTCCCTGCATTGGGTGGAAGAATCGCTTGAACTGGTGCGCAGTGAGCTGAAGCTTAACGAGGAGCTGCGGGTCGTGGGGGCGGCAAGCAACGTGGAAGTTATCCGTCTGCGCAGGCAGATCGTTGAACTGGAGCTCAAGAAGGTCGAAGTCAGATCAGAATATCTTGTGCGCGCACGGGAGGAACTGGCCAAGATGAATGGCGAGGTGAATTCGCTCTCACCTGTCGTGACCGGTCGGACCGACAGTCTTTCCCGCCTGACCCGTCGTTCTCCAGTACGGGGTATCGTAAAGAATATCGAGGTGTCGACGATTGGTGGTGTGATACCGCCTAACGGCAAGCTGATGGATATCATTCCGCTGGGGGACGAGCTTCTTGTCGAAGCCCGTATTTCGCCACGTGACATTGCCTACATCCACCCCGGTCAGCGCGCGAGCGTTAAGGTCAGCGCGTATGATTACGCGATTTACGGCAGTCTCGACGGGCAGGTAACCACCATTTCGCCCGACACGATCCAAGACGAGGTTGATCGCACGATTTATTATTACCGCGTCTTCATCAAGACCGAAAAAGATGCGCTTGTGAATGCCGACGGCCGGGAACTTCCGATCGTGCCGGGTATGGTCGCAACTGTCGACATTCATACCGGGGCAAAGACCGTGCTGGAATATCTTATCAAACCTTTCAACAAGGCTCGGGAGGCGCTGCGTGAACGTTGATATAGAGGCGGTATTGCCGATAACGCCGCAGGATATGACAGAGCGGCTTTCCAGCGTCAGGTCGTATTTGCGCGGCCGAATTCACCCGCTGAAAAGACCGTTCCCGGCTGTAACTCTGTTTTTTTCCGTTTCGGATGGTGACAAAAAGGCGCGCGTGATCAATGCCTCCGGGCCATCGCTGGAATCGGCATGGCAAAAAGGCATTGAGCAGCTTTTAAACGTCATGAAGGCGAACGGCATCAAGGGGCGCTGGCTTCGTGTGGACTGGGTTGATGTTGCGGAGGCAACAACCTGGTCACGATTGAAAGCGTTGCTTGATCAGGTCAAGCGTAACTATTTTCGCTTTGGCATCGCACTTGATACGGATTTGCGATTTACGTTCACGGAACAGGAATTGAACGCGAACGCGATGCTTTATGGTGGCAACACCATTGACCATGCTGTACTCAATGAGAAAAATTTCAGTCTCTATGCCCGTACACGGTATCACGTACTCCCCGAACTGCGTTTTGCGGATGACCAGTCTGTCTATCTTTTCCAGACGAAGGGTGTCTTCTGCGATGAGGCTGGCAGGCTGCACCAGCTGGATGGAACCGGCCTTGAGGCAGGACGACGTAAAATTGAAAAGATTGACGGCGGCATAGCACTGTCGCTGATCCGCGATTCATCGACCTATCTAGCCGGACAGGTCAAGCCAGATGGTTCCTTTGTTTATGGATATCACGCCTGCTTTGATCGGCGGATTGACGCTTACAATGCGCTGCGCCACGCCAGCACGACCTATGCGATGATAGAGGCTTGGGAAGTGACGCGTGACCCAAAGCTCAAGGATGCGATCGACCGTGCCCTGACATATCTGGCTCAGATGTTGATAAAACCTGCTGTCCTTCCCGATGGGGCTGACGCTGCCTTTCTCGTTGAGGCCGACGGCGAGATCAAGCTGGGCGGCAACGCCGTCGCGATACTGGCATTTGTGAAATACATGACAGTCATGGGCAATCATGACTGGCTGGAATTGGCGGAGGGGCTGGCGCTTGGCATCCGCCACATGCAGAACGCCAAGACCGGTGCATTTGTCCATGTGTTGAATTTCCCGGATTTGAGCATCAAGCAGCGGTATCGCACCATTTATTATGACGGTGAGGCGGCTTTCGGATTGATGCGTCTTTATGCTTTGACCGGAGACACGGTGTGGCTGGCGACGGTGGAGAAGGCTTTTGAACACTTCATAGCCAAGGAGCACTGGAAACATCACGATCATTGGCTTGGTTACTGCGTCAATGAATTGACCCGTTATAAGCCGGAGGAGCGGTATTTTCGTTTCGCCATCCGCAACATTGCCGGTTATCTCGGCTTTGTTGAAAACCGCATCACCACCTTTCCGACACTGCTGGAATTGATGATGGCGGCGCGACAGACCTTGTCACGGATCGCGGCGGAGCCACAGTTGCAGCGGTTGCTTGGCGATATCGATTTGGTGCATTTCGAGCGGGCGCTCGAAAAACGGGCGCAGCACCTGCTCAATGGGCATTTCTGGCCAGAAATGGCGATGTATTACGGCAATCCCGACCGCATTTCGGGCTCGTTCTTCATCCGTCATCACGCTTTCCGGGTGCGGATTGATGATGTGGAGCATTACCTCTCTGGCTTTGTCGCCTATCGCAGCTACCTGCGGGAACGGGCAGCTTTTCGTGAACTGGTTCGCCAATCTGCAGCAGCCAAACGTCGCTCTTTACCCATTCTGGAAGCGTCCAAGGTCCCGCTTCCCGATGGGCAGTGGACAGCTGCTCATGTCGAGGCCGCAACCGGTGGCCGTTGGCTTCGTCAACCGCCTGAGGGCTGGACGGCCAATGGACTTTGTATCTTCGCGCCAGCGATGCAGCCGGGTGCACTTGTTCTGGTACGCAGCGCAGATGGGGAGACGGGCGTCGCCGTTTCCAATCTTCATGGCCTACCGTCCCCGGCGGGCCTTATTACGACGGATGCTACACTGACGCAGATTTATCCGGGTCCGGTCCTGCATGTGGAGGATGGTACGCGTGCCATCCTTGATATGGGCGATTATGCGCGCCGTCAGATGACAGGCAATGTGCTTGGTGTAACCGGCAGTGCTGGCAAGACAACTGTCGTTGCCATGCTTGCACATGCACTCTCGGCCTGGGGCAATGTTGGCAAAAGTCATCACAATGCCAATCTGCCTGCCGGTGTTGGCTGGAATCTGGCCTCCATGGCCTGGAACACGCCACATGTGGTTCTGGAACTGGCGGTTGGCAAAATGGCGGTAAGCGCCCGCATGGCGCGGCCGCGGGTCGCCATTTTCACCAACGTTCTGCCGGCTCATTTGGGTCGGAATAGCACGGTCGCCGATATTGCCAGAACAAAAAGCGGGATTTTTCTTGGCATGTATCCCGGCGACGTCGCCGTGCTCAACCGGGATATGCTGGAATGGGATACGGTGCATGATGCTGCGCGCAAACGCGGGCTCGATATCATGACCTACGGGACCACTGACGACTGCGCATTTCAACTGATCCGCTATAACGCCGCCGATGGTCTGACCCATGCCCGTATTGAGGGGCGTGAGATCAGCTACCGTGTCGGTGCGGTTGGCCAGCATATGGCCTTAAACAGTCTCGCCGTGCTGGCCGCAGTGGCGTCGCTCGGCCATCCGCTGCAACCGGCCATCGCGCAGCTTGAAAGCTTTGCGGCACTGCCTGGTCGTGGCGAAGAGATTTGCCTGTCACTCGACGGTCGCCGTCTGACGGTGATTGACGATGCCTATAATGCCAATCCCGGCTCGATGCGCGCGGCGCTGGATCGTTTGAACGATCACGGTGATGGCCGCCGCCGGGTTGCCGTGTTGGGCGAAATGGCAGAGCTGGGTCCCGGTGCTGCAAGCTATCATACCGAACTTGCGGTATCGCTGCGGGAGAGCTCGATCAATCAGGTCTATGTTGCCGGTGATCTCTACAGTGAGTTCTGGGACGAACTGTCCCCGGAACTGAAAGGCGCCTATGTGCACTCGCGGCAGGTTCTCAAGGACATTTTGCGGGAAAAATTGCAAGACGGAGACGTCGTGCTGGTCAAGGGCTCACATAGTGCGGGCATGCATGAGCTGGTTGCCTGGCTGAAGAAAAGCGCTGACGGCAGCGCCGCTGCCTGACTTCGCAGGTCGTGGAAATTGACCGCTACTTGAACTGTTCCAGATCCATCTCGTTTACGGCGCGGCGAATATCGACCTGCGATTGCCCCTGAGCCAGCAGCGCGGCTGCAAGACGGCCGTGCTGGGCGAGTAGATGGCGCTGACGATCCGTGGCCTGAGCGTAGATATGGTGCGGCTCGAAACCAGCTGCGCGCAAACGTCTGACGTAATAAAGCTGGCTAAAAAACGGCACGACCCGGTCTTCCGGGTCCGATATGATATAAATATCCGGCCGTGGTTCTGTCGTGATTTTGTCGATTTCCTCAATGGGATCGTAAAAGCCGGATGCATCATAGAGAAGCTTCCCGGGCAGTTTGCGGCGTCGTTCCCAGAAATCAGAAACCTGTTTCACTGACACCAGACCCGATGTGATAACGACAGACGAAACATCATCCCGTTTGTTGAGAAGGCCTGCCACGATCTGCCCTCCGGCGGAATGACCGTTTAAAATGAAGGATGATACCCGGTGCCGTTGTTTGATCAGGTCCAGCGCACGTCCCATCAGGGCAATTTCACGTGGTTGACGACGATTGTTGTGATCACCAGACGAGCCGTATATGCCAGGTCTCGCCATAAAGATCACCGGATACCCGGCTTTTTGTGCCCATTCTGCCATGTCGGCAGCAATGGTGGCCGGTGATTGCCGCATATAGGATTCGGTTATGAACCGAACCCCTTTGGCACTGCGCAACATCACGTCTCCGCCGAAATAAACCAGCACCTTCTGGTTCTCGCCATCCGCCAGCGCATGCGGATAATAACGAATGCAATCCCCTTGGCCATCGACCTCAACCCAAAGACCGTAGGGAATATCGCTGCAAGCTATTTCGGTGGTGAAGGAGCCGTTGAGCGCCTCGGTCGGGTCAAAGCTTTGCTGGTCGTTAAAAGAGGTCAGCTGGCGCGGTTTGGGTAATTCAAACGGTCCCAGACGTGGTGCATCCGCCAGCGCAGAATGCGATGCCCCGGGAATAGCCAGTGCCAGCAGAGCCCAGCGAATGATCCACCAGGCGAGTCTTGGTTGTTGGGTGTTCAATGACGTACTCCGCTCATGACTTCATTCGCTATGCTGATGACAATCGAGTGAGTTCCTTCGCCATCACACCAGATACCGCCCGTCTCTTGCAAGCCTGTTTGTGCATGAAGCTTAACGTGGTGGTAACGGCGCCGTTAGCATCGCGGTCACGGTTAGACAGGAGCTGTCAAAATCCTTTCACAGCTGCGGGTGTGGTGTTTCTGCCGCGTCCATGCCATAGGGGTGCGCACAATTCAGAAGGCCATTCCGTTTCATGATCCGCATCGAAAATATCAGCAAGTCCGCCAGCCATCGTATCCTCTATATCGAAGCGTCTGCTGCGCTCAATCGCGGCGAGAAGATTGGTCTTGTTGGCCCGAACGGAGCAGGCAAAACGACGCTGTTTCGTATGATCACCGGTGAGGAACAGCCGGATGAAGGTCAGGTTGCTGTCGAAAAAGGCATGACAGTCGGTTACTTCGATCAGGATGTCGGTGAAATGGCAGGCCGGTCCGTGGTTGCCGAAGTTATGGAGGGTGCTGGCCCGGTCAGCGTCATTGCAGCCGAACTGCGCGAACTTGAAGCGGCGATGTCCGATCCTGATCGCATGGATGAGATGGATGCGATTATCGAGCGCTACGGTGAAGTTCAGGCACGTTACGAAGAGCTGGACGGATATGCCCTGGAAGGCCGCGCCCGTGAAGTTTTGGCGGGCCTCAGCTTTTCGCAGGAAATGATGGATGGCGACGTCGGCAAATTGTCCGGTGGCTGGAAGATGCGCGTGGCACTGGCCCGTATTCTCCTGATGCGCCCTGATGTCATGCTGCTGGACGAACCTTCGAACCATCTTGATATCGAAAGCCTGATCTGGCTGGAATCCTTCTTGAAGACCTATGAGGGTGCGCTTTTGATGACCTCGCACGACCGCGAGTTCATGAACCGTATCGTCAACAAGATCATCGAAATCGATGCGGGTTCGCTGAATACCTATTCTGGCGACTACACGTTTTATGAAGGCCAGCGCGAGCAGAACGAAAAACAGCAGCAGGCCCAGTTTGAGCGCCAGCAGGCGATGCTCGCCAAGGAAATCAAGTTTATCGAACGCTTCAAGGCGCGTGCGTCACATGCTTCGCAGGTACAAAGCCGCGTGAAGAAGCTGGACAAGATCGACCGCGTGGAACCACCACGTCGCCGCCAATCGGTGGCGTTTGACTTCCTTCCCGCGCCCCGCTCGGGCGATGATGTTGTGAACCTCAAGGGGGTTCACAAGGCCTATGGCAGCCGTACTATCTACGAAGGGTTGGACTTCATGATCCGCCGCAAGGAGCGGTGGTGCATCATGGGCGTCAATGGTGCGGGTAAATCCACGCTGTTGAAGCTGGTGACCGGATCGACCGAGCCGGATCAGGGCGCGGTGAATTTGGGGGCTAGCGTCAAACTTGGTTATTTCGCGCAGCACTCTATGGATTTGCTGGAGGGTGAACTGACCATTCTGCAATGGTTGGAACAGAAGTTTCCAAAGGCCGGACAGGCTCCACTGCGGGCACTTTGCGGCTGTTTCGGCTTCTCTGGTGATGATGTGGAAAAACGCTGCCGCATTCTTTCGGGCGGTGAAAAAGCTCGCCTTGTCATGGCGGCCATGCTGTTTGATCCTCCAAACTTCCTGGTTCTCGACGAACCGACCAACCACCTTGATCTTGATACCAAGGAAATGCTGATCAAGGCACTGGCTGCCTATGAAGGCACCATGCTGTTTGTTTCGCACGATCGCCGTTTTCTTGCTGCCCTGTCGAACCGGGTGTTGGAACTCACCGCCGATGGTATTCATCAATACGGCGGCGGCTATACGGAATATGTCGAACGTACCGGCCATGAGGCACCGGGCCTGAGCAGCTGATTATTCAGCACGGATGCTCTTGGAACGTCGCTGTCACAACCGCTGTTCTCCTGCAATGCTCGCCGTTGCCTCTACCAAGGAGCAGCAAGGCACTCGCTTTTGAAGCCAACTCGTTGAGTGCAATTTAGGTGTGCATGCTCAAACTTTGATGACGTCGTTTCTCGTTGTCATCAGGCATGTTTCCCTCCCGCTGCCATGCGAGGCGTAGCGGGAGGGGATTGCAGATGGAGTGATCAGGCGCGGCGGCTTGTCATTCCAAGCAGGTGGTAGAGTGCAATTGCACCGATCGTTGCAGTCCCGATACCATCAAGCGTGAAGCCTGCGACCTGTAGCTTGAAATTGCCTGCGCCGAGAACCAGTGCGACACCAACAGTGATCAGGTTGCGTGGTTCGGAAAAATCGACCTTGTTTTCTACCCAGATACGGCCCGCAGTCGCGGCAATCAGGCCGAAAACAACAATCGAGAGACCACCGATCACAGGACCTGGAATGGTCTGGATCAGCGCGCCGAATTTCGGGGAAAAGCCAAGAATGATGGCGACTGCCGCAGCAACCAGGAAAACAAGCGTCGAAAAGATCCGGGTTACCGCCATGACGCCCATGTTCTCAGCATAGGTGGTCATGCCGGTGCCGCCAAAGGCGCCGGAAAACATCGTTGCAATACCGTCACCGATAAAGGCGCGACCAAGGTAGGGGTCAAGATCGCGATCGGTCATTGCTCCGATTGCCTTGATATGTCCGAGGTTTTCCGCAACCAGAATGATCACGACAGGGGCAATCAGTGTGATTGCCGAGGCCGAGAAGGTTGGTGCGGTAAAATGAGGCCAGCCGAACCATGCGGCAGCCGCAACGCCGGAAAAATCAACCGGTGCGCCAAAGCCGAGCCCGTTGGTGACCACCATATAGGCGATATAGGCCACCGCACCACCGATCAGGATTGGCAGGCGGCGCGCCATGCCCGGCGCATAAACCGCGACGACGCCGACGGCAACAAAGGTTGTAATGGCAATCCAGCGGGAAAGCTGGTCACCATCGGGGCTTGCGGGTCCGGAACCAGAGGCGTTTGATACGGCAATCGGCGCAAGAACCAGTCCGATGGCAGCCACAATTGCACCCGTCAGAACTGGCGGCATCAGCCGCTCGATCCAGCGATGGCCAACAAACATTACCAGCAGGCCGATCAGGGTATAAAGCGCGCCTGCGGCAATGATGCCGCCAAGGGCCAGCGAGATGTCCGGGTTAACCGCTCCGGCGGCTGCGCCAGTTGCAACCAGCACCGGGCCGATGAATGCGAAGGACGAACCGAGATAGCTCGGCACCCGCCCACCTACGGCAATGAAGAAAATCAGCGTTGAAATACCAGAAAACAGGATCGATACGTTTGGATCGAACCCCATGAGAATAGGTGCCAGGACGGTGGAACCGAACATGGCCACAACATGCTGAAAACCAAGCACAACTGTTTGCCCGGTCGGCAGCCTCTCATCGGGCAGAATGCGCCCTTCCGTCTTCAGTCGCCAACGTGGAAAATACCCGCCAGTCTCGCTCATTGCTCGCCCCGCTCTGTTTGATGCGCGCCGTGCAACCGCGCGCAGATCATCCGCAGCAAGTCGCAGGCGTGAAGTAAAATTACCATTGTCCCGATATGTGACGGTGCTGGCGTCGATTCGACGCACCCGCACCGGATGTTCTTGATAATGATATTGGGCGCGACTGTCATCGCCTTGGATAAATTACCCACAACGCCGAAGTATAATATGCAGGAAGCTGGGCGCCGCGTCTTTTGCACGCGTCAGCAAGGCAACCAAGCTTGCCGTTCGGGCAGGCTACCTGGCCGGTGTAGGCCAGGTAATTATTGATATCGGTCGTTTTAAACGACGATACTTGGGGGCAAACAGTCAGGCTGTGGCGCTGACCTGTTCTGGTTTGACCTTGTGGATGAGGTTCATGATCGCTTCACTCATGCGTTCATAAACGCCGTCGTTTTCGATTGCGCCTTGCACCTTGTAATTATCCATCACCACAATCCGGTCTGCCAGCGCGACCATTTCCGGCATGTCACTGGTGATGACAATGACGGCGGTGCCATTATTGGCAAGTTCACGCAACAAATCGTGCAGATAGGCTTTGGTCTTGATGTCGATGCCGACGGAGGGCTCGTCGATGATCAGGACCTTGATGCCGGCGGCAAGCCATTTGGCGACACTGATCTTCTGCTGGTTGCCACCGGACAGGTTGCCAACCGTTTGTGCCAGGCTTGGTGTTTTGACTTCCAGCCTTTCGAGGAATGGGACAACGGCCTTGCGGATCTTGGCGTCGGACAGGCTTCCGAACAGGCCGGACAAACGTTTCCAGACGACAATGCCAGCATTGGCGAGGACCGAATGCGGCAACAGCAGGCCTTCCGTCTTGCGGTCTTCGCTGACGTAGCCCAAACCATATCGGTGGATAGCATCGCCGACCGAGGAGATGCGGGCAACCTGCCCATCGATCAGCACCTCGCCGCTGGTGACCGGAATTCGTCCCATGATCGATTTGGCGAGTTCGCTGCGTCCGGCTCCGATCAGGCCGTAAAGGCCGAGAATTTCACCCTTGCGGACTGTCAGGTCGACATTGCTATGACCGATGGCTGTCGACACGTCTTTCAGCTCAAGGGCCACCGGGTTGGTTGACGTGTCGCGCTTTTGCCAGCCGCCAGCGCTTTCGTTGCGGCCAATCATGAAACGCACGAGATCCTGACGACCAAGACCTTCGAGTGATTGGCTCTGGCAGGCATTGACGCCATCACGCAGCACGGTAACGCGGTCGCAAATCTCCAGAACTTCTTCCAGCTTGTGACTGACGAAAACCAGACTGACGCCATTGTCCCGCAATCTGCGCAAAACCGTAAACAGCGTTTTCGTTTCATTTGATGTTAGTGATGCTGTCGGCTCATCCAGCAGGAGAACGCGGCTTTGTAAGGACAGGGCTTTGGCAATTTCGACGAGCTGCATCTGCGCAACTGACAGGTCCATGACTGGTGTTGCCGGATCGATGTCGAATTCCAGTGCATCCAGCCATTTGCGTGCCGAACGGTTTAGTTCGGCATAATCAATTGGCTTGAGCGCGTGACGGGTTGTTTGTTCGAGGTGTATGTTTTCGGCAATCGAAAACCGCGGAATGAGATTGCGTTCCTGGTGAACAACGCCAATTCCTTTTGCCACGGCATCGCGCGTGCTGGAGAACTGGGCGTCCTGTCCGTTGACGAGAAGCTGGCCAGATGTTGGGCGATGAACGCCGGTGATCACCTTGATCAGTGTCGATTTGCCAGCACCATTTTCCCCAAGCAGGGCATGTATCGAGCCCGGCATAAGGGAAAGGGACACGCCGTCCAACGCCTTCACACCCGGAAAACGTTTTTCGATATTGATAGCTTCGAATACGGGAGTGACGGTCATTGTCATGCCTTTCTCGACACGGGGGCCGTGCCGCGCAGCTTGTTGACGCCAACGGCCGCAAGAATGAGTGCTCCCAACACGACCTGAACAAGGAACGGGTCGATTGAAAACAGCACCAATGCCTGAGTGATCAGCGCAACCACGACAACACCGAGGAAGGTGGCGGCAACGCTGACATGACCGCCCGCCAGAACTGCACCGCCAATCACCGGTGCGGCAAAGGACAGGATAAGCCAGTCATCACCAATCGACGGCTGGCCGATCTGCAGACGTGCGACCAGCAGCATGCCAGCACAGGCGGCAAGCAGACCCGAGATCGAGTGTGCAACGACCACGACGGTGCGGACCGAAATGCCCGACAGGGACGCTGCGTGTTCGTTACCGCCGACCGCCAAAATGAAACGACCGATTGGCAGACGATTGAGCAGATACCAAAGGCCGATGGCGACGATGACAGTTGGCAGTGCCAGCATGGGGATTGCGCCGAACAATGTCATGGAACCAAGTTCCTTGACGCTGTCAGGAATGCCGTAAAACGGCTGGGCACGGGTAATGCCGAGGTTGATGCCCTTATAAATGGACAGTGTCGCAAGCGTGATCACGAAGGCGGATATGCCGGTGATGCTGATCAATACACCGTTGAGCATGCCGCAGAGGACGCCGATCCCAAGCGCGAGAACGGCTGCAATCGGAGCTGGAAGCCCCCATATTTCCATCAGTCCGGCAAAAGAGATTGCCGCAAGACCGCCAATTGCACCAACTGACAGGTTCATCTGTCCGATGGCGATGATGATCATCTGCGAAAAACCGATCAAGGCATTGATGGAAATGGCCAGCAGCAGTGTCTGAATGTTGAAGGATGACAGGAAGTTCGGGCTGAAGCTACGGATCACGATAATCGCAATCACCGTTGCAAGCAGCGGTCCGAACCAGTCTGCCTTGGCGAGGCGGGAAAGTTTGAAATTTGTCATCGATCGTACCTCAGGCAAGGTTATGATAGGCAAGGTAGCTGCGACGCGCCTTGTCCATGAACACTGCGACGAGAAGGAGAAGACCAAGGAAGGTTTGTACCCAGAAATCACCGATCTGAAGCAGTAGAAGGCCACCGGTCAACAACGTGACGAGGGCGGCACCCAGGCAAGTCCCCAAAACAGGTGCCTTGCCGCCGTTCAATAGTGCGCCACCCAGCACAGGGCCGAGGAAGGCTGGCAGCAACCAGTCTTGCCCCAACTGGCCAGCCATCGATGGAATGGCGGCGCCATTGCGGGCAATGAGCATCAATGCGGCGATTGCGGCGAGGGACCCCGACAGCATGTGGCACAGAACGGTGATGCGACCGACACGAACGCCGGACAGCTCTGCTGCCTCCGGGCGCGCACCTGCGGCCAACATTTCACGGCCGAGAACACTGCGGTGATAAAGCCAGGTCAGCGCAATGGCGACGGCGATGGTTATCAGCAGCAGTGGCGAGAAGTAGGTGAAAAATTTCATTTTGCCGAAGGCGGCGAATTCGGGCGGCAGATTGCGATAGGCTTCCGCTCTGGTCAGGAACACCATGACACCGAAGAATATGCTCATGGTGGCCAGCGTAATGATGAAGCTGTGCAAGCCGGTGCGAACAACGGTGAAACCGTTGACGAAACCAAGCGCTGCACCCAGACCAATGCCGCCCACGATGGCCAGTGGCCAGGGAAGTTGCAGGATCTCGATGGCGTAGCCGGTAAACATCGCGGCACAAACGCCGATGGCGCCAACCGCGAGGCTCAATCCACCTGTGACGATCACCGTCATCATGGACAGGCCGATCATGATGTTGACTGCAGTGTTACGCCCAAGCGTGAAAAGATTGAAAGGGCTAAGGAAACCCTTCGTCGTCAGGCTAAAAACAAGGACGAAGATGGCGATCAGCAAGATCAACCCGAATTCGTTGGAGACAAAAATACTGGTGCGGGACGTTCCCGTGCCGAAGGCTGGACGGCTTGTGTCGACTTCGGCGGGTACTGGAATTTGTTGCGATGACATGGGTGTTCCTTCGAATTCCGGTCGTGGGGACAAGGCGCAAACGCCTATGCCGGACGGGGCAGGTCAGACGACGCTCCGTCGACGCAAGGAAGAGGCTTCGAAAAGCCTCTTCCTCCTTCGAACTCAAAAAACTTAGTTGCAGCTCAGATAGGTTGCGTCGAAGCTTTCGAGCAGCTTCTTGGTTTCGTCACGCATCGAATTGACATAGCTATCAACCTGGCTGGCATCGATGAAGGCGGTGCCGGAATCGATGAACTTGCTGGTCAGTGCATTGGTCTTGAATGGCGCGTCAGCCTTGACCGTGCAACCCGAGCGAAGCTTGTTGACAGCGTAGGAGCCGACATAAGCCTGACCATACGGATTCTGCAGCATGGTGCCGTCGACGAAGCCGTCCTTGATGGCCTGAAGCACAACCTGGTCATGGTCGATGCCAACCATCTTGATACGCTTGTCGCCGATTTTGCGCAGGGCATTGGCGGCAACGACCGATGGTACCCAGGCAGTTGCGATAACGCCGTCCACTTCGCTGGCATGCGCTGCGAGGTAAGCGTTGATCTTTTCTTCAGCCGGTTCCGGCGCGTCAATGTCGGCAATAACCTGCACGACTTCATTGCCGGTTTCTTCTGCAGCCTTCTTCACGGCGTCGATACGCAGCTGCGTATTCGGGTCGACCAGGAAGCCGGTGAGGTGCAAGATGCGCTTTTTGCCCGGCCCCAGGATGCGGGCCAGTTCCTTGGTGCCGATATAGGCCGAGTTACCGGTGTCGGTACCCAAGCAGAAGGCCGCAGATGATGGATCTTTAAAGCAGCCGCCTGCCGCGATCACTGTTGCATCATTGGATGTCAGCTCTTCTGCTGTCGAAACGGATCCAACCGGGTCGCCCGGGAAGATAACAAAGCCATTATATCCTTGGGAAAGCAGGCTTTCGAGCAACTGGTTCTGCTGGGCGAGTTCCCATTTCTGCGGCACCTTGTAGTCAGCCGACTGCAGGCCAAATTCTTTTACGGCATCAGCGCCGCCCTGTTCCCAAGCTGCGAAATAAGGGTGTGGGCCTCCCGGCACCAGTGCAACAGTCGTGTCGCTTGCCTGAGCGATACCCGCCAGGCCGACACTCATTCCCAATGCAGTCACAGCCGCAAAGCTACGCAATCCATTCAACATGAGTTTCCTCCTCATTGTGTTGACCTCCTCAACTCTGTCAGGTGTCTGATTAAGCGCCCAAAATGCGGGCTGCTCCCAACTAGCCACTTGCAAGAACGGCTTGGACACTATAATACTTGTATACAAGCTGCAAATGGAATCTTTGCGGCCACCGTTTTTCAGGATGAGGTGAGATGAAGCGCACTTTGACCGAGTTGCCGCAGGTGAATGATCAAGGCTCCTTGCAGAGCGTAACCCTGGGATCTGCGGGTCTGGAAGGGCTTGAGCTGGTTCTGGATCGTCAGCGTTCCGCCTCGGATCAGGTTCATGCTGCGTTGCGTCGCGCCATCATCGAAGTCCGCCTTGCGCCTGGCAGTCCAATCAGCGAAAACTCGATTTGTCGGCAGTTTGCCATCTCTCGCACACCTGTGCGCGCCGCTATCCAGAGATTGTCCGAGGAAGGGCTGGTGGATGTTTATCCGCAGGTCGGCAGCTTCGTGGCGCCGATCCGGCTAGCTGGTCTTCAGGACAGCCATTTTGTCCGGCGCTCGCTGGAAATTGCGCTACTGCGCGAGGTTCTGCCGTTATGGACGTCGGAAATGAGCCGCGCGATGCGTCAGTTGATCCGTGAGCAAGAGCAATTTATCGCCGCAGGTGACGGTGATGGATTTTTCCGCGCCGATGAGGAGTTTCACCATCTTCTGGGCACCTTTGCCGGGCGCGAAGGGGTTTGGCAGGCCGTGCTGAGTGCCAAGGTTACGCTGACGCGTTTCCATCGCCTGTGGCAGACGGCCGAGCGTCTGCCGGATGTTATCGCTGAACATCTGGCAATTGTGGACGCACTTGATCGCGGCGATGGTGCTGCCGCCGAGCAGGCGCTTGTCACGCATCTTGATATGATTTTCGTCATTTTCGGACGGATGTCCGAGCAGCAAAGAAAAAATCTGGCCGTTTGATAACGGCAAGTGGAGGGGAGTTTCAATGGAATTGAAGGGCAGGATCGCACTGGTGACCGGTGCGGGAGGTGGTATTGGCCGCGCTATCGTAAAAGCGCTGGCTGCGGCGGGAGCCCATGTGCTCGCGGTCGATCGTGATGCCGCTGCAATCGAACAATTGGGCCCGATTTGTGAGCCTGTTATCGTTGACCTCTCGGACCCTGCCGCCATTCAGTATGCGATGAAGGGTGTGCTTGAGCGCCATGGTCGCGTGGATGTTCTCGTCAACAATGCCGGCATACTTTCGCCGAACAAACTTGCGGGTACCACGCTGGAGGAATGGCACCGGTTGATGGCCATCAATCTGGATGCTGCCCTTCTGCTGACGCAGGCAACCATTCCCGCGATGAAAGAAAATGGTTGGGGACGCGTCATCAACATCTCGTCTTATGCCTGGAAATCCGGTGGTCTTACTGCGGGAACGGGTTATGCGGTGTCCAAGGCGGCACTTGTCGGCTTGACCTATTCCACGGCCCGCGAGTTGGCCTCTGCTGGCATTACCTCCAATGCCATTGCGCCAGCTTACGTCGTTTCGCCCATGATCATGGAACAATTGTCGGAAGAAGATCGCAATCGTCAGCTTGCGCAGATCCCGGTTGGACGCCTGTGTGAACCTGAAGAGGTTGCCCATGCGGTGCGGTTCCTCGCATCACCTCTGTCCGGTTTCATGACCGGCGTGGTGATCGATATGAATGGCGGTTTGCAGTTCGGCTGAGCAGGCGTGCCCGCAGCTATCGCCGGCCCTCAGTCGCGCCGTCAGGACATAATCGTGTAATTGTAGATTGGAAATACAGTGCCGGGTAACCGTCTCTCACAAACAGCGCTTGCTGCCCTGCCAACCGTTATCTCGGTTCCTGGCTATGACCGGTCGAAGGTAACACCGGGTATTGTTCATCTCGGTGTTGGCGCTTTCCACCGCGCACATCAGTCGGTCTTTGTTGATGATTGCCTTGGACGTGGTGAGACGGATTGGGGCATTGTCGCTGCTTCGATGCGCAGTGCCGACACGCGTGATGCGCTCGCACCGCAGGACAATCTCTATACCTATTGCGAACGCAACGGGCAGACCGTGACCTACCGGGTTATCGGCTCAATCCTCGAAATTCTGGTGTCACCGGAAGATCCGTCAAAACTGATCGACCGGCTTAGCGATCCTCGTGTGCGTATCGTAACCCTGACCGTGACGGAGAAAGGCTATCTCGCCAATCTGTCCGAGCGGACCTTGCTGCGCAGCCATCCGGATGTGCAGAACGATCTAGACGCTACCAAGGCACCGCGCTCGATCTATGGAGTGCTGATCGCCGCCTTCAGACGTCGCCGTGCCGAAGGTGCCGTACCACTGACACTCGTCTCCTGTGACAACCTGCCATCTAATGGCAAGGTGCTGAAAGCGCTGTTGGTGGAGTTCGCGGGTCTGACCGATTCAGATCTCGCAGATTACATAGCGCAGAATGTATCCTGCCCTTGCGTGATGGTAGACCGCATCGTGCCAGCGACCACGGATCAGGATCGTGCTGCAGTAAACCAGGCGCTCGGCGTGGACGACGCCTGGCCAGTTGTTGCAGAGCCCTATTTCCGATGGGTCATCGAGGATCATTTTCCGCATGGTCGCCCCGAGCTTGAAGCCTCAGGCGTCGAATTTGTCGATGATGTCGAACCCTACGAGCACATGAAGCTCCGGATGCTCAACGGGGCTCATACAGCGATTGCCGCCATTGGCCAAATCACCGGACTCGAAACGGTTGCCGATGTCTACGCAGATCCGCGTGCGCGCCGGTTCATCGATCGGTACTGGAGCGAAATAGACCCGACACTGCCATCGCATCTCAATGGTGCGACCTATGTCGGTGGTCTGCGTCAGCGTTTTGCCAATCCTTCGCTGCGGCACAAGGCGGTGCAGATTGCGTCCGATGCCTCGCAGAAGGTGCCGCAACGCATATTGTCGCCACTTGCTGAACTAATGGATCAGGGCAGACCGCATGGTGCGGTGCTGATGGCCGCTGCGTTGTGGATCTGCTCCTGCGCCGCACGCGATGAACAGGATGCGCCGATCATCATCAATGATCCGGCCTTCAACGAATGGCCAGCCGTCGACCAACGCGCATTGTCTGCCGAACAGGTGGTCGAGCGGTTCTTGGGTTTCGATCGAGTTTTCACACCGGAATGGCGCAACAAGCCCGGTTTTGCCGAAGCATTGGCTTCCGCCTGCAAGGCCATCAACACACAAGGCGCTCTTTGCGCCATTGACGACATTATCTAAGGGAGGAATACATGCAGGAAACTTGGCGCTGGTACGGCCCGAACGATCCGATCACACTCGAACATGTCCGCCAAACCGGTGCTACCGGCGTGGTGACGGCGCTTCACGAGATTCCCGATGGTACATCCTGGCCGCTTGAAGAAATCATCAAACGCAAGGAGATGATCGAGGCGGCCGGTCTTGAGTGGAGCGTTTGCGAATCCATTCCGATGGAGCAATGCGTAAAACGCGGTGACGCAGATGCGCCCAAGGCGATCGCCCGCTGGAAAGAAACCCTAGCCAATCTCGGTCGTGCCGGTATCCCCACCGTTTGCTACAACTTCATGCCTGTGGTTGACTGGACACGTACCGACCTTCGCTGGCGCACCGAACGTGGCACTGGACTGGCCCTGCGTTTCGAGATGACTGATTTCGTTGCCTATGACGTATTCATCCTCAAGCGTCCCAATGCTGCTGAAAGCTATGATGCCAACGTCGTTGCACGTGCCGAACAGCGGGCAAAAGCGATGAGTGATGATGAAAAACTGCTGCTGGAGCGCAATATCATCGCCGGCCTGCCGGGCGGTGCACTTGTGCAGACGCGGCAATCCATCAATAGGCTCTTGGAATCCTTCGGCGGTATCGATGCCGTTACAATGCAGAGCAACTTGCTGGCCTTCCTGAAAGAAGTGGTGCCTGTTGCAGAGGAACATGGTGTTTATCTCGGCATTCACCCGGATGACCCGCCATTCTCGCTTTTCGGTCTGCCGCGTGTTGTATCGACGCCGCAAGATGTTCGCAGCATCCTGTCTGCCGTCGACAGCCCTTACAACGGTATCACACTGTGCACCGGGTCTTACGGTTCACGTCCTGATAATGACTTGGTTGCCATGGCGACGGAATTTGCACCGCGTATCAACTTTGCGCATCTGCGCAATGTTACCGTCGAGGCGGATGGTTCGTTCTTTGAAGACGACCATCTGGATGGTGGTACCGACATGGTGGGTGTTGTCGAGGCGTTGTTGCGTGAGGAACGCCGTCGCGCGGCAGCCGGTGATACCCGCCGCGCAATTCCACTGCGCCCAGACCACGGGCATCTGCTCGGTGACGATATCGATAAGAAGACCAACCCCGGTTACTCCTATATCGGCCGCGTTAAGGGCCTGGGTGAGCTTCGTGGCGCGATCCGCGCAATTGAGCGCCAACTCGACAAAGAGGGGGCGGCGGCATGATCGGGCGGCCACTTGGAAACACAGGCCTTGAACTCAGTACATTTTCGTTCGGAGCCGCCGGTATCGGCAACCTCTACCGCGAAGTATCGCGTGAAGATACCATGGCCACGCTGGAAACGGCGTGGGAGGCTGGTATTCGTTATTTCGATACGGCCCCGCATTACGGACACGGCCTTTCGGAGCGTCGGCTGGGCGACTTTTTACGCGACAAACCCAAGGGGTCCTATGTCCTGTCGAGCAAGGTCGGCCGGTTGCTGAAGCCCGTCGCAGAGGAGGACATTCCCGATCACGGGTTTGTCCGTCCTTTGCCGTTCGCGCAGGTACACGACTATACCTATGACGGTATCATGCGATCCTATCAGGACAGCCTTGCCCGTCTCGGGCTGAATGGCATTGATATTCTTTACATCCACGATCTCGAAGCGACCACGCTTGGTGCGGATTATGATCGCCATTTCGCAGATTTTGTCGAAGGTGGTGCGCGTGCGCTTGAGGAACTCAAGGCAAGCGGCGCAATCAAGGCCATTGGCCTTGGTGTGAACGAGGTGCCAGCCTGCCTCAACCTTCTTGCGCGGGTGCCGCTGGATGTCATCCTGCTTGCTGGTCGTTACACGCTGCTTGACCGTTCTGCAGAAGCCGAGTTGCTGGCGCGTTGCGAGGAAACCGGGACGCGTCTTGTGATCGGTGGTGTTTTCAACTCCGGCATTCTTGCGACCGGTGCCCGGCCGGGCGCTACCTTCAATTACGTCGAGGCATCGCCCGATGTGATGGAAAAAGTGCAGGCTATGGAAGTGGTTGCGCAGTCGGCCGGTACGACGCTTGCTGCCGCCGCCTTGCATTTTCCGCTGCGCAATTCGCTGGTGGTGAGCGTACTGATTGGCACGGCAAAACCTTCCAGCCTTCTGCGCAATGTTAAACTTTTCGACCAGCCCATCGCAGAGACGGCTTGGGCGCAATTTGAAGAGCATGCGATCGGTACGGAGGGGTAAATGGAAACAGACCTGATCGATACACATCAGCATCTTATCATGCGTGGCGATCTCGGTTACGCATGGACTGAAGAGGTCCCGGCCATTGCGTCCGGCACCTTTGACCAGAATGTCTACGCTGAGCAAGCTGCAGGCTGCAACATCACCGCCACCATCTTCATGGAAAGTGGCGTGGATGACGTTGATTACCAGAGCGAGGCGCGGCTGGTGTCAAGACTGGTCGGATCGGGTTCTCCCAAAATGCTGGGTGTGATCGCCAGTTGCCGTCCTGAAACCGATGATGGTTTTGATGCCTGGCTGGAAGAATGCGGTGACCTCAACGTGGTTGGTTTCCGTCGTATTCTTCAGGTCATGCCGGATGATCTCAGCCGCAGCGAAACCTATCGGCGCAATCTTCGCAAGATTGGCAAGGCCGGATATCCCGTCGATCTCTGCTTCGATGGACGACAGCTGTCGATCGCCTACGATCTGGTTCGTGCTGATCCCGATACCGTGTTCATCCTCGACCATTGCGGCAGGCCGGATATTGCTGGCGGTGACTTAGCGGCCTGGCGTCAGGAGATGATCAAGCTCGCCGAATTGCCGAACTTCTGGGTCAAGCTTTCCGGTTTGCCGACATATTGCGATCCGACCGGCTCGAAGATCGATGGCGTCAAACCTTACAGCGACGCTGTCCTCGAACTGTTTGGCCCGAGCCGCATGGTTTGGGGTGGTGATTGGCCGGTCATTGATGTCGGTGGCGGTTTGGCCAACTGGGTAGATATCACAACAGAACTGTTGTCAGCCCTGTCGGTCGACGAGCGGCAATTGATCGGCACGCTCAACGCGAAACAAGTTTATTTGGGCAAGCGCTGATCAATAACGACATCTGATGCCGCGTCCCAGAGGCTTTGGACTGTCGTAACATGGGGTGCGCGAGCAACGGCTTGCGTGCCCCATTGCCGATAGCGTCAACAGAAACCGTTGAGCTTGAGGATCTTGTGTGCGTCGATTGCTGCACGCAGATCGTCTTCCGAGTTGCGGTTACCCTGATTGGCATCGGGATGATGCATTTTCAGTTTTTGTTTGTAGCGAACCCTGATTTCTTCAGGTGTCGCATCCTCTGACAGTCCAAGCGTTTCGAAAGCCTTTGCTTCCAGCACCTTCAACTTGCGCTGCTTAAGTTGAGCTTTTTCACGCTGACGCTGTTCCGCATCCTTGCGGGCATTGATGGTTTTGGCAGAGCCGGAACGGGCGGATGACGGCAGCGGAGCTTCCGACGGTTTGTTGACGGGTGTGCCATAGGTGCGGCGACGGCCTGTCGCTGCTTCCTTCTGATACCGCGCGACAACGGGGTCGGACAGTTCAACTGCGAAGTTATATCCGCTGTTATATTCCTTGGTGTGCTTCGGACAGAACAACAGGTACAGCCCTTCGCCGTCCCTGCCAACGGGAGCACGGTGCGCGCCTTCGTTTTCGCAGCCGTCCCATTGGCACTTCGGGCCAAGCGGCTTGCTTGATGCAGCCTTGGTTTTTTTGGTTGACCTTAAGCCGACGAAAATTTTTGAATCAGATGTCATGGGCGCCTTATAAGTTGACTGGGATCAACTGATCAAGAAAACAGCGCGTGACATCCATCTATTTTGTTAAAATCATGTGAACCGTTGCAAATTGTCCCATGCACCATGTGCCGATCTGGAATATCCGCTCATAGAACAGCAACTAATGTAAAAAAGCCCGGCGCGGTGGCCGGGCTTCGAACTGGTATTTAGTGGTGATGCTCAGGCATGTCCTTGAGCTGATCTTTTGTCCAAGCCGTCACGGCGTGAATGTCACCATCCTCGTCACGCATGAAATCCAGATCGCTGAGCGGAACCGCAACAGGTTTTGCACCGATGCCGAGGAAGCCGCCGACGTCGATGATGGCCTTACCGCCTGCGCCTGCACCGTGAATGTGGTCGACCTTGCCAACCTTGTGATCGTCAGCACCGTAAACGGTCGCGCCTTCCAAAACTGCTGGCGTGAGTTCAGTGGTCGTGAGACGAACGTGATTAGTGTGATCCATGGTCGTTTTCTCCTCTTGTTTGGAGTTAGAAAAACGTCCATGCGGGCCATCGGTTCCAAAAGTTTTCGCGTAGCCGCAGACACTAAAGGTTACGATAACCGTTATAATGTCTGTTGCACGGTCACCGTCTGATGGAAAAATTAACCGGAACTGTCGGTCTGTTTCAGGCAAATCCTGCGGATAAAAAACGTGCGACGGAGACGACAGCGTGTCGTCTCCATCCTTGTACACTCGGCTCTCATCATCAACGCTCACGGCAAAACTGCTGTCAAAAAAGTATCGGTTTAATTTTCGCCATGATGTAGATGCCTTGAATTTCAGGGGTTATGGTCTTGTTAATGATGAAATTTGCAAATTGGAGGTTTGCAGATTTTGCCGCAGACATTGTGCGCTCGGTGGGAGGAAACGCTGTGCAACCCGATCTGGAACTGGTCCATATCCGCAAAGGCGAAAGCTTCGCCGCGTGGAGACACGGCTATCCGTTTCGCACGGTTCGCTGGCACTATCACCCTGAATATGAAATTCATCTGGTTATTGCGACCTCAGGTCGTTTTTACATCGGTGACCACATTGGTCGCTTTGAACCTGGTCAGTTGATCATGACCGGCCCCAATCTGCCTCAAAACTGGATTTCCGATATCGAGCCTGACGAAATCGTGCCTGCCCGCTCGCTGGTTCTTCAGTTCCCGCAGAAATTTGTCGACGACAGTGTTGCCGGCATGGCGGAGATGGAAGCCATTGCACCGCTTCTAGAGCGCAGCCATCGCGGCCTGCTGTTCGACAACGTCACGAGTGACAAGGTGCGCCCTTTGATCGAGAAATTGATCGAGACACGCGGCATCATGCGGTTGGCACTGTTTTGGGAAATCCTTGATGTCCTGGCAAATGCGCCCGAACCGGAAGTGCTGGCCAGTCTGAGCTATGAACTGGACCTGTCGAATATCAATGAAAGCGGCATTAACAGGGCCATCGCGCACCTGCGTGAACATCTGACCGACGATATTGATGAGCGCGATCTCGCTGACATGGTTGGGCACACCGCCAGTTCCTTTTCACGGGCTTTCAAACGCCATACCGGAACAACGCTAGTTCGTTACAAGAACCAGCTGCGTGTCGATTTGGCCTGTCTGACACTGTTGACGCGTCCCGAAGTCAAGATTGCCCAAATCTGCTACGAGATCGGCTTTTCCAATATTTCGAATTTCAACCGGCATTTCCAGAACCTGAAGGGAATGTCGCCTTCGCAATTCCGCGCGACCTTTAAAGCCAACGGAGCATTTAAAGCCGCCGGATAAGCGCCACGATCCATATCCCGTACCGGGACAATAGAATTCGGAAAGCATGGTGCTTTCCGGAAACGGCCGGGCTTTGCCTGCCGTTCAAAGGGAGGAAAAACTGACATGAAAAGAGCTTTGACAGCATTGTCGATCGCCACCGTCGCGCTGACCGCGGTGCCTGCCTTGGCGCAGGACGCCAAGTTGAAGATCGGCATGACATTTCAGGAAATGAACAACCCTTATTTCGTCTCGATGAAGGAAGCGCTGGACGAGGCAGCGAAATCCCTCGGTGCGCAGGTTATAGTGACAGATGCCGCCCATGACGTTGCCAAGCAGATTTCCGACGTTGAAGACATGTTGCAGCAGAAGATCGACATTCTGCTTCTCAACCCGACAGACTCGGCCGGCGTGGAGGCCGCCGTCAATGCAGCCAAGGCACAGAATGTGATTGTTGTTGCCGTTGATGCCAATGCCAACGGCCCGGTTGATACATTCGTTGGTTCCAAGAACAAGGATGCCGGTTACCAGTCTTGCCAGGCTCTCGGCAAGGCGCTGAACGGCGAAGGCGAAGTCGCAATTCTCGACGGTATCCCGGTTATTCCGATCCTGCAGCGCGTGGAAGGTTGCAAGGAAGCGCTTGCCGAATTCAAGGACATCAAGCTGGTCGATACGCAGAACGGTCGTCAGGATCGCTCGATTGCACTCGGCGTTGTCGAAAACATGTTGCAGGCACGTCCAAACCTCAAGGGTATCTTCTCGGTCAACGACGGTGGTGCCATGGGCGCACTTGCCGCCATCCAGGGCTCGGGCCGCGACGTCAAGCTGACCTCGGTTGATGGTGCACCGGAAGCCGTCAAGGCGATTGCCGAAGGTACGCCATTCATCCAGACCACCGCACAGTTTCCGCGTGACCAGATCCGCGTAGGCCTTGCCATGGCGCTGGCACAGAAGTGGGGTGCGCGCGTCGTGCCGAAGGAAGTGCCAATCGACGTCCGTCCAGTCACCAAAGAAAACGCTGCCGACTTCAGTTGGTAAGCGCCTCCCGAGCGCCCTCGCCGGAGACGGCGGGGGCGACTTTTCCAATCAAACACGGGAGGAACAGATGCTACAGCTGAACGGTATCAAAAAAAGCTTTGGCAGGATCGAGGTTCTGCATGGGGTGGATCTCACCGTGCAGGCGGGTGAAGTTCACGCGCTACTGGGTGAAAACGGTGCTGGTAAATCGACACTGATGAAAATCCTGTGCGGGATTGTGAAACCCAGTGAAGGCGAAATCCGCATCAACGGCGAGGTTCGCCATTTCAGTGATTATAATGAAGCGATCGATGCCGGTATCGGTGTGGTGTTTCAGGAGTTTTCTCTCGTTCCTTATTTGAATGCGGTCGAAAACATGTTTCTGGCGCGCGAACTCAGCAACGGGCTTGGTTTCATGAAACGATCGGCGATGCGCAAGCGCGCCGCCGAAATCATGAAACAACTCGGTATCTCCATTCCATTGAATGTGCCAATCCGCAATTTGTCGGTTGCCGAACAGCAGTTTGTAGAGATTGCCAAGGCACTGGCACTCGACGCCCGTATTCTTGTGCTCGACGAACCAACAGCGACGCTGACGCCGGCCGAAGTCGAACATCTGTTTCACGTCATGCGCAGCCTTCGAAAACAGGGTGTCGCGATCATCTTCATTTCGCACCATCTCGAAGAGATTTTTGAGATTTGCGACCGCATCACTGTGTTGCGGGACGGTGAATTTGTGGCCTCCTGTGCTGTCAGCGACGTCAATCAGGCACGGCTGGTCGAAATGATGGTTGGTCGCCGGATCGAAAACAGCTTCCCGCCAAAACCTGTCATTCCTGCCGATGCCAAGACTGTTCTTGAGGTGGAAGAGGTCAAGCTCACCAGAAGCGGACCGGTTTCCAGTTTTCACCTCAAGGCAGGAGAAATCCTCGGTTTTGCCGGTCTGGTAGGTTCGGGCCGTACCGAAACAGTTCTGGCGATGCTTGGTGCCTATCGGGCCGCACGTTGCAAGCTGTTGATCAACGGTGTCGAGATACGGTTTGCTGATCCATCCCAGGCACTGGAGGCGGGTATCGGTCTGCTTCCTGAAAGTCGCAAGGAGCAGGGGCTGATCACCAGTTTCCCGATCATGCACAATGTCTCGCTGAACAATTACGGCAAATACCTGATCGGCCACTTCTTCATCAACCGCTCGCGTGAACTTGCAGATACTCGCACTGCCATGCAGCGGGTGCGTGTGAAGGCGTCAAGCCCGCATGCGCGCGTCGATACACTGTCCGGTGGCAACCAGCAGAAAGTGGTGATCGCCCGCTGGATCAACCACAACATGAAGGTGTTGATTTTTGACGAGCCGACCCGCGGCATTGATGTTGGCGCCAAGACCGAAATTTACCAGCTCATGCGCGAATTCACCGCCCGTGGCTATTCCATCATCATGATTTCGTCGGAACTGCCTGAAGTGATCGGCATGTCCGACCGGGTCTGTGTTTTCCGCTCAGGCGGGATTGTCGCAACGCTTGAAGGCGATGCGATCACCTCTGAGCAGATCATGACCCATGCAACAACCGGGAGGACACAACATGTCGCATGACGCGGACGCTCTTACGGGCGCGCAGGCGGAGGCTTCTGCCACCCCGATCTGGAAGACCATCATACAATCGCCTCTGGCCTTGCCACTGGCTGGCTTGATCGTTGTTTCGATCCTGATGGGTTTTGCCTCGGATAACTTCCTTTCCGTCTCCAACATTCTCAATGTCTTGAGACAGGTATCGATCGTCGCCATTCTGGCGGTTGGCATGACATTTGTCATCTTAACCGGCGGTATCGACCTGTCGGTCGGGGCACTGATGGCGCTTGCTGGCACGATGGCGGCGGGGCTGATGGTACATTTCGGCATGCCCGGCTGGGCCGGACTGCTGTCCGGCGTCGCTATTGCCATCGGGCTTGGCCTTTTCAACGGAATTCTGGTGGCATGGGGCCGCATGCCGGCCATCATCGTCACTCTCGCCACCATGGGTATCGCCCGTGGAGCTGGGCTTATCTATTCCGGCGGCTACCCGATCTCCGGCCTGCCATCGTGGATTTCCTGGTTCGGCGTCGGTCGTGTTGGTATTATTCCGGTTCCCGTCATCGCCATGGTCATCATCTACGCATTGGCGTGGCTGCTGCTGGAGCGGACTGCATTTGGTCGCCATGTCTATGCCATTGGTGGCAATGAAACGGCAGCACGACTGTCGGGCGTCAAGATTGGTCGCATCAAAATTGCGGTTTACTCGATCTCCGGCCTCACGGCGGGACTTGCAGCCATCATTCTGACCGGGCGCCTGATGTCGGGCCAGCCCAATGCCGGCGTTGGTTTCGAGCTCGATGCCATTGCGGCAGTGGTGCTCGGCGGCACTGCAATTGCCGGTGGCCGGGGTTTCATCCTCGGTACGCTGATTGGTGCTGTCCTGCTCGGCATCCTCAACAACGGCCTCAATCTGATGGGTATCAACCCCTATCTGCAGGACATCATCCGCGGCTTCATCATCCTGCTCGCTATCTACATCGCCCGCGAATGGCGCTGACGAAATCTCAACAGCTTTTCATAACGTTAGGAGAATAATATGGCTCAATCACTGGAAGGCAAAATCGCGGTTATAACAGGCGCCGCTTCCGGCATCGGTCTGGCAACGACCGAGAAGCTTCTGGCCAATGGCTGCACGGTCGTCATCGTCGACTGGAACGAAAAAGCGCTCAACGACCTGGTCGCCAAGCTTGGTAAAAATGCCATTCCTCAGGTCACCAACTTGCTGGATGCCGACAGTTGCGCTGCGATGGTTCCCGAAATTCTCGAGAAGGTCGATCATATCGACATTCTCTATTGCAATGCCGGAACCTACATCGGTGGCGACCTGACAGAGACCTCAGCCGACGAAATCGACCGCATGCTCAACCTCAATGTCAATGCCGTGATGAAGAATGTGCATGCAGTTGTACCGCATATGAGTGCGCGCAAAACCGGTGACATCATTGTCACCAGCTCGATTGCCGGCCATTTCCCGACCTATTGGGAACCGGTCTATGCCGGTTCGAAATGGGCTGTGACCTGCTTCGTTCAGACCATGCGCCGCCAGCTCATTCCGCATGGCATTCGTGTGGCCCAGGTTTCCCCCGGGCCCGTTCTCTCGGCCCTGCTTGCTGACTGG
Organism: Agrobacterium sp. 5Ca50; assembly: GCF_055381905.1. NCBI lineage: Bacteria > Pseudomonadati > Pseudomonadota > Alphaproteobacteria > Hyphomicrobiales > Rhizobiaceae > Agrobacterium > Agrobacterium sp. 5Ca50. Next base: position 185,964 of record NZ_AP026439.1, read on the forward strand.
CCGGAAGAAAACCTGCGCAAGGCCAAGGAATCCGGCAGCATCATTGAAGCGAGCGAAGTTGCAGATGCTGTGGAATACATGCTTACCCGCAACCGCAACGTCACGATCCGCGATATGTTGGTCTTGCCGACCAACTTTGACCGGGTTTGAGTCTGGTCGGACTAGTTTGCTGAGCCGTGCTTTGAATAGCACGGCTGGCTGTTTCACTCCGGCGAGGGATAGGATCGTATGAGCAGTTACTTTATCGGTGTCGATGTTGGCACAGGTTCGGCACGCGCTGGCGTGTTTGATGCGGTTGGCACGCTTTTGGCCTCCGCCAAACATGACATCCTTATCTTTCGCAATGATGATGGGCATGTCGAGCAGTCGAGCGCCCAGATTTGGGATGCGGTGTGTACGGCTGTTCGTGATGCCGTCACATCGGCGGCGATCGATCCCTCGGCCGTGGCCGGGATCGGATTTGATGCTACCTGCTCACTGGTGGTGCAGGGCGCATCCAACGGAGTGGGCGATCCTGCGCATCCTGAACGCGATATCATCGTGTGGATGGATCATCGCGCGCTTGAACAGGCACGGCGGATCAATGCCACAGGACATATGGTTCTGTCTTATGTCGGCGGTGTTATCTCTCCGGAAATGCAGACGCCGAAACTGCTTTGGCTGAAGGAACATCTGCCTGAGGTGTATTCCAGTGCCAAGCACTTCTTTGACCTGACGGATTTTCTGACCTGGAAATCGACCGGTGCATTGGAGCGATCTTCCTGCACCGTGACCTGCAAATGGACCTATCTGGCGCATGAGGACAGGTGGGACGAGACCTATTTCCGTACGATAGGGCTGGATGACCTTCCTGATGACGGTTTTCGCCGGATTGGTCAAAGTGTCGTGCACCCGGGAACGCCATTGGGCAACGGCCTGAACCAGGAAGCGGCTGATGCGATGGGACTGCGCGCTGGCATTGCTGTCGGGGCAGGATTAATTGACGCCCATGCCGGTGGCGTTGGGACTGTGGCGGCAAAAGGTGGCTTGCAGGATGCATCATCCTGCCTTGGTTACGTGTTTGGCACATCGTCCTGCACCATGACAACGACTGCCGAGCCGACATTTGTGCCGGGTGTCTGGGGCCCGTATTTTTCCGCCATGGTGCCCGACATGTGGCTGAATGAAGGTGGTCAGTCGGCCGCCGGTGCGGCCATCGATCAGTTATTGAGCCTGCATCCCTACGCGGGCAAGGCGTCGCAGGAGGCAAAACAGGATGGTACCAGCTTGGCGCCATGGCTTGCGGCGCGGGTGCTGGCTGGCGTCGACAGACCGTCAGATGCGGTAAATCTTGCCGGACAGTTGCAGGTAGTCCCAGAATTCCTCGGCAATCGCGCACCTTTTGCCGATCCATATGCACGCGCCGTTGTGATGGGGCTTGGCATGGAAAGCGGTGCGGACAATCTTGCCGCACTGTACGTCGCCGGGCTTTGCGGGCTTGGTTATGGACTGCGCCAGATCATCGAAACGCAGGCCGAAAACGGCGTCTCCGTTTCCACGATCTCTGTTTCCGGCGGAGCGGGAACACATCCGCTAACCCGGCAGATTCTCGCTGACGCAACGGGAGTTCCCGTTGAGGTCACGGCCTGCTCGGAGCCGGTTTTGCTGGGCGCAGCTATGTTGGCGGCTGTTGCCGCCAAACTCTACCCCGATTTGCAGGCCGCAATGCCCGCCATGTCCACTGTGGCAGGGCGTAGTGAGCCGGTGCGTGATGCGGCGCGGGCGCTGCACGAGGCGCGTTACCAGGCATTTCTGAGAATACAGACACTCGCCCGTGAGGTGCGAAAAGACATTGAGCCATTGTTTCCCGCAGCCTCTGGCTAAGTTGCAGGCACATATATCAGGGAGGAACCAGCATGCAGTTTTCAGGGACATCGGTCATTATCACGGGCGCAGGCAAAGGCATCGGTCGGGCTTGCGCCCGTGTCATGGCTGAACGCGGTGCCGAAGTCATCGCCCTTAGCCGCACCACGTCGGATCTCGACAGTCTGCGTGACGAGATTGGTGGTCGTTCGATTACGGTTGATCTGGCTGACCCTGCTGCAACGCGCAAGGCTATGGCGGAGGCCGGCACTGCTGACTTCCTGATCAACAGTGCCGGTATCAATGTTCTCGAGACAAGCTTTGACATGACCGAAGCGGGCTATGAGGCGGTGATGGGCATCAATTTGAGGGCGGCCCTGATCACCAGTCAGGAGTTTGGCCGTGCCCGCCGTGCCGTTGGCGGTGGCGGTGCGATCGTCAACATAACCTCGATTGCCGGACATCGCGGTTTTAACGAACACTTGTGTTACGCAGCCTCCAAGGCCGGTCTTGAAGGTGCAACACGGGTGCTGGCCAAGGAGTTTGGCCCTTATGGCATAAGGGTCAATTCCGTTGCGCCAACCATCACTCTGACAGAACTTGCAATGGCTGCCTGGAGCGATCCGGAAAAGTCTGCACCTATGATGGTGCGTCATCCGATCGGCCGTTTTGCCGAGGCCGATGACGTTGCCCGCACCATCGCCACGCTACTTTCGCCCGATACGGCCATGGTCAATGGTGCCGTTATCAATGTCGATGGCGGTTTTCTCGCCGTTTGAGGGACTGCTCAATCGTTGAGGCGTGGCGCTGATCGTAGCTACCGCCTCAGCGACGTCAGGCTTGGCTGCTGTGCAAGGTTTGAGAGGGTGTGAGTGGGAAAATCAATTTGATCGAGGTGCCCTGTCCAAGGGTTGAGTGGATACGGGCCTCTCCGCCACTTTGGCGAACAAAACCATAAACCATTGCCAAGCCAAGGCCCGCTCCACCATGTTCTTCACGGGTTGTGAAATAGGGCTCAAAAGCCTTGTCGACCGCTTCGGGTGTCATTCCGATGCCTTCATCGGTCACATCAATGATCAGTACATCTTTTTCCGATGAAGCGCCGATAGAGATCAGGCCACCCTTTGGCATTGCTGCGGCGGCATTCAGGCAAAGATTGAGGATCGACTGCTCAAGAAGGGCAGGGTCAAGCGGAATGGTTGGCAATTCCTCGTTCATATGAAGTGTAATATGGCATTTCGATCCAACAGCAATCTCCAGAATATCCGCCATGCCACGCAGCAAGCTGGCGACGTCGATGTGCTGCGCGTGGATCGGTTGCTGACTGCCGACCGTCAACATGCTCGAGGCAAGTGAGCGCCCGCGGTCGGCGGCCTTGCGAATACGGGTGATATGGCGTTTCTGACGGTCATTGAAACCAGCCTCGCGCTCCAGCAGGCCGAGACTGCCGGTTATGATGCCGATCATGTTGCCGACTTCGTGGCTGACCTGATGGGTCATGCGCATGATGCCATCCAGTCGCTGGGCCTTTGCGGCTTCGGCTTCCTGGCGGTCCAGAGCAGTGACATCACGCGCCAGCATGACGATGCCGCCGTCCGGCTGGCGTGAGAGTGAGACTTCAATGACCTGCCCGTCAACGCGATGCCGGATAAAGATACGGTCTATCAACGCGCCGCGGTCACTATCTGATGGCAACAAGGACGGATCGATTTCCGGAATGGGTTCCACAAAACGTCGCAATGGCAATTTGCGTGAGGAACCTGAGCGGCCAACAAGCTCGATAATCCGGCGGTTCATGGTAATCGGCCGGCCGCTCGGGTCAAACAGCGCGATGCCTTCATTCATGTTGCGGAAGGTTGAGCGGATGGTGCGGGCCGCAGCCTCTGCCGTGCGGCGCAGCCGTGAGACACGATCAACGCTGTCATGAAACGCGCGAAATGCGTCGAGCAGCTGAATCAGTTCCGTTTCCGGCCCGCGATAGGATGGCGGGCCAACATCCTTATCACCCTTGGCCAGCGCGTTCATGCCATTCGACAGCGTGACGATACCGCGTGAGACACGCATGACCGAGCGAATGGAGAAAACCGCCATGACCAGCACCAGGAAGGACGCAAGCGCGACGATGACCAGCAAACGGCTGAGCGCATCGGACGTGGAAAGCAAATCCTCGTTCAGGCCACGGGCAATTGCATCGCTTTGGGTTTCTGTGGCGTGGGAAAGGTCACGCGACACGGTGTGGAGTTTGGCGACCGAGGCGCGTATTGCAAACATTTCAAGGAGATACTGAGTCTGTGCCTTGAAGACACGCTCATAATGCAGCAGTTCGAATGCTGCTAGGCGTTGGCCCGGATATCCTTCCTGACGGTCGGTTGTTTCCGAGACATAGCGACGGCGCAGTTCTCCGAGCTGGAAAAGGCTGTCAGAGGTTGAGGCCGCTTGCACAATGCCGTTCATGCGCTGGCGCAGATTGGGATCCAGAATGCCTTTGCCGGTGGCGATTTCGCCAAGTGCGGCGGCAGCATCTGCCTTATGAACCTGCGCTGCATCGGCATCCTTGACCAGATCGAGAGTTTGTGTGCGAATTTGCTGCAAGAGTTCCGCAATTCGGTCGCTTGCAAATCCCGGAATGCGTCGCTCGTCCTCTTTCGAGGTTATCATGGAGAGCAGGCTGTCAACCTGCTGCACCACCGAGCGGCTTTCGCTGGATACCCGGTAGGGCGAGGCGGCATTCATCAAGAAGGGTGCGCTCGACACCAGATCCGACACCTGCCGCGAAACCAGTGATACCTTGCCCAGGCTGGAAAATGCCTGCACACCGTAAGCGGCCATCTCGTCACGGGCCCTTTGCAAACCATATATGGCGATTGCCGAGAGGCTGAAGACCAGAACGCAGATAAACACAATCGCAAAAGGCAGGCGGAACGCAATCGACGACAGAAATGAACGATTGATCACGGGGACAGCTCGGCTTCGTCGGTATGCAGCACATAACCCTTGCCGCGTCTGGTCTTGATGTGGCGCGGCAAGTCCGGGTTTCGTTCGATCTTGCGGCGCAAGCGCAGAACCAGCACATCGACATTGCGGTCAATGTAGCGGTCGCTTTCTGAGCCCAGGCGGTCGAGGATTTGTGTGCGACTGACCGGCTGGTTCGGTGTTTCCGCCAGGATTTCAAGCAGCGCAAATTCCGCTGTTGTCAATGTCTTGCTACGATCGACAAGGCAAACGGCCTGATGGGCATCATGATCAAAAACCCAGTCCCCGAGATGCAGGGCCGAGCGACTGTGATCTCGTTCGCTGTCTTTTTCGTGTTTCAACGATGGAATGGTCCTGCGCAACACCGCCTTGATGCGCGCAGTCAGTTCGATTGGCTCGAAGGGTTTCACCACATAGTCGTCGGCGGCGGTTTCGAGGCCAAGCACCCTGTCTATGGCGCTGCCCGCTGCCGTTACCATGACAATGCCGATATCGACCTTTGTACGCAATCGCTGGGCAAAGGTCCGACCGGATGTGCCGGGCAGGTTATGGTCCACCAGCACGAGCTGCATGGTGTCCGTTGCCAAAATTGCGTCCGCTTCCTCGGCAGATCGCGCGCAGGTCGGCACCCAACCCTCAGCCTCGACCAGATCGGCAATAAGTTCGGACATGTCTGGATCGTCCTCGACGATCAGAATCTTTACCTTCTGATTGAGCACTGCGTATTCCTCCCGCAGCTATCATAAGCACGCTCTTTGCGATCTTCAAAGCTTCGGTGATTATCGGAAATGTCATATTTGTAACAAATGTCATGTTGTTGGGCGCTTTGGTGAAAGATTGGTAACCATTCTTCGATTGCGGCGGCGGCAGTATCTGACATGCTATATGCGGAGATTGGAACGGGGAGGTTCCAAGCAGGGAGGCTCAATTGAGAGCAGTGACCGCTTTTGCGGCAAGCATGGTCGTATGGCTGTGCGGAGCAGGCCATGGCATGGCCGAGTCGAAGTTGAACGTCCTGTGCGGCGTCGACGAGGCTTGGTGTGTGACCATGCAAAAGGCATTTGAAAGCAAGATGGGTGTCGAGATTTCGGTGGTTCGCAAGAGCACTGGCGAAATTCTCGATCAGATCCGCGCCGAACGTGCACATCCGACCATAGACGTATGGTGGGGCGGTACTGGCGATACCCATTTGCAGGCCAGCTCGGAAGGTTTGCTCGAAGAATATCACCCCGCCAACCCGCATGATCTGTTGCCCTGGGCACAGAATTTTTATGCGATGTCAGGTTCACGCTCTGCCGGAATTTATGCCGGGGCCCTCGGTTTTGCCTACAATACCGAACTGCTGGCTGAAGCGGGGCTGCCAGCGCCGACCTGCTGGAAAGATCTGGCCAAGGATATTTATCGCGGCCATATACAGTCGGGAAATCCGAATTCGTCGGGCACCGCCTTCACTTTGCTTGCCACGCTTGTGCAGCTGTTTGGCGAGGACGAAGCTTTCAGTTTCATGGCGAAACTGGATCGCAACGTCGTTGCCTACACCAAGGCAGGTTCAGCACCGGTCAAGGCAGCCGCCCGGGGAGACGTGTTGATCGGAATTTCCTTCATGCATGATGCGGTAACGCAGAAGATTGAAGGGTTTCCGCTGGCCATCGTCGCGCCCTGTGAAGGGACCGGCTATGAGATTGGTGCGGCCAGCATCATCAAGGGCGCGGCCAATCTGGCTCTTGCACGTGCCTTTGTCGACTACGCCTTGAGCCCGGAAGGGCAGGCAACCGGATTTCGCGCAGGTCAAAACCAGGTGCCATCCAATGCCAAGGCAAGCCTGCCGCTGACGGCGCCAGACATATCGATGATCAAGATGGTGGATTATGACTTTGCCACCTTCGGTCTGCCAGAAGAACGAAGTCGGCTGTTAGCCCGCTTCGACAATGAAATCCACCCGACGCAATAGGGTCGGCAATTCAAACAACAAAAACAAATAGCGCAGCACTGCAAGTGCTGCGAACGGCAGCGCCATGTTCAAACGCTGTCCCCCATTCAGACGCAAGCTATAGGAGGATACCCATGCGACTGACTATACTGACCAGCCTGCTTTTTGCCGGTACTGCACTTGCCACCACCGGCGCTCAGGCCGCAGGCGAGCTTAACCTGATTTGCTCGGCTGACGTTGTTATCTGTGAGCAGATGAAGGGCGACTTCGAGAAATCCCATGACATCAAGGTCAACATGGTGCGCCTGTCGTCGGGCGAAACCTATGCCAAGGTTCGTGCAGAAGCGCGCAACCCGAAGACCGATATCTGGTGGGCCGGTACCGGCGATCCGCATATGCAGGCTGCATCTGAAAACCTGACGCTGGAATACAAATCGCCAATGCTTGACCAGTTGCAGGATTGGGCCGTGAAACAGGCAGAAAGCACCGGTTACAAGACAGTTGGCGTTTACGCCGGTGCGCTCGGTTGGGGCTACAACACAGAAATCTTCAAGTCCAAGGGCTACAAGGAGCCGCTGTGCTGGGCCGATCTTCTGGCACCGGAACTGAAGGGCGAAATCCAGATCGCCAACCCCAATTCCTCCGGCACAGCCTACACGGCACTCGCTTCGCTGGTGCAAATCATGGGTGAAGACCAGGCCATCGACTATCTGAAGAAGCTCAACGCCAATATCTCGCAATACACCAAGTCGGGTTCTGCACCGGTCAAGGCGGCTGCGCGTGGCGAGACTGCGGTTGGTATCGTCTTCATGCATGATGCGGTGGCGCAGACGGCAGAAGGCTTCCCGGTCAAGTCGATCGCGCCATGTGAAGGTACCGGTTATGAGATCGGCTCCATGTCGATCATCAAGGGTGCCCGCAACCTCGACAATGCGAAGGTCTGGTACGACTGGGCGCTGCAGCCGGACGTGCAGTCTCGTATGAAGGATGCCAAGTCCTTCCAGTTGCCGTCCAACAAGACGGCCGAAGTGCCGAAGGAAGCGCCGAAGTTCGAGGATATCAAGCTGATTGACTACGACTTCAAGACCTATGGCGACCCTGTCAAGCGCAAGGCTCTCTTGGAGCGTTGGGATCGTGAAGTCGGCGCTGTCGCCAACTGATCCGAGACGTGACGGCCGATACCCCGACCTTTGGTTCGGGTATCGGCCTCAAGTTCATTCATCAGCATAAAAATAGCGAGGTTGGCCATGACGCGTGGCAATCGCAGGCTGGACGTTGTCCTGATGCTTGGGGCAGTGGCCCTGTTTCTTCTCCCCTGGTACCGCATCGAAGGCGGCTTCTACAGTTTTCGCTGGTTTTCGGAGTTCTTCTCCGCGTCCAGTAACGCGCCGGGCGTTCTGCAAATTCTTGTCTACGGCAAGCCGTGGCTGATTGGTATTGCGCTGATCTTCCTTGGTGCATGTGCTGTCAGGCCAATCGCCGATCCAATGCGACGCGGCAAGTTGCTGGCATGGATGGGTGCGATAGGTCTGTTGTTCCTTAGCCTACAGGGACTGGCGATCGGTTTTACCGGTTGGACATGGACCATTAGCGAGACCCTGTTTGGCCAGCTGGCCGATGGTCAGCCGTCGATTGGTGCGGGTGGCGTCTTGATGTCGCTGGTCTTTGTGCTGTTGTTTGCTTTCGGTCTTGCCGAACGCGGCGTGATGAAGGGTGATGCCTTTGTCGTCGGTTCGATTTCGGTGCTGGTTTTCCTCGTTACCGTCTTCGTGTTCTATCCGATTGGCAGCATGCTGATTGCCTCGGTTCAGGACTTTGACGGTTCGTTTAATGCCGATGGTTTTATCCGCAATATCCAGGATCCAGGTATCTGGAGCCTCGGCTGTGTGCTCGGTGAAGAACGCTGCGGCGTCGCGTGGCGGACATTGTTCCTCGCTTTGATGACTGCGTTTGGCTCGACGGTGCTTGGGCTTGGTTTTGCGCTGGTCGCAACCCGCACCCGTTTTCCGTTCAAGAAGGGGCTGCGCCTGCTGACGGTGTTGCCGATCATCACGCCACCCTTTGTGATCGGTCTTGCGCTGACGCTTCTGTTTGGCCGCGCCGGTGTTGTCACGCAGGGACTGTCTGATCTTTTTGGCATAGAGCCGGGTCGATGGCTTTATGGCCTGACCGGCATCTGGATTGCCCAGGTTCTGTCCTTTACCCCCATTTCATTCCTCGTGCTGATTGGCGTTGTTGAGGGTGTAAGCCCATCGATGGAAGAAGCGTCGCAGACGCTGCGGGCCGATCGCTGGCGTACCTTTTGGCGCGTGTCGCTGCCGCTGATGAAGCCTGGCCTCGCTAACGCCTTCCTCATTGGTTTCATCGAAAGTATGGCTGATTTTGGCAATCCGCTTGTGCTGGGTGGAAGCCATGGTGTGTTGTCGACTGAAATATTCTTTGCGGTGGTCGGTTCGCAGAATGACCCGTCACGCGCGGCTGTTCTGGCTATCATCCTGCTCTGCTTCACACTATCGGCTTTCCTTGCCCAGCGTTTCTGGCTTTCGGGCAAAAATTTCGCGACGGTTACCGGAAAGGGCGACAGCGGTGCCCACATTGCCCTGCCGCGCGGCCTGTCGATTGGTGTACACGCGGTTGTCGTTCCGTGGATGCTGTTCACCATCGTTGTTTACGGCATGATTCTGGTCGGTGGTTTCGTGAAGACCTGGGGTCTCGATAACTCTCTGACCTTTGCACACTATATCCGTGCCTTCTCGGTCAGTTTTGCAAACGGCTCCATCGCCTGGACAGGTGTCGCCTGGAATTCGTTCTGGACGACCATGGAGATTGCGTTGATTTCGGCGCCGCTGACTGCTGCTGTCGGCCTGCTGACAGCCTATATCATCGTCAGACAGAAATTTGCCGGTCGCAATATCTTTGAATTTGCCCTGATGATGAGCTTTGCCATTCCCGGTACGGTCATTGGCGTTAGCTATATCATGGCTTTCAACCTGCCTCCGGTGGAGTTGACCGGTTCGGCTCTGGTGCTGATTGCCTGTTTTGTTTTCCGTAACATGCCAGTTGGCGTGCGCGGCGGCATTGCAGCGATGAGCCAGCTCGACAAGAGCCTTGATGAAGCGTCGCTGACGTTGCGGGCCGACAGTTTCCGCACCATCAGAAAGGTCATCCTGCCATTGCTGCGTCCGGCCATCACGGCGGCGCTGGTCTACTCCTTCGTGCGTGCGATCACCTCGATCAGCGCCGTGATTTTCCTCGTCAGCGCGGAATACAACATGGCAACCTCCTACATCGTCGGTCTCGTTGAGAACGGTGAATATGGCGTGGCCATTGCCTACTCCTCAATGCTCATCGTGGTGATGATCACGGTCATTACCGGCTTCCAGCTGCTGGTCGGCGAGCGTCGTTTGCGACGTGAAAACCGTGTCGCAGGCCTGCAGCCAGCAAACTCCGTTCCTCTGTCTCAGGAGAAAACAGCATGATTTCCGTAAAACCCGGTTCCGTTATCTTTCAAAATGTTCGCAAGACCTTTGGTTCCTTCGTTGCCATTCAAGACCTGTCCCTCACCATTGAGCCGGGAACGCTGGTGACACTGCTTGGTCCATCCGGTTGCGGCAAGACGACAACGCTGCGCATGCTGGCGGGTCTTGAACACCCGACCGCTGGACGCATCTTGATTGGCGGCAAGGATGTCACCATGCTGCCTGCCAATGAACGTGACGTTTCCATGGTCTTCCAGTCCTATGCCCTGTTCCCGCATATGACCGCGCTCGACAATGTCGCTTATGGCCTGCAATCCTCAGGGTTACGTAAAGCAGAGGCGCGGGAAAAGGCTGAAGAAGGCCTGAAACTGGTTGGTCTTGCGGGTATGGGTCACCGTCTTCCCGCCGAGCTTTCAGGCGGTCAGCAACAGCGTGTTGCTGTTGCCCGCGCGCTGGTGCTTGAACCACAGGTGCTGCTGCTTGATGAGCCACTTTCCAACCTTGATGCGCGTCTGCGCCGCCGGGTCCGTACTGAAATTCGTGAGCTGCAGCAGCGTCTGGGTTTTACGGCGGTTTACGTGACGCATGATCAGGACGAGGCGCTGGCGGTCTCCGACCGCATCATCGTGATGAAAGATGGCGAGATCGCACAATCGGGCTCGCCACGCGAACTTTATGAAGCGCCAGCTTCATCCTTCATTGCCGACTTTATGGGCGAAGCGAATGTCATTGGTTGCGAAGTGGTTGGTATCGAAGGTCCAAATGCGCTGATCCGGGTCGGTGGTGTCGATCATCGTATACCGGCTCGTGATGCAAAAACCGGAACGGCACAACTGGCTGTTCGCCCCGGTTCTATTTCGATCGGGCAACCCGGCGGTCAAGGGTTGGCCGGTCGGGTGCTGCACAGCGCATATCTGGGCGGTCATGTCGAGTATGAGGTCGAGACGGATGTCGGCACGCTGTTCATCATCGATCATGCGGTTGAAACCAGCCTTCCGCCGGCCAGTGATGTGACGCTCGGGTTCAAAAGCCGCGGCATTGCCTTGATCCAATCTTGAATTCAACCAAGTGCATAGGAATGATGAAATGACCAAGCATGATATCGGCCTAGATCAACGCTTCGAACTGGCGAAGTCTCTGGCCGTAGAAGCGGGCGCCTTGGCGCTCGATTACTTCAACAAGCGCGATACGCTTGTTGTCGAGACCAAACGCGATCTTCAGGACGTCGTGTCGATTGCCGACCGTAATGTCGAAACCTTTCTACGTGAAAGGGTGCTCGCGGCCATTCCGGAAGACAGCTTTCTGGGTGAAGAATTTGGTCTGCAGGACGGAACATCGGGTTACACCTGGGTGGTTGATCCGATCGATGGCACGGCGCCCTTTGTCAACGGCTTGCCAACATGGTGTGTATCGATTGCCGTGTTGCGTGGTGGTGTGCCAGTGATCGGTGTCATTCAGGTGCCTTGCATGAACGAAACCTACGCCGCAGCAGATGGCATGGGTGCGACGTTAAACGGTAAATCGCTCAAACTTGATCCAAGCCGCACCATCCAGAATTCAATGACCGGTATCAGTTCCAACACCATGGTGACGCCGGAACTGGTTGGCTCGATCATCACCGATCTGCTCGCCCGTGGCGGCAGTTTTATCCGCAACGGTTCGGGTGCCCTGATGCTGGCCTATGTCGCGGCCGGACGCCTCGTGGGATACTACGAACCTTATATGCGCGCCTGGGACTGCATGGCCGGTTTTTGCCTCGTGAAAGAAGCCGGTGGCCGCTTTATGCCATTCCCGGCAGAAGGTGAAGCGCTGCTGAGCGGCCATCCGGTTCTGGCTGGCAATGTCTCTGCCTATGATGAGCTGATAGCGCTGCACAACACGTGCTACGTCACGCCCGCTGCAGCCGTTGCGTAGGGCCAGGAACGGGAGATAGTCATTCACAGGATTGGCGATATCAAGCGCTGCTGCTTGCTTGCAATCAATGAACACGTGTGCAATATTGCACGCGTGTTCAAATCGATTTGATGGTGATCTCGTGGAAAGCTTGCATTACGCCGATACGCTTCAGGCTCGCGCCGATCTCTGCCGTGCGGTCATCCGCTCTGCCGGAGAGCTGGTTCTTAAGGGTTTTCATGGTGAGGCCGAGCGCAGTGTTTCGATGAAGGGTCCACAGGATTTTCTCACCGTGACGGATGCTGCTTCCGAGGCGCATATCCGCAGCATGATTGAAAAACATTTCCCGGATGATACCTTCTTTGGTGAAGAGGGTGGCGGAAATATCGGTGCCAAGGTCTGGGTCGTGGACCCTGTCGACGGGACTGCCAACTTTGCACGGGGCATCCCGCATTTCTGCATTTCGATTGCCTATGTTGAAGATGGTCGAACAGAAATTGGGGCCATCTACAACCCGGCGCTAGACGAGCTTTATTTCGCCGTTCGCGGCGAAGGCGCGACACTCAATGGCAAGCCGATCAGTGCATCCGGAACCCAGCGTTTCGATGCCGCGTCCATCGAAATGGGATGGTCGACACGGGTATCCAACGATACCTATCTCGGTGTCGTCAAAAATCTGCTCGATATGGGGACCAATGTCCGACGTGCCGGATCAGGCGCACTTGCTCTGGCCTATGTCGCGGATGGCCGGTCAGACGGTTATCTTGAGCTACATATGAATTCCTGGGACTGCCTTGCCGGACTGCTGTTGGTCAGTGAGGGTGGAGGCGATGTCTGCCCGTTCCTGGAAATTGGCAGTCTTCGTGATGGCGGAGCAGTTCTGGCCGCCGCGCGAGGCGTCGCAGCAGGCGTAAGCAAGGCATCCGCCATTCCGCTGGCGGTGGTTGAAGCGAGCGGCGCGAGACCGGTTTCGTCGGTCGCCTGAATAAATTTGCAAAGATGAATGACGGCGCAAGCGCCGGTATGGAGGAATGGATTATGGACGGACCGGTTTATGCAAGACCCGCAATCAGCAAGATTGCCGAAGGTCTCGGGCCGCACAATGCCACGCTTTATATCGGTGGTAGTGATGGCGCGCGCGATATTGGTCTGCTGCGTCGCCACGGCATTACCACGGTTGTCAATTGCGCCGTCAATCTGGACATCAATCTGGTGCGGGGCGCCGACGAGGACGGTGATCTTCTCGCCACCGGTTACGGCGATATCCGTTATTACAAACTTGGCCTGATCGACGGGGAGGGAAGCCCCGATACGATGATGCTGGGTGCCTACTATATTCTGGATGGGGCTCTGCGCCAGACCATGCCGAAACGGGCGACCTATCCGTTCCCCGATGGCGGCAATGTACTCGTCAACTGCCGTAGTGGTCGCAGCCGGTCGGTGTCTCTGGTGGCGCTGTTTCTCCACAAACAACAGCCTGAACTTTATCCGACGCTTGATGATGCTGTTGCAGTCATCCGTGAGCGACGCGAATTGCGTCCGGACGAGTGGTTTGAAACCCCGAAACCGAGCCTTTATGAAGCGGCGCGGCGTGCATCCGACTGGATTGATCTCGTCGAAGGCCGAAAGAAGGCTTGATCATGGGTGTAAGACATTTCCCGCCGGTCGCTGTTATCGCAGACGCACATTTTCATGATACCTCGGCAGATTTTGGCTTTACCGGTATCAATGTGGATGGCCAGCAACTGACCATGCGAAGCTGGTCAGATACACGCCAATCGACCCGCGTTTTTAACGAAAGTGCGGACGCGCTGCGCGCTGCCCTTGATCAGGTGGCTGCCCGCAACATCCGCCATGTTGTGCTGCTTGGCGATTATACCGATGACGGTCAGCGTGCCACGACGGAAACGTTGCGCGGTTTGCTACAGGCCCATACCGATACCCATGGCACTGCCTTTTACGCCCTGCCGGGCAACCACGACATTTTTGGCCCGCAAGGTCGCCATCATCAAAAGGAATTCTTGGGGGAGGCGGGACGGAGCCTGTCGATAACAAGCAATCCAAGCACGATTGATGACTGTGTGGCGTTCAGCGATGCCATGTATTGTGAAGGCTATCCATCGGGCCTGAACCCGATGGCGGCATTCGGTTATTTTCGTCGTCCGGAATATCTGCACTGGGAGACACCCTTCGGCACAAGCGATGCTGCCGACGACCGGGTTTATACCGTGACCTCGCCTGATGGCAGCAATGTCTATCGCCTGATGGACGCCTCCTATCTTGTTGAACCGGAGCCGGGCCTTTGGTTGTTGATGATCGACGCCAATGTATTTGAACCGCTGGACGGGCAGTTCGAGCGTGGCGAGGAGGCTGCCTTTACCGACAGCACGTCTGGCGGCTGGAATGCGATGCTCAGGTCCAAACGCTTCATTCTGAATTGGATTGCTGATGTCAGCCAACGGGCAAAGCAGCAGGGCAAGACGCTTCTGGCGTTCTCGCATTACCCGGCGCTCGATCCGTTTGACGGAGCTTCCGGTGCCGAGGCGGTATTATTCGGCGAAACCAATGTCGTACGGCGCACGCCTGTGAAGGCTGTCGAGGATGCATTGCTCGCCGCTGGCGTCACGGTTCATTTCAGTGGCCATCTGCATGTGGAAGGTGTGACGAGACGAGGAGCCTCCGGTCGGAGCCTGACCAATGTTGCGGTCCCGTCACTGGTGGCTTTTCCGCCAGCCTTCAAGGTTGTACATGCCTCGATGACTGAGGTTGCGGTTGAAACCGTTGAAATGTCAGACTTGCCCGTCAACGATCTCCTATCGCAAGGATATGGTCGAGAGACCGATATCCGCGGCGAACAGCCTGATCTGGCCTTTACCGCCGGTCACTATGGTGACTTCCTGCGGCATCACAAACGCGCTTTGGTGCGGCATCGTTATTTCGTCAAGGAATGGCCTGCAGATATCGTTGCGGCAATCGGCAACAGGCTCGTGCTGGACGTGGTCTCCTCGCTTGGTGTCATGGATGACACCGTGCCTGTCCGGTTTGACGGCTTGGCTGATCTGCCGATGTTTGAATTGATTGCAGATTGGTACTGTCTGCGACAGGGGGCGTCGCTGGCTTTGTCGCATATCGAGCCGGAAAGGTTGATGCTCTACCGTTCGCTGGCCTTGAGGTTCGGGCGGGCTCCCGGAGTTCATGACGGCTCTCTCTCGAGTTTCCTTGGGATATTCTTCGGGGCTCTCGGGCTTTTTCTTGATCGTGCCGAAGGAGGAGCGCAGAATCTGGTTCTGTCGATCCCGACGGTTGGCGACGTCGTGCCGGCATAATTGTCGATATGAGGTGAGTGCATGGAATCGGCCATCGTAAGCATCAACCTGTTTGGCGCAGTCGCTCTGCTGCTCTTTGGTCTGCGTCAGATCAAGGACGGCATGTCTAGAGCGCTGGGTGCAAAGTTGCGGACCGGCCTTGCTGCCGGCACACGAAGCGGCCCTCGTTCATTTGCCGCCGGTTTCCTTGCAACCGTTGCGCTGCAAAGCTCGACAGCCACCGCCCTGATGGTCGCATCCTTCGTTGAGAAGGACATGATCGTGCCAGCAATGGCGCAGATCGTCATGCTTGGTGCAAACATTGGAACAGCGACCACGGCGTGGATCGTTGCCTTGGGTCTCGGTTGGTTGTCGCCGCTGCTGATCCTGGCCGGTGTCGTGTTGATGCGCATGACCTCGTCAGCCAAGCAGGGCGCTGGCACGGCGCTTGTTGGTGTCGGTCTCATGCTCTTGTCGCTGCATTTGCTGTCTGCGGCCACCGATCCGCTGCGTCAGTCGCCAGTACTCAATCTTTTCATCACCATGCTGGGTAATGCCTGGCCGGTTGCTTTGATGTTTTCAGCAGGTCTTGCTGTGCTGGCGTCGTCCAGCCTCGCGGTCGTTATTCTGATCCTGTCTTTGGCTGCGAGCGGCAGTATCGATTCCAGTCTGGTGATTGTGCTGGTGCTTGGCGCTAATCTCGGCGGTGCCGTGCCGCCAGTTCTGGCAACCATGAAGGCATCGATTGCCGCAAGGCGTGTGACGATTGGCAACCTCATCATTCGCGCCATTGGTTGCGCCATTGCCATGCCACTTGCTGGTTATGGTGCCGCGATTTTGGAACTTCCCTATTTTTCGCACCAGCAGCTCGCAGTTGATGCGCATCTTCTGTTCAACATTGCCGTGGCGCTGATTGCCTGGCCATTGTCACCGTTCATTTTGCGACTGACGGCGGCCATCCTGCCGGACAAAAAAACCGGCGATGATCATCGCAGCTTCCTTGATAGTCATGATCTCGACCAGCCGGTTGCAGCTCTTGCGGGTGCCAGCCGCGAAGTGATGCTGGTTGGCGATCTGGTTGAGCGCATGTTGCGTCAAGCTGCAGAAGCAATGCGCCGTAACGACCTTTCGCAACTGAGTGAAATCAGTGCTCTTGAAGGGCGCGTCGACCGAATTCAGCATGAAATCAAGGTGTTTGTGTCGCGGGTCGGGCAGGGGCAGTTGAGCGATGAGGATTATCGTCGTTCAATGGATATCGTTGAATATGCAATCAATCTTGAGCATATCGGCGACATCATCGAAAAGGGCATCCGGCCGGAAATTGCCAAGAAGGTTAGCCTTGGTTTGACATTCTCTGAAGACGGCCAGCAGGAATTGCTGCGCCTGTTCACCATCACGCTCGACAATCTGCGCATGGCCCAGACGGTTTTTTCGACGAAAAATTCTGAACTGGCGCGCCGTCTCGTCGAAGTGAAGGAAGATGTTCGTCGACTGGAAAAGCAGTCATCCGCCCGCCATTTGCAGCGCCTGCGGGACGGCAGGGCCGACAGTATCCAGACGAGTTCTCTGCATCTCGATTTGTTGCGAGACCTCAAGCGCATCAATGCCCATGTCGTGGCGGTGGCGCTTCCCATTCTCGATGATAGCGGCCTGCTTAACGAAAGCCGTATCCGGCAAGTCAATTAAGGTATGAAAGCCAGTTAACGGGCGGTTGTCCGCTCCACCATGCTGACCGGTACGACCTGCAATCTGGTTTCCGGTTCGTCGCTGTCGAGCGCGGTCAAAACCTTTTCAGTCAGCGCATCAAAGGACTGGGCGATGGTGGTGAGCTGATAACTTTTCCAGCCGGCCTGGGGGATGTCGTCAAAACCGACAACCGAAAGATCCTGCGGTACGCGGCGCTTCATTTCCAATCGGGCGGCGTCGAGAAAACCGAGCGCCAGCAGGTCGGTGACGCAGAATGCGCCATCTATATCCTTGTCTTTCAGCAATTCACAACCGGCCTGATAACCGCTGTCATAACTGGTTGGGCCGTTAGACCAGCTGACAACTTCAATACCTTCGCTGTCCATCCGTTTGGTAAAGGCCTTGGCGCGGCGAAGCTGTGCCGGGGTCTGGCTGCCACTGGTGACGACGGCGACTTTTTTGCATTTCGCAGTCCGCAGCCGCATTGCCGCCAGATCGGCGCCATGTGAATCGTCACTGAGAACGATATTGGTGTCAGTGCGGTCCATGCTCTGGTTGATCAGGATAAGACGCACGCCATTGGCAATACATTCATCCACGATCGAGGCCGGTGGTTCACCTGACAGTACAACGATTGCCTGCGCACGGAACTCAAAAAGCAGTTCGATCAGCGGTGCGATATCTTTGCGTGCATCCGCGGCGTTCAAAAGAAGGCACTGTGAACCACGACGCAAAAGCGCAAGGCTTAAAGCATCGAGTTGTTTGGAAATGAACGGCGAACTGAGATTGGCACCGACCACACCAATGAGATTGGAGCGATCATTGTTCAAACCCTGCGCCAGACGATTGACGCGGTAGCCAAGATCTTGCGCCGCTTTCAGAACCTTCTTGCGCACCGCTTTCGACACGCTGCCGCCCGGGGTGAATGTTCGTGATACGGCCGAGCGAGATACGCCAGCCCGTTTTGCCACTTCTTCCGCCGTTACAAAGCCTCGGGCCATGCATTCCCCCTGATATTTTTCACTTCATCACAGGCCACAAAGTTGGGGTTTTTCCAATCCCCAAAATGTCGAAACACGCGTTTGTGGTGCGAGAATTTCTCGTAACGCGTGGTCCGGCACGTCCATTGTGACGTCTCTGTTCAACTCTGTCACAGACACGCGTGATGTCATTTTTATCTGACGGGCTTTCCCTCTGATCACGTGTGCAATAAATATCCAAAATATACATAAAATAATCAAGCAAAATCAATTAATTATAATATTGATCACGTGTGCAATTTTATCGTTGACAAAACCTTCATGAGGATTGATCATCCAACCATAGTCGAAGGCATCGGGGCTCAAAATCCATGCCTTGGATAAGCAGGAGCGCCCCTGATTGGGCGTTTACCAAGGCTGACGGGTCGGGAGTCCCGTTGGGAGGATTGAATACATTGCTGATGCCCACAGTGCCCAAAATCGTATTTACGCGATTTGGGTGGAGGGATTTTGCGCGCTTTTCATCGAGTGGCGCATGACATCGCAATGGAAGGCCTGGGGAGGAATGATGGCTCTTCTAAGTGACACAAACAAAGCCGATGCGGTGGAGCAACGCGCCATAGGTGCACCTTCAGCGTGGCAGGCTTGGCGCTATCGGCTGAAGATTGCGCTGCGAGAGCCGACGACATTGATCGGCGTTTTGACCGCCTTGCTGTTCACCTATCTGATTGTCGTGCCGATCATATCCATCGTGCTGGATTCGGTTCGGGTGCAGTTCGGTCACGAGCGCCGACTTGGCAAGGATGTCGGCGATCTCACGATGTATTATCTCGACCGGGCGTTTTTCTCGCCGGTCGCAACGGACCTGTTCTGGCGGCCGCTGGCCAACACGCTGACAGTGGCGCTAGGCGCAATTTCCCTGTCGCTGGTAATTGGCACCGTGTTGGCCTGGCTGATCAGCCGCACCGACATGTTTGGCCGTCGCTGGTTCGCGACTGCGCTGATCGTGCCTTACATGCTGCCTGCATGGACATTCGCACTGGCCTGGACAACCCTGTTTAAAAACCGCACCGTGGGCGGCCAGCCCGGCTGGTTTGAGGCCATGGGCCTGACGCCGCCGGACTGGGTTGCCTATGGGCGTTTTCCAATCACCATCATTCTGGCGCTTCATTATACGCCGTTTGTCATCCTGCTGTTTGGTTCTGCCCTGCGCCGGTTTGACTCGCAGCTTGAGGACTCGGCCCGTATTCTCGGTGCGCGTCGTTATCAGGTCGCCATCCAGATCATCATGCCGCTGATGCGCCCGGCGCTTCTGTCATCCATGGTGCTGATTTTTGCAAAGTGCCTTGGCGAGTTTGGTGTGCCCTACGTTCTGGGTCTGCCAGTGAAGTTCGAAGTGCTGTCAACGTCGTTGTTCCGCAGTATCGCCTCGCGCCAGACGGGTGTCGCCGGTGTGGTTGCCGCATCGATCATGTTGATCGGTATCATCACCTTGATGATTGATGCACGGCTGGTGCGGGAAGCACGTCGTTTCGTGACTATCGGTTCCAAGGGATCAATGAACCGCCAGAACCGCCTCGGCAAACTTCGCCTTCCGGCAACCGGGTTTGCTGCGGCCGTCTTTATCCTGAGCGTTGGCATGCCGTTGCTCACGCTGGTTCTGTCGACTGTCATGAAGGTGCCTGCGCGTTTCACCTTCGACAACTTCACCCTCGATTACTGGATCGGCACCAACCTGCATACGGTTGCGCTGCAAACAGGCGTGCTGTTGAGCCCTGATCTGTGGGCGGCTGCCAAAAACACCATGATGATCGTTGGTTTCGCATCACTGACTTCAGGTGTTCTTGGTCTGCTGGTCGGCTACGTAGTTATCCGTACACCAGTGCGTAGTCTGTCGGTCTATTTGCGTCAGGTAACCTTCCTGCCGTATCTGGTGCCGGGCATTGCCTTTGCGGCGGCCTATCTGTCGCTGTTTGCGGTACCGCGTGGACCCATGCCTGCGCTTTATGGCACAGTGACCATCCTGATACTGGCGCTGATTGCCGATCAGATGCCCTATGCGTCGCGTGCCGGTATTTCCGCCATGACGCAGCTGGGCAAGGATCCGGAAGAAGCGGCACAGGTTGCTGGTGCCGGCTGGTTCCGCCGCATGATCTCCATCGTGATCCCGATTCAGAAGGGCTCACTGGTCACCGGCGTGCTGCTGCCCTTCATCTCGGGCATCAAGGGCCTCAGCCTCTTCGTGATCCTGGCGGTACCGAGCACTGATGTTCTGACCACCTTTTCCCTGCGACTGGTCGACTACCACTACACACAGGCAGCCAATGCCGTGGTGCTGATCATTGCCGCAATTGCCTATTTCGGCACGCTGTTGGCCCAGAAGCTGACACGCACAAATCTTGCAGAAGGACTTGGAAGCTAATGCCTACAATCAACCTGCGCGGCGCGCAGAAAAACTATGGTGTGAACTCCGCAAACGCGGTTGCCGATCTTGATCTGGAAATCCGCGACGGCGAATTCATGTGCCTACTCGGTCCTTCTGGCTGCGGCAAGACCACAACCCTTCGCATGATTGCGGGGCTGGAAAACCTGTCAGGTGGCGAGATCAGGGTAGGAGAACGGGTGGTCGACTCCGTACAACAGGGCGTCTTTGTACCACCGGAAAAGCGTGAAATGGGTCTGGTGTTCCAGAGCTATGCGCTGTGGCCGCACCTGACGATCGAGCGCAATACCGATTTTGGTTTGAGACTGCGCAACTTGCCGAAGGCCGAACGCGAAGCGCGGGTAGAGCGTGTCATGCAGGCTCTCGATATTGCCAAGTATCGTGATCGTTACCCGTCGCAGCTGTCCGGTGGTCAGCAACAGCGTGTTGCGCTGGCTCGTATGCTGGCGGTCAATCCGGGCGTGCTTTTGCTCGATGAGCCTTTGTCCAACCTTGATGCGCGCCTGCGACTTGAAATGCGTGCCGAGCTGAAACGCCTGCACAACGAATTCAAGACGACGATTGTTTTCGTGACCCATGACCAGTGGGAAGCGATGACACTGGCAACGACGATTGCTGTGATGAACGAAGGCACATTGCAGCAGATGGGTACGCCAAACGATATCTATGATCGTCCGGCAAACCGGTTCGTTGCCGAATTCGTCGGTAGCCCGCCAATTAATATTCTGACCTTCGGCAAACCGGGCGTGTCTGACATTGCCGACAAGGCCGAAGCCTATTTCGCGAAGAATTACCCGAAACTGCGCGGCATCGGTTCGGTTGGTATCCGGCCGGAAGCGCTGGAATACACCTCAAAACAGAAGTCTGTGCCCGAAAACAATTTCGGCGTGGAGATGACCGTCACTGGCGTACTGCCAACCGGTGGCAGCTGGATCCTCGAATTGAAGAGCCAGAACCACACGCTGTTTTTGACGACGCATGCCCTGCCACGGATCGACAGCGGCGAGCGGGTATTTGTGCACGCGCCGCCGGAAGCCCTGCATGTCTTCGACGCGGATGGGCGTCGGGTCAACGAGGCGGACACGGTGCTGAGGAAGAATAGTTACAACTGAAATTCACTGATCATTGGGGCGCTTGCTGGAGGAGAAGCAGTATGAAGCGTGACGTGAAGGGATGCATGGGCCGGTTTTTGTTAACGGCCGCGGTTTTGACAACTCTGGGGGGCGTGGTGAAGGCGGAGGAGCCTTTTAACCTCGATGCCCTGGTTGAGGCTGCAAAAAAAGAAAAGCCGATCACTGTCTATGACAGTACCGGCAAGATTGTCGAAATGGCTGCAAACTTTGCCAAAAAATACGGACTTTCCGCCGAAGGTTCGAAGGTCAAGGCAACAGCACAGCTTGAGATGATCATTCGTGAGGCGCGTGCCAACAATATTCAGGGCGACGTGTCGATTATCAGCGATGCTCCAGCCGCCATGGCGCAGCTGATACCTCAAGGATTTGCGGAAAGCTGGCTGCCACCGGATCTCGCAGACAAGATCCCTGCAGAATACCAGTCGCCGTTGACCGTGGTGAACAGCGCCAATGTATGGGCCTACAACACTGAACTGTTCGACAAATGCCCTGTCACCAACATCTGGGAACTGACCGAGCCAAAGTGGAAGGGCAAGGTTGCTATGCAGGACCCGCTCGGCAAGGCGTCCTATGTCGACTGGTTCAACCAGATGGCCAAACACGGCGATGACAAGGTCGCAGCCGCTTACAAGGAATTCTACGGCAAGGACCTTGAAAAGGGCGAGGAAACGGCAACGGCAGCTTGGATCAAGGCGCTCGCAGTGAATGCTCCGCTTCTGACCGATGCCGATGCGGCGGCTGCAGATGCGGTGGGTGCACCGGGCCAGTCTGAGCCATTCATGGGGCTGATCAGCTCTGCCAAGTTCCGTGATAACGCCGACAAGGACATGAAACTCGGCCTCTGCAAGGATTTGAAACCATGGCTCGGCTGGCTTTATCCCGGGGTTGGCCTGATCACCAAGGGCACGGACAGTCCGAACGCCGCCAAGCTCTTCATGCATTACGTGATGACTGCTGAAGGCATCGCGCCGCAGGCAATCGACGGAAAGATGTCCACCAACCGTGATGTCAGCCTGCCTTCGGACGAGCCGTCCGGCATTGGCGCGGTTCTTGATCAGGTGCTGCCGTACAGCATGGCAAGCGCTCTCGAAGATTGGGATGCGCGCGAGGACTGGCAGGATTTCTGGCGGATGAATTACCGAAAATGAATGGCGGATGTGGAGTTGATATCATGACCCAAACCAAACGAACCAAGCTTGATCGGCGCAAATCGGCGGTATCCGCCGTTGCACTGCTGGTTGCAACAGCTCTCAGTGGCGCGGCCCGTGCAGAAGATGCCTTTAATCTCGACGCGCTGATTGATGCGGCTAAAAAGGAGCCACCGATCACCGTCTATGCTGTCACCGGCAAAATCGTTGATACCGCGAAGTCTTTCACCGAAAAGTATGGTGTTCAGGCCAGCGGCAAAAAGGTGAACGAAGCAACGCAGATCGAACTGATGATCCGCGAGCACCAGGCCGGTAATATCGTTGGTGACGTCAGTGTCGCCACCGATGTGGCCTCCGCCATGGGCGAGTTGCTGCCGCAGGGTATCGTCAGCAGCTGGACGCCACCGGATTTGACGAATGACATTTCCGAAAAGCTGCGCGACCCGCTTGTTGTCGTTTCCGACCCGCATGTGTGGACCTATAACACTGAAAAATACGACAAGTGCCCGGTCAGCAATATCTGGCAACTGACGGAACCGCAGTGGAAGGGCAAGCTTGCTATGCTCGACCTCTTCGACAAGCCGCTTTATGCCGACTGGTTCAACCAGATTGAGACCCATCACGATGAGGATGTCGCCAAGGCCTATGAAGCGCTTTACGGCAAACCGCTTGATACGACCAATCAGACGGCGACGGCCTCCTGGGTGAAGGCATTTGCGGAAAATGCGCCGCTATTGTCGGATTCTTCGACCGTGGCAGAAGCTGCCGGGGCGCCGGGACAGGCCGAACCTTTCTTCGTGATCACGTCCACGGCAAAATACCGTGACAATGAATCCAAGGGCCTGAAGCTTGGTCTTTGCACTGGCGTACAGCCCTTTACCGGCTTTCTGTATCCCGGTTTTGGTCTGATTGCAGGCCAGACGAAAAGCCCCAACGCCGCAAAACTCTTTGTACGCTACCTGATGACTGAAGAGGGCATCGCTCCGCAAATCGCCGACGGCAAGATATCGGGCAACTCGAAGATTGGCCTGCCAGCAGATGAGCCATCGGGCATCGCCAAGCATCTCGACGAGCTGATGGCATTTGATGCGAGCACCGCTGCTGAGGACCTGGACAAGCGTGAAAGCTGGCAGGATTTCTGGCGGGTCAACTACAAAAAATGAAGCACGGGGCAGGCGGGAGGCCTGCCCTATTTTCCTTGGGAGGGGAAGTCATGCGCAATGGAAAGCATATGATGCGGGTGCTGCTGGCCACCAGCCTTTTGGCGGGTGTCTCAGCGGGATCTTTGCGGGCCGAAGAAGCCTTTGATCTCGATGCTCTGGTCGCTGCGGCCAAGCAGGAAAAACCAATCAACATCTACGACAGCACAGGCAAGATCGTCGAGATGGCCGAGAACTTCAGCAACAAATATGGGCTGAAGGTGACCGGCATGAAGGTGTCTGCCAATAGCCAGCTCGAAATGATCATTCGTGAAAGCCAGTCCAGCAATGTGCAGGGTGATGTGGTGCTGATCACCGACGCGCCGGCCGCCCTTGCGCAGCTTTTGCCGGAAGGTTTTGTCGAGAATTATCTGCCCGGCGATATGGCGTCGAAAATTCCCGAGGAGTTTCAGGACCCATTGGCAATTTCGACCAATGCCAACGTCTGGGCCTACAATACCGAGGCTTACGACAAGTGCCCGGTCAGCAATATCTGGGAACTGACGGAGACCAAGTGGAAGGGCAAGGTTGCTCTGGTTGATCCGCTTACCAAGGGCACTTACACCGACTGGTTCAACCAGCTTGAAACACATGGCAATGACAAGGTTGCCGCCGCTTACAAGGCGCATTTCGGCAAGGATCTGGAAACGTCGGAGAAAAGTGCCGCTGCCGCGTGGATCAAGGCACTGGCACAAAATGCACCACTTGCCACCGATGGCGACGACCCGGTGGCTGAAGCCGTTGGTGCTGCTGGCCAGAAAGAACCGTTCATTGGGCTGCTAAGCTCCGCCAAGTTTCGCGATAATGGAGACAAGGGATATAAGCTCGGCGTGTGTGCCGACCTCGATCCGTGGGTGGGCTGGACCTACATCAAGCTTGGTCTGATTGCCTCCAAAACGAAAAGCCCCAACACCGCAAAGCTTTTTGTCCATTACATTCTGACGGAAGAAGGCATTACACCGCAGATGAAGGACGGGAAAATCCCGACCAATACCGACATCAAGGTGCCGGATGATGAGCCATCGGGTCTTGCAAAGGTCGCCGATAAGCTACTCGGCTATCGTTCGGCAACCGGCCTCGACGACTTTGATCGTCGTGAAGAGTGGCAGGACTTCTGGCGGGTCAATTACAAGAAGTAACGTTGTCCGGCGCGGTTTTGGCCGCGCCGGCTTTTCCATCGCAAAGAGGTAAAACATACATGTCGACCGACAAGAATTCCACCAGCCCGCAGCCTGCTTCAGAGGATGCACTTGCCCGATCCCGACGGTTGATGGAGCTTGCGAAATCAGCGGCACTTGCAGTTCGTGCGCCGCTTCTGGAGGCTTTTCGGTCGAACATGACGATTGATTACAAAGTCGATCTGCATGACATTGTGACAGTCCATGACAAACGGGCCGAGGCGACGATCCGTGCCTTCATTCTGGAGCGTGAGCCTAATTCGGCGATCATGGGTGAGGAAGGTGGCCAGATCGGTTCAGGTGACATCCAGTGGTATGTCGACCCGATTGATGGCACCGCAAATTTTGCCCGCGGTCTGGCATTCTGGTGCGTATCGATTGCAGCTGTCATTGACGGTGAGGTGGTTGCCGGCGCGATACTGGACCCGGTGGCAGATCTGATGTTTGCCGCCGATCTTGAATTTGCCTATCTCAATGATGAGGCGATCCGTTCCCGTTCGGTTGCCGATGAGGCCAAGGCAACCCTGATTACCGGTTATCCGGTTTCGCGTGACTTCCGTCTGGACGGCAAGGAGGTAGCTCTCGCCAATTTTGGGGTGCTGGTAGAGACCTTTTCGACGCTGCGTCGTCCGGGCAGTGCAGCCCTCAGTATCGCCCATGTCGCAGTCGGTTGGGCTGATGCCGCCACCGGGTTTGGGGTCAATGCCTGGGACGTGGCAGCGGCCACGCTTATTCTCAAAAATGCCGGTGGCCAGTATGAGCCGCTGACGCTGGGCAAGGTGGCGCCGGGTTCACTCGATTTTCTGTGCCCCGGTTACATCGCAACAGGCGAAGGTGCGAACTATCCGGCGCTTGAGCATGTTGCCCGTTCCATTTCGGAAACCCGTATCGCCAAGGCTAGCCAGATACAGACATCGACCCGGGTCGGATAATCGGGTTGAAGCAATCAAGGTAAGCCGTCATTTGCGGAGGAAAATATGCAGCACATTGAAACCAGAAAACCGCAGATGCCGGAAAGCCGCGAACTGCCGAAACTCAGCCTGATCTATGAGCGTCACCCGACCTATGGGGTCGATCTGTTTATTTCGGGTAAGGAAGGCGCAAGCGATCTCGATCTTTTGCGTCGCAACGGTATTACCACCGTCGTCAATTGCGCTGTCAATCTCGACTTCAACTATGTCCGTCAGCCGCAGGTCGTGTCGGACCACGAAGGCAGCGTATATGGGCCGGGCGAAATCCGTTATTACAAGATTGGCTTAATCGATGGCGATGGCAATCCGGACACGCAGATGGTGGCGGCTCATTATATCTTCCGGGCGGCGTTGGAGCAGATACTTCCCGACAAACCCTCTTATCCTCGTCGGGAACGTGGCAGCGTGCTGGTAAACTGCCGCGGTGGCCGGTCCCGTTCGGTTGCCGTCGTTTCGCTGTTTCTGCACCTGACCCTGCCGGATGAGTTTCCGACCCTGGAAGCGGCAGTCGACCATGTCCGCGCTCGTCGCGAGTTGCCGGAAGATGAGTGGTACAAGGCACCAAAGCCGGTGTTGGCGAATGCGGCACGGCGTGCCGCCGAATGGATCAAGATGATCGACCGCTCGGCCTAGCGGTCGACATGATGCTGGGCAGACTGGATGAAATGCTGTCCGGCTAAAGCTCGTCCAGACTGTCGTTCAGTGCCTCGATGCTGCGCAGTCTGGCGCGGCCCGCGATATCTGCTTTTTCCAAGCATCGGGTGATCAGCAGATGGCAGAGAGTGAGAACCGATGTGTGGTTGAACAATGGGCCGGGCGCTAACGTCTGGCAGTGAAGATGCCAGGCTGCCGTGGTCAGCAGCGGAGCGCCTTCATCGGTGATGTATACGAGCTTTGCCTTTGATTTTGCAATCTGTTCCAGCAGCGTGTCCATGGTTGCGACACGACGGCGAAGACCAAACAGAATGACCACGTCATCGGGTCGGAAACTGACGAGGTGCTCTCCCAAGGTTTGCCCGGGGCCCGGGATGGCGACGATGTTTTCGATCACCTGAGTCAGTTGCCATTGCATATAGGCTGCGAACGGCTGGCTGCTGCGAAATCCGATGACCCAAACCTTTCTTGCCGCCAATGTTGCCTCGGCAATGGCATCGATCTGATGATCAGTGATTGACAGGAACGTTGCCTCGATATTGACGATCCCTTGAGCCACATGTGCTTTGACCGACTGGGTGGACGATGCATCCGCTGAAGTCGTCAGAAACAGCCGCGATCCCGTCTGTTTTTCGGTGCGGGCATGGCGACGGGCTTCTTCGTAATTATCGTACCCCAACCGTTGCACAAAACGCGAGACGGTGGCTTTCGAGACATGGGCCAACGCCGCCAGTTCCTGTGCAGAATAGCTGGCCAGTTCGCCGGGAAAATCGCAGACGAACTCACCAAGCCGGCGTTCTGCGGGGTGAAGCTCGGGAAGCGCCTGTCTTACGCGAAACAGAAACGACTTTTCTTTCGGCACACCTAACTCCACCAGATTATCTGCTGTCGCAGTTTTGACAGGCGTAGCGGTATTAGCAACCAGAATGCTTCTGGATGATGAATGTCGGTGGGAGGGCGCTCTCACGAGCATGCCTCGCGCATGTTGCCCGATCTGTCTGCCATGTGACGTAGCAACTGTTCAACCGCAGTACTGATCGGTGCAATAACTGGTATCTTGAAGCGAGGGGCAAGCCCGACAGCCGCCTGCCCCAAGGGGCCGCCGCCAATAATCACGGCCTCAGCGCCATCCAGCTCGAAAGACTGCTGCACGGTTATCGCCAGTGCGTCTTCAAGAGCGATGGCATTGGACGCCAGTTCAAGCGGGTCGTCAGGGGTCAGACGGGTGCCGGTATAGAGATGGCCAAGGCCAAGGCCGATTGCCTTGCTGGAGAAACTCGCCACGAGATCAGGTGTCACGGTGGCAATACCAAAGCGGCGTCCGCCCTTCGACGCTTCCAGCATGCCCGCTTCGCAAATGCCAACCACGGGAATATCGACCAATGGCCGCAACTGGTCGATGCCGGGGTCACCAAAGGCACTGATAATGATGCCATCTGAGCGGGAGGCCGCTGCGAGCCCCATTTCCACCACGCCAGCGACGGATGCGGCAAGTTGCCGATCATCGATGATCATCGGCACACCACGCTCTGCGGTGACGCCATCAATCGTCACGCCAGGTGGTAACAGGCCACGGGCAATCTCCGTCATCATCGCCGTCGTGTGCTTTGATGTATTAGGGTTGATGAGGGTTATATGTGTCATGTCATTTGGGGCGTCCGGTACAGGGACGCCCACCTCCCTTGTTCATTTTTATTTTTGGAACACGATAAGGCAAACGCTAGGTGTATTGAAGGCAGGCAACCTGCCCATTCGTGTCAGTGCCAACCAGCCTCGGCACCGTCGAATGGCAGCTTTGCACCGCCTGCGAGCAGCGCGGTGCAAAGGAGCAGCCGGGTGGCATATTTGCGAGATCCGGCGGTGATCCGGGAATGGTGATCAGGCGGTCGCGGCCGTGAGCAAGCTCAACGCGTGCGCCAAGCAGCCCCTTGGTATAGGGATGTCGAGGGTTCTTGATAATGTCACTGACCGTGCCTTCTTCAACAATGCGACCCGCATACATGACGGCGATCCGGTCTGCGACCTCTGCGGCAACGCCGATATCATGGGTTACGAAAATGACCGACAGTCCATATTCCTTTTGCAACTCGCGGATCAGCAGCAGGATCTGTATCTGCACGGTTGCATCCAGCGCGGTGGTTGGCTCATCGGCCAGAAGAACCTTCGGATTGCAGGCCAGCGCCATGGCAATCATTGATCGTTGCAACATTCCGCCCGACATTTCATGCGGATAGTTTTGCAGGCGGCGTTCAGGCGAGGGGATTTTTACCTTCTGAAACAGGGCGAGCGCACGCTCTGCGGCCTCCTTTCTGGAAACTCGCTCGTGGCGCATGATGGTTTCCTCGATCTGTCGCCCGAGAGTATAGACCGGATCCAGAGCCAGACGGGGTTCCTGAAACACCATGGAAACGACCGCGCCACGAAAATTGCCCAATTCTCGTTTTGAAAGGCCGGTGATGTCACGGCCGCCGACGACCATAGAGCCGTCCATTGTTGTGCCTTTGGGATGTAGCCGCAAAAGCGAGCGCATCGTTACGCTTTTGCCAGAGCCGGATTCGCCGAGCAGTGCCACGACTTCGCCGGATTGCACCGAAAGACTGACGCCGCTCACCGCTTTTACCGGACGGCGACCGCGATTGAACGTCACCGAGAGATTGCTGATATCGATCATCGGACTAATCATCTCATGCCTCCATCATGGCGTGGGCCTTGCTGTGTCCCGATCCCGAAAGGGACATGAGACAGGCGGCCTGTTGCTGCGCAGATACATTTGCAAGCGGCGGAACGGATATGCTGCAGATCTCTTCAGCGAGGGAGCAGCGGGTATGAAAACGACAACCTGACGGTGGGTCGATCGGGTTTGGGGGATCACCCGCCAGTGGTGTCTCCATTGTTCGTTCTGCGGGATCCATCTTGGGCATGGATGCCAGAAGGGCGGCAGAATAAGGGTGTCTGGTATGGTCGAAAATCGCGTCGCGGCTGCCGATTTCTGCAACCTTACCCAGATACATGACCATGACCCTGTCGCACATGAAGCGTACGACGTTCAGGTCGTGCGAGATGAACAGGTAGGTCAGGCCGAAATCACGTTTCAGATCGAGCAGAAGATTGAGGACCTGCGCTTCGACTGATTTATCCAGCGCGGACACGGCTTCATCGAGAATGACCAGACGCGGTTCCAGAGCCAAGGCGCGGGCAATGTTGACGCGCTGGCGCTGACCGCCTGACAATTCATGCGGATACCGTCCTGCAAAACGGCTGGGCTCAAGTCCGACGCGGTGTAGCAGGTCATGAGCCCGCGCCAGGGCCTTGTTGATCGGTACACCGTGAACCTGTGGACCGAAGGCGATGGATTCTTCCATGGTGAGGCGCGGATTTAGTGACGCGTAACTGTCCTGAAACACCATCTGGACCTGACGGCGATAGTCCGTCAGCGGCAGGGTGCCACCAACCGTTTCACCGTCAAACAGCAGTTCGCCTTGGTCGGGTTTGATCAACTGCATCAACAACCGTGCCGTCGTGGATTTGCCGCACCCGCTTTCGCCCACCACGCCAAGGGTTTCGCCCTTGAGAATGTCGAAATCGACACCATCAACGGCGCGCACGACCTTTTTCGGTTGAAACAGCCCGGATGATTTGACCGGAAAGTGCTTCAATAACCGACGTGCCGAAATCAGAGGCTGCGCCGGTCCGCCGCGATCACGCGGATCTTCCTTATCATTTGTAAGGTCCATCATGACTTCACATCCATGGCTGAGCGCAGCCCGTCAGAGAAAAGATTAAAGCTGATCGATGTGATGAAAATCATCACTCCCGGCAGCGCTGCGACCAGTGGATTGACGTAGATCGCAGTGCGCAATGTATTGAGCATCAGTCCCCATTCGGCATCCGGTGGGCGGGCACCGAGACCGAGGAATGAAAGGCCGGATGCGAGGATCATGGATACCGAAATCAGGCTGGTGGCAAAAACGAAGATCGGGCCGAGGACATTGCCCAGAATATGCACGCTGATGATAGTCGGAGCACGTGCACCGGACGCGCGGGCTGCATCGACATAATCCAGCCCTCTGACCTGTGTTGTCACACTTTCTGCGATACGAGCGATCTGGGGTATAAACACAACGGTCAGCGAGACCATGGCATTGGCAAGGCCGGACCCGAGGGCACCCGACAGTGCAACAGCCAGCAGCACTGAAGGAAAGGCATAAAAGACGTCAACGGTGCGCATGATCAGCGTGTTGGTGAGACCGCCAGCATAACCGGCGATGATGCCGATTGTCGAACCGATGACAAATGCGATCGGGACCGGGACAACGCCCATGATCAGCGATAGTCGTGTGCCGTAGATCAAACGAGAGAGCATGTCGCGGCCAAGCTCATCGGTGCCCAGCCAATGGCCGGGTGTTCCGATTGGCCGCAGTCGACGAATGACATTGGCTTTGGTCGGGTCGTGAGGTGCCAGATAGGGTGCAAAAATGGCGATAGCAACGAGCAGCACGATGATGGAAAGTGCAATCAATGCCACCGGATCACGACAGATGCGTTGGACGACGCCATGCCAGAAACCGGGAGAGCGGGCGATGCGCGGAGCATCGGTAACGGGATCTGCGGTAATGACTGCCATGCCTCAGCTCCTTTGAATGCGCGGATCGATGGCGCTTTGCAGCACATCGACGATCAGATTGACGAGGACGAAGAAGATCGCGAGCACCAGTATTGTGCCTTGCAGCACCGGCAAGTCGCGAGTAAAAATGGCACCATTCAGCAGAAAACCTGTGCCGGGGTAGGAGAACACGGTTTCGATAATGATCGAGCCACCGAGCAGATAACCAAGCTGCAGGCCCATGACAGAAATAGCTGTCGGCGCGACATTGCGCACCACGTGCCGCAGAACCTGCCTGGTCATCAACCCCTTGGCGGCCAGAGCCTGCGTGAAATCCTGCGCCAGAATATCGGCAACCAGTGAGCGGATCGTCCGAGCGATAATGCCCATCGGTATCACCGACATGGTGACGGCTGGCAGGATCAGGTAGCGGATGTAATCCCAGCCAATGGTGCGACCGTCCGAACCACCGGGTCCGCCGCCCATGGCGGGAAGCCAGCCGAGCGTGACCGAGAAGATGATAACCAGCACCATGCCCAACCAGTAATGCGGGATGCTGACGCCGAGCATGGAAATGGCCGATGCAATGCGGTCAATCCATGTGCCGCGAAACACACCTGCCATAAAACCAAGGGCGGTTCCCAGCGTGAAGCCGATGAGCGTTGCAGCCACAGCTAGAATGATGGAATTAATCGAAGCTGAGACGATCTCGCCGAGGACCGGACGACCGGTGGCAATCGACATGCCAAGATCACCTTGCAGGGCACGCCACATCCACATCAGATATTGTATGGGTAGAGGCTGGTTGAGGCCATAGAAGCTACGCATCTGTGCCTGGAGCTCAGCCGAGGCATCGGAAGGCAGTACGGCGGCGAGCGGATCGCCCGGGGCGATGTGGATCAGCAGGAAGCATACGACACTGACGCCTATGGCGACCGGTATGACATGCAGAAGTCGTTTCAAACCATACGCCAGCATTGGTCCTCGCTTGGAAATGGGTTGGATCGGGCAGCTGGGATATGCCGGGTATCCGGCATATCCTTTTCATTGCGATGGATCAGGGTTCGATGGTGATTTGCGAAAAATCCTGGAACCAGTTCTGTGCCTGCACGAAGCCTTTGACCTTTGCGGACATGGCGCGTGTGTTGACGTCATGGGTGACCATCAGGAACAGGGCATCGTTGACGTATTTTTCGTGAACCTGCTGCAGGACCTTGTCCTGTTCTGCCGGGTCAAATGCATTGCGGACCTTATCGAACAAGGCATCCATTTCCGGATCACAATAGAAACCCCAGTTGGTGCCAGCTGGCGGTGCGAGATTGCACTGTGACTGACGGATCATCGCGCTGAACGGATCCTGGATGAAGTAGCTGTAGTTGACCGCGGTGCCGCCCTTCGAGCTGGCATCCTTTGCCCCTGCACGCCAGATGTTGATGACGGTGTTCCAGTCTGCCACTTCGAACTCGACGTCGATGCCGATTTCAGCCAGCGTCTGTTGGATATATTCATTCATCGCCAGTGGCAGCATCTGGCCGGAACCTGACGAGGAAATGATAACCTTGGTCTTCAAGCGTTTGTCCGGGCCGTAACCGGCTTCCTCCATCAGCTTGGTGGCGGCCTCGACATTATATTCGAGTTTGAAATCTGGCTTGCCAAACCACTGATGCCCCGGAGGCAGATATCCCTGGGCTGGCACTGAAAAACCACCCAGCAACTCGTTCAGGCCGTCGCGATCAACGGCGAGGTTTGCGGCCTTGCGGACCCTGATGTCGTTCCACGGTGAACCTTCGATACGCGAAAGGTGCCAAGTCCAGTTATGCGGATAGGCGTTCGTGACGATGTTGAAACCGGCATCCTTGACCGATTGGGCAGAATCCGGTGCGGGCGCCTCGATCCAGTCCACTTCACCGGAGCGAAGGGCTGCGATGCGGGTGTTGGCTTCTGGCAAGGGGATCAGGACGAGTTTATCGAGCTTCGGAACGCGGTTTTTGTCCCAATATTCGGTGTTTGGCGTCAGTTCGGCCCGCTCACGTGGCGTAAAGCCATTTTCAAGTTTCCAAGGGCCGGTGCCTGACGGTTTTTGCGCTACTGCCTCCCAGCTTTTGCCCTGGGCTTCCCAGTTGGCAGGAGACGACAGCAGGATCCAGCTTAACTGATAGGGGAGGGTTGCATCTGGGGTCTTGGTGGTTATCTCGACGGTAGTCGGGTCGACGACCCGGTAGCTTGCAACTGCGGGAATACGTGATTTTCCTTGCGCGGATTGACGTTGGTCGAACTGCGGCGCGTCGGTTTTCAGCAATTTGTCGAGGTTCCAGACGACAGCCTCGGCATCAAACGTGCTGCCATCGTGGAATTTGACGTTTTCACGCAGCTTGAATGTCCATTTGGAGTTGTCAGCCGGATCAACATTCCAGGACAGTG
This sequence comes from Agrobacterium sp. 5Ca50, assembly GCF_055381905.1. NCBI lineage: Bacteria > Pseudomonadati > Pseudomonadota > Alphaproteobacteria > Hyphomicrobiales > Rhizobiaceae > Agrobacterium > Agrobacterium sp. 5Ca50. Next base: position 219,802 of record NZ_AP026439.1, read on the forward strand.
CGAGGCCGGGGGTGAGGACCGATGGTTTGTCGGCGCTCGACAGATCCCATTCAACAAGCGAGTCATAAACGGTGTAACCCATGAAACGCTGACCTTCGCCGCCCTGATCGGTTTGACCTGTGGTCAGTGGAATGTCCGAGGCGGTCATGCCAATACGCAAAGTGCCAGCGGCCAGCGAAATACCTGCATTTGTGGTGATCAGGGCCAAAGCAGTGGCGCCGACCAGCATGGAGTTTTTCAATCCGCGCAGAATGGATGGTTTGGTCTGTATCTGCCTCGCAATTTGCATCATGCTGTTTCCCTCTTGTTGTTTATGCTGAACCTCTGTCCAGTCGTTTTGTGAGAAGCAGTTTTCATGCCAGTTCGTATGAAAATATAGTTTCATGTTGTTTTACAATTGTTTGGGTTGCAATTGGAAAGAGTTGTGGCAATCTGACGCCACTTATTGTTTGCTTAAAACTCGTGCTGCTTCTAATGAAGATGCACAATTGTGCGCCGCGGAGATGAACCATGGATACGAAACGATATCACTCACAGTTTGGCGGCTTGCCGGGCCAGACAGAACTTCTGTCGAGCAAGGCTGTTTTTACGACCGCCTATGCCGTTATTCCGCGTAGTGTGCTCACTGACATTGTCACCAGCGTTCTGCCGCACTGGAAAGCGACGCGCGCCTGGATCCTTTCCAGACCACTGACCGGTTTCTCTGAAACCTTTTCGCAATATGTGATGGAAGTACAGCCGGGTGGCGGTAGCGACCGTCCGGAGCCGGACAAACGTGCACAAGCGGCAATCTTTGTCGTCGAGGGTGGCATGGTCATCGAGTACGATGGCGGTGAACATACGCTGCGAAGCGGTTCCTTTGCCTATATCCCTGCTGGTTCATCGTGGAAATTGCACAATCCCGGCACCGAGGCTGTGAAGTTTCACTGGGTTCGCAAGGTCTTCCAGGAGGTTGAAGGACTGGAACTTCCGCCAGCGATTTTCGCGCATGAAGATGAGCGCTCGCTCTCGGCCATGCCTGGAACGGATGGCCGCTGGGCGACAACCCGTTTCATCGATCCCGATGATGTGCGTTACGACATGCACCTCAACATCGTGACCTTTGAGCCAGGCGCGACCATTCCATTTATGGAAACCCATGTCATGGAACACGGCCTTTATGTGCTTGAAGGCAAGGCCGTTTACCGGCTCAATCAGGATTGGGTCGAGGTCGAAGCCGGCGACTTCATGTGGCTGCGCTCTTTCTGCCCGCAAGCGTGTTATGCCGGTGGACCGGGCCGCTTCCGGTACCTGCTCTACAAGGATGTGAACCGCCACACCTCGCTCTGGTAGTCTAAGCAAGCGGGATAATTATCCCTAGGAAACGCGTGTTGCATCAAGCCAGATTTGTTTTGGAGCAGCACGCGTTTTTGTTTTTGTGCAAGGATTGTATGTGCTGGAGCGATTGATCAGCCCGTTACAGAGGAAATTTCATGAACCTTTGCGAAGGGGAGTTTCTCGGTCGCGATGTCGCATAAATGCCTGTGGTGGGTCAGGTAGATGACCTGTCCGACCTCAGCCATCCGCCCGAACAGCCGGAATACTTCTTCTGAGCGGGGTTCGTCGAAGGTCTCCATAATGTCGTCAGCGATAAACGGCACGGACGGGCGAGCCATGGCGAATTCTTCATATCCGGCCAGGCGCAGTGCCAGATACAGCTGAAATTGCGTTCCCTTGGACATTTCAACGGCAACCTTGGAGCCGCCGTTTCGCGGCAGGCCGATCAGGACTTCCTTGTCTTTGTCTGGTCGCGTTGCAAGGCCGTTATATTCTCCGCGGGTGATAAGTCGAAACGCCTCTGATGCCCGGTTCATCATCGCGCTTCGATGTTTGTCGCGATAGGCACGAATGCCATGTTCAGCGATCAGATTGCCGCTGCGCAGCCGAAGATAACGCAGCGCAAGATCTTCGACCTCCAACAGCAATGTGCGGCGCTGGGCTTCAAGACGTGCGACGGCATCATCGCCACCAATCGCCGACAGGCGCTCGGCCGCACGTGCCTTGTTGGCAAACAGGGTCTTTGAGCGTTCATCGAGAGCGTCAAGGCGTGCCACAAGTTCGGCTTGCTCGCGCTGTAATTCGCTCAAATCGACATCGGATGCACTGTCCATGGCAATATCCAGCGACGGCATCTGCATCTCGCTGAAAATCTGCTGTTCCAGCTTGTGCTGCTGGGCCACCAACTTGTCTCTGTTGCCAGACTGGTCCAATGCCTGCCGCACCTCTGCCAGTGTCTCGACACCAAAAAACTCGGTCATCTGGGTTTTATGTGCGGCGTGAAGTGCGATCTCGCTGTCCAGGTTCTCACGCTCAAGCGCCAGACCAGCAAGGGACTGATCCCGTTCCTGCCGTTTTGTGGCGACGTGTCTGGCTTCGTCAAGACGCTTGATCAAGGTTCTGGCTGCGGTGAGAGGATCGGTGTCGTCACATGTGTCGCCGAGAACCTCATAGATTTGCGCGACAGTGTCGACAAAGGATTTCTGGTTGGCTTCCATCGATGTGATGCGGTGGTGCAGGTCGGCCTGTTCACGCAATGCTTCGGGCAGGGCAACGACAACGTCGAGAAGTTCTCTGACCGCGCCAATGCTGTGTTGCCTGTCTGCAAACCACGTGGTCATCAGTGCATTTGACCAGCCGCGTTGCCACTCCTCAGAAGCTTTCGCGGCTCCATCACGTGTTGTCTTGCGCTGAGAAACAGCCGTTTCCAGTTCTGCAATGCGTTTGTCGGCGTCCACTCGTTTGGCTTGCAATGCCGTGTGGTCGGAGAGCAGGTTCTCCGCAGCCTGTGTCATGGCGGTGAGATCAAGTGCGTCCATCTCAACGCCACTGGCACTTAAGGCCTTCGCAAGGCCATCCTGTTCTGTTGCAAGTGCTGTTCTTGCCTGTTCGACGCTGTGTAAGGTCTGGCGTAAATCGTCCCAGGCGGCCAATCCGGCGGCGTGGCCTTCTGCCCATTGGCTTGTTTTCGCCAGCCAACTGGCAAGGGAGGCGTCTGTTGGGAGCTCGATTTCAGAAGGTGTCTCCGACTGGATTTCGTGGCGCAGCGTCGCAAGTTCGCCATTCGTTTCTTCAAGCAATTGACGCTGTCGCTCATTATTGGCCGTGGTTACAGCGAGTGCTGCCGTCAGGGACCGCAGTTCTTCCAACTCCTTGGCTCTGTCGAGACGGGCGGTGACAACCTCGTCGGTTTTTCGCATCTGTTTTTCAAAACGCGCGGCGGTTTCCCGATCAAGTGCGGCGAGGTGCTGCTTCCAGATTTCATCCCGTTCGGTAAGGGTGAGCTTAGTCTGCTCATCATCCAGAATGCTGGCTGATGCGCGCAAGGCTGCAATCCTCGCGGTTTCCTCGTCCTGTCGGCTCGTAAGCTCTCTTTGCCGTTCAATGATCTGGGCGCGACGTTGCTCGATCGCGGAAAGCCGCAATTTCCATGTCTCACGGCGATCAGCGGACGGTAAGGATATGCGTCTGAGGGCGTCTCCATCACCCGACCATGGGAAAAGTCTGGCGACGGCATCGTCGAAAGCCTGAAGTTTGGTGGTCAGACTGCGTTCCGCAAGACGCAATTCTGCGGATAGATTACCGTTTCGCACTCGGTTCAGCGTCGACTGAAGCTGTGCCAATCTGCTGGCGTTGAGCGCAACGACGGCTACATCCAGAGTTTTACGGGCCCGTTGCTCGTTCTCCAGAGCTTGTTGTGCCGCGACGTGTTCTTTTTCAGCAGCCAAAAGCGCGACGTCAATGCCGGATTTTTCGCTGATCAGATCGCGTAGTATTCCGATCGTAGCCGCCTGTATCAGCAGTGCTTTAGGGTTCTTAACGTCGGTATGCCCCAAGGATGCCAGGATCATGTCGAGCTTGCGGTTTGCCTGCGACAATGCCTCTTTTCTTTTCGGCAAATCTTCCTCTGCCGTGGCATAACGTGCTGCAGCATCGGCCAGTTGATCGATCCGCTCGGCAGTGGCCAATAGATGCTCATCGGTAACCAGTTGGGCCAGTTCGCCGCGAAGTGTTCGTTCGCGTTGGTCAAGGCCGGTCAACCGTGTCTGAAAGCGTGCCTCTTCGACAACGAGATTGGGGAGTGCCGTTGACCATTCGTCTGGTGGCCTTGGCAAATCATCATACTGCGAAAGCTGGTCTTTGCCGCGGTTGTATTCACCAACAAGCGGATGGGTGCGCAGAACGCGCGCAATCTCATCCTGCCGTGTTTTTGCGGCACTAATCTCCTTCATCACGGCGTCATAGGCCGCCTCGGCCTGTTCCAGTTCTGCCGTCAGGGCCCGATAGGCAGAAGCCTGCGTATCGATTTCGTCGCGCTGCGATTTAAGGTCTGCGATCTGTCGCTTGAGGCTGGCAATTTTTGTCGAGCTTGCGCGCTTGCGGAAAATCCCATCGGCTTCACTGGTGGCCGCTTCGAGAATGGAACTGACGCCTGCCAGGCCAGCACTGGCCGAAAACAGCAATTCGCCCAAGTCGCCCTTGCTTTCCAGAATGGCGTTGCCGCCATCTTCCAGCGTCTGGTCGTCGAGCGAAAACATCATGCGATAAGCATCACGGCTCAGACCGGCAAGCGGAACACTGAGCGCGCCCTCATTGAGCGGTTGGCCCTGTTCGTTCAACAGTGAGTTGTTGCGCTGCTTGATACGTTTGAATTCATGGGCCTGACCATCGAATTCGAGGCAGGCACCAATCTCCATCGCCTTGCCCTGATGCAGGAAACCGTATCGCGTGCGTTCTTCGATGCCGAACAGCAGATCGAGATAGGCATTCAGCGAGGTCGATTTTCCTGCCTCGTTGAGGCCGTAGATAATGTGCAGGTCCGGCGTGCCGGCTTTGTGCTCGCCAAAGTCGATCGAATAATCGGTAAATTTGCCATAACGGGTGAGATCGAGCCTGCGCAGACGCATCAGTTGATCTCCGACGCTTCCGGTTTTAACCGGGCGAGGATGTCATCACTGCCTTCCGCGAGAAGCTGGTCAATCAAGGCTTCAAATGCCACTTCGTTATCGCCACTGAATGCTCGTGCCTCCGGTGGCAGATCATCGCGCAATTCCTTGACCAAATCCCTTACTGCTTCACGAATGCCATGTTGTTTGATGATGTCGTTACGCATCAACTCGCCAAGCTCGAGTACCGGATCGGCGGCCGTATCTCCACTCGTGACACTTGTTGGGGCTATCGTCGCCACTTCGATCTTTTCAATCCAGGTCCGTCCGAGGCTTTCGGCACGTTGTTCGGTTTCTGCCAATAAAAGGTCTCGATCACGACGCAGCTGAAAGGACAGTGGTGTTGCCCCTGTCAGTCGCAGGCGTCCAACCAGATGCGTCGAGTTTGCTTGATCCCGGGCGTTGCCCATGGCCGCCTCAATCAGATCTGCGGTTTCACGCCAGGTTTCGGCTGAAGACAGATCCACCGGGATGCGTTCAAACTGTGCGATGCTGGTTGCGCGCTCTTCGATGGTAAGGCTGCGATCATCGTTGACTGTCACCAGGGTGACGGTCTTTTCGCCGTTTTCATTGATGTCGCGGCCCTGCGGCATGCCCGGCATGATGACGGTGCGCTCACCCTTATGCTGTGTGCGGGCATGGACGTGTCCAAGAGCCCAATAGTCGAAATTCCAGTCGTGCAGGTCAGATACCTTGCATGGCGCGTAAAGATCATGACCGGGCGCTCCGGCCAAACTTGTATGCATGATGCCGATATTCACCGCGTCCGGTGTGGGGCGATGATATTTTTCGAGAAGGCTTTCCGGCGCATGCGGTTTGGCAAAGCTCAGGCCATGAATGGCCAGCGTGAGGTCCCCATGGGCAAAATCAATGGTCTGGGGCCGTCCGCCAAATACGGTGACGGAAGGTGGCATGATCAATTCCTGGGTGATGCGGGACAGGGCATCATGATTGCCACGGATGACAAAGGTGGCGATGCCTGCCTCATGCAGCCGACGCATCTGGCTTGCCAGAAAGCGCGCAGTTTTCATCGAGGTCTGGTCACCGTCATAGAGATCACCGGCAATAACCAGCGCGTTGACCTGCTCATCGATACACAGATCGACGATGGCTGCAAAAGCTTGCCGTGTGGCGTCACCAATCAGCTCGGCAAGATCGCTGTTTCGCAATGCCAGAGAACGGAGTGGAGAATCGAGATGAAGGTCGGCGGTATGAATGAACCTGAACGGCATGCGACATTTTTCGAGGAATTCACCGGCAAAGTAAAGTGACGAATGCCGTCAGTGGTCGCGCAACAACAAGATAACTGTTGGTCCTGTCAGCGGCCATAAAAATTCCGGCCGTGCGGACACGGCCGGATTGGTGGGCATGGATAGTTGGTAGAAAGACCTACGCTGCGCCCCGGTACTGTATCGGGGAAACATTATGCGTTTGGGTCAGCCGGAACTGGCCAAGGCGGTTGGAGAGGGCAGAGACCTCCGTTACCAACGTATGGGAGGCGGCGTTGGATTCCTCAACCATTGCAGCGTTCTGCTGGGTGGCCTGGTCCATCTGGTTCACCGCAGCATTGATCTCCTGCAGACCGGTTGATTGTTCGCGCGCGGATTGCACAATCGCCAGGACATTCTGGTTGATCTGCTGCACCTCCGCGACAATCGCCTGCAGCGCTGTGCCGGTCTGTCCAACCAATGAGACACCACGTTTTACATGATCACCAGATGAGGAAATCAGGCTCTTGATCTCCTTTGCTGCCTGCGCCGAGCGTTGGGCAAGTTCACGAACTTCCTGCGCGACCACCGCAAAACCCTTGCCGGCCTCACCGGCACGGGCGGCCTCAACGCCAGCATTGAGGGCGAGTAGGTTCGTCTGGAAGGCAATTTCATCAATGACGCTGATGATGTTGGAGATGGATTGCGAGGAGTTTTCGATCTCACTCATTGCATTGACGGCTTCGCGCATCACATCGCCGGATTTCTCAGCACCAAGCCGCGTGCGTGTGACGAGATTGCCGGCTTCTTCAGCACGCGCGGTCGAATCTCTCACCGATGTGGTGATCTGCTCCAATGCTGCAGCTGTCTGTTCGACCGATGCCGCCTGCTGTTCGGTGCGGCGGGCAAGATTGTCGGCGGCGTTGCGAATTTCTTCCGAGCCGGATTGGATTGTTGAGGCGTTGTCGCGGAACGACAACATTGCCGCCTGCAATTTCTCCACGGAATGGTTGAAGTTGCCGCGAATTCCGTCGAGCGCCTGACAGAAGGATTCGTCGAGGCGCACGGTCATGTCACCTTCGGACAGCCGCTCCAGTCCACCAGCCAGTCGGGTTACAGCAAATCGGACTTCTTCTTCCTGCGCGGAATTGATCCGCTCACGTTCGAGACGCTCCGCCTCTTGCGCTGCGCGTCCTGCCTCGGCCTCGGCTTCGAGTTCCACACGGCGGCGGTTGTTCTGAAGCAAGATTTCAAGAGAACGTGACAGGTCACCAATCTCGTCATGCTTTTCACGGTCACGAAGATCGACATTCAGATTGCCGCTGGCAATTTCGTTGGTTTCACCGATCACATTGGCAATGCGGCCAATGAAGCGACGGGCAATCAGCCAACCGGAAAGACCAAGCAGCGCAATCGCCCCGGCGGTAATGAAAGCTGCACTCCACATCATGCTATAGAGACCGGCAAAGACCGTGTCTTTCGGGATAAAGGCAATCGCATACCAATTCATCTCGGGTGTGAGTTTGACCGGAGCGGCAATCGAGAAATAGGTGGTGCCATCCGGCGCCGTCATCTCCTCTTCGGTTCCGGAATTGGCGATGATATTGGCCCAACCTGCAACAGCATCGCCTGCATTGGATATGGATTTTCCGACCAGTGCCTTGTCCGGGTGGCTGATAATATTGCCCTTGGCAGTTACCAGCGCCAGAAAACCGGTATCCATCGGATGGATTTTTGAAATTGTTTCGTTTGCGGCGGCGAGCGAGATGTCGATGCCTGCAACGCCAACAGATTTGCGATCTTCAATAATCGGCATGGCAACGGATGTGATTAGCACGGTCTTGCCATCAACCGGGTATTCATAGGGTTCAATGACAACCGTTTTCTGGCTGTCGCGGGCCAGAAGGTAATAGTCGCCAACGCCAGGTACGGTGTAGTCCACAAGTGGATCGTGTGCGATCTTGTCGCCGCTGCGCGACATGTAAGGAACGTAACGTCCTGTCGCATCATGCCCCGTCTGACCGGTGTTATCGACGTCATGGCCGTCGAAAGCGTTCGGCTCCCAAGCTGTCCATGTGGCCAGAAGGGCGGGGTTGTCGCGAAGGGTTGCGGTTAGCATGGCATCAGCCGCTGTACGATCGGCCTTTTGCGCGGTTTGCATCGCTGTCAGGCTGGAGCGAATGCCGCTCGCCACCTGGACGGCGTTGCTCATATCCTTGGCGATCCCGGCGGCACCCGATTCCGTGATCTGTTTCATGCGAGTGATGCTCGCTTCCCGCATGTCGCTGTAGGTGATCGAGAATAGAATTCCAGCCGCAGCCGCTGTTGTCAGCACCCCAGCTGCTGCAACAGAGAAAATATTGCGGCTTGTGGCAGATCTGAAAATCATGACGCTCCCCCATATGAAGTCACGGAATACTCCTCCTCGAAGTTGCCGTGACTTGGAGCGGACAACCCTCGGTACCGGTAATCGGTGAGGATCGCTCCAAATGTATGTATATTATATATCTGTTATTAATAATGCGTTGTTTGCCATCGCCTGAAAGACGGTGCGAAATAAGGCCTTTCACGATTTTAGGCCCGGGCAAGCGGTGGTGGTTTTGCCTCATCCTATTGCGGATACGATAAGACAGTCGCCTGCCGTGCAATTAGTGGGACAGGGTGGTCGAGTGGTGTGAATTTTATGATTGTATTATTGTCATTTTGTGATATTACCCATTTTAAGGATTAGGTAACGCAAAAGGGGAGGTTTGCATGCCGGCACTGGAGGGATTGCGTGCTGTTGTCACCGGAGGCGCGAACGGTATCGGTCTTGCTATCGCAGTTGGTCTTGCAAAAGCTGGGGCCACCGTTGGCGTCCTCGATAATGATGCAGGACGTTTGGACGTTGTGATCTCCGAAAATGCGCATGTTGATCTTGTCGCTCTGGCCTGCGATGTCAGCGACCGTCAGGCCGTTCATAAGGAGATTAATACATTTGCCGCAGATGGCGGTCTCGACATTCTCGTCAACAATGCCGTTGTTTTCCATTATTCGCCACTGGCAGAATTTCCCGAACATGAAGTGCACCGGATGCTGGATGTTGGCATCAAGGGTTTTCTCTGGGCAACGCAGGCGGCGACGCCGTTCATTGAGAAGAGCGCAAACGGCAGCATCATCAATCTCTCATCCATTGCTGTTTCGATGGCTGTTGGCCGCACCTCGGTTTACACGACAATCAAGGGCGCAATCGATGCTTTCACGCGCCAACAGGCTGCCGAACTGGGCGCCAAGGGTGTGCGGGTGAATGCTGTTGCGCCCGGCTCGGTGCGCACGCCAGGAGCCAGCGCAGTCATTACGGATGCTGGCTGGGCGCAACGGGAGGCGAAGTCGCTGCTCGGCCGTTTGCCTGAGGCGGAAGATGTTGCCAATGCCGTGGTGTTTCTGGCCTCGGATGATGCGCGCTGCATTACCGGCGTATCTCTGAAAATCGACTGTGGAATGTCAATCGCGGGCGCTTGAAGCGCGGCCGCGACGGGTTTGCCAATTTGCATGAATGGAGGCGGGCTGTCCCTTTCCGGGCGCCCGAACCCTTGCTCATGCCTGCCTTTAGGCGGGCTGACCAAGGGCCAAAAGGGAGAGAGTTCAATGAGAAGCAATGCGCTATTGCGCGAACTTGTCGCTCAGGCAAAACCTGAAGGCGGCTTCCCGGACGAGGTCCGGGCAAAGGCAGCCACCTGCCTTGCCGACTTCATCTCCTGCGCAATCGAGGCTGCCGATCTACCGTGGAGCAGGCAGGCACTGGCTGTCGCGGTTGGCGGCAATGGCCCGTGCGCCGTGATTGGTGAGGCGGCGACTGTTGGTGCATTGGATGCAGCCTTCGCCAATGGCGTTCGTGGCCACGGCCTGGTGCGCGAAGACATGCATGCCGGCAGTATCAGCCACATGGGTGTCGTGGTCTGGCCAGTTGTTCTGGCGCTCGTTGCCGAAAACCCTGACCTTGTCGCAGATCCACTGGAAGCAGCTATTGCGGGTTATGAAATCGGCGGTCGGGTCGGGCGGGCGCTGATAACGCCAGATATGGCGCGGCGTTTTCGTCCCACGGGCCTGATAGGCCCACTTTCAGGCGCACTGGCTGGCGCAATATTGCTTGGTCTCGATCAGGACAAGACAGTCAACGCGCTGGCGCTTGCTGCAAATGCCTTTGGTGGTCTCAACGAGTGGCCGCATAGCGGCGCTGACGACATGTATTTTCACCCCGGTTTTGCGGCCCGCAATGCACTGAGTGCTGTGAAACTTGCCGCACTCGGTGCCAAAGGGTCAGACAGCGCGCTTGATGGTGTTGCCGGCCTGTTTCCCGCATTTGGCATTCCGCTGCCGACTGAGCGTATCTCGCTTTATCCAAATGGCGCGTTTGAAATCATGGCGGTTTTCAACAAGGAAGTGCCTGCCTGCAATTTTGCACAGTCACCTTGTCAGGTGGCTTTGGCAGCCATCAACCGGGTGGGAGATGGCGATAGCGTCGAGAAGATCCACCTGTCGACCTACAACGCCGCGCTGAATTATCCGGGCTGCAATTATCGCGGTCCATTTGAGACGCCGTTGCAGGCAAAGATGAGTATTTTCTTTGGCATGGCCGCGACGATTGCCCGTGGCGAGATTGCTGAGGCCAATTATGCGCTGCTCAATGATGCAGCGATCACAGACCTGATCGACCGCACGACCATCACGGTTTCCGATAGGCTGGATGGAGCCTTTCCGGCCCGTCAGGGCGCGGAACTCCGGTTGGAGACGAAGCGGGGTGAGGTGATCGTTGAACTCCTTGATGATGTGCGTTCAGCGTCGCCAGAACTGGTTCGCAAGAGATTGGCCGATGCCGCGGCAACTCGCCTGGGCAAACAACAAGCGCAGCAAATCGAACTTGCCATTGAAAACCTGACGAAGAGCGGGGCCAGCGCACGCGCTGTAGCGGCGCTGGAACAATTATGCCGAACTGGAGGAGGAGAAAGAGCCGTATGAGCGACTTTCAGATATTGATTGAGAGCATCTTGCAGCTCCTGATTACAGGTGTGCTGGTTGGTGCGCTTTACGGGATGATGTGCGTGGGTCTGGCTATGATCTTCGGCATCATGCGTGTGATTAACTTCGCCCAAGGCGATTTCATGATGCTCGGCATGTACGCGACTTATTTCGCGTTCGGCGCTTTTGGCATTCAGGCCTTTTTCGGTGCTGAACTTGGCGCCTATGTTGCCGTCATGGCAGCAGCGCCTGCGATGTTCCTGTTCGGCTGGATCATCCACCGTTTGATGATCCGTCGGGTGACGGGAACACGGACTGTGGGCATGGAGGCCGACGGCCACTACGCACAGCTCATCCTGACGCTTGGTATTGCCCTTATCCTGCAGAATGGCGCGATGATCCTGTTTGGTGCCGATCTGGTATCGATCCGCACACCGCTGTCGAGTGACGCATGGGCACTTGAACCGTTTGGTGAAAGCATGCCGATCCTGCTGTTCTTCAACAAGTCGCGTGTGCTGACGGCGCTGTTTTCGGCCGTCGCCATCATCGGCCTGTGGCTGCTGATACAACGCACCTTCCTTGGCAAGTCACTACGTGCTGCGGCCGACAATGCTGAAGCTGCGACCTATATGGGCATCAATGTCGACAAGTCGCACCGTGTGGCCTTCGCCATTGGTACTGCGGTTACGGCGATGGCCGGCGGTCTGCTTGCCACCAACTATCCGTTCAGCCCGTTCGTCGGTCTCGAATACGTCATCATCATGTATGCGGGTGTTGTTCTCGGCGGCATCGGCAGCGTCATCGGTGCCTTCTGGGGCGGCATGCTGATTGGTCTCATCCAGCAGTTCTCGACACTCGTCCTGCCCACCCAGTTGCAGAATGCGACAATCTTCGTGTGCTTCCTGCTGGTTGTCATGCTGCGACCCCAAGGCCTGTTCGGCCGCAACGTGGAGAGAACGTGATGAATATGTCTGTTCTCAAATCTATCAGGGTCTTCTTCGCATTAGCGCTTGGCTACATGGTGCTTGCGATCTTTGTGACCAATTCCTACTACCAACTCATTTTGACGCTGGTACTGATCTGGGCCATTTTTGGCCTGAGCTGGAACATCTTCAGCGGTTATACCGGGCTTGTGTCCTTCGGCCATGCCAGCTTTTTCGGCATAGGCGCCTTTGCCACCGTGCTTGCACAAATCTACTGGGGTCTGTCGCCCTGGCTGATGTTCTTTGTGTCGGGTCTGATCGGCGCGGTTGCCGGTGTTCTGATTGGTTTTCCAACCTTCAAGCTGCGCGGCCACTACTTCGCGCTCAGCATGCTCGCCTATCCGCTGGCACTGATGTACGTCTTCCAATGGCTTGGTTTTCCTGAAGTCAGCATTCCACGTGTCCACGACAATCCTGCCGCTTACATGCAGTTCACGGATGGTCGGGTCTACACGCTGATTGCCATGGTCTTCCTCTGCGCCGTTGTCGTGCTGTCGCGCGCAATCGAAGCCTCTCGTTTCGGCATGGCGCTTATCGCCATCAAGCAGAACGAGGCAGCTGCCGAGGCTGCCGGTATTGATACCCTGCGATGGAAACTCAAAGCTATCGCGCTGAGCGGTGCCATTGCCGCGATGGCCGGGTCGCTCTATGCCGTCGTCATTCTCGTCATTACACCGCAGTCGGTGTTTGGCATGCTGGTCTCTGCGCAGGCGCTGACTGTGACGATGTTCGGTGGTGCGGGTACCTTGTGGGGGCCGATTATCGGTGCGTCCTTCCTGATCCCGATTGCCGAAATCCTGCACGCGGAACTCGGCAACTTCCTGCCCGGTATTCAGGGCGTGGTTTACGGTGTTGCCATCGTGGTTCTGATCACCGCTGCACCGGAGGGCATGTTCTGGAAAATTCGTGACCGTTTGCGTAGCCGCAAGGAAGAAACGTCACCTGTGATCGCCGATCAGCCGGTGGCTGCCAATGTCACACCGCTTCCGGCCCGGGAAACCCGAGCACTCAACCCCGAAATCGTCCTCGACGTGCGCAATATGTCGAAGAACTTCGGTGGTCTGAAAGCCGTGCAGAATGTCAGCTTCCAGGTCAATAAGGGCATGATCCTCGGCATTATCGGCCCGAACGGTGCTGGCAAGACCACGCTGTTCAATCTGCTCAACGGCTTTCAGCTGCCGAGCGAGGGTGAGGTTATGGTTGATGGCGTCAATATGGCGCGTCGTAAACCGCATGAACTGTGTCAGGCCGGTGTCGGCCGCACGTTCCAGATCATGCGTCCGTTCACCCGCATGAGTGTTCGCGACAACGTGAAGGTCGGCTCTTACGTCACCGCAAAAAGCGAGGAAGAGGCAGAGACCATCGCTGACGATGCACTTCGTCAGGTCGGATTGTTGCATATCGCGCACCAGCTTGCTGGGGGTCTCTCGACCAAGGACCTGCGTCTGATGGAACTTGCCCGCGCTTTGGCCGGAAAACCACACATCCTGTTGCTGGATGAGACATTGGCAGGGCTTGGCAAGGAAGAGGCGGTCGAAGTGGTTGCCGTTATCCGTCGGCTGTCAGCGTCAGGTGTCACGGTCGTGATTATCGAGCACACGATGCATGCCATGGTTCAGCTGGTTGATCGCTTCCTTGTGCTCGATCACGGGCAGGTCATTACCGAAGGACTGCCGCAGGAAGTTACCCGGGATTCACGGGTTATCGAGGCCTATCTTGGAAAGAAATGGGTGGCAAATGCTTGAGATCGAAGACATCACCGCCGGCTATTCATCATCCATCGCGGTTCTGCACGGCGTGTCACTCACGATCGGCCAGGGCCAGTTCATCTCGGTTGTCGGTCCGAATGGTGCGGGCAAGACCACGTTGTTCAAGGCAATTTCTGGGATCGTTCCATTACGCGGTGGTCGCATTCTCTGCGAGGGACAGGATATTTCCAACCTTGAGCCATCCAGTCGACCACATCTGGGCATCGCCCATGTTCCAGAGGGACGGCAGGTGTTTCCGTCGATGACGGTGCTTGAAAATCTGGAAATGGGTGCCGCGACCGAAAAGGGCCGCCGCGAATGGAAAGAAAATCTTGAGCGCATATACACCTGGTTTCCGGTGCTGAAGGAGCGTGCTGGCCAGTATGCCGGCACATTGTCGGGCGGTCAGCAGCAGATGCTGGCCATAGGTCGTGGTTTGGCATCATCTCCGAAGCTTTTGATGCTTGATGAGCCATCCATGGGACTTGCTCCATCCACCGCCGATCTTGTGTTCGACAAGATGATGGAGATCAGGCGTGACATAGGTCTTTCGATCCTGCTGGTGGAGCAGCGGGTCGCCGAGGCCCTGCAATTTGCAGATCGCGGATACGTTCTGGAAACGGGACGAATTGTGCTCGAGGGAGACGGAGAGGCGCTGAAGGCCGACGACCGCGTCCGTCAGGCATATCTTGGAATGTAACAAAGCAATAATGTGTGGAGGAGTGAACACATGAAAAGCAATGCAAAATTCTTTCTGACAGCAGCACTGGCATCAACAGTGCTGAATGCCGGTTTGGCGCAGGCCCAGACGGCAGAACCAATCCAGATTGGTTTGATCGCGCCGACATCGGGCATTTATGCCCGTCCGGGTCAGGTCATGAAAATGGGCGCCGAAATGGCAGTCGAGGACGTCAATAAAGCCGGCGGCATCGCTTGCCTGGGCGGCGCGCCTCTACAGCTTGTCACTATCGATTCAGGCGATTCCGTTGAAAAAGCCACCAACTCTGCCCAGCGCATGGTTGCGGACTTTCCGGGCCTTGTCGGAGCAACTGGCGCTTATCTGAGCTCGTTCACGCTCGCGGTCAGCGAAGTAACGGAACGTGCTAATCTGCCGCTTCTGACCTTGTCCTATTCCGACCTCATCACCAGCCGCGGTTTCAAGAACATCTTCCAGACTTCTGCGACCGCGGGTGTGCAGGCACAAATCGCATTGCCGATCATCCTTGACCTTGCCGAGCAGCAAACCGGCACGCGTCCAAAGACCGTGGCGATCATCACCGATAACACGGCTGCATCGCTTGCCTCTGTTGATCGCATGAAGAAGGGCCTTCTGAAGGATGTCGGTCTTGACCTGTCCTTCGAGCAGGTGTTCACGCCGCCGCTGGCGGACGCGACCTCGCTTGTGCAGCAAGTGCGGCAGCAAAAGCCGGATCTGCTGTTTTTCCTACCGACGGTTATCTCAGACAGCAAGCTGATCCTTGAGAAGATGAAGGAGTTTCGGGTCAACACACCTGTGGTTTCCTTTGGTATTGCTATTGCCGAACCGGAAGTACTCAACACCATGCAGGCCGACCTGCTTGAAGGCGTGATGTCAGCGGTGGCGAACTGGGGCACCAAAGGTCAGGAAGACCTGATCAAGCGTCTGAACGAAAAGTATGGCGAGCCATGGATGACGCAGAATGCCATCTCGACCTATGGCGATATCTGGTTGTTCAAGGATGCACTGGACAAGAGCTGCAGCCGTGACCGTGCCGCTCTTGGTGAAGCGTTGAGAACGCTGAATGCCGGTCCGGCCAAATATTTCCCCGGCGGTACGCTAAGCTTTGACGACAAGGGCCATCGCGAAGGCGCCAGCCTGACGATCATCCAGTGGCAGAAGGGTATTCCGGTTACCGTTTATCCTGACGATCTGGCGCTTGCAAAGCCGATCTGGCCGAAATGATGATGCTAGCCCGGACATCGTGTCCGGGTGAGGACGTCATAACCGGGGCGGTTCAACCCGCCCCGGCTCTGGATACTGCGCCGCGCGCTGCAAGCGTAAAGAGGATGGAATGGCTGACGAGACATATGAAGTTCTTGCCGTGAAATATGCCCATAACGGGCGGCAATCTTCGCAGAATTTCATCGGCGGTGATGAACATGACCGGCCGATGCCACTTGACTATTTTGTGTGGGTGATCCGCAATGACAAGCGCACCATCATTGTCGATACCGGCTTTAATCCGGACAGCGGCAATCGCCGAGCGCGCGAACTGACCACACCCGTCAATCAGGCCCTTTCGGCCGTGGGTGTGGATTGCGCCAGCGTACAGCACGTCATCATTACCCATATGCATTACGACCATGCCGGCAACAACGACATGTTCCCCAATGCCTGCTTCCATATGCAGGAAAGCGAGATGCAATACGCGACCGGTCCCTGCATGTGTCACCACACGCTAAACCACCCATATGAGGCCGAGGATGTGACGGGCATGGTGCGCCGCGTTTACGCAGGCAAGGTCGCTTTTGCAAATGGGGACGACCAGCTTTTTCCCGGCGTTTCCGTACATCATATCGGTGGCCATTCGCGCGGCCTTCAATGCGTGCGTGTCAACACGGCGCGTGGCGCAGTCGTGCTCGCCTCTGACGCGTCCCACCACTACGCTCATATGAATTCCGGCCGGGTTTTCCCGACTTGCGACAGCGTTTCACAGACGATCGCTGGCTACGGACGGCTGATGCAGCTGGCCGGTGAGAAGCGCCTGATTGTTCCCGGGCACGATCCGGAGGTGCTCAAACGATATCCGGCTTACAGCAATCAGACCGAAGGCATGGTTGCCAAACTGGATGTCGACGAATTAACAATCTGATCCATAATTTTGTATTATTGACATATTGTATTACTGCAATGTAACGTAAACTTGATTGATGATCCGGGAGGAAAATCCGATGATCCTTGAAATGCGTGTCTACTACTGCGCCCCCACCAGACTGCCAGCTCTTCTCGACCGTTTCCGTAGCCATACGCTCGGCTTCTTCGACAAATATGGCATCGAACAGGTGGGTTTCTGGACGACACTTGTCGGCAGTGACAATCACACGCTCGGTTACATTCTCAAATGGAACAGCATGGCGGAACGTGAAGAGCGATGGAACGCATTCCAGGCCGACGCTGACTGGATCGCTGCGCGTGCGGAAACCGAACGCGAACGCCCGATCGTTGCGCGGGTGGATAACAGTTTCCTTGCTCCAACGGATTTTTCCGCCCTGCGTTAACGGCAGGTTTTAAAACCACTTCCGGCATTGGGCCGGAGCGCGATGAAAACAGGTGAGGTTGGGCAATCAGATGGCCGGAAAAACAATAGGCTTCATTGGATTGGGAATGATGGGCGCGCCGATGTGCGCATGCCTGGTTAAGGCAGGATTTCGCATTCTGGTGGCGGACGCAGATCCGGCGCGGGTCAGCGCGATCTGTGATGAGCTATCCGTATCGCCATTGACGAAAGATGTGGCGAGTGAGGCTGATGTTCTGATCACCATGCTGCCGAATTCCAAGATCGTTGAAACGGTTCTTCTAGGAAATGGTTGGGCAGCAGCACTGCGCAAAGGGGCTTTGGTCATCGACATGAGCTCGTCAGAGCCGGTTAGATCCCGCAATCTGGCGGCAACGCTTGAAGCGCAGGGGCTGGAATATCTTGATGCTCCGGTTTCCGGTGGCGTCAAGCGAGCCCGGGAGGGCACACTTGCCATTCTCGTGGGTGGCAAGGAAACAGTGAAAGCCGAGACGATGCCGGTGCTTGAAGCAATGGGCGGGTCCATTCTGTTTATCGGTCCGGCCGGGTCTGGCCATGCGGCCAAGGCGCTCAACAACTTCGTGTCGGCGTGCGGGCTGATGGTGACGGTTGAGGCGCTGCATGTTGCACAGCGCTTTGGCATTTCGCCTGAGGCGATGACGGATGTGCTCAACGCCTCATCCGGCAAGAGCAATACGTCTGAAAACAAGGTCAAACAATTTATGTTGTCGGGCACCTACGGGTCCGGTTTTTCACTGCATCTCATGGACAAGGATCTGGGCATTGCCCGTGCCTTGGCGCAATCGGTTGATTATCCGCTGACCTTCGGACGCAACGGTATCGACCTCTGGCATGAGCAGGCAGGCGAGGTCGGCCCAACTGCTGATCACACCGAAATGTATCGCCTGCTCGAGCAGGAACAGGATTGAGGGTTTCGCCATGATCGTCCTGGACAAGTTTTATATTGATGGTGCCTGGGTTGAGCCAGTTGGTGGCAGCACCATGGATCTCATCGATCCCTCAACCGAAAAGGTCATTGGTCGGCTGTCTCTCGGCAATGAAGCGGATGTTGACAGAGCCGTGGCGGCCGCCAAACGTGCAGCACCGGCCTTTGCCGCCACGACCGTCGAAGAACGCATTGCTTTGCTTGAGCGGATTCTTGCTGCCTATAACAGTCGTTATGATGAGTTTGCCGAAGCGATGCGTGTGGAAATGGGTTCGCCCATTACCTTTGCAACAAAGGGGCAGGCGGCGCGTGGACCTTTGCATATCGAGGCGCTGCTGAAGGTCCTGAGAGACTTTCGTTTCGAAGAGGACATGGATAGCGGCACGCGCCTGCGGCACCAGCCGGTTGGCGTCTGTGGTCTGATCACGCCTTGGAACTGGCCGGTCAATCAGGTCATCGTGAAGGTAGGGCCAGCACTTGCTGCTGGCTGCACGATGGTTCTGAAGCCCAGCGAATTCTCCGCCATCAGCACGGTTCTATTTGCCGAAGTCTTGCATGAGGCGGGTGTGCCTCCCGGTGTCTTCAATCTCGTCAACGGCGATGGTCCAACGGTTGGCTCTGCCATTGCAGCCCATGACGACATTGCCATGGTGTCCTTTACCGGTTCGACCCGTGCTGGCATCGAGGTGGCGCGGGCAGCGGCTCCGACGGTCAAACGGGTCGCGCAGGAACTGGGCGGCAAGTCGGCCAATATTCTGCTTGATGACGTTGATCTTGAAGATGCTGTGCGTCGAGGCGTGGCGGCCTGCTTTACCAATTCGGGCCAATCCTGCTCGATCCCCACCCGTATGCTGGTGCCCGCGCATCTGATGGACCGCGCGTCCAAAATCGCCGCGGACGCCGCGGATGCCTATCGTCTTGGACCGACGGATGCCGCCGATACCCAGCTCGGCCCGGTCGTCAATCGCAGCCAGTTTGATCGTGTCCTGAGCCTCATCAACAGTGGTGTGGCAGAAGGAGCAACACTTGTTGCTGGCGGTGCTGAACGTCCTGAAGGTCTGCCAGACGGCTATTATGTGCGCCCGACAGTGTTCAGCGATGTTGGGCCGGACATGGCCATTGCGCAGGAAGAAATCTTTGGTCCGGTTCTGTCGATCATTCCCTATCGGAGTGAAGATGAAGCCGTCGCCATTGCCAATGGCACATTTTACGGCCTTGCCGCCTATGTCCAGTCGGCAGACCGTGAGCGGGCGCGAGCTATTGCCCGGCGGCTCAATGGTGGTCAGGTGCATATCAATTATCCGCCTGCTGACTTCGGTGCGCCATTCGGTGGTTTTGGCCGCTCGGGCAATGGCCGCGAATGGGGCGAGGCGGGACTGCGCGAGTATCTCGAAACCAAGGCGATGATTGGATACGGAGCCGGCGAATGAGCACGGTCATCCAGGTCAGCCCGATAGCAATAACAGTCATAACGAGGGAGGCACATCGGAATGCCAACTGAAAGCGAAATCTTCGCCAAAGGGTTCCAGAACCGCAAACGCGTGCTGGGCGCAGCCCACGTCGAAAAGTCGTGGGAAAATGCTGACGATTTCAACCGGCCAGCCCAGAGGCTAGTCACGGAATATTGCTGGGGTGAGGTCTGGGGCGACGAACGGTTACCGTTTGAAACCCGTAGCATGCTCAATCTCGCCATGCTGACGGCCATGAACCAGCACCACGAACTGGCGGTGCATGTGCGCGGTGCCTTGCGCAACGGCGTGACACCAGACCAAATCCAGGCCGTTTTGTTGCAGGCCATGGTCTATTGCGGCGCTCCGGCGGCTCTTGCCGCGTTCAGAACTGCCAGCACGGCCATCAAGGAATGGCAGGCAGAGCAGGCAAAGGCTGGTGAAGCCTTGAACGGAAGCGGCAAATGAACTGTCCGCGCGCCAGTGCCATTGGCGATGGATGAGCGTGAGTGAGGAAAACGCGCCCGCAATGCCAGCATTCTGGCAACGGAATTGGGTGCTGTATCGAGGATAAGCAGGATGTCTAATCCGCAAGTGGGATTTATCGGACTTGGCAATATGGGAGGACGCATGACGCGCTGCATCGTGGCAGGCGGCGTCGAAGTCCTCGGTTACGACAAGGATGCGCAGGCAGCAGCGCGTTTTGGTGCGACACCGTCCCAAAGCATTCGGGAGGTGATGGAAGGCGCAGATATCATCCTGCTTTCTTTGCCTGACAGCGTCGTGATCGAACGTGTCGTGGAGGGCGAAGATGGAGTTCTCCAGCATATCCGCCCCGGACAGGTTGTTGCGGATATGAGCACGGCGTCGGCCGCCTCGACCAAAAGACTTGCCCGTCTTTTTGCGGAAAAGGGTGCGTTCCTGGTTGATGCCGGAATTTCCGGTGGCGCTGCCGCTGCCGAAAAAGGCGCCCTGACGCTGATGGTGGGCGGCGACGCCGGCGCCATTGAACGGTTGCAGCCCGTGTTTTCGCTGATTGCCAGCAAAGTGATCGTCATGGGCGACTGCGGCGCGGGTCACACCGCCAAGCTTCTCAACAATTTCCTCAACGCCGTCAGCCTTGCTGCGACGGCGGAAGTCATGGTGGCGGGCAAGAAGGCCGGTCTTGATCTGCACAAGCTGCTGGATGTGCTCAATGCCAGCAGTGGTGTTAACTTCGCAACGCTGAACCGCTTCCCTAGGATTGTCGACGGTGATTATCTGGAAGGCGGCCTGACCAGCAAGCTGATGACCAAGGATGTTTTGCTCTATTGTGACATGTTACACGAACTAGGCGTTTCGTCTCTCAACTCTGCCGGGCCCATGGCCAGCTTTGGTCTTGCGACTGCGCTTGGTTATGGCGATGTGATCAGCAATCGCGTCGTTGATGCAATCGGGGACATTTCGGGCGGCGTTCGCCTGCACAACAAAAAGGACTGATGTGATGAAGATTTTCCATGGCCGCCAGACTGGCGCGGTTTCCGAAGTTAGATCTTCGACATTTACGGGAACGGTTCATGCTGACCCGATCATGCCGACGACCGATGGCGTGACAATCAACAATGTGTTCTTCACGCCCGGTGCACGTACCTACTGGCACACCCATGAGACCGGGCAGGTGCTGACCGTTGTTGCCGGCGAAGGCTGGGTTTGTGTGGATGGTGAACAAGCTCAACGTATTCGTGTGGGAGATATTGTCTGGATTCCAGAGGGAGAGCGTCACTGGCACGGTGCAACGGCCACGAGCTACCTCCTTCACACTGCCGTTTCTATCGGCAAGACCGTGTGGGAAGAAGAAGTGACGGCCGAGCAATTCGCATCTGCAGGTGCCTGATCACCGTCCGGTACGGCATTCCACGTGTAGACTACGGGTCTTTATCGTCGGCGGACACAACTTGTTACAGACCTGCGGATCATGTAAATGTCGGATGGTCATAATGTAATATAGGAATTACTGATGGTTGTGCGTGGGGTTGCCTTGCAAGCGGATACGCTCCGCCGGCAGATAGAAAACGCCGTACGAGACGGCATCACCTCGGGTCGATATGCTCCGGGCAGCCGCCTCGTCGAGCGTGAATTGTGCGAGGAGCTTGGTGTAAGCCGGACTTCTCTGCGCGAGGCACTGCGCAAGCTCGAAGCGGAAAAGCTGGTGGAAATCGTCCCCCACAAGGGGCCAGTTGTCGCCAGCATTTCGCTTGAAGAAGCCGGCGAAATTTACGCGCTTCGTGAATTGCTGGAAGGTTTTGCTGCCCAGGAATTTGCAACGCGTGGCTCGGATGAAGACTTGAATGCCTTTGGCCGCGAAGCGGCGGTTCTGCGCGGCCACGCACTTGCTGGCGAAACGGCCGAGGTGCTTGAAGCCAAAAGCCGTCTTTATTCGATCATGCTCGGGCGCTGTGGCAACACGCTGGTGCGGGAGGTCCTCCAGAGCCTTTTCTCACGCATCAATATTCTGCGCGCAACGTCTCTTATGCACCCCGAACGGATTTCCCAGAGCCTTGCAGAAATCGATGCACTCACGAAGGCTTTACAGTCACGCGATGCCGAGGCCGCACGGAAGTACGCCTCGCAACACGTGAAAAACGCGTCGATTGTTGCCCTGAAGTTACTGGGTGAACAACAGAAGGCGGCCTTAGTGGACAGCTGAGGCGTCCCCAAACAATACAATCGGCTTCTCGCCTTCCGTCGTCACGAAGGATCGTTATCGGATTGTCCTCTCAATGCTGTATCAGCAATGAGAGGACACTCCGCTTTTATTGAATTGTCAGTCCCTGACACTACGGTTCAATGCCGGGATGTTGCGCGCCTATTCTCTGAACAGGCTGCTTTATTTCATCTTTTAGCCCGTTATCCCAGCGACAACAAAACAGGTGTCATAGGATTGACTCAATAGTGAAACCGGTTACATTCGTCGATGTAAACGGTTTCATAGTGTATATCCGTGCTTGGAGGAGCAAAATTTCATGTTTAGACATTTGATGGCTGCCGCTGCGATGGTGCTTGCGGCCGGTACGTCCGTGCACGCCCAGGAGCAGAGCTTCAAGATCGGTCTTTCCAACTCGTTCGTCGGCAGTGAGTGGCGCACGCAGATGATCGAAGAGGCTCAGGCTGCTGCAAAGGCTTGGGGCGAAAAGGGCGTCAAGGTTGAGGTTGTTGTCCAGAGCGGCAATGTCGATG
Organism: Agrobacterium sp. 5Ca50; assembly: GCF_055381905.1. Taxonomy (NCBI): domain Bacteria; kingdom Pseudomonadati; phylum Pseudomonadota; class Alphaproteobacteria; order Hyphomicrobiales; family Rhizobiaceae; genus Agrobacterium; species Agrobacterium sp. 5Ca50. Next base: position 242,606 of record NZ_AP026439.1, read on the forward strand.
TGCAGGGACAGATTGGCCACATCAGGAACTTCATGAACCAGGGCGTTGATGCGATCCTGATCAATCCGGGTAGCCCGACTGCTTTTGACCCGATCTTTGCGCAGGCCAAGGCACGCAACATCCTCGTGATCGCGACAGATGCGGAAGTATCCTCCAAGGATGCCATCTATGTCGGTATCGACCAGAAGGCATGGGCTGCACAGTCCGCGCAGTGGCTTGCAGATACATTGCAAGGCAAGGGCAGCGTTGTTGCGATCAACGGCATTGCAGGCAACCCTGCCAACGAAGCCCGCGTCGCCGGTTACCGCGAAGTATTTGCCAAATATCCTGACATCAAGGTCCTGAACGAAGCCAATGCCAGCTGGGACCAGGCGCAGGGTCAGCAGGCCATGCAGAACCTTCTCGCAACCTACCCTGATATCAGCGGCGTCTGGGTTCAGGACGGCATGGCTGATGGTGCATGGCGCGCAATCGAAGCCGCCGGCAAGGCAAAGGACATTGCTGCGACGGGTGAAATCCGCAAGGACTTCATGACCCGCTGGGAAGCCGAAAAGTTCAATTCCGGTGCTTCAGTCAACCCTCCCGGCGTTATGGCCAGCGCATTGAACGTTGCTGTGCTGAAGCTGCAGGGCAAGGAATTCAAGGACGGCGTTTTTGGCGGTACCTATGGCAATGCCATCTATATTCCGATCCCCTTCGTGAACAACGAAAACCTTGCTGACAACATCAAGGCTGCAGACGGCAAGCCAGGCTACTGGTCTGTGACTGCAGCCGTGACGCCTGAACAGGCTGGCGAGTTCTTCAAATAAAATGGCCTTCGGGCTGGCGATAGCCGCCAGCCCGGATTTCACAATTCGAATGCGGACAATGTGTGTTTTCCCATGTCCGCCAATGACAAGTACAATTCGGAGACATGCGATGGCGAACGCTTTGGAAGCGGCCGGCATAACGAAGAATTTTGGTGCCGTGCGTGCCCTGACAGCCGGTAAGCTGACGGTCGGCCGTGGTGAAATCCACGCGCTGCTCGGCGCTAATGGTTGCGGCAAGAGCACGCTATGCAAGATTGTGGCGGGTGCAGTAGCCCCGACCAGTGGCGCCATCAAGTTCAACGGCAGCGAAGTACACTTCAAAAGCCCGCGTGACGCCGAAAATGCAGGAATTGCGCTTTTTTATCAGGAGTTGAGCCTGATCCCGCAATTGTCCGTGGCCGATAATATCTTTCTCGGACGAGAGCCGAAGCGCGGCGTGTTTGTCGATCGCAAGGCCCTGATCGCCGAGGCGCGCAAGTTGATTGCACTGTTTGACGGTGTTGCCGGAGAAGGGCTTGAGCCGGACGCGATTGTCGGCAACTTACCGCCGGACCAGCGCCAGCTTGTCGAAATTCTTAAAGTTTTTGCGCAGAATGCCAGCCTGATGATCATGGATGAGGCAACGGCAGCACTTGACGGCCGCCAGTCACAGCGTTTCTTCGAAATTCTCAGGGCCAAGAAGGTCGATGGTGTCTCTACCATCATGATTTCCCATCGTCTTGACGAAGTATTTGCCGTTTGTGACCGCATCACCGTGATGAGGAACGGCGCGACAATTTCTGAACTCGATACCTCCACTACCACCCGTGAAGCTGTTGTTCATGACATGGTTGGGGATGTCCGCGCCGCACCGGCTCGCCAGCAGGGACGTTTGGCCGCTCCAGCCAGCCTGAAGGTGGAAAATGCGATCAGCACCGGTGTGCGTGGTGTGACGCTTGAAGCCTATCCGGGAGAGATCCTCGGTCTGGCGGGTCTGCAGGGACAAGGTCAATCGGCCCTTTTGAAAGGGCTGTTCGGTGCCAATCCCTTTACATCTGGGGATGTGCAGTTTGCCGGCCAGAAGGTGACCATCGCCAAGCCGGCACAGGCCGTTCATAACGGTTTCGCCTATGTCTCTGGAGATCGTGGCCGTGACGCCTCCTTTCAGGGGCGTTCTATTTTTGAAAATCTCGTCGCCGCTTTGATGGTGCGCGAAAAGAAAAAGCTGATCCGCCCTGCCACGCTGAAACCGCGTGTGCAGAAAGTCGCTGACGATATGAAAACGAAGTTTGCCGGCATGGATATGCCGATCGGCACGCTTTCCGGCGGCAATCAGCAGAAGATCTTCATTTCCCGCTGGCTGGCAACCGCGCCGAAGCTGCTGTTGCTGGATGATCCGACCAAGGGCATCGATCTTGGTGCCAAGGCAGACCTTTTTGCCCTAATGCGCCAGCAGGCCGATGCCGGTGCCACCATCCTTTTCTACTCGTCCGAGGACGCGGAAATTCTTGAATATGCCGACCGCATTCTGGTGTTCAACGGCGGTCGTATTTCGGCAGAACTGACCGGAGAAGACATGACCCCCATCAACATGACACGCGCCGCCTATGGAGACGCCGCATGAGTTCGTCCGGTATCTTACGCAAGCAACCTTGGATCATAACGCTTGTCGTTCTCGCTATTCTTGTTGCGGTCAACACGTTTCTGCAGCCCACATTCATTCAGCCGTCGGTGTTGCAATCCAACCTGACGACATTTCTTCCGCTAATCCTCGTTGCCATCGGCCAAACCTATGTCATTCTCGCTGGCGACATTGATTTGTCGGTGGGCAGCATCGTGGCACTTGCCAATGTTGTTACGGTCAGCGTGATTGCGGCGCTTGGCGGGTCAGCCGGTGCTGTGTTTGCAGGAATGGCGGCAGGTTGCATTGTTGGTCTGGTATGCGGACTGGTCAATGGCCTGTTCATTTCCGGCCTGCGCTTTCAGCCGATTGTCACGACCTTTGCCACGGGCATCATTTTTGCCGGACTTGCTATCTGGGTGTTGCCGCAGGCTGGTCTTCCGGTCCCTGAAGCCTATTGGCAAACCTATTCCGGCAGCTTCATCGGCTTGCCTTTTGTGGTGTGGGTTCTGTTCGCCGGTATTGCCTTCACACTGATCGTGTCGCGTATTCCGTTTCATGTGCATCTGTTGGCGGTCGGCGGCAATCGCACCGGTGCTTTTCAGACTGGTCTTCGTCTCTCCGGTATTCGTATCGGCGCTTACATGATCTCCGGCCTGTTTTCGGCGCTGGCGGCGCTCTGCCTCACCGGTGAAACCGCATCGGGCGACCCATTGCTGGGCGCAAGTCTGGCGCTGTCATCCATTTCGGCGGTAGTTTTGGGCGGAACGGCGCTTTCTGGCGGGTTTGGCAGTTCGACGGGGTCGATTGCTGGGGCGCTAGTGCTTGGCATGATCGGCAATGTGATTTTCTTTGCGGGCTTGCCCTTCGAGTACCAGACATTGGTGCAGGGTTTGATTGTGCTGACGGCGCTTGCCGGTGGCGTTCTGGTGACGAGGCGTTGATATGACAAATCCGGGCTTGCAAATCAAAACTCTGCTCACCGATCCCTTAACCATTGCCATTGGCGCATCTGTTTTCCTTCTGCTGGTTGGCGAATTGTTGTCACCGGGCTTTGCGCAGGGCTCGCAGATCGTTCGTTTGCTGACTATTGCCGCCATTCTCGGCATCGTCGCGGCAGGTCAGAACCTTGTGATCCTTGGCGGACGTGAGGGTATCGACCTCTCGGTCGGTGCCATGATCTCGCTAGGCGCTGTTCTGGCTGGTAACATGATGAACGGCCAGAATGCCGGTATTCCGCTCGCCATTCTGGTCGCTGGCGGCATTCCGTTCCTGATCGGTCTCGTCAACGGCATCGGCATCACCTTCGTGCGTATTCCTCCATTGGTCATGACACTTGGCATGACGGCGGTGATTCAGGGCGGACTTGTGGTGTACTCGCAGGGCGTGCCATCGGGTGCGGCAGCGCCGCTGCTGGCCGGTTTCATCAACCGTCCGCTGATTTTCGGCATTCCTGGCGTGCTCTTCGTCTGGTTGGGCATTGCGGCCATCATGCTGTTCATGCTGCGCAGAACGGCGTTTGGATTTGCCATTTACGCTATCGGTTCAAACGAACGCGCAGCGACACTGGTCGGTCTGCCAGTTTCCCTGATCCGCACGCTGCTCTATGGCCTGTCCGGTCTATTTGCGGGGCTGACCGGGGTCTGCGTGATCGGTTACACCGGCACGTCCTTCATTTCGGTTGGCGATCAATATGTCCTGCCGTCGATCATCGCGGTTGTCATTGGCGGTACTTCACTGGCGGGCGGCGCCGGTGGATATGTCGGAACAATGGCCGGAGCTGTTGCGCTAACCATCCTGCAAAGCGTACTGATTACACTCAACTTAGATGTATGGGCCCGGCAGATCATATTCGGTGTCACGTTACTTGCGCTGATGCTGCTTTATGGCCGCCAAAAGCAGCTGCGTGTGTAACAGATGAGCAAAGAACAAGGTTCGAATATCCGGGAAGTTGCAGCCATTGCGGGCGTGTCGATTGCGACCGTGTCGCGCGCGCTGCAGCAACCCGACAAGGTGCGCCCGGAAACCCGGAAAAAGGTTTTCGATGCCGTGAGGCAAGCGAACTTTGTGCCCAATGCCCAGGCGGCCAGTTTCCGACGCCAATCCAACAACACCGTCATTCTCCTGGTTCGTGATATCGGCAACCCATTTTATCTCGAAATCTACAAGGGTGTCGAAGAAGCGGCCAGCGAAGCTGGATACAAGGTTCTCATGGGTGATGCCCGCAACGATGTGAACCGGGTAGCAAATCACATCGATATGGTCCGGCAGAAACATGCCGATGGGCTGATCCTGATGACGGGCCAGTTTCCGACAGAGCTTTTGGATCAGGTGGATAACCTGCCGCCAATCGTCATCGCCTCGGAAACCGTTGCCGGCATTGCGCTACCAACCGTCAAGGTCGACAACCGTGCGGCATCCAAAAATGCCATGCGTCACCTCATCGAGGCCGGGCACAAGCAGATTGTGCATCTTGCCGGTCCGTTCCCGGAGACGCTGGCGCAAGAGCGTTTTGATGGCTACCGCGATGCTCTCACCGAAGCCGGGATCGATTACGATGAGACGCTGCTTGTCAGCGGTGACTACAGCATCGAAAGCGGTCGTCAGGCAATTACTGGCCTTCTGGAGCGCGGTATTTCCTTCACTGCCATCTTCGCATCGAGCGACCAGATGGCAATTGGTGCGATCAGCGAATTGCGGGCGCGTGGCCTGTCGGTGCCGAGTGACGTGTCGGTCACCGGTTTCGACGACATCATCTTCGCCAATGCGTTCGAACCACCGCTGACAACGGTGCGGCAGCCCCGTCAGGAAATGGGTCGCAAGGCCATGGCGCTGATGGTTGAGCGGCTGAACGGCAAACGGACAGCCGAGACAATCGTAATGGACACAGAACTGGTGGTGCGCGGCTCGGTGGCGCGCTGCCGACCGCGGCAGCCTTAGCTGCGATACCTGAAATTGTGAATGCAAGGAGAGTATGGATATGAAGACGATCAAAGGCCCGGCGATTTTCCTCGCGCAATTTGTTGGAGATAAAGCCCCCTTCGACACGCTCGACAATCTCGGCCAATGGGCAGCTTCGCTCGGCTACAAGGGCATTCAGGTGCCCACAGATCCCAAACTCTTCGATCTGGAAAAAGCTGCGGCTTCCAAGGCCTATTGCGACGATATCAAAGGGCGCCTTGCCGAACTCGGTGTCGAAATCACCGAGCTTTCCACTCATATTCAGGGCCAGCTTGTTGCGGTTCATCCTGCCTATGACGAGTTGTTTGATGGTTTTGCGCCAGCCGAATTGCGCGGCAAACCGCAGGCACGGCAGGAATGGGCCGTCAATCAGCTGAAATATGCGGCGAAAGCCTCGCAGCATCTTGGTCTTTCAAGCCATGCGACCTTTTCCGGTGCCCTGGCATGGCCGTTTGTATATCCATGGCCGCAACGTCCGACCGGCCTCGTTGAAATGGCCTTTGCCGAGCTTGCCAATCGCTGGAAACCTATTCTCGATACGTTCGATGAGAACGGCGTTGATCTCTGCTACGAGCTGCATCCGGGTGAAGACCTGCATGACGGCGTGACCTTCGAGCGTTTTCTGGAAGCGACAGGCAATCACGCACGGGCCAACATCCTCTATGATCCGTCCCACTTCGTGCTTCAGGCGATGAACTATCTGGATTTCATCGATATCTATCACGAGCGTATCCGCGCCTTCCACGTCAAGGATGCCGAGTTCAATCCGACCGGCCGATCCGGCGTTTATGGCGGCTATCAAGGCTGGGTTGATCGTCCGGGTCGGTTTCGCTCGCTGGGCGATGGGCATGTCGATTTCGGTGCGGTGTTTTCCAAGCTCACCCAATATGACTTCGACGGATGGGCGGTTTTGGAATGGGAGTGTGCTCTGAAGCACCCGGAAGATGGTGCGCGAGAAGGGGCAGACTTCATTAAAAACCACATCATTCGCGTGACCGAGCGGGCATTTGACGATTTCGCCAAAAGCGGGGTGGATGAAGCCGCCAACCTTCGCATCCTTGGTCTGTGAAAGGTAATCCCATGTCAGCAGGCACAAAAAAATTCGACAGCCGTCGTATTCGTCTCGGTATGGTCGGCGGCGGTCAAGGTGCATTTATCGGCGCGGTTCACCGTATCGCAGCGCGACTTGACGACCGTTATGAGCTGGTGGCCGGGGCGCTCTCATCCGACCCTGCCCGCGCCAACGCCTCGGCCGTGATGCTCGGTATTGAAGCAGATCGCTCCTATGCTTCGTTTGAAGATATGGCTGTGGCTGAAGCGGCGCGCGCCGATGGTATCGAGGCCGTCGCCATCGTGACGCCAAATCATCTGCATTTTGCCCCCTCAAAGCTTTTCCTGGAAAAGGGCATCCATGTTATCTGCGACAAGCCGGTGACCGCGACGATCGAGGAAGCCAAGAAGCTGGCCGAAATCGTCAAGGCGTCCGACAATTTGTTTATTCTGACGCATAACTACACCGGTTATGCCATGTTGCGTCAGATGCGAGAAATGATTGCCAACGGCGCCATCGGCAAGCTGCGTCATGTGCAAGCGGAATATGCGCAGGACTGGCTGACGGAAGCGGTGGAGACAACCGGCGTCAAGGGCGCGGAGTGGCGCACAGACCCCAGCCGTTCTGGCGCGGGCGGCGCGATTGGCGATATTGGCACGCATGCTTTTAACGCTGCAGCATTCGTCACGGGTGAAATTCCCGAGAGCATCTATGCTGATCTGACATCCTTCGTGCCCGGACGGCAACTAGACGACAGCGCCAATATCCTGTTGCGATACGCCAGTGGTGCCAAGGGTATGCTGTGGGCCAGCCAGATTGCCGTTGGCAACGAAAATGCACTTTCGCTGCGTGTCTACGGCGACAAGGGCGGGCTTGAGTGGCACCACCGCGTGCCAGACGAATTGTGGTTCACGCCCTATGGCGAACCGAAGCGGCTGATTACACGCAATGGCGCCGGGGCAGGCCCTGCCGCCAACCGCGTCAGCCGAGTGCCATCCGGCCACCCTGAAGGATATCTGGAAGGGTTTGCGACGATCTACAGTGAAGCCGCAGATGCTATCATAGCAAAGAGGGAGGGGAATACATCGTCTGGGGAGGGGATCTACCCCGGTATTGACGACGGCCTTGCGGGGCTTGCGTTCATTGATGCGGCAGTACGGTCCAGCCAGACCACGTCTTGGGTCGGGATCGACATCTAACCCGCAGTCTATCTGAAACAGACGACACCACACATTCGAGGCTGCTTTTGCACCTCCGGCTGCAGGGCCGGGGAGGGTGGCGCTTGCGTGTCGTTTACCGCTCAAACGAAAAGGGAGTTACGCGTTTGAAATCCTTGAAATCAACATTCGCAGGTATGGCACTGGTCGCAGCAATGGCGGCAGGTATCGCAAACCCTGTTCTGGCTGAAGACACTAAAACCCTGCCAATTGCAGCGCAGATGTACACATTGCGCGATGCAGGCACGCTTGAAGAGCAGTTTGCCATTCTCAATCGCGCCGGTGTCTCGGCAGTGGAAACCGTCGACATGCAGAAGGTCAGCGCAGATGAACTGTCTGCACTGCTTGAGAAACACAAGATCAAGGTGATCTCGTCACATGTGCCGATCGACAAGCTGCGCGGCAATCTGGACGGCGTCATTGCCGAGCAGAAGGCCGTTGGCAACCCGGTTGTGACCGTACCTTTCCTTAAGCCGGAAGATCGCCCGACTGATGCTGCTGCATGGACGGCCTTTGGCAAGGAGCTTGGTGGTTACGCAGACAAGTTGGCTGCAGCCGGTTTGGCCATGTCCTACCACAATCATGACTTTGAACTGGTCAAGTTTGACGGCAAGACAGCGCTTGAGCTTCTGCTCGATGCTGCCGGTCCCAAGCTGCAAAGCGAGCTTGATGTTGCCTGGGTAGCACGCAGCGGCACTGACCCGGCAGAGTTTCTCGGCACATTGAATGGCCGTGTATTTGCGATCCACGCGAAGGATAATGCACCTGCGGGCACAGCGGAAAATGAGCGTGGTTTTGCCACCCTCGGCACCGGCGTCCTGGATTGGAAAACAATCTTGCCAGCGGCCAAAAAGGCCGGTGCGAAATGGTTCATCCTTGAACACGACATGCCGCTCGATGCCGAAGCCGTCCTGACCAAGGGCAACGCCTTCCTCAACGAACACCTGCCGACAATTCAGTAAGACGGCTAAAAAATCGATCAGTTAAACTGACAATTGGCCACTATAAGAACTCCCCGGCAACTGGTTTACCGGGGAGTTTTTGCGTTTAAGAAGACTGTATTGCGGGGAAGCTCTTTCCGGCTACTCATGTGCCATTTAAACCTGCTAAAAATTTTGATCTCTTGATAAAATATGAGAAACATTTCTCATACTTGAAAATGGTGATTGTGAAAATATAACTTAAGCATCTGAAAAATATCAATTATAAATTTATTTCCATTGCTTGACTTCAATAAAGAATGATCGTTTTATTTGAGAATGCATTCTCAAAAATGATTGCTTGAAATATGGGCAACAAAGGATGCTTCAAACAATAAAGGGAACATGACATGTCTCGCAGGATCATCCATACCTCGATTTTCGCGGCCATCGCGGCGCTCTCGATTTCAACGGCATCTGCCTTTGCGGCAGAGACAGAGCTGACCAAGCTTCTGCCGCAGGAGGTGCGTTCCGCAGGTGTGCTGCAAGTTGGCGGACCGACTGCAATCGCACCTTACGTCAAGGTCGACAGCAAGGGCGAAGTCAGCGGCGTTATCGTGGAACTCATGCATGCCGTTGGCGAAAAGCTCGGTGTTGACGTGAAGTTTAACAACATCGCCTATTCAGCCTTGATCCCCGCACTTCAGGCCGGTCGTGTTGATGTTGGAATTGGTACGTTCACCGATACGCTTGCACGACAGGAGCAGGTTGATTTCGTCGATTACATCCTCACCAACATGGTGTTGATGGGGCGGCCGGAAACAGAGGAAAAGATCACCAAGGTCGCCGATCTCTGCGGTCAGACGGTAGCGTCGCCCAGCGGCACAACCTCCGAGCTTGTCATGAAAGCACAGGCCGAAAAATGTAAGGCCGAGGGCAAGGAAGCACTTAATATTCTGATCGTTCCGAGCCCTGCTGAGGCCCAGCTGCAGGTTGAGACCGGCCGTGCGGCGACCTTTGTTCAGGCCTACGGTGTGGGTATTGGCATTGAGGCATCTGGTCAGAACCTCGTAATTCTTGGAGAGCCCTTCCGCCCGGAATATCATGGTGCAGGCGTGAAGAAGGGTAACAAGGAGCTGGCTGACGCACTGATGGCAGGTTTCCAGGCAATCATGGACGACGGTACATACGCCAAGGTTCTTGAGAAATACAAACTCTCCAGCCTCTCCCTGAAAGAACCGGTTTTCAACGGCACCTCCACCAAGCCTCTGGCTGAGTAAGGTTACCCAAGAGACCAAGGATAAAAAGCATGGCCGTACAGACTTCCACTGAACCAAAACTTCTCCCACCCAGACATCCATGGCGCGTGATCACCGCAGTCGTCGTTATCGCCATTCTCGCAGCTCTTTTCCTGTCGCTGGCCGGAAACGAGAACCTGCAATGGAATGTCGTGTGGAATTATCTTTTCGATGAAGCGATCCTGTACGGCCTTGTAAACACAATCGTGCTCACCGCGCTGTGCATGGCAATCGGCACAGTCCTCGGTGTTGTTCTCGCCATCATGGCGATGTCCGGCAACCCTGTGCTGGAATGGGTGGCGCGGGTTTATATCTGGTTCTTTCGTGGCGTTCCGCTGATTGTCCAGCTGGTATTCTGGTTCAATCTTGCTCTGCTCTGGCCGCGCATCGGTCTGGTTGTTCCGCTGTTCGGTATCGATTATTCGGTGTCGACCAACTTCTTGATCTCGAGCTTCGTGGCATCTGTTCTCGGACTTGCCCTGCACGAGGCGGCCTATATGGCAGAAATTGTCCGCGCCGGTTTTCTGGGGGTCGATCACGGACAGACCGAGGCAGGACGTGCTCTCGGTATGAAGGACGGCAAACTCATCCGCCGCATCATTCTTCCCCAGGCCATGCGCATCATCGTGCCGCCAACCGGTAATGAAGTCATTTCACTGCTCAAGGCAACCTCGCTTGTCGCGTTCATCGCCGGTGGTGAACTGATGACTGCGGTTCAAAATGTCTATTCGCAGAACTTCCGGGTCATCCCGCTGCTGCTGGTTGCGACCTTCTGGTACCTCGTCGTCACCACTCTCGCCAGCCTGCTGCAGGGTTACCTCGAACGCCGTGTCGGCCAGGGATTCACCTCCATGGCACGCAAACCGCGCAAGGCATAAGGAGAAAAGAGATGGTCGCTATGGTGCAGATCCACTCCCTCAATAAGTATTTCGGCACGGTACATGTGCTTAAAGACATCGACCTCGATATTGAGGCCGGCAAAGTTACATGTATTATTGGCCCATCGGGCTCCGGTAAAAGCACTATGCTCCGTTGCATCAACCGTCTGGAAACACCGAATTCCGGCACCATTACCGTTGATGGCGAACTGATCGGTTATGTCCGGGAAGGCGCCAATTTACGGGAGCTTTCCTCAAGCCACATTGCTGCCCAGCGCGCCCGTATGGGCATGGTCTTCCAGCGGTTCAATCTGTTCCCGCATCTGACTGCCGTGCAGAATGTCATGGAGGCACCGGTCCAGGTGAAGGGCGTGGCAAAGGCGCAGGCTGAAGCCGAGGCCCTCAAGCTGCTTGAGCAGGTTGGTCTCGGACACAAGGCCCATTCCTATCCGGCCGAGCTTTCCGGGGGGCAAATGCAGCGCGTAGCGATTGCCAGAGCGTTGGCGATGAAACCTGAACTCATCCTTTTCGACGAGCCAACCAGCGCACTCGATCCGGAACTGGTGGGCGAAGTGCTGGATGTCATGCGCGAATTGGCAAAGACCGGCATCACCATGATTATCGTGACACATGAAATCTCGTTTGCGCGCGAAATTGGTGACCATCTGGTGTTCATGGCCGACGGACAGATCGTTGAAGCCGGGGAACCAAAGGAAATGCTGGCCAATCCACAGCATCCACGCACCCGAGATTTTCTGGCGCGAATCCATTAACAATTCCGGGTTGCAAAAAATGCAAAAAAGAGGGTTTGCCGCATGACACCGCCCAATTCCGGAAAGCCGGACGAAACACCTTTCAACGCCCGTGTCATGCTTCGCCGTGATCAGTTGATCGATGCGATGGAAGAGCTTCTCAACGCTGGTAAGTTGCCTGCAACGATGAGCGATCTTGGCAAGGCGGCCGGTATGTCGACAGCGACAACCTATCGATATTTCCAGTCGCTTGAAGAGGTCACCCAAGCCTATCTGATCCGTATCATGACAGAGCTGCGGGACTTCTCGGTGACGCGTGAGGAAACAGGGACTGCACTGCTCTACGTGATTAGTCGGTTCTGGGTCGATGTGGTGATCGAGCACGGACAGGTTCTTGTCCAGGTGCGTTCACGCAAGGGTTTTCTGGAACGCATGCACCGACAGGTTGCCAGTACGGTTCTTGGCGTCGAGGCGCGCCGCCGCGCTCTGCTTGGCGCGTTGGCAGAGAGTGGGCTGCCCTCGACCATGCTGGAAGATGCTGCGATGCTCTACAATACCATGTTCGATCCGCGCGATATTCTTGACCTCATCAATATCAGGTCTCTGGACGCTGATCGCGTTACCCACGTCCTTATCTCCTCGTTCGTAGGCGCCCTGAAGGGGTGGCATGCCGGGGTTACTGAAGATCGCACTCCTGTGGGTGCAACGAAATAAAGGAATGACGTCATGATTGGCTTTAAGATCGGAACGATTGAACGCCGTGTCGATCAGCGTATGGTCGAGCACTTCAAAGCCTTGCCTGTTGCCAATGTCAGCGATTGCATGTCGCGTATGTCGGGTTTCGGTCCACGCATCCGCCCGATGCATCGCAAGGGTGTGCTGGCAGGCTCTGCCGTCACTGTCCGGACCCGTCCCGGTGACAATCTGATGATCCACAAGGCGCTCGATATAGCATTGCCGGGTGATGTGCTTGTCGTTGACGCCGGGGGCGATGTCACGAATTCCCTGATGGGTGAGTTGATGCTGTCGCACGCGATCCAGCGCGGTTTGGCAGGTGTAGTGCTGGATGGCGCGATACGTGATCTGGCCTGGATCCGGGAACATGACTTCCCGGTGTTTGCCGCCGGTGTAACGCATCGTGGTCCTTACAAGGACGGTCCGGGCGAGATCAATGTGCCGATTTCGATCGATGGCACCGTGGTACACCCGGGCGATCTGGTCATCGGAGACGATGATGGTGCGCTGGCGATTGCTTTTGACGAAGTTGAAACCGTCTATGCGGCCGCACTGAAAAAACATGAGGCGGAAACCCGCCAGCTCGTGGCGATTGAAAAGGGCGAGAACAATCGCGCCTGGGTCAACGAAGCGCTGCGCACGCACGGCGTGCTCTAAACCGACTTTTAAAATCTGTTCGAAATGCCAGATCGTTTGACTGGAAGGAGTATCCGCATGCTTAAAATTTCCAACGCGCTGACCCGTATAAAGCCTTCTGCGACGATTGCGGCAACACGCAAGGCGCGTGAAATGCGCGCGCAGGGCATTTCCATCATCGCGCTCAGCCAGGGCGAGCCGGATTTCGATACGCCCGAGCATGTCAAGGAAGCTGCATGCGCGGCGATCATGAAAGGCGGCCTGACCTATCCCCCGGTGCCCGGTTTGCCGCAGTTGCGTCAGGCCATTCAGCGCAAGTTCGAACGTGACAACGGGCTGGCCTACAAGGAAGACGAGATTATCGTCTCCAGCGGTGGCAAACAGGTGATTTCCAATGCGCTGCTTGCGACGCTCGATGCAGGCGATGAAGTGATCATCCCGGCGCCTTACTGGGTCTCCTATCCAGAGATGGTCGCTTTGTTTGGCGGTACGCCGGTGATTGTCGCAGCGGCTGCTAGTAACGGTTTCAAGATGACCGCTGAGCAATTGCGTGCGGCGATCACGCCGAAGACACGCTGGTTGATGCTCAATTCACCGTCCAATCCGTCCGGTGCCGTTTATTCTCACGATGAGATGAAGGCACTCACCGACGTACTCGTTGAATTTCCCGATTTGATGATTATGGCGGACGATATCTATGAGCACCTGATCTACAATGATTTGCCGTTTGCAACACCTGCTGCGGTCGAACCGCGGCTGAAGGAGCGTACGCTGACGGTGAACGGCGTATCAAAGGCCTATGCGATGACCGGTTGGCGTATTGGTTACGCGGGCGGCCCGCGTGCATTGATTGCCGCCATGGAAAAGGCGCAGGGGCAGACAACATCGGGTGCTTCAGTGCCTGCACAGCGTGCCGCAATTGCCGCTCTTGATGGCGAACAAGGCTTTCTTGCTGAGCGTCTGCAATCATTCCATGAACGCCGTGACGTTGTGGTGGATATGCTCAATGCAGCAGACGGAATTCACTGCCTTGTGCCTGAGGGTGCATTTTATGTGTTTCCGTCCTGTGAAGGTGCACTTGGCAAAGTGTTCAATGGCCGGGTTTTGAATACCAGTGAGGATTTCACCGCCGCCTTGCTGGAAAGTGAAGGCGTTGCACTTGTTCACGGTGAAGGTTTCGGATTGCCGGGACATTTCCGCATTTCCTACGCCAGCGATATCGCAGACCTGAGGGAAGCCTGCCTGCGTATACAGCGTTTCTGCGCCAGCCTTCAGGCTGTTGCCGCGTAAAATCAAAAAGGGGATTTAAACATGTTGAAGAATGTAACTGTCGGTACTGCAACTGCGGCCCCGGGCGCCAAGGCGAAAGGCGTTATCGAGGTTGCGCCGCTTGCGACCGGGGAGATGGTGACGTTGCCGGTCCATATCATCAACGGCGCAAAAGATGGCCCGCGTCTGTGGGTCAACGCTGCCATTCACGGCAATGAATTTAACGGTGTCATCTCTGCCCTGCGTCTGGTTGACAAGATCAATCCGGCAGAACTGTCTGGTGTGGTGATCATCACCCCGATCAGCAACCCGCTGGCCTTTTTTGCCAAGACCCGCTTCACGCCGCACGATGGCGGTAATCTGGGTGAAAGCTATCCTGGCAAACCGGTCGGCCCGATCACCAAGCAGATCGCCTACCACCATTTTAACGAGATCAAGCAGAATGCAGATTACCTCATAGACTTGCATGCGTCTGGCGTCACCAATTGCTCCAAATCCTACTCCGTCCTGAAATATGCCGGACATCCGGAGACTGAAAAGCGTGCACTGGAACTTTTGCTGGCAAATGGCATCCATCTCAATTGCAGTGTCGATACGCTCGGCAAGAATGACGAGCCGGTGCCTTTGACCGGTTCACTCGACATGGAGTGTATGGCGCTGGGTATTCCATCCTTTATGCTCGAACTGGGCCATGCCAACCGAGTTGAGGAGGAGATTGTGCAGAGTGGTCTTTTTGGACTGGAAAACAGCATGCGTCATCTCGGTATGGTCGAAGGTGAGGTAACGGTTTTTGCCGACCAGATCGTCACCACAGAACGGTTTATCGTCCGCTGCACCGAAAGTGGTCTGGCTGTCCAGGCCTGCAAACCGCATGATTATGTCAATGCCGGTGATATCCTGACGCGTATCTACGACAGTTTCGGTACGTTACTGGAAGAAGTGCGGGCTGAAAAGGACATGCACATTATCAGCCTCAAGGAAGACTGCGTCGCAACCTCCGGCGACCGTGTGGTGTTTGGCGCTGCTTAACGGCCCTAAAGCTCTCGCGGCGGACTGTAATAACACCGAGAGCCCGGGTGATTGGCCGGGCTCTGCATGAACCGCACCAGTGGAAGCTGAAATTCTAGCGGAGGGTAATTTCGCTGGAGAGCTGAAAACCGACACCATGTATAACATGGATGGGCAGTTCGGCACCGCTTTCGCGCACTTTTACGCGCAATCGCTGCAAGACGGCGTCCAGACTGCGGGTGTCCGCAAGCGTCTGATATCCCATGGCAAGGCCGAGTTCGTGACGGCCAATGATCCGCTTACTGTCTTCTGCCAATTTTGAAAGCAATGTCGCCTCACGGCCGGACAGTTTGATGACCGTGCCCTGCGGAGAGGTGAGCCGCTGGCCGACCCGGTCTATCGACCACTTGCCGGTAGGCCGGGCAGGTTGTGCATTTTTGTCGCTCTGGCGAAGCCGGTCGGCCAGATTTTTGATGGCAAACACCAGTTCATCGCCATCAACCGGTTTTGTCAGGTAGAGATTTGCGCCTTCGGAGTAGCCGCGAAGTTTATCGTCCCGCAATGTGCGGGCGGTCAGCATGATGATGCCAATATTGGTTGTCTTCTTCAGGCGCTGCGCTATGTCAAATCCACTGGTATCCGGCAGATTGACGTCGAGTATGGCGACGTCAAAATCCTCCGTGCCCAATGCCAGGTCAAATTCCTTGCCGTTTCCAACGGCTGTGACGGCAAAGGTGTTCAACCGCAGAAAATCAGTCAATCCCTGCTTCAGATCAAGGTCGTCTTCCACGAGTATGACTCGGACCGGCCCATTTCCGCTTTGACGCGTGGCATGAGTTGGTGGGGTAGATACTGGGGGCATTGAACTGACTTTTGACTGTGCATTACGGGCTGTGGTGAGCGCGTGTGATAATCACGCGGCGAGTGCTCCAATCGAAACCGGTGGATTGGATGGGTGTTGATTTGACTGATAATTCACGCCAAAACGGGCAAAACAATGGTCGCTTCAGTGCCGCCGTCTTTACCGCTTGAAAGTGAAAAGTGTCCCGCATGGGCGTCTGCGGTACGTTTGACAAGTGACAGGCCAACGCCTGTTCCTTCGATGTGAGCCGAATTTGTGCCTCGTGTGTGGTTCTCGATCAGGTCTTCAACGACTTCTGCTTCGATACCTATTCCTTTATCCCTAACCCGGAAATGCACAGTCGCGTTATCCCTGAAAACGTCCAGCCAAACCTGTGTTGATCCAACCGGGGCGGAAAACTTGAATGCGTTTTCGAGCAGGTTGATAATTGCCAATTTCAACATCTCGCTATCGGCGCGAATGAATGCCTGTTCGACGTCCGGGGCGATTGAAACATTCAAGGTAACGCCGTGCAGCAAGTCACGCGCACTTATGACCGCGCTCATGGCGGCATTGCTGACGCCGATCTCTGACAGTGCTGGCTGAAAGGCTGGGCCTTGCAGTTTGCTTCTGGTGAGATTGACTTCCAAAACCTCGACCAGCCGCGCAACGCCGGTGTGGGCGCGGTCCAGTCTCTGCCGATTGGCCTCATCGTCTTTTGGCAAGGTCAGACCAATGCTTTGCAGGTTGGTTCTGATCACGCCGAGCGGCGTACGATACTGGTGGGAAATGACTTCCATGAACCGGACTTGCTGTTCCTGTGCCTGCAGTTCGGCGCAGAGTGCCTGTTCGGCCACCCGTTTTGCCTCCACCAGCTCCCCCGTTCTTTCGCGAACAAGATCATTGGCATGTTGTTCGGCGGCACTTGCTGCTTCCAAAGCACGGCGATCGGCATTGCGAGCAGCTGTTTCTGCGTTGCGCAACCGGACCGCCAGCGAGCCGGTTAAGAGTGTAAAGTGGGTTATGCTGGTTGCGGCATAAGAGCCTGCCACCCAGCTGGGGAGTGAGAGAATGCCATACCGCTGGCTGTTCGTCGCAATCAAACCTGCCCAAAGCAGGCCGAATGCCGCGGAGTTAAGGCCAGTTTGTGCATTGGGTTGCCGAAGGAAATCGATAAGGGCGACCGACATGGCCATTGTGGTGAGGACCAAGATAACCGGTCCGGCCAAAAGCACGAAAAAGCGGTTTACCCCGAAAAGCACACAGAAAACACCGATAATGCCGACAATAGCTGCGAAGCGGAAATAGAGATCGATCTTCGGGTAACGTGGGTCGAGGTCCAAAATGGCCCTTATCGATAGCGCACCAGCGGTCAGCCCAAACCAGGAGGACATACTCGACAAGTAGTCGTTACCGAGGCCACCATTGTCGAAAAACAGCAGTCGCGCCATGCCGAGCGCGCCAAAATAGGTCGAACTGACAGCCAGAATGTCCAGCATCAGGAAAATATAAAACTTCTTTCTGTCGAAATAGAAAAAAAACAGCTGGATAACCAGCAATACGCCCATGCCGCCAAACCACATGCCACGAACGAGGTTCTGGACGATGGATCTGTAGTCATAATAGCTGGGTGATAGCAGTTCCGCCGAGACGTTGAGGCTGGCGTCCTTGTTGTGTGCCCGGATGTAAATGATCCGCGTCTGGTCTGGAAATAACTCTAGAGGCAAGACGTTTGCCGACGTATTGAAGTTGGCATTCAGGCGTGGCGAATGATCGCCCATCTCGAAGCGGTCGAAATCCGCCTCCCGCATTCCGGGCTTTTCAACGCCGACATAGACCTCCAACTCATCGGTAAAGTTTGGCATGATTGACAGAAGAATATCCTGCGGTCGCTTCACGCCTGCTGGCAGTGTCACGGCAAATCGCAACCAGGCGGAGGTCCGCACAAAGCCGAGATTGACGTCGTGGCCTTCAATAGGCGCGAACAATGCCTGGTGTTGCAACATATCCTGCAACGTCAGTTTTTCGTTCTTGACGAGTGCGACGTCGATAAAGCCATCCAAAGGCACGGAACCATAGAGGTCAGCAGGAACTTGCTGAATGCGTATGCCGTCCGAAGTCTCGCCCGCGAGCAGAGAGGTGGCGCTGATAATCAACGCTGTCAGCGCGGACAAGAGAAGTTTTGTTAACGACACGAACTGTGAGGCCTGTTCATTTGATGGTTCTGTCCGATCGGTGCCTGTGACGGCACTAATGCGAATGTTTTCGCGTCGCCCGGTATGGTGATGTTGTCAAGCACAAGTGGCGAGTGAGGTGCGAAAATTGTGACTTCTGCGGGACATGCCTGTGGATGCTCTCATAAGAAAAGAGCGGCGGAAAACCGCCGCTCTGAGTTTTTTATTGCGATATCAGAACTTCACGCGAAGCTTTGCGTTGGCACCGTGATCGTATGCGTTTGAGCCGATCTGTCCGTTATAGGTGAAGCTGAGTGTCGATGCCGGGGTGATGGTCAAGTCCACACCTGCCTCGAGCAGTGCCGCATTGCGGTCAACTGGCGTGCTGGTCACGGAGAAACTGTCACCCGTGGCAAATCGAGCCGAGGATACCGGGTCGACATCACCAAAGGCATGCATCCAGCCGATGGTGCCGCGTGCCACCGATGCTACACCGGCAATATCCAGATCTGTAGATGCACGCAGACCGATGGTGGTGAAGGTCGTGTTCATCGAGGAATCGTCAACCGTCAGTGCAGCCGTGCCGCCTGTTTCGGTAAAGCCATCCGTTCTGGTGCGCGAATGCGCCAGGGCTGCGAAAGGCTCCAGTGCAGACTTGCCGACGTCAAGACGGTAGGCCAGTTCGCCATAGGCATTGAAGCTGCTGCCGTCATAGTCGCCGGACAATGTCTCGCCAAGCGCCGTGATGGTACGGCTCGTATCAACATTGTGCCAAGTGTAATTCAGGCCTGTGCGGAATGCGACCGGACCCCATTTGCTACCCGCGTAACCGCCAAGGTGGTAGTTGGTGCTGGCACCATTGCTGCTGTCCGTGTCGAAGAATGACCGACTGTAGCCGCCGAGCACACCAACACGCCAGTCGCTACCGACCATCATGTCGCCACCGAAGATCACGCCGCCATTGGCCGTATCCGTATCGGAACCGCCGTCAACGCCGCTGACCTTACCCCAGGAACCAAAACCGTTGACCCAAGTGGCGAAACGATCGGTATCGAAGGCTTCCTTGGGCTCGAAAGCAGCAAAACGTTCGTCCTTTGCTGCTTTCTTCTCTTCAGCATAACCGAGAGCCATCGAAGAAGGTGCCGCAACACCGTCAGTCACGGCGCGAACACGGCTGTTCAGGGCGGTGTTTACGGCGCGGTTCGTCTGTGTGAAGGCACCTTGTGCCGTCGCATAAACATCACCGGAAAGCTGCTGGTAAGCCTGCAGAGCGTCGTCTTCGCTCAACTGCAAAAGGTCGTTGTAAAGCTTCAACGAAGCGCTACCTGGTGTCTGGTCCAGACTGTCGAGTGCGCCTGCGAGCGACTTCTGATTGCCCGTTCGTGCAACCCTGCTGAATGGGTTCGGGTTGGTGCCGGTGTTGCCGGAACCCTTCACCGAGACATTCAAGTACGCGTTGTAGTCGTCATATGACGTGGTGATATCCAGAAACGCCGAAGACGTATTGATGAGTTCGCTGAACTTGCCAGTGAGACCGCCGTCTGCGTTGAGGATGGTGTATTTTTGGGTCTGCTGGTAGCTCGTTGCATCGTCCAACGACGTCACCTTAACATCGGCGCCATCTTCAATTGATGCTTGCCCATTAACGTGAACAAGATCACTTGTTGTGCCGCTTAGATCAACGGCATAGGTGGATCCATCTCTCAGTGTGAGATTTCCATCTACCGTCAATGTGCCGATCTGGTTGAAAGACGGGGCTCCAAATGTGGACGCTCTGGCCCAAATGATAGTCTCCAAACCGCCCGGGGACAGAATGCCACCGTCGCCAATGGTCGTTGTGCCAATGGTGCCTGTGCCACCGATCGTGCCGCCATTGTTCACTTTGACTGTGCCACCAAGCACATTGCTAACCAGCAAGCTGCCGCCATTGACATTGGTCACGCCGGAAAAGTTGGCGCTGTTACCGGTGAGTGTCGTGACGCCAGAGAGGTGCTTTATGTCACCGTTTCCTTTGATTCCGGCGGAAAATGTGTAATTGGCATCGGTGTGATTGAAGACGATCGAGCCTGAAGTGCCTGAGCCAAATGTAATTGAGTCAGACTTCAAGGTGCCAGCTGCAGCGGCGAATTCGGTTTCGGCAGCACCAATGTTTAGAGTGCCTTTTGACCCGGGCGCTGAAGCAATAAAGGTTGTGCCGTTATAGCTACCATCTTGCTGCTGCGTGCCGACGGTGACGACAGCTTCGTCACTGATGGTCAGCGTGCCGTTGCCTTGATAACCAATAATCAAACCACTGCTGTTTATCCACAGAGACTCCGAGCCGGTTACTGTTACATCGCCGGTGCTATTGGCGGAATTTCCAATGAAACCAGTAATATTTTCCACAACGCCGCCGTCGCTGACATTGAGTGTGCCATCAGTAGTATATCCGACGTAGATATTATGGTGATCAATCCATCTGGAACCATTACCGGTGACGTTTACGACGCCGACAGTGTCTGCAGGATAACCGATCATACTGGTCGTACTTTCGACCAATCCACCGTCTTTAATATTCAGCGTTCCGTTGCCAACAAAGAGCGCACCTGTATTTATCCAAGTTGATCCAGTACCTGACACGTTGACTTTGCCGGTGGTCGTCGCCTTTTGAGCGATGTAGCCCAGTCTATTTTGTACGACAGCGCCATTTTCGATGTTGAGTTCACCATTTCCGTTAACGCCGACGGTGAGAGGCTCGGTGGTTTCCCATCTGGTCCCATCTCCCGTGACGGTCACGATACCTGTATACCCAGCGCCAAATGCGATGAGGCCATCACCGCTGGTTACAGTTGCGCCGTTTGAAATTGTCAGATGTGTATCCGCGTTATTCGATACAAACAGTCTACCTGTAACAGCTTTGTCTGCTGTGATCGCGTGATTTCCACTATTGAAAGCTTCGTCTGCCCAAGCGAAATTGGATGCCGTCAACAGCATCGTTGAGGCAAGTAATGCGTTGCGGCTGATTTTCGCTACCTTATTAAACCGCCGGCCTATGTTGACTGGCGTCATTGAATTCTCATGCATGTCTGCCCCCGCAGAAAAGACATTGAAGGCACTTTGCCTGCAATGAGCGATATGTTCGCGCTGTGCATGAGATTCTAGACAAGCCACTGAAAAACTATAACTTTTTTATTCGTGACAATTGTTACGATATGTAACGATACGCAAGAGAAAGCGTGTCGGCGCAGCCACAGAGAATGTTCTAATATTGGCCTGCAGGGCGGTAAATGAGGTGCAACCGCGCTTCACCAGCTGATTTATACAGCCGGTGCGCTGGCTGATTCGCAACGGGACGATCGCAAAAATGAGGCCGGTATTGGCGCGGTAGAAAACGCGAGTTGAGTCACCGTTGATGAAAGCACTTCAGATATCTGGGAGTGCCTTCAGACGGGATCTTTTGGCGTGGTGGAGGGTGTTGAACTTTCCCGTACAACGATACGCGGTGTTACAACAAAATGCTCCGCAGTATTCCGGCCGTTGATGCGTTCGATCAACAGTCGCGTTGCCTGAAGGCCAAGCTGTTCTCCTGATTGGTCGATGCTGGTCAACCTGTTCTGAGCAAAGTCACAAAACATCGTGTTGTCATAACCAACCACGGCAAGGTCCTCAGGGATCGACAGGCCAAGCTCTCTGGCTACGCTGATGACGCCCAAAGCGATGAGGTCGGTCCAACAGAAGATGGCGTCGGGGCGCTGTGACGCTGTCAACATGCGGCGTGCGGTCAGTTGCACGTCGCGAAGCGTCTGCGAGGAGTGTACGATATTGATATATTTTCCAAGGCCGGCTTCCATCATGCCACGACGGTATCCAACCTCGCGTTGTGTCAGAATGGTGGAGGTGCTGGAAATAAGGCTTAGCATCGCAATCTTGCGATAACCGTTTGCGGCCAGATGCTTGACGACAATCATCGCGCCTTGCTGATCGTGATTGTTGACCGTGTCAAAACCCTGAGCCTCCGGGTCATGATGTCCGATGGCGACGAGAGGTTTGCGTATTGCGATATTGTTCAGATTCTCCCGGTCTTCAGTCGAACCGATCATCAACAGGCCGTCCATCTGGCGGTCGATCATCGATTCCACCATCGCCAGTTCCGTTTCGATCGACGAATGGCTGATGCCGATCATCGCTCGATATTGCGTTCGCTCAAGTGCGGTATTTACGCCGGTCATGATGTCGGCGAAAAACGGATTTCTGATATCGGGCAGCAGCAAACCGATCGTGTAGGTCTGTCCACGCATGCCACGTGCGGCTGCAAGTGGCCGATATCCAAGCTTGTTCATTGATGCCCGGACATTGGCGCGCAACGCGTCGGATACACCATAAGCATCGCGCAGAACTTTTGAAACTGCGGCCACAGAAACACCAGCGTCTTCAGCGACTTCCCGGATTGTTACCCGGCCGCCACGTGTTCCTTTTTCACCCACAAATGTACCTTTCAATCCTGCCGTTTGCATGCCTAACAAAAGCCTTTCAACAGGCTGGGGCAATGTCATTTCACTCTATCGGAACAAATTGGGTTGCCAAACGGAAAAAAGTGTAGAACGATATACGTAGAACATTCTACATGAATGATTGCAGCTGGATTTGAGGGAGGACGGCATGCACGACAAAGTGTCAACGCACGCCCGGAGAGACAATTCAATCACCAATTACGCGTGGACAGCGCCAATGGTGCGGCCACTCGCGGACAAGGGAGAGGGAACGCCTGCCTCCTTCCTCCAGAAGAGTTTTGTCCTGGAAAATAAGACCGGAAAAGAGGTTCTTCGCATCAGCGCCCTAGGGCTGTATCGGGCCTTCATCAATGGTCAGCGTGTTGGTAACGACCTGCTGACCCCCGGTTGGACAACCTACGACAAGCGCCTGTCTTACCAGACCTATGAGGTCAGCGATCTTCTGGTGGCTGGCGAAAACACCATCACCATATGGTTGGCGGATGGCTGGCTGCGTTCGCCGCTGATGTGGGGCAAACATCGCTTGACCAACACCTGGGGTAGCCAGATCGCGGCGATTGCAGAGTTGCGAGCTGGCGAGGGTGATGCCGGTCTGCTGCTTACCACTGATGCATCCTGGCAGAGTGGCACTTTGCCGGTTGTCAAATCGGGTATCTATTTCGGCGAGGCATTTGATGCGCGCGTTCAGCCGAAAGTGACGGCTGGCTCCGAGGTTGTGGCGTTCGACCCATCAATCCTTGTGGCACATGAAACCACGCCGGTGCGTGAAATGACGCCGATTGCGCCGCTCAAAAGCTGGACAGATGCGGAAGGTCGCACCGTGCATGATTTTGGCCAGAATGTTGGTGGTTACGTTGCCTATACGGTTAGCGGCGATGCGGGTGACAGCGTCCGTGTCGAGCATGCTGAAGTGCTGGACAAGGACGGCAATTTCTACAACGTGAATTACCGCACGGCAGAATCTCACACCATTTACACGCTGGCTGGCAAGGGCGCCGAACAATACCGGCCGCACTTCACCTTCCACGGTTTCCGTTATGCCCGCATCACGACAACCGGTAATGCGAAGATCTCAGACGTTTACTCCGTTCCTATCAGCTCGGTTACCGAGCAGAAGGCCAGCTTCACCTCTGGCAATGCGCTGGTAAACAGGCTGGTTCTCAACACTGTGTGGAGCCAGCGCGGCAACTTCATCGAAGTGCCAACCGATTGCCCGCAACGTGATGAACGCCTCGGCTGGACGGGGGATGCCCAAGTCTTCGCAGGCACTGCGCTCTATCTGGCAGATGCCCATGATTTCCTTGCCAAATATGTACGCGATATCATGGCGGACCAGCGTGAAGACGGTTCTGTGCCGCATGTGGTGCCGGATCCGACACGCCAGCAGCCAGAGTTTTATCCGGGCTTTTATGGTTCGACCGGCTGGGGTGATGCCATTGCTGTTATTCCGTGGCAACTCTACCTCCATTACGGCGACAGGGACATTCTTGCCGAGGCACTGCCAGCGATGATCCGCTGGGTCGATTTTGTCTGGTCGATCAGCGATGGTCCGATTGTTTCGCCGCCACGTCAGTGGGGTGCCCGGGGCTTTTCGTTTGGTGACTGGCTACAGCCATCTGGACCTTCGGCAAAACCGCTGCCAACGATTGGAGATGACGCCGCAGCAACGCTTTATCTCTACATCACCGCAAATCTGGTGTCGCAAATCGCGTCCATAACCGGTGATGCTGCCGTGGCACAACGGCTTGCTGATATGGCAGCTCAGGTCAAGACCGCCTTCCAGCGTGAGTTCATCACCACCTCCGGCCGACTGGCCTATGATGACCAGACGTCCTATGCGCTGGCGATCGTTCATGACCTTATTCCAGACGAGCATCTGGAAGCGGCCAAGGGCTATTTCAAGGCGACGATTGCTCGTTCCGAGGGACGTATCGGCACAGGTTTCATCGGCACGCCTGCGCTGTTGCCAGCTTTGCTGAAGATTGGCGAGGTGGGACTGGCTGCGGATGTGTTCCTGCAGGAAAATGTGCCCGGTTGGCTCTATCAGGTAAAGATGGGCGCAACGACGATCTGGGAGCGGTGGGACGCGGTCCAGGCGGATGGCACAATCTATAACCCACAGATGAACTCGTACAATCACTATGCCTACGGCGCTGTTTGCCAGTGGTTGTTCGAGGCTGTTGCCGGCTTCCGCCCGGATGCCGCCGAGCCCGGTTTTGCCACCATTGTCTTCGAACCAACCATCATCCCAGATCTGTCTCCGGTTCAGGCAAGCCACCAGTCTCCACGCGGTCTGATCTCTGCCGGATGGTCCGTTAACGGCAACACTGCGCTTTATGAGGTTGGAGTGCCGCAGGGTGCACGCGGCGTGTTGAAACTTGCCGATGATTACACCGACGTGACCGTTGACGGCGCCACCTTTACCGGTCGCGATCTGGGGCCGGGCAAACATTCCATCAGCTTTAAATTCATTCCGCCGGTGCGGGCGGTCAAAGAGGACTTCATGATTAACGCCCGTACGCCGTAAGGCGAAGGGCAAAGGCGTCAGCAGGCCTGCGGAGGGGTGGGCCAACAGGGAGGAAACCAATGCTGAAGACTCATAGAAGACATGCCTTGATTGGTTTTGCTGCCGGTCTATTGACCATGACGGTGCTGTCCGGCCCCGTCATGGCAAAGAGCACGGTGACCATGCTCATCGACAATGGCCCGAATACCGTGGCTCTGGCGGAAGCATTGGTGAAGGCATTTGAGCTGAAAAACCCGGATATCACCATTGATATCGAAACGCGGCCCGGCGGTGGTGAGGGAGACAACATCGTCAAAACCCGGCTGGCGACCGGGCAGATGACGGATATTTTCTATTATAATTCCGGATCGCTGCTACAAGCGCTGGCGCCGCAGCAGACCTTGATGGATTTGAGCCAAGAACCGTTCATGGCAAACGTTTCTGACAGCTTCAAACAGGTTGTAAGCGTTGGAGATGCTGTCTTTGGCGTGCCGATCAGTCCGGCGGAAGCGGGGGGCATTTTCTATAACCGTGATATTTACGCGGAACTTGGTCTTGATGTGCCCAAAACATGGGCCGAATTCATGGCCAACAATGAAAAGATCAAGGCAGCTGGCAAAACGGCGCTTATCCAGACCTACGGTGACCCTTGGACCAGCCAGCTTTTTGTTCTCGCTGACTTTTTCAACGTGCAGAAGGCGGCACCCGATTTTGCAACGCAGTTTACTGCAGGCGTTGCCAAATTTGCCAAGACACCAGCAGCAACACAAAGCTTCGAAAGGCTGAAGCAGGTTCATGATGCGAATATCATGAACGAAGATTTTGGTGCGGCGACCTACAATGACGGCCTGCGTATGCTGGTCAATGGCGAGGGCGCTCATTACCCGATGCTGACCTTTGCCATACCGGCCCTTTCAGATAATTACCCCGAATTGCTCGACAAGGTGGGATTTTTTGCCCAGCCGGGCGATGATGCAGCCAATAATGGTTTGACCACCTGGATGCCGGGCGGATTCTACATTCCCCTCACATCCGCAAATCCTGACCTTGCCAAACAGTTCATGGCCTTTGTCGCCAGCACCGATGGCTGCAAGGTTCTGGAAGATACCGTCGGTATCAACGGTCCCTTCCTGATCAAGGGTTGCGAGCTGCCGGAAAAGGTAGCGCCAGTGGTTGCTGACCTGCTGCCATATTTTGCCGAAGGCGGGCAGAACGCACCAGCACTCGAATTCCTCTCCCCCGTCAAAGGCCCGATCCTCGAACAGCTCACTGTCGAGGTCGGCTCAGGCATTCGCGAGCCAGCGGATGCTGCGGCTCGATATGACGAAGATGCGCGCAAACAGGCACAGCAGCTGGGCCTTCCGGGCTGGTGAGCCGATACCATAAAATACAGTCCAATATGGAAAGCAGGACATGACAAAACGCAAAACTGCCCTTACGGCTTTTGCCGCTGGCCTTTTCACACTGACTGCGCTTTCGAGCGCAGCCTTGGCAAAAACCAACCTGACCATTCTGGTGGATAATGCCTCGCATACGATTGCCATTTCCGAAGCTTTGGCGACGGCCTTTCAGGAGAAAAATCCTGATGTCGCGATAGACATCGAAGCGCGCCCCGGCGGCGGGGAAGGCGACAACATCGTCAAGACCCGACTGGCAACTGGCCAGATGACCGACATTTTCTGGTACAATACCGGTTCGCTGTTGCAGGCATTGGCACCGGAGCAGACACTTGTCGATCTCAGTGCCGAACCGTTCATGGACAATGTCGCTGACAGCTTCAAACAGGTGGTGACGGCAGGCAGTGGTGTTTACGGCGTACCAACCCGCCCGGCTGAGGCTGGCGGCATATTCTACAACCGCAAGATCTACGAAAAACTTGGCCTGTCGGTTCCGACGAGCTGGGCAGAATTCATGAGCAACAACCAGAAGATCAAGGAAGCGGGTATCCCCGCCGTTATCCAGACCTATGGTGAACCCTGGACAAGCCAGGTGTTGCTCTTGGCTGACTTTTACAATGTGCAGAAGCAGGTGCCGGACTTTGCCGCGCAATATACGGCAGGGACGGCGAAATTTGCCTCTACCCCTGCTGCCGTGCGCGGTTTCGAATATCTCAAGGAAGTCTCCGACGGCGGGTTCTTCAATGAAGATTTTGGCGCTGCGCGCTACGAAGACGGTCTGCGTATGATCGCCGAGGGCGAGGGCGCCCATTACCCCATGATCACCTTTGCCATTCCGGCACTTTCTGATGGTTATCCTGACCAGATCAATGATGTCGGCTTTTTCGCATTGCCCGCCGCCAAGGCGGAAGACACTGGCCTGACCGTGTGGATGCCGGCTGGTTTCTACATTTCCAAGACATCGGCCAATATCGATGTTGCCAAGCAGTTCCTCGCCTTCGTTGCAAGTCCGGAAGGATGTGCAGCGCAAAGCAAGGCCGTGGCGATTAACGGCCCCTACCTGATCAAGGGCTGCACGCTGCCTGACAATGTCGTGCAGTCGGTGACCGATCTTCTGCCCTATTTTGAAAACGGCAAAAATGCCCCGGCGCTGGAGTTCCTCTCGCCGATCAAGGGACCGATCCTCGAGCAGCTGACGGTGGAAGTTGGCACCGGTATACGCCAGCCAGCCGATGCTGCAGCACTTTATGATGAAGATGTCCGCAAGCAAGCTCAGCAGCTTGGTCTGTCCGGCAGATAAATGCCGATAATCCGGTGGCTTCGGCAGGTTTGCCCGAGGCCACCGCCTTTGTCTCTGGAGCCCTCATGGTCGCATCTGCTGTTTCAACCCTGACCACGCGTCGGTCGTCCTATCCCGGCTGGTTTTACCTGCCGGCGGCGGTCATCTACGGCGTGCTGTTTCTTCTGCCGACATTTGCATCTTTTTACTTCAGCCTCACACGCTGGAGCCTGTTCAGTTCAAGCTTTATCGGTTTTGAAAACTTCATTCAGTTCTTCCGCGAACCCTTTCTCATTCAAGGCCTCGTCAACACCATCATCTATGCGGTGATCACCTCAGGTCTCAAGGTTGTCATCGGAATGTTGCTGGCGGTGATGCTGACCAGCCAGATCATGGCGCGTGGACTGTTGCGGTCACTGGTGTTTTTCCCCGTGCTGGTGTCGACCATCGGTGTCGGCATTACCTTCACTGTTCTGATGCACCCCACACAGGGGGCAATCAATGAAGGTCTGGCGCTGTTGGGAATAAAAGGTCCTGGCTGGCTGACAGACCCCAAGCTTGCATTGTTCTCAGTTGCGCTTGTTGATGTCTGGAAGGGCGTGGGTCTTGCAACTGTGATCTATATTGCCGGCATCGTGGCCATTCCAAAAGACTACTACGAGGCGGCGCGCATCGATGGCGGCACCAAGCTGCAGAACTTTTTCTACATCACCTTGCCGCTTAGCCGACCTGCCACGGCAACCGTCATCACGCTGTCCTTCATCGGCGGACTTCGAACCTTCGACCTGATATGGGCGATGACAAAGGGCGGACCGGGCTTTGCTTCCGATACCATCGCCTCGGTGATCTACAAACAATACCAGTCAGGCTTTTTCGGACTGTCGACGGCGGGCAATGTGGTGCTGTTTATCCTGATTGCCATCCTTGTTGTTCCGATCACAATCTTCCTCAATCGCAGGGAGGGACATCAGTGAAATCCCGCGCTTCCACCATTGGCGGCATTGCTGCTCTACTCATCTCCTTCGTCGTTTTTGTCATCCCATTTGCGTTCATTGTGCTGATGGCATTCAAGGACAGGCGACAGGCCAATCTGCTGGATTTCTCCTGGCCATCAGGGTTTCACCTGTGGGACAATCTGGTCACGGTGATCACCACGCGAAACTGGATGCTGGTGACCGCTTTCATCAACTCCACCATCCTTACCGTTACCAGCGTGACGCTGCTTGTCGTGTTCGGCGCTATGGTCGGTTTCGTCCTGGCGCGTCGCAAAACCCGCTGGAACCCGTTGGTGGAGTTCCTGATCCTTGCCGGATTGATGATCCCACCTGCGGTGGTACCAACCATCTGGCTGCTGCAGGGTTTGAAACTATTCGGTACGCTGCATGGCATGGTGCTGATTGAGGTCGCCTATAACCTGCCTTTCACCATCATCCTCTACCGCGCCTTCATTGCGACCATTCCACGCGATCTGGATGAGGCAGCGATCATCGACGGTGCGCGGCCGCTGGATGTGTTTTTCCGGGTGATCCTTCCGCTGTTATGGCCAGTAACGGTGACCAATATCGTGGTACAGTCGGTTGGTATCTTCAATGACTTCACAAACCCGCTTTATTACCTGCCGGGCAACGCCAATGCGACGGTTCAGCTGACGCTCTACAATTTCCAGAGCCAGTTCAACACGTCCTACAATCTCCTCTTCACCAACATCGCGCTGATTACCATTCCGCCTTTGGTCGTCTTCCTGTTTTTCAACCGTCAGATTGTGGCAGGCATGACCGCCGGCGCCGTCAAAGGATAATTTCATGGCTGGTCTTTCTCTCAAATCCATCCACAAACGTTACGGCGAACTGCCCGTCATCAAGGGTGTGGACCTGTCCATCAAGCATGGTGAGTTCGTCGTTTTCGTCGGCCCGTCCGGTTGCGGAAAATCCACCCTGTTGCGCATGATTGCCGGTCTAGAAGATATCAGCTCGGGCGAGCTGCATATCGGCGACAAGCTGTGTAATGATGTCGAACCGCGTGACCGTGGAATTGCCATGGTTTTTCAGTCCTACGCGCTCTATCCACATATGAGTGTCTATGACAATGTCGGTTTCGGCCTAAAACTGGCCAGAACTCCCAAGGATGAACGCGACCGCAAAATCCGTGAAGCTGCACGCATCCTGAAGATGGAACACCTGCTGGATCGCAAACCGGGCCAGCTGTCAGGCGGCCAGCGCCAGCGTGTTGCGATTGGCCGTGCAATCGTGCGCCAGCCAGAGGTGTTTCTGTTCGACGAGCCGCTATCCAACCTCGATGCGGCACTGCGTGTCGATATGCGGATGGAAATTTCCAAACTCCACAAGGAGCTTGGCGCGACCATGATCTATGTCACACACGATCAGGTCGAGGCGATGACGCTGGCTGACAAGATTGTCGTGCTGGACGCTGGTGTCGTGCAGCAGGTTGGATCGCCGATGGAACTTTATCAGCGCCCCGCCAATCTCTTTGTTGCCGGTTTCATTGGCTCACCGAAGATGAACTTCGTGCCGGTACACGTCGACAAAGTAGAGGGCAGCCGGGTTACGGTCAGCGGACAGGACGTCGTCAAGCTGACGGTCGAAGCCGACGCACGCTCAGTGAAGACCGGTGATCAGCTGACGCTCGGCATTCGCCCGCATGACCTTGCTCCTGCTTCCGATGGTTCCATCGTTGGCCGGATCGGTCTGGTTGAGCGGCTTGGCAATGAGACGATCGTCAGCTTGGAATTGCCATCCGGTGCTCTGTGGCTTGCCGTGCTGGACGGCGACCAGCCTCTCAATCGCGGGGAAAGTCTGGCGCTAAGTGCTAACCCGACCAAGGCCGTGGTTTTTGATAGCGCTGGCAAGTCGCTGCTGGCAGATGTCGGTTAGGTGAATTGCAGTTCGCGTAGCGTTCTCCAGATCAGGAAACACCGGTCTTGTATGCCGGTGTTTCTATTTTTGGGAGGGTAAGGTTCAATCAGGGCACTATCGGCATGATCAATTCTGAAGAGCTAGCGTTTGCCTTGACGAAACACCACTTATCGATTTGAAACCGGATAGACCATTGTTCAAGCCGATCGCACCGACGCGGCAAGGCGATTTCGAAACTGGTGATGTCATCAATTGCCAGAAGGCTTGAAAACTACCGACAGGGCAAATGTAATGTTTACGACCAAGACGATTGAGAACACCGACAAGGCGTCGTTCTACCGCGAACTGAACAGTCAGCTGGAAGGGCTTCTGCATGGCGAGCGCGATTTCATCGCCAACGCAGCCAATGTTTCCGCGCTAGTTTTTGGTCTCGTATCGGATCTGAACTGGGCTGGGTTCTATTTCCTGAAACAGCAGGACGAACTGGTTCTCGGTCCCTTTCAGGGCAAGGTTGCCTGCGTGCGTATTCCGGTTGGCAAGGGTGTTTGCGGCACCGCAGTTGCCGACGCCAAGACACAGCTTGTGCCTGACGTTCACGCTTTTCCAGGTCATATTGCGTGCGATGCGAATTCGCGTTCGGAACTGGTGGTGCCGCTGGTCAAGGATGGGCGCATTCTCGGTGTGCTTGACCTCGATAGTCCGCTGCCGGGTCGCTTCGACCTGGAGGATCAGGCAGGCTTTGAGACACTCGCCGCACTCTATGTCGCGGCAAGTGATTTCTGATCTGTCAGCTTAGCCTTCAATCTACCGCGACCATGACGTCTGATGCCTTTATAACGGCATAGGCTTCACCACCAACGACTAGACCCAATTCGTTAACAGCGGCATTTGTGATGGATGATGTCACAACAACGCCATTGCCGATATCAATGCGCACATGTCCGGTTGTCGCGCCCTTGGGTACTTCGACGATTTTGCCCTTCAGGGTATGGCGTGCGCTGATCTTCATGAGTTTCTCCAGCTATGACTGAACCCAGTCGTAGCTGTTGCGTAATGAGAAACCGAAGTAAAGTTTTCACGCACTAACCTCGCCTCAGGAACAAACACCGCGCGACAGCAGTTGAACCCGAGGTCTGAAGCAGGTCTTCGAGCGATTGTTACGGGTGCGTCCATGAACAGAGACAAGCTCTCTACCTACAAGCAGAAGCGTGATTTCAAGGTGACCAAAGAGCCAAGCGGTTCGGGTCGTCCGGAGAGCTCAAATCGCCTGCGTTTTGTTATTCAGAAACATGATGCGACCCGGTTGCATTATGATCTGCGACTGGAATTGGATGGGGTTTTCAAATCCTGGGCAGTGACCAGAGGCCCGTCGCTTGATCCGCATGACAAGCGTCTGGCGGTCGAGGTGGAGGACCATCCACTTGATTATGGTGACTTCGAGGGCACCATTCCCAAAAAACAATATGGTGGCGGCACTGTCATGTTGTGGGATAGAGGCTACTGGGAGCCGGAAGGCGATATGACAGCCGAAGAGGCTTTAAAAAAGGGCGACCTGAAATTCACGCTGGACGGTGACCGTCTGCATGGCAGTTTTGTGTTGGTTCGCATGCGTCATGATCGCGATGGTGGCAAACGCACCAACTGGCTGCTTATCAAGCACAATGATGACTTTTCGGTGGAGGAGGACGGCGCCGCCGTTCTCGACAATAACATGACGTCGGTCGCCTCCGGCCGTTCCATGGAAACAATCGCGTCTGGCAAGGGCAGGAAACCCAAACCTTTCATGATGAAGAGTGGCGAAATCGAAGCCGATGCTGTCTGGGACAGCAATAACGACGGCCTGGCTGCAGACAAACGAAAGTCAGCATCTGCTGGTCGTAAGGCTGGTTCTCAGAAATCGGGTCATCAGAAGTCGAGCCGTCAGAAATCCAAAATCCCGGCTTTTGTGCCGCCACAACTGTGCCAGACACTGACGCGGCCGCCGGCAGGCAATGGCTGGTTGCATGAAATCAAGTTCGACGGTTACCGCATTCAAATGCGGATTGAAGATGGTGAGGTAATCCTGAAGACCCGCAAAGGTCTTGACTGGACAGAGAAGTTTAGTGCCATTGCCAAGGCCGCGTCCGGCCTTTCTGATGGTATCATCGATGGGGAAATCTGCGCGCTTGATGATCATGGCGCACCGGATTTCGCGGCACTACAGGCAGCACTATCCGAAGAGCAGACCGGTGGCCTTGTCTACTTTGCGTTTGATATGTTGTTTGACGGCGAGCAGGATATTCGCGACCTGCCACTGACCGAGCGTAAACAACGGCTGGAAACTCTGCTTGCTGAAGCCGACGCCGGCACACGCTTGCGTTATGTCGAGCATTTTGAAACCGGTGGCGATGCGGTTCTGCGATCCGCCTGCCGTCTTTCGCTTGAAGGTATCGTGTCGAAAAAAAGTGAAGCGCCCTATCGTTCCGGGCGGACTAACAGTTGGGCGAAATCCAAATGCCGTGCTGGCCATGAAGTTGTCATTGGCGCCTATGCCAAAACCAACGGGAAATTCCGCTCCCTGCTGGTCGGAGTCAATCGTGGCGATCATTTTGTTTATGTCGGCCGGGTGGGCACGGGTTACAGCGCCAAGGTCGTGCAAGAAATTTTGCCGAAATTGCGGGAAATGGAGACATCAAAGTCTCCCTTTACCGGCGTAGGTGCACCGAAACAAAGCGCTGATATCGTTTGGCTAAAGCCAGAACTTGTCGCGGAAATCGAGTTTGCCGGATGGACTGCCGACGGGCAGGTGCGGCAGGCTGCCTTCAAGGGGCTGCGGGAAGACAAACCCGCGGCAGAAGTCGAGGTTGAGATGCCTGTAAATCCGCAAAAATCCGATGTGCCTGAACCACAAAAGGGCAAATCAGCTCGGCTGGCCAAAGGTAAAAAGGCGGAGGTCATGGGTGTGATGATTTCACATCCTGACAAACCGCTGTGGCCGGATGCGGGAGACGGCGAACCGGTAAGTAAGCTGGCGCTTGCGCATTATTTCCAGTCTGTCGGTCCGTGGATGATTGGCCATCTCAAGGGACGCCCATGTTCGATATTGCGGACACCTGATGGTATCGGTGACGAGCAGTTTTTCCAGCGCCATGCCATGCGCGGCACATCCAACCTGCTGGAACTTGTGACAATCAGTGGCGACAAACAGCCATATCTGCAAATTGACCGCGTTGAGGGACTGGCGGCGATTGCGCAGATTGGTGGCACGGAACTTCATCCGTGGAACTGTGATCCTGGCCGTATCGAAGTGCCTGGCCGTCTGGTGTTCGACCTTGACCCTGGTCCGGATGTCGAATTTTCCGCAATCGTTGCTGCGGCGAGAGAAATTCGCGATCGGCTGGAGGAGGTGGGGCTGATCGGTTTTTGCAAGACCACCGGCGGCAAGGGCCTGCATGTCGTGACACCACTTGCTGCGCCCAAAAGCTCTGGCCCCGACTGGGACGATGCCAAGGCCTTTGCCCGTAATCTTTGCGAACAGATGGCCAGCGATAGTCCGGAACTCTATCTGACCAAGATGGCCAAGAACCAACGGGATGGCCGAATTTTTCTGGATTACCTGCGCAATGACCGCATGGCGACGGCAGTGGCTCCGCTATCTCCACGCGCTAGGCCGGGAGCGACGGTTTCCATGCCTCTGACGTGGACTCAGGTCAAATCCGATCTGGATCCCAAACGTTTCACCATCCGCACAGTGCCGGGCCTGTTGCAGAAGACATCTGCCTGGGAGGATTATTATGACAGCGAACGTTCACTTGCGCAGGCCATCAAACGTCTGGCGAAGATCAAGGCCACATTTTAGGAGTCAGATGTGGATCGGGGGTACATTACTTTCGTGACCGTTTTTCTCCTGCCAGTGATTTACGCAGTGCATCCATGATGTTGATGACATTATCGGGCGGTTCTGTCGCCGGCTTTTTGGCCTTGGTTTTCGAAGGCTTTTTCAACGCCTTCTTGCGGTTTTCGATAATGTCCAGCAACCGATCCTGCACCGGATCTGTGACCATCTTCGCATCCCAGTTACGGGTCTGTTTTTTGATCAGTTTCTGGACCAGCGAGAGAGTGTCGGGTTCCGGCTTTTGATGGTCGATACCCTCGAAATAGCTTTTTTCATCACGGACCTCGTCACCATAACGCAAGGTCCACAACACAATGCCTTTTCCGCGCGGTTCAAGCATGACGGCACGTTCGCGGCGGGCGATGACCAGTTGTGAAATGCCGACCATCTTCTGTGCTTCCATCGCATCGCGAATAACGGAAAACGCCTCCTGGCCAACTGGCTCGTTTGGCGAGAGGTAATAGGGCGTATCAAGCCATATCCAGTCGATGGTGTCTCGCGGTGTGAACATAGTCACATCGATCGTTCGGGTGCTTTCGAGTGCGACATTTTCCAACTCGTCATCCTCCAGCATGACATAGTCATCTTCGCCGCGAGGGTAACCTTTTACCTCGTCTTCATCCTTGACCACTTTGCCGGTGACCGAATCCACGTAACGGCTGACAACCCTGTTGCCGGTAGGTCGGTTGAGAGTGTGGAACCGCACCTTGTCACCCTCAGATGTGGCGGGCACCATCTGCACGGAACACGTCACCAGTGACAGCTTGAGGTAACCTTTCCAGTAAGATCGAATGGCCATGACAATCTCCGCTTAGCTTGCTCGCCGTGTTTTGCTGCTAGTGCGTTTTGGCTTTGAGGCTACCTTGTCGGTCTTTTTGCCTTTGTTGGCGTTGGCCGCAGACCGTTTGTCTGAGGCTTTTCCGGCGCCCATACCTGCACTTTCCCGCAGCGCCTTCAGCAGGTCACCCGGCTTAGATGCGACCGGTGCCTTACGTTTTGGAAGCGAACGACCTTCAATCTTGGCCTTGACCAACTCGGTGACTGCCGCCTCATAACGATCATCGAATTTGCTGACATCAAATGTGCCGGTCTTGGTGCCGATGATATGTTCGGCCAACTCCAGCATCTCGCCTTCGATCTTCAAATCGGGCAGTTCCTCGAAGGCTTCTTCGGGGGAGCGAACTTCGTAATCGAAATTGAGCGTAGAGGCGATCAAGCCATCATTGTGCGGACGAATGAGGACTGTGCGCAAGCGGCGAAACAGCACGGTGCGGGCAATGGCGACGACATTTTCTTTTTCCATGCCTTCACGCAACAGCGCAAATGCTTCAACCCCCATTTTATCGGGTGCCAGATAATAGGGCTTGTCGAAATAGACATTGTCGATCTGCATGCAGGGGATGAATGCCTCGATGGTGAGCGTCTTGTCGCTATCGGGAATGGCCGCTGCCACTTCCTCTGGCTCAAGGACCACGTAACGTCCGTCGTCGATCTCGTAACCTTTGACCTGATCGTCACGCTCGACAACATCTCCGGTGTCGCCATCGACAAATTCGCGCCGCACGCGATTTCCGGTTTTACGATTGAGCACATTGAAGCTGATGCGTTCTGCTGATGACGCGGCAGTATAAAGTGCCACCGGACAGGACACTTCGCCAAATTTGATGAAGCCTTTCCAGTTGGCGCGCGGGGAAACCATATGCTTGTCCTTTCAGGCACTGGCAATATGGTTCAACAGCGCAGCATGGACAAACGTTCCTTGCAGCGCACAATCATCTGCAGAATTACGGATGTGTCAGTGCGCAGAACCCGGTTTGCCCCTGACAGCGCTGACGACGCTGAGGAGCGCGATGACAACGCCACCGAGAAAGATGCCGAGAATTGCCTGCAAGACAGAGGCAGTGAGCCAACCAAGTACGCTGGGAAGCACAGGAGTTACGTTCTCCACGGCATGTTTTGCTTGCTCGATAACATGTTCCGGCAGATGAAAACCGAGGCCAGCAAGGCCGTGAACAATGATACTGCCGCCGACCCACAACATGGCCGCCGTACCAACCAGCGCCAGAACCTTGAGGAAAACCGGAACGCCTTTTACGAGGCCTTCGCCGAACGAGCGCACAAATGAACGGCCTGTTTTTGCCAAATGAAGTCCGATGTCGTCAGCCTTGACGATGATTGCGACCACGCCATAGACCGCAACGGTAATGAAAATGCCGACACCGGCCAATACCGCAGCCTGGGTGTACACATCTGACGTTGAAACTTCTGCCAGCGTCAGCGCCATGATTTCAGCAGAAAGAATAAAGTCGGTCCGTATAGCGCCGGAGACCTTCTGTGCTTCCAGCGTTGCCTGATCAACGACTTGGCCAGTTGAAGCCATGTCATGGGCCGCATGCGGGAAAAATGCCCCATAGATTTTTTCGGCGCCCTCAAAGCATAAATACATGCCGCCAATCATCAACAGTGGCGTTATCAGGAATGGCGCAAAATATGCAAGAAGCAGGCAAATCGGTAGCAGGAACAGCAGCTTGTTTCGTAGTGAACCAAGCGCAATACGCCCGATAATGGGAAGCTCGCGGCTTGGCGAAAGCCCAATGACATAGGCTGGCGTGACGGCGGTATCGTCAATGACCACACCTGCGGCCTTGACACTTGCCTTGGCGGTCTGGCCAGCAACATCGTCGAGAGACGCAGCGGCCAGCTTGGCTATTGCCGCGATATCATCAAGAAGAGCAATCAGGCCAGTCGCCACGGGTATTCTCCATATTTGCGGGGGGTGAAACAATCGGCGGGATTTAATGGACTCCGGCAGTTGTAGAGAGCCTGAGTGTTTCGGGCAATCGGAAACAGGCGTGCAGCTGCCAGATTTTTCCCTCTATCGAAGCAAACGCGGCTTTGGGATCAGGCGTTTGAAAACGTTGCGCTTTTTATGGTGACGGCCGAGATCAACGTCGCTGACAAGCTTGGCGCCGCCTTCGCGTCGTTCCAAGACTACCTTCCTGCTGTGAAAGGCCTCCAGCTCGGCCCGA
The DNA here is from genome assembly GCF_055381905.1 of Agrobacterium sp. 5Ca50. NCBI lineage: Bacteria > Pseudomonadati > Pseudomonadota > Alphaproteobacteria > Hyphomicrobiales > Rhizobiaceae > Agrobacterium > Agrobacterium sp. 5Ca50. The sequence continues at coordinate 280,203 of NZ_AP026439.1, forward strand.
TGCGCTACACTCAGGATCGTTGCGTCAGGCAATTCATCGATCAGCGTCTGCATGATCTTGTCCTGGCTTTTTTCGTCAAGTGCGGAAGTTGCTTCGTCAAGCACGATGATATCCGGCCTGTGAAGCAGCAAGCGCGCAAATGCCAAGCGCTGTTTTTCGCCACCAGACAAGGTTTGGTCCCAAGGGGCGTCCTCTTCAATCTTTGCGCCCAGATGGCCCAGTCCCACCTTGTCGAGCGCCGATTTTACCTCATCAAGTGGCCATTCATCCGATGCGCCGGGATAGGCAACAGCACGACCCAGTGTTCCCGAGGGGATATAGGGGCGTTGCGGCAGCATGAACAACCGTTTACCGGGGTGCACGTCGACGCTTCCTTCACCCCATGGCCACAGGCCGGCGATGGTGCGTACCAGCGTGCTTTTCCCGGAGCCGGACTCGCCCGATACCAGAACCCGCTCTCCCTGGTTTATCAGGACCTTGGTCTCTGTGACGACAGCTGTGCCATCGTTCAGCGATACCGAGAGATCATTGAGGCTGAGAATGGCCTCGCCCTGAGTGTCGCCGTGTTTAACCCGGCCGACCGCGTCGCTTTTTTCGGCGCGTTCCAGTCCATCGAGCGACACCATGAGCGATGCCACACGCCTGGCGCTGGCATTCCAGTCTGCGAGGCGGGGGTAGTTGTCGACCAACCAGCCAAATGCACCCTGCACAATGGCAAAAGCCGATGCCGCTTGCATGACCTGTCCCAGCGACATGCTTCCATCAAGAAACTTCGGTGCGCACAACAGAATTGGAACGACAGGTGCAAACAGGCTGGACACCTGCGACACCAGTGTTGTGCGCATATATTGCCGGGCAATCAGTGCCCATTGATGAAGCACATGGGAGAAGGTTTTGTTGAGGTCGCTGCGTTCTTCTTCTTCGCCGCCCAACAAGGCGATACTTTCACCATTTTCCCGGATACGTGTCAGCGTATAACGGAACTCGGCTTCCGCCTGGTTTTTCACTTCCGAAATCCGCACAAAATTGCCTGCAATCACCACCATTGAGGTCGATGTGATGGTGGCATAAAGGATCGCGGTAATGACGAGAAAACCGGGGATGGTGACGGTGGTTCCGGCGATGGTGATGGTCAACGCACCACCAATGGTCCAGAGAACAACGATGAAGGTGGACGCAGACAAAAATGCAGAAACGACGCCAGCGACAAAATCCACGGGCGCCTCGGTCGCAATCCGCAAATCTTCAGACATGCGTGCTTCCGGGTTTTTGTGGTCGCCGCCTATCAAATTGAGCTGATAGTAACGACCGTTCGCCAGCCAGCGATTGATGATCCCTGTTGTTAGCCAGGAACGCCAACGGCGCTGTATCTTCATACGGAAAAATACCTGGATGACGACCAGCGACATGCTGCCAAACACAAGCGGTATGAAGATAGCACTCAAGAAATAGACGGTGCTAGCGTCGCGTTTTTCGATGGCATCGAAGAGGTTTCGGTTCCACACATTGATGCCGTACTGAAAAACGACATTGGTGCACAGCAAAGCCACCAGCACGATCGAAAACGGCCAGGCAAGCTTTTCACCGCTTCGGCTCCAGAAACCACGCGCGCTTTCCCAGAAACGGGACAGCAGATATTTGCGACGTGCCTTCTCTTTTTCTTCGGCTGTGAGTTCCCGTTCTGGCAACGGAGCATCAGGTGTTGACGCAGCACTTGTGTTCATTCTTCGCCTGCTCAGTCTTTGTGAAATAGGTTGTTGTTGCCGGGATAGACCTTGGCAGGCAGTTTCAGGGCGGTTTCCCATCAAATGGTCGCCGCTGATCTTGGTTGAAGGGTTTTTTGGTAGATGGTACCGGCGAGATGGCGCGTGTCATGGGTGAACGCTTCCATGGTCCAGCTGCAGATGTTTGAGAGAGTTTTCTACGGTTTTTATGTCATCGGCCGTAACAACCGGAATGGGGTCTGAAGCCATGGCCTCCAGCACTTCCGGCGAAAGTCCGCCATTGCGCATTACCCACTCCATCGCTTCGCGGGTTTCCCGCTCGGCACGCAACTGCGCGTAAAGCGCAATGATCAAACGATCTCTGGCATCAAAACGTTTGTGGCTGGTTTGTTTGGCAACTTTCGTCATGGTTCATGTCTCCGGTATCTATTCCACAGTTCGTTGGTCATGCTGTTGATCTTGAGAGTGGAGATAGGACCCAGCCCGGATGTGTTTGTTCCCTGTTCTGCTTTAACAGCCAGACACGCTCATGGTTCCCTTAGGGAGGCTTGAATAGAAATGGCGTGACATCAGGCAACAGTGAATCTGTCAGAATTCGACCTGAATACAATTGTCAGCGGTAACTGTTATTAGAGACGGTATTGGACGAATATTGATATTCGTCAAATTTGACACGAGAATTTCCAGCGTTCAAATTCATGTTGAGCACGTCAACCGCAGTTTGCAGAGTAAGAAATCTTGAGCCCAGCGAATGTTGAGCATCATATTATTCGTTCATCGCAGCTGAGCCGTGAGGACAATTACGAGTATTGGCGAACAGGCATTGCCAGCCTGTTTCATGCCACTCCCACGGATAGTGATTTCGATACATTCAGTGCCGATCTGGCGACCTATAATCCCGGCCAGTTCCTGATCGGCAAATCGTCGGCGAGCCCGCAGCAGTTTCATCGCTCCGGTGCTCTGGTATCCGCAACTGCGGTCGATCACCTTTTGGTGCAGTTCTACGTGAAAGGCGAGTGTTCGTATAATGCGGACGGCGGTTACGGTAAGGGCGTAACGGGCGACATCGTGTGTTTTGATCTCAGCCGCCCGATGCAGTCTTACGCCAGCAATATGGACATCATCAGCCTGGTCATTCCACGTCAGATGATGCGGTTGATGCCAAAAGTGGTTGATAATCTTCACGGTGCGCGCGTTGAAGGTTCATCGACACTTGGGGTCATTCTCAGCGATTACATGCTGTCTATCGCACGGCGTGCGCCGACATTAAGCCAGACGGAGGGGCAGCTTCTGGTGGAATCCACATCTGCCTTGTTATCAAGTGCATTTACCGGTGCCGTTACCACGCAGTTCGACACGCTGACGCATGTAAACCTGCAAACGATCCAGACATTCATCGAGCGCAACCTGACAAACTTGTCTCTGTCGACCGATATGATCATGTATCAGTTCGGCTTGTCGCGCTCTGCGCTTTACCGGCTGTTTGAACCCGTTGGTGGAGTTGGTGAATATATCCGAGAGCGTCGGCTCAAGCTGGCGAGATTGAAACTGGCATCGGTCGGGACCGGCCGTGGAGCAGTGGCGAAACTTGCCTATTCCTGCGGTTTTTCCAATGAGGACACCTTTTCCCGCGCTTTTCAGCAATATTTCGGCATTCGCCCCAGTGAGGCCATTCGGGATATCGGCGCTGCTGCGCAGCTGAAAAATATGTTGGATGGTGATGCCGATAATTGGATGCATAACTGGCTCGACAAATTGCAGATGCGCCAGTCATCCAAAGTCCCCTGAGGGTTTCGTACAATAAAAAATAGGCATTTGGGGCAGGTCTGTTCGCACAGGTTGCAGGCGCAAGCATTTGAATTGTTGGCATGATATCGGTTCAGCCGACATATTATCCCAATCCTCCCTGATATCGTCCCAACCCGGTTTCGCCGGCTTTATTTTTGGTGGCTCAGAAGGCACGACCTTTTCTCGATTGAGGCGGGAACCTAATGCCGGTCGCAATCATTATGCACGTCGGTGTTAGAGGGCCCGTTTCACTGGGCCCAACACCAGTCATTTCCTGCAAGGGAAAGACATGAGAGTCACGGTGCTTTTGATGGGAAAAGCACAGGAAAATGGGGATGTGCCGTAAGAATGCATATGTCAGATCAGGATCCAATATTGCTTCACCTCCACAGCGAATTTTCACCGGTGATCGTGCTTGCCGATTTTGAAAAGGCCGACCGCGCAGTGTGGTCCTTCAAGCGGGAACTGGTTGAGACGGAACAAAATTTTCTCTGGTTTTGCGATGACCCGTCTGAGGCGGCTTCTGAGGCGGCAGATAAAAGCATCCGGCAAACCAATCGCCATCCAGAACGATTTTTCGATTGGTTTTGGCAGTAAGACAAGGTCTTGTGAGGCGGGAGTATTCGTCAAGCCACGAAGAGGGTTGGCGGCCAACCCCTTGGCGTGAGAGGCTCCCTCATCAGAGCAGGCTTATCAGCTCCTCAAAAGACAGTCTCTGGAAATTCGGCTCGACATATCGTCGATGTGTATGAATGAACTTGCCGTTGCAAAGGCAAGTTGCGCTGATCGTGTGATCAGACATGCAACGAAGACAGCCAATGGCTGTCTTCGTCAAAAACAAACAGGTTGCTTATGCAGCCTTGTTGTCACCGTCGAAATGACCGCACCAATCGCTACCGGTTACGACCGGCCACAGGCCACGCGCATTGGCGTCTGGCTGTGAAACCGGCGGGTTGAAACGACAGAGGCCAGCGTCTGCGGCAACTGTGCCAGCATTTGCGGCGTGGTCTTCATAGAACGAGCAGGCTTTGCAGGACGCTTTGTTCGACATGTGTAGTTTCCTTCTTTGTAAAATTACGCAGAAACATGAGATTGATACTCATTTTTCTAGAATGATTCTAAAGTAGGATTTTCCGTTTGGCAATCTGTGCGCGCAATTTTTTGCCACGAATGTTCAAATCAGTAGAGCGACGAGAGAGGTTTTGCGCCTCTCAAAGCGCTGCAAAACACTAAGAAGCACGCGTATTTCTGCGCTGTTTGACGCGGATGGCATCGCGAAAATGCTGTGCACCTACGTGCTAAATATTTTACATATTGAATATTATTAGGCGTTTATTGGCCAAGTTTTCCAATGCACATATGTGCAATGTGTCATTTGGCTGTCATGTGATCTGCCTATGGTCGCCCCGTGAATACGAGAGGGCGCCAAGATGGTGGACATAAGGCACGTAGAAAAAGATGCACGCCTTGCATCGGGCAATTCGCCATACAGACGGTTGCGACATCATCTCACGGTCATAAGCCATGAGCCGGTAATGTTCATCGGCATTGCTTTGGCTGTCGTGTTCCTGCTGTTGATCCTCGCGCCAGTCATTTCGATCCTCGTCAATGTGGCTATTGTGCAGATTGGCGATGCTGCGCGCACTCGAGCTCCGGAAGGCGCATTCACCCTCTATTATGTGACGCGTGCTTTCGCCTCGCGCATGTCGAGCATCCTGCTGTGGCAGCCGATGTTGAATACCGCCTCGATTGCTATTGGTTCTATTGTTCTTTCCATGTCAGTTGGCGGTGTACTGGCCTGGCTGGTCAACCGCACAGAGCTGCCGGGACGTCGCTGGTTTGCGACGGCACTGATCATTCCGTTCATGCTGCCGACCTGGACGCTGGCGCTTGCCTGGACCACAATTTTCAAGAACCGCACGGTTGGCGGTCAGCCCGGTTGGCTGGAGACGCTTGGTTTTTCAACGCCGGACTGGCTGGCTTATGGTCGGTTACCGATGATCATTATCCTGTCGTTGCATTATGCGCCTTTCGTCATTTTGATCCTGGGCAGCGCGCTGCAGCGTCTTGATGCCCAGCTGGAAGATTCCGCACGTATTTTGGGTGCCGGCCGTCGCCGCGTGGCATTTCAGATTGTGCTGCCGTTGATGCGCCCCGCACTTTTGTCCTGCGGACTGCTGATCCTTGCCGATTGTATCGGGGAATTTGCCGTGCCTTACGTGCTTGGCCTTCCCGTCGGTTTCGACACGCTTTCGACTTCGCTCTATCGCGCAATCTCCACGCGGCAGACCGGCATGGCCGCAGTGATGGCCGCGGTCATCATGGCGATTGGTGTGGTCACACTCTACATCGATACCAGAATGATGCGCGAGGCGCGCCGGTTTGCGATCATCGGTGGCAAGGGAGCGATGGATCGCCGCCGCCCGCTGGGGCGCTGGCAGATGCCTGCCACTATTTTCACGCTGGCATTTTTTACCGTCGGTGTGGTGATCCCGCTGCTGACCTTGTTTCTGTCGACCATCATGCGTGTGCCGGGTCGTTTCTCGCCCGAAAATTTCACCTTCGATTACTGGATCGGCGCCAACCTCGACACCGTTGCCCTAAGAAACGGCATTCTGATGACGCCGGAATTCTGGAGCGCTGGCCTCAATACCCTGGTGATCATTGGCGTGGCCTCACTTGCATCCGGTGTTCTCGGCCTGCTGGTCGGGTATGTAGTCATTCGCAGCCCCTTTGCCGCACTTGGTAATTTCCTGCGCCAGATTACGTTCCTGCCATATCTGGTGCCAGGAATTGCGTTTGCAGCTGCCATCCTGACGCTATTTGCGGTGCCGCGTGGTCCGCTGCCAGCGCTATACGGTACGTCGATTATCCTTATTCTCGCACTGATTGCCGATCAGATGCCATTTGCCTCGCGGTCCGGTATTGCGGCCATGGCGCAGCTGGGCAAGGAGCCGGAGGAGGCTGCTCGCATCGCGGGTGCCGGTTGGTGGCGTCGTATGCTCAGCATCGTGATGCCGATCCAGAAACGGGCGCTGGCCAGCGCAATCCTGCTGCCATTCATCTCCGGCATCAAGGGCGTCAGCCTGTTCATCATCCTGGCCGTGCCGGCAACCGATGTCCTGACCACCTATTCGCTGCGTCTCGTTGATTATAACTACACCCAGGCAGCCAATGCCGTGGTGCTGATGATCGCGCTCTTGGCGCTGTTCGGCACCATTCTTATCAACCGTCTCACCGGCAATGGCATTGCCAAGGGACTGGAGAGCTGACATGCCCGATATCACCCTGACCAATGTCACCAAGAATTACGCTGGCCACGGCAACGCCGCCGTCGAGGGCCTGAATCTGACCATCGCAGATGGTGAGTTCATGTGCTTGCTGGGACCATCCGGTTGCGGCAAGACCACGACATTGCGCATGATTGCGGGCCTTGAACATCTGAGCGACGGCGAAATCGCCATTGGCGATAAGCTTGTTGACAGTGTTCCGGCCTCCGCCTTTGTGCCGCCGGAAAAGCGTGGCCTCGGTCTGGTGTTCCAGAGCTATGCGCTCTGGCCGCATATGACCGTGGAGCGGAACATCGATTTCGGCCTGCGCCTGCGCAAGCTGCCGGAAGCGGAGCGTCGCGCCAAGGTCAATGATGTGATGGAAAAGCTGCGCATCCGCGATTACGCATCGCGTTATCCCGCGCAGCTGTCCGGCGGTCAGCAGCAGCGCGTGGCATTGGCGCGCATGCTGGCGGTCAATCCCGGCATCCTTCTTCTCGATGAGCCTCTCTCCAATCTCGATGCTGCGCTCAGACTGGAAATGCGCGCCGAATTGCGTCGTCTGCATGAGGAGTTTCGCACAACAATCGTGTTCGTCACCCATGACCAGTGGGAAGCGATGACGCTTGCCACCACCATTGCCGTGATGAGTGGCGGGCGTTTGCAGCAGGTCGGTGCGCCCGATGATATCTATTCACGTCCGGTCAATCGGTTCGTTGCGGAGTTTATCGGCAATCCGCCAATCAACATGATCGCTTTGGACGGAACACCAAGCGGTGATTGCTTTGCCGCCCGCCTGTCCGAGAGCCTTGACTTGACGGGCGCAGCATCGATCGGACTACGGCCTGAGGAAATTTCCCTGTCAGAGACGTCGAACGCCGTGCCACTTGGCGCGTTGCTGCTTGAAAGCATCATGCCGACCGGTGGCAGTTGGATCATCGAACTGTCCCTTGGTTCAGAACGACTGTTTCACTCTACGCACAGCAGGCCAACCGCAAAGCCGGGTGACATGATCAGCTGTTTTGCGCGCCGCGAGGGTCTTTACCTGTTCGATGCTGCTGGCCAGCGTTTCGATACGACCGAAATCCGCGCCGCAAGCGCGGCACACCCAGCCGGAACCGCGCGTCCGGCACTTCTACTCGCATAACCTCACGAAAACATCTTTGTTCAAATCACTCAAAGGACTACCGATGAGACATTCCCGTACTTTGCTCTCCTCTCTGATGCTGTCTGCCGCTGTTCTGTGTGGCGCGGCCAATGCCGGCGCCGAAGAGGCTTTCGATCTCGACAAGCTGATTGAAGCCGCCAAACAGGAAGCGCCTATTACCGTCTACGACTCGACCGGCAAAATCGTCGAACAGGCGAAAGCCTTTTCGGAAAAATACGGTGTTCAGGCTACTGGCGTAAAATCCAGCGCACCAGAAACACTTGAAATCGTCATTCGCGAGGCCCAGGCAAACAACGTCAAGGCTGACGTGGTTATTCTGGCAGATGCACCTGCGGCACTGTCGCAGATCGTTGCCAAGGGTTATGCAAAGAGCTGGCTGCCAACAGATCTGGCAAAGGATATCCCGGCGATCTACCAGGACCCGCTGACAATCGTTCTTGCGCCGAATGTCTGGACCTACAACACGGCTCTGCATGACAGCTGCCCTGTTTCCAACATCTGGCAGCTGACAGAAGCCGAGTGGAAGGGCAAGGTTGCCATGCAGGATCCGCTTGGCAAGCCGTCCTATACCGACTGGTTCAACCAGCTGGCCACCCACGCCGACAAGGCTGTTGCCGATGCCTATCAGGCGCAATATGGCAAGCCATTGGAAACCGACGAGACCAGCGCTACCGCTGCCTGGGTCAAGGCGCTTGCCGCCAATAGCCCGCTGTTGACCGATTCCGACGGTGCGGCTGCGGAATCGATTGGCGCTCCTGATACCAAGGATAGCTTTGTTGGTCTGGTCAGCACGGCCAAGTACCGTGATAACAAGGACGGCATGAAGCTTGGCCTTTGTGCAGGTCTGTCTCCTTTCTCCGGCTGGACTTACCCTTCGCTTGGCCTGGTTGCATCAGGCACAAAAAGCCCAAACGCAGCAAAGCTGTTCCTGCGTTACATGATGACAGCTGAAGGCATCGCGCCGCAGGCGAAGGACGGCAAAATGTCGACCAACACCACCATCAGCCTGCCAGACAGTGAGCCGTCGGGCGTTGGCAAGGTTCGTGACCAGCTGCTTTCCTATGACGCCTCGACCGGCGCCGGTGACTGGGAAGCCCGTCAGGATTGGCAGGATCTTTGGGCCTTGAACTACAAGAAGTAACTGTCGAATATTTGTGACAATACTGGCAGGCCTTGTTTCTAGCCAAGGCCTGCACCATTCGTTCGAAAGAAATCATGCTGACTGTCGATGAACTGAACCTCCGTGAAGCCCTTTTGCGCGAAGTTGCCACCTCTGCCGGTGCTGTTGCCCTTGCTGCCTTTCATGCCCGCAAGCCCGGCGATTTTACGCTCAAGGGACGGCAGGATTTTCTCACCGAGGCAGACGGTGCGGTGGAAAGCCATGTGCGAGCCCTGATAACAAAGGCATTTCCCTTGGATGGGGTTTTGGGTGAGGAAGCCGGTGGTGGTCTGTCCGACAGGCTGTGGGTGATTGATCCGATTGACGGAACGGCCAATTTTGCCCGTGGCATTCCGCATTTCTGCATTTCAATTGCCTTTCATGAACAGGGCGAAACACTGCTGGGCGTGATCTTCAACCCTGCATCCAATGAATTCTATTTTGCCCGCAAGGGGCAGGGTGCGACCAAAAACGGTGCGCCTCTTGCGGCCGCGAAAACCGACACTATTACCAATGCATCGGTGGAGATTGGCTGGTCTCCCCGGGTCGAGAGCGCAGCCTATCTGGCGGCGCAGCAGCGCGTGCTGGAAAAAGGCGCCAATATTCGCCGTGGCGCATCGGGTGCGTTGGCCATTGCCTGGGTGGCAGAAGGCCGCACGGATGGTTACGCCGAATATTATATGAATGCATGGGATTGCCTTGCCGGTCTGCTGATGGTGCGTGAGGCCGGTGGTGTAACCGGAACCTATCCGGCGGAGCAGGCCGAATTGCTGACCGGTGGCGCGATCTTTGCCGCAGCCCCCGGTGTTGCCGTCGATTTTTCGCAGGCGATGCGGATTGCCATAGCGGATGAAGATCGCAAGGGAGAGGCAGCATGAACGCTTCCTCGCGATATGAACGCCCGCATCTTAGTCTGATCGAGAGCAACCTGCCCGGCTGGGATGTTGATCTCTACATTGGTGGACGTGAAGCCGTCTGTGATCCGGCCTTGCTGGCCGAACATGACATCAAGATTGTCGTCAACTGTGCGGTGAATTTTGACGTGAATTTTGTCTCCGGCGGTCAGACGGATGAGAATGGCATTCTGGCGTCCGGTCCCGGATTGCTTCGCTATTACAAGCTTGGGCTTGTGGATGGCGCGGGCAATTCCGACACCATGCTGCTGTCGGGGTATTACCTGCTGCGTGGCGCACTGGACCAAACCTTTCCGGAACGGGCCTCCTACCCGCATCGGGAAAAGGGCAATGTTCTTGTAAACTGTCGTGCCGGTCGCAGCCGCTCTGTGGCCTTGGTGTCGCTATTCCTGCATCTGGAAATGCCAAAGACTTATCCAACACTGGCGGCTGCAATTACCCATGTCCGCACCAACAGGCAATTGCGTACCGATGAGTGGTTTGAAACGCCAAAACCGCAATTGATCCGAGCGGCGGAACAGGCAGCTGATATGATCCGCCTTGTCGAGGCAGGAAAAAGAAGGGCGATTGCATGACCAACCGGCCGCCACAGAGTTTTGCGAGTGCCATTGAAGTGGCACGGAAGGCAGGCGTTTCGCGCTCCGCCGTTTCGCGTACCTTCACGGAAGGGGCGAGCGTCTCTGAAGAGACCCGTCGCAAGGTTCTCGCCGCGGCCGAGGAACTGAATTATCACGTCAACCATCTGGCACGTGGTCTATCGCAGGAAAAAAGCCGGCCGATCTGTATTCTGGGCGGTGATCTTCACGCGCCCTATCAATCGGCGCTGCTGGAAGCCATCACCCGGCGCATTCAGGCGGTCGGTCGCGCTGCAATGGTCATCAATACGGCGGGTGATGAGGCCGATATTCAGTCCGCGCTACACCAGACACTGAACTACCGTGCCTCAGCCACAATCGTTCTTTCGGGCGCGCCGCCAGTGTCACTGGTGCGAATCTGTATCGAAAGCGGCCAGCATGTCATTCTCATCAATCGTGCGGGACAGATCGAGGAGGCGGACCATATTAGCCTCGATCACGAGACCGCGATGAAAGATGCGTGGCACATGCTGGCCCGCGCGGGCTGCAAGTCCTTTGCGATTGTTTCCTCCACCAACGGGTCTCCCAGCCTGCTGGCCCGCGAACGACTTTTCTGCGACGTGGTCGCCAAGGCAGGCTTCGAGCCACCGCAGGTGATCAAGGCCGGCTCCACCAGTTATCGCAGCGGCGCAGAGGCGGCGCGGCGGTTGCTTCCTGGCGCAACACCTCCGGACGCAGTTTTTTGCGTGACCGATCTTCTGGCCTGCGGTTTTATCGACGTGGCGCGCAATGATTTTCAGCTGAAAATCCCCAGGGATCTCTGTGTTGTCGGTTTTGACGATATCGAGCAGGCCAGTTGGGAAGGGTATGCAATCACGACGTTTCGTCAGCCGATCGAAGAAATGGCAGAGGCGATCGTGACGCGCCTGACGGAAGAGCGTCTGGACAATCCGGTCGGTCACGTTACGACCTTCCGGGCGTTTCCCGTATGGCGCAAAACCGTGCGTTCGTGATGCCAAATATCATTGAAGTCATCGGTTGATCGGTTCTATCGTATCGATCAGACCGCCGTGGCGCGGCGTCGGACATCATCAAATTTCAAACCGAACCTTGCCAGATATTTGCTCAGCCGGTCGGCGTCATTGCTGCTTTTCTTCTCAAGGCGGCTGTTGGCGAACAACGCACGGCCTGCGGCGCTGGCTGTCACATGCTCGCAGCATGTTTTCAAAACAGTGGTGAGTTGAGCGACATCGAAAAGATCGAGTGCTGCGACGGCTTCTTGGCCGAGGACATCAACAAGGATTTGGTCTACTGCGCGGCCTGAAGGGGCGCCTCCCCAGGCGGCCTTGAGGCGTTCTGCCTCATGACGAACGACCTCGACGGTTATTCTGCCTTGCGGCGCAAGTGTTGCCATGCGCATGACCGATGCCGATAGATCACGGAAATTGGCGCTCCATGCGGCTTCCGGGGAGGTTGCGAAGGTTAGATAACGTTCGCGCGCTTCCTTGTTGAAGGTCACGTTGTGGCCTTCCTTTTCCAGAAAACGGCGCAGTTCGAAATCAAGGTTAGGCTCGATATCTTCCTTGCGTTCGCACAGTGCAGGCAGCTGGAAGGTCCAGATGTTGAGGCGGGCAAACAGGTCTTCGCGGAACCGGCCTTTTTGCACCTCTTCGCGCAGATTGCGGTTGGTCCCTGCCAGCAACTGGAAATCGGCCGATGTTTCCTTGTCCGCACCAACAGGCAGAAACCTCTTTTCCTCGATGGCACGCAGACACATGGCCTGTTCGTCCAGACCAAGCTCGCCGATTTCGTCCAGGAAAAGAACGCCCTTGTCTGCGGATTTCAACAGGCCAGCCCGCTCACCTGAGGCGCCGGTGAAGGCGCCCTTGACGTGACCGAACAGTGCCGACATCGCCTGATCACCGCGTAACGTGGCGCAGTTGACCTCTACGAATGGCCCAGTCACCTTTCGCTCGGCTTTTTTCAGTTCGTAAATCCGCTTTGCCAGCTGGGATTTACCTGCACCCGTCGGGCCGGTCAGCAATAAAGGTGCAACCGAGCGCATCCCAACCTGTTCAATCTCGTCAATCATGCGGTTGAAGGCGGCGTTGCGCGTCGAAATCCCGGACTTCAGAAACGAGGTTGCTTCCTCTCGCTCAGAGGCAAAGCGGGTGGCGATTTCATCGTAACGGGAAAGGTCAAGGTCAATGACGGTGTGCTTGCCAGCATAATCGCCTGGCAGTTCATGGTCGCGTGGCGGCGATAGCTGCAACAGGCGGGCGGGAATGATGCGGGCTTCCGTCAAAAGGAACCAGCATATCTGCGCCACATGCGTGCCGGTGGTGATGTTGACGAGATAATCTTCGGTGTCTGGATCGAAATCATACGTGCGGGCAAAATCACGCAGCTTTGTGTAGACCTCCGAGAAATCCCAGGGGTCGGTGAGATTGATGATGTTCTGACGAACCTGGGTCGCGGGCGAGACGGTCTCGATATCACCAATGATGGTTTCCGCCAGCCTGCCAAACTGGGTATCGTGGATCAGCTCAACACGATCAAAAAACATGCCGGGTTGCTGAGTCAGCGCGACATTGGGCCGCCAGCGGCTCCATCTGTCCTGGCGTCCGCCCATATCCAGTGTCGTCCCCAGAATGCTGATAGCAACACGTCGCTTCATGTATTATCCAGAAAGATAAATCTTATATTATTGGATAATTTAATGAGATCGCCGTTGATTGGCAATTCTGGATGTTGAAAAAGCTTTCGAATTTTTTAAATGATTAAAATCAAAGGTTTGAATTCGCTTTCGCTATGTTTTCGCGCCGTCGAAAGCAAACTGGCACGCCACTTGAAATGTATCTGGCAGAAACAAACAAAAAGGTGCGGCCATGGTGAACACGGCAATCTTCAAATCTTATTTCGGCAAGCTGCTGCCGCAGACGGATGCCGTTAATGATGCAGGCGCTGCTGCCTATGCCCTGACACCGCGTGAAGCACTTGCGCAGTATGCGGTGACGGGAACGTTCAACGACACGTTTTACGCCAATGCCGGTGAGCAGCTGGATGCGGTGGTGAAGCTTGCTTCAGAGGTCGAGCCGGAATTTCTGGCGAAACTGGCAATCTATGCGGCTGAACAAGGCCATATGAAAGACATGCCGGTCATGTTGCTGGCAATGCTGTCCGGCCTTGAGAGCGATGCCTTTACGCGTGCTTTCCCGCGGGTGGTAAAGAGCGGCAAGATGTTGCGCGGTTTTGTGCAGATCATGCGTTCTGGAACTGCGGGCCGCAAGTCGCTTGGAACACGTCCTAAAAAGATGGTTCAGGCATGGCTTGATAGACGTACGGTGCCGCAATTCCTGCAGGCGATGGTCGGCAATGATCCTTCGCTTCCGGATGTTATCCGTATGGTGCATCCAAAGCCAAAGGATGCGGAACGTGCAGCATTGTATGCATGGGCAATCGGCAAGCCATACGATCTTGCTGCACTGCCAGCCGAAGTGAAGGCTTTCGAGGCATTCAAGCGGGATACCAGCCGGGCTCTGCCAGCTGTGCCGTTCCAGATGCTGACCTCGCTCAAGCTGACAAAGGAGCAGTGGGCGGAAGTGGCACTCAGCGGATCCTGGCAGATGGTGCGCCAGAACCTCAATACATTTGCCCGCAACGGCGTGTTTGAGGTGCCGGGTATGGCTGAAAAGCTGGCCGCCAAACTCGCTGATCCGCAGACGGTTCGCAAGGCGCGGGTGTTTCCGTACCAGTTGCTGGTTGCCTGGCATATGGCTGGGCAGACGGTGCCCGGCGAAGTTGCCGATGCATTGCAGGACGCAATGGAAACCGCAATTTCCAGTGTGCCGGTATTCAAAGGCAATGTGGTGGTCTGCCCTGACGTATCGGGCTCGATGGGTTCGCCAGTGACCGGTTATCGCAAGGGGGCCACGTCAGAGGTTCGTTGCATTGATGTGGCCGCTCTTGTGGCAGCCTCGTTCCTGCGGCGTAACCCGCGTGCACGGGTACTGCCGTTTGAAAACCGGGTGGTGGACGTAAAATTGAACGGCCGCGATAGCGTGATGACCAATGCTGCAAAGCTTGCGGCCATCGGCGGCGGCGGAACCAATTGCTCGGCACCGCTGCAACGGCTGGTGAAGGAAAGGGCCAAGGTCGACCTCGTGGTCTTCGTTTCGGACAACCAGTCCTGGATCGATGACCGCGGTGAAGGCCAGGCGACAGGCATGATGGTTGAATGGGCGCGGATCAAGCGACGCAACCCGGCTGCAAAGCTGGTGTGTCTTGATATCCAGCCCTACGTCCAGACGCCTGCCAAGGCCGCGGATGTCTTGAACATCGGTGGTTTTTCCGACGCCGTTTATGACGCTATAGCCAACTTCGCGGCGGGCAAGTGCGGTGCAGGGGAATGGCTGCGACAGATCGAGGCGATCGATCTTTGACATTGTCCTGCGCCACCAGTGAAGGGCGCAGGATACCGTGACGAATGCCGATTGGAACTACAGACTGTTAATCTCCAGGTCGCGGGTTCGAATCCCGCCGGGGTCCCCATTTATGACCCCGTAGCTCAGCGGATAGAGCAGGCGTTCCAGCAATTTTTGTCGTCACGGACAGAATGAAATGCATGGCGAATACCGAAAGAAACTACATCGAAAAGTGTTTCTTTCAACCTCTTGTCGCCGTGAGCAACACTGGAAGACGTGGCGAATGCCGGGGAAACTACATCGGTAAACCCTAACGGGGAGCGGATTCGAACTCCGCACCGCCAAATGCCGAAAGGTATGGACGCGGAATGTTTCCTCATCCTGGTCGTCATGACCGAAATGCAGCGGCGAATGCCGAACGGAACTACAGCCTCCACGTTAGGGGTGGCTTGATGGGTTCGACTCCCATCCCCGGCAGCGCTCTCTGGCACGAGCGGAGCCCCCCATGTTTCGTTCAACCTCGTCGCCGCTGCTTTTCAATTTTGAAGATGCCGGAAGACGGAATGTTGTCCGGCAATGATGAATGAATGAGAAGGACTGCAAACGCAGAAAAGAAGATGGTTGAGATCGTAAGCGGACAGGATTTGATTGACGCCGGCATGCCGCAGGGCAAGTGGTTTCGCCCGGCGCTGGATGCCGCCAATAAAGTTTTGAATGACGGCGGTTCGATGAGTGCCGCCATGGCGACAGCACTTGCATTCCGGCCAGCCCCGACTGTACCGCTGAAAACGGATGGCGATGTCGAGATCTATTCCAACATCCGTGCCGAAAACGTGTTCGAACAAGACAATGTCGAGAAGGTCAATGCTACCATGCGGGCGCTTGTCCGCACGCCTGTTGTGCGCGCGGCGGCAATCATGCCGGACGCCTGCCCAGCCGGACCGGTGGGAACCATTCCTGTTGGTGGCGTGGTTGCTTCCGAGGCGATCCATCCTGGCATGCATTCGGCCGATATCTGTTGCTCCATGGCAATCTCGATCTTCCCCGGCGTTGATCCAAAGTCGTTGCTGGATGCGATCCACTCCGTGACGCATTTCGGGCCTGGTGGTCGTGCCGTTGATCAGCGTGTCAAACCGTCCGAAGCAACATTGGCGGCTTTCCAGCAGAACCCGTATCTGAGCGGTGCGGCGTTGAATGTTGGTATCGAGCACTTTGCAACGCAGGGTGACGGCAACCATTTTGCCTATGTCGGAACGATGAAGTCGACCGGCGAGACGGCACTGGTTACCCATCATGGATCGCGAGCGCCCGGTGCCCGGCTGTATGAACGTGGAATGAAGGTGGCAAACAAATTCCGTGAACAATTGTCACCGGAAACACACCGCGACAATGCCTGGATTCCGGCGGATACCGAGGAGGGTGATCTTTACTGGTCGGCTCTGCAGTCCATCCGCCAGTGGACGAAGGAAAACCATTATGTGCTGCATGACATGACGGCGGAAAAGCTGTCTGCCAAGGTGTCGGACCGTTTCTGGAACGAACATAACTTTGTGTTCCGAAAGTCAGACGGTCTGTTCTACCACGGTAAGGGGGCGACGCCTGCCTTTGATGGCTGGGCTGAGGATGCGACCGATCTGACGATCATTCCGCTCAACATGGCGGAGCCGATCCTGATCGTGCGTGGCTCCAATGCTGCTCATGGTCTGGGTTTCTCACCGCATGGCGCGGGCGTAACTTTTCGCGTAGCGCTCATTTGCGGCGTCTCGCGGCGGAATATGGCGCCGATTCCCGTGGGCTGAGCCCGAACAACATTGCCGACATCATGGCAAAAGAGACGGCTGGACTGGATGTACGCTTCTTTTCGGGAGAGGCGGACGTGTCCGAACTGCCGGGTGCCTACAAGTCGGCGGCCAATGTGCGTTCCCAGATCGAACATTACGGCCTTGCCGAAGTGGTCGACGAGGTGATCCCGTTTGGAAGCATCATGGCTGGTGACTGGCAGAAGAATGCGCCATGGCGTAAGAAACGTCGCTGAATATCGGGCGAGGCGGCTGATGCCGCCTCGTTCAAGCACGCCCGTTAAGCTGGGCCGGTCAGGCCGGACCAAGCAGGATGAAGGTCTCGCTTTTTGACACACCTTCGGTGCCGCGCACCGTTGAAATCAGCTGGTTCAACTCGGACATCGTGGATACCTCGATTTCGGCGACAGCATCCCAGACACCATTTGTATTGGAAAGAGACGCCACACCCGGCAAGCGTTTGATGGCCGACACTGTGTGCTTTGGTGAGCCGGACACTTCAACGAGGATAAAGGCTCGGATCAGATCGCGGCTGATGTCGTCTTTCAACCTGACGGTGAAACCCTTGATGTCGCCTGATTCAATCAGGCGATCGAGCCGCTTTTGAGCGGTGGCGCGGGCGACACCAAGAATCTGCGCAAGCTGTGGAACCGACGCCCTGCCATTGATCCGCAACTCCGCAATCAGCCGTCTATCAAGGTCGTCCATTTTTTACCATTTCGTCAAATGACTTACTATTTCGTCATTATATGAAATTTTCGAGCACTTTGTATTCTTTTTTGTTCTCGTTTCTCGAATTACCAATTGTCATCGCTGAGCAAGAGCTGGCCCTCGAAAAAAGCGGGATAATCCAAAAGAGTGGGCCGGTTGATAGCAGCAATTCGAAGACATCGAAGCTATACACACGACGTCCTGCTATGAGCCGGGACATCTTTTTGGGAGACGACCTGCATGAAACTTACTCGCGCAATTTACGGCCTTTTTGTTGCTGCGACCCTCTGCTTGCCTTTCACAAGCGCACATGCTGACGATCTGGAAAAAGTCCAGAAAGCCGGCAAGCTTTCGATTGCACTGTCGGGCGTTTTCCCTCCGTTCAGCTTCGTTGACGAAAGCAACAAGGTTGTTGGATTTGACGTCGAGATCGGTTCTGAAATTGCCAAGCGCCTGAAAGTGGAACCGGAAATCATTACCACTGCCTGGGATGGTATTATCGCTGGTCTGGTCACCGGCCGCTACGACACCATCATCGGTTCGATGAGCGTGACCGACGAGCGCAAGAAGGCAGTGGACTTCGTTGGTCCTTATTACCGCTCCGGTCTTGCGGCCTTTGTTCGCTCTGGTGCTGGCGTTGCCAATATCGATGAACTGAAGGGCAAGAATGTTGGCGTGACACTCGGCGAAGCCGCAGAAAAATGGGCTCGCGAACAGAACTTGTTTGAAGTGCGTACATACAAGGGGCTGCCGGAAAT
Source organism: Agrobacterium sp. 5Ca50 (assembly GCF_055381905.1). NCBI lineage: Bacteria > Pseudomonadati > Pseudomonadota > Alphaproteobacteria > Hyphomicrobiales > Rhizobiaceae > Agrobacterium > Agrobacterium sp. 5Ca50. The sequence goes on from NZ_AP026439.1 coordinate 298,492, forward strand.
GCTTCTTGACCTGACGGCTGGTCGTGTCGACGCCATCATCGCTGATGACGTTCCGGTTTTCGTCGCCATTGCCAAGAACAATACGCCAGTAGAACAGGTCAAGGATGAGCGCATGCCACGTTACGACGTTGGTATTGCTGTCCGTAAGGGCAATCCCGAACTCGCTGCCGCCATGCAGAAGGCACTGGACGACATGATGGCTGATGGCACCTATGAGGCCATTTCGAAAAAGTGGATCGGCCAAGACGTTCGTTAATCCACGGTTTGACGCGCTAACGCCTGGTGTTTCGCGGGGCGGGAAATGGATTGCAGTACAAACTGCCTGAAATTTTCCGCCCAGTCATTCGATCCGTTTACAGAGATCGGGCTCCGAAATGTTCGGTTGCCAGGTCCGAGAGGCCGCAATGGACTTTCAATTAATCTGGCGGATAACGCCCTTCGTATTGGAAGCCTCGCTTCTAACCATCCAACTTACGGTCTGCTCGCTGGCGATCGGTCTTGTTGTTGCGGCTGTGGTAGTAACCGGCCGGTTTTCCAGAATAACGGCTGTCCGTTGGGCCGCCACGATTTATGTCAGCATTTTGCGCGGCACGCCGCTGTTGGTACAGCTGTTCATCGTCTTTTTCGGTGGTCCGCAGCTTGGTTTTGAACTCACCCCGTTTCTGGCGGGTGTCCTGACCATGGGCTTCAATATCGGTGCCTACATGTCAGAGGGTATCAAGGGAGCCATTATCTCCGTTGATAAGGGGCAATCCGAAGCCTCCCGCTCTCTTGGTTTTGGCCGGTTCGATACGATGCGTCTTTTCGTGCTGCCACAGGCCGCACCGCTGATGATCCGCTCGCTGGGTGTGAACACGGTCATCCTGTCCAAAAGTACCGCCCTTGTCTCGACCATCGGCGTGGTTGAACTGACCTATTCGGCGCAGCGGTTTGTGACCTCCACCTACAAGCCATTCGAGGTGTTTGCTGTTGCGGGTGCTGCTTATCTCGCCATTGTTGCAGTCATTTCGCTGACCGTACGTGGAGTGGAATATCTGTTTACCTCCAAAGGGGAGGTTCCAGCATGAGTTTCGATTTCAGCGTCGTACCGCCCTATTGGGAAATGCTTCTGATCGGCCTGCTCTGGACGGTTGTGATTACCGCCATCGCTGGCACCGTCAGCGTCATCTTAGGTATTGGCATTGCCACGACAACACTCTATGGCCCACGCATTGTTGCAGCGCCTGTGCGTGCCGTTATCTTCCTGTTTATGGGAACGCCTCTGCTTCTGCAGCTGTATTTGCTGTATTACGGCCTGTCTCAGTTGGGCGTTCTGTTGCCGGCCTTCTGGACAGGGGTTCTGGGGCTTGGCCTGCACTACGCAGCTTATAACGCAGATATTTTCCGGGCATCGCTGAAGGCGGTCGATCCGGGCCAGGCGGAAGCAGCGCGCTCCCTGGGCTTTGGTCACCTCGCCACGTTGCGGCACTTCATCATTCCGCAATCTTTCCTGACGGCACTGCCGCAGGTGGGCAATAACAGCATCATCCTGCTGAAGGATACGGCGGTGTTGTCGGTGCTGGGGATAACCGAACTTGTCCTCAACGCGCAGCGCGCCATCAGCGAAACCTATCGTCCGTTCGAATTCTATCTGACCGCAGCTGTGCTTTATTACGTCGTCAATCTGGTGATGGAATATCTGCTCCGTATCGCGGCCCGCAAAGTGGAAGCCATTCGATGAAAGCTCAAACTCCCATGATCGAACTGCGGCAGATCCGCAAATCCTACGGGCCTCATGAAGTGCTCAAAGGCATTGACCTGACGGTTGCTCGCGGCAAGATCGTTTCGATTATCGGCCCAAGTGGCTCGGGCAAAAGTACTCTTCTGCGGTCGATCAACATGCTGGAGGAAACATCTTCTGGCGAAATCTGGCTCGATGGCCAGATGGTCAATCGTCCCTTGAAGGGCCGTGCCTTCGAAAAACACATCAACCATATCCGTCAGGAAATGGGCATGGTGTTCCAGCAGTTTAACCTGTTTCCGCATCTGACTGTTCTGCAGAACATCATGATTGGCCCGATGCGGCTGAAAGGGTTGAGCAAGGTCGAGGCGAGAGATCGCGCCAACGCGTTGCTGGCAAAGGTTGGGCTGGCCGAAAAGGGCGATGCCTATCCGGCACGTCTGTCCGGTGGACAGAAGCAGCGCGTGGCAATTGCCCGTGCATTGGCAATGCAGCCAAAGGTGATGCTTTTCGATGAGGCGACGTCCGCGCTGGACCCCGAACTCGTTGAGGAAGTGAACCAGGTCATGAAACAGCTGGCGGCTGAGCACATGACCATGTTGATCGTTACCCATGAAATGCGCTTTGCAGCCGAAGTATCCGACCACGTCATGTTCATGGACGGCGGTGTGGTGGTCGAGCAGGGCGCCCCAGATCAGGTCCTAACCAACCCGGTGGAAGAGCGTACGCGCTCATTCCTCAGAAAACATCTTTCGAACTAAACGGAAAAAGCCATGACAAGCGAACAAAACTTTGCTTCCCGCGTCGGAAGCGAGATCGATGGTGCTCGCGTGCGCGAGTTTGCCTTACGGATGACCTCCTGGAGAAGCGAAACAGGCACAGTCGGTGAATCGACCTTCGCAAACCGCCTTTATGAGTTGCTTCAGGAAATCCCTTATTTTCAGCAGAACCCCAATGACCTGCGGCTTGTCGCCAGCCATGGCGATCCATTGACCCACAATGTCGTGGCGCTGGTTCGCGGAACCGGCAAGAGAACACTGGCACTTGCAGGTCACTTCGACACGGTGTCGACCGACAACTACCATGATCTCAAGGACCTCTCCTGCGAGAGCCTTGCGCTGAAAGATGCGCTGATCAAGGACCTGTCAGCCCGGGACGACCGCTCTGAACAGGAAGAACGCGCCCTTCAGGACCTGTTGAGTGGAGACTTTCTGCCCGGTCGCGGCTTGCTTGACATGAAGAGCGGTCTTGCGGTGGCGGTTGCGTGCATCGAGAAATTTGCCGCCGATGCTGATCGCAAGGGCAATCTGATGTTTGTCTCGACGCCGGACGAAGAGCGGGAAAGCCGCGGTATGCGTTCGATGCGTGATGCCTTCCCGTCACTTGTTGATGATCTTGGCATCGAAATCGAAGCGGGCGTCAATCTCGACGTGACCTCGGATCAGGGTGACGGTAGCGAAGGTCGCGCGGTTTATGCTGGCACAATCGGAAAACTGCTTCCGTTTGCTTTGGTCATCGGTTGCAGCTCGCATGCCAGCTACCCCTATGAAGGTGTCAGCGCCCAGGCAATGGGTGCAGGCATTCTCGCAAGGCTTGAAGGCAATGCCTCGCTGGCCGACAAGGATGAAAACGACGTCTCCCCACCACCGATTTGCCTTGAGGCGAAGGATCTTCGCAGCGGTTATGAGGTAACGACACCGGAGCGTTTTTGGATCGCCTTCAACTGGCTCTATCACGCCATGAGTGCTGATGAGCTTTTCGCGCGCTTTACGCAGGAAGTGATGATCGGTGCGACGGAAGCAGTCGAAAAATTCTCTGCGGCATCCGCAGAATACAGCCGCCTTGTTGGCCGTAGTGCTGGTGCAACACCTGCCAAGCCAAGGATCGTGACTTTCAAGGAATTGAAGGTAGCTGCAGGTCGTGCGTTTGGAGATGGTTTTGAGGCCGTATACCGCACAAAGGAACAGGAGCTTGCGCATATCGACAACCCGCTGGTTCTTACCCGTGAACTGACGGAATGGCTTGTGTCGATTGCCCGCGTTTCGGGCCCGGCCATCGTGATCGGCTTTGCAGGATTGCACTATCCGTCCAGCCGTCTGCGGATGTCCGATCGCAATGACCGCCTGTTGTTCCAGGCTATTGAAGAGGCACGCGCTGGTCTTGGCAATGATCCATCGAGAAGCATCGTGTGGAAACCCCACTTCCAGGGTATTTCCGACATGAGTTTCCTCGGCCTTGCGGCAAGCGGAAGCACGATTGTTTCAGAAAATACGCCGATTTCGCGTTTGATCGATTTGCCGCCAGCGAATGCCAAAAGCTTCCCGACCGTCAATCTCGGACCTTGGGGACGCGAATTCCACCAGAAGCTTGAACGCGTGCATGCTCCCTATGCATTCGAAGTTCTGCCAGGTCTGGTGATGGGCATTGCCCGCACGTTCCTGGGCGACAACAGCACAGAAGCCTGATCAGGGCGGGCCAACAATGGGTGGCGAAAGCCACCAAGCAATTGTGAGGATAGATCGAATATGACTGCCAATCAGAACCTCAATGTCGTGCCGTTTGTCAGCGTTGACCACATGATGCGCCTTGTCCTGAAGGTTGGAATGGAAACCTTCCTGACCGAACTTGCTGACGTGATCGAGGAAGATTTCCTGCGCTGGGAACAGTTCGACAAGACGCCACGCGTCGCGTCTCATTCCGACGAGGGCGTCATCGAACTGATGCCAACCAGCGATGGTACCCTCTACGGGTTCAAATATGTGAACGGCCACCCAAAAAACACCAAAGAAGGGCGCCAGACGGTCACTGCCTTCGGTGTGCTTTCCGACGTTGGCAACGGTTATCCGATGTTGCTGTCGGAGATGACCATTCTGACGGCGTTGCGCACGGCGGCGATGTCTGCGGTTGCCGCAAAACATCTTGCACGTCCGAACTCCCGCACCATGGCGATCATCGGAAATGGCGCGCAGAGTGAATTCCAGGCCTTAGCGTTCAAGGCGATCCTCGGTGTTGACCAACTGCGCCTTTATGATCTGGACCCAAGTGCGACGGAGCGTTGCGCCCGCAACCTCAGCGCCAATGGTTTCTCGATTACCAAGTGCGCGTCGCCGCAGGAAGCGGTGGAGGGCGCCGATATCGTAACAACGGTCACCGCCGACAAGCTGAATGCGACAATCCTTTCCGACAATATGGTTGGACCTGGAATTCACATCAATGCGGTGGGTGGTGATTGCCCAGGCAAAACCGAACTTCACAAGGACATCCTTTTGCGGTCGGACATATTTGTCGAATATCCGCCCCAGACCCGTATTGAAGGCGAAATTCAGCAGCTAGACGCGGATTATCCGGTCAAAGAACTGTGGGAAGTGATTGCTGGTAAAAAGCAGGGTCGTGACAACGAACGCGCCATAACCCTGTTTGACAGCGTTGGTTTTGCAATCGAGGACTTTTCAGCTCTTCGCTATGTCCGCAGCAAGCTTGAAGAAACAGGCCTGTTTGTTGACCTCGATCTTTTGGCGGACCCGGACGAGCCGCGCGATCTCTACGGCATGCTGTTGAGATGCGAGGCAAAACTGCAGGCTGCCTGAACATGTCAAGGTAAGATGCGGGCGGATTGCCCGCATCAACAGCATCAAACTGTCAGCTTTTGCCGAGGATTTGTTTGGCAATTGCAGATGCCGCCTCGACGTGAGCGCGGCAGGCTAATGCTGCCGCTTCCGGCGCATTGCGTCCGATTTCAGCAAAAATTTTGCGAATTTGCGTTGGTCCGGATACCATGCGGTTTCCAGTATTAGTCGCGGAGATCAGGCATGGTTGAGTTTCGAACCTGATGCAACACACGCATTCTCTTGACACCTCACGCGGTGTCCGGTGAATTCGGTTCCGTAACGTTGTACCTGATTTCAGCTCTCTGATTTCAGCCATTGAAGGAGACTTCCGCCATGGCCCTGTCCGAAACACTTCTTGCCAAACTGAAAGACCCCACGTTGGCCACCGACAAGGCGTTGATCAACGGTCAATGGCAGGCGAGCGGTGAGGGCGGCGCGAGTTTCGTTGTTACCAACCCGTCGACCGGTGAGGTGATTGCCACATTGCCCGACATGACCCGGGCCGATGCTGCACGCGCCATTGATGCAGCCCACAAGGCGCAAAAACTCTGGGCAAAAAAGACGGGCAAGGAGCGCGCTGCGGTGCTCCGCAAACTTTATGACCTGATGGTTGCCAATGCCGATGACCTTGCGGCGATCCTGACCATGGAAATGGGCAAGCCGCTAGCCGAGGCAAAAGGTGAAATCCTCTATGGTGCGGCCTATGTCGAGTGGTTTGGCGAGGAAGCCAAACGGGTGTATGGCGATACCATTCCCGGCCACCAACCGGACAAGCGCATTATCGTGCTGAAACAGCCGATTGGCGTGGTGGCCTCCATCACTCCATGGAATTTCCCCAATGCCATGCTGGCGCGAAAATTTGCACCTGCTGTTGCAGCGGGCTGCGCGATGGTCTCCAAGCCTGCGGCTGAGACACCGCTGTCTGCGCTTGCGCTCGCGGTGCTGGCTGAAAGGGCCGGTCTGCCGGCCGGTGTGTTCAATGTTGTCACGTCCAGAAAGTCTGCAGACATCGGTCTGGAATTCACCGAAAATGACAAGGTTCGCAAGTTGACCTTCACCGGTTCAACGGGGGTTGGCAAGATCCTGATGCGTCAAGGTGCCGAACAGATCATGAAGCTCGGCCTCGAGCTTGGCGGCAATGCACCCTTCATCGTGTTTGATGATGCAGACCTTGATGCTGCCGTTGAAGGTGCAATGATCTCGAAATATCGCAACAACGGCCAGACCTGCGTTTGCGCTAACCGCATTTACGTTCAGGCCGCGGTTTATGATGCCTTTGCCGAAAAGCTGGCTGCCAAAGTTTCTGCCATGAAGGTTGGCGACGGATTTGAAGAAGGCGTCGTTGCTGGCCCGCTGATCACCGAAAAAGCGGTCGAGAAGGTGGAGGAGCACATTGCCGATGCTCTGGAAAAAGGTGGCGCCATTGCTGTCGGTGGCAAACGTGATGCACGGGGTGGACTGTTTTTCCAGCCGACCATTCTGACTGGCGTTACATCGGCGATGAAGGTCGCGAAGGAAGAAACATTCGGGCCGGTTGCGCCGCTGTTCCGCTTCGAGACGGAAAGTGATGTGATCGACATGGCCAATGACACGGAGTTTGGCCTTGCTTCCTATTTTTATGCCAAGGATTTGTCACGGGTCTTCCGGGTTGCCGAGGCGCTGGAATATGGCATGGTCGGTATCAATACTGGCCTGATCTCGACCGAAGTCGCACCCTTCGGCGGTATCAAACAATCCGGCCAGGGCCGTGAAGGCTCGAAATACGGCATCGAGGATTATGTCGAGGTGAAATACCTCTGCCTTCAGGTGGATAGCGTTTAAGCCTCGCCGGATCAAACCGCAGCGGCACATTATGCCGCTGTTTGTTCCTGACGCGGCGATTTGTTGTCACGTCCGTCTCCCTTCGCTCACTGTAGCGTTCAAAGATCGCACTATCAGGAGTTGAGTGTGCAAAGCTGGCATCGACCAGCTTGACCAACTGTTTGAACTGCGTAAATTCAGCAAGAAATTTGACGCTGATGACGCAAAACTGATGGCTGTCATGTTTCTCAGGCCAGTGAATGAGGCGATTAAAGAGGTTATGTCAGTGGTGAGTTAAACCGCCTGTGACGGCCTCTTCAAGCACATTATCCGCCTCTGTCGCCGGGCTGTAACTGTGTGTCCTTATGCTCAGTCTGCTTAATAGACGTGTCACGAACATTATTTCATTATACGCAATAAAATATCAATTATTGGTGCAATTGTTACGGCGCTAGTTTGGCTGCAATATCCGTGCATCAGACGAACATGTGTCGCCTGAAACTGAAACACAGGTTTACGGGCGTCACTCACATGAACGAGATTTTTTCTTCCATTACCCGCCGTCGTGCGTTGCTAACTGCAGGTGCTGCTGTAGCCACTTTGGCGATTTCACCAAGACGTACATATGCAGCAGATGCTGCGCCTAACTCCACTTCGACAAAAGGAAACACTCAAATGGCTACTATCACCACCAAGGACGGCGTTGAAATCTTCTTCAAGGACTGGGGTCCAAAGGATGCGCAGCCAATCGTTTTCCATCATGGCTGGCCGCTGTCGGCGGATGACTGGGATGCCCAGATGCTGTTCTTCCTGTCGAAGGGCTATCGTGTTGTTGCCCATGACCGTCGTGGACACGGCCGTTCGGCACAGGTGGCGGACGGTCACGACATGGACCATTATGCAGCCGACGCATTTGCTGTCGTCGAAGCTCTAGATCTGAAGAACGCCGTTCATATTGGCCATTCAACCGGTGGCGGTGAAGTTGCCCGCTATGTTGCAAAACATGGTCAGCCCGCAGGTCGTGTTGCCAAGGCTGTCCTGGTGTCCGCCGTACCGCCGCTGATGCTGAAGACAGACAGCAACCCTGAGGGTCTGCCGATCGAAGTGTTTGACGGCTTCCGTTCCGCACTGGCTGCCAACCGCGCCCAGTTCTTCCGTGATGTACCGGCTGGTCCTTTCTACGGGTTCAACCGTGATGGTGCGACGGTCCAGGAAGGTGTGATCCAGAACTGGTGGCGTCAAGGCATGATGGGTGGCGCAAAGGCCCATTATGATGGCATCAAGGCTTTCTCTGAAACCGACCAGACCGAAGACCTGAAGGCAATCACCGTTCCAACGCTTGTTCTGCACGGCGAAGACGACCAGATCGTACCGATCGCAGATTCTGCCCACAAGGCGATCAAGCTCCTGACGAACGGCACGCTCAAGACCTACCCTGGTTTCTCTCACGGTATGTTGACGGTTAATGCCGATGTTCTCAATGCTGACCTGTTGGCCTTCGTAAAGGCCTGATATTACAGCTCACAATGAAGGATGGCCGCGGCACTCTTGCCGCGGCCATCTTCAATTCCATTTTGCCGTAATGTGACTTGATACGATGATGAAGTTAACTCCAGAACTTGTTGCCCTGACCGTTAGAGATGTCAGTGATGATGGCCCTGAGCCGGGCTGGACGCCACTTTCCGAAGCGGAGCTTGATCATCTCGTTGACAGGATCGAGCGAGAAGCGGGCAATGATCCTCTGTTGGTATTTGCCTACGGGTCGCTGATCTGGAATCCTGAATTTGAAGCGATCAGCCGTCAACGTGCCACCGCCTTTGGCTGGCACAGGTCATTTTCATTGAAGATTGAGCGCTGGCGGGCCAGCAGCGATCAGCCCGGCCTGATGATGGCACTTGAGCGCGGCGGTCAATGTGACGGCATTCTGTTTGAACTGTCAGCTGAGCGCCGACGTCAGGATTTGCGTGCCCTCGTAGCGCGCGAGATCCGGTACCGGGAAGTCATAGATATGGTTCGCTGGGTTGCGGTCCGTACCGAAAATGGCACCCGCAAAGCACTGACCTTTTGGGCCAGCACCAAACGGAACGGGCTGACGCAGTCTTTGCCAATTGAGCAGGCCTCGCAGTTGATTGCCAGAGCTTGTGGTCAAGGTGGTTCTTGCGCCGAATATCTGCACAACACAATTGTAGACCTCCATGCCGAAGGCATACGTGACCGCAATCTGTGGCGTCTCCAGGCGCTGGTGGCTGCGGACATTATCGCAGCCCAGACTACCTGAACCTACAGGTCACTTGATCGACATCACTCCAGCATCACCATGTGGGATGCGACCTGCTCTTCGAAAAACTTCGAGAAGGACGCGATGCGTGGCGGCAAAGCCTGATAGGGCGGATAATAGAGTGTCAGCCATAAATCCGCCGGCGCCCATCCTTGCAAAACATGCACCAGACGCCCGGTTCTGAGGTGCTCGGAGATGTGGAAACCGGGCAACATCGCGACACCCGCACCATCTGCCGCCATATCGGCCAGCACTTCACCATTGTTGGCGCTGAATGCGCGGCCGGCCGAGATTGATATGCTGGAACCGCCATCCGATAGAGCCCAGGTTTCCCGTCGGCTTTCGCCGCTATAGGCAAGGCAATCATCCGGTGTCAGCTCGCTTGGATGCTGCATATCGACAAACCGGCTTCCTGGTGCAGCGACCAGAATACGCGGCACGACACGGATTTTACGCCAGATCGTGAATTTGTCCGATGGTTGCGATGAAATACGGATTGCCAGATCAAAGTCATCGTCAACGATGTTCACCAGTCCGTCCGACAAGGAAATCTCAAAGCTCATCTTTGGATAACGTTCTCTAAAGCCTGACAGGATCGGCGGCAACACGGCCTTGCCGAACCACGTTGGAGAACTGATGCGCAAGCGGCCTTCATCGGCCTTGTGTGCATTTCGCACATCCTTGCGAGCATTTTCTAGGGCCTCGACCGCAGGCTGGATTTGCGCTGCGAAAACAGCGCCATCCGTCGTCAGTGAAACCTGCCGCGTCGTGCGCACAAACAACTGGACGCCAAGGTCGTCCTCAAGCGCGGCTATGGCGCGCGTTACCGCGGCCGGCGTCATATTCAGTTCGCGGGCCACCTGGGCAAAATTGCGCTTTTCGGCGGCCAGCAGGAATGTTTTCAGGGCTCTGTAATCGTTCATCTCTATTATTTCAAAAAACGCAATTCATTCGACAGAAATATTGCAATTCCGCGCAGTAATCAACCCGGCTAAAACTCTACTCAACGAAACGGACAACGCCAGTGCAGAAAGGCAAAGATTATGATCAAGGACATTAAGGGATTGCATCACATCACATCGATGGCATCTGATGCACAGCAGAACAACAGGTTCTTCACCGATACGCTCGGTCTGCGCCGCGTGAAGAAGACAGTCAACTTCGACGACCCAAGTGTCTACCATCTCTATTACGGTGACGAGAACGGCACACCTGGTACGGTCATGACCTACTTCCCATTCCCCAACATGATGCTCGGTCGTCCGGGTGTCGGTGAAGTCGGCGAAACACAGTTTGCTGTTCCAAAGGGCGCACTTTCCTTCTGGAAAGACCGCTTCACGGCGCAGGGTGTTGGTGGGATTGAAACCGACACGGCTTTCGGTGCCAACCGCTTGCGCTTCATTGGTCCGGATGGCGATGCTTTCGCTCTGGTCGAAACCGCAGATGACAAGCGCGCCGGCTGGGTCGGTGAGGGTGTCTCGGACGATGTTGCCATCCGCGGATTTAGCGGCGCGCGTTTCAATCTGCACGATACGGCTGCGACCGCAGAACTTCTCAGCTTCATGGGTTATGAACGCACAGAGGCTGAAGGTGACGTGACCCGGTTTGTCACTCCTGGCGGCAATGGTGCAGATACGATTGATTTGGTCTCGCTACCAAAGACACCGTTTGCCCGTCAGGGCGCCGGCTCGGTCCACCACATAGCTTTTGCAGTCGACAATCGCGAAAAGCAACTCGAAGTGCGCAAGGCGCTGATGGATACGGGTTACCAAGTCACACCGGTGATCGACAGAGACTACTTCTGGGCGATCTACTTCCGGACACCGGGCGGCATCCTGTTCGAAATCGCCACCAACGAACCCGGTTTTGACCGGGACGAAGATACTGCCCATCTCGGCGAAGCGCTGAAACTGCCAAGCCGCTATGAAAACTTCCGCGATCAGATCGAGGCTAATCTGGTTCCGATTGCGGCGTAAGACCGGGGGTTTCAACCCCATCCACTGATCAAAACATTATCCGCCTTTCGAAACGGCTGCCTGAGGCAGGCAGCCGACCGCCGAAGGTATCTCAAAACTCAACGCCGCTGGTCGGCACTCAAATTTAAACGGAGAACCACCATGTCTAAGCTCGAAGTCCTTACCCCTGCAAACAGCCAGCTCATCTTCATCGACCAGCAGCCGCAGATGGCGTTTGGTGTTCAGTCGATCGATCGCCAGACACTGAAGAACAACGTGGTTGGTCTTGCCAAGGCAGCCAAGATCTTCAACATCCCAACAACAATCACCACGGTGGAAACGGAAAGCTTCTCCGGCAACACCTTCCCTGAACTGTTGGCAGTTTACCCGGAAAATGACATTCTCGAACGCACCTCGATGAACTCCTGGGACGACCAGAATGTTCGCGATGCCTTGGCAAAGAACGCCGCTAAAGGCGCCAAGAAGATTGTCGTTTCCGGCCTGTGGACCGAAGTGTGCAACACGACCTTCGCTCTTTCCGCTCTCCATGATGTTCCAGACTATGAAATCTACATGGTTGCGGATGCGTCCGGTGGTACCTCAAGCGATGCGCACAAATACGCCATGGACCGCATGGTTCAAGCCGGTGTCATTCCAGTGACCTGGCAGCAGGTTCTGCTTGAATGGCAGCGCGATTGGGCCCGCAAGGAAACCTATGACGCTGTAACCTCGCTGGTGAAGGAACACTCCGGTGCTTACGGCATGGGTATCGACTACGCAGTCACTCACGTTCACGGCGGTGCCGAGCGCGTCAAGCACGGCAAACGTATCGGTCCTAACCCAGCCAAGTAAGGCCTGATCGAACCGCTCCGATAATCCCCTGTCGGAGCGGTTTTTCGTTCACGAGAGGAGTATATCCCATGAAAATCTATCTTCTTTCCCTCGGCGCAGGGCTGCTTGTCGGTATCGTCTACAGCCTGCTCAATGTCCGTTCACCGGCTCCGCCGGTCATTGCGCTTGTCGGCCTTCTTGGTATTCTCGTCGGCGAACAGCTCATTCCTTTCGCAAAGACCCTGATCAACAAGGAGCCTGCGGCAGTTTCCTGGATCAACCAGATCAAGCCGCACATGTTTGGTCATTTGCCCAAGGGGGATGATGACGCCAAAGTGATCGAGGCTCGCAACAACTCGACACCATCTGACGGTTGACGAAGCAGGTGCCGCTCAGGCATCCGGTGTTTCCTTTCAAACGTCAATTTTTGCATTGATCTTCATCACCATCATAAAGCCTGGAGTTACGCCCATGTATCCCGACCTGATCCTCCACCACGGGCTGATCACAACACTCGACCGTTCAAACCCGCATGCGACGGCCGTCGCGATCAAGGACGGCACATTTCTTGAGGTTGGCACGGATGCCGACATCATGGCACTGGCCGGCCCCGACACCAAAATCATCGACCTGAAGGGCAAACGGGTGCTGCCGGGCCTGATCGACAACCACACCCACGTGGTGCGCGGTGGCCTGAACTACAACATGGAACTGCGCTGGGATGGCGTGCGCTCGTTGGCCGATGCCATGGATATGCTGAAGCGCCAGGTGGCCATTACTCCGGCCCCGCAATGGGTGCGCGTGGTTGGTGGCTTTACCGAACACCAGTTTGCAGAAAAACGCCTGCCAACCATCGAAGAGATCAACGCCATTGCACCGGATACGCCGGTGTTCCTGCTGCATCTCTACGACCGCGCACTTTTGAATGGTGCAGCCCTGCGCGCTGTTGGTTATACCAGGGACACACCAAACCCGCCCGGCGGCGAGATCACCCGCGATGCCAATGGCAATCCAACCGGCATGCTGCTGGCCAAACCCAATGCCGGCATTCTGTATTCGACACTCGCCAAAGGCCCGAAACTGCCGCTCGACTATCAGCTCAATTCGACCCGTCACTTCATGCGGGAACTGAACCGGCTGGGCGTGACCGGCGTGATCGATGCGGGTGGTGGTTTCCAGAACTATCCCGATGACTATGAGGTCATCCAGCAATTGTCGGATAACAACCAGATGACAGTGCGTCTGGCCTATAACCTGTTCACGCAAAAGCCGAAGCAGGAAAAAGAGGACTTTCTCAACTGGACCAGCTCGGTCAAATATAAACAGGGTAACGACTATTTCCGCCATAATGGGGCAGGTGAGATGCTGGTCTTCTCCGCTGCCGACTTCGAAGATTTCCGCCAACCGCGTCCGGAGATGGCCCCGGAGATGGAAGGTGAACTGGAAGAAGTGGTGCGGATCCTCGCCGAGAACCGCTGGCCATGGCGTCTGCACGCTACCTATGATGAGACCATCAGCCGGGCACTGGATGTGTTCGAGAAGGTCAACAAGGACATTCCGCTCGAAGGTCTCAACTGGTTCTTCGACCACGCCGAAACCATCTCGGACCGTTCGATCGACCGGATTGCAGCGCTTGGCGGTGGTATCGCCACTCAGCATCGCATGGCCTATCAGGGCGAATACTTCGTTGAACGCTACGGTCATGGTGTTGCCGAAGCCACACCACCGATCAGGAAGATGCTCGACAAAGGTGTGAATGTCTCGGCAGGTACCGATGCCACGCGTGTTGCGTCCTATAACCCTTGGGTATCGCTGTCATGGATGGTCACCGGCAAGACGGTGGGTGGCATGCAGCTTTATCCACGCGCCAATTGCCTGGACCGTGAGACGGCGTTGCGCATGTGGACCGAGAAGGTCACATGGTTCTCCAATGAAGAGGGCAAGAAGGGCCGCATCGAGAAGGGGCAGTTTGCCGACCTGATCGTGCCGGACAAGGACTTCTTTGCCTGCGCCGAGGACGAGATTTCGTTCCTCACCTCGGAACTGACTATGGTCGGTGGCAAGATCGTTTACGGGACTGGTGACTTCAGAACGCTTGATGAGAACGATGTTCCGCCTGCGATGCCCGACTGGTCACCTGTGCGCAAGTTTGGTGGTTATGCCGCTTGGGGTGAACCGGAAGGCGCAGGCGCCCGCTCACTACGCCGTACGGCTATCTCGACCTGCGGCTGCGCCAGCGATTGCGGTGTTCATGGTCATGACCATGCCGGTGCATGGACCTCGAAACTGCCGATTGCTGATCTCAAGGGCTTCTTCGGCGCGCTTGGATGCTCTTGCTGGGCTGTATAAGCTTTTAAAACTGATCGGGTGACCTGTTGGTCGCCCGATTTCTATTATTGCATATTTGACAATTAAATCTGAATTATTGATGCAATTGTTGTTGGCGAATTTCGAGATCATTATCGCTCCATCACAGGAACACAGCGCCGCAACGCGGTGACAACAGCTGGAGCAAGCCATGAACCTTCTTACCTCCTCTTCACTCCGGCGGCAGGGACGTCTTGTCGACGTGATAACTGCTCCGGCTACACGAACGGTGGCACTGCTTGCCCTTTGTGCCGCTTATATTCAGGGACCTCTGACCAAGATTTTCGACTTCTCCGGCGCGATTGCCGAGATGGAGCATTTCGGTCTTCATCCTGCATCGGCCTTTGCAGTTGCCGTCATTATTTTTGAACTGGTGGCATCTGCCATGGTGGTGTCCGGTCGCCTTCGTTGGGCTGGCGCATTGGCGCTGTCAGGCTTCACACTTCTTGCAACAGCCATTGCCCTGCGTTTCTGGGAAATGGCGCCCGGCATGGATCGCATGATGGCGACCAATGCCTTCTTTGAACATCTCGGCCTTGCTGGCGCATTCGTGATCGTTGCGGCGCTGGATCTGACAAAAGGAGAAGGCAAATGAGCAGCACAAAATCCTCCGGCGGCAGCTTTGCCCCACTCGCGCAACCGGTTTTCGCGGTTCTCTGGGCTGCCACGGTTCTTGGCAATACCGGCAGCTTCATGCGCGATGTCGCCAGCTCCTGGCTGATGACTGATCTCTCGGCATCTCCTGCTGCTGTCGCCATGGTGCAGGCGGCAGGTACTCTGCCGATCTTTCTTCTCGCCATTCCTGCCGGTGTGCTCACCGACATTCTGGATCGCCGCAAGTTTCTAATCGCCATTCAGCTTTTGCTCGCTTCTGTCAGTCTCAGCCTGATGGTTCTGGCGCAGACCGGGATGTTGTCGGTCAGTGCTTTGATCGGTCTGACATTCCTTGGTGGTATCGGTGCCGCGTTAATGGGGCCGACATGGCAAGCCATCGTACCGGAGCTGGTAAAGCGCGAGGATGTCAAAAGCGCCGTTGCCCTCAACTCGCTCGGCATCAATATCGCTCGTTCGATTGGTCCGGCTGCCGGCGGCCTGCTTCTGGCAGGGTTTGGAGCCGGGATAACCTACGGAGCCGACGTTGCGAGTTACATATTCGTGATCGCCGCACTGGTCTGGTGGCCGCGTGCGAAGAATGCCAACGACGCCCTGCAGGAGAACTTCTTCGGCGCGTTCCGGGCTGGTCTTCGTTACACACGGGCAAGCCGTCCACTGCATATCGTTCTGGCGCGTGCTGCTATCTTCTTTGCTTTTGCCAGTGCGGTCTGGGCTTTGCTTCCGCTGGTTGCCCGTCAGTTGCTGGGTGGCGACGCAAGCTTCTACGGTATCCTGCTGGGTGCAGTTGGTGCCGGTGCGATCGGTGGTGCCTTGGTTATGCCAAAACTGCGTGACCGCTTAAGTGCCGATGGATTACTGCTCGGCGCGGCTATCATTACGGCAATTGTCATGGCTGTGCTGTCACTCGCCCCACCGAAGTTTGTCGCGATTATCGTTCTGCTGTTCCTTGGCGCTGCATGGATCACTGCCTTGACGACGCTGAACGGTGCTGCACAGTCAGTGTTGCCAAACTGGGTTCGTGGTCGTGGTCTTGCCGTTTACCTGACCGTGTTTAACGGTGCAATGACGGCGGGTAGCCTTGGATGGGGTGCGGTTGGTTCGGCTGTTGGTATTCAAGCCACCTTGTTGATTGGCGCAGCCGGATTGCTGATTGTCGGGTTGATCATGCACCGCCTGAAACTGCCTGCTGGCGATGCTGACATGGTGCCTTCGAACCACTGGCCAGAACCACTCGTTGCAGAACCTGTTGCTCATGACCGTGGCCCTGTTCTGATCCTGATCGAATACCATGTTGAAAAGCAGCACCGCCGGGCTTTCCTCAAGGCACTCGACACGCTGTCCCAGGAACGCCGCCGCGATGGTGCCTATGGCTGGGGTGTAACGGAAGACTCTGCCGATCCGGAGAAGATGGTCGAATGGTTCATGGTTGAATCCTGGGCTGAACACCTGCGCCAACATAAGCGGGTTTCCCACGCCGATGCCGACCTGCAGAGCAAGGTGCTGGCCTACCACACAGGACCGGAAAAACCCGTGGTCAGGCACTTCCTGACGATCAACCGGCCCGGCCAAGCCTGATTATGATCGATAATGGTGAGAGGGGCGCTGCGCGCCCCTCTTTCAGTAAGTGACGCTTCTGGCGCGGGGCCAAATCCCCATCTCTTTTCAAAAAAGGATTATGAAAATGGACATTGGTAGCGAGGCCGACGGCCTGACAAGTCTGATTGCGCCGATCCTCAAGCCGCTTGCACTGGGCCTGGAATTTTTCGGGGTTGGTGTGATTTTGGTTGGCGTTGCGGTTGCAACGGGCATCTATCTTCGTGACCTGACATCGGCGGCCAAACAGGATGCCTATGATCGTTACCGCGCCAATCTGGGGCGCGGTATCCTGCTGGGTCTCGAAATTCTGATCGGTGCCGACATCATTGCAACGATTATATCGCCGTTGACCTTCGAAAGTGTCGGTCTTCTTGGGCTGATCGTGCTCATTCGTACATTCCTGAGCTTTTCGCTTGAAGCCGAAATTGACGGCCATTGGCCATGGTCGCGATATTCACGGCGTGGTGCGGAAGGTCGGTGATCTCGACAAACTGCGCCCTCGCATCGTAGGGCGTATCCGTCAAAGGGTGGTTGGAACCATCCATGGTGGCAATCGTCGGTCGGCCGACGGATGGCATGTTCGATGTCGATGGTTCAAAAATGACGGCAGTGATGTTGTTCAGTGCCATGCACGGAGCCGTAGACGAGGCGGTCGCAGATCCCGCAAAAAAGGACCGCGACAGGCTTTTCAAATCAGTAAAAAATCTCTGTCTGCGTGCGGTTGTGGCAAACCGGGACTAATGCGCAACTCTATTTTTTTCTCGGTAGATATTGTTAACAGTAGAAATCATTTTCTACTTTCCGGAATGTCTGAGATATTCTAGTCAAACGCGTAAAAGCTCAGCAGAATTCACCTTTTTGTGAAGTTACCTCCGCCGATTGAAAGAGGGCGGTAATGATTTTGCTGTATCAGGATATTCAAACTCAACCTAGAGGGCGCAAATCCCTCGAAAATGAGATATGTGAATAAATCGGTGGTTGTCGTGTCCTAGGTTTGAAACCCGAGATATGATTGCCGACTGACAGGCAAAAAACGCAGATGCTGGTATCGGGGGAAAGGTTGTGACCGTCCTTAGTCGGGGAGAAAATGCTTAGGATCGTGTCCATCGATGAGCAAAGGCTGACGACAGCCGCTGACTTGCTTGCAAAAGGCTTTCCCGAAAGGGATGCAGGCTTTTGGGCTCGCGGGGTCTACCGCCTGCATGCCTATGCCCGAGACCATGATTTCGCATCGGTCGGCAGCATACTGCTTGCCAAAGACGAGCCGGTTGGCGTGTTGCTGAAAATACCCGGCTATCATATGACGACGGGCCAAAAACTTCTCAATCTTTCAAGCTGGTATGTCGACGCCAGGTATCGCTGGTTTGCGCCACGCATGCTGCAGGAAGCGATGGCGGACGACACGTTTGTTTACACGGACTTTTCTCCGTCTGAAAATGCTATCAAGCTTAACCAGCAACTGGGTTTTCGGACCTTTGCCTCCAGAAACCTGTTGTTTGCGCTGCCGTTTACTGCGCTGTTTGGCCGGAATGCTGGCACAGTTCTTCCGATTGATCAGGTTCCCGAAGGGGGGCTATCGGCGCGCCAGGTGGACGGCATCAACCTGCATATGAAACTCGGCTGTATGGCGCTGGCAATCAAGCTGCACGACACCTATCATCCGGTTATTCTCGATGTGATTTCCAAACGCAGGATACCGATGGCAAGGGTGCTTTATGCAACCAGTGCCCAGACTGTCGTTGATAATCTGCGTCCGCTTTCACGCTTCCTTCTCAAGCGCGGCGTTCCGCTCTTGAGCATGGTTACTCCAGCAGATGTTCAGGTTAGACACGCCATCAATCCGTGGCCGGCGCATGCCTACCAGATAAAAGGCGTGTGGCAGGACGACGTTATTAACGAGATGTTTTCGGAGCGCGTGTTTCTCAACGCCTGACGACAAGCGATCAATTTAGGAGAGTACAAATGTTAAGTGAGAGGAAGGCCGACCAGGACGTTTCAGAGGCGGTCTTCGGTTACCTGGAAGGTCGCTTCCCCAATCTGGTTCCGTTGAGCGCAACAACGCCGTTGCTGGAAGGCGCCATAGATTCTCTCGGCTTTCTGGAGCTGATCATGTTCCTGTCGGAACGTTTCGGCATATCGATCAATGACGAGAATTTTGACTTTATGGAGCTGGCGACACCTGCCGGCATTACAGCTTTCGTGGAGCGAATGACCCGGTGATTTCGCAGCCTGTACTCCTGCACGACCTTCTTGCGCCCCACATTTCTAGTGACAAGATTGCGATCATCAATGGTGATCGCCGCATCACTTACCGGGAGATGGGCGATCTGGTTGCCAGATATGCTGGCGCGCTCGTCGCGGAAGGTCTGGAACGGAGAGACAGGGTTGCAATCTTTTTGCCTCGCGGCATCGAGGAAAGTGTCGCTATATTCGCGGTCAGCCGGGCATCAGGTGTGTTCGTCCCCGTGAACCCGTTGCTGCGCGGTCAGCAGATCTCCCATATCGTCAGCGATTGCGGTGCTCGCTTTATCATCACCAGCAAGGCGTCAGGCGATATGATCGCTGAATGTCTGGCTGATATTAACGATGTTACCGTCCTGTTTGTTGAAGATATTTGCGATGCCGACCGTCTGACAGTACCTTCAAACAATATTGGCGAAGATCTCGCCGCCATCCTGTATACATCTGGCTCCACCGGCAAACCCAAAGGCGTGATGCTGTCGCATCGCAATTTGCTGGCCGGGACCCGTATTGTTCGCACCTATCTCGGCATCACCGGCGAAGATCGCATCCTGTCGATTCTCCCCTTCAGCTTCGATTATGGTCTCAACCAGCTGCTGACATCGGTGGAACAGGCCGCCACCATCGTTATTCTCACCTTCCGATTTGGTGACGACATCACCCGTGCGCTGCGTGATCACCAGATCACCGGACTGGCGGGTGTGCCGACCGTATGGGCGATCCTGACCAAAACGTCGCCGCTGCTTTCGAAGACGGAACTTCCGCATTTGCGTTATATCACCAATTCCGGCGGCTCGGTGCCAACCAGCACGGTTACAGCACTTCGCAAGTTGCTGCCGCAAACACAAGTTTTCCTGATGTACGGTTTGACGGAAGCCTTCCGTTCGACCTTTCTGCCGCCGGAGGAACTTGACCGCCGTCCGAAGTCGATTGGCAAGGCTATTCCAGAGTGTGAGGTCTTTATCGTAACAACATCGGGACAGCGGGCAGCACCGGGCGAGCCGGGCATTCTCGTCCATCGTGGCCCAACGGTGTCACTTGGTTATTGGAACAGGCCCGAGGACACGGCCGAGGTTCTGAAACCGCATCCGTTCCATGATGCCGGGATCGGCGGTGAGATTGTCTGTTATTCCGGTGATCTGGCAGTGCAGGATGACGAAGGCTTTTTCAGCTTCATTGGCCGCAATGACGCAATGATCAAGTCGTCGGGTTACCGTATCAGCCCGTCTGAGGTGGAAGAGGCTGTGATGGCAACCGGTCATTTCAGGCAGGTCGCGGTGATTGGATTGCCGGATGAACTGGCCGGCCAGAAGGTTCATGCACTGGCTGTTGCCGGGGCCGATGATGTCGATGTGACCACCGTCCTGCGGTCTGTGGCTACCAACCTCGCATCCTACATGGTGCCGCGCGTGATCGAAGTCGTGGATGAATTGCCAGTCACGCCCAATGGCAAGATTGATTACCAGAAACTGGTGAAAGAGCGGGTGGCGTCGTGAGCGAAACCGAGCGCCCCAAACCGTCGCATGGCTATGATCTTGCTGCGTCCCTTTTCCAGACGGACGGCCCTGATCTGCTGGTTGGCGGCGTTACGGTTCGTGAGGTAACCGCAAAAACCGCAACTCCCGTTTATATTTATGATGCTGGTCTCATGCGCCGGACCTACCGGCAGCTAGCGGCCGCATTGGACGGGTTTGCCACGATCCATTATTCGGTGAAGGCCAATCCCAATCCGCAGGTTATCAAGGTTTTTGTTGAAGAGGGCGCTGGCGTCGAGATTGCGTCGGTCGGCGAATATCGTGCAGCGCTGGCGGCAGGTGTTGCGCCGGGAAAAATTCTGTTTGCCGGCCCCGGCAAACGTGTTCGGGAGCTGGAAGAGGTCCTAGTCGGCGGTATCGGCGAAATTCATATTGAGAGTTTTGAAGAGATCGAACGCCTTAAGGTGATCGGTAAGCCTGTGCGGTGTTCTCTGCGGATCAACCCGGTGCCGACCGTGCAGGCCGGTGCCATGCGTATGGGTGGCAAGCCGACAGCATTCGGATTTGATGAAGAAGATCTACAAGCTGCCTTGGATGCCGTGTCCAACGTTGAGACTATCGACCTGGTCGGTGTGCATGTTTATGGCGGCACGCAAATTCTGGACGAAGCAGCACTTCTGGAACAATGGCGTCATGCGATTGGCATTGCGTCACGGATTGCTGCGCAGTTGGACAAACCGCTTGAAACGGTCGATCTCGGTGGTGGGCTCGGCATTCCCTATTACGTCGGCGACAAGTCCCTTGATCTGAATGTCATCGCGGCTGCGGTTCCGTCGCTGATTGCGTTGATGAAGGATGATCCACTCCTGTCATCCGCCAAGGCAATTGTAGAGCCGGGTCGTTTCCTTGTTGGACCTGCGGGCGTTTACGTTGCCGAAGTCAACTCGGTGAAACACTCACGCGGTACTTGTTTTGTGGTGACTGACGGTGGCATGCACCACCATCTGGCGGCATCGGGTAATCTGGGACAGGTTATCAAGCGCAGTTACCCCGTGGTTGCGCCAGCCCGTATGAATGAAACAAATTGGGCACCGGTGACGATCGCCGGCCCACTTTGCACGCCACTCGATATTTTAGCGCGTGATATCCAGATGCCGGACCTGAAGGCCGGTGACCTCGTGGCCGTCCTGCAATCAGGCGCCTATGGCATCACGGC
Organism: Agrobacterium sp. 5Ca50; assembly: GCF_055381905.1. Taxonomy (NCBI): domain Bacteria; kingdom Pseudomonadati; phylum Pseudomonadota; class Alphaproteobacteria; order Hyphomicrobiales; family Rhizobiaceae; genus Agrobacterium; species Agrobacterium sp. 5Ca50. Next base: position 320,194 of record NZ_AP026439.1, read on the forward strand.
AAGCCCAATCAACTTCCTGTCGCATGACCGTCCTACCGAGGTCATTGTAGAGGATGGGCAGGTTCGGGTGCTTGCTTAGCGGTAGACGGTAAAAATGATAATGCGCGGCTTCCTGTGAAAGCCGCGCATTATTTTTGGTCTAAGGTTGTTGTCAGGCGTCGTCGCTCTTGTCGAGTTTCTTGGTTGCGGCACCTTTCGAAGCGCCAGCAAGGCTTCCGGCAAGCAGTGCCTGGGTCGGGTCTTCACCCTTGAAACCAGCCTGAGACAGGATTTCATCAAGGATCGGCTTCTGCGCAGTGAAGCTGAGTAACTGGCCCGAGAGATCATTCAAGGCACTGCCACCGCCGTTACCTTCACCGCCCTTGCCGCCAAGCGCACCTGCCAGATTACCGGCGCTGAAAATGCGGATGTCGGAAATCTTCTCAATTGGCTTCATGGCTTCTGCCAGTGCCTCTGGGATGATTTCGATGCGCGCGCGGGCAAGTTCGTACTCGATGATATCACCGGACAGGGCGTTACGGGCGTCGTTACGGGCACGTTCTGCCTGGGCTTCAGCGTCACCGAGTGCAATCACGCCCTCTGCGCGGATCTTGGCGGCCTGAGCCTCAGCCTCTGCTGCGATCTTGGCAGCAGCAGCCAGGTTTTCCGCTGCGGCACGTTCCGCTTCTGCCTTGACCGTGATCGCTGTTGCATCCCGTTCTGCGGCCTTGCGGGCATCGATAACTGCAATGCGCTTGGCGCGTTCAGCAATTTCCACTTCACGCGCGGTCACAACCTGTTCTTCGGCCGTAATAGCGGCAGCCTTGGCTTCATCGGCCTTGGCACGAGCTGCCTGTTCTTCCTCTACCTTTTCGGCAACGGCAATTGCCGCTTCGATGCGAGCCGTTTCGGTAATCTTGCGGGCTTCAGCCTCGCGTTCGGCAATGCCGCGTTCAGCTTCGATACGCGCTGTTTCACGGGCCTGACGGGCCTGTGCGTCACGTTCCGCGATACCGCGTTCAGTATCCAGCTTGGCGGTTTCTTCGCTCAAACGGGCGGCCTGCTCGATCTTGGCAGCTTCCGCACGGGTCTCGGCCGTCTTGTTGGCGATGTCGCGTTCCTGGTTCAATTCTGCGTCACGCTGTTCGCGTTCAATAGTCAGTCTGCGCAGTGAGGCTTCACGGTCTTTGGTGGCGATTTCAACTTCGTTGTCGCGAACAATCTGGTTACGCTCGCGCTTGCGCTCTTCGGTGATCTTGGTCAGCGCCGTCAAACCTTCGGCATCGAAGGTGTTGTTCGGGTTGAAGTGTTTGATGTCGGTCTGGTCGAGACGCGTCAGCGATACGGATTCAAGTTCCAGACCGTTCGACTGCAGGTCATGGGCAACGGCGGCCTGCACCGATTTGACGAATTCGGCACGCTGTTCCTGCAGGTCGCGCAGCGACATGGTGGCTGCAACGGAGCGCAGACCGTCAACGAACTTGGCTTCGACCAGTGCTTTCAGCGCATCGGCATCATTGGTACGGTCACCGAGCGTCTGGGCGGCAAGCGCAATGTTTTCCGCATCCGGCTTCACGCGGACGTAAAACTCCGCGGTGATATCGGCACGCATGCGGTCTTTTGTGATGAGAGATTCGTGCTCGGATCTCTTCACTTCAAGGCGCAATGTGCTCAGCGATACCCAGGAATACGAGTGGAAGATTGGCAGGATGATCGAGCCACCGTCCAGCACGACTTTTTTGCCGCCAAGACCGGTTCGGACATAGGCTTTATCGCGCGTCGAACGGGTGTAGAGCGATGTCATGATAATGCCGATGACGACAATCGCGGCGATAATAACCCCGGCAATAAGGCTTAGAGAAAAGAAATCCATCGTGTGTTAACCCCCATTTTGCCCATTGTTGGACAAGTTAAGTTCCGCCGGTGCCGGGATGGCTTCAAAAAGCCCCTCGGAACCGTCGACAATTAAAATGTGCTCGCCGGTTGCAATGGTGTATCCCACTGCCGCTTTGGCGCGCAAGGAGTGGATGTTATCGTATCGGTCTTTGACCCTGACGGTGCCAGGATTTCCCTGATCGAGCGGACCGAGGGTGACTATTCCGACCAGTCCAATGAAGTCAGACTGGTGCAGCACACTTGTTTCATCACGCGGAATGATCTTGGCCAAGGCACGACTGGCCCAGCGGGTTACTGGAATGGCTGCTGCCAGTGCTCCGGTAATCGCCGCATAATCCGGCATTGGGCCAATAATGGTCGCCGACGATATTGCCTGTATGACAAAACCGGCCACTGCAAATGCTGCCAGAAGAATGACGGCGAGCACCAGGACAGGCACCCCGCCGGCATTGAGCCAGGACATCCAGCTGCCAAGCAGGCCGGAATGCGACTCTCCGGGTGTGTGATGGCTAAAACCATCATCAAGAAGCGAGGAGACGGATGCGCCGAGCAACATTGAAACAAGTTCCACAATGCCAAGGCCGGCAATGACCAGCAATGCCAGCCAAAATGCAGCCGTACCCGGTTGCACGATTGTTCCCATTAGCGTTGCCCTTCACGGAATGCCTTGAGACGCGCATCAATGGCGTTTTGTCGCTGCAAGCGGCCAAGCTCTTCAATTTCGGCGGCGCCGTTCGTGGGTTTTGTGGGTGTGCCGGTAACCCGCTCAATGGCATCCAGTGCGTCTGCAAGGCGTTGGTCATTGCGCTGCGATGGGGTTGAGTCCACGTGTGCTGCAGTTTTGGCTGCTTTCTGCGCGTCCTCGACCCGCTTCTGGGCGTCTGCCTTGGCTGAGGCAATACTGCGCAATGTGGCCTCTGCTTCGGTGATCTCGGCAGCATTTTCCATGATGGCTCTGCCAAGTGCTTCGCGCTGGGCCTCCAGATCGATCTGCAGGCCGGTTGCGGCACGCGCCAGATCTTCGCGATTATTTTCCAACCCGACCTTTATCTTTTCATCGAGGTCCTGAATTTCGTCATCCAGATCCTTGGCCTTGGCCTTCAACCGATGACCGGCTGCAACCGCGACGCCCAGTGCTGCACGGGCTTCCTCGGCGATTTTCCCAATTTCGCGGACGGCCTGCTGAGCAACGGCAACCGGATTGTTTGACTCAGCTGTGTCTACGGCGTTGTTGACAACACCTGCGATGACGCGCCCGAGCCGGGCAAGAATGCCTTCATTGTTCATGGAAGTCTCCTTGTTCGGTTGAAAGCCGGACCTTATTCCGGCGTGGATGGTCACTGTGTTTTCCTCAAAAATGAGGCGTGCTTCAGTAAAGTCAGTCCAACCCTCCCGATAACCCCGCACCGCGTAAGGCACAACGATACGGCCGTTGATCGTGGCGATGCTGACCGTGTCTGGTCCTTTGACGGAAAACAGTTTGGCATCGAGAGGAATGCTCTGGACGGGTTGCTCGGGGTCGTAATGGCTGTGGTCGCGCAAAGCCAGTGTCGCCATGCGTGAGGGCAGGCCGGTCCGGGCGCGGATGTTTTCATAGGCTGCGGTGTGCAGCGCAACTAGGTTTGCGCCTTCTGTCTGGTCGAGAACACTCATCGCATCCCGATAGGCAGACAGGGTCTCCCGCAGGGAAGACAGATCCTGCTTTGTCGGTTCGAGCACCAGAATGATGCGAGAAAGAAGCCTTCTGATCATGCTCAAGTATATAAAGCACTTCATTTGTGCTTTCAATGCATGTCTAAAATTATTTCTTGCTATGGTTGCGTGTGCTTACGGCGCTTACACGCAGCTTCTTCGTGATGCCATGCGGCGGTTCAATTACGCGTGTCTGCTGCCTGCGGGTAAAATACCAGCATCGAATTACATCGCCCGCCAACCCAAATGATCGGCTGAGGGAGAATTGACCTTGAAAAGAAAACCGCTGGTTTTTGGTCTGTGACAGAGTTTGTCACATATTTGTTATGTCGTGAGAATAGTGAGGTCGCATCTTAATCAACCCCTGCGATCATATGACCTTCACCTCCGAGGCAGCCCAGGCTGCGGTTTCTACTGCTGGCCTGAGTTTCCAGTATTCCCAGACGGCAATCCTCAAGGGCATCGACCTTTCACTGATCCGTGGTCGCACTTTGGCGCTTCTGGGGCCTTCCGGCTGCGGCAAGACAACATTGTTGCGACTGATTGCAGGTCTGTTGCAGCCGACAGCTGGTTCTGTGTCGATTGCGGGCAAGGTCGTGGCTGATGCGGGCAATTCGATTTTCGCACCGCCTGAAAAACGCAATCTCGGCATGGTGTTTCAGGATTATGCACTGTGGCCGCATTTGACCGTGGGAGGCAATGTATCCTTCCCGCTGGAAATGCGCGGCATTGGCAAGAGTGAACGACACCAGCGCACTATTCGCGCCCTTGAACGTGTCGGTCTGGCTGCTTTCGCGGATCGACGCCCAAGCGATCTGTCCGGTGGCCAGCAGCAGCGCGTGGCGATTGCCCGCGCCATTGTAGCGGAACCGCAGTTGATCCTGTTCGACGAGCCTCTGTCCAATCTTGATCGCGAACTGCGCGAAAACATGGTTGGTGAACTGGCAGAACTGATTGCCTCGCTGCAACTGACGGCCGTTTATGTCACGCATGATCATGCCGAAGCGCTGACGCTGGCCGATGAAGTTGCGGTTATGCGCAGCGGCCATATCGAGCAGCTGGCCTCGCCGGATTCCCTGATCGGTAGCCCGGCAACACCTGAAGTCGCGGACTTCCTCAGACTTGGCGGTCTGGCCGATATCGAGTGGAAAAACGGCAACTGGTTCCTGGCTGGCAGCACCTATCAAATTGCCGACATGCAAAACCCGTCCCGTAACCGCGCTCGTATCCTCATTCCGACACGTGCCGTGTCGGCCGACGAAGGTCGTGGCAGTTTCCAGGGCGTGGTGCTGCGTTCGCAGTTTCGTGGTGATGGCCATCTGGCGGTTGTCTCGCCGCCCGGCCTGCCGTCCGTCGAGCTTCAGCTTCTCAGCCAGGTCCGTTTCAGACCGGGCGAAACAATTCCGATTTCCGTCGATGCCGACCAGATTCACTGGTTCGGTGCCGATGACCAGATCACTCAAAAGGAGAGAGTTGCAACATGTTGAAATCCCTCAAGCACACCGCTTTTGGCGTATTGGCTGCCATGCTGATGGCCGGCACTGCCCATGCCGATATCACCGTCTACACCGCTGGCCCGCAGAACCTCATCGACAAGATGGCTGCCGGGTTTACCGCGCAGTCCGGCATCAAGGTCAATGTCTTCCAGGCAACAACCGGCAAGGTCATGGCCCGTATTGAGGCAGAAGCTGCAAACCCTGTCGTTGACATCGTCATCTCCGCGTCCTGGGATACGGCAACCGACTTCGCAAAGCGTGGCTGGCTGGTGTCCTACACAAGCCCTAACGCTGAAAAGGTTCCTGATTTCCTGAAGTCCGACACCGCTGTTGCACAGGGCGTTTCTGCGCTCGGTATTGCGTGGAACACCAAGAGCGGCACACCGAAGCCTGCCGAGTGGGCTGACCTGGCAAAGCCAGAGTTCAAGGACCTTGTGAACATTCCAGATCCTGCCCAGTCTGGTTCTGCTTTCGAACTGACCGGCGTTCTTGGCGTTCATGACGACTTCAAGGTCTTCAAGGACCTGCAGGCAAATGGCGCGATCATTGCCGGCGCCAATGCTGAAGCGCTTAACCCAGTTTTGCAGGGTGCAAAGGCTGCTGTTTTTGGCGCTGTTGACTACATCACCTATGGCAACAAGGCCAAGGGCGAAAGCATTGACGTTATCTTCCCTGCTTCCGGCACGGTTATCGCACCGCGTCCTGCCATGATCCTGAACTGGTCCAAGAACCAGGATGAGGCGAAGAAGTTCATCGACTACATGCTGTCGGACGAAGGCCAGAAGATGGTTGCCGCAACCTACCTGATGCCAGCACGTACCGACATCCCGGCTGACCGTCCGCTGATCAGCGACCTGAAGCTGCTCGACTACGATGCGTCCGCCATCTACGGCAAGCGCGAAGAGACCCTGAAGAAGGTTTCCGATATCTTCGGAACAAACTGAGTATAAAAGAATGCGTGCAAAGGATATTGGGGGCGCCGCGCCTGCTGCCTGGCTTGCTGCCTGTGGCCTCTTAATCGTCGTTGTCGTGCCCTTTGCCGCAATCGTACTCCAGGCAATCTTTCCTCAACTCGGACAGGGCTCCTTTTCGGAGCCCTTCTCGCGGCTTGCTCAAACCCTTGGGGATAGCAAGCTTTTGGGCATGACCCGCAACACGCTGCTTCTTGGGCTGTGTGTGGTGATAGCGTCGGCCGCTCTAGCGGTGCCGCTTGGTGTTGCGCGTGCCCTGTACCGCATTCCGTTTGCAAGAGTGTGGGATATCCTGTTGCTCGTGCCCTTCATGATCCCTCCCTACATCGCCACACTGGGCTGGATCATGACATTGCAGCCGCGCGGTTATCTGCAACAGCTTCTCGGTTTCAATCTTTCGCAATTCCTGTTTTCGCTGTTTGGCATGACTCTGGTCATGACCTTCAACACATTTCCGGTCGTTTATTTTGCTGTGTCGCGCACGGTCGAGGCGGTTGGTGCCCGTTATGCGGATGTCGGCCGTGTATTCGGTGCAACGCCAACGCGGGCATTCTGGCGAATTACGCTGCCTTTGTCGGCGCCCGGTCTTGCCGCAAGTCTTCTTCTGGTATTTGCCGCCGCCATCGAGGAATACGGCACGCCGGCAGCCTTGGGCAGCCGTGCCGGTTTCCCGGTTCTTGTAACCGGCATTGATACACGGGTCAGCGACTGGCCGATTGATTTGCCCGGTGCTGCCATCCTGTCATTGGTGCTGGTAACTTTGTCGCTGCTGGCTTTCCTCGTCCAGCGCTGGATCCTGGCGCGTCGTTCCTATCAGACCGTGGTGGGCAAACCGCAAAACAGTGACAAGCGCGAGCTTGGTGCCTTCACCGTACCTGTCATGGCGGCATTTGCTGTTGTGGCATTTCTGGCAACCGGCGTGCCGATGCTTGCCATTCTCGTTACGTCGCTATCGCGTACCATCTCGGGCGGTCTTGCCGTAGACAATGTAACGCTGGCAAATTTTGCCGCCGTTTTCAGCAACAGCGCCGGTGCGCTGGGTGCCTTGGTGAACAGCCTGACGCTTGGCGTCGGTACTGCTATCATTACCGGTATCATCGGCGTTGTCTCGGCTTATACAGTTGTAAAGACCAGAATGCGCGGACGTGTCCTGATCGATATCATGACCGTCATTCCCAATGCCCTTCCGGGTATTGTGGTTGCCGTTGGTTTGATCATGGCCTGGAACATGCCCGGCCCCCTGCCATTCACGCCCTATAATACCGCCTTGATCCTTCTTCTGGCCTATTGCTGTATTTTACTGCCACAGACGGCGCGTTACGCAACCGCTGCATTTGTGCAGCTCGGTGACAATCTTGAGGCAGCGGCGCGCGTGTTTGGCGCTAGTGGACCTGTCGCTTTCCGCCGTATTCTGCTGCCGCTGGTGTTCCCCAGTGTTGCCTCGGCGATGCTGCTGGTGTTTGCTCTTGCTTCTCGCGAACTGGTTGCCTCAGTTGTGGTGGCCCCAGTTGGCATGCAGACGATTGCCACCTTTATCTGGCGTCAGTTCGAACAAGGTTCAGTCGGGATCGGTATGGCCATGGCCTTTGTTACGATCATTCTGACGACACTGTTGCCGTTGCTGTTCTTGCAACTCCTGAAGAAAACAGGATTTGTGGTCGATTGACACTTAGCTTGCGCGTCAAATCGCGTTGCCGTTCATCGCGAACGGCAGGCGATTTACCGGTAAGGGCTGGGCCATTGTTTTCGCTACCTCTTGACGCCAATTGCTGAATTCTGATTATGCAACGGTGGTCGGGCTGACCGGCAAATTACCAAATGCGTAGCAACTGCTTATTTTAAAAGGCAAAACTGGCTTTGAACACAGTATGATACCCGATTATCTCGACACCAGGCAGCTGGAAGCGTTTGTCGCAGTGGTATCTATTGGCAGCATGACCGGTGCTGCAAAAGCGCTCGGAAAATCCCAATCGGTCATGACACGGCTGATCCAGGACCTTGAAAAAGAACTGGGGTTTCCGGTTCTTCACCGCAATGGCCCGCGTATTATACCAACCGAACAGGGACTGGCTTTTTTTGCTCAGGCGGAACTGTTTCTCAGTGGTTTGCGTACCATCAGCGAAGGTGCGCGCAAGATTGCCGTTGATGCCGCTCGGCCCATTGAGGTCGCTTCCGTCCCTGCTCTCGCCGCCAGCATTCTGCCTTCGGCTTTGGCGTTGCTGGAGAGTGCATCATTGCCCTCGCATATCCATGTCAAAAGCACGGCGTCTGAAAATGTCGTGCAAGCTGTGCTGGCGCGCACGTCTGATATTGGTATCGCCAGCCTGCCGCTCGATAATTCGGGGCTTGATGTGCACTGGATTGGCGAGTCCCCCTGCGTGGCGGTTGTCAGCAATGATGATGAATTGGCAAAACACAGAGTGGTAACGCCTGAGGACCTGCAGGGACGGCGGTTGATCGTATCAGCCAACCCGTACCGGTTACGGATGCGTATCAACCAGACCCTTGAGAAGCATGGCGTGCAACCCGGCGGCATCATTGACAGTAACGCGACCTATGTTTCGCTTGCCATGGCACGCTCCGGCCTCGGGATTGCCGTGGTGGAATCGGCAACGATTTTCGGGCTTCCCGTTACTGACGTTACAGCCATTCCCTTGTCCTTCAGAATCCCGTTCCACTGGGGTGTCATTACCGCCTCTGGCCGGCCGATGGGGCAGACGATCACTGCGTTGATTGAAGCGATAGAGACAAGTTCGAAGGCGCTTCCGGGGTTTGTCAAACATTCGGACAAATTACTTCTGCAATAAAGCGTGCGGGCAATCGGCTGTGGCTGATTCCAACGTGCACCCCTTATCCGAAACTATTTTCTGGAATTCGGCGTCTCATTGGAACGCTCTTGAGCACGCGAAGTTTTGCGAGTATCATCTTGCTAATTTCGCATAATTGATAGCTTATATTTCTATATTCAGAATTTAATTGAAACAAATCGACCTTACGTCGGACGTATAGAATATCTACCATTTAGATAGATTAACCGACTTTCTAAAGCGCAGGGCTTGCATCTGCGCTGGCGTAGTTGGGGCACATCGGTCGGATCACGCAGACAACGCGTGCAGCGGTATATTATAGGGTTATACGAAGGGAATTATGATGCTTTATTCTGTTTCGCGTCGCCGGATTTTAAAGAGCATGTGCGCAGTTGGTGCGCTGGTCGCTGCGACAACATTCGCAGTGCCTTCATGGGCTGAAGGCAAGCCGGGTGGAACGCTGATTTATCTCGAAAAACAGGCGCATACGAGCCTTTATCCGCCAGCTGCTGGCTTTTATCCGAACGGTGGCCTCCTCAACCAGATCACCGACAAGCTGACCTATCAGAACCCGCAGACGCTTGAGATCGAGCCGTGGATTGCCGAGAGCTGGGACGTCAATGCTGATGCAACAGAGTACACATTCCACCTGCGTGACGGCGTAACCTTCTCTGATGGCACACCGCTTGATGCCGCTGCTGTTGCCGCCAACTATGACGCATTTGGTCTTGGCAACAAGGCGCTGAAGCAGACGGTTTCGGAGGCAATCAGCAACTATGAGCGCTCGGAAGTGGTTGATGCCAAAACCGTAAAGTTCCACTTCAAGGCGCCAGCACCTGGTTTCCTTCAGGCAACAGCCACCCCGACATCCGGCCTCGTTGCCCTGTCGACGCTGAAATTGTCGTCGGATGAACTCGGTCAGGCGCTCAACATCATCGGCTCCGGCCCGTTTGTCGTGGCGAGCGAAAAGCTTGGCACTGAAATTCAGCTGACGGCGCGTACCGATTACGCCTGGGGTCCCGCGAAACTGAAACATCAGGGCCGTGCCAATCTTGATGGCATCACCATTTTGACGGTGCCGGAAGATGGCGTGCGCATCGGTGCACTGATCTCCGGCCAGGGCGATTTCATCCGCCAGGTTCACGCCTATGATGAGGCGCAGGTGAAAGCAGCGGGATATACCGTTTATGGTGCACAAACACGTGGCACGACCCACGCTGTTGCCTTCCGTCCAAGCAATCCGTTGGTTGCAGATCTGAAGGTCCGTCAGGCCCTTCTGCATGCCACGAACAGCCAGGAAATCATCGATACGCTGTTCTCGGACAACTATCCCAAGGCTCGCTCACCACTGTCGTCGGTTTCTGCCGGTTTTGTTGATCTCAGCAGTGACCTGACCTTTGATGCTGCACGCGCCAACGCTTTGCTGGACGAAGCGGGTTGGAAGCCGGGTGCTGATGGGATTCGTGAAAAGGACGGTCAGCGGTTGTCGTTGGGTGTTTATGAATCGCTCAACTATGCCCGTAGCAAGGAAACGTTACAGCTGCTCGCCCAGCAATGGAAAGCCGTTGGCGTCGAATTGAAACTGCTGGCTGGTGAAGCCGGTACCCGCACCAAGGATGATCTCGATCCGTTGAAGACACCGCTGGTGCCGACAAAAGTCGAACGTGCTGATCCGGAAGTTCTCAAGAGCCAATATTATCCGACAACGCGCGACCAGTTGCGCCAGAAGGGTGGCAAGGGCGAGGGCACGACGTTTGTCGACACCGACTTGAATGACATTCTCGACAAGATCGCGTCGGAGCCGGATACCAGCAAGCGTCTTGAATATACCGGTGAAGCGCAGAAGCGTTTGATCGAACAGGCTTACGTCATTCCGCTGTTTGAAGAACCCCAGTCCTTTGCGGGCGCGCCCTATGTCAAGGACGTCGCTTTTGAGGCTGTCGGTCGGCCTGTCTTTTATAGCGTGTGGCTTGATCGATAGATCAGGCCAGCAACATCGAAACAAGTGTGGTCTGAAGCATTGTCTCTTTCCCGATACCTCGTCTTGCGCATTGGCCAAGCTGTGATCGTGCTGTGGGCCGCATTCACCCTGTCATTCCTGCTGTTGCAGATGATGCCGGGTGATGCGGTCTTCATCAAGTTCATGGGGGCAGACTTCGTGCTGACACCGGAGCAGCTTGCGCATATTCGTGAAAGCTATGGCGCCGACAACCCACCGCTAGAACGTTATTTCAGTTCGTTGATCAACACGCTGTCCGGCGACTTCGGGTATTCGATTGATGCCGGTGTTCCTGTCAGCGCTTTGCTTGCCGATAATGTGTTGCCAACCTTCAGACTTGCTGGCCTCGGTTTTGTTGGTGCGGTTCTGCTGAGTTTCGTCTTGGCCTTCCTCTCTTATTTCTCGCCTTTCTGGTGGTTACGGCGCTTCATCACCGCGCTACCGTCACTATTTGTTGCCATTCCCGCCTTCTGGCTGGGCATGATGCTGATCCAGATCTTTTCGTTCAGGCTTGGGCTTGTTCCCGTCATCAATCCCGGTCCCTGGGTTGGGCTTATCTTGCCAGTGGCAACGCTTGCGGTACCGATCAGTGCGCCGATTGCACAGATTTTGATCCGCAATATCGATGACGTGATGACGCGGCCGTTCGTTGCCGTTGCCCGTGCCAAGGGCGCTTCGCTGCGCTTTGCGTTCTGGCGCCATGTGTTGGGCAATGCACTGCTGCCGGTATTGACCATATGCGGCATGTTGTTCGGTGAACTGCTTGCCGGCGCGGTTGTCACAGAAACGGTCTTTGGACTGAACGGTATCGGTCGACTGACCGAAGCCGCTGTCGCCACTCTCGATGTGGCTGTTCTGCAGGCCGTCGTCCTGCTGTCAGCAGCATGTTTCGTTACGATCAATCTTGTCGTGGACCTGTTCTATCCAGTGTTCGATCCACGACTGCGCAAGAGCATGAGGGCTGCCTGAGATGTCTCCTGTAGAAGAACCGGTCACGGGTCTGCACAGTCGGAAAAGATTTACCGGACTGCGAGAGAAGCTCGGCTCGATCACCATTGCAACGGCTCTTGCCTATCTGGTTCTGCTCCTGGCTGTGCTGTGGGCAGTCGTCCCCGGACTGTTCAGCAGCTATGATCCTATTGCCAGCGTGCCCGGCCAGCAGCTTCGTGCACCAAACTTGATCCATTTCTTCGGCACGGATGCCTTGGGCCGTGATGTGTTTTCGCGTGTTGTACATGGTTCCGTGCATTCGTTAAGCGGTGCGTTCATCGCAACCGCTGTCGGGTTTGTTGTCGGTACCGCTCTCGGTCTACTGTCTGGTTCGGCGGGTGGTATTGTCGATGAAATCATCATGCGCATTGTCGATGTTCTGCTGTCTATCCCGGCGCTGCTTCTGGCGCTGACCATTATCATCCTGCTTGGTTTTGGCACGCTGAATGCATCGATCGCAGTTGGTGTTTCGGCGATCGCAGCCTTCGCGCGCTTGATGCGTTCCGAAGTGATCCGCGTTCGTGCCAGCGATTACGTCGAGGCGGCCATCGGCAGTGGCGGCACTCTGGCCAAGGTTCTGTGGCGGCATGTCCTGCCCAACGCATTGACATCCGTTGTTGCCTTTTCCGCGCTGCAGTTTGGTTCGGCCATCCTGCAATTGTCGACGCTGAGCTTCCTGGGATATGGCGCACCACCGCCAACGCCGGAGTGGGGATTGCTGGTCGCGGAAGGCCGAAACTATGTCGCAACGGCTTGGTGGCTGACTGCCGCGCCCGGTCTCGTCGTCGTTATCATGGTGCTTGCAGCCAATCAGATCAGCAAATCGATGAGGAGCCAACGATGACGGTTCTAACGACGCCGCCTGATGGCGTGGATGCCTCGCTGCCAATCCTGGAAGTGCGCGATTTGTCTGTCTCTTACGGGGCTGGACGCACCGCAAACAGGGCTGTGCACGGCATATCGTTCAAGATCAATCGTGGTGAAACCCTAGCAATCGTCGGCGAGTCCGGTTCTGGCAAAACCACCACCGCGCAATCGATTATAGGCCTGTTGTCCGGAGGACGCATTGACGGCGGTCAGGTTCTGCTGAATGGCACCGATATTGCCGGATGGTCTGACCGGCGATTGGACGGTCTGCGCGGTTCGCGCATTGGTCTCATTCCGCAAGACCCCGGCAGCTCTCTGAACCCGATCCGCACCATTGGCTCACAATTGCTTGAGATGTTCCAGATCCATGGACATCGGCTAAGCAAGGCTGCAGGCAAGGCGAAGGTCTTGGAGTTGCTGGCCAAGGTCGGCCTGTCGTCTCCTGAACTGCGGTATGACCAATACCCCCATCAGCTGTCGGGCGGTATGCGGCAGCGCGTGCTGATTGCCATGGCGATCATGCTTGAACCCGAGCTGATCATCGCCGATGAGCCGACAAGCGCGCTGGATGTCACCGTCCAGAAACGTATCCTTGATCTGATCGAGACACTCAAACGGGAAACCAATGCCTCGATCCTGCTGATTACCCATGATCTGGGCGTTGCCGCTCGTGCCGATGCCATCGTGGTCATGCATCAAGGGCGTATTGTTGAAAGCGGGCCCACTGCAGAGATCATTGCATCTCCCAAAGAGGCCTACACGCAAAGGCTGCTTTCCGACGCGCCGTCCTTTGCGGACAATAACCGCGTCCGCAATCTGGATGGTACCAGCACCCTGGCGGATGATCTCGTGGTGGTTGAAAGTCTCAGCAAGCGCTTTTCTTTGCCGGGCAAGTCGGACGGATTGCTTGCCGTGGACGATCTGTCATTTCGTGTTGCCCGTGGCACCACGCATGCGATTGTTGGTGAATCCGGCAGTGGAAAAACCACGACGATCCGCATGGTCACCGGCTTTGAGAAACCGACGACTGGCCGTATCGTCATTGGCGGTGAGAACCTCGCTGAGCTCTCTGGCGAGAAACTTCGCCAATTTCGACGCAAGATCCAACTGGTCTATCAAAACCCGTTCAGTTCGCTGGATCCACGCCAGACGATTTCCCAGATCGTGGATGAACCGCTTCGAAACTTCGAACCACTTTCTCCCGACGAGCGTGCCAAACGGGTGCGGAATATGATCTCGCGCGTTGGCTTGCCGGCGGATGTACTTGATCGCCATCCTGCAACCTTGTCCGGTGGTCAGCGGCAACGTGTGGCCATTGCCCGCGCGCTGGTCCTGCAGCCCGAAGTCGTGGTGCTGGATGAAGCCGTTTCGGCATTGGATGTCACCGTGCAAGCCAGGATTCTGGCGCTGTTGTCTGAACTCCAGCGAGAGTTTGGCCTGACGTATATTTTCGTATCGCACGATCTCGCGGTTGTCCGCCAGATTGCCGACACGGTGTCGGTGATGCGCAACGGGCAGGACGTCGAACATGGGCTAGTCGAGACCGTATTCGGCAATCCCCGCCACGCTTACACGCAGGAACTGGTGGCAAGTATCCCAATGCTTCGCCAATCGGCCTGAGCAATGTTAATACAAGCGCATTTTTGCAGCAGTCCTCGCCTTTCCAAGAGATGTTCATGACCCGCCTTAAACCCCAAACCTTGGAAGAACTTGAAGAGCGGCTTGCCGAAGACCTTCTCTGGCTGAACCGTCCCGCGTCTTCGTGGGTCAAGCCGCGTGAGCATCAGGGTCAAAAAGTTCTGGATGTAGCGGTGATTGGCGCTGGTCTTTGTGGCCTCATCGCAATGGCGGCGCTGAAAGGTCATGGCATCGAGAATGTGCGTGCCTTCGACCGCGCACCGGCCGGACAGGAAGGTCCGTGGATCACCTATGCACGCATGGAAACGTTGCGCACCTCAAAGGATCTTCCGGGTCTGGCGCTTGGTCTGCCTGCATTGACTTTCCGGGCTTGGTACGAGGCGCAATTTGGCCGCGAAGCATTCGAGGCAATGTTGTTGATCCCGACGGCGCAGTGGATGGATTATCTCGTCTGGTATCGCCAGGTTCTTGGACTGGATGTCGTCAGTGAAGCGAGTGTGCAGGGCGTCACGCCGCGTGCGGACGGACTGTTCGAAATTGCCTACGCCGACCCACAAGGCGACCATGTGGAATATGCCCGCCGGGTGATTATCGCAACCGGGTTGGATGGTTTGGGAGAACCTTTCCTGCCCGCCGTTGCGCACCGTGTTCCGGAAAAATATCGGGCTCATGGTGCCGCGATAATCAATATGTCGATGCTGAAAGGCAAGACTGTTGCCGTCATCGGGTCCGGCTCCTCCGCCATGGACAACGCGGCTGCCGCTCTCGAAGCAGGGGCAGCGCGGGTTGATGTGTTTGCCCGCCAGAACAGTCTCGCCAAGGTCGATCGTCTCGCCGGAATTTCCGGCATGGGTACACGATACGGCTATTTCGACCTGCCTGATGCGGACAAGTGGCTGATCATGCACGAGGCCAGCAAGGTGGGAACACCGCCGCCGAAACACAGCGTTTTGCGGGTGTCAAAATGGCCGAATGCGCATTTCCATCTTTCCAGCCCGATAGACGACATTGTCGAAACGGCCGCTGGCGTTGAGATCACCACGCCGAAAGGCCGTTATGGTGTGGATTTCATCATCTTTGCCACCGGCTTTGGTATCGATTACGCCAAGCGGCCAGAATTTGAGGCCATTACCAGCAACGCCCTTTTGTGGGGAGAGGCTTACACGCCACCGGAAGCACTTGGAAATGCTGGCCTTGCTGCGTCACCTTATCTCGGCGCTGCTTTTCAGTTCATGCCGAAATCCGATGCTGAGCAGGACCGCTGGATCAGCCACGCCTACTGTTTCTCGTTCCCGTCGCTGTTGTCGCACGGCAAGATCAACAGCGGCATACCCTCGATCAACGAGGGTGCAACCACATTGTCCAACGGTATCGCGCGGTCGCTGTTCGTGGAGGATCGCGAGCAGCTGCTGGCGCAGTTCCACAGCTACGACAAAAGCGAACTGACTGGCGATGAATGGACAGATGCGGACGAGCCCGCAAGCGAACACCGTCGCGCCACCAAATAATCAACAGATCCATCAGGAGTTATCATGACAAAGAAGACCGTTTATTATTTTCATTCGCTAAGTTCTCCATGGGCCTATCTTGGTTGGCCCCAGTTCAAGGCATTGATCGAGAAACACGATCTGAACGTTGTTGTTCGCACCACGACTGTTGTGCCGGAAAACGGTGGTGTTCCGCTTCGTACGCGCCCAGTCGCACGTCAGGACTATCATGCCATTGAGCTGGATCGCTGGCGCAAGCGTCTCAACATGCCGTTGGTGCTGAAGCCTAAATATTATCCCACCATTCCGCATTTTTCCGCACGTATGGTTCTGGCCGCTGACAGCCTTGGCCTGCCAGCGCTTGACCTCAGCCACGCGCTTTTGAGCGCAGTCTGGGCGGAAGAACTCGACGTCAAGGATCCCGAAGTACGTATCGCCAAAGCCAATAGTCTCGGCCTTGATGGCAAGCTGCTACAGTCAATGGAAGAAAGCCCGGAGATCATTGCCGCGTGGGAAAAAAGTGAAAACGAAGCCAAGGAGCGTGGCGTATTCGGCACGCCGACATGGTTCTACAAGGATGTGCCTTACTGGGGGCAAGACCGCCTGAGCTTCCTCGACGAGGCACTCTCGGCAGACTGAGACAGTCCGCACGACAACAGCGAAACAGCATTTGGGAATTGCGACTATGGATCTTGGTTTGAACGGCCGGAAGGCTTTGGTATGTGGGGCAAGTGAAGGTATCGGCTATGCCGCTGCAAAGCTCCTCGCGTCGGAAGGCGTCAATTTGGTTCTCGTAGCGCGCAATGAAGAAAAGCTGGAACGGGCAGCGGCGGCATTGAAAGACCTTCATGCCGTCAATGTCGATTATGTGGCGGCAGATCTCGGGCATAAGGAAGAGCGCGCCAAAGTGCTCTCCTATTGCAATGATCCTGACATCCTCATCCACAATGGCGGCTGGCCCCGAACCGAGCGCGATTTCCGCAAGTGGAGCAATGACGACTGGCTGCGCGCACTCGACCTGATGATGCTGGCACCGGTTGAACTGATCACCGGCGTGATTGATGGTATGGCAGAGCGCAAGTTTGGGCGCATTGTTGCGGTGACCTCCCGCTTCGTGAAAGAACCAAGTGCGGAGTTGGCCCTGTCGACCAGCCCGCGACTTGGTTTGTCGGGGTTTATCACCGGGGTTGCACGGAAATATGCAGCTCATAACGTGACCCTCAACACCGCCCTGCCGGGCATCATAGCCACGGAAACGCAGTTTCAGCACGGCCGTGATCTGGCGGAAGCGGCGGGCAAGAGTTTTGATCAGATATGGGCGGAGCGTTCTTCAACCAATTCAGCCAATCGGTTTGCTACGCCTGAGGAATTTGCGTCCCTTTGCGTGTTCCTGTGTTCTGCGCATTCGGGCTTCCTGACCGGCCAACACATCTTGAGCGATGGTGCCGGTTATCCGGGCGTTTTCTGACGGCTGAAGCAGCGGCTTTCGGCGTTACCGCCGAAAGCTTTACAAAGCCTAAGAGGGCTCTCTCTCAGGATGCGATGTGCTTGGAAATTTCGCACCGCCCCTCGGCGCAGCCAACAGTGTCATCTGCTTTGGAGGCTGGCGACAGGTCAGGCACTTTCTCCGCGAGCGCCATGGCAATTCGGGCGCCTACAGCCATGTCGTCCTCAACCCCGAAGATATGATGCTTGATCGCGCCATCTCTTCCGATCAGAATTGAGGAGGGCGTGCCACGCAGGCCAAAGCGCTGCATGGTGATGGGCGTATCGGTTCGTTCGTCGGGCAAGTCTACCCCCACCGGGTGTTTGATGCGGTATTCGTGAAGAAATGCCTTGAGGGTAACCGGGGACATTGCGGCATGGTGTTCGAACACGGTATGGATACCAATGACCTGGAGATCGGCATCGGCAAAGATACGTTCAATCTTCTGAACCTGCGGTATCGATTGGCTGACGCAGCCAGGGCAAAGAAGCTGAAAGCTGTGCAACAGCACCGGGCGCCCACGCAATTCTGCCAATGTCAGAGGATGGGAAACGTTGAACCATTCGCTGATTGCCAGTTCCGGGGCGTAAATCAGATTGGAAGTAGCCATAAGTTTGATCCTTTCAGGGAAGGCGGGCCGTGAGGGAACGACCCGCCCGCCGGATGGGTATTACGCGGCGGCTCGCGTAAGCTTCACACCCGGGAAATCGACCGGAACATCCAGCGCCACATTGAGGTAGTTGGTGAAGAGGTTGAGTGCGATATGTGCAAGGATTTCGACAATTTCTTCATCATCGAAACCAGCATTGCGAAGGCTTGCAACATCGTCCCCGGCGATGTCCGCCCGGTTCTCAACAACCTTGATCGAGAAATCGAGCGCGGCCTGCGTTCTGGGATCTGGCGATCTACCTGCCTGTGCTTCAGACATCTCAATCGTGGTCGCACCAGCTTTACGGCCGAGACCTGTATGTGCGGCAAGGCAATAGTTGCAGTTGTTGCGATCAGCTATGGCAACCGCAATCTGTTCACCGAGCTTGGCACCCAGTCGCCCGCCGCCGAGTGCGGCAAACGAGCCCCACATGCTGGAAAGCGCTGCCGGCGAATTTGCCGCCGCTTTGAACATATTTGGCACTATGCCGAAGGCCGCCTTTATCTCGGAGAGCTTTTCAGCCGTCGTGCCTGTTGCGCTTGATGGTTCAATGAGAGTAATTCTTGTCATGTTCTTTCCTTTCAATGCCTGGAGGGGAGGGATTGCCGGTTTGGTGATGGCAGTCACTGAACCGGCGCTTGTTTTACTCGCCAGGCATGACCTTGCCGGGCAGACTGAGATCGCCAGATGCAACCTTGAAGACGTTGCTGACGCATAAGAGTGGGGCGTGCAGATTGCCGTTCACCTTCAGGCCGGCTGTCACACCATCAAAAGACGCTCCGACAATGCCATTGATCAGGGATAGCGGGATTTCGACGTCGACCCGATCGCCCTTGAAATTTGTAGGATACTCTGGACTGTCAATCAGCAATGGCACGCCAGGCCAGGTTGCAGGAACCTTTGGTTTCGTACCTTCGGGAATGTCAATCACTTTCAAGCCACCGCCACAGGCTTTGTCCTGCGCCAGAACCACCCAGTGCGGATGCCAGATATGACGGTTCTTGCCGCCATTGGCTGCGTCGTCGAAGTCGGGATGGAAGGTTACCGCGAGTGCGACAATTCCCTGCTTGCTCTCAAAGCCGATTTCGCCACTATCGAGACTGGTTGGCCAGACATAGGCATAGACGCTCGACCCTTCGAACTTGCCTGTCGCATCGGGTTTGTCCTTGCCTGCTTCACCACGCACGCGGGTTGAAAAGAGTGCAGTGTCGCCCTTGGCTGTGATCGTTGTTTCAATGATGTCGAAAGATGCCTGCACCGCCTCGGTTGGCTTTGCCGTGACCGAATGGGCGGATGCTGTTGCCAGCCATAGCGATGCCGTTCCGGCGATGAGTGCGCCGGCTGCGATTTTACCAAACATCGATAGTCTCCTTTTTTGTGTTGCCTGGAGGGTTTTCACCTATCCTTTGTTAAAAGCGGTCCAGGTGGCAGCCTGGACGGCCGGATCGGCGATCTCATGTTCGCGGCAATCGACACGGATTTCCCGTCGGCCGAATGCTGCGTCTACGAAATGACAGTGATGCGGGCGAGCCGCATCGGAATGTGCGAATGGTGCGAAATAGCGACAACTGACACACATGCGCTGAATGGGGATCGCATCATTCTGTTGTAAATGACTGATCATCTTGACTAACGTGATCAGCAGGTCTTCCTGCTCATGAGATGCCAGGGCATCAACCGCATCCCTAGCCGCCCCTGATACAGGTTCTGCTACGTCAAGAACCGCACGCCCCTTGGTTGTGATCTCTACTGTTACCGAGCGCTTGTCGATGCCGTCGCTGTTTTTCGCTACCAGGTCTTTACGCTCAAGCGCGGTGATGGAATCTGTTGCCGTCGGTTGAGATACACCAAGATTGGCGGCAATTTCCTTCACAGATAGCCCAGCCGCGCGCCCTTCCAGCAATTCAAGAATTGAGAGTTGGGTCGGGTTCAGGCCTGATGTTTTCGCTCGGCTCCAGTCTTCGTTGCGCATGACTGTTGCGATACGGGCAAGGCCTTCCCGAATGCGATGATTGACCGAGCCTGGGTTCTGTGTTGTTTCCATGTAGTGAATATATATAGGAGTCCTATTTTGTTCAAGGCCAATAATTATTTACTTTGTTGGTGGCGCGCCAATACCGGTATCGGAGATCGGGCCATGTGGCTGTTCGGGATTATGTGAGTGGGTGGCCTTCTCAACCATTGCCGGTCCTGTAAAGCCGCTCGCACCGTAAAATGCGAAATGCAGCCCCCAATAGCCCGTGGCAAACACCACAAGTGCCGCAGCAATGCCGCCGGGAATGGCAGGCAGATGGATTTTCAACGATGGCAGAAAGTGGGTCACCCGGCATTGATCACAGGCCACGGCGACCAGAATGGCCATTATCAGACCGTGTCCGATTAGGTCGACACGTCCGAAAGGCCAGACGGCAGCAGTGAAGATGATGATGAGCGCAATGGCCGAAAGACGCCGGATTAGAGGGGTCCACAAAAGACCAAACCCCATAGTGAATTCCGCAACGCCAGCCATCGGAATAAAGACATCGCGCGGCAGTCCGAACGTCAGGAACGGCTTTTCCAGGATGAGGGGGTAAAACCAGTCGGGATAGGCGAATTTCTCAAGGCTCGACCACATCAGGGCGATTGCGAGCCCCCATCGCAATGCCTCGAACCGATGTGAGCGGAGGTTTTCGTTTTTTGATGGCTCCAAGATGAGATAGGCGGCAACGCCAGCGCCAAGCGCCAGATAATCGAAGAGATGGAAGAGGTCATAGTCGCGGATGGCCAAAAGCCATAAGGCCAGAATTCCGATACCCGCCAACGGCATTGTTTTTCGAAAAAAAATACAGGCGGCGATGGCCAGTTGCAGCCATGAAACCCACTCTGCCGGCGTCCGCAGGTCAGGTGTTAAATATACGCCGCCCACCGAAAATATAGCTACAAAAAATGCCCCGACCGTAACGCGCACATAGTCATCAAGCCTTTTCCACAAAACATCAGTACTGCGGTCCAGCGCGTCATGAACCCTGTTGCCGAGCGGACTGATTTCAACAAGGCGCGTCAGCACAAAAAACACGACGACAAGTGCAATGCCGATCCAGAACCATGTATCCTTGAGAACAACGGACAATGATTGTGGTGGGGCACCCACGATATAGGGTGCGAACCATTTGACATGCGCCTGTGCAGATGTGCTGGCAAACAGCAGCGCGCCCGTAAAAATGGCGCCTCTTCCCAATGTCCATACCATGGTCATGCCCCCTTCAAACCTGATCTCAGGTTTTCTGTCCGACCCCGTAACGTGTGGCTGAATGTTTCAGGGATAAAAATGGTGCCAGGCCAAGTCGCGCCTCTTCCATTTTTTGCCAGAGGCTGGCCTCCTCCAGGGAGGGGATCGTGACCGTCTCACCACGGTCAAACCCTGCAAGTGCTGCCGTTACCATTTCGTCGGCATCCATCATCATGTCTGCTGGGATGACGTTGATATCGATGCCTGCACGATCAAAGATTTCCGTGCGGGTGAAGCCGGGAAGTACAGCCTGGATCTGAACCCCGCGAGGTTCAAGTTCAACGGCGAGGGCTTGCGTCAGTGCAAGAACAAATGCCTTGCTGGCAACGTAGGTCGGGTTGAAGCGTTCCGGCATCAAAGCCACTACGGAAGCGATGTTGATGATACCACCCTTGCCACGATCTGCGAATGTCTTGGCAGCGGTCACTGTCAGCGTGTGCAAAATGTCAACATTGAGATAGACCATGCTGGAGAGATCCTCGGCATCAGATGAAAGGACCGAGCCTTTCGGCCCTATCCCTGCACAATTGACGAGCAACTCCAATGACTTGTCCTCATATATGGCTGACAACACGCGCTTGATTTCATTGAATTTGGAAAGGTCTGCGGGAATTGGCGTAATCGAGACACCATGTTTTTCTGAGAGTGTGTCGGCCAATTGATTAAGCCGGTCGATATCTCTGGCGACGACGACGAGATCAAAACCTCGCTCAGCGAGCTTTTCGGCATATACGGCGCCAATGCCGGATGACGCACCGGTAACAAGAGCAGTTTTCCTTGTCATGTTCTGTCCTTCCCCGAGACGATGAGATGTAAATAATCCGTTCGTTTTGGTGCCGGAAGCAACGCACATACATTGCTCCCGACCACGCAGATCAGCCCTTGATGAAGGCAAGCAGATCCGGATTGACGATTTCAGGATGGGTGGTGCACAGGCCGTGAGGCAGACCAGCATAGGTCTTGAGAGTACCGTTCTTGAGCAGCTTGACGGAAAGTGGCGCAGAATCCGCATAAGGCACGATCTGGTCATCATCGCCATGCATCACGAGTGTTGGGACGGTAATGGCTTTCAGATCTTCCGTGAAATCGGTTTCGGAAAAAGCCTTGATGCAATCGTAGTGCGCTTTTGCACCGCCAGCCATGCCTTGCCGCCACCAATTTTCGATGACGCCTTGGCTGACCTTGGCGCCCGGCCGGTTATAACCGTAAAAGGGGCCGGCAGGGACATCGAGAAAGAACTGGGCGCGGTTGGCAACCAATGCTGCCCGGAAACTGTCAAACACCTCAATCGGTAGTCCGGCCGGGTTCTTGTCCGATTTGACCATGATTGGTGGCACGGCACCGATCAGTACCACCTTTGCCACTCTGCCAGATTTTGCGCGGGCAACGTAATGGGCGACTTCACCGCCGCCGGTTGAATGGCCTATGTGGATGGCGTTCTTGAGATCAAGGGCATCCGTCAGCGCTACAACGTCGGCGGCGTAGGTGTCCATCTCGTTTCCGGTCCAGGTCTGTGTTGAGCGACCATGGCCACGCCTGTCATGCGCAATGACGCGGTAGCCCTTGTCGAGGAAATACATCATCTGGGCATCCCAATCATCCGCGCTGAGTGGCCAGCCATGATGGAAGACAATTGGTTGCGCGTCTTTTGGACCCCAATCCTTGTAATAGATCTCGGTTCCGTCGCTTACTTTTACAAATGACATGACATGGTTCTCCGATGGATGTGTGGAAAAGTGTGTTGTGGCGTGGGATTGGTTGGGCAGAGCCATGGCGGCGGCGACGATACCGCTCGCCATAATGACCTCACGGCGGGTTAGCCGCGACGCAACGTTTACGGCTGTGAATTCACTCATAACGCCCTCCCTGATGATTGATCGTTCACGGAAAACAGATTGAGCCGAAGACGGGGCTATGGCGAGTAAAGCGTCGTAAAATGATGCAAACGCCCGACACGGTCATTTTATGTCGTTGTTCTATCTGTGTTAATATCAAGAGAGCGCCGGCCTGCGGCCTCGAGGAGTGCAAGTGCCGTCGTCAAGGGTGACCCGTCGGAACCCTCAGTAATGAGCCTGTTATGCCTGTCGTCTTGAAGGCGAAGTGTTACAAGATGGGCTGGGAATATGGCGACTGGTTTTCCACTGTCGAGGAACGACGCAAGGAAAGACCGTGGTTTGCTGTTTTCAAAATCCCAAAGGTGTCGCGACATTCCGAGACAGAATATCGCATCGAAATCCTCAAGGTCGATCTGCTCGAGACTAAGTGTGTCCGCAAGTTCTTCGCGTGCCACTCTGTCATCCATAAATCGCCGCACTGCTTGGTGTTGCGATGCCTTCTCCCTGACATCTGACAATTCTGGGTATTCACCTGTCAGCGTGGTGAGGACAATGTCAGCGCCAAAATCCTTGAAAAGATAATAGACCGGTGCAAAATCGCTTAATGTGATCTTCGAATTTGCTGCTTGGTCACTGTCGTTCGCTGCAAGGATAACCAGAAAACGGGTCGGCTGAATGCCTTCCATTGCGATCTCCTCAACCTGGAAGAAGATGATCGCTCGACTGACCGGCGTTGACGAGTTGAGAGTTGTAAATTGGTGTAAAGGAAGGACGGGATACTGCTTGTCGGTAACGAGGCCAGTTAGGAGGCGTTTTGTCTAGTCGATAGCTGCTTTTCATAGAGACCACAGGCAAACACGCTATCTTCCACCGATTTTAGCAGAGGAATGGCACCAGCCGACTGAGCAGACTCATAAGCAAGTGCCAGGGTCGAGCGCGCTTCGCCCAGGTCTGATGTTTTGAGCTGGATTTCTGCCTTGGTCCGCAACATTTCAGGCTGCCACCATGCCACGCCAGCGGCGGCGCATTTTTCCATTGCGGTATTGATTACATTCATGGCCTCGACGTTGCGATCAAGCCCGGACAATGCTCTTGCTTCTGTTGTGATGAACATTGTTTCAAAAAGGTTGAAACCGGCATTGCGAAGCGATTGCAGACCGGATTGTATTTGTGACAGGGCAGTTCTGTCGTCTCCCTGCCGCCGCAAAAGTTCAGCTTCGAAACACACCGCATATGTTCGCCAGACATCAAGCATCGTGGCTTTGGTGTGCTCTTTGAGTAGAGCAATGTACTCAGCGGCCAGACGGTCTTGTCCAGACATCAGAGCAAGTGGGCATGCCGCTTCTGCAAGGGCATTGGTCAGCGATGCGTAGTGGCCAACGGATTGGGCGTATTCCAGGGTTGATACAACATCTGCCATGGCCTCCTGTTGTCGTCCTAAAAACCATTTGCAGCGCGACAATATGATCTGAGCAGTTACCCGCTGGTCGAACTGAAAACGGATAACGTGCCCCGTCGATGGCAGACCCTGATAATCACGCAACATGGTCTCGAGGTATGTTTCACTTTCGGCATGGCGCCCGAGCCAGTGTAATGTCGCACCTCTGATCCGATTGCCGATGACTATATCGGCAGGATCGGGCGATGAAATTGCAAGTTTGGCAAACCGCGTTGCCAGATGAAGGCCAGTCTTAGGTTCCGCCCGATTGATGGCATCGACCCACAATCCCCATATTGCGCGCAGTTGATGGTCCACGTCGCCGAGTCTTTCTGCGATATCGGCAGATTCATTCCACGCTTCCACACCCCGACCGGGTGAAGCCGCCGTGATGATCTGCGGCCACCCCATCGCAGTATAAAGTTTCATCCTGCTCGCCTCATCAATACCGGGATTTGCGTTCAGGTAATCGATCGACGCTGTAACGGCCGAGATGCATTCGTCGTAAAGCGAAAGCTTGAAAAATAGCGGCAATGCCGCAACGGTCAGTCTTGCACCCAACAGCTTGTTGCCACCCGTCGACAGTGCCCAGTCGAGACATGCGCGCAGACCCAGAACAATATGGCCAAATTCCTCGACGGCCTCTTCGGTGGTTTGGCTGTAAATTCTGGCTGAAGATGTATCGAACAATTGCAGGAGATATGTGCCGAACTTTTCCATGGCAGGGCTAACGCCGTGGGTTTGAGCCAGTTTTTCCGCAGCATAGATGCGCGTGGTGTCAAGCAAACGGTACAGCTGGGTGGAAGCCGAGGTTTCCGCCACCACGAGTGACTTTGCGACAAGGGCGGCCACGAGATCGTAAGTGTCATCACTCAGTACCGCAGCTGCGGCAGATATGGAAAAACGTCCTCTGAAGATGGAAAGTTCGTTCAGACCCCGTTGTTCGTCCACGGCTAACAGCTGGTAACTCCAATCGAGTGTTGCGCGCAGTGTTTGGTGCCGTGGCAAAGCAGTGCGTCGACCACGGCTCAAGACCCTGAAACAATCATGGAGCGATGCTGCAAGCGACAAAATACTCATCGATTCCAGCCTGCCGGCCGCCAACTCAATCGCCAAAGCTATTCCGTCAAGCCGTGCACAGATGTCGATGACAATAGGCACGTCCATTTCTGTCAGTTGATATCCACCGAGACAGGCATCTGCGCGTTGTACAAAAAGCTGGACCGCAGGAGAGGCGAGTGCTTCTTCGAGTTTGACTGTTGATACTGGGACATCAAGCGGCAGAAGACGATGAACCCTCTCACCGCTGGCACGAAGAGGCTCACGGCTCGTTGCCAAAAAACGTGTGTTTGACGTTCGTTGTAGCACAGCCTCTACGAAGTCCGTTACATCGTCGATCAGATGCTCACATCCGTCCAGAAAGATTGTGACAGGCCTTGTTTCCAGCGTGGCACAGATGGTCGCCAACACATTGTCAGAACGGTATTTGAGGCCAAGGCTGGAGGCGACGGCTGCAGGCACCAAATCGCCGGATGCGATATCCGAAAGTTCGACTTTGATGATTTCAAGTTCGCCCGCCAACTGGCTGACGACGGCTTTGGCCACGGTTGATTTTCCAATTCCACCAGGCCCCGTAATTGTGAAAAGGCGACTCTTGGGAAGCTGTTCAAGAATTCCCTCGATGATCTGGTTACGACCAAAGACCTTTTGACCACCATCGTCAGGCGTGGGTGGTCGGATGGGTTCGCGCTGGGTGTTCTTCCTATCCCGGATCACCTCGCCAACAAATGTGTAACCTCTGCCGGGAATGTTGGCGATGAACTGTGGTTCTGATTTGGTGTCACCAAGGGCTTTCCGAAGTGCAGACAAATGCACCCGCAAATTGGCTTCATCAACATATGTGTCCGGCCATACGTGTTTTACGATTTCGTCGTTGGTCTTGAGTGCGCCGGGGGTTGAGATAAGGAAAAGCAAAATGTCTATCGCGCGGCTTCCCAACGCAACATTCGTTCCACCCCGCTTCAGGCTGCGCCTGGCAGGTACGATCGAAAAGGATGCAAAACGCAGTTCTTCTTCCACTGCGAAACCTCAGCAATTGGTCCTAATGCGAACGGATTAAGCTGCACTGTTGGTGTTCAATATAAAAAATAGAAATGCGCGATAGATTTTGCGGCTGTTTCAACTGTCTGCGTGAACGCTGCCCGCGCAGACTATGGGAAAGGCTGCGGTTGGAGTTACGTCCCGTCATTTTCCGTATAAAATGTCTCTCCGACAAAATCATGAATGGAATTTTGTATTTTGTCTATCCGGTGGCTTGGTTGTTGAGCGGCGCTTGCGCTTAAACCGTGAGGGGGATGACAGCTGTGGTTACGGAACCTAAAAGGCGTAGAATGGCTTACAGATAAAGATAAGCCTGATGTCAGACGGAGTTGAAAATTGAGTGTTGCCTTTGTCAAGGAAGAAAGTGCCGAAGCAGCTTCGGAAACCCTGCTTCCTGATCGCCCTATTTCACCTCATCCCAATCTCGTGACAGAGGCGGGATTGAAGGCGCTTGAATTGCAGTTGCAACAGGCGCGTGAAGCCTATGCTGTCGCCAATGCCATCGAGGATGTCAACGAACGCCGACGTCAGGCGGGCAATCCCTTGCGGGATTTGCGTTACTACTCGGCCAGAGTTCATAGGGCTCAGTTGATGCCGGTGCCGTCATCAACCGACAAGGTTGCCTTCGGCAACACCGTTACCTTCAGTCGGGATGACGGACGTGTGCAAACCTATCGGATTGTCGGCGAAGATGAGGCTGATCCGACAAAAGGCTCTATCTCCTTTGTCTCTCCTGTGGCCCGGCTTCTTATCGGCAAGACTGTCGGTGATGTGGTGCAGTCGGGAAATCAGGAAATCGAGATCATCGAAATCGCCTAAACGTTCACGCGACGGCATGACAGATGATTGGCGGGTTGAGATCAAACTCAACACAGGCTATCTGGTGCACACCCAAAGCTGATCTTCCACAATACAAGGTACGTCTCCCGTATGATCCCGGACTTTCTCGTCACCCATTCCGGTGGCTTCCATGCCGATGAACTTCTGTCCAGCGTGATCCTGACCCGGCTGTTTCCGAAGGCACGTATTGTCCGCAGCAGGGCGCCTGAGTGGATCGCGTCGGGCGAAGATCGCATCATCTACGATGTCGGCGGTGCGTATGACGCCGACAAGAACATTTTCGATCATCACCACCGCGGCGCGCCATTGCGCGAGGATGGCCAGCCTTACAGCTCTTTTGGTCTGGTGTGGAAGCATTACGGTCGCGACTACTTGGTTGCTTCCGGTCTGCCGGTAGAACATGTTGAAAAGGTTCACGCATCATTTGACGAAAACTTCGTGCTGCCGATTGATCTGGTCGATAATGGCGCACTCAGCCCCTCAGGCATTTTGGGCGGGCTAACACTCCCTGTATTGCTTGAGACGCTCAAGCCTGTGTTTGACGACACTGATCCTGACGCAAGCGATCGCGCTTTCCACGCAGCACTTGGCGTAGCGCGCAGCTTTGTCGAAGCTAGAATTGCCCAAAGCGCCTCCAAAATGCGTGCGGAGGCGGTTGTTCTTCAGGCAATCAACAACGCAGGGGAAGGGCGCGTTCTGGAATTGCCAATGGGCATGCCATTCCGCCCAACGATCATCAAGGCCGGTGCCGATCATTTGCTGTTCGTGGTGCATCCACGTGACAAGGACTGGTGTCTGACGACCATTCGTCGCGCCGATGAAGGCTTTGAAGTGCGCGCTGATTTGCCTGCCGCATGGGCGGGCCTGACCAATGGCGATCTGGAAGCCGCAAGTGGTGTGGAAGGCGCAAGCTTCTGCCACAATGGCCGTTTTGTCGCCGCCGCCCGTACCCGTGAGGCCGCGTTGGCCATGGCCGAGATCGCGGTCAGGCAAGCCCTTGCAACGGAGCAGGCTTCACTGGCGACAGTCGAATAAACCGGCCTCATGCCGTCACCCTCTGCGAGTGACGTGTCACTGCGAAAAGGAGATTGTTATGATTGAGAGAATTGGACTGACTGATCGCTGGAGTGACGCAGTCGTTGTCGGAAACCTGATTTTCCTGTCCGGTCATATCGCTGAAAAGACCCGTGGCCAGTCGGTCAAAATCCAGACTGAAGAGGTGCTTCTCGATATGGAGGACACGCTTTCAAAGGCTGGCGTGACCAAGGACAATCTGGTCAGCGTCAATATCTATCTGGCTGACATGTCCGGTTTCGATGAAATGAATGAAGCCTGGGACGCCTGGGTGTCGAAGGGCCATGCACCAACCCGTGCAACGGTAGAGGCACGTCTTGCCCGCC
This sequence comes from Agrobacterium sp. 5Ca50, assembly GCF_055381905.1. Lineage (NCBI taxonomy): Bacteria > Pseudomonadati > Pseudomonadota > Alphaproteobacteria > Hyphomicrobiales > Rhizobiaceae > Agrobacterium > Agrobacterium sp. 5Ca50. The sequence continues at coordinate 349,032 of NZ_AP026439.1, forward strand.
CGGACCTGCTGGTGGAAATGACTGCGATTGCAGCGAAGTAACGTGTAGCGGAGGGTTATCCGGCGATAGTGGCCTGGTTTCTCACTTTATGGAAACCAAGCTTCTCGGATATCTCGTCTGCTGCCTTGATCAAGCTCTCGAGATAGGCGGTGCGATTACGCAAACCGTCTTCTCGTGGTGCAACGAGACAAAGGGTGGCGATGCACGCGCCATCCGCCTGGTAGATCGGCACGGCAAAACAATGGGTGAAGTTCTCGACTTCACTGTTGAAGGTAAAAAAGCCGTCGCGGCTGGCCTGCCGCACTTGTGCAATGAATTCAGCCGGTTCCATACGTCTGCCATTTGGTAGAATGAAATCTTCCGCCGGGATCAGATCAAGGATCTGCTGGTCGCTTAAATGCGAAACAAGCAGACGGCCGGACGCCGTCCAGGCGATGGAAACCAGTTCACCAATATTGGATGAAATGCGGAACGGACGAATGCCTTCACGCATCATGGCAACAGTATATTTTCGGCCTTCAAGCAAGCACATCTGTGCGGTTTCTCGGGTCTCTTCCGCAAGGCGGATCAGCATGCGGTCGCATTCGCGCATCAGATCGAATTGTTCGGCATAGGCTGTGCCGAGGAAGTAGAGGCGGCGGCCGAGATAAACGCGGCCGTCTCCTCCTTCGTAGTCGAGCATGCCGTGGCGCAACAAAAGATTGATCAGCTCATAAACTGACGATCGGGGTGCCCCGATTTCCGAGGCGATCTCGTTTGGCCGCATGGGTTGTCGCTTCACGCGCAGAAACTCGAGGATCTCGAATGCGCGATCCAGTCCCCTTGTGCGTCGCGATACCGTATCGGCTGGCGCCTCGGTCATGCTGTTCTCCAAATCTTGTCAGCCGCGGTCGGCGCGGTAAGCAATGCAGTCGACTTCTACCTTGCAATCGACCATCATACTCGACTGAACACAAGCGCGGGCTGGTGGGTTGGCGCCGAAGTATTCTGCGTAAACGCCGTTGAAGCTCCAGAAGTCGCGCGGATCGTCCAGCCAGACGCCAACACGGACCACGTCTTCCACGCCGTAACCGGCCTCATGCAGGATGGCAATCAGATTTTCGATTGCCTTGCGGGTCTCGGCGACAATTCCGCCGCGTACGATTTCGCCATTTTCCATCGGCACTTGACCGGAAACATGCAGCCATCCATTGGCTTCAACTGCTCTGGCGAAGGGAAGGGGCTGTCCGCCTGCACCGGTTTCACCCGCACCGTAACGCTTGATAGTCATTAAATTCTCTCTTTTCTTTTAGTTGAAACTGGATGTCTTGAGGAATTCTGCAAGCCGCTCGGTTTTCGGCTTGATGAACATTTCCTTGGGATCGCCTTCTTCACAGATGACGCCCTGGTTCATGAAGATCACACGGCTGGACACCTCATAAGCGAAGCGCATTTCGTGGGTGACGAGCAACATGCTCATGCCGTCTGCGGCCAGGCCCTTGATAACCTGCAGCACTTCACCAACCAGTTCGGGGTCAAGGGCCGAGGTGACTTCGTCGAACAGCATCAGTTGCGGTGACATGGCAATGGCACGGGCAATGGCAACACGTTGCTGCTGGCCGCCCGAGAGCTGGCCGGGGAAATGGCCGCCACGCGAACCGAGGCCGACGCGCTCAAGCCACTTTTCGCCAATGGCGCGGGCTTCGTCACGGCTCTTTTTCTTCACCTTGACGAGACCGAGCATGACGTTTTGCAACGCCGTCATGTGCGGGAAAAGGTTGAATTGCTGGAAGGCCATGCCGGTCATGGCGCGCTGTCGGGCAATTTCGTTTTCGCTTTTACGTTTGCGGGCGTTGCCGGAGTATTCGTAACCGATCTCTTCTCCCGCTAGGCGGATATATCCGCCCTGGAATTCTTCCAGCATGTTGATGCAACGAAGCATTGTAGTCTTGCCGGAGCCGGAAGAGCCGATGATCGAGATGACCTCGCCCTCGTGCATGGTGGTATCGACGCTTTTTAAGACTTCGAGCGGGCCATATTGCTTGCGCAGCCCCTGAATTTCGAGAAGTACCTTGCTCATGACATGCGGCCTCAGGACGGGACAGCCGTCTTGCGTTCGACGTATTTGCCAAAACGCTCGATGCTGTAGTTGATGACGAAGTAGAGAAGCCCGGCGAAGAAATAGAACTGCAGGCTCATGAAATTGCGGGAGATGATCTCTTGCGTGCGCAGCAAAAGCTCGGCAACGCCAATCACTGAAAGCAGGGTCGATGCCTTGACCATCTCCGCTGCCGTATTGACCCAGGCCGGCAGGAACTGCCGCAATGCCTGTGGCCACAGCACATAGGCAAAGGTCTGGCTGAAGGTCAGGCCGATTGCCTTGGCGGCCTCGGTCTGTCCCTTGGGAATGGCCTGCAGGCCACCACGGACGATTTCGCCGACATGCGAGGAACAGAAGATGGCGAGGGCAAACACGCCCGCCTGAAACGGTCCAAGTTCAATGCCGACAGCTGACAGCACGTAATAGCTGGCGAGAACCAGTACGAGAACCGGTGTGCCACGGATGAAGTCAGTGTAGGCGCGGACAAAGAAGCGCAGCACACGATTGCCGTAGACCAGCGACAGGCCAACGAACACACCGAGTACTGAGCCTGCGAGGATCGACAGAAGCGAGATCGATACCGTGACGCCGAGGCCTTTGAGGATGACGTAACGCGCCAGCCAGACCTGATCAAAAAAAGCGGAAAAATCCATCATGACATCACCTCGGAACGGCCAGACGGCGCTCGACAAAACGCATCAGCGCAGCGAGCACAAAACAGGTGGTGACGTAGAGACCCGATGCGACGATCCAGGTTTCGATGATACGAAACGTCTCGACATTGATCTTGCGTGCTTCGAAGGTCAGTTCCGGCACGGCGATAGCCGCAGCAAGTGATGTGTCCTTGAACAGCGAAATGATCGTAGAGGACAGCGATGGCAGCACATTGCGGAACATCAGCGGTGCAATGATCGATATGCGGATCTGCATCGGCGTCAGGCCGATGGCGAGACCTGCTTCCGTCAAACCGCGCGGGATCGACAACAGGCCGGCACGAAACACTTCGGCCAGGTAAGCACCGGAATAGATCGCCAGAACGGCGACAAAACTTTCGATCTTGCCAAGCCGCACGCCCAGCTGCGGCAATGCGAAATAGGCAAACAACACCAGCACGAGGATCGGCAGGTTGCGAATGATTGTGACATAGGTCGCAGCCGGAGCCTTGATCCAGACATTCTTTGAGATCAGCGCGAAAGCGACAAGCAGACCGATTAGCGCACCGATCAGAATGGCAACAAAAGCAAGGCCAAGACTGAGTAACAGACCTTCAAGAAGCTGGTCGAAACTGCGCCAGACGGCGGCGAAATTGAGCGTGTAGCCCATGGCGTCATCCTGCCATAGTAGAGTGAGCGGGACGAAGGGCTGTGCCCTCCGTCCATATGAGACAAGCCGGTGGGCTTATTTGTATTCGACCGGGAAGCCGATCTGTGGCGGTGCCAGTTCCTTGCCGAACCATGTCTTGTACGAGTTCGCATAGAAATCGAACTCGACGCCGGTCATGGCTTCATGCAGGGCGGTGTTGACGAAGTTCAGCCAATCCTGGTCGCCACGCTTGACGCCGCAAGCATAGGTCTGTGGGTTCCAGCCGTAACCAGCATCCTTGTAGCGGCCCTGGTTCTGGGTCATGTACCAGGCAAGCGACGACTGGTCGGTTGCGGCAGCGTCGGAACGGCCGGATTCCAGAGCCTGATAGATCAGGTCAACGGATTCATACTGGTCAACTTTCGCATCCGGCAGAGCGGCATGAACCATGGCTTCAGCGTACACATTCTGCAGAACCGAGATGGTCACGGACGAGCCAGCGGCCTTCAGAGCTTCATAATCAGCATATTTGTCGTCTGCCTTGAGCATCAGGCCTACGCCTTCACGGTAATAAGGAATGGTGAAGGCGATCTGCTGCGCGCGTTCGCCTGTTACCGTCATGAACTGGCATGTCAGGTCAACCTTGTTGGTGGTGATGTTTGGAATACGGGCGTCAGACGACTGGTTGACGTATTCAATCTTGTCAGGATCGCCAAACAGCGCCTTGGCAACGATGCGGCCCATATCAACGTCGAAACCCTGCAGCTTGTCGTCGGCGCTCTTGAAGTGCCATGGCGCGTTGGTGCTGCCTGTGCCGAGCACGAGATGGCCGCGCGCAAGAACTTCATCGAGTTTGCTGCCGTCGGCGAGAACAGGAGTGGTGGAAAGGAATGTGGCGGCAACCAGAGACATGATGCCGGTACGGAAAGAAATGGTCATGGCGTTCCCCTATGAACTGAACGTTTCCTTTTGTTCCAATATATTGGACACGTGTCTGTTTTATTGGATTGACATATCAAGTATCATGGGAGATGTATTGTCAATAGGTATAGGTGATAATTGGTGCGGCGCCGCAAAGTGATGTATTTTGCGGCAGCCCCGTACTTGCCAAGACAGAGGAATTTATGCCCTTCTCGCCCAGCGACATTGACGTAGCCAGCACGCCCGCAATCCTCGTTGACCTTGATATCGCAAAGGCGAATGTCGAGCGTTTTCAGAGCTATGCTGATCAAAATGGATTGCGGGTAAGACCGCATATCAAGACACACAAATTGCCTGCATTGGCAGAGATGCAACTGGCTGCCGGAGCAATCGGGATCACCTGCCAGAAAGTGTCGGAAGCAGAGGCGATGGTTGCAGGCAGCGACGCAATCACCGATGTGCTGATCACCTACAACATCATCGGCAGCGAAAAGCTGGAGCACTTGAAGGCGCTTGCCAGAAAGGTAAAGCTATCGGTTGTTGCTGATAGCGCAGAGATTGTGGATGGGCTGTCTGCGACGTTCGCTGGTGAGGCGCAGCCGCTTGCCGTTCTGGTGGAATGCGACACCGGTGCCAACCGTTGTGGTGTTCCGGCGCCTGATGCGGCTCTGAAACTTGCAGCCTATATTGATGCGGCGCCGGGGCTCGTGTTTGGCGGTCTGATGACCTATCCGCCCGCTGGTGGGGAGGTATCGGTGGAGCGCTTTATGGGAGAAGCGAAGTCGCTTATCGAGGCGCAGGGCATCGCTGTTCCGGTGATCACATCGGGCGGCACGCCGTCGATGATGCATGCTGCCGAGGCGCCTGTCACGACAGAGTATCGTCCGGGAACCTATATCTATAATGACCGCTCGCTCGTATCACGCGGCGTGACGACGTGGGATAATTGCGCCCTGACGGTGCTTGCGACGGTTGTTTCTGTGCCAGCACCAAACCGTGCGATCATCGATGCTGGTTCCAAGACGCTAACGTCTGACCTTCTTGGGCTGACAGGCTATGGTCATGTGCTCGGTCGTGATGACATCACAATTGATCAGTTGTCCGAGGAACATGGTCGTCTTGTCAGTACCGGTTCCATCGGTCTGAATGTCGGCGATCGCCTGCGAATCGTGCCGAACCACGTTTGCGTGGTAACGAACATGGTGGATGCTGTTTTCGTAACCGGCGCTGGTGTGTCCGGCGTTGAGAAATGGCCTGTTGCCGCCCGTGGCAAGATTGTCTGATGCTGGTTGAGTTGAAAGCCTCTTGCCGCTTATGCGTGGCAGGAGGCTTTTGATACGGTGGCCATCGGCTAATAGCTGACCGTCACAACAACCGTGTCATTATATTGCCCCGGCGTCGGCGTGTTTTGTGCCGGAACGCGACCGTAGACGGTTACGCTCTGTGATGTCCCGGTTCCTGTGCCGGTGACCACCTGTCCAGCGGCACTGCCCCAGACACTGGATCGAGCGGCGTCCCTGTAGAGCCCGTAAATAACCGATGAGCTTCCCAAGACCATCTGCCGCGCAGCAGGCGGGCTATTGCTCAATCCGCCATTGAGGGCAATGCTGTAGGCAAGGTTCGCAGTACAGGTCAGTGTGATCGCCCCGTTTGCATCGACTGCACTATTGAGAACGCCATGGTTGCCGAAGTTGATCGACTGCGCCGACACAAGGCATGCCGGTTCCACAGCCGCCGTTACGTTAAACGGGACCAGTGTTGGATTCTGAGTAACGTCAGAGCAATTCGGTGCCAGCAACGTATAGGTCGTATAGGTGAAGCTGGTTTGCGCGCCAGCGAAACTCGAGAGATAGATACCGCGCGCAGCAGATGCCTGACTGGCTAAAATTCTGCCGTAGACGGTGCGGCTGGTGCTGCCAAGCAGTGGTGGCAGAATGGGTAGCAATAGGTCGATAGGCGGTGGCGAACCCAGTGCCGTTTGTGTGGTGGAACCCCAAGGTGTTGTTCTTCCGGCATTTTGATACAGTTGATAATTAAGTATGTTGCTGCCCTGAAGCATGCGGCGGATGCCGCCGGATTGGCCGCCACTGCCTGCGTTGATATTGGGGCAGATGCGCACCGACAGGCCTAGTGCCAACGGGTTGGTGCAGGTCACATTTAATGTGGCCGTTGTATCCACGGCCGCGCCGCTTGCCAGATTGACAAAACCGAAATTCATATCCGTCATACTGAAGCTGCATGTTTGCGCCAGCACCGGTGCGGCGCAAAGAAAGGCTGCGATGGCAAGGCCTGCACGGGTCAGCATCATCATTGAACGCTCCTGCATGTCGCTTCAAGGGTTGCACGGGTCTCCGTGGTCGATCCAATAACGATCTGCGCCTCGCAGTCGCCTTTGGTCGGCTGATGAATAAGAAGTCGGTGCTTGTTCGAGACGTTTTCGAGATAGGCCTGTCCGTCGTAGCCGACCACAAAACTACTTTCGTCATTGCCATCGATGGTGCCGGAAGACCCTGTTTCGATGACATCTCCGCTTTCTGATTTCAATGTCACCAGCGCGACGTGACCGCCGGTCTCCACTTTGAAATCAACGACGGAACCGCCGCCTTCCGTCGGAATCACCGTCTGTTTGGTTCGGTCAATTCGCGCATCGATTGGCAGGTTGGCCGGGTCGAGCGTGATCATGTTGGCATCATAAGACCGCAAGTTCGGAAGCAAGATCTTGCCCCGGCGGTTGGTTTGGCCGATGGGGCGGTTTTCCAGCGAAATCTCGACACCCGGCGCGCCGGCATCAACGACGGCAAAAGCATCATCGATGCGGTTGCCAAAGAAAACGTCACCACCAGCCAAGGCAACTGAGCCATCCAGTTGTACGTGGCCTTGGGTGCTGCCGTTGAATAGATCGACACCGGCTGCAACCCGTGCACCGCTGCCGCGATAACTGGCCGAGGCTGAAATGATATCATTGTTGCCGCGTGAGCCGCGCAACCGCCACCCATAACTGCCCTCGGTTTGTTGCTCGGATTTGACAGCATCTGCCGTAACGGAATAACCATCGGCACTGGACGAGAAGCCTGCAGAGGTAGAAATGCCACCGCCGAATGTCCAGGAGAGACCGGCAAAAATTCCATAGGATTTTTTATCCGCCAAATCCTTGTAGGCGGTGATAAAGACGTTGCCGTTTTCGCCGATAGGCCGTGTGACAGAAAGGCCGAGCAGCCGGGATTTTCTTTCATCAAAAGTTTCCAGCTGCGTGTAGGAAAAGTTGAGACTTGCTTCATCGAAGCTGAGTTGGGTGGAGAGGGAAATTTGATCAAGCGAACGCGCCGGGCGGGCGTTCACCAAATTCAAAGCCGTTGCATTTTTCGATCTGGTTGCCGCGACGGATGCCATGTCATGGTAATCGCCGAACGCCCGCTGCGAGCGAGCAAAAACCTGCATTCCCAGCAATTCTGCTTCGACGCTAGCCGATAGCTGATAGCCACTGTCTTCCCGGAAGTGGCTGGTGGAACCCGAAACGGTGCCCAATCCGAATGCGCCGAGTGTGAAAACACCACCAAGCCCGACATTATAAAATTCCTCGCCGCCTTCGGTATGGCTTTCTACGGTCAACTTGTTGGTCAAGCCGTACCGGACGGTCGCGGAGCCGAGAAAATTCTCGTCATAGTCAAATGAGGAGATGCCGTAATTGTTGCGGGCAAAACCGAGTTCGGCGGAAAAGTCGATGAGGCCGGGAGCCAGCAAATCTGCCGATGCAAAAAACGGTGTTTCCGACACGGTCTCCCGTCCCAGCGCATCGCGCACCACCAGCCGTGCATTGCCGGCACCGCTGACCACGGGAAGGTTTGTAATGGAGAACGGACCTTCAGGCACCTCCTGCGAGATACGTCTGATATTGTCGACATAGACATCGACGGTGGAAGGCACGGCAGCGGAGCCTGAAAAATCCGGCATTGGCATCGTGACAATATCCGGCCGCAGATCGAAGTTGCGGCGTATCTGTATTCCACCCATCCGCATTGGGCGTGTCCATGTCAGCCCGCCGGTAATCAGGTCGCCTGCTCGATAAGTCGTCAAACTATCTTCATCGGAATAGCTCCAAGTGGTGTCGAGGCGATTGCTGTCAAACTGCTCGACCTTTGAGGTGCTCAGGACCTGGGAGGATGACAAGACACCGAGTGGGCCAAAAACACGGCTTTCCAGCAAGGCCGAGACGCCGTTATATTCGACAATGTCCGACCAGCTTTTACCGCCGGATGATCCGTAGATCGTGTAATTCACCAAACCTCCCAGATCGCTCGTGGCTCGTTCTTTTTCTTCTTCGTCCTCTTGCGCATCGGTTTGGCCGGAGGCGTCGATGACCTTGCTGGCGCGGGCTTCCGTCGAAAGCGAAAAATAGATGGACTGGTTGCTTTCGTCGTAACGCCAGCTGACATCCGGCAGCTTGGCGATATCAACCCAACCATCGGCACCGACAGCAGTTTCAACCGGGATAATTCCGACATTTCTTAATTGAACCGGCTCAATCAGGAGCGAGCCGGTGCTGTTTTGACGAAAGGTGGCGATCAGTTCTGTTGAAACATCGTTGATATAGACTTCAAGTTGTAACTCTCTCACCTCCTCGGCGGCAACAGAGGGGGGTGAAGCATCAGGATGTAAATCCTGATCCTGGGAAAAACTGCGCGATGAAATGATCGTCAAACCTGCAATCGTCAAAACGGCAAGGCTAACCGCCTTTAACGCGCGCCGTCGCATTGACAGTGCCGCTTTCGCTATCTGCGGAAATTTTCAGTGTGCCGCCGCCTCGCTTGCCGCCCGCTGCCGGCACCAGCCAGGTTGCACCGGATTTTCCGAGTACATAGCCAACAAGTCCCTGTTGCTGGGCAACCGCTTGACCGCTTCCGTTGAGCAGCTTGAGATTGGCAACGCGCAAGCGCTTGGAGCCTTTATTAGAGACGGTAACCTGGTAGCCATTGCCCTTGGGTGTCACAGACCATGTTGGCTGCGCCTCGCTGGCATCGTCTTTCGAGAAAAAGACAGGGATGGAATGGCGGACAACGAGATTGATCGTGCCGGATCGAAGTTTACCCTGTGTTGGCAATTCATCGACCATGACGCGGTAGCTCTCTTCAGCCTTCACAGGCGCCTTGGAGAGCCGCACGATGCGGACGAGATTTTCCGCTCCGGGTTTGAGTTGTGTGATCGGTGGGCTTGCAACAACATCGTCTACCGCCGTTAAGACATCCGAGCCGTTTTGTTGGGTCCAGCGGAAAATCCGGACCTGAACATTGATCGCTGTTTTGGCATCATTGCGGATGCGCAGATTGGACGTCGCTGCTGGTGCTCTAAGATCCAAAATGACGGGGGAGACCCGTAAAGAGGTTGCGTGAGAAGGTGAAACATACAAACCGGCAAGTAACGCAGCCGCTAAAGTAAAAAGACGCATATGCGATCCTCCCTTTGGCGATCAATAAGTGAGTGTGGCCGTCACGGTATCCGTGTAAGTGCCAGGAGCAGGGGTGTTTTGGGGCCCAACACGCCCATACACAGTAAAAGGCTGTGCCGCGCCGGTTCCTGTTCCGGTCAACCTGTCCGTGCCTACCGTGTTGCCCCAAACAAGTGAGTGTGCGGCATCTCTATAGAGGCTATACGCGATTGTGGCCGAGGCGGGGCCGGTCATTAAACGCGTCGCAACTGTTGCGCCCGTCCCAGCGCCCGCACTTAGACCTAGACTAAATGGCGTGCCCGTCGTGCACTGCACGATAATCTGGCTGGTTGCATCTACATTGACCGCGAGAACACCATTGGTTCCAAAATTGAGATTGGCGGCAGAGTTAATCTGGCAGGCTGCCTGAATGGTGATCTGCACCGTGAAGTTCGTCGATGTAGATGTCTGCGCAAAGGTGACGGCGGGCAAAAACATCAGCGAAACAAACGGAACAAAATAGCGTATTGGTGCGAACTTCATGCTCTCTCCCTGTGCCATTGCACCGCAAGTTGGCCGGCGCCGGGCAATGAACGAATACTCCAATAACGAGTAATAAGAACTTGCTAATGTTCGCTTAGATTGGGTTAACAAATTCTTAATTTCCGAACCCGAATAACTACCGGGCGAAATTGAACATGTAGTACAATTACTTATCGAGAATTTGGCGGATCTTGCGGGGTAAAATTGTTTATTATCAACGCATTAATTAGCAGGTTCGGAAATTGTCTGCCCGGCAACTGCCAGCCACATCTGCCAACTGTTTTCGCGGCCCTTATGATTATGTCCTTACCGGACGTGAAATTTGCCAACTGAAGAGGCGCTGTTATCAAGTTTAGATTTCCCTGATGTCTCGGACCTGCCTCGTTAAGTGCCCGGTTGCGATTACATCGCTGGCATCAAACGGCACGAATTTAAGCATTTAGAGGTTTGCGGCTTAACCACCCTGCGCGGCGCGGTTTTTTAAAGTTTTTCGCTGAAACCGAAGTAATATTTTTTTACTGAAATGCAGTATCTTGCAAGTCGGCCTTTGTTGACGTACTCGAAACCTGCACGACCCTTTGGCCGATTAACAATACCGTTTGGTGGCGCTGCGTTTCAGCGCCATACACATTATGACGTTGGGATTACGATGAACCTTTATTTGGATTACCTGGCTGAGATCAAAAGCAGAGAAACTCAAGGGCTCGCTCCCAAGCCGATTGATGACGGAGCTCTCGTCGGTGAGATTATTGCGCTGATCAAGGATGCAGGTAGCGAACACCGCGCCGATGCCCTCAAATTCTTCATCTACAACACGCTGCCAGGCACCACCAGTGCAGCAGGTGTCAAAGCTGCGTTCCTGAAGGAAATCATCCTTGGCGAAGCGGTCGTGCCCGAGATTACGCCGACGTTTGCTCTCGAACTCCTGTCCCACATGAAGGGTGGTCCTTCGGTCAAGGTTCTGCTCGATATCGCGCTCGGTGACGATGCTGCAATCGCAACCAAGGCCGGTGATGTGTTGAAGACCCAAGTCTTCCTTTATGATGCCGACATGTTCCGTCTGCGTGATGCCTACAAGGCTGGCAATGCCGTCGCGAAGAGCGTTCTCGAAAGCTATGCCAAGGCTGAATTCTTCACCAAGCTTCCTGACGTCGAAGACGAAATCAAGGTTGTGACCTTCATCGCAGCTGAAGGCGACATTTCGACCGATCTTCTGTCGCCGGGTAACCAGGCCCATTCGCGTTCCGACCGCCAGTTGCATGGTCAGTGTATGATCACGCCTGAAGCGCAGGCGGAGATTGTCGCACTGCAGAAGCAGCATCCTGACAAGCGCGTTATGATGATCGCCGAAAAGGGTACGATGGGCGTGGGTTCGTCGCGTATGTCCGGCGTGAACAACGTTGCGCTGTGGACTGGCAAGCAGGCCAGCCCTTATGTGCCTTTCGTCAACTTCGCGCCAATCGTGGCGGGCACCAACGGTATCTCACCGATCTTCGCGACCACTGTCGACGTGACCGGTGGCATCGGTATCAACCTGAAGAACTGGACCAAGAAGACCGGTGACGATGGCAAGCCGATCCTCAACAATGATGGCAACCCGATCCTGGAACAGCAGTTCTCGGTAGAAACCGGCACTGTTTTGAAAATCGACGCGAAGGGTAAAAAACTTCGTGATGAAAATGGCAACGAATTGGTTGATGTTGCTGCAGCCTTCACACCCCAGAAGATGGAGTTCATGAAGGCCGGTAGCTCTTACGCTATCGTTTTCGGCAAGAAGCTCCAGACATTTGCCGCCCAGACCCTCGGCGTTGAGCCGACTGCGGTCTTTGCGCCAAACAAGGAAATTTCAATCGAAGGCCAGGGCCTGACGGCTGTTGAAAAGATCTTCAACCGCAACGCTGTTGGCGTGACGCCAGGCAAGGTATTGCATGCCGGCTCCGATGTCCGTGTAATTGTAAATATTGTTGGTTCGCAGGACACCACCGGTCTGATGACTGCGCAGGAACTTGAGGCGATGGCGGCGACCGTCATTTCGCCGCTGGTTGACGGTGCTTATCAGTCCGGTTGCCATACGGCTTCCGTTTGGGACAAAAAGGCACAGGCCAATATTCCAAAGCTGATGTCCTTCATGAACAACTTCGGCGTTATCACCGCGCGTGACCCGAAGGGCGCTTACCACTCGATGACCGACGTCATCCACAAGGTGTTGAACGACATCACCGTGGATGACTGGGCAATCATCATCGGCGGCGACAGCCACACCCGCATGTCCAAGGGGGTTGCGTTTGGTGCAGACTCTGGCACCGTGGCGCTGGCACTGGCCACCGGTGAGGCAACAATGCCAATCCCGCAGTCGGTCAAGGTAACCTTCAAGGGCACGATGCAGCCGTACATGGACTTCCGCGACGTTGTTCATGCCACACAGGCGCAGATGCTCAAGCAGCATGGCGACAACGTCTTCCAGGGCCGCATCATTGAAGTTCACCTCGGTACGCTTCTCGCTGACCAGGCCTTCACATTCACCGACTGGACGGCTGAAATGAAGGCCAAGGCGTCGATCTGTATCTCGCAGGACGAGACCCTGATCGAGTCGCTAGAAATTGCCAAGTCGCGTATCCAGATCATGATCGACAAGGGCATGGACAATGCTGTTGGTACGCTGAAGGGCCTGATTGCCAAGGCGGATCAGCGCATTGCCGAAATCCGTTCGGGTGAAAAGCCTGCTCTGAGCCCGGATGCCAACGCAAAGTACTTCGCAGAAGTTGTCGTGGATCTCGACATCATCAACGAGCCAATGATCGCTGACCCTGACGTCAACAATACAGACGTTTCCCGTCGCTATACGCACGACACGATCCGCCCGGTTTCCTACTATGGCGGCACCAAGAAGGTTGACCTTGGATTCGTTGGTTCATGCATGGTGCATAAGGGCGACATCAAGATCGTTGCCCAGATGTTGAAGAACATCGAAAAAACTGCAGGCAAGGTTGAGTTCAAGGCGCCTTTGGTGGTTGCGGCACCGACCTACAACATTATTGACGAGTTGAAGGCTGAAGGGGATTGGGAAATCCTGCAGAAGTATTCCGGCTTCGAATTTGATGACCTGAAGCCAAAGACTGCCAACCGTACCGAGTACGAGAACATTCTCTATCTTGAGCGTCCAGGCTGCAACCTTTGCATGGGTAACCAGGAAAAGGCTGAAAAGGGTGATACGGTTCTCGCAACCTCGACCCGCCTGTTCCAGGGCCGCGTTGTGGAAGACACCTCGGAGAAGAAGGGTGAATCGCTTCTGGCTTCGACCCCGGTCGTGGTGCTGTCGGCGATTCTTGGCCGCACGCCAAGCATTGAAGAGTACCGCAGTGCGGTTGACGGCATCGACCTGACCAAGTTCGCGCCGCCAAAGACCACACCGATCGATAGCCTGTCGGTCCACTACTAAGATTTTGACCTGAAACACAGTGCCCCGAAGTTGAAGAACTTCGGGGCACTGTTCTTTTGTGCGGATGTTTGCCGGACAACTATTGTCGACGCTAGAAATTGACCTGCAGGTTGGCATGGGCAGCATTGGACTGGAAACCACTGGCAAACTCGCCAGCATAACTCAGTGTCAAACGTGCGGATTTGGAAAGTCTGGCGGTAATGCCAGCTTTTACCAACAGTGAATCGCGCGGCATGGTAACACCTTCCAGAATGAAAGGTGAGCTACCCTCAAATGCAAAAAATGAGGTGGGCGAAAGATCACCTATTGCGTGGCGCCAACCCAACATGCCGGACACCATCACCGGCATGTCAGTCGGCAGGTTGGCAGCCCAGCGCATACCTATGGTGGAGACGGTCAGGTTGTCGGAGCCACCAGCAACAGACAAGGCTGCGACACCGCCATCTTCGCGGAAATTATCCGTATTGAGGTTGATGTAGGCAAGATTGGCGAAGGGCTGCAACTTGACATCATCCAGTTGCAGCGTCCAGGAAATATCGCCAAACGCCTGAAGAGTATCGCTACCATAATCGGCCTTCAGCCGGTCGGTGAAGGAGCCGAATGCGATATCGCGTTTGGTCGAGATATCGCTGCGCGAGTAGATGGCGCCGCCGAGTATATCAAGAGGACCGAAGTCACCGGCAGCATAAAGCCCTGCATGATAACTGTCCGCCGTGGCCTCAGAACCTGCGGAAAGAGAGCTGTATCCGAGAATGCCGCCGAGACGCCATTGTTCGGAAATGGCAAAATCAGCGCCGATGAGTGAGCCTGCTACACGGGCATCAAGACCGCTGGCCACACCATTGTCAGAGAAATTACCTTGAGCAAATATGCCGGTTGTCCAAAACGACAGCTCTTCCTGATCTGCCCAGGGTCTGGCAATTAGCGGGTTCATCTGATCCATGATCGCGTTACGGGGAAACTGGCTTTCCCAGAGAAATGCGCTTTTGAGAGATGCGTGAACCTCGCCGTTAAGCTGTGAAAAGGCAGCCTCGGCGGTTTCTATATTAAGAGGCAACACGGCCATGAACAGCGCATTTGTCGATCCCAGACTCTCAATGGCTGCTGCGGTTACGCGTTCATTTTGTGTCAGGGCAACATCAGCAAAACGCACAGCATTGCGATCAAGGCTGAGATCCACTGTGGTGGGATTGTAGGTCAGCGTCGGGGAAAGAAACGCAAAGTCGCTGGCGATGGTGTCGAAACTACCGGTGATGCTGCCAGCCGACAGGATCGTGTAGGCCGTGGACAGGCCATAGGTGTTGCTTGCTGCACGAATATCAAGCGTACCACCTTCGATATCAATTGTGCCGATGGCGTTCACCTGATCCGACAGACCGGTTGAGGTAATATCCACCTGGTAGGTCGATCCGATGCGGAAGGTCAGGTTACCATTCACGGAAACGGTTTGCAGGCCAGGACCGGGGGACAGAATGCCACCGGCATTGATCACCAATCCGCCGGAGACACCGCTGCCGGACAGCAAGCCGCCGTCAAAAACATCGATCGTTCCGGTGACTGTTCCTTGATTGATGAATTCACCGCCGCTGACGCTCGCCGCACCACTGATGATGCCGGTGTTTGAGAAGGAACCACCATTGTTGCTCAATGATGCAACTGTACCGTCATTCGACGCATTGCCGGAATTGGTGACCGCGCCAGTCGTTGCACCGCTGTTATTGGTAAATGTGCCCTGATTGCCGATCTCGACGGAAGCAAGCGTTGCATTGTTGACGACCGTGCCGCCATTGATTGTCGTTGCGCCCGTAACCTCGCCACCACTATTGTTGGTGAAAGAGCCAGCGTCATTTTGAAGGGATGCGATGGTTCCCGCATTGGTCACCGTGCCGGAATTTTTGATATTACCCGCGATGCCGTCCGAGTTGTTGATGAAGGCTGCAGCGGCTGCAACGTCGGCGTCGGTTATCTCGAAATTGTTGGTGACTGTCCCGCCAGTAATGGTGGTCTGTCCAGTGATTGTGCCACCGGCATTGTTGACGAAGTCTCCGGCCGTGTTGGTCAGCGAGGCGATTTCGCCGGCATTTGAACTGTTGCCGGCATTAGTAACGGCACCGGCCGTGCCATCCGTTGTGTTGGTAAAGATGCCACCAGCCCCAACACTCACGGCATTCATCTCTGCATTGTTGGTGACAGTGCCTCCGGCCACGGTTGTTGTGCCAGAGACAGCACCGCCGAAGTTGTTGGTGAAACTTCCCGCATCGTTTTGCAGGGATGCGATGGTACCGGCATTGGAGACTGTGCCGGAGTTTCTGATGTTGCCAGCCGTTGCGCCGTTGTTGTTGACGAAATCTGCTGCCGCGGCGACATCTGCATCTGTCATCTGGAAATTGTTGGTCACCGTTCCGCCGGAGATTATCGTCTTTCCGGTGATGACGCCGAGGTTGTTGTTGGTGAAGTTGCCTGCCATATTTGTCAATGAGCCAAGCGTGCCGGCATTCGACGCCGTACCGGCATTGGTGAGTGCACCTGCAGTGCCAGTTGTGTTATTGGTAAAGGTCCCGCCGGAGGACACAGAAACATCGCCCACAGTTCCGCTGTTGGAAAGTGCAGTGGTCGCTTCCACCACAGCACTACCTAGGCTGCCATTTACCGCAACGTTGCCTGCATTCAATTGCAGTTTGCCGTTGAGCGTTCCGTCAATAAACAGGTTGCCGCCATTCAGGTCGATATCGGAATTCACGACGCCACCAGCATTGATGCCGAGGCTGCCGGAGTTGATCGTGCTGCCACTGGTCACCGTAAGTGTCCCGGTATTGGTGATGGTAACATCACCGCCATTCACACCAAGCTGATTGACGGTGACGTTATTGGTGACCTGCGGGGAACCAGTGTTGACAGCCGCTGCATCATTTGCGCCCGGCAGAGCAGGTGTCCAGTTCGTTCCGTTGCTGAATTCATTGTCCGTATTACCGGTCCACACCGACTGCGCAAACGACGGCACGACAAAGGCCAGTGAGGCTAATGCTGTGAAAAGCCCGAGACGTCGAGCCAATACCGGAAGCAGTTGATGTGTCATTTAGCGACCGATGCTAACGAGCGCCGACAACCATCGGCGGGCAGATAACGACTCGTAACCAAGCATGGTTAATGAAGTCTTAACTGTCAACGTGCGGCGGCTTTGCTCGATCCCCTGATTCACAAGGGTTTCACGCCAGATAAAGCACTCAAAAACGGGCCTGATTTACCGCAGGAAGTTGCGGAACCGGCGTAATGCCAAAGTGAAGAGAATGACGGCAATAACCAGCAGGGCAAGCAACTGCGGCCAGACGACATCAAGGCCGGCACCCCTGAACAGCACCGCCTGTGCGAGGATGACGAAGTGGGTGTTGGGTGCAAGCAGCATGATGTGCTGGATGATGTCAGGCATGCTTTCACGCGGTGTCATTGCACCTGAAAGCACCTGAAGCGGCAACAGTACCAGAATAAGCAGCAGACCGAATTGCGGCATCGAGCCCGCGACGGTCGCAAGGAATATCCCCATGGATGTCGTTGCAAACAGAAACAGTGCCGTTCCCACCAGGAAGATGAAAGGAGAGCCCTCAATCGGTACGCCAAGCAACCCTTTGACCACCCCGAACAGGGCAAAACCTGCAGCAACCAGCACCACCAGGCCCATCGACCAGATTTTGCTGAGCATGATTTCCGTGGGTGTTACCGGCATGACCAGTAGATGTTCGACGGTCCCGTGCTCACGCTCACGGATCAGTGCAGCGCCCGTCAGGACAATCGATAACATGGTGATGGAAGTAATGATGTTATTGATGGAGCCGAACCACGACTTGTCGAGTGACGGGTTGAAACGTGCCCGAAGCGTCAGGTCGACGGGAACATTGGTTTGACCGCGGTACCGCTCCAGAAACTCATTGACCTCACTCGTCACGATCGACTGGATGTAGCTGCTGCCACTGAACGCCTGGCTCATACGTGTTGCGTCAACATTCAGCTGGATTGCCGGATGCTGGTTTGCCAGCACATGGCGCTGGAAATCCGGGGGAATGTTGAGGGCGAATGTATCAAGCCCCGCATCCATTCTGCGATCCATCTCACTGATGTCGATCAGCTTCGGCGGCACGAAATAGGGCGGCGTGAATGCCGTGCTGATGCGGCCGGAAAGAGGCGATTGGTCCTCATCGACAATTGCAATTGCGGCATTGTTGAGCGTTTCGGGCAGGGCGCTTGATCCGGTATAGATTTGCAGACTGAATGCGTAGAGGATCAGCAGCACCAGCATCGGATCGCGTGCCAGTCCACGCAATTCCTTTAAACCTAGCTGAAAGATGTTGGATGAAAACAAAGCTCAGCTCTCCTGCTTTTTAAGAAGCACGGCACCGAGTGTCGCAAGGATTGGTATGGCGATCAGCAGGGGAATGAAGGAACCGGCAAGGCCTGCAAAATCAAGCGCCTTGGAAAAGGCGCCGCGTGAGATGGTCATAAAATAGGTGGTGGGGTAAATTTCGCCGATGAAGGCACCCGCACCCTGAAGGGATGAGACCGGGTCGGTCATACCGGAATATTGCGTGGCTGGAATAAGTGTCAGCAGTGCAGTTCCGAAGATTGCTGCGATCTGACTAGACATGAATGTCGACATGAAAATGCCGATCGAGGTCGCAATGATCACATAAAGAAGGGCCGCTGCCGCGTAGGCAATAAAGCTGCCTGTGAAGGGAACGCGGAAGACTAGCGTCGCAAAGGCAACCAGCAGCAGGAAATTCATCACGCCTAGAACAACGTAGGGGATCTGTTTGCCGAACAGGAATTCCAGCCGTGTGACGGGGGTCACATAGAGGTTGATGATGGATCCGAGTTCCTTTTCTCGCACCACGCTGAGGGCTGCCAACATGGCCGGGATGAGCATCAACAGAAGCGGAATGACTGCTGGCACCATAGCAACCAGACTTTTGACATCAGGGTTGTAGCGAAAGCGTGTCTCGATGGAAAATGTGCCGCGGGTTGCCTCCGTGCCGTAAAGTTGTCTTGCCTTTCGGGTGAGCCAATCAGCATGCATGCCTTGGACGTAGCCGCTCACAGTTTCCGCCCGTTGCGGCATGGCGCCGTCGATCCAGGCGCCGATTTCGACGTCATCGCCACGCTGCACCTTGCGCCCGAAACCCGGCGGAATTTCAATGGCCAGACTTATCTCGCCATCACGCATCCGCTTGTCCATGTCGGCATAATCGCGAATGGGCTCTTTTTCGATGAAGTAGCGGGATCCGGCAATGTCGAGGACATAATCCCTGCTTATGGTGGTATCGTCCCGGTCTAGTACAGCGAATGTCAGGTCTTCGACATCCATATTTATGCCGTAACCGATGACAAACATCAGGATGACGCTGCCCAGCACCGCAAGCGTGGCACGAATGGGATCGCGCTGAAGTTCAAGTGCTTCGCGCCGCGTGTAGCTGAACATGCGCCTGATATCGAAGAAGCGTTTCTTGCTCATCGCCTGCGGATGGCTGGCAGCGGCAAGTTTGGTTATATCAGCCGTCTGAGAGGTTTTTGCCTTATCGGTCTTGTCCGAAGCCGTGATGCCCGAGGCTTCCTCCAGATAGGCGATGAATGCATCTTCCAGCGTGGGAGAATTGCGGCTTTTGGCAATGGCGGCTGGCGTGTCGCTTATCAACACCTTGCCTGCATGCATTAATGAAATGCGGTCGCAACGCTCCGCTTCATTCATGAAATGCGTGGAGATGAAGATCGTTACATTGTCTTTGCGGGAGAGATCGGCAAGGATTTGCCAGAATGCATCACGCGCGATTGGATCAACACCCGAGGTGGGTTCGTCAAGGATCAGCACATCTGGTGAATGGATCATGGCAACGGCCAGCGACAGGCGCTGGCGTATGCCAAGCGGCAGCCCGTCCGGCAACGTATCCATCACGTCTTGCAAGGTGAACCGTTGCGCCATTTCATCAATGCGTGTCGGAATGGTTTCGTCAGGCAGTTCGAACAGGCGAGCGTGCAAATCAAGGTTTTGGCGAACGGTCAATTCGCTGTAGAGCGAAAAAGCCTGGCTCATGTAACCGACACGGCGGCGCACCGCCATGTCACTCGCATCGACCTTGTTGCCGAAAAGCTTTGCCTCGCCTTCGCTGGCGGCCAGAAGGCCGGTCAACATTTTCATGGTTGTTGATTTGCCGCAGCCATTGGAGCCGAGAAAGCCGAAGATTTCGCCGCGTGGAATCTGGAAACTGACATTGTCCACGGCGGTAAAACTGCCAAAGCGCATGCTCAGATGGCTGGCCTCGATGGCATATTCCTGCGTGCCGCCGGTTTCTCGAGGCGGAATAACGACATCGACATGATTACGGCGTTCCGTCTCTGGCAGCATGGCAATGAAGGCGGCATCAAGATTGGCGGCCCCTGTGCGTTCAAGCAGTTCTGAAGGTGTGCCAGTGTCGAGAACCTTGCCGGCGTTCATGGCAACAAGCCAATCGAAGCCTGCGGCTTCTTCCATATAGGCTGTCGCGACGATAACGCTCATGCCCGGCCGTCCGACACGGATCGCGTCAATCAGTTCCCAGAACTGCCGCCGTGACAGCGGATCGACACCAGTCGTGGGTTCATCGAGGATCAGCAAATCCGGATCGTGGATCAGCGCGCAACAAAGGCCGAGTTTCTGTTTCATACCACCGGAAAGCTTGGCTGCCGGCCGGTCAGCAAAAGGGCCAAGACCGGTACTATCAAGCAGTTCGCGAATACGGGTTTCACGCTCCTGTTTGTCCTGGCCGAACAGGCGGCCAAAAAAATCGACATTCTCGAAAACAGAAAGTGTTGGGTATAGGTTTTTGCCCAGTCCCTGCGGCATGTAGGCAATGCGGGGGCAGGTGGCATTGCGATGTTTCGCATCGGAAATGTCGCCATCGAGAACTTCGACCTTGCCCTTCTGAACAGCCCGTGCGCCGGAAACGAGTGACAGAAGGCTGGATTTTCCAACGCCGTCAGGGCCGATCAGTCCCACCATGCAGCCTGACGGGATATCCAGCGATACCTCGCTCAGGGCAATCGTTTTTTTGTAGGCGAGAGTGACGTTTTGAAGCCGTACCACAGCGTTCTGACCGCTTTTGGCGGAACTCGAGGCAGTGCTGTTGTTTGTGTCAGCCTCGTTCATCGCGGCGCCGTTATTTTACAAGATTCTGTTCGAGATTTTGCGGCCATGTTGCTTGCGCATCCAGCCGGACATACGCCATGCCCGGCAAGCCGGTTTTGACGTACTGGATGTATTTTTGCAGCAATTCCTGCGGTATTTGGGCGCGAACCCGGAACGTCAGTTTCTGACGTTCTTCTTTAGTCTCAACGGTTTTGGGCGTAAACTGCGCCACATCGGCAACGAAGGACACCTGGGCAGGGATGGTCAACTGGGGAGCCGCGTCCAGCACGAGACGTACGTCTGAACCAATTGAGGTCCGGCCAGCTTCTGCCGTTGGTAGGAAGAAGGTCATGTAGACGTCGCCAAGGTCCACGAGGTTCAAGACACGGCCACCGGCAGACAGAACCTCGCCGGGCTGTGCGATTCGGTATTGAATTCGCCCGTCGCGGGGTGCCGTCAAAGTGCTGTCGGCAATGTCGGTTTCGATACTGTCAATTTGTGCCTTTGCCGCATCAACAGCTGCTTCGGCATCCACCACTTGCGCCTTAGCAGCATTGATGGCTGCATCAGAGGCAGCAAGCGACGCTTCTGCCGCAGCAAGTGTTGCCCTTGCAGCCTGCTCGGCCGCTTCGCTGTCATCGACGACCTGCTGTGACACGGTATTGTTGGTCAACAGTTGTCGCGAGCGGGCATTGGTTTTAGCCGCGGAATCGAGCTGGGCTTTGCGCTGTTCGATGACGGCTAGTGCAGATTTTCGTTCTGCCTCACGCTGGGCAACGAGGCTATGGGCCGTATCGACCGATATCTCCGCGCGGCGCCGCTGTGCTTCGGCCTGTCGTTTGCTGGCTTCCAGCTGGGCGGTGTCCATTTGTGCAAGTGGCTGGCCAGCCTTGACGAATTCACCTTCGCGAACCATCAACTCCTTGAGCCTGCCAGCTGTTTTGGTGGAGATGTCAATCTCCACGGCCTCTATACGGCCATTGCTGGAGACAAAACCTGCGGGCAAATTATCACCCCGCAGAACGGTCCAAGCGTAATATCCGACGCCGATGGCAATAACGGCGATGACGCCCCAAACCCAACCTCTTGCAGCTTTGAACATTACACTTAATCCGATTTATGGTTTTCGTGACTATGCATTAAGGGTTGAGGAAATGAACACCCTCTTGAGAGCCATGTCAAACGGCTTGGTGCCGCCACGCAATATAAATTTTCACATCTCAAAAAGGGCCAAGCCTTTGGCGCATTTTCGAAAATTGCAAAAAGTCAAAAGGCATTGACCGCTTAACTTCGTGGTGTCGACATGGCGGTGTTTGGACAGGTCGGTGGTGTTGTGGCTTTGCCGGCATTTGAAGATACGCAACTGGTCAATCAGGTTGATCTGAAAATCTCTTTAAAAAATTCAAGGTTTATGCGCCGTTGATGCGGGTTTTCCGTGTGAAAGTGTTTGGGGAAATCTGGAGCAAACCGGGCTATATCAAAAGTTCTTCTGACCCCATCAAACAACCTATCGTGCTAGGTCTGGTTCAGTCGACGATGGTCCGGCCTTTGCGGGATCGTAGTGCGGCTTCGAACAATGCCGAGTGTGCTCATGGACCTGCCGAAGATAAAAGCGCTGATTGATTTTGTCGGGCGAACCAACGTTACCGAACTGAAGGTAACGGAAAGGGACGTCACCGTTCGAATTTTCCGAACTGGCCACGAAATCTCTGCTGCAACGGTCACGACACCGACTGACGGCGTTCAAGCTATTCTACCGGCTACGCAAACGGCACCCACTGACAGCAACAGTTCTGGCACATCCGTCCGTGCACCGATCTTCGGTGTTTTGCACCGTGCATCTGCACCGGGCCAGCCGCCATTCGTCAATATTGGCGATGTGGTGGAAGAGGGGCAGACACTTTTTATTATCGAGGCCATGAAAGTATTCAACAAGATCGCCGCGCCCTGTGCTGGCCGTATCACCTTCGTTACGGATGTTGATGGCGGAGAGGTCGAAACCAACAATTTGCTGGCGGAGATTGCGTGATGGCAGAGAATTTCGCCAGCGCTGATCCACTCTTTGATACGGTGCTGATTGCCAATCGTGGTGAGATTGCTGTGCGCATACAGCGCGCCTGCCGCGAGCTTGGCCTGAAGACAGTTTCGATTTGCTCTGAGGCTGACAGGCAAGCCTCCTATGGCGAAACGGCAGATCATTTTGTCTGTGTTGGTCCCGCCAATGCGCGCAGAAGCTATCTCAATCAGGATGCCATTCTTCTGGCCGCCCGGTTAACCGGTGCAGGTGCCATTCATCCCGGTTACGGTTTTCTGTCCGAGAACACGTCATTTTCGGCAGCCGTAGAGGATGCCGGACTGACCTTTATCGGTCCAGATGCACGGTCCATTGCCACCATGGGTGACAAGATTACCGCTAAGAAGGCGATGATTGCCGCGGGTGTGCCATGTGTGCCAGGGCCGGATACGGCGCTTCCAGATGACCATGCCACGGTTGAGCAGATTGCCCGTGACATTGGTTATCCTGTCATCATTAAGGCCGCAGGCGGCGGCGGTGGGCGTGGCATGCGGGTGGTTCAGGAACCATCTGCGCTGATCGAAGCAATGACCCTGACGCGTGAAGAGGCCAGACAGGCCTTCGGCAACCCTGCGCTCTACATGGAGAAGTTTCTCCAGCATCCCCGTCATATTGAGATACAGGTGCTTTGCGACACCCATGGAAATGCGGTTTGGCTTGGGCATCGCGATTGTTCAATGCAACGGCGCCATCAAAAAGTGGTCGAAGAAGCCCCGGCCCGGGGTATTGCAGCCGATATCATTGAGCCTGTTGGTTTGGCGTGCGTGGAAGCCTGCCAGCAGATTGGTTATCGCGGCGTTGGCACGTTTGAATTTCTGTATGAAGATGGAAAATTCTACTTCATCGAAATGAATACCCGTTTGCAGGTCGAGCATCCCGTTACTGAAATGACCAGTGGCATCGACATCGTGCAGGCCCAGATCAAGGCGGCGCAAGGTATACGACTCGATCTTCAGCAGGGTGATGTTATCTGCGATGGACACTCTTTCGAGTGCCGGATCAACGCTGAAGATCCCGATACATTCCTGCCATCGGCAGGGGCTGTCACGGACATTGCCTGGCCGCAAGGCGAAGGAGTCCGACTCGATACCCATATCTATCCCGGCTACCGGGTGTCGCCGTATTACGACTCCCTGATTGCCAAATTGATCGTGCATGCGCCGACGCGGGCTGAGGCCATCACCAAGATGCGAACCGCGCTTGCCGGGACACGCGTTGAAGGCATTTCCACCAACCTGCCTTTGCTGCGTGCCCTGTTTGAAGACGCGGCTTTTGCCCAAGGCGAAACGGACATTCATTATCTAGAAAAGTGGCTGAAAGCATGGAGAGCGGCATGAGCAGGCTCGATTTCACCGATCCCGCCTCTCTTGAGGCTCTGACGGAGATGTTGGCGGCCGCCGGTGTCGAAGGCTTGGAAATCTCCATGCCAAATGCGCAGTTGCGGCTGGTTATTTCCGTGCCAGAGACTGTGAGAACGTCTTCGTCTGCCGTGGCTTTGAAGCCGAGGAGTGCGACATCCAGCACGACGGTGAAGGCACCGATTGCCGGGCATTTCCATGTGTCACATCCGTCTCTTGCCTCTGGGGCGGGTCAATTCCCCCGCTCGGTTGTTGCGTCCGATGTGATTGGATTTATCCGTATCGGCCAAATTCTCGTGCCCGTCCTTGCCGGCCGCACTGGCTTGTTAACCCGTCAGCTCACCGAGCAGGATGCTCTGGTTGGCTTCGGTGATGTTTTATTCGAACTCGAGCCTCAACCATGATTGCCAGATCAAGCATCCTCGCGTCGCACCATGAAATTCAGCCTGTCGTTAAAGGTCGGGCAAATGTTTCCTTCATCGGCTCACGCTCCTTTCTGCTTGAAGCGCCGGGTGAATTCGATTTGCCGGCACAGCGCTTTATCTGGGCGCTTTCTCAAACTGTAAGTGCATGGGCTGATGTCGCGGAAGTCATTCCCGGCATGACCAACCTTCTTACCATTTTCAAGGAAACGCCTGCGGAGCCCGATGCTGTCGTCGGCCGTCTGCTGGAAGCATGGGACAATGCCGCAAGTATCGATCTCTCGGGAAAAACGGTTGAGATACCGGTTCACTACGGCGGTGAATACGCAACGGATCTTGCCGCATTATGCGACTTTTCCGGCTTAAGTGACCGTGAGGTTGTACGCATTCATCATGAAGCGACATACAGGGTTTTTGCGCTCGGTAGCGCGCCCGGCTTTGGGTACCTGCACGGGCTTGATGGCCGTATTTACATGCCGCGCAAAACGGTGCCGTCCATCAAGATGGAAAAGGGTTGCGTGACAATTGGTGGCATGCAGACCGGTGTTGCCATGCTGACCGGTCCCAATGGCTGGAACTCAATCGGCTATGCGGATTTGAAAATGTTCGATCCAACGTTAGCGACACCGGCGCTTCTGGCGCCTGGCGACACTGTCCGTTTTGTGCCAGCGAGGGTAGAGCTATGATCGAAATCCTCGAAACCGGCCCTTTCAACACCGTTCAGGATCTCGGACGTCCGGGCTTTCGTAATATTGGTGTCACGGCTGGCGGCGCCATGGATCCGCTTGCTGTAAAAACCGGCAATATTCTTGTCGGGAATGAGCCGGATGCGGCGGTCATAGAAGTGCAGACCTTTCCGTTCAAATTACGTGTTTCTACGCCGATGGTTTTTGCGGTAACCGGTGCAGATGGCCTGGTCCTGCTGAATGGCAAAGACGTGTTGCCATGGTGCGCTCATCTGGCCAAGGGCGGTGATGTGCTGGAATTGCGACAACCGGTTAAACGCGCCCGCGCTTATGTTGCTGTTGCCGGCGGATTGGATGTCCCGGTGCTGATGGGATCACGCAGCACGGCACTGCGCGGCAATTTCGGCGGCAATGACGGAAGGCCGCTTGCGAAGGGTGATCATCTGAAAACTGGCACGCAGGAGAATATTTTGCCACTGCCTGCAAGTGGCTTGGCGGTGGTGGAGCCATCACAAGCTTTGGCCAATGTCTTTCCTGACATCGTTGAGGGCGTGTTGCAGGTTCGCGCTATTCCGGCTGGCGAACATCATTTGTTTGCCGATGATGGTGAAGCCTTCTGGGGGCAGGCCTGGCGTATCTCGTCGCGCAGTGACCGCACAGGTTACAGGCTTTCCGGCGAGCCCATCAAACCGACCGAGACCAGAGAAATGCGCTCGCACGGTGTGGTTCCAGGCGTTGTACAGGTTCCGCCTGGTGGGGAGCCGATTATTCAGATGAGCGATGCCAATACCGCTGGTGGTTATCCGAAGATAGCCGGTGTGATCGAGGCTGATCTGTGGCGGCTTGGACAGGCAAATCCCGGCGGAAAGATCAGGTTCGTCCAGACCAGCCACGAAGAGGCACGCCAGGTTGAGCAAGCGGTAAAAACCTATCTAGAGGACATCAAACGGACTGCAGACATGGTCAAGCGCGCTTTGAAGGCGATGGCCTGAGCAGCAACCGGATCAAGAGGGAGGAACTGATGAAAATCGATCTCAATTCCGACATGGGTGAAGGTTTCGGCCCCTACCGCTTGTGTGACGATGACGCCATGATGAAGCTGGTGTCGTCCGCCAACATTGCCTGCGGTTTTCACGGCGGTGATCCCGATACAATGGCGCGCATGGTGCGTTTGGCCAAGCAGAATGGCGTTGGTATTGGTGCGCATCCGGGTCTGCCAGATCGAGCCGGTTTTGGCCGGCGTGAATTGCCGTTTCAACCCGATGAACTGCGCCACCAGATGCTCTACCAACTGGGCGCACTGATCGCGATTGCCAAGAGCGAAGGCGTTGAGGTTGGCCACTTCAGTTTCCATGCGGCGATGGGCAACATGGTCAATCGTGATCCGGTGCTTGCCGACATGATGATGAACGCCATTTCGGCTGTTGATCCCAAGCTGGTGGTCTTTGTAACCCCGCAAAGTGAAATTGAAAAAGCCGCCAAACGGGCCGGTTTGAAAACCCTTGCCCTGTTCCTGGCCGACCGTGCCTATGACGCTAAGGGTAACCTTGTTGCCCGTGGTCTTCCAGGTGCGTTGGTCAAAGATGAACCATCCGTGCGTGCCCGGGTTCGCCGTTTTCTGACCGATGGGACAGTTGAGGCTATCGATGGCGCCATTCTTGCCATGCCGGCTCGGTCAATTCTTGTGCATAGCGATACGCCGGGTTCGCTGGAATTGGCCGGCATCGTGCACAGCGAAATCATTGCTTCAGGTGCGACCCTCGCGCCAGCCGCAGAACTTGCGTCTTAACAATCGGCCTTCTCCTTCATCTCACAGAAAGATCATTCCGATGCCTTCTACCGCTGACAGATTGAAAAACGTCTCCATATCCGCTTCTGCTGCCATGACACAGCGTGCCAGAGAACTGGCTGCGCAAGGTATCAAGGTTGTCAGCCTGTCGTCTGGGGAACCGGATTTTCCGACACCTGCCCATGCCATTGAGGCCGCCCATGAGGCTGCTCTTGGGGGCCAGACAAAATATCCGCCTATGGATGGCACACCGGGGCTGAAGGCTGCTATCGCCAGAAAGTTCAAGCGCGACAACAACCTCACCTATGATGCAAGCCAGATCATCGTATCCGGCGGCGGCAAGCAGGTTATTTTTAATGCCATGCTTGCGACCTGTAATCCGGGTGATGAGGTGGTTATTCCAACGCCGTCATGGGTGAGCTATGCCGACATCGTCAAGTTTGCCGGCGGTGTGCCGATTCCTGTTCCCTGTGTTGAAGAGACCGGCTTCAAGCTGCGTGCAGAAGATCTTGAAGCGGCAATCACGCCGCGTACCAAATGGCTGCTGTTGAACTTCCCGAACAATCCAACCGGTGCTGCCTGCTCACGGTCGGAAATGGCCGCAATTGCAGAGGTGATGTTGCGTCATCCGGATGTCTGGATCTTGACCGACGATATTTACGAACATCTCGTTTATGATGGGTTTGAATTCGGCACGATTGCTGATGTCGAACCACGTCTCTATGACCGTGTTCTGACGATGAATGGCGTTTCCAAAGCTTATGCGATGACCGGCTGGCGTCTCGGTTATTGCGCCAGCGGTTCAAAGGAACTGATTGCGGCGATCAGCAATGTGAACGGTCAAAATAGCGGTGGTATCGCCACGGTTACGCAGGCCGCAGCCATTGCAGCATTGGATGGACCGCAGGATCTGTTGAAGGAACGCGCTGCAATCTATCGCGAGCGTCGCGATCTTGTGCTGGGCAAGCTGGCTGAAATTGAGGGTCTGCGTTGCCACAAGCCGGAAGGTGCATTTTACCTGTACCCGAACATGTCCGGGCTGATCGGCAAGACCACCAAGGGTGGCCGCAAGATTGAAGGTGACGTCGATTTTGTCATGGGGCTGGTGGAAGAACACCACGTTGCCACCGTTCAGGGCGCGGCCTATGGTATGAGCCCGTATTTCCGCATTTCCTATGCCACTAGCGTCGAAATGTTGAACGAAGGTTGCGCCCGTATCGCGCAGTACTGCAAGGATATGCGCTGATAAATTTGATCTGCCGGCCTGAATGTCGGGCCGGCAGGTAACTACCTTACAGTTTCAACTTTTCGGTCAGCTCGACCAGAATGTCCTTCACGGCAAATGCCGGTTCCGACAAAGAGTTCTGGTCGGATGTGCATAAGGACAGGGTTTCCTCGATACGAGGAGACAAGATACGACAGATCAGCGGTTCGCTTGTTTCTGAGACGATACGGTCGGCGATCGCTTTCGGCATGATGGTTGCGCCAAGGCCATTGGCAACGGCACGTGCGAGAGTTCTGACAATCTCTACCTCTGCGACAACCTTGAGGTTGATGCGGCTTCGGGTAAAGGCCGTATCGACAGCACGGCGTACAAAATTGTACGCAGGCGGCATCAGCATCGGCATACCGTCCAGCGCGGCAATCGGCACCGGTTTTGAGTCCGCCTCGATGGCAAAATCCCGGTGCGCCACCAGATAAAACTCTTCACTCAGCAGCGGTTCGAAACGTACCCCCTTGATCGGTCCTACACCATGAATCAGGGCCAGCTCAAGGCGGCCGTTCATGATCATCTGGCTATAGGTCTGTCCGACGCTTTCGGTCAGATGAATGAGAATGCCTGGATGACGTTTGCGTGTTTCGGCCAGGAGATCGACCGACAAAGTTGCTGCACTGCTGAAGGGTACGAGACCGACGGAAACCCGTCCGGCAATCGAGTTTCCAGCCGCCGATGCATCCACCTGTGCCTGTTCCATCTGGCGCAAAATGATCTGCGCGTGACGGTAAACAGCGTGGCCGGCATCGGTCATCGTCACACCCTGCTGGCTACGGATGAGCAACTTCTGGCCAAAATGTTCTTCAAGCGCTGCTAGCTGCTGGCTGAGGGCCGGCTGTGCGAGATGCAGAATATCTGCCGCACGCGTGATGCTGCCGCTATCAACAATGACGATGAACGATTTTAAACGTCTTATATCCATGTTTTTTCAAATGGTTTTGAGTGGCGCGCAGATTACAGGCTGGGGCAGGTTTTGCAATGCAGGCCTTTGTATGAATTTCGTTATTCGCTGTCGTGGATTTTCGCCAATCCCGTACGGAAAAGCCGTTTTCTGCCCTCCATAAAAGTTCCTTATTACTCCAAAAGTAATCGGTCTTAGGCAAGAGCCCAAAGCTTAGCTAATGTTCATGGCAACAAATAAAGGGGATCAGAATGCCATTCTCCGATTACAAGACCGCATTGGTCACCGGCGCTTCATCCGGTATCGGCGCAGCAGTTGTAGAGCGGCTCCGTCGCGAAAATATTGAAGTTCATGCCGTTGCCCGTAGTGCGGATGCGTTGAATGAACTTGCAAAACGTACCGGCTGTATAGGGCATGCTATCGATGTTACCGATCGTGCAGCGCTTGCCACTCTGTCTGAGAAGGTTCAGTTCGATATTCTGGTCAATAATGCCGGTGTCGACAGGCCGAAAAAATTCCTGCAGGCTGATGCCGACGACATTGATCTTCTTGTCGATGTGAACCTTCGTGCGGTTCTGCATATCTGCCGCCTGATCGTTCCGGGCATGGTGGAGCGCGATCGCGGTCACGTCATCAACATTTCGTCGATTGCCGGCAATTACAACTTTGGAGGAAACTCCACTTACCACGCAGTCAAGGCTGGTGTTGCCATGCTGTCGAACCAATTGCGGCTGGATGCATTTGGCAAGCGGGTTCGTGTGACGGAAATCTGCCCGGGCCGGGTTGCGACGGATATCTTCAATCACGTGCACGGCAATGACCCGAGCGTGCGTGAACGTTTTATCGACGGTTTTGAATTGCCAAAGGCCGAAGACATCGCCGATGCGATAGCTTTTGCTATCGCAGCACCGGTTGCTGTCAATATTGGTCACATGGAAATTACTCCGACCTTGCAGGTGATGGGCGGTCTTCAAACTGCCAAGCCACAAACTGCCGCGCAGTCTGATGTCACCAAGGAGCCAAAGCCGTGAGCGGCTTTGATCTGATGTCCGTCCTGAGCAATCAGGAGTACATCGGGATGCTGCTCCACGGCATCAAGATCACATTTGCTATCTTCCTTGGCTCGTGGTCGCTGGCCATGTCATTGGCGCTGGTGCTGTTGTGCATCCGCTTTTCGCCGTTCAAATTCGGTGATCGTCTTGTTGCGGCGTATGTTTCCTACCATCGTAATGTGCCGACACTGGTACAGTTGATGTTGTGGTACTTCGGTATCTTCACGTTGCTGCCGTCGGGACTGACAAACTGGCTGACGGATCATAACGCCGAAGCAGTGTTTGCCGTGGTAGGGCTTGGACTTTGTCAGGCCGCTTATTTCAGTGAGGATTTGCGGTCAGGTTTGCGCTCGGTCAGTCCGGGGCAGATGGAGGCGGCAAAAGCACTGGGGCACGGTTATCTGTCGGCCATGCGCTTCATCATCATGCCGCAAGGTGTGCGTAATGCATTGCCGCCGCTCATCAACCACAGCGTTTCCCTGTTCAAGAACAGCAGTCTTGCTCTGGTTATCGGTGCGTCCGAATTGACCCATGCGGTCAAGGAAATTGAAAATCTCAGCTTCCAGACCTTTGAAATCTATCTGGTTGGAACTGTTCTTTATCTCTTCTTCTCGCTGTTGATCATGGCTGCCGGAGCTTATCTGTCGATGCGTCTGGATCCTGTATGGAGGGCACGGGCATGATCGGAGATATGATCACCATCATCCAAGACTACTGGCTGCTTTTGTTGATCGGTCAGTACCCGAATGGTCCGCTTGGTGGCCTTGCCAACACGCTTATTCTGTCAGCACTCGCTATTGCCTTTGCGTTCCCGGTCAGCATTCTGATGGCCATGGCACGCCTGTCCAAATGGCGCATGGTGCGGTGGCCGATCACAGCGCTTGTTTACGTCACACGCGGCGTACCGTTGCTGATGCTGATCCTGTGGACTTACTTCCTCATCCCGTTGTGGACGGGAGCTGATGTACCAAGCTTCGCCATTATGCTGGTGACGCTCGTTGTCTATCAGGGCGCATTCCTTAGCGAAGTTGTCCGGGCTGGTATTGTTGCCCTGGGGGCAGGCCAGATGGATGCAGCAAGAGCGCTGGGTCACAGCTATCTCAGCGCCATGCGTTTTATCATCCTGCCGCAGGCGCTCTATAACATGATCCCGAGCATGATCTCGACCTTCGTTGCGACGATTAAGGATACGACGCTTGGTTATGTCATTAACGTGCCGGACCTTACCTTCGCGGCAAGTCAGGTTAACAACCAGCTTCTGACGCAGCCCTTCCAGGTCTTCCTCATTCTGGCAATCGTTTATTACGCCATCTGCTGGAGCCTGACCTATCTCGCCAATGCTGTTGAGCGCCGTATTGCCAAGCGCCGCGCGGGTGTGGTTGCCCGCCCGCAACCGGAAACGCTGGCGCAGGCCAAAATCATAACGGAGCAGCCATGACCACGACATCATCATCGAAAGAGCAGACGATCCGTATCTCGAATGTCTGCAAAAGCTATGGCGACTATCAGGTTCTGAAAAATGTTGACGCTGAGGTGGCGCGTGGCGAAGTGGTGGTCATCTGTGGTCCCTCGGGTTCCGGAAAGTCGACGCTGATCCGCACCGTTAATCGTCTTGAGGAAATCAACAGCGGTTCGATCACGCTGGATGGCCAGGACATTCATGCGGCGACAAAAACGAAGGAACTCAACCTGCTGCGTAGCCGGGTTGGTTTCGTCTTCCAGAGCTTCAATTTGTTTCCGCATCTGTCGGTGCTGGAAAATGTGACGATCTCGCCCATCCGCGTCAAAGGCGTTGCACCTGATGTAGCCCGCGACAAGGCCTTGAAACTTCTGGATCGAGTTGGTCTGGCCGACAAGGCTGGCGCTTACCCGGCTCAATTGTCCGGCGGTCAGCAGCAGCGTGTGGCGATTGCCCGCGCTCTGGCCATGGAGCCGCCGGTCATGCTGTTCGATGAACCGACAAGCGCGCTCGATCCTGAAATGGTTGGCGAAGTGCTGGCCGTGATGAAGGGATTGGCCGCAGAAGGCATGACCATGATGTGTGTCACGCATGAAATGGGCTTCGCCCGCGAAGTTGCCGACCGCATCTGGTTCATCGATGCCGGTGAAATTATCGAAAAGGCAACGCCTGAAGAGTTTTTCACCACACCACGCCATCCGCGCGCGCAGCGGTTCCTGTCCGATCTGCGTCACTGATACCAAGCAAAATCATAAGAGGAGAACTGCAATGAACTGGAAATGCCTTACACTCACCGCCATTCTCGCTGGTACAGCCCTTGCGACGCCTGCCGCTGCGGATCAGCTGGATACGATCATGTCCAACAAGGTTCTGCGTTGCGCGACCTTCGCAGACGTTGTTCCTTTTGCTGCTCCCGATCCAAAGACCCGCGAAATGGCTGGTTTCGACGTTGATCTTTGCAATGCCATTGCCAAGGAACTCGGCGTAAAGGCTGAGGTCAAGCCGGTGTCGGTTGAAGCCCGCGTACCAGAGGTCAAGCTCGGCCGCGTTGATATCACGGTTGCCAACCTTGCCTATACACAGAGCCGCGCAGAGCAGATCCAGTTCAGCGATCCCTATTACCTTGCCAAGGAAATGCTGATCGTGCCGGTTGATGATGCCGGTCAGAAGAAAGCCGACTATGAAGGTCAGCGCGTTGCCTCCACCAAGGGCTCGACCTCTGAAATGTCGATCAAGCTCAACAAGTCCGATCCTTTGACCTTCCAGGACACTGCGTCTGCCTATCTCGCCGTTCAGCAGGGTAAAGCCCGTGGCATGGTTGCCAACACCATGACAACGACGAAGTTTGTCAACGAATCCAAGACCAAGGGCAAGCCAATGCGCATGATTGAGGAGCCAATGCTCTATCAACCGATCGGTATTGGCATGGCCAAGGACAATCCGGCTCTGACCGCCAAGATCAACGAAGTGCTGAAGAAGCTCGATGCAGACGGCGAGATCAACAAGATTTGGGACAAGTGGCTTGGCCCGAATACCGAATACAAGATGACCCGTACCGACAAGGTGGTTCCACTTTCCGAACTGAAGTTCGACCCGATTCCTTGATCCTGCCGGGCTAAGGCCCCTCAGCATCCATTGAAACACACACATCAACATCAATGCGAGCGGCGGGACGTTCCCGCCGCATGCCTTACCGTGGGAGGTTTTTATGATCCACATTAAAGATATCGCAGAACGGCCAAGCAAAGAAGACATCGAAGCGCTTTCGAAGTTCTCGCCTGCAACCATCCATGAGGCACAGGGTCGTAAAGGTGCACTTTCCTCCCGTTTGAAGCCTGTCGATTACAAGATGAAGCTGTGCGGCCCTGCCTTCACGGTGAAATGCGCCCCGCGCGACAACATCATGCTGCAGCTGGCCATCAACTATGCCAAGCCCGGTGACATCATTGTTGTTTCGGCTGGTGAATATGAAGAAGCCGGTTCTTTCGGTGACGTGCTGGCCAATGCCTGCCTGGCAAAGGGTATCGGCGGTCTGGTAACGGACACCGGTGTGCGCGACACACTGCAACTGCGCGACCTTGGTTTCCCGGTATTCTCTCTCAGTGTCTGCATCAAGGGCACTGTGAAGGAAACGATTGCAGCGGTGAATGACAGCATCATCGTTGGCGGCGAAATCATCAATCCCGGCGATATTATCGTTGGTGATGCCGATGGTCTGGTTGTCGTGCGCCGTGAAGACGCCCAGGAATCGGCGCGTCTGTCGCAAATCCGTGAAGATGCCGAAGCTGGTTACATTGAAGCCTACAAGCAGGGCAAATCGGTTGTCGAAGTCAGCAATCTCGAGGCCGTGTTGAAGGCCAAGGGTCTGGTTGTCGATATCTGATCATGTGGTGTTGCGAGACAGATCTGCTGTTTCGCACCATCGCCAGTGATCCCAATGAGAAAAGAGGAACGGTGTGCAGGGTGTCCGATACCGTTCTTCCCTTAAATGAAATGACACCTCCTTTTAAGGAACAAGGTCTGATGACGTCTCGACTATTTGATTTGTCCGGTTTGCGTGCCTTGGTGACGGGTTCGTCGCAGGGGATTGGACTTGCTTTGGCACAAGGTCTTATCGAACATGGCGCATCTGTTGTGCTGAATGGCCGTGACAAGGTGCGGCTTGGCGAAGCGGCCGCAGCGCTGAAGGCTGAAACGGGCGTTGCTGTCGATACGGCGGATTTTGACGTGACAGATGGTGACGCGGTCAAGCGTGGTGTCGAAGCCATTGAGCGGGATATCGGACCGATCGATATCCTGATCAACAATGCCGGCATGCAGTTCCGCTCACCGCTGGAGGATTTTCCAGCTGACCGGTGGGAACAGTTGCTGAAGACCAATATCTCCAGCGTGTTTTATGTCGGTCAGGCGGTGGCCCGTCACATGATCGGCCGTGGCAAAGGCAAGATCATCAACATCGCCTCGGTGCAGAGTGAACTGGCCCGTCCGGGGATCGCGCCCTACACGGCCACCAAGGGGGCTGTGAAGAACCTGACACGCGGCATGTGCACCGATTGGGCCAAACATGGCCTGCAGATCAATGCGATTGCACCTGGATACTTCAAGACACCGCTCAATCAGGCACTGGTCGATAGCGAGGAGTTCTCGTCCTGGCTTGAGAAGCGCACACCGGCTGGCCGTTGGGGCAATGTCGATGAACTGGTCGGTGCGGCTGTGTTCCTGTCGGGCAAGGCATCGTCGTTCGTGAATGGCCATACGCTTTATGTCGATGGCGGGATCACCACCAGCCTTTGAGTTTTGGCTCCGTGAGCCAAAGAGCCTTTTTGACATCCCATGATGGCGGTGATGGCGGATGCGTGCCCATCGGCCATGACTACTGATCATGCCCACTGACCATAACCGCGTGAGCGGTGTTTATCTTTTGGAGGAAACCATGAGCAAACCCGATATTCTGATGACGGGTCCATACCCGGAATGGGATCAGGTTGAACTCGATGCACATTACACGGTGCACAAGCTGTTTGAAGCCGCCGACCGCGATGCATTCCTGAACCAGCATGGCGACAAGATCAGTGCGATTGCCACCCGTGGCGAACTGGGGGCGTCTGCCGAGTTGATCGGCAAGCTGCCGAAGCTGGAAGTCATCTCCGTCTATGGTGTCGGTTTTGATGCGGTTGATCTGGCAGCCTGCCGGGCCCGCGGCATTCGCGTCACCAACACGCCTGACGTGTTGACCAATGATGTGGCCGACCTTGGTGTGGCAATGATGCTGGTGCAGTCACGTGGCATCATCGGCGCAGAGACCTGGGTCAAGGACGGAAGCTGGGCGGAAAAGGGCCTTTATCCGCTGAAGCGCCGCGTCTGGGGCCGCAAGGCCGGTGTGCTGGGACTTGGCCGTATCGGCTTTGAAGTCGCAAAGCGCCTGCGTGGCTTTGATATGGACATCGCCTATAGCGATGTCGAGGCAAAATCCTATGCGGAAGGTTTAACTTATATTGCCGATCCGGTGGAACTGGCCCGGCATGCCGACTTCCTGTTCGTCACGCTGGCAGCCTCTGCTGTCACCCGCCATATTGTCTCAAAGGATGTGATTGCCGCACTTGGACCTGAGGGCATGCTGATCAACATCTCACGGGCCTCGAACATCGATGAGGAGGCACTGCTGGAAGCACTGGAGAACAGGACGCTCGGTTCAGCAGCGCTTGATGTGTTTGAGGGTGAGCCAAAGCTCAATCCGCGTTTCCTGCAACTCGACAATGTGCTGGTTCAGCCGCACCATGCGTCTGGAACCATTGAGACCCGCAAGGCCATGGGCAAGCTGGTGCGGGATAATCTCGCCGCGCATTTTGCCGGGTCTGCCCTGTTAACTCCTGTTCTGTGAGAGAAATCATGAAAGCCGTCGTCATACATGCCGCCAAGGATCTGCGTATCGAGGAGAGAGACGTCGAACCTGTTGGTCCAGGTCAGGTAGAGGTTGCTATTGAAGCGGGCGGCATTTGCGGCTCTGACCTGCATTACTACAATCACGGTGGTTTTGGCACCGTGCGCATCCGCGAACCAATGATCCTCGGCCATGAAGTAGCTGGTACGATCAAGGCGCTGGGTGATGGTGTCTCGGGACTTTCCGTGGGCGACCGTGTTGCGGTCTCGCCAAGCCGTCCATGCAATGACTGCGAATATTGCCTGAAGGGCCAGCAGAACCACTGCCTCAACATGCGGTTTTATGGCAGTGCCATGCCGATGCCGCATATCCAGGGCGCGTTTCGCCAGAGGCTGGTGGCGCAGGCCTGGCAGTGCCACAGGGTGGAAGAGGGTGTATCGATCCATGAAGCGGCGATGGCCGAACCCTTTGCTGTCACACTGCACGCGGTGGCACGGGCTGGAGCTCTAACTGACAAGCGGGTTCTGGTGACCGGCTGTGGACCCATTGGAGCACTGGCGATCATTGCAGCACGGGCACATGGGGCGCGTGAGATTGTGGCAACCGATGTGATGGATGCGGTGCTAAAAAAGGCGCTGGATGTTGGTGCTGATCGGGTGATCAATGTTGCCGACAATGCCGATCAACTCTCTGCCTATTCCGCCAACAAGGGATATTTTGACGTTCAGTTCGAAGCATCGGGCAACCAGAGTGCGGTGCGCTCGGGTCTTGAGGTTCTTCGTCCGCGCTCGACCGTTGTGCAGCTCGGACTTGGTGGTGATGTCTCCATTCCGCAGAACATGGTTGTTGCCAAGGAAATCGAGATGAAGGGCACGTTCCGGTTCCATGAGGAGTTCGGGCTTGCCGTCGACTTCATCAACAAGGGCCGTGTTGATCTCAAACCACTTCTGACCGGAACCTTCCCGCTCAACGAAGCCGTCACCGCATTCGAAACAGCAGCAGACAGAACAAAGTCAATGAAAGTCCAATTGGCGTTTTGATCCGCCAAAGAAGAAACACGGTCAGTCAGATGGCATGACCTTGTGCAACACGAGCTTCCCCGTGCCTCAATGGTCACGGGGAAATGCTGATCGACGGTCGATAAATCGTGCGTTTTGTTTTTCCGGCGTTGCCGACGTGACGGCTGCGATTTCTAAGAAAAAAATCCTGACAAACTGTACCGCATCATCCATTTGATCCAATTGCATGAATCCGGTCTGGACCATCACGGCATCATTATTTTGACCACAGGAGGTTCATTGCCCCCGATTGACTCATGACAGCAATAGGAACAAAAAGAGAACAAATAAACTTTGCCCCTGCAAAATCATTGAGAGGATCGCATTCGCGCCATGTCGGGAATAATCGCCAATTCCATGCTGTCCGGGCTTCGGGAGCATATTGAGCGTTTCGAAGGCACAACCATGCGCAAACGGCAGGTCCTGCCGTTCGGGGTTCCGGAGATTGATGACAGATTGCCGGGAGGCGGACTGGCACTGGGTGCGCTGCATGAAGTGGCCGGTCACGGCAATGGTGCGGTGGATGGAGCCGCGGCTGCGGTGTTTGCTGCCGGTATTGCGGCGCGCACACGCGGCAAGGTGCTGTGGTGTGTGACCCGCGCCGATCTGTTCGCGCCGGCCCTTGCCCAGGTGGGTCTTGATCCCGGTCGGGTCATCCATGTCGAAGCCGGGGATGAGAAGATGCTACTTGCCTGTTTCGAGGAAGGGCTTCGTTACGGCGGGATCGGGGCCGCGATTGCCGAGGTCACCCGGCTTTCCATGGTCGCATCACGCCGGTTGCAACTGGCCGCAGAACAGTCGGGTGCGATTGGTATCGCCATTCGCCGCTGGCGCCGCCAGAGCGAGGCGGAGGATTTTGGCCAGCCGACGGCTGCGATCACGCGCTGGCGTGTTTCGGCAGTGCCGTCTTCGCCATTGCCGGTCGCCGGTATCGGCCGCGAGCGCTGGTTGCTCGAACTGATCCGGGCACGGGCAGGGGAGTGTTTCGATCTCGAAGTGGAGAGTTGTGATGGTCAGGGTTGTATCGCTGTACCTGCCCCGTTGGCCAACAGACCGTCTGAGACGGCTTTCGGGCACCGCTACGCCGCCAATCGATAAACCACTGGTGCTTGCTGGCCGTGATGGCCGACGTCGTTCTGTTGCGGCTCTCGACGCCAATGCCAGCAAGCTCGGACTGTCTGTCGGCATGGCTTTGGCCAAAGCGCAGGCGCTGGTACCGGGACTGGTCGTTGTGGATGCGGATAGTCGGGGAGATGGTGATGCGCTTGAGCGACTGGCCTTATGGGCGCTGCGATTTTCTCCTGTTGTTATGGTTGATCCGCCGGATGGGCTGATTATCGATACGACCGGTGCAGACCATCTGCATGGTGGCGAAGCTGTGATGCTGACGTCGATGGTCCAGCGGTTCGCAGCTGCCGGACTAGAGGCGCGTGCGGCCATTGCTGACACAAGAGGGGCGGCGCATGCTTTTGCGCGCTTCACGACCAGAACAACCCTTGTTGTGCCGCCGGGGGAAAGCTTGCCATTGCTTCGTCGTCTGCCGCTTGCAGCCCTTCGTCTGGAACCACAGACCGTGGCAGGCCTGCAGACGCTTGGTTTTGAGCGGATCGGTGATCTCATTGACCAGCCACGGGCACCGCTCACCCAGCGCTTTGGACCGGAAATTGGCAGGCGTATCGATGAAGCCCTTGGTCGTTCGGCCGAGCCCATAGATCCAATCCGTTCGCCGGACCTGCCGCAAGCGCGGTGCGTGTTTGCAGAGCCGATCGCTGCGGCAGAAACCATTGCCCGCTATACGGAAAAGCTGGTGATAGCCTTATGCGCGGATATGGAAACCAAGGGAGTTGGCGCGCGCCGTATCGACCTGCTTTTTACTCGCGTTGACAACAGCATACAGGCAGTTCGTGTTGGCCTGGCCCAGCCGGTTCGCGATGTGAAGCGCCTTACCCGATTGCTTTGCGACAAGATCGAAACGGTTGATCCTGGTTTCGGTATCGAGCTCATGACGCTGGTCGCTTCGGCTGCCGAACCGCTTGAGCATCGCCAGGCCATATCCTCGCTGGTGGAGGAGGCCGAGCCTGACATGTCTGATCTGGTCGACATTCTGGCCAACCGTGTCGGTGCACAACGGATCTATCGTTATGCCTCGGTCGAAAGTGATGTGCCGGAGCGTTCGGTCATGCGGGTTTCACCGTTCTCGTCACAGCCGACTGCGGGCTGGAAGGGAAGTTGGCCCCGCCCGCCACGGCTTTTACAGCATCCCGAACCGATTGATACGATGGCGCTGCTACCCGATCACCCGCCCGTCTCCTTTGTCTGGCGGGGAATGCGGCGGCGTGTGCGACGTGCCGATGGTCCTGAACGGATTTTTGGGGAGTGGTGGAAACGCGATGCGGAAATGATTGCTGTCAGAGATTATTTTCGGGTTGAAGATGATGCCGGTGAGCGGTTCTGGATTTTCCGGGCGGGCAATGGTGAGGATGCCGATAGCGGCTCACATGACTGGTTTCTGCATGGGATATTCGCATGAGTAACCTGCGATATGCCGAACTTCAGGTGACTAGCAATTTTTCCTTCCTGCGGGGGGCATCGTCTTGCGAGGAATTGTTTGCGGAGGCGAAAGAACTGGGCATTGAGGCGTTGGCGATAACGGACCGTAATTCGCTGGCCGGCATCGTGCGTGCGCATCAGGCTGCCAAGGACACCGGTCTTCGACTGGTCGTCGGGTGCCGGCTTGATCTTGCTGACGGCATGTCGATCCTTGCCTATCCGACCAACAGGGCAGCCTATGGCCTGTTGTGCCGTCTTCTCAGCCTTGGCAAACAACGTGGCGGCAAGGGCAAGTGTCATCTGGAATGGGCTGATGTCGTTGCCTATGGCGACGGTTGATTGCTGTTCTTGTGCCTGATGTTGCTGATGATGTCTGTGCTCTTAGTCTTCGTCGGCTGCGCGAGAGTTTTGGCGACCGTGCCTATATGGCGCTGACGCTGCGACGCAGGCCAAATGACCAACTTCGGTTGCATGAACTTGCTAATCTGGCGGCAATGAGCCGTGTGCCAACCGTTCTCACCAATGACGTCCTGTTTCATCATCGCGAGCGACGGATACTTCAGGATGTTGTGACGGCCATCCGGCATAACGTTACGATTGATGAGCTTGGCCACCGGCGGGAGCATTTCGCCGATCGTTATCTGAAGCCGCCAGAAGAAATGCTACGGCTTTTTCCAAGCTACCAGGAGGCGCATACCCGCACGCTTGAAATCGTCAAACGCTGCCAGTTCAATCTCGATGAGCTTTCCAAACAGTATCAGTATCCGGAAGAAAAGCTTTTTCCGGATCTGACACCGCAGCAGTTGTTGGAAAAACACACATGGGAGGGGGCAACTAGGCGTTATCCCGATGGTCTTCCGGACAAAGTTCGAGCCAGTCTTGAATATGAACTTAGGCTCATTCATAAGCTCGAATATGCCGCTTATTTCCTGACTGTGAATGCAATCGTTCGGTTTGCCCGCTCCAAGGATATTTTGTGCCAGGGACGAGGGTCGGCCGCCAATTCTGCGGTCTGTTATGTCTTGGGAATCACGTCCATTAATCCTGTCGACAGTAACTTACTGTTTGAGCGGTTCGTCTCAGAAAATCGCAATGAACCACCGGATATTGATGTCGATTTTGAACATGAACGCCGGGAAGAGGTGATCCAGTGGGTATATGATACCTATGGTCGGGATCGTGCGGCTCTTTGCGCAACGGTTATACGCTACCGTGCCAAGGGTGCGTTGCGTGATGTTGGCAAGGCCATGGGCCTGACCGAAGATCTGACAAAAACCTTGTCCTCACAGGTGTCGGGCTGGTCGGAAGGAGTAGAGGAAAAACACGTCCGAGATATCAATCTCAACTGGGATGACAGGCGGTTGAAGATCACTCTGGATCTTGCTCGTCAATTGATCGGTTTTCCCCGCCACTTGTCGCAACATCCGCGTGGGTTCGTATTGAGCCGCGATCGGTTGAATGAACTGGTGCCCATCGAGCCTGCGGCAATGGCTGACCGGCAGGTGATCGAGTGGGATAAGGACGATATCGACATCCTGAAATTCATGAAGGTCGATGTCCTGGCTTTGGGCATGTTGTCGTGCCTCCGCCGCTGCTTCGACTTTCTACGAGAAGATAAGGGTATTGATGAAAATCTTGCGAGTATCCCTCAGGGCGATGAAGCCACCTATGACATGATCTGCAAGGCTGACACGCTGGGCACGTTTCAGATCGAAAGCCGGGCGCAGATGTCGATGCTGCCCAGGTTAAAGCCTAGAGAATATTATGACCTTGTCATTCAGGTGGCGATTGTCAGACCCGGGCCAATCCAGGGTGACATGGTGCATCCCTATCTAAGACGAAGACAGGGCAAAGAAGAAATCAGTTATCCGAGACCTGAATTCGAAGAAGTTCTCAGCAAGACATTGGGCGTTCCGCTTTTTCAGGAGCAGGCCATGCAACTTGCCATTAAATGTGCCGGTTTTACCCCTGGAGAAGCGGACCAGTTGCGCCGGGCAATGGCGACCTTCAAAAACACCGGCACCATATCCAACTTCGGCATCAAAATGATCGATGGCATGGTGGCGAATGGTTATGACAGAGAGTTTGCGGGAAAAATATTCCGCCAGCTTGAGGGCTTTGGTTCCTATGGTTTCCCCGAAAGTCATGCGGCAAGTTTCGCATTGCTGGCCTATGCCTCATCCTGGCTGAAATGCTGGCACCCGGATGTCTTCTGTGCGGCACTGATCAATTCGCAACCGATGGGGTTTTATGCGCCGGCACAGATCGTTCGCGATGCCCAAAACCATGGCGTGGAAATCCGTCCTGTCTGTGTGAATGCCAGCCGCTGGGATTGCACGCTTGAACCACGTGGTGGCAATGATGGGCGCTTAGCGGTTCGGCTTGGTTTGAGGATGGTCAAAGGGCTTTCCAATAGCGAGGCCGGAGAGCTCATCAGCAACCGCGCTGATCAGCCCTTCCTCTCTGTCGATGATCTGTGGCAGCGATGTTCCATACCTGCCTCCGCATTGGTTGAACTGGCAGAAGCGGATGCTTTCCGGCCCTCCTTGGGCCTTGCGCGCCGTGACGCACTCTGGGCGATCAAGGCATTGCGCGATGAGCCGCTGCCACTGTTTGTGGCTGCCGCAAGACGGGAAGCGGTATCCGTGGTGGAACAGAATGAGCCGACTGTCGCTTTGCGATCAATGCCAGCGGGCGGTGAGGTTGTTGAAGACTACAGTCATGTCGGGCTGACCCTGCGTAACCATCCAGTCAGTTTTTTGCGCAGCGATCTTGTACGCCGAAGAATTCTGACCTGCGCGGATGCGGTGGCGTC
Organism: Agrobacterium sp. 5Ca50; assembly: GCF_055381905.1. Taxonomy (NCBI): domain Bacteria; kingdom Pseudomonadati; phylum Pseudomonadota; class Alphaproteobacteria; order Hyphomicrobiales; family Rhizobiaceae; genus Agrobacterium; species Agrobacterium sp. 5Ca50. The sequence continues at coordinate 391,707 of NZ_AP026439.1, forward strand.
TCGTGATAAAAACCGTGTCGAGGTTGCCGGGATCATATTGGTGCGCCAGCGACCCGGCTCGGCCAAGGGTGTGATGTTCATTACAATAGAAGACGAAACGGGTGTTGCAAACGTCGTGGTCTGGCCCAAGGTGTTTGAGAAACAGCGCAGTATCGTCCTAGGTGCCAGCATGTTGGGCATCAAAGGTTATATTCAGCGGGAGGGGGAGGTGGTTCATGTCGTTGCCCGTGAACTGATTGATCTTTCACATGATTTAGCAAGTGTTGGAGAACGCGGCGAGCCATTTCCCCTGCCGCATGGGCGCGGGGATGAGTTCCATCATGGCATGCCGCCGCCGGATCCAAGAGGCCGGCCAAAATCGGGCACCATCCTTACGCCTCACAGCCATCGGGGTGAATTCCGGGTCAAGACGCGCGACTTCCGATAGAACCTGGCGTTGCTTGCCCTGCAATGGCGACTCTGTTAGCCCCAAGGTTGCGGTATACGGATTGGAACAGCATGACTTCACAACTCGACTTCTTTGCATCGTCCGGCAAAACTGCAAGCGTGAGCATTGGCAGGTCTCCGCCGCGTGCGCGGGGACGGCAGGAAGAGGTTCCAGTCGATAGCGGAGCCATGGCCCGTCATCTCGAATCCACCGGCGAATATCGCATCTTGCGCAAGCTTCAGGCGCCACCAATCGTTAAACATCCGCGCCCGGAATTCCCGCGTCGTGGCATTATTCTCGATACGGAGACAACCGGTCTGAATTACCGTTCCGATGAGATTATCGAGATCGGGCTGGTGGCTTTCACCTTTAACGATGACGGCCAGATCGGCGATGTCACGGATATTTATGGCGGTCTTCAACAGCCGAGCGTTTCGATACCGCCAGAGATTACACGGCTGACAAGGATCACCGACGATATGGTTGCCGGCCAGGTGATTGACCGGGATCGTATGAATTCTCTGATTGAACCGGCTGATCTGATCATCGCGCATAATGCCGGTTTTGATCGGCCGTTCTGTGAGGCCTTTTCACCGGTTTTTGTTCATAAGGCCTGGGGCTGTTCGGTTGCTGAAGTCGACTGGTCGGCACGGGGTTTTGAAGGTAGTAAACTGGGGTATCTGATTGGGCAATCGGGTTACTTCCACGATGGGCACCGTGCCGTCGATGACTGTTTTGCCCTCCTTGAAGTGCTTGCCTTGCAGCGCGCACCCGCCGTGACCACACCGTTTTCGGAACTGCATGCCGCCAGCCAGTTGTCGCGTGTTCGTATCTATGCCGAAAACTCGCCCTTTGACATGAAGGACCATCTCAAGGCACGCGGTTACCGGTGGTCGGATGGCTCTGACGGTCGCCCGAAATCCTGGTGGGTGGAATTGCCGGAAGAGAAATTCGACGAGGAATTGCATTTCCTGCGGAACGAAATTTATCGCTGGGAGGCCGATCCTCCCATTCGGCATCTGACCGCTTTTGACCGTTTCCGGGCAGGCTGAGACGGTCAAAGACCTGTCTTTATAACCACCTTGCCGTGGTTGGTGCGCGGTTTGCGCAGATAATCCCAGGCTTTTATGTACTCTTCCATCGGGTACACGCGGTCGATGGAAGGTTTGATGCGCCCGTCTTTCAGATGCTGATAGACAAATGCAGTGCCACGCGCGCACATGTCAGGATTTTCAACGTAGTTGAACAGTGAATAAGGCTGGAAGGTCGCATTTTTCTGGAATAAGTCCTTCATTGGTAAGACAGGCGGCTTAGTGTCGAGCGTGCCGTAAAAATAGATCCGCGCGTCTCGGGCCAATGCCGGACTATATTGCGCAATCATGGTTTCGCCCACCGGATCGAAGGCGGCATCGATGCCCTTGCCACCGGTCATTTCCAAGAGTTGTTCAGCAACGCATGGGCCTTTGCCATCGGTAACGACAACATGGTCAGCACCCTTCGTTTGCAGGTAGTCGCGATTGGCCGCAAAGCGGGTCGTGCCGATCATAGTCGCACCTAGAATGCGTCCAATTTCCAACGAGGCAGTTCCGGCTGTACTGGTTGCTGCCGTCGCCAGCACGTGATTGCCAGCTCCCACCTTTGAGATTTCGGCCAGCGGAAAATAGGCCGTCATATACTGCATCCAGATGGAGGCGCTTTCCACAGCCGAAAGTCCATCTGGTGCAGGTGTTACGTAGCTGGCATCAATGATCAACGTCTCGGTGCTGGCGCCGCGCTGGTAATAGAAGTAGGGCAGGGTGCAATAACGATCGCCGATTGCGATCCCTTCGACACCATCTCCCACCGCTTCCACAATGCCCGCAGCTTCCATGCCGATCCTGGCGGGAAAGTCATGGAAGCTGAAGGAGTAATTGTCCAACATCAGATCCATGTCGCCCCAGTTCAGGGCAAAAGCCTCGATCCTTAGCCTGATCTCTCCAGGTCCCGGCTGTTCGACGGGGACATCCACGAGTGAAAGCCCCTGATAACCGGAATAGCTGTTGATGACCCAGGCACGTGCCATGGCTTTTGTCCTTCCTGTAAAACGATGTCGGGATCAGGCCTTCGTTGTGTGCAGATCACGTGGCAGCGAGGAGAAAATCTCCGGGCCATCGGCGCGCAGGATGACGATGTCTTCCAGACGAATACCGAAACGGCCGGGTAGGTAGATGCCGGGTTCGATGGAAAAAACCATACCTTCTTCGAGCACCGTTTCCGAGGTGGCAGTGATATAGGGTGGCTCATGGCCATCAATACCCATGCCGTGACCGGTCCGGTGCACGAAATAAGGGCCATATCCGGCTTCGGTGATGACCGAACGTGCCGCGGCATCGACCTCTTTCGCCTTCACGCCGGGGCGGGCGGCTTTGAGAGCAGCCTGAACTGCCTTTTCGACAATGGCATGAACTTCGGCATAACCTTCCGGCGCCTCACCAACCACCGCCATGCGGGTAATATCGCTTGGGAAACCATCCTTACGACCGCCAATGTCGATTACGACAGCATCACCCTTTTGGATGATCCGATCACCGGTGTGGTGATGGGGAAATGCACCATTGCCGCCAGCACCGACAATCCAGAATTTTGGATCAGCACCTTCCGAGGAAAAATGTGCACGGATTTCTGCGGCAACTTCGTTTTCGCTGAGGCCTGCACGCAGCGTGGCAAAGGCCTTTTGCATGGCGCGGTCTGCGATGTCGGCATTCATTTTCAGCTTTTCATATTCGCTGGCATCCTTGCGCATGCGCAACCCGCCGAGGGTCGCCGGTGTGAACTCGCTTTTCGTGTTGTCCGGCAAGGCATGCAGCAGCAAAAGAGCAAAATCGGCGCGCATGGTTTCATCCAAGGCGACCACGCCAGGCGCAGTGGCGCCGATGGCTTCAAGCGCTTCCTTCAGCGCCTTGTCCGGTCCCTGGTCGTCACTCCAATTGAAGAAAGATATGTCGGTATGCTCGCGAGTGCCGTCCGCATTGAGGGCCGGCATCAAAAATGCTTCCTTGGTTGGCGAAACCAGCAGCAGGCAAGGCCGCTCATCTGGCATTGGGTGAAAGCCCAGCACCCATTCCATATGTGAACCGGGGCCAACGGCCAGCAGTCCCGTGCCCGTTGCTTTCATTTGCGCGCGCAAGGCGGAAAGCCGGTTTTGTGTCTCGTTGCCCATAGATGTCTCCTCTCAATTTGCCGCAATAATGATGCGGCTGCCAAAGACGGGTACGTCACCGCCAAAGGCATCAAATTTTGCCATTTCTGTTTCTGATGGTGGTTCGCAGGACCATGTACGTCCCGGTCCCCAACCGCATTGCTGTTTGAGAAGGGCGGCATATTCTGCCCGTTTCAATGCTGCAATCGACGGATCGATTACCGGTACACCGAGCTCTTCTTCAAGCTCTTTGTAGAAACCGATTTCCATGGTGCAACCGAGGATGAGTGCTTCTGCATATCCTTCTTCCACAGCTTTGCGACCCGCCTGTTTCAAGCGGTGTGCCGTCTCGTCATGGTCTTTCTGGAAATCATCGACACCAAGCCCGACCTCGTAAAATCCGGCAAGGCGTTCGCCATGGCCGTATTCCACGACATTGGCGTGCATCTGGTTTACCCATTTGCGGCGGCCAACAATAATACCGAAGCGATTGACGAGGCTGGCAGCGATCTCGCAGGAAGCCACACATGGTGCTGTGATGATCATGTCGCCGGATATTTCGCGGGCGTCATGCAGGGCCGTGTCATAAAAACAACCGATGGCAAGCGCGTCGAAACCTTCCTGTGCAGCGGCTCTGACCGCCCTCATGATGCCTCTGGTAACCAGAGCCTCGTAGGTGCGAAACTCGATATGCGAAAAACCGTACTGGTCTTTCGGCAAGGCGGTGACATGCACCTCAGTGCCCGGCAGCTTGTGGTCACGTGCCATCTCCGCAAAGATGGCATCGACCTCAGGATTGGCGGCGACCGGGTTGAGATACATGATCTTGAGAGGTTTGTTGGTCATGCGCGACCTCAGACCTTGTAACCATGAACATCGGCAGCCCGCTCAGGCGTGATGAAGCCATTGCGAATATCCTGCGCAACCAGTGCCGGATCGCGTTCTTTTGGGTTGCCCAAGCCGCCACCGGTACCGGTAATGATGCGGATCACGTCATCCTTGTCGACACGGATGCCGGATGCATAGGCGTGGCGTTCCTGTGCTCCGTCCTTGCGCATCACGAGGGCATAGTTTGCCGTTCCTTCATTACCGCCATCCAGCGACCACGGCATGATGCGTGAACGGGTATAACCAAGCGTCAGGAAGGAGTTATCGCGTCGAATGCGGTAATCGATGCGAATGCCGTGGCCGCCTGACCATTTGCCTTCGCCGCCCGGTTCGGTGTTCAACTCCATGCGGTCGATGATCAGGCCATTGCGGGCTTCGGAGATTTCCGCCGGGCAATTATAGGTCTCTCCATGCACGCCTGAGAAGATGGCACTGTTGCCGTCGCGGCCTTCGCTGGCACCCCAGCCACCAATCTGAGGTTCAATGATGGTGTATTGCCGGCCGGTATCCGGGTGAATACCGCCGATGAAGGTTCCGGCGATTGACGAGAAGTGACCGGATGGCAGCTTGCCCGGCATATGTGGGGCAAGGCAGCGCCAGACCAGATCGTAAACGCGAATGCCGACTTCGTAATAGAAGCCAACGGCGGCCGGTTCCTTGGCATGGAATACGGTGCCTTCTTTTGTCAACACTTTCAGCGGACGGAAGGAGCCTTCATTGGCCGGTGAGGCAGGGTCGGTCAGCGCCTTGAAAATGACCTGCATGCTGACCAGCGTGTCATCGCGTCCGGCGTTGAACGGTCCATTGTCCTGATCCGGATTATCGCGCAAATCTACAATGAATTCATCGGCCGAGACGGTGATGGAAACATTGAAGAAACGTCCGTCATCCTGCTCTTCCGAAAGGGAGTAGGTGCCGTGCGGCAGTTTGGCCAGTTCGGCACGCGATACCTGTTCCCCGAAATTCATGAACTGCACCATGGCCGCTTCAAAGGTCGAAACGCCGTATTTAAGAGCCAGTTCTTCAAGCCGTTTTGCGCCGATGCGAACCGAGGCGATTGCCGCCCAGAGATCGCCTTCCAGAAAGTCCGGCATGCGGGAGTTGGTGGTGATGATCTCGAAAATCGGACGGATGGGCTGGCCACGGGAAATCATCTTGATGGCAGGCAGGCGCAAACCTTCCTGGAAAATTTCCGTTGCCTCCGACGACAAGGATCCCGGCGCCATGCCGCCAATGTCGGAATTGTGGGCAATGTTCGCTGTCCAGGCAATGATCCGCCCTTCGGAGAACACCGGCATGACAACGATCAGGTCGTTGAGGTGGGTCACGCCGCCGTAATAGGGGTCGTTGGTGATGAAAACGTCACCGGGTTCAATATCGCCGGGCTCTGAGAACTTCTGAACAACGAATTTTACCGACTTGTCGAGAACACCGATGAAGCCCGGAATACCTGCTCCGGAAGAAGCCAGATGGCCCTTGGCATCGGTAATGCCCGTGCCCATGTCCAAAACTTCGTAGATGATGGAACTCATCGCCGTTTTGCGCATGGCGGCAAACATTTCGTCAGCCGTGGCCTGCAATGAGTTCTGAATGATTTCAAGCGTGATGGGGTCGTGGATTTGTTCTGCCATGTCCAGCTCCTTCAGGCGCCAAGATGGATGTGAATATTGCCGAAACCATCGACCTCGACGCGATTGTCGGGATGGATGACGATGGTGGTGCCGGGATCTTCAATCACGGCCGGGCCTTTCAACTGCATGCCGGGCTGCAATTTCGTGCCGTCGTAGATCGTAGCGTCGTGAACACCTTCCAGAGCGTAATCGACTTTGCGGGTGCTTTTGGTAGCTGGTGATGCGTCGCTGTCGCCAAGCGGCTTTTCCTGCATCTTCAGTTTGCCAACCTCGGCAAAGGCCACGAGGTGAATGCCGACCAGCTCCACCGGTGCCTTGAGACGATAGGTGTATTCACGCTCATAGGTTTCGTGGAAGTCGGTTTCGATCTCTTGCAAGCGTGCCTGCGTGATCGTGCCTCCATCGATCAGAACTTCCGTCGTATGTTCCTGGTTCTGGTAGCGGAACTTGCCATAGCGCAGGAATTTGACCTTGGGGGCGTCGATGCCTTCGGCGGCAAACTGCTCCTTGGCCAGCGTTTCGCTTTCGCTGAACAGGTTTTCGATCATTGCCGCGGCACCATCTTTCAGGTCGGCCAGCTTGGTCACGAAATAATCGCGGCGCAGATCGGACATCATCATGCCCCATGCAGAGAAAACCGATGCACCTGCCGGAATCACAACCTTTTTGACGCCCAGTTCCATGCCCAGTGCCACGGCATGCATGGCACCGCCGCCGCCAAACGCCACCAGGGTGAAGTCACGCGGGTCGAAGCCACGGTTCAGCGACACCAGCTTCAGCGCGTTGACCATGTTGTTGTTGGCAATACGGATAATGCCACGTGCTACCTCGTCGGAAGATACGCCAAGCTTGCCGCCAACGGCATTCAGCGCCTTTTCAGTCGCGGCCATATCGGCCTCGACCGAACCGCCGCAGAAATAATCACGGTTGATACGTCCCAGCCAAAGATTGGCATCCGTTGTTGTCGCTTCCGTGCCGCCACGGCCATAGGCCGCAGGTCCAGGCATCGCGCCTGCCGATTTCGGACCGACATGCAGCTTGCCGAAATCATCTACCCAGGAAATCGAGCCGCCACCGTTGCCGATTTCCACGAGGTCGACGACCGGTACCATGATTGGATATCCGGCGGAGGTGCGGTCGCGCTCGATCCAGTAATCGGTCATGATGCGGACCTGACCGCCTTCGATCAGCGAGCATTTTGCCGTCGTGCCACCGATATCAAGTGCCAGCACATTTGGTTCACCAATTAGCTTGCCCAGTTCTGCGGCACCCCAGAAACCGGAGGCAGGGCCCGATTCAACCATGGTGATCGGGATTTTCGAAACCGAATCCAGCGAATCTACGCCGCAGTTGGACTGCATGATAAACAGGTTGCCATCAAAACCCTTGGTTTTCAGGCCATCGTTCAACCGTTTGAGATAACGTTCGGCGGCTGGCTGCACATAGGCCGACATAACAGTGGTGTTGCTGCGCTCATATTCGCGCCATTCACGGGTGATCTGGTGTGAGGAGACGACCGCCACCTCTGGCCACAGCTTTGCGATCTCGGCAATAACAGCCTGTTCATGCAATGGGTTGGCATAGGAATGCAGGAAGCAGACGGCGATGGCTTCAACGCCATCATCCCGGAAAATCTTCAAAATCTCCGGCAGTGAGGAAAGATCAACCGGCGTTACTTCCTCGCCTTTGTAGGTAAAACGTCCCGGCAGTTCACGACGCAGATAACGCGGCACAAAAACGTCGGGCTTTTCATAATGCAGGTTGAAAAAGTCCGGGCGGTTGCCGCGGGCAATTTCCAGCGTGTCACGGAAACCTTCTGTGGTGATCAGGCCAACTTTGACGCCCTTGCGCTCAGTCAGCGCATTGATGACAACGGTGGTGCCGTGGGCAAAAAAATCCACGCTGGCAGGATCAATGCCGCCCTTGTCCAGAACATTGAGAACACCCTGCTCAAAGTTGGGAGGCGTGGTGTCTGACTTTGCGGTGGTTATGGTTGCTTCACCGGTTGCGTGGTCCGTTTCGAAGCAAACGAGATCGGTGAACGTGCCACCAACATCAGTTGCGACGCGAATGGTTTTTCCGCTCATATCAGTGTGCTCCAGCCTTGTTCTGGGTGTGAAGAAGCATGCAAATGGTGCCCGGCAATTTCAGTGCTTCAGCCGCAGCCACACGCTCTGGCGTGTAAAAACCGGTTTCATGCAGGCAGTTGAGGGTGCCGATAACATTGCCGTCGACGATGATCGGCACGTTGATGACGCTGCCCAGGCCGAGCGATTTGATGATCTCGTGGTCATCGAAAACTGTGGCAATGTCTTCGATCGTGTTGGCAACGAAGGTCTGCTTCTGCTTGAGGGTAATTTCGGACCAGCGGGTTTCATTGTAAGGTTTGGTACCTGAAACGGGATAGACATCTGGCAGGCCGGAATAAACGCGCTCGGAGTTTTTACCCACGGTGTCTGCGGTCATGATGGTGAAGAGCTTTGCGCCGACAAGCTTTTTTGTCAGAGCTTCCAGCGCCACCATGGCCTTGTGTGGCTGATCGCCAGCTTCAGCGAGTGCGGCATTGAAATCGCTATAGTCAGTCATTTGCATTTTCCTGCTCCATTAGGCGATCGCGCAGGGCCGCTTCATCGCGGCTGACGACCGGAACTGCGCCGATAAGCCGGCGTGTGTAGGCATGTTGGGGATTGGTGAAGATGGCGTCCGTGCTGCCGATTTCGACGATGCGGCCTTTTTCAAAAACGGCGACACGGTCTGCAATATTGCGCACCACGGACAGATCGTGGGTAATAAAGAGGTAGGTCAAGCCACGCTTGTCCTTCAGCTCTTTCAAGAGTTTCAGCACGCGCGCCTGTACAAGCACGTCGAGTGCGGATGTCGGTTCATCCAGAACGACCAGTTCCGACTGGCAGGCCAGCGCACGCGCAATGGCGACACGTTGGCGCTGGCCACCGGACAGGGCCGATGGAGACCGTTTGCGGAAATCTTCCGGCAATCCGACTTCTTCCAGCAGTTCACCGGTGCGTTCGTCCCGTCCGGACTTGTCGCCGATATTGTGAACGTCGAGAGCCAGCCGCAACGAGGCGCCAATGCTGCGGCGTGGATTGAGCGATGAGAGGGGATTTTGCTGCACAAGCTGAATGTTCTGCCGATGTGTCTGCGTCCGTTTTGCCGGAAGCGTCTCGCCTTTGAAGGCAACATCACCTGACGTGGCCGCATAAATGCCTAAAATGATGTTGGCGATCGTGCTCTTGCCGGAGCCGGATTCACCAACCACAGCCAGGCATTCTCCGGCATTGACGTCGAAGGAAATATTTTCCAGCGCCGTGACGTCTCGGCCGGCGACATTGAAGGTTTTGGAGATGTTGCGAACGGATAGAAGCGCGCTCATGCCAGAAGCTCCTTCTCGCTAAAGCCTTCATGCGCGATGAGCGGCGCACTGAAATGCGCGGGATCGTCATCGATGTCGGGAATACCGCCGCCGGTGATGCGTGGAACGGCAGACAGGAGCGCGCGCGTGTAAGGATGGCGCGGATTATCAAACAGGGTTTCGGTCTTGCCCTGCTCGACGATGTTACCCTTGTAGATGACGTAAACCCGGTCTGCAAATTCCCGCACAACACCAAGATTGTGGGAAATGAACAAGACCGACGTATGGTGTTTTTCCACCAGCTTACCCATCAGTTTCAGCGTCTGGGCCTGTACGGTCACATCAAGTGCTGTTCCCGGCTCGTCAGCCAGAAGCAGGGCAGGATTGTTGGCAAGCGCCATGGCAATCATCACACGCTGGTTCATGCCACCGGACAGCTGAAAGGCGTAGGAATCCAGAACCCGTTCAGGTTCGTTGATGGCCACATCTGCCAGTGCCTGAAGCGCAAGTGCACGGGCCTCGGCACGTTTGACATCAGGCCGCGCGCGTTTGAGAACTTCGTGAAACTGCACCTCGATGGTGTAGACCGGGTTTAGCGACGAGGTCGGATCTTGAAAGATCATCGACATATCCGTGCCGCGTAACTCCTTGCGCTGGCGCGCAGTTATGGCGTTGAGGTTGCGACCTTCAAATTCCAGTCCGCCGGTGATCTTGGCATTTTTTTGCTCTTGCAGAAGTCCCAGCACGATGCGGGCGGTTACGGATTTTCCGGAACCGGATTCACCGACCAGCGCAACCTTTTCGCCCTTGGCGATGTGCAGCGATATGCCGTGCAACACCGCGTTGGTCCCGGAAAAGCTCTTGAAACCAAGCTTGAGGTTTTCGATTTTCAGGGTTGGGGTTTTCATTGATCCACTCCCAGAATTTCGCGCAGCGCATCGCCAATCAGGTTGAAACCGAACACCGCAATTAGAATGGCAAGGCCGGGGAAGACGGTGAGCCACCAACTATCAGGCAGATATTTTGCACCTTCGGCGACCATCGAGCCCAGGTCCGGTGTTGGCGGTTGTACGCCAAGCCCCAAGAAGGAGAGGGAGGAGGCGATGAGGATGACGAAGCCGAAATCCAGCGTCATCTTGGTCAGGATCGAGGGGACGCAGTTCGGTAGAATTTCCCGGAACATGATGTGCAGGCGCGAGGCGCCGATCACTTCGGCGGCAAGCACATAACCTTCTTCTTTTTCGGATCGGGCAAGGTTGTAGACAAGGCGTGTGTACCAAGGCCACCACATGGCAGTGACCGCGATCATGCCGTTTGTCAGTGTCGGTTCCAGAAGGCCCATCATCGACATGGCAAGAACCAGTGGTGGGATAGACAGGAACACGTCGGTGATGCGCATTAGCACATATTCCGTCCAGCCGCCGAGGTAACCGGCGGCAAGACCGATGGCGACGCCGACCGGAACTGCAATCGCCAGCACCACGATGCCGAGGATCAGCGATACCCGGTACGCATAGATGATGCGGGTAAAGAGATCACGGCCGACAAGATCAGTGCCGAATATGTAGGGCCATTCAGGTGCCTTGTTGAAATTCAGGAAATCGACGACAGCACCCTGATGTTCGGGGAAGGGCACGATGAAGTCGGCAAAAACCGCCGAGAATACCACCAAAGCCACAAGCATCAGACCGATCAGGGAAAGCGGATTGCGCACAAGTACAAAGAGGGTTTTGCTCATGCTTTCCCCCTTGCAAGGCGAATTTTCGGATTGATGACGGAGACCAGCAAGTCAACGACGAGATTGACGATGAGGAACATGGCGGAAATGATGAGAACCGTGCCGATAATGGCGTTGAGGTCCTTTCGCAAAACCACTGCGACGCCGTAACGTGACAGGCCGGGCCAGGCGTAAACAGCTTCGATGAGGAACGCATTGCCGAGCATGGCCGCAAAATCGAGACCGATGATCGTCAAAGACGGGATCATCGATGGCCGGAAGGCATATTTGCGTGAAATCCGCTTTTCCGGAAAACCATAGGCCTGCGCCATTTCGATATAGGGCTTATCGTAGGTTTCCACCATGTTGGAACGGACCAGACGGGCGGCCTGTCCGATGCCGGAAAGGGCAAGCGCGAAGGCTGGAAGAATGAGGTGCGAAAGGGCGTCAACAAAGGCGTCCGGGCGACCTGCCAGCAACGTGTCGAGCAACAAGAAGCCAGTCACAGGCACAATGGTGAAACTGTCTGCAATCCGTCCTGCGATTGGGAAAATCGGCAGGTAATAGGCAAACAGCAACATCAGGATGACGGCCCAAACGAAGCCGGGAGCAGACACACCGAGCAGCGTTATCAGGCGTATAAGGTGATCGACGACGGTGCCACGATACCGTGCGGACAGAACGCCAAGTGGCACACCGAACAGCACCATCATGATACCTGACACGATGACAAGTTCGAGCGTGGCCGGCAGGAATTGTGCGATGTCGGCTGTTACGGGACGGTTGGTATAAAGTGAAATGCCGAGATCACCGCGCAGAAGATTACCGATGAAGTAGCCATATTGCTCGATGAAGGATGCATCGAGGTGCAGCCTTACTCTCAGAGCCTCAACGGCCTCAGCCGTGGCATTAGGGCCGAGCGCAATGCGCGCCGGGTCGCCGGGAATGATCCGGGCTATGGCAAAGATCAGCAGGGACACGCCAAAAAGGACGATAAGCGACGTACCCAGCTTCTTCGCGAGAAGATGCAGGACAGGAAACATCTGTTTTTCTTTCAGAAAGTTAAAGGAGTGCCGGACGGGGGACCGCCCGGCACATCATCTTTACTCGTTCATTTCCATCAGACGGAATGTGAAGCCAAACGCAGCAAGAGGAAACGCCTTGGCAGGATCGGTAAGTGCTGGAACTGACACCTTGGGCGAGGCAGCAAAAACCGAAATCTGATCCTGACCATAAATGGACGGGGCGATGGATTTCAGCTTGAGACCAAGCTCCTGATAAATCTTCGCACGTTCTGCTTCGTCGGTTGTTTCACGGCCCTTGTCGAGCAATGCGTCAACCTCCGGGTCCTTCAGATGTTCTGGCGACATCCATGTGCCGGCAGCAGTTGAGTGATACATGCTGTAAAGCAGCGTATCAGGGTCTCCGGTCATTGTGTTGACGAAGACCTGGCTGATTTCAGGTGTGTTTTCTGCTTTCGTCACCTGTTCGGAAAACAGCGCCCATGGCATTTTTTTGACGTTTGCCTTGATGCCCAGTTGGCTGAAGTTGGCCTGCATCAGCAATGCAAAACGCTCTTCCAACGGCACCTCACCAATCCAGGAGATATCCATCTTGATGTCTTCTGGCTTGTATTTGCACTTGGCCAGATGTTCTTTGGCCTTGTCCAGATCCTGCGCCAGTGTCTGGTCTGCAGGCAAGGCACCCATCATGCCGACCGGAATAGGACCGGTGGCAGCACTGCCCTGCGAGATCGTGTCATTGACGGCCACGATTTTGACGGCGGCGTTGTAATCAAAGGCGTAGGATACCGCGAGGCGGCATTCCACGTCGTCGAATGGGGCCTTGGTGGTGTTCATCTTGACGTAGAAGCCGGATGTACCGCGCTCGGTTAGCAGTTGAGCACCGCTGGTCGCTAGAGATTTCAGGACTTCCGGTGGCAACCACTGCGAGGAAATTTCATGCTGACCCTGCGAAATCAGGGTTCTGACGGTTGCCGCCTCCAGTCCGTAACGAAGACGTACTGTGTCTGGGGCTTTGGGCGGCACGCCAAGGAAGTAGCCGGCATTTTTAGCCATGACGGTTTCTTCCTGCGGATTGTGTGAAACGACCTTGTAAGCGCCGCTGCCGGCTGCATGACCGGAGAGGTAAGCCTGTCCCCAGTCCTTCATGTCGCCTTCGCCGTCACCCAGATTTTCGAGAACAAGTTTCTTGTCGACGATTGGCAGGCGGGTCAGTGCCGAGATGAAGGGGGCGTCCTGTTCTGCGAGCGTAAATTTCACGGTGGTTGCGTCAATCGCCTCAACCTTTTCAACCTTGGTGAACAGGTAGGAAAGGCCAGCACCTAGTGCCTTCATGCGCTCTAGCGAGAACACGACATCGTCTGCCGTCAACGGATTGCCGCTCTGGAATTTGATGTCGTCGCGCAGTTTGAACGTATACGCCGTTCCGTCAATTTCCCAGCCGGTCGCCAGGTAGGGATCGTATCCAGGCTGTCCCTGTTTGGGGATGACCAGAGCATCATAAACATTGAACATCAGGATGGAGTCGGCGTAGTCGGACGCCTTGGCCGGATCCAGCTCACCAACGGGCGATTCATCCAGCCTTAGAACGGTCTCTGCCTGTGCGTATCCGTAGAGCGATGCGGTAGCAATCAATGCTGCTGATAATAACTTGAAACTGTTTTTCATTTCCTGTTCCCTTTTTTTGTTATGGGCTTTTTGGACTTCATGGGAGGCGTCTTGGAGCCAATGACCGGCTGCTTGGGCGCGCTGCGTCGGCTGGCCGCGCGCGTCACAACAAGGCTGTCGCCGTTGGTGTTGGTATGGTCGTCACCAAAAACATCCATGGTGCAGGTATGAAAAACCGTCGTTGTTCCCGTGGTGTGGTTCCAGGTGGCATGGACCCGTGTCGACGGAAAGTGGGCGGAATCGCCTGCTTCCAAAATCATGCGCTCGCCATCAATCTCGATGGTGAGGGCACCTTCCAGCACGAAGAATATCTCTTCCCCCTCATGCGACATCGGCTCGCTTCGATATCCCGGCGGCTCGTGAATGAGGGTGCTGCGCAAAACATTGCCGGTGAAGGCTGCCGACAGGCGCTCATAGGTGACGGCACGACCAGCTTCGCCGCCAAGGCCGTAGGCCTCACGGCTTTCCCGCCGGGTAACCGAGGAGCTGGGTTTCTGCGAGTTGAAAAATGAACCTGCGTCGACTTTCAGCACGCGACATACAGCGACCAGTGAGGTGAGGGAGGGAACTGTAATTCCGCGTTCGATCTGGGAAATGAAACCGACCGAGAATCCTGCCTTATCAGCAACTTCCTGCAGGGTCAGGCCTTGCTCCTTACGGCAAAGGCGCAACCGTTCTCCCAAAGGCTGAATGTCGGCTGCGCTATGCGCAGGGCCGCTTACAGGATTCATTTTTAGTTCCACTCTTTTTTAGTATTACTACAATCAAAGGATTGGAGCGGGTTTTTGTCAAGCATTTTTTAGTCATACTAAAATTTCAATCTAAAATTGATTTATCGAGTAATGAAAAGCCACTGCCTCAGATGATCCCGACGCTATGAAACAAACCTGGTGGATGTGGGATACAGTATTTTTAGTCCACCTATTCATATCTAAAGCATCTGATTTGCTTGGCTTTTATGATGTGCATCTACCAGGCAGAATGCTCTGAATGTTTATGGTTGTCAGTCGATTTATCGGCATCACGTGCTGCGGGTGAACTGTTCAAATCTCGATTTCCTAAAGGTCGCTCTCTGAATGGAGAACAACTTATGATGTTTTGTCTAAGTGATGCCTCGTCGGCGTTTAGATATGTGATGGCAGTGGCGGTTTGGTTTTTCTCAGGGTGAAGAGCAATACAGCAGAAAGGCTCGCGGCAACGAGATTGCAGCTCATACCCCAAACGAAGGCAGTGGCGTATAAGCCTTGCTGGTCACTTGGAGCCACGCCGCTCGAAAGCACCGAGCCAAAAAGAATGCCGGTGACTGCAACGCCGAGTGCTGCTCCTGCCTGCTGAAGCGTTGAAATCATGCCCGAGGCCATGCCAGCCTGTCGTTCGCTCACAAAACCAAGCACGAGGTTAAGCAGTGGCGTCATGACCATTGCCTGCGTCCCTCCGATAAGGATTAGGACGGGAATAAGATGTGCGATGACCAATCCTGCCCCCACCACCCACACCTGCATGATCATTGCGGCAAATGACAGGGTGTAAATCAAGGCACCGACTGCAATTGACAGTGCACCGAACCGTGCGAACAGGCGTGGTGCGATGATCGACATGACGACGAAGGCAATTGAACAAGGCACAAAAATGCTGCCAGCCTTAAGCGGGTTGAGGCCGAAACCGGTTTGAGCGAGCAAGGCAAAACATAAAAAGAATGACGAGGACGTGGAGTAGATCAACAAAACAAGCACGCCGCCTTTTGCAAAGCGTGTTTGGCGCAGGAGTGTCATGTCTACCAAGGGGGCGTGTCCCGACAGTCTTCGTTTTTCCTCATATTGATAGAACACCAAAAGCAGGGTGATTGCGCAAAGCAGCGAGACACTACTCCAGATTTGCCAGCCATGTGTGGGCGTTTCAAGGAGCGGTATCAGCAGTGCTGTCAGACCGAGGCTCACCAAGGCCACGCCCGGCCAGTCCATTTCCGGACGCTGTTGTGAACAGGTCTCCGGGATGTGAAGAGCAGCGAATATGGCAAATATCCCAACAGGCACGTTGATCAGAAAGATTGTTCGCCAGCCGAGATCGAAGACGTTGGCTTCCACCAGCAAGCCGCCAAGGATCTGCCCGGCAATTGCTGCTAGGCCAAGCGTCATCCCAAGCAGGCCAAAGGCTTTGCGTCCAGCATCTTCTGGGAAGTTGATACGGATCGATGCGTAAACTTGCGGGAATAATAGTGCGGCTGCCAACCCCTGGAATACACGCGCGGCAATCAGTATTTCCACGCCTGGCGCGATCGCGCAAAGCAGTGATGCGGTTGTAAATCCAGCCATTCCAGTGATGAATAACCGACGCCGACCGTAGAGATCACCAAGCCGGCCGCCGGTGATTAGCAATACACCAAATGCCAACTCGTAACCTGCAATGATGTAGCCAAGTTCTGACAGGCTTGCACCCAAGCTGGACTGCATAGACGGAATTGCGACATTCACGACGAATAGGTCAAAGATCGTTACAAACCCTGCGAGAAGCAACACAAAAAGCCCGAGCCAAGGCAGAGGCGCTGTGGGATTTCTTCCGGTTTCCGGTTGGTGCGAAACGTGTCTCGTCCTTGTTTCGCTCGTGCAGATTTCAGTGCTCATCTTGCGTCCCTTTGTTGTGACGCGGTAGATGTGGCTCGAATGTGAAGCTGTTACAATTTAACTCATTATACTATTACAGTCAGCAATAGGTTGATCATGAGAGTTCTCGACAGAACCAGGCCCGATCTTGCCAAATTTCTGCGCGCGCGCCGTGAGCGGCTGGCGCCTGAAGATGTCGGATTGCCGAGAGCAAAACGTCGGCGCACGCCGGGTTTGCGGCGCGAGGAAGTTGCCGCACTCGCTGGCGTCGGTCTTACTTGGTATACATGGTTGGAGCAGGGGAGAGAGATTGGCGTCTCTTCTGATTTTCTGGATAATCTTGCGCGAGTACTCAAACTCGATGCCACGGAGCGTCGGCATTTGTTTCTGCTGGCGCATGCGCGTCCACCAGCGGAGCCAGGCATTACCTTTTGTTCTGTGCCACCATTGGCTGCGAGGCTGGTTTCAGACCTTGCACCTCACGCCGCCTACGTCATCAATCTACGATGGGACGTATTGACGTATAATGGCCCTGCCGATCATCTTTTTGGCTTCGGCAGACATGAACCGACGCGACGCAACCTTCTCTGGATGCTGTTCACCGATCCGGTTTTACGGAACACGTTTGCGCAATGGGAAAAGGACGCCCCTGCGGTTCTGGAAAGCTTCCGCCGTGATTATGCAGGCTCGCGTGACGAGGTCGGCATGCGTCACCTGATCGATGAGTTGGAACATGTATCGCCAGAGTTTAAGGCCATGTGGCGTCAACAGGACGTACTTGCCCCCTGTACGGGTGTTCGCACGCTTGCGGTCGATGGGACATTACTGAACTTTGAATATACGTCGCTGCTAGTCGATGGTGGGCAGCATCTGCGGCTCATTGTGTATGCCTTGACTGCGCCAGCGTCTTTCTGAACCACGGTCCGTTTTCAGGTGCCGGAAAAAACAGCCCCGGCCAAAAACGCCGGAGCCGTTCAATAGGCTAAATCTACACTTTAGATCACGCCGTGCGCCCGCATGGCTTCTGCCACGCGAATAAAGCCGGCGATGTTGGCGCCAAGCACGTAATTGTCTTTCGCGCCATATTCTTCAGCTGTTTCTGCACAGCGGTCATGAATGCCCTGCATGATTTGGCCAAGACGCTCGCGGGCAGTCTCGAAGCTCCAGCTGTCACGGCTGGCGTTCTGCTGCATTTCCAGTGCCGAGGTGGCAACGCCGCCAGCATTAGCCGCTTTGCCCGGTCCGAAAAGAATGCCTGCCTCCTGAAACGCGCGAACTGCATCCGGCGTCGACGGCATGTTGGCGCCTTCCGCGACGGCAATCACACCATTGGCAATCAGGGTCTTTGCATCGCGACCGGATAATTCGTTTTGCGTGGCGCAAGGTAGCGCAACGTCACAAGGCACGTCCCAGATCGAGCCACTGCCGGATGCAATGAAATGGACGCCCTTGGACTTGACGCGGGCATATTCAGACATGCGTTCACGGCGGACTTCCTTGATCTCCTTGACGAGGTCAAGATCGATGCCTTCTTCGTCAATGATGTAGCCGCTGCTGTCAGAGCAAGCGACGACGGTTGCACCATAGCTGATAGCCTGTTCCATGGCATAAATCGCCACATTGCCGGAACCGGAAACGGTAACCTTCTTGCCTTCGAAGTCGGTGCCTTTTCTTTCCAGCATGGCGCGTGTGAAATAGACGGCGCCGTAGCCGGTCGCTTCCTTGCGCACCAGAGAGCCGCCATAGCTCAGGCCCTTGCCGGTGAAGACGCCTGCCTCAAAGCGGTTGGTCAGGCGCTTGTACTGGCCAAACATCCAGCCGATTTCGCGGCCGCTGACACCAATATCGCCAGCAGGCACATCGGTGTGTTCGCCGAGATGACGATAAAGTTCGGTCATGAAGGATTGGCAAAAGCGCATGATTTCGCCTTCGGAACGACCCTTCGGATCAAAGTCCGAACCACCTTTGCCGCCGCCGATCGGCAAGCCGGTCAAGGCGTTCTTGAAGATCTGTTCGAAGCCAAGGAACTTGATGATACCGAGATTGACGGAAGGGTGGAAACGGAGTCCGCCCTTATAAGGACCGAGTGCCGAATTAAACTGCACGCGGAAGCCACGGTTGATCTGTACCTGACCCTTGTCATCAACCCATGGCACGCGGAAAATGATCTGACGTTCCGGTTCGCAGATGCGCTCGATCAGGGCATCGGCGAGGTAGCCGGGATGTTTGGAGACGACGAGGCCGAGGCTTTCCAGCACTTCGCGGGTGGCCTGATGGAACTCCGGCTCCGCAGGATTGCGCTGCAGGACCTGGGCTAGAATGGGTTCAAGTTTCTCGTCGACGGTCGCCATGGCGACACTCCTTTCATCATCAATAAGAAGGCATGAGGGCCGCCGGTTTTCAGTCGGCAAACCCGCTGGGACAGTGCTCTCGCACGGTGCCGGATGCATCGCCCGTCATCCGTGCCTGGTGGCTAGCGGCGGGAGTTAGTGCAGATCGGCTCAGATGCACGACGTTGTGCATCTGACGGTGTTTTGAACTGAATGCAGGCAAATTGCCGCTGTTGTGGGCAAAATGGAGGGGTGGCGCCAAAATGAGTCTGATTCCAAAAGCGGCAAATGATCAATTGATAGGCTTATCGATTTAATTTTTGCGCCTTACAAGGACGGAAGTCCTCATTTCGGTACTCGCGTTAGATTTGAGTTATGCCTTGTCCGCAATCAGCGGGTTGTAGCTAAAGGGCTTGCGTCCAGCCGGTAGCCTTACCGGTGCTCCTATTAATCTCACGATGCAAATATTCTGGCGGCATCCGCTCAAAAGGTCTTTCAGTAATTGTTGATGTAAAAATGTACGAACAAGTACGTATGTGGTTGCAAAACAGATGCCAGCGGCACTATACCGCAGTCTCGGGAAGAAATTCCCTTCGCTGTCGTGCGTGGGAGGGCATGGTGGTAATATAAGAAAGTCCTTGCAGAGGGCGCTCCCTGAATTGCTGGTCATCTGGACCAGCCAAGATGTCGGCGCCCGTTCGAAAGCAGTGTGGTGACCGTAATTGAATGTGATCTCCGCTTCTGCTTCCGTCGCTGTGGGCTTTGACTGTCGACTCTGTCGAATCCACAATTGGAGCTAGAGATAAATGAAAGCCTCTAAAGGCATCCTGTCCCCGATAGCCAGGTTATGGCTATTCGTGCTTGGCGCCGTTCTCATTCTCGCCGGTCTGTTCTTTGCCGCTGCTGGCGGCAAGCTGGTGTCGCTGGGCGGTAGCTGGTACTTTCTGATTTCCGGCATTGCCATCGTCGTTGCCGGTTTGCTCGTCATGATGCGCAAGCCCGCTGGCGCACTTCTTTTCTGCCTGGTTACAGCGGCTACGGTTGTCTGGGCGTTGCTGGATGTCGGCCTTGAATTCTGGCCGCTGATCTCGCGTTTGCTGGCCTTTGGCGTTGGTGCGACCGTGGTCGTGCTCAGCGTGCCGTTGTTGCGCAAGGCTTCCGGAAAGACACCGGCCTATCTGCCGTCTTTTGCCATCGCGGCGCTTCTGGCGGTTGTCTCAGGAGCCGGATTTGCTGGCATGTTCGTGCCGCATCCGACCGTTGCGTTTAACGGTACCGTTGCGCCTTTGACGCCAGTTGATCCGGCCAAGGAGCAGAAGAACTGGGAGGCCTACGGCAACACGACCGGTGGCTCGCGCTTTGCAGCGCTTGACCAGATTACTCGCGATAACGTCAAGGATTTGACCGTTGCCTGGACCTACCAGACCGGTGATACGCCCATCAGCCCCGGTGGCGGTGGTGCGGAAGACCAGTTGACACCCTTGCAGGTTGGTGACCGCGTCTTCTTGTGCACACCGCATAACAACGTCATCGCTATCGATGCGGACACGGGCAAGGAAATCTGGAAAAACGAGATCAATGCCAAGTCGTCCGTGTGGATGCGCTGCCGTGGTCTTGCCTATTTCGATGCGACCCGTCCGCTTGAGCAGCCAACCGTTGATGGCTCGACGCCGGTCACAGCAGCCACAGTTCCGGAAGGTGCTCTTTGCCAGCGCCGCCTGCTGATGAACTCCATCAATGCCGAGCTTTTTGCAATTGATGCCGACACCGGCGCATTTTGCCCTGATTTTGGCACCAACGGCCGCGTCGATCTGAAGATTGGTATGGGCGATGCCCCTGATCCGCAATATGTGCTGACATCAGCGCCGACGCTTGCTGGTACCACTGTTGTTGTCGGCGGTCGTATTGCCGACAACGTTCAGGTCGATATGCCGGGCGGCGTCATGCGCGGTTTCGATGTGATCACTGGCGAATTGCGTTGGGCATTTGACCCGGGCAATCCTGAAATCACCAAGCTACCTCCAGAAGGTCAGACCTATACACGTTCGACACCGAATGTTTGGGCCGCAATGTCCTATGATGCAGCATCGAACACTGTATTTTTGCCGGTTGGTAGCCCATCAGTTGACCTCTACGGTGCGACGCGTACGGACCTTGACCACAAATACGGTGCTTCGATGCTGGCGCTGGACGCCACCACAGGTCGCGAGAAGTGGGTCTATCAGACCGTTCATAACGATCTCTGGGACTTTGACGTGCCAATGCAGCCGTCATTCTTCGACTTCAAGAAGGCTGATGGATCGACTGTTCCGGCCCTGACCTTCGGGACCAAGGCTGGCCAGATCTGGGTGCTCGATCGTGCGAACGGTCAACCTCTGACGGAAGTCGCCGACGTGCCGGTCAAACCAGGTAAAATCCCGAACGAACCTTATGCTCCGACACAAAAACTATCGGTTGGCATGCCGCAGATCGGTGCGCAGACGTTGACGGAAAGCGACATGTGGGGTGCGACGCCATTTGACCAGCTGTTGTGCCGCATTGCCTTCAAGGGCATGCGTTATGATGGCGTCTACACCGTTCCGGGAACAGATCTGGCGCTGAATTTCCCAGGCTCGCTTGGTGGCATGAATTGGGGCGGTTTCTCCACCGATCCGACGACAAACACCATATTTGTCAACGACATGCGCCTTGGTCTGTGGATTCAGATGAAGGAAGCCGCACCAAGCACTGCCGTCAACAGCGGTTCGGAAGCGACCAATACCGTCATGGGCCTCGTGCCGATGCGCGGTACACCTTACGCGGTCGACAAGAACCGTTTCCTGTCGGCGCTCGGTATTCCGTGCCAGGCCCCTCCCTATGGTTCGCTGACTGCCATCGACATGGACAGTCAGAAGATCAAGTGGCAGGTGCCGCTCGGTACGGTTGAAGATACCGGCCCTATGGGTATCAAGATGGGTCTTCCAATCCCGATCGGTATGCCGACCATTGGTGGCTCGCTGGCCACGCAGGGCGGTCTGGTATTCTTTGCCGCCACCCAGGACTACTATCTGCGCGCATTTGACAGTGCGACAGGCAAGGAAATCTGGAAGGCCCGTATGCCGGTTGGAAGCCAGGGTACGCCGATGACCTACAAGTCGCCGAAGACTGGCAAGCAGTACATTGTCATCTCGGCCGGTGGTGCACGTCAGTCGCCTGATCGCGGCGACTATGTGATCGCCTACGCGCTGCCAAACTAAGCCGTCAGGTACATTTCCTGGAAAAAAATGCCCGGCCATGCGCCGGGCATTTTTATGGAGCAGCCCACTGGCTGCCGGAACAGTCCGTGGTGACATAGGCCAATACGGAATCGACCACCATCTGTCTGTGCCGCTGGTAGATATCGGGTACGGAGAGGTCGCACTGGAAGAGTGTGCCGAATGTATGTTTGTTGGTAACGCGGAAAAAACACTGTGAACTGATCAACATGTGCAGATCAAGCGGTTCGATATCGCGGCGAAACACACCCGTTTTGCGCCCACGGGTGATGATATCTTCCAATGTTTTAAGCACGGGCGGGCCCGCATCCCCGATCGCCTTCGATTGCTTCAGATGCATGGCCTGGTGGATATTTTCATTCATTACCAGACGCACAAAACCGGGGTTGGCCTCATCGTGGTCGAATGTGTGTTCAATCAATTTTTTCAGGGCTTCAACAGGAGAGAGTGCCTCAAGGTTCAATTCTCTCTCAAATGTCCGGGCCTGAATATAGGCCTTCTCCAAAACCGCAAGATAAAGGCCGGTTTTGCCACCGAAGTAATAATAGATCATCCGCTTGGATGTCTTGGTGCGTTCGGCTATCGCATCAACCCGCCCGCCGGCCAGTCCCAGAGCGGCAAATTCTTCCGTGGCCGCTGCCAGAATGTCTTCCTTGGTTTTGTCGGGATCATTCTTTCGCATCTCGCGCTTTGGACTTCGCATTTAAGGTCAGCTTTCTTCGCATCTAAACTGGAACATCCGCTGGTAGGTCCATTTGGTATAAAATGCGAGTGGAAATAAGGCCAGTCGATCCCGGCTGGGCTGCCTGTGGTCATCTCTGCATCCTCTGTATCGCCGGTAAATCCTATATGGCATTTCCTGGTTCTGTCCTTTTCAGGACTGCCGGATGTGTCTGTCTAGTGGTTGAGTGCAGCTGTGAATTGTATGGTCCTAAAGCCTTCAATTCCCTGAGCAGCAGTGAATGTTAGCAATCCCGATGGGCTTATATTTTGGTTTGTCCCGACCGCTGACTTCGATGTGAAAAACCGGAAGTTCAATCATTAATTTATTAAACTAACCATTGACGAGCGATAGGTGTTCGCCTAGTGATACCGCTGAGATCGGGAGCTCTCGTTTGTTTTAGGAGGACAACATGACCACGATTCTGAAGCCGACCCGCCGCCGTTTTGTACAGCTGACAGGTGCCGTTTTGGCATCCAGCGCGCTGTCAGCACCTGCTATAGCGCAGGAAAAACAGCTAACGATCATTTCCAACCGCGGCAACGCCGGTCAGCGCAAAGCGCTTGAAACGATTGCAGCTGAATTTGGCAAGGCTGTCGGTGCAAATGTCACCGTCAATAACATGGATCACGAGGCGCATAAGACCGCGATCCGCAACTATCTCGTGGCAAGCCCGCCGGATATCTGCTTCTGGTTCTCCGGCAGCCGTATGCGTGGTTTTGTGCAGAAGGGGTTGTTCGAGGACGTTTCCGATCTCGTAGAGAAGGAAAATTATGCGGATGTGCTGGGCGGTACGCTCGGTTCCGTTACCGTTGATGGCAAACAATATGGTTTGCCGACAGGCGGTATCCTCTGGGGTCTGTTCTACCGTCAGGATACGTTTGACCAGCACGGTCTGACCGTTCCAAAGACATTCGATGACTTCTTTACCTTGGCTGAACAGTCCAAGAAGGCTGGCATCATTCCCATGAGCATGGGCACCAAGGATCAGTGGCCTTGCGGCGGGTGGTTCGACCACATGAACCTGCGTATCAATGGTCTTGAGCATCACATGGATCTGATGAACGGCAAGGTGAAATACACCGATGCATCGCTCAAGGATGTTTTCGACAAGTGGGAAGCGTTGATCAAGGCTGATTTCTTCACGCCAAACGGTTCGTCCTACGAGTGGGATCCTGCCGCGGCCAGCCTGGTGCAGAAAAAGTCCGCGATGATGGATCTCGGCAACTTTATCAAATATGCGTTCCCGGCCGAAGATCTGCAGCATGTGCGTTTTGCGCCTTTCCCGACGATCAATCCGGGCATGGACCAGTTCGAGGACTTCTCGGTGGATTCGATCCACATGCCGTCGGGTTCGAAGAACAAGGAACTGGCACGTGAATTCCTGGCTTACTTCTACAAGCCGGAAAACCTGAGTGCTTACCTTGCGCCGGAAGGCAATGTGCCTGCCCGCAGCGACTGCACGATCGGTGACGATCCGAT
Source organism: Agrobacterium sp. 5Ca50 (assembly GCF_055381905.1). Classification (NCBI taxonomy): domain Bacteria; kingdom Pseudomonadati; phylum Pseudomonadota; class Alphaproteobacteria; order Hyphomicrobiales; family Rhizobiaceae; genus Agrobacterium; species Agrobacterium sp. 5Ca50. The sequence goes on from NZ_AP026439.1 coordinate 415,995, forward strand.
CCTGAAAATGGCAGTCGCTGAGCTGAAAAACGTCAAGGGCACTTCGCAGTATTACGACCGCGACAGCGATCCCGATCTTGCGCAGGCCGGCCTCAAGGGCTTCCAGGAGTTCATGGCAAAGCCTGAGCGTCGCGAGCAAATCCTGACGCAGATCGAGCGTACCCGCCAGCGCATCCACGGCTGATCGCCGCTTCGTTTCAAAAGGAGGTGGGCTTGTTCCACCTCCGATCATTTCCATAGGATATGCCCATGTCTCTTTGGTGGCGCAGCCATCGTAACTGGCTGACACCCGCGCTGTTGCTTGCGCCGGGCCTGATACTTTTCCTCGTTGTCATCATTGCCTCGTCGCTTGAGACGTTCCGTATCTCGTTTTACGACTGGGACGGGATGGGCCCGAAGACATGGGTTGGTCTTGGCAACTACCGTGAACTGTTCGACGATCCGCAGTTCTATGTATCGCTGAAGAACAACACGATCTGGCTGATCACGTTCCTGCTGGCGCCGCCCGCCGGTCTGGCGATCGCGCTTCTGGTCAATCAGAAAATTGCTGGCATGCGATTTATCAAATCGCTGTTCTTCATGCCGCTGGTGCTGGCAACCGTCACGGTTGGTGTGATTTTCGGATGGTTCTACGATCCGACCTTCGGTTTGCTGGCCATCATCTACCACGCATTCGGTGCGGAGGCGCCAGCGCTTCTTTCCGATGAAAACCTTGTGACCTTTGCTGTTGTTGGCGCTGCCCTGTGGCCACAGATCGCCTTTTGTATGGTGCTGTTTCTGGCCGGTCTCAACAATCTCGATGAGGAATTGATCGGTGCTGGCCGTGTTGATGGCGCGAAAGGCTGGCAGATGCTGCGCCATATCGTTCTGCCGCAGCTCAGCCAAGTTGCCTTTATCGCCGTTGCCATCACCGTTGTCGGTGCCCTGCGGTCGTTCGATGCGATCTCGGTGATGACCGCCGGCGGTCCGTTCGGTTCCTCCATGGTGCTAGCCTACCAGATGTATGATCAGTCGATCTTCTCGTACCGTTTCGGTTATGGGGCTGCGATTGCCACCATCCTGTTCCTCATCATGTCCATATTCATTGCCTGGTATCTGCGCGGGCTGATCAAATCCGAAAAGAGGAGCTGATCCGATGTATCCTCGTCCCATACCCGAGAACAAAAAACTAGCCCGCTTTGGATATATGGCTGGCGTTTCGCTGGTGCTTGTCCTGTGGCTGTTGCCATTGTTTGCCGTCATCATGACGTCCTTCCGGTCGTTTGATGACGTAATGGCCGGAAACTACTGGGGCTGGCCCAGCAAGTTCAATCTCGTCGAGAACTATGTCGCGGTCTTCGAACAGACCAAGATGACCCGTTATTTCATGAACAGCCTGATCATTACGGTGCCCTCGGTCATCATGGTTCTGGTGTTCTCGACGCTGACCGGTTTTGTGCTGTCGCGCTATCGTTTTCGGGGTTCGATGGTGATCTTTGCGATCTTTGTCGGCGGTAATTTCCTGCCGCAGCAGATCATGATGATTCCGATCCGCGACCTGATGGTTTCGATCGGCCTCTACGATACCTTCTATGCGCTGATCCTGTTCCACGTTGCCTTCCAGACCGGCTTTGCCACACTGTTCATGCGCAACTTCATTGCCGCCTTACCGGACGAACTGTTCCAGGCGGCACGTGCCGAGGGTGCGTCACCCTGGCAGACACTGATCCACATTGTCGTGCCCCTTGTCCGCCCTGCGCTCGCAGCACTTGCCATTCTCGCCTTCACCTTCATCTGGAATGACTATTTCTGGGCGCTGGTGCTGACGCAGAGTGATGTCGTCAAACCGGTTACTGCCGGTCTCTCCAACCTCAAGGGTGAATGGGTTTCTGCCTGGAACATTGTTTCGGCCGCCACGATCTTCGTCGCGATCCCGCCGGTCATCATGTTCTTCCTGATGCAGAAGCACTTCATTTCGGGCCTCACCATGGGAGCGGTCAAAGGATGACTGTTGCCGCCCAGAACCCGACGCCCACCAACCAGACGAACAATAAGGACAAGATCGGCATGAAAAGCGTCGAACTTACCAATGTCGAAAAGCACTATAGTGGTTTCCACGCGCTGAAGGACATCAACCTTACGATTGAGAAGGGCGAGTTTATCGTGATGGTCGGTCCATCCGGCTGCGGTAAGTCCACGCTGCTCAAGACCATTGCCGGTCTTGAATCCGTGACCTCTGGCACGCTGACGATCAATGGTCGTGATGTGACTAAGGAAGAGCCGGGCGATCGTGGCATAGCCATGGTGTTTCAGTCCTACGCGCTCTATCCGCACATGACGGTTGGCGAAAACATGGGGTTCGGCCTGAAGATGGCAAAACGGCCAAAGGCCGAGATTGATGCCGCCGTAAAGCGTGCTGCCGAAATCCTGCGTATTACCGAACAGCTTGATAAGCGGCCAAAGCAGCTGTCCGGCGGCCAGCGCCAGCGCGTAGCGATCGGGCGGGCTATTACGCGTTCTCCGGAGGTATTCCTGTTTGACGAACCGCTGTCCAATCTGGATGCGGCACTGCGCACGCAAATGCGCGTGGAACTGTCGACGCTGCATGCCGAGCTTGGCTCAACGATGATTTACGTCACCCACGATCAGGTCGAGGCGATGACGATGGCCAGTCGGATCGTGGTGCTGAATAAGGGGGCAATCGAACAGGTTGGTTCGCCGCTTGAGCTCTATGCCAACCCGATCAACCATTTTGTCGCCGGCTTCCTCGGTGCGCCGCGCATGAATTTCTTTGAAGGTCGTGTCGTGACCGTTTCGGGCAACCGCGTCAGCGTCACTGTCGAGGGACTACCGGAATTGCAATTTGCCGATATCGCCGACGTGAAACTTTCTGTCGGCGACAAGGTCATGGTTGGCGTGCGTCCGGAACGGTTGAAAACCGGAGAGCAGACCGGTGACGCCAGTTTCGAGGCGAAAATCCGCCTGATCGAACATCTTGGCCGCGAGACAATCCTTCACGTTGACGGCGGTCCTGTGGTCACCACCGGCTCCGACACGGGCACCCAGAACATTACTGTTCAATTGGGTGATGTCGTTGCCTTTTCCAACGGTCAGTCGGTGAAGGTCAGCTTCGACCTCTCGGACGCTTACCTCTTCGGGCCTGACGGCAAAACGATCACTCCTGCGAAAGCCGCCACCCGCACTTAATTTAATTTGGAGTTTTGAAGATATGAAACGGTCCAATCCAGCGCCGCTTTCGGCTTGGCGCACGCTTAACCTTGACGATTTTTTGCTTGGCGTGCCGCATTATCCTGAGCATGTCGATGAAAGCTACTGGCAGCGTGATGCCGAGCGGATGAAGGAACTCGGTTTCAACACGGTGCGTATGGGCGAATTTGCCTGGCACATATGGGAACCCTTTGAGGACAAGTTCGACTTTGACCTGTTCGACCGGGCGATTGAGGTGCTCGGCAAGGCTGGCATCAACACCGTGCTCTGCACACCAACGGCGACACCACCGCGTTGGTTGACACATAACTATCCTGAAGTGCTGCGTGTTGACCGCAACGGCCGTCGGGCAAGCCATGGCTCGCGCCAGCATTGCGACACGACCAGCCCTGTGCTGCGTCACCACAGCCGCCGCATTACCAAGGCAATGGCCGAACATTATAAGGACAATCCCTATGTTATCGGCTGGCAGACAGACAATGAGCTGAACACCACGGTGTCGGAATCGTTCTCGGATTCTGCCGCACTCGCGTTCCGTAATTTTCTGCGTCACAAATATCAGACGATCGATGATTTGAACTTCGCCTGGGGCGGCCATTTCTGGGCCACTGCCTATGACAATTTCGATCAGGTCGTGTTGCCAATGCCGATGGCACCATCCTATTTGAGCCCCGGCCACGTCCAGGACTATCACCGTTTCCTGGCTGTAGCGACCGCAACCTTCCAGCATGATCAGGTCAAGATCCTGCGTGAAACCAATTCCGACTGGTTCATCTTCCACAACCTCGGCAATCTCACCGATATCGATTTCCGTGGCCAGTTCGGTGAGGACCTCGACTTCATCGGTTTCGACATCTATCCGATGCTCTATGACGAGTTCCGCCGGACGGGCGGCCATGCCGCAACCCAGGCCCTGCAGATGGATTTGTGCCGCAGCTATTCCGGCAACTTCATCGTGCCGGAGCAGGCATCCGGTCTTGGCAGCCAGCCTGCCTTCACGACGATGACACCAGAGCCCGGCGAAATGCGCCGCATGGCACTGTCATCCGTGGCGCGTGGTGCAGATGGTCTGATGTTCTTCCGCTGGCGCCCGGCGCATTTTGGTGCGGAAATCTACTGGATGGGCATTCTCGACCACGATGACGTGCCACGTCGCCGTTATGAAGAGGCACGTCATTTCGCGTCGGACATCAACAAGATCAAGAGCAAGTTGCTGGGCACCAGTGTTCATATCGACATCGGCATTGCCGGCGCGGACTTCGACAACCAGGAAGCCCACAAGACTTATCCGATCGGCCTGCCGTCGCCGGTGGAAGATGCAGTTCATCTGCACCGCTTCGCCTACCAGAACGGTTATGCGACCGGCTTCGTCCATCCGGAAGACGACCTGTCTCGCCTGAAGGTGTATTACATTCCGCATTGGGTTATGTGGGATAATACCTGGACACCAAAATTGCGTGCCTTTGTTGAGGCGGGCGGTACGGTGATTGTTGGTGCGATGACCGGCACCCGGGATCGCAACAACCATATCATTCGCGAGCAGGCGCCGGGCGCACAGCTTGCCGAATTGACCGGTGTGAAGGTTGAAGAGTTCGGCCGTGTTGTGGCGGCTGGCGGGCAGGGTCTGTTCCAGCGCAATGCGCCTGATGCCGGCATGTATGTGCCGCCGCAGGTTCTGCCGTCTTCGTCGTCGGAACGGTCCTACAAGATGCAGATTGGCAACCGAGAGGCGACGGCCGAACATCTCTACGAGACCATCGAGATCGCTGATGATGTGAAGGTCTTGGGGTCCTGGTCCGATCGCAGCCTGGCTGGAAAACCCATGCTGACCGAACGCAAGGTCGGGCAGGGACGTGCGATCTATCTCGCAACCTATCTGACACCTGAGGTGGTTGAGCTTCTTGTATCGACTGTCATTGCACAGTCGGGTGCCGAGCCTCTGGTTGAAGATTTGCCATCCGGCGTCGAAGTATCGCTCCGCACGGCAGAAGATCGTCGCCTGCTTTTCGTCATCAACACGACAAGCGAAAGCCGCTCTTTCAAGGCACTGCCTGCTGGTCAGGATCTGTTGACGGATGCAGCCGTATCAGGCGCAACTGAACTGGCTGGCTACGGCTGCCTGGTGATTGAGCTCAGCTAAGTCTCCACCCTCCCAGGAGAGCGATGCTTGAGCTATCAAGACGTGCGGGGAACCTAGTTCCCCGCACGTTTTTGTATCTGCATAGCGGGCTGGTCAGACTGCTGTTTCGTCTGCGGCTACATCGACTTCGAAGTCGAACAGTCGTTGGGTCGCGAGCGCTGCTGCACCCGGGCTCCAGAAATTGTCGCGCTCATCCGCTAGTATGGGTGGCGCCTGCATAAAACAGTATTTTCCCAGCGTTTCCGTCATCGGGTCGAGCAGGAACGGCCCGAATGCGGTTGCCTCGCCACCTGCGATAACGATTTCCGGGTCAATCGTATTGATCTGGGCTGCAAGCTGGATGCCGATCTGCTCGCCTGCATCCTTGAGAATTGCACGTGTTTCGGCATCACCCTGTTTGGCAGCTTCCAGCATGTCAAAGCGGTCCTTGGCGGCAGGCAAGTCCTTGGTTTTGCGCCACCGGGCAACAATGGCGGGTTCGGAATAGGATGCCTGCAGACAGCCCCGTTGACCGCATTCGCAGAGCGGTCCTTCCAGATGCTGTTTGACATGCCCCAGTTTCCCGGCGTGGCCGTGCGCACCGCGCAGAACCACACCATCTGCCACGGTTGCAGAGCCAATACCGGCACCAATGGCGAGTGCGATAAATGTACCGACGTTGCGGCCAAGCCCGAAAAGGTGGTGAGCCAGCGCAAAGGCAATCGTGTCATCTTCCATCCATACGGGGATGCGCGATTTTGCAAATAGCTGCTCGGCGAAGTGTACATTGTTCCAGCCAAAACGATGGCTTTTCAGACAAATTCCGTTGCGATTGTCGATGATGCCGGGCATTGAAAAACCAATGCCTGTTACTGGGCCGATCCCTTTGGGCGCATTGGCAATCAGGTGTTTGATTGCCTGATGGGATGCCTCGACAATTGTCTCAGGACGGGTGTTGGAATAGTCAATCGCGTGAGACAGGATTGGTGTTGTCGAGAGGTTCGTCAGGATGCACTCAATCCTGTCGATGTTCATCTTGATGCCGATAGCCGCATGACCATCATAATTGATGGCCACTGGTGTCGGGCGTCGACCGCTGGCACCACGTGTCGTTTCCTGCTCGATGAGGTAGTTTTCCTTGACGAGATCGCCAACAACGAAGGTGACCGTAGCCCGGCTAAGTCCCGTCACATCAGCGATTTCGGCCCTGCTCAATGGACCTTCCCGGCGCAGCAAATTTAGGACAAGGCGCCGGTTCATCGCGCGCGAGGTTCGCTGATCAATCTTGAGCATGATATTCCAAGGTCACTGCTGCCGGGCAGCAAATAATTTACGGAGTTGATTCTGCAATCGGTCAAATAAATACCATAACCGGACAGATCACGCTGAAAAAACATAATTTTCTCAACCGTACATTGGTGTCGTGTCGTGACGATGGTGCGATCTGGTTGCGGGTAAAGTCGCCGCAGGTCTCGGGGCCGAAGGCCCAGCCAAGTATTGTAGAAAAACAGCTTTACTCGAATTTTGCACGTAATTGGTTGAGATTGTCATGCGTTGCGGTGGCGCGCGCCGTATTCCTTGCGGAGAACCGGAAGGTGAGGAGATCACCGATAACGGTTGCACCAATCAGCCAACTGGCCAATTTCGACGCCACAGCCATGGAATGCAGGGCAACTGTTACCTGATCGCGGAACAATTCATTGAGCTGAGTGCCGGACACCAGAACGGTTGAAACGCCAATCTTGCCAGCGTGCTCTATCAGCGCGGCGATATCCTTACGGCGGGTCGCGGCATGAAAAATCACCAGTGTATCGCCCTTGCGAAGGCCAATCATGCTGTTGGCAAGATCAAAGCCGCTGCTTGCAACGGTCTGCGTGACAAGGCCAGCACGCAACAGACCGGTGGCCAGATGGCGTGCTGGTTGTTCCGCCACGCCAATGCCGAGACACCAGACGGTTCCGGCATTTTCAAACAGTGTCACCGCCTGCTCGATAGCGCCAGGATCAAGCGCTTCGCGGGTTGCTTCCAGTATTTCGTGTGCGGCTGCGAAGATGGCATCGCGGGCCGCCAATGCGTCCGGCGCCACGGAATTGATCTTGTGGCCAAGACGTGTGCTGGGCGATGTGTGGGTGGCGATAGGCCGATTGATCAGGCGTTTCAGTTCCGGCAGGCCGGAAAAGCCCAGACGGCGGGCCGTGCGAATGACGGTGGCATCGCTGGTGTCGCTCGCGGCCGCAATCTCACCTGCGCTGCGAAATGCCAGATCGGCTGGCGCCAGCGTCAGCAGATAATCGGCGACGCGACGCTCGGTCCGTGTCAGCGTGCGCGCATTGGCATCGTAATGGCGGCGCAGAAGTGCCGAGGCTTGGGCAACGCCCGAATCTGTGTGCGAGGGGTCGGTCATTGGGTTTGCCTAACACAGTATGGGAATGCCGTCATTGTCAGGACACTGCGGCAAGTGGCAGGCAAAGTGGTGTGCCGTCACTTGGGTGAGGGATGACCATGGCCGCCACGCCAAACACGCTTTTTATCAGCTCTGCGGTCAGCAGTTCCTGCGGATTACCGGCAGCATGAATGCCACCGTCGGCAACCGCAATAATGTGATGGGCAAACTGAGCGGCATGATTGAGGTCATGTACCACCATGACAACGGTGCGCCCTTGCTGCTTGTTGAGTTGACGCAGCAGTTGCAGGACTTCCATCTGGTGCGCGATGTCGAGATAAGTTGTTGGTTCATCGAGCAGCAGAATGGGTGTTTCCTGCGCAAGTGCCATGGCGATCCAGGCGCGCTGGCGTTGACCGCCCGACAGACGGTGCAGCGGTTGGTTTGCCAGATTGGCCAGGCCTGCGTCGGCAAGAGCAGTATCGACCACCGCTTCATCATGGTCGCTGGAGCGCGCCAGTAGCGGCTTGTGCGGGTAACGACCGAAGCGGCACAGCTGGCGAACTGTCAGACCATCCGGTGCGACAGGATTTTGTGGCAACAGCGCCATGATGCGGGCAACAGCCTTGCGTGGGCTTTGAGTAATGTCCTTGCCATCCAGCAGGACCGTGCCACCAACAGGGTTCAGGACCTGTGCCAAGGTACGCAGCAATGTGGATTTACCGGAGCCGTTGGCACCAATCAGTGCCGTAATCTTTCCGTCCGGGATTGCCAGCGACACCTGATTGAGTACGGAGTTATTGCCATAACCGACGCTCAAGGTTGCAGCTTGTAAACGGTCCTGTTGGATATCAGCCACGACGGCGAGCCTCCCAAAGCAAGAGGAAGAAGAGATAGGGTCCACCGATCACCGAAGCGACAATGCCGGCCGGAATTTCATTTGGCAGTGCCACCAGTCGTCCGATCAAATCCGCCAACAGAAGTGCCAGTGCCCCGGTCAGTGCGGTGGCTGGAACGAGATGGCGGGCATGTGGTCCCACCATAAGCCGAGCGATATGGGGCGCCAGCAAACCCAAAAAGCCGATGCTGCCGACGCTTGCGACGGCGCCTGCCGTCAAGACCACTGCGGTCAAGACAAGGCTGGCGCGTAAAAGATTGGGTGAGATGCCAAGGCTTTTCAGCGTATCGTCACCGAAGGCAGAAATGTCGAGAACCATGGCGAGCAGAATAACCACGGGCAGGCAGGCGAGAAGCCAGAACGACAGCGATAGAATGTCGGAAATTGTGCTGCCGTAGACGCTGCCTGCCAGCCAGACCATGCTCTGGTCGATACCCCGTGGATAACGCACCATCAAAAACTGCATCATGGCTTGTGCCAGTGCGCCAAGCGAAACGCCGACGAGGGCCAGAGTGGTGACGCCACCGCCAAGGCCGCGACCGATCGCCAGCAGCAGGGCGGCAACGGCACCAGCGCCGATGATAACACCAACCGGCACGCTCCAGATGATCCAGGCTGGTGGTGCAAAAATCAGTGCCAGCATCGCGCCGAGACCCGCGCCCTTGGTGATGCCGACGACATCGGGCGAGGCAATCGGGTTTCGCAAAGCTACCTGTAAGAAAAGACCTGCCAATGCGAGTGCAGCACCGGAGAGAATGGCGACGATGACGCGGGGCAGCCGATATTGACCGATGATGAAGGCATCTGGTCCGCCGAAAAGACCCGCCAGCACTCGGTTGAGAGAAAGCGGGACGGCGCCAAGGGCCATACTGACCAAGGCAAGCAGAACGAGCAAAACCGCAAGGCCAACGCATACCAGCGTGGTGCGCAAGGGCTGAGATGTTGATGGATCAACCAGCGCTGCGTTCATTGATTGCGGTTTCTCCACGTGATCAGCAGAAATGCTGGTGCGCCAAGAATGGCAGTGACGATGCCAACCGGCAGTTCGGCCGGGTAAGTCGCGAGTTTGCCACCAAGATCGGCGCCGACAAGCAGCAGCGGACCTGCGACGGTGCTGAGGCTCAGTACGGTGCGCAAGTCTTCACCGACGAGGCTTCTGACGATGTGCGGCACCATCAGTCCGACAAAGCCGATAGGGCCGGCAACGGCGACGGATGAACCGGCGAGGACAACGATCAATATTGACGCAAGGCCACCAGTTCGCTGGGTATTCTGGCCAAGCGATTGGCCGGTGCTTGCATCCAGCGCCAGCAGACCGAAATGATGGCCGCCTACAATGGTGATGATGATACCGATGACTGTGAATGGCAGAATGATCAGAACCTTTGACCACTGGGCAGAGGTCACAGAACCCGCCAGCCAGTAGACAATGTCTGTGGATGCATTGTTGGCAATGAGCACAGCCTGCACAAGAGCGGCGAGCACCAGTTGCAGGGCCACGCCTGCGAGCGCCAGTTTCAGCGGCGTGATGGCGTTGGAAAGCGAGAGCACCCACATGATGAAGCCGATGGCCGCTGCGCCAGCAAAAGCCGGTAGCACCGTTGTTCCGCCGGAAAGTCCGGGGAATGCAATGACGCAAACGACAATCGCTAATGCTGCCCCACCATTGATCCCGAATGTCTGAGGTGAGGCGAGCGGGTTTCTGGTCAGTGCCTGGATCAATACACCGGCGACAGCCAGATTGGCGCCGACCAGTATGGCAAGCAACACGCGCGGCAGGCGAACATCCCAGATTAGCGCAGTTTCCACCGAACTATCAGGCTGGAACAGGGCGGCAAGCGATTGCTGGATGGTGAGGCCAGCGGCTCCCACCATAAGATTGCCGATAGCCACAATTGACAGCAATACCAGCAGAATACCAAACAGCCAGACCGGATGGCGGCGAAAAGCTCCGCTCCACCCGATCTTGGTGTTTTCATGGGCAGAAGGCCCCGTGGCCCTCTCTGCCTTATTGGACATTGGAAACCTTATTCAATACATCATTGGCAATCAGTTCCGCGGTGCGAAGATCGCGGAAACGGGCGTATTGATTACGGTTCACTTCAAAGACTAGATTATTCTTTTCGGCGGCAATGGCTTTCCAAGCGGAATTGTCCTGCACGCGGTCGAAAATGGTGCCGCCTGGATCGGTGGCAACAAGCAGAACATCGGGATTGACGGCAACGAGACGTTCCAGACCAACGCCACTTTCAACTGGCTTGTCTGCCTTGATGGCAGCTTCAACGCCGATGGCTGCAAAGATCGAGCCACTGAAGGAATCGGACGTGTGCAAAGACCAATTGTCGGCTGTGGCAACGGCAAGCATGAATTTGCGATCATTGCCGGCCGGGATTTTTGCGGCGATGGCGGCCATCTTTGCCTCATGGTTGGCAACGACCTTTTCACCCTTGGCCTTGTCACCGATAGCATCCGCGATCGTTATGACGGCATCCTTGATGTCCTTGTAACTGCCATCCCAGCTGTTGAGAACGATGGTTGGCGCGATGGCACTCAACTGTTCGTAGATTGCGCCATGGCGGCGTTCATCGGCAATGATGAGGTCCGGCTGCAGTGCGCTGATCAGTTCGAGGTTTGGTTCCAGGCGAGTCCCGACGGAGCTGTATTCGATCTTTTTACCGAGGTTCTGCTCGATGCGATCCGGCTGATTGTCATCGGTAATGCCAACAGGCGTCACTCCAAGCGAATCCAATGCCTGCACAAAGGAAAATTCCAGCACGACGATGCGAGCAGGGGTGCCCGCGATCTCGGTTTCACCCAGTTTGTGGGTGATGGTGCGCGTCTCCTGCGCCTGGACCGGTGTCGTCGTGAACGCAAACAATGTTGCTGCAAATGCTGCGCAGAGTGCGCGCAAAGTATGGTTGGAAAAGAGGCGAGTCAGGGTCATGTGTCTCTCTCGGCGGCGGGGCCGCGATGTCTCCAAGGCGATGCCACGGCGGCGTCACGTTGGCCTGACTACACATTTGTAGTTTTTATTTCAATATACTTTCTTCAAATGGTCATGTTTTAGGTCGGCGTAATCTACTGAGGGAGGTGACTTGGCCATAGTCCATACGATCCCTGATCTGCACGGACTATGGCACACTGATACAGTCGACTAGCGTAACGAATACCCACCGTCACTGAACAAAGTGCTGCCAGTCATGTTGGTGTTGTCGAGCAGGAACAGGGCTGCATGCGCCTGTTCGTCGACCGTTGCCGGGCGTTGAACGAGGCAAAGTTTGCTCCAGTATTCATAGGCCGGCCCGCGTATCCCCGGCGGTCGGTTGCGCCAAAGGTCGCTATCGGTGGTGCCAGGGGAAAGGCAGTTTACCCTGATCGGATTGAGTTCGATGGCAAGCCCGCGGGCCAGCCCTTCCAGCGCCGAATTGCAGGCGGCGTAGGCCGGTGCACCAATCGGACGGACCGAGGCAGCACCCGCCATGAGAACAACAGATGCATTTGGTGCCAGACGGGGAAGGGCAGCGTGAACAGCCCAGTATTGGCCCCAGAATTTTGCCTTGAACAGGTCTTCGCTGGTGGTGATGTCACCGTCTGTAAAGGAACCGGTCTGGTAAGACGCGGCCGGTGTAAAAAGGCCTGAAAGAATGGGCGCTTCTGCGAAAAAATCACGGAGCGACGTCTTGTCGGTAATCTCCACGGTGCGACCGGAAGCCCGGTCTCCCAATGTTGTAAGTGTCGTGGCAAGCCGCTCTGGCGACCGTCCGCCGAGAAAGACGTGATCGCCACGTTCAATGAGTTTGCGGGCGAGGGCCAGTCCGATGCCGGACGTACCCCCGATGATGGCGTAGGTTCGATGTGTGCTCATGAACGCAACCATATTCCACCTCACAAGCGTGGTAAAAGCGCATAATTTTCCTTCGATTGACGAACAAAATTCGCTAATAGACTGCCATGCGACATCAATCTGGCGACGATATTGGCGTGTTTCTCATGGTCTGCGAGGCGGGCAGCTTCGTCGCGGCCTCGCTTCGTTTAAGGCTCTCGGCGTCGGCTGTGGCAAAGGCCATCGGCAGGTTGGAAAGCCGCCTGGGCATTCGGCTGTTTCAGCGCACGACACGCGTCCTTAACCTGACGGCGGAAGGTGTGGTTTATCGCGATGTATGTTTACGGGCACGCAGCGAAATAGTGCGCGCTGAAGTGGCCATCGCCGGACTTGCGCATGAACCGGCCGGTATGCTTCACGTCAGCCTGCCGCCGCTCTTCGGGGCAAAAATTATCGCACCGGTGCTCTATGCGCTCTGCCGAGAATGGCCAAACCTTGATTTCAGTATTTCAACATCGACGGAACCGAGCAATCTCCTGGATGGCACGACGGATCTTGCTGTCAGAATTGGCGAGATACCCGATGTCAGCGGCCTGAACGCTCGATCTTTGGGGCTGCAGCAAATCGTTCTATGCGGTTCGCCCAGCTATTTCGAGACACGACCCATGCCACAAAGTGTAGCGGATCTCGAGGATCACGATGTGATCGCAGCGCCGCGTCAGGGCAAACCCGCACCGTGGCAATTTCACAGTCTCGACGGGGAAATGGTGAGCTGGCACCCCAAGGCGCGCCTTGTGCTTGATGGGAGTCTGTTGACACATTCGGCGATCTGCGACGGGCAGGGGCTTGGCCTTTTGCCACGCTGGCTGGTACGAGATGAGTTGGCCAGCGGTCGGCTGGTCTCCTTGATGGACGATAGGATCGCCGGACATCTGCCGATTCATGCAATCTGGCCTGCATCTCCTGTTATGTTGCCTCGCCTGCGGGTCGCCATTGATGCCATCGTGGCGGTGACACGGCCTCTCTTGAAGGATGGCACACTGGGTTGATAGTGCTAAGCGTCAACTTCCTCGCTAATCGTCGTGCGGATCGATGGACCGTGTGTGGTCATCCAGACGGCTAGAGAATCCAGCGTTGGTTTCAGTGTGCGGCCAAGTTCCGTGATTTCATATTCGACTCTTGGCGGCATTTCCGGATAGACCGTGCGTTTCACCAAGCCCTGTTTTTCGAATAGCCTGAGGTGACGGGTCAGTTCCTTCTGGGTGACGGGCGTCGCTGCACGTTGCAGGGTGCCAAAACGCACCGGCCGGTTTTCAACAATAAGGCGATAAAGCACGGGGATTGCCCATTTGCCGGAGATGAGATTGACGAAATCAACCATTGGGCACCGTACACCTTGTTCAATTTGCTCCATGCGTTTTTTCATTTTTTTCCTTTAGTAGCAATTTGGTGCCTACTATACAAAAGATACTAAAGCCCTGACAATCGTCTCGCATCAAAAAAGGAGACATATTATGGGACGCCTTGCAGGCAAACACGCGCTGATAACCGGTGGGACCAGCGGCATTGCGCTGGAAACGGCGCGCCAATTCCTGAAGGAGGGAGCAAAGGTTGCCATCACCGGCCGCTCAGTCGAACGGCTGGAGGACGCAAAACGTCAATTGGGTGCCGATGTCATCGCAATTGCCAACGAGGCGGGTGATATCGCGGCACAACGTCAACTCGCAGCGCAATTGAGTGAGGCATGGCCAGTCCTCGATGTGGTGTTCATCAATGCGGGCGATGTGACACACCGTCCGCTGGAAGACTGGGACGAGGCAACCTATGACGCCTTGTTCGCCACCAATCTGAAGGGGCCGTTTTTCCTCGTTCAGGCACTTTTACCGCTGTTGAAGGCTCCGGCTTCGGTCATTCTCTGCGGCTCGGTTTCCGCTCATATCGGCTTGTCGCAGTCCAGCGCCTATGCCGCAAGCAAGGCTGGCCTTCTGTCACTGGCGCGGACCTTGTCCGGCGAGTTCAAAGACAGGGGTATCAGGGTCAATGGATTGAGCCCCGGTCCAACCGAAACACCTGCCCTTGGCAAGCTTGGTCTGGAAAGTGACGCGGAAGAAGCGTTGCGCCGTGAAATCCGGCAATTGGTGCCAATCGGTCGTCTGGGCACGCCACTGGAACTTGCCAAGGCCGCAGTATTCCTTGCATCCGATGAAGCATCCTTTGTTGTCGGCACGGAACTGCTGGTCGATGGCGGGGTCGGAAATCTCTAGCGAGCAATCCATTCAGCCGCCCTCTCGTGAGGGCGGCTGGCATAGGGAACCAAGACGCTGGGTACGCTGGCTTTTATTTTGAAGACTGGCGTGCCGCAGCCTCAATCACATCTGCAACTTTTTCCGGTTGCGAGGCAAAGACCGCGTGGCTTGCTGTTATTTCGGTAATCGCACTGCCTGCACGTTTGGCCATGTCACGCTCAAGCTCGGGATTGATTGAACGATCCTGCGTCGCGACGATCGCCCAGCTGCTCTTGGCCTTCCAGGCAGGGTCACCGATCTTGGCAGAGAAGGATTGTTTGGATGCAAAAACCTGCGCCTTTGCCATAAAAGCCGTTTCATCCTGAGGAAGGTCCGCCGCAAAGTCTTTCGCGAAAGCTGCCGGGTCGAGATAGAGATACTGACCGTCGGGTGTCTCGCGGATATTCATGCCCGAAGATGGCTTGGAACTTGCCAGCGACAACAGGCTTTCGCCTTTGTCCGGTTGAAAGGCTGCCACGTAAACCAGGCCAGCCACCTTGTTGTTATGTCCCGCTTCGGTAATGACCACGCCACCATAGCTGTGGCCGACCAGCAGGGTCGGTCCATCTTGCATGTCAAGCACCCGGTTGGTTGCAGCAATATCGTCGGCCAGCGAGGTGATTGGTTGCTGGACAATCGTGACATTAAACCCCCGCTTTTCGAGAATTTCAGTTGCCTTCTTCCAGCCTGACCCATCGGCAAGGGCGCCATGGACGACAACAATGTTTTTAACGTCGGCTGCATGGGCGGCAAAAGCGGCAAGGCTGGCGACGAAGGCCACTGCGATTGTGGAAATAGAACGCTGCATGGTGAAGTTTCCTTTTTGAGAATGGGTTACGGGGCAGGCATCAGCCGAATGTGAAGGCGTAGGCTTCCACACCGGGATCAAGGAAGCGGATTTCGAATTTGCGGGTTGTTACGTCGCCGGATTGGCGAATAAGCTGATAAAGTCTTGTCGAACTGACCGTGCCGTAACCGTCGGCATCAATGTCTGCACCATGGTGTGCACCCGGTGCTTTGCCATCAATGGTGACCTGGAAACGGATGGGTTTGCCGGCCTCACCGGAACCGAGGACAAGATGCAGGTCACGGGCGCTGAAGCGGGAGACGATCTTGTCATCCGGCTTGTTCGATACGGCCTGTTCCGGGTCGATGGTCCATGTGCCGGCCAGACCCCATTGGTTGAGATCAGGGTCGTCGACAGAATAATCAGTGGCGACGCCCGGCTCGACGGTTTCCGGTGAGACAAAACCGGTCGCGCGTTGATAACCGAGATAGGTTTCGCCAGAGCGGATATTCTTGAGATCTGGGCTTGCCTCAGCCCCCTGTGCGGCAGGGTTGACTGGTGTGCTTGCCTGCATGTTGCTGCCGGCTTCGTGGATCAGATCTTGAATCGCCTGTTCCGTTTGGCGGTAGTTTCCTTCGCCAAAGTGGTGGTACCGGATCTGACCATTTGCATCGATCAGGTAATGGGCCGGCCAATAGTTGTTTTCGAAGGCACGCCAGATCTTGTAGTTGTTATCAATTGCAACGGGATAATCGATCTTGAAGTCGCCAACCGCTTTGCGGACGTTGTCGATCTTCTTTTCAAAAGCAAATTCCGGCGCATGAACGCCAATGACGACAAGCCCCTGATCCTTGTATTTTTCTGCCCAGGCGCGGACAAAGGGAACGGTGCGAATGCAGTTGATGCAGGAGTAGGTCCAGAAGTCGACAAGGACGACCTTACCGCGTAATTGCTCCGAGGTAAGCGGTGGCGAGTTCAGCCATTCAACCGCGCCGTTAAACGATGGCGCGCGACCTTCAACCGGCAGATTGGCCCGAAATGGCTTGGTCAGGTCCACCGGTGCCACGAGCGTGCCATTGCTTGCCACGTCAAACGAGCTGGAACCGTCTGTTTTGGGATGAACGCTGTCAAGGATGGCTTGTTCGAAGGCAGATGTACTGGCATAGGAAAGCCGTGCGAGTAGGCCGGTATCGAGACCAAGGGCAATCACCCCGACACCTGCCAGAACAGCAACACCCAAAGCCTGGCGAATGCGTTCGCTGACCCCAAGAGAATTCTTGAGAGTGGCGAAGACTTTACCGCCGAGCGAAAGCGCAAGACCAAGAGATGTGGCAGCACCTGCCGCATAGGCAGCCAGCAGGAAGGTCGTTTCAAGATTGGCGCCTTTGAGAGCTGCTCCGGTCAGCACAAGTCCAAGGATAGGCCCGGCGCAGGGCGCCCATAATAGACCGGTTGCAACACCGAGAATGAGTGCACTGACAGGAGAGCTTGCCGAGCCGGGTTTGCCACGGGCATTGATAAGCCGGTTTCCAAGATCGACAACAGGCCGTGTGATGACAGCCGCAATCTGTGGCGACAGCAGGCTTACGCCGAAAATCGCCAGCAAGCCTATGGCGGCAAGCCGCCCGTATTCATTCGCATGGATTGCCCAGCTGCCACCAACGGCTGCCAGCGTTGCCACAAGCGCAAAGGTTACCGCCATGCCTGCGAGCATCGGCAATGTATCGCGCAGAAATGGCTGCCCGGTGCGGGCAAAGATGAAGGGAAGAATGGGCAGGATGCATGGGCTGAGAATGGTCAGCGCTCCGCCCAGATAGGCAATGATAAGAAGCGTCATCGTCGTCTCCTTGAAACGTGGAGCTGGTGTGATGTCATGATCGTAAAACCAGCGATGACGCCAATGTGGTCGTCACGACGTATCCCGCATGTGTCCGGTCGCCCTGCAAAATGTATCGAATTGTATCTGGGGCCCTAAAAGCTACATGCTCATGCAATTTCGGTCGTCAACGACACACCGGAGATACATGGCACGGGCTTTCTCTTGATCGTGATTATGCAAATCGGAGAAAGCTCATGAGCAATGAAATCAATCTCAATC
Organism: Agrobacterium sp. 5Ca50; assembly: GCF_055381905.1. NCBI lineage: Bacteria > Pseudomonadati > Pseudomonadota > Alphaproteobacteria > Hyphomicrobiales > Rhizobiaceae > Agrobacterium > Agrobacterium sp. 5Ca50. Next base: position 433,595 of record NZ_AP026439.1, read on the forward strand.
GCCGTCACTTTTTCGGTGTCGCCGCAATGGCTGCCGCTGCCGTCGAGCTCGGCGTTCCCGTCTTGGCAAAGGCTGAAGCCGCAGTCGCACCGCCGCAAACGGCGATGAGTGCCGCAACAAAGGCGGATGGCCATACAGAATTTGCGGCCTTGAAGCAGATTGACGCTGGCGTTCTCAAAGTCGGTTACGCGGAGGCAGGTCCCGCTGACGGTCCCGCGGTTTTACTGCTGCATGGATGGCCCTATGACATCTACAGCTATGTCGATGTCGCGCCAATTCTGGCATTGGCAGGCTACCGGGTAATCGTACCTTACTTGCGTGGATACGGGACAACCCGGTTCCTTTCCGGCGATACGCCGCGCAACGGCCAGCAATCGGCTCTCGCTGTGGATATGATTGCACTTCTGGATGCACTTGATATCGAGACGGCAATTGTTGCCGGTTACGACTGGGGTGCGCGCACCGCTGATATCATGGCGGCCCTCTGGCCTGAACGCTGCAAGGGGCTGGTGTCTGTCAGCGGCTATCTCATTGGCAGTCAGGATATAAACAAGAAGCCGCTAGCGCCTGCGGCCGAACTATCATGGTGGTATCAGTTTTATTTTGCGACAGAACGGGGTCGCGCCGGTTATGCGGCCAACACCCATGATTTCGTACGGCTGATCTGGAAGACAGCCTCTCCAACGTGGGCGTTTGACGATGCGACTTTTGATCGCTCAAGCCCGGCTTTCGACAATCCTGATCATGTTGATATCACCATCCATAACTATCGCTGGCGGCTGGGACTGGTGGAGGGTGAAGCACAGTACGATGCCTATGAGCAGCGGCTTGCCAAACTGCCTGTTATCACCGTCCCGACCATCACCATGGAAGGTGATGCCAACGGTGCGCCCCATCCTGACCCATCTGTATATGCGGCGAGATTTTCGGGCAGGTATGAACACCGCAATATCACTGGTGGCATAGGCCATAACCTGCCGCAGGAAGCACCACAGGCATTTGCGCAGGCGGTTCTCGACATTGGCAAGTTTTAGGAGCCAATATCTTTTCTTGTCAGAGTAGATTACGCATGCGGTATAGCACCGCGTGCCAGCCCCAAGACGTTGAAGACATTCATGGAACACATAGACCACATTCTGGTCGTCGATGACGACCGTGACATCCGCGAACTGGTTTCGAGCTATCTGATAAAGAACGGATTGCGCACAACGGTGGCCGCTGACGGGCGGCAGATGCGGACATTTCTCGATAACAACACCGTCGATCTGATCGTGCTCGATGTCATGATGCCGGGCGACGACGGGCTTGTTCTGTGTCGTGAACTGCGGGCTGGCAAACACAAGGCGACACCGGTGTTGATGCTGACTGCCCGCGATGACGAGATGGACCGGATCATCGGGTTGGAAATGGGGGCAGATGACTATCTGCCCAAACCGTTTGCTGCGCGTGAACTTCTTGCCCGCATCAAAGCGGTTTTGCGCCGGACACGAATGTTGCCGCCAAATCTGCAAATCAGCGAAGCAGGGCGTCTGTTGACCTTTGGTAACTGGCGTCTGGATACGGTCGGCCGCCATTTGCTTGACGGAGAAGGAACGGAAATTGCGCTCAGCGGTGCGGAATACCGTTTGCTGAGGGTATTTATCGATCACCCGCAGCGGGTACTCAATCGCGATCAACTGCTGAACCTGACACAAGGTCGCGATGCCGAACTGTTCGACCGTTCGATCGATCTTCTCGTCAGCCGGTTGCGGCAGAGATTGGGCGATGATGCGCGTGAGCCAACCTACATCAAGACCGTCCGGGCGGAAGGCTATGTCTTTGCCGTCCCGGTCGAAATTTCGGAAGCCAGGACATGACCAGCGTTGGCAAAATCGATGCTGCAAAAAACGGGGCTGACCGCCAAGGCTGGTGGCCCGGTACGTTGCGATCAAGGCTTTTCATCATTCTGTTTGCCGGTCTGGCGATCGCCTACAGTCTTTCTTTCAGCATTCTGTTCATTGAACGCTACATGTCGGCCAAGGCTGTGATGCTCGGCACACTGGAAAGCGATCTGGCAACATCTATTGCCGTTATCGACCGCTTGCCAGCGGATGAGAGACCACAATGGATTGACCGGCTCAGCCGCGGAAATTACCGTCTCGTGCTGGGGCCGGGTCTTGCCGGCATACCAGACATGTCAGGCCGTGCTGCGGAAATCGCCGAGCGGATCGAAGAGGCGGCCGGCCACCGGTTTCCGCTGACGGTTGAGGCAATTCCCGGTGATGACAAAAGGCTGCAGGGGCATGTTGTCCTGTCTGATGGTTCGCAGTTGACGATCGATGTCACGCCGCGCGGTGTCATGCCGATAGCCAGCTGGCTTCCTTATGTGTTCGCCATCCAGATGGCATTGCTGATACTGTGCACGTGGTTTGCGGTGCGTCAGGCGATCCGTCCGCTTGCGGATCTCGCGGCCGCTGCCGATGCGGTTGATCCCGGCAAACAAGGCGCGCCGATGAGTGAGACTGGCCCTGCCGAAGTCGCACGGGCGGGGCGTGCCTTTAACGCCATGCGAGACCGGATTGCCCACCATCTGGAAGAACGCGTGCAAATTCTGGCGGCGATTTCGCACGACCTGCAAACACCGATTACCCGGATGCGCCTGCGGGCCGAAATGGCGGACGATACGCCTGAAAAAGACAAGCTGGTCGGTGATCTCAGTGAAATCGAACGACTGGTGCAGGACGGTATTGCCTATGCACGCAGTTCGCATGGCAATGCTGAAAAGCTGTCGCGGATCGATCTTTCTTCGTTCATCGACAGCATCGCCTACGACTATCAGGACACCGGCAAGGCAGTCCGCGTCATCGATCTTGTCAAAGGCACGGTGGCTACCAAACCACATGCGTTGCGGCGGATACTCACAAATTTCATCGACAATGCGATCAAGTTTTCCGGGGCCGCCGAAATCAGCGTGATACAGGGCAATCACGGGGAAACGGTTATCAGCGTTCTCGATCGTGGTCCGGGTATTCCCGAGGATATGCTGGAGGCTGCCATGCAGCCGTTTTTCCGATTGGAGCAATCCCGCAATCGCGAGACTGGCGGGACGGGGCTTGGTCTGGCGATCGCCCAGCAGCTTTCAGTGGCAATTGGTGGTTCGGTGCGTTTGTACAATCGTGATGGTGGCGGATTGGTTGCGGAACTCACGCTCGACTGAGCGCCCCGATCATTGAATAAAGCCTTGGAATTGTACGTCAAAGTATCTCGCGCTCCCGGCCCTACAATAGCTTACATTTCAATGATTTTCTGAAACACGCAGGATACGTCGATCCGTCAAAACACGCCTTGTCAGCAACAAAGGAGTGTTTCCATGACCCAGATTGAAAAGGTTCTCTATACCGGCAAGACCCACACCACAGGTGGTCGTGATGGATTTGTCCGTAGCGATGATGCACAGCTTGATGTGAAGCTGTCGCCACCGGGAACCTCAAAACCCGGCACCAATCCGGAGCAACTGTTCGCAGCTGGCTGGTCGGCCTGCTTTATCGGAGCAATGGGGCTGGCTGCGGCCAAGCGAAAGTTGCGTCTTCCCGAGGGAACGGCTGTCGATGCCGAGGTTGATCTCGGGATGACCGGTGATGCCTATTTTCTGCAGGCACGTCTCAATATCAGCCTGCCGGGCCTGGAGGCTGAACTGGCGCGGGCGCTCGTTGAGGAGGCGCATCAGAATTGTCCCTATTCCAAGGCAACACGCGGCAATATCAACGTAGAGCTCAAGCTGATTTGAAGGGAGGGCGACATGCGAAAGATGGTCATTCTGGCTGTTGTGGCGTCGGTGTTTGCCGCACCGTGCATCTATGACATTGCCTCGACAGAACCTTCAGCGCTCGCAGGTCTGTTCAGCCTTGCCATGGCCTATTGAACACAAGAAAGAAAGCGTCTCTTGCCGGTGGGCCAAGAGACGCTGCATTTAACCGCGACCAAGCGATGCCGATGTCGTGAGGCTGCCTTTGCGTGAGTACTCACGTGCAAGGTCGATAAATGCCCGCAGCTTTTGCGGAACGTGCCGACGGCCCGGGTAATAAAGGCAGAGAGCGGGCGTGGGCGGTGTCCAATCGCTAAGAACGATCTGCAGATCGCCGCTGTCCAGATGGGGTGAGATCGCGCGTTCCGACAGATAGGCAATACCTGCACCGCTGAGCGCGGCGTCAAGCATCAAGCCACTTTCATCCAGTACCATGCGTCCAGGTACATCAAGCGCATGGCGTTCATTGCCCTTGGAAAATTCCCAGCGATAAATGCGACCGCTTGCCATGCGCGCGCGAATGCACTCATGCATCAGCAGGTCTTTGGGATGGTGAGGTATGCCACGCTGTTTGACGTAATCTGTCGAGGCAACGACGACCTCGCGCATGTCAGGAATGATGGGCACCGCGATCATGTCTGGTGGTATGCGATCTTCCAACCGGATGCCGGCGTCACATCCGTTGGCGATGACATCCACCAGTTCCGAATCCGTGACGATCTCGACATGCATGCGCTGAAACCGTCTGAGATATTCGAGCACCAGAGGCTGGAGAATGAATCGCGCGGCACCCAGTGCCATGTTCAGACGCAACACACCTGACGGTTCTGCCACATGCTCTCCGGCATTTTCAAGCGCACCTTCAATTGCAGCCAATGCCGGGGCAATTGTCTCGATGAACTGCTCGCCGGCTGCGGTCAGCACCACACTGCGGGTGGTACGGTTGAACAGGCGAACGCCCATACGCTCTTCAAGACCCGCAACTGCGTGACTAAGGCCCGACGAGGATACGCCAAGTTCCCGCGCTGCTGCCCGGAAACCACCCCTCCGGGCAACGACGGCAACCGCTTCAAGTTCGGCGAGGCTTGCCTTGGTCATTGCGCAATATTCCTCATCAGCCCGTATCTTATTGTGTATCTAATAAGATCGATGACCTCGACGCATATTTCTGTCAACAGCCAAGGAGGCCAAGACATGCGAAACATCGACAAGATTTACATCAACGGTCAATTCGTCACGCCTGAAGGCACTGAGATATTGGAGCTATTCAACCCAGCGACCGAGGAAAAAATCGGAACAGTGAGGCTTGGCAATGCAAATGACACGCGTGCCGCTATCGCTGCCGCCAAACGGGCTTTTCCAGCGATGTCACGCGCGAGCAAGGCAGATCGTATTGCCATGTTGCATCGTTTGAGTGCAGCTGTTCGAGCCCGGACCCCTGACCTGACGGCTGCCATGACCGAGGAATATGGTGCACCCGCCTACTTCACCGGTTTTTCCGTGCAGAACACCGCATCGATTTTCGATGTTATGGCCGAAACGGTCGAGAACTATGCATTTAACAGGCAGGCCGGTTCCAGCGCCGTTAAAATGCTGCCACTGGGTGTCATGGCGGCCATAACCCCGTGGAACAGCAACTTTGGTTTCATTGCCACGAAGCTGGCCCACGCCATTGGTTCAGGTTCCACCGTCGTGATCAAACCTGCCGAACAGAGCGCTATCCAGACCCAGATATTGCTGGAATGCCTGCATGCCGCAGATCTGCCTGCTGGTGTGCTGAATGTTGTAAACGGCCTTGGTCCGGTTGTAGGAGCAGAACTCACCACACATCCTGATGTCGCTTCTGTCAGCTTTACCGGTTCTACTGCTGCTGCAAAAATCATCCAGCGTGCGGCCATTGAGACGATGAAACGGGTTGTTCTGGAGCTAGGCGGAAAGGGGCCGACAATCGTGCTTGACGATGCCGACCTGGATAGAGCGATACCGGTTTCCCTGATGAGCGGCTTTGCCAATAGCGGCCAGGCCTGCGTTGCCGGAACCAGAATATTGATCCCGCTTTCGCGTCGTGACGAGATGCTGGCGCGATTGAAGAGCGAGGCCGAGAAGCTGAAGGTTGGAAAGCCCGGTGACCCGGATGTCAGGATCGGGCCGCTTGTCAATGAACGGCAGTGGCAGCGTATCCAGTCTTATATCGAATTCGGTAAACAGGAAGGTGCGACTGTTTTGACAGGTGGCGAGGGGCGCCCGGACGGGATGAGCAGAGGATGGTTTGTTCGCCCGACAATCTTTGCCGATGTAACAAACGACATGAGGATCGCCCGCGAGGAGATATTCGGGCCTGTTCTGAGCGTCATTACTTACCGCGATGACGACGAAGCAATCGAGATCGCCAATGATTCTGATTATGGCTTGCAGGCCTATGTGCTTTCCTCCGACACAACCCGCGCGCTGGCTGTTGCTGACCGGTTGATCTCCGGCCGGGTGATTATCAACGGTGCGCCGCATGATCCTCACGCGCCGTTCGGCGGCTTCAAGCAATCGGGCATTGGTCGCGAAATTGGCGCTTATGGTCTGGATGAGTTTTTGGAGCCGCGCGCCATTCTGGTTCAAACGGCGTAACTATTCAAAAAAACAGGCCTGCCGATGGTTGGACGATCGGCAGGCCTGTCAGTTCCGATCGGGACGCGGCTTATGAATTGCCGAAAATCTTTTTCCAGAATTGGCCATTCGTCAGAAACAGGCCGAGCAGGATGAACACAAATGTGACGGCAATCATCAGGCTGGAGACCGCGGCAATTGTCGGATCCTGTTGGAATTCAAGGTAATGATAGAGCGCAACGGGAAGTGTCTTAACTGCGGGCTGAACCACAAATAGCGTTGTTTCCACCTCGTCAAAGGATGTGATGAAGCAGAAGAACGATGCGGACAGCAACGCCACGCGCATTTGCGGCAGGGTCACCAGAAAGAACGCACGAACCGGTCCGGCGCCCAAATCGCGGGCCGCTTCTTCCAGTTTGGGATCGACATCCTCAAGAGCGGCGAGGAAGATGATCACCACAAATGGGACCACAAGAATGACATGCGCAAGCGCGATGCCCGGTAGAGTGCCAAACAGTTGCGAGCGTGTCGTGACAAACAGGATGAATAGACCAAACCCTAGCACCACGCGTGGTACGACGAGCGGCGCAAGCAGTACGGAGCGAAGGACTTCGCGCCCCCGGAAACGGAACCGCGAAATGGCGTAGGCGGCGGGTATGCCGATCATCACGATGACGAGGGTTGCAAGTATAGCGACCGCCAGAGAACGCCACAGGCCTGTGATAAAGCCCTGATTGGCAAGCGCCTTTTGAAACCACGCCAAAGTCAGGCCGGGTGGCGGCCAGGCATTATAGGCGCTGACATTAAATGCATTGATGATCACGACAATAATAGGCGCGGCCATGAAGACTAGCGTTGCGCCGAGAATGATGTTGAGGACGGCGCGTTTCAACGGGGCGCTCCTTCATAACGGAACAACCGTCCGAGGCGACGAAGGCTGAAAAGAACAAGAACGGTGATACCAAGCAGCGTGAGACTTTGGACCGCGGCCAGTGCCCAGTCGAGACTGCCGATATTGTCATAGATCAGCCGCGGCAGTGTCAGCACACGTCCTCCGCCCAAAATGGAAGGTGTGACGAAGGCAGAGGCGGCGAGCGCAAATACGATCTCGATCGCCGAGAGAATGCCGGGAAGCGTCAATGGGAAGATGACACGCAGCAATACCTGCACGGGGTTCGCCCCCAGATCTCTCGCCGCTTCGATGCCACTGGGTGGCAACTGATTGATGGAACTTAACAGCGGCAGAACCGCAAATGGCAACATCACATGCACCATGGCAATCAGCGCGCCAAAATCATTCAGCATCAGTCGAAACGGGCCAAGGCCAGCAATACCAAGCATGGAGTTCACCAGCCCTTGGCTGGAGAGCAGAACGATCCAGCCGTAGGCCCGCACAATCACGCTCATCAACAGAGGTGTGAAAAGAACAGTGAAGGCAATGCCGCGGGCCAGCGGTGATTTCAGTTGGTTGAGTGCAAAGGCAACCGGGTAACCGATGAGGAGGCAGAAAAATGTCACACGGGCTGCCAACCACAGGGTGGTCCAGATGACCTTCCACGAAAACGGGTCGGTGATGAACCGTGCCCAGACTTCCAGCCCGATAGCTTGCCTGCCGGAGAAGCCAAAGCCGATGACCAACGCCAGACTGGCGATAAACGGCAGTGCCACCAGCACAACGACCGGTGAGATCAGCAGCAGCCAGGGTGAGCGCTCTCGGAGGGTCATTTCGATGATGTCTCTGCCGGCGAGCGATTGAGCAAGATTGCGGCGTCATTTTCCCAGCGCAGACCAACCTGTTGACCGGCTTCGGGCAGTGCACCTGAGGGGGCAAGTGCCGAAACGTTCAGCTCGTCGCCACCGGGCAGGCCGAATGTGTAGAGAACCGTCGTTCCCTGAAACAAAGTGCGCAACAGTGGAAGGCTGAGTTTGGCGTCTTGTTGTGTGGCGAGATGTAACCGTTCAGGGCGAATGGAAAGCAGCACCTTGTCACCGACGGCCAGTGTTTCCTGGCCGATCAGCACGAAAGTCAGCCCTTGCGCCGAAACGTGTGCTTCATTGCCGTTTTTGGCTGTCACTTCGCCGCTCAGAACATTGGTCTGCCCCATGAAGCGGGCGACAAATTCGGAGGCAGGGCGGTGAAAGAGCGCCAGTGGTGTATCAACCTGTTCAAAACGCCCGGCATTCATCACAGCGACGCGGTCAGACATCGCAAGTGCTTCCTGTTGATTGTGGGTGACGTACACAAAAGTGGTGCCGGAGGCGCGTTGAATGCGAACCAGTTCCTGCTGCATGTGCAATTGCAGCTGCAGGTCCAGAGCGCCCAAGGGTTCGTCAAGCAACAACACCGCAGGATCATTGACCAGCGCACGGGCGATAGCCACACGCTGTTGCTGGCCGCCTGACAATTGGGAAATGGCGCGCTGTCCGTATCCTTCAAGCTTTACGGTTTCCAGAATAGCAGAGACGCGGTTGCGTATCTCATGTTTTGACGTGCGTTTGAGCTTCAGCCCGAAGGCGATGTTATCAAAAACACTCAAATGAGGAAAAAGGGCAAGCTTCTGGAACACCATATTGGTCGGCCGGCGCTCCACGGGAACACCGATGACCGACTTGCCGCGGATGGTGATTTCACCTTCTGTCGGTGCTTCCAGACCCGCGATCATGCGAAGTGTCGTGGTCTTGCCGCATCCCGATGGCCCCAACAGGGAGAAGAACTCTCCCTGACGGATATCGAGGTTCAAAGGTTCAACGACGGTCTGGTCGCCAAACTTTTTGCCGACATTGCTTAGGCGTATGTCGATGGCTGCTGCCGTCACGACAGGTTCGCTTTCACGCGGCGGTTCCACTGGTCGAGCCAACCCGCATGGTTTGCAGCGATCTTCGCGTAATCCAGTCTCAGGGCCTTGGCGAGTTGCTCGCTGGAGACGGCCGGATCATTGGCTAGTTCTTCTGGCAGACCACTATTATCTTTCAGGACAGGTACAACTGAGGCAGTGACCGCATAATCGATGATGTTTTCGCGTGTCAGGCTTTCATTGATCAGGTTGCGGCCGACGCGCAGCTGATCATCCGTGCTGCCGTTCAACAGCTGGAAACCTTCAGGGAACAGGATCTGCCCTTCCTCCGGGATCGCATAACCGAATGGTGCGCCTTCCTTGATCCAAGGCAGGACGATACCTCGGAAGTGCGGTGCAATCCAGACTTCGCCACTTGCCAGAAGCTGCTGGATCTGGGCGTTTGAGTTAAACAGCGAATGGATGTGGCCGGACTTGGCGGCTTCTTCGTAAATCTTCAGCGCAGGTTCAATGTCATCGATGCTGCCGCCGTTGGCATAGGCGGTTGCAAGCACGCCATTACCCGTCCAGAATCCATCGAAGGTTGCGACACGACCGTGATACTTGGGGTCGAACAGGTCTTTCCAGGACTTCGGTGGTTCCTTGACCTTTTCGGCATTGTAGATGATGCCGCCGAGGTCGATCCACGGGAATGCGCCGACGTCGTTTGGCAGGCGAAAGTCGTCGTGGATATTGTCGAGGTTCTCTACGTCGGCAGCATTGAGTGCCACCCATGCATCTTCGGCAAGGCCACGTGCGGTGTTTTCGAGGTTGAAGAAACCGACATTGATCGGTGGAGGGCTGCCTGCCTTGCGGGCGGCTACAATGGTGTTGAGCACCGCATTGGATGAGCCCGGTGCAACGGTGATGCTGACGCCGGGATTGGCAGCCTGAAATGCGCTTGCAACCTTTTGCGGTACGATTTCCTGCGCGCCTGTCCAGACCTGTTGCTGGATCTGAACATTATCGGCGGCGAAAACGCTGGACTTACCAGCCAGTGTCAGTGCGGCGGCTGAGGCGCCTGCGGCACCTAGAAAATGACGACGTGAAAGCGTGTGGGTCATGGATTTTACCCTGCGTTGGGGAGATTATTGGGGGCGGGAGAAAACAGTAATGTCGAGCGCTTTCGTTGCGGTCAGCGCCTGATAGATCGAGCAATTATCGAGGTAGAGCTGGCGTAGACGGTTGGCCTCGGTCTGATCGATACCTTCGATTGCGACGTCGAGATGGAGCGAGCCGAGGTTTGTCTGACCCTCGACCCGCTGGAAACGGGCATCAATATGCACATTTCGAAATGCGGGCAGATCAGGCTCAATTGCGCCTCTGAAAACGTTCAATGCACAGGTGACGAGCGCGCCACCAATCAGGTGCGAGGTGCCTGCTGCCTGTCCGCGACCACCTTTGCCAGCGGTTGCGTCGGTCACGATCTGGAAGCTGTCATTGCCGATCAGAAAGCGGCCCGGAATATGGGTTGTCGCACCTTCAATCTGCACATCGGTGATAATCGTGCTCATTGTATTCAACCTCTGAAACGGTCACGCAGCGTTCCGGCTGCATAGTCTGTACGGAACTGCCCGCGTTTTTGCAGGATCGGCAGAACCTCATTGATGAAGATGTCGAGTGGTTCGTCGTAATAGGGCAGGGACAGGTTGAAGCCGTCGACGGCACCCGTTTCCCACCAGTGTCCCAGACGGTCGGCTAGCTGCTCGGGCGTGCCGACGAAATAGCCGCCGTCATTGCTGCCTTCGAGATGTTTGGCAATGTCGCGCAGCGTGTAGTTCTTGTTCTTGATCAGACGCAGGATTTGTTCGTAGCGGCTTCTTAGGCCCTGAACCTGATCCGGCTCTGGCAAAAGCTCATGCGGGATGGGTTCATCGGGTCCAATCTCAGACAGTTCCAGTCCAAACCAACTGCGCATCGACCCATAGACGTGATCGACTGTTGACAGTTCATGCAGCTCTTGCGCGATGTTTTTGGCTGCCTGCTCAGTGTCTGCCAGTACGGGGCAAAGGGCTGCCAGAACGGAGATTGCGTTACGCGGCCGTCCGGAACGTTCTGTTGCTTCCCTGATCTGTTTGGTGAACGCCAGCGTCTGGTCAAAGTCGTCGCCTGGTGCGTAAATCGCGTCCGCATAGGCACCGGCAAATTTCTGGCCGCTGGCTGATGCGCCAGCCTGAACGAGCAGAGGGTGGCCCTGTGGTGGTCGCGGGCTGGTCAGCGGGCCGCGTACATCAAAATAGGGCCCCTTGTGATCAATGGCGTGAACCTTGTCATAATCGACCAGTGTTCCCTGAGCCTTGTTTCTGACGAGAGCATCTGCTTCCCAGCTGTCCCACAGCTTTCGCACCACATCGACAAATTCTGCAGCACGATCATACCGCGTCGCATGTTCGGGGTTCGGGCGGTCTCCGAAGTTTGCTGCTGATTCCGGATGGAATGTCGTGACAATGTTCCAGGCCGCGCGACCTTTCGAAATGTGGTCGAGGCTTGCGAATGCGCGGGCGACGCTGAAGGGGTCCGAATAGGTTGTCGATGCCGTGGCGATGAGACCAATATGTTTTGTGGAGACAGCCAGCGCCGAGAGAAGTGTCAAAGGCTCAAAGAGCCAACTCAACCCTTTCCAAGGGTGATTGATGACCGAGAGACCGTCGGCAATGAACAGCGAGTCGAATTTGGCCGCCTCAACCTTGCGGGCGATCTCAATGTAATAATCAATGTCGAGAATTTCATTGATGCGGTTTTTAGGGTGCCGCCATCCGGACAAGTGATTGCCCTGTAACCGCATAAAAAGGTTGAGGTGGATTTCCCGCTGGGTCATCTGTTTGCCTGCACTGCTCGTCTGCAACAAAAAATAGAACTGGTACTTCGGGTGTCGGTTCTGTGTTCCAGCTCACGCCCATGCATCGCAGGCGATGAAGTTTTCAACGCGCCTCAGTTTTGTGTAACTGTATGAAAATAAGTAATTATTTTCCGATTTCGGAGTGTCTGGAAACGGACGTCTGTCCCGCTCATCTTATGTAATTAAAATCTATCAAATTTATAGGTAATATAATCTAATATCCCGACGACAATGAGAATTTCTTTGCAAACCAACGCGTGGGGAAGCGTGAATCATGAAGGGGAGGTCACAGGTCGTGCGCGGTTGCAACGGACGTTTGATGGCGGGTTGTGCACATTGGCGGAAATTCCCTTCAGGAACTTCCGGTTCTGCCGACTGCTTTCATCGGGAGACAGCCTTGGCCATGCATGGCTCTATCGCCAGCTATGGGTCGTTAAACAGAGAGCCTGCGCTTCGCTCAGTCTTCCCGCGCGACATTGCTGAGCGGCGAGGTGGTGCCATCTGAAAATCCGCGATAGCGCAAATGGCTGCGGTTCAGATGGGCGCGCATGGCTTCTCGCGCTTTTTCCGAAATGCCGGAGCTGATTGCCTCGCAGATGGCGCGGTGTTCGACAACGGTGTTTTGAATGTAATCCGGGGTAATCAGTGCAGGATTGAGTTGTCTCGAAAAGGCTGGCTGCGGCAGGATTTGCAGGCTCATCAGACTGAAAAATTCGATAAAGGCGCCGTTATTCGTCGCTTCGGCAATCGAGCGATGGAAAATGAAATCGAGATGGTCGAGTGCGCTTTCATCTTCCAGCGATGCTTCGAACTGGCGCGCGGCATTCCAGATGTTCGATTCCTGCGCCCATGAACGGCGGGTAGCGGCCAGGCCGGCTGCATGAACCTCGAAGGCCATTCTTAATTCCAGGAGATCCATGAATGAAGTTTTCAGGCGCGCAAATGGAGCGAGCGCTACGTCTGCATCGAATGTATCCGGTTCGCTCTCAGCCACTCGGGGCGCTTGCCGGACAAACACGCCAACCCCGTGCCGTGATTCCACCACGCCGTCGGATCGCAACGCCGAGACGGCTTCACGGATGACTGTTCTACTGACGCCGAACTGCTGTGATAAGTCATTGAGTGAACCCAGCTTGAAACCACTTTCAAACTGGCTTTCGCTTATGTGGGTTTTCAACGCCTGTATGGTTCGGCCCGTCAGAGTATCCAAAGTTCGCAGTTCCTGTATCGCTTATGTTTTGCGGTAAAATCTCACTTCTGTCGGCAAGGTATCACTACTTGGCCAAGTGATGCTACCTCTTTGGTCAATTTTCGCTTTTTAAGTGTGCGCACTCTGAGGTTGAGATGGCGGCTGTACGGTATATTTGGACGATAATTTGGCTTTTATTTTTAAAAAAAATTTGTATTGCCGCACAATGTCAGAAAATTCAGAGATGAGATAGCACTAATAAAAATAATTAAAAACATACTGTTAGAGATATTTAATGGATTTAATTTTCAAGAGATAGTATCTCTTTGTTTGTTGTTGACAAGAGGTACTATTTCAATAATGCTCTACCTCAGAACAAGTGAGCTTACGACCAGTCAGATGTAACAAGACGGTTGGCGATTGGCTCCGGGAACGTGGTCCGCGCACACTGCGCGTTCAAAATTAAAATGGAAAGCTGCTATGGGTGCCGTCTCCGCACGTCTCACAGAGCTGGGCATCGTATTGCCGTCGATTGCCCCGGCTTCAGGTAATTACATTTCGCACCGAGTGGCGGGAAGTCTGCTGTTCGTTTCGGGTCAGATACCCAGAATAGATGGCGTCGAGCATTTTGTCGGCGTTGTCGGTCAGGATATTTCGCCCGGCGACGGTTATCAGGCCGCCCGGCTTTGCGCACTCAATGTCATAGCGCGTGTCAACGCTGCGCTGGACGGGGATCTAGACCGGGTGGTTGCCTGTGTCCAGCTTCGCGGCTTCGTCAATGCGCCACCTGATTTCAAAGGGCATCCGGCCGTCGTTGATGGTGCTTCCGATCTTCTTGTCGAGATATTTGGAGACAAGGGCCGTCATGTCCGCACCGCACTTGGCGCGGGATCTCTGCCGCGCGGATCATCTGTCGAGATTGATGCCATATTTGAAATCGCACCTAACGCCTGACAACAAAAAGGGGAACTGGCCATGAACGGGACCAGCATGTCGGAAAAAGCCATAGAGATGACCGGCGTCAACAAGTGGTATGGCACGCTCCAGGTGCTGAAGGGCATCGACCTCAATGTCGCACGGGGCGAACATATCGTTTTGTGTGGCCCCTCTGGATCGGGAAAGTCGACTTTGATCCGCTGTATCAACCACCTTGAGGAAATCCAGCAGGGCAAGATTGCCGTTAATGGCAACGAACTCAGCCAGAAAGGTAACAACGCAGACCATATCCGCCGTGATGTCGGCATGGTTTTCCAACAGTTCAATCTGTTTCCGCATCTAACCGTTCTTGAAAACTGCATGCTGGCGCAGCGTCGCGTTCGCAAAACGCCGGTTGCCGAGGCGAGGGACAAGGCAATGCGTCATCTGGAGCGCGTCCATATTGCCGAACAGGCCAAAAAATTCCCGGCCCAGCTTTCCGGCGGACAACAACAGCGCGTCGCCATCGCCCGGGCATTGTGCATGGATCCCAAGATCATGCTGTTTGATGAGCCGACGTCAGCTCTTGACCCGGAAATGGTCAAGGAAGTGCTTGATACGATGGTATCGCTGGCCGATGACGGCATCACCATGATCTGCGTTACTCACGAAATGGGATTTGCGCGCGCTGTTGCCCACCGGGTGATTTTCATGGACCGCGGCGAGATCATCGAAAGCGCCAAACCGGACACGTTCTTCAGCAATCCGGCCCATGAGCGTACCAGAACGTTCCTCAGCCAGATCCTCAACCACTGAGGAGTGACCGATGAATTATACGTTTGATTTTACCCCTGTATTTGCTGCCTGGCCGATGCTCGCGGACGGCATCATCGGCACATTGAAGATGTCGTCGTTGTCGATGGTGTTCGGTTTGAGCCTTGGCATCGTCTTCATGTCCATGCGGATGAGTAAGACGCCCGTGCTGCGCACCATCGCCATTGGCTACATCGAACTGATCCGCAACACGCCAATTCTCGTGCAGGTATTCTTTGTGTTCTTCGGCATGCCAGCACTGGGCATCCGGTTAAGCGGAGAGCAGGCGGCGATCCTAGCCATGACACTGAACTGTGCGGCCTATGCCGCGGAGATTGTTCGCGGCGGTGTGCAGTCCATTCGTCCTGGCCAGATCGAGGCGGGCAGAGCGCTTGGTTTGCACACGGTGGACATTTACCGCTTCGTTGTGTTTCGGCCTGCCATCCGTGCTGTTTATCCGGCGCTGTGCAGCCAGTTTATCCTGATGATGCTGAACTCCAGTCTGATGTCATCGGTGTCGGCGGAAGAACTGACCTATTTCGCCCAGACGCTGGACTCCCAGACCTTCCGCAGTTTCGAGATCTATCTCACCCTCGGTGCCATTTATCTTGCGCTGTCGCAGTTCTTTTCCATCGCTCTCGGCGCCATTGGCCGAGTGTATTTCTCCTATCCTGTAAAGTGAGGCAGTGCGATGATCCGTCAATTTGGTTGGGGAGAGTTCCTGTTCTTGCTGGAGGGCGCGCGTTGGACGGTAGTCCTGTCGCTTCTTGCCTTCACAGCTGGAGGCGCGCTCGGACTGGCAGTCGCACTTGGACGTACCAGCAAATGGAAATGGCTGCGTATTTTGATGGCGACCTACATCCAGATATTCCAGGGTACGCCGCTGCTCGTGCAACTGTTCTTCGTGTATTTCGGCCTGCCGCTGGTCGGCATTAAGGTGGATGTCTGGGTGGCGCTGACCATTGGTCTTTCGCTGCACACCAGCGCCTTTCTCGGTGAAATCTGGCGCGGCAGCATTCAGGCGGTTCCTGATGGGCAGAGCGAGGCCGCGCGTGCGCTTGGTATTGGTTACGTACACCGCATGGTCGATATTGTACTGCCGCAGGCCTTCCGGATCGGCCTGCCAGCCACCATCAGCTTCCTGGTCAATCTGATCAAGGGAACGGCGCTGGCAGCACTTCTTGGCCTGACCGAGCTTACCCGCTCTGGACAGCTAATGGCCAACATCACGTTTCAGCCGCTGCAGGTCTATGGGGCTGTTGCACTCATCTACTTCTTCATCTGCATACCACTGACCTATTGCAGTGCACGGATCGAAAGGCGCCTGAACGCCGCTCGGTAACACAAGAACGCATGACAAAAACCAACCAGAGGTGACACTATGTTCAATACAGCATTCACTCTTTCGCGTTCCAAAGCCCTCGGCGGATTGACTGCCGTCCTTCTTGCCGCGACCTCATTTGCGACGTCGGCACTGGCTGTGACGCCGGAAGAAATCAAGGCCAAAGGCACCGCGACCATTGGCGTACAGATGGACCAGTTCCCCTGGGGCTTTATTGATCCAAAGGGTCAGAACGACGGCTTCGATATCGAGATTGCCAACATGATTGCCAAGGAACTTGGTGTTGAGGTGAAATTCGAGCGCATCACCGGCCAGAACCGTATTCCGCTGCTGGTCAACGGCAATGTCGACTTCCTGGTACCGTCGATGACGATTACCGAGGAACGCGCCAAGGTCATCCAGTATGTCATTCCTTATTCATCGAATGACATCACGGTCTGGGGCAAGAAAGATGCTGACATCAAGGCGAACGAGGATCTCGGCAAGTTCGTGATCGGCGTTAACCGCGGCAGTGCTTTTGAACCACTGCTGGTCAAGGTTGCGCCTCCAGACACCCAGATCAAACGTTTTGACGATGACGCAACAACCGTGCAGGCGCTGCTTTCTGGCCAGGTCGATGCCATTCTTGGCAGCGTGACATACGGTATTGTTATCAAGCAGGCCGGTTACGATGCGCAATTCGACCGCAAGTACAAGGTCGCAGACAATTTCCAGGGCATGGCAGTGCGCAAAGGCGATCAGGAATTGCTGGATTATCTGACGGACTTTGTCACCCGCCACACGGCAGACGGCACGCTGGATGCCGCCTACAAAAAATGGATCGGGGTTGATCGGGCCAAGTTGCCAACGACCCTGCCGGGTGTCGATTTCACCGGCAAACAGTAACGCTGAATTTCTGCGCGGTCGCTGCGGCCGCCGCGCAGAACACCTCAATATCAACAATTCAAGAGCTTTTGGCCTCCACCTGATTGTGTGGGTGGGGGAACGGCGGACGCACGTCAAAAATTGAACGTCCCGCGCCCGGCACAACCAGCAGCTCGCTTACGGAGCATGAGTTATAAAATGGCGAAAGATGGCAAGCAGATCAGGGTCGGTGTCGATATCGGTGGCACCTTCACCGACGTTGCGATGGAGGTAGGCATCACGCTCCATTCGATCAAAGTGTTGACCGATTACTCCTATCCCGAAAACGCGATCGTCAAGGGTATCCGACAGGTGGCGGAGGTGGCGGGTGTCGAGCTTTCCGAGATCGATACGATCATCCACGGCACCACGCTGGCGACCAACGCATTGATTGAACGACGTGGCGCGCGCACGGCCTTCATCACCACCAAGGGCTTCCGTGACGTCATCGAAATGCGCACCGAAAGCCGTTTCGAACAATATGATCTCAATATTGTTCTGCCGGCGCCGCTCGTGCCAAGAAACGAACGTTTTGTCATCGATGAACGTATCGGTGCAGATGGCTCGGTGCTCAAGGCACTGGATATCGCCGAAGTGGACGCGCTGTGTGACCGCATCATTGCAGCTGGTTACGAGAGCGTCGCGATCGGTTTCATCCACTCCTATCTGAATGGCGAGCATGAAAAGGTCGTTCGCGAACGCCTACTTGCCAAAAAGCCGGATATTTCGGTGTCGATCTCGTCTGAGGTCTCGCCGCAGATGCGCGAATTCCAGCGTTTCAACACGGTTTGCGCCAATGCTTTCGTCAAGCCTCTGATGGCGTCTTACCTAAACCGCCTTGTTGGCCGGTTGACCGAAGAAGGCACGCGCTGCCCGGTCTTCATGATCCATTCCGGTGGCGGTATCATCAGCGTCGAAAGTGCAGTTGAATTCCCAGTGCGCTTGCTTGAATCCGGACCGGCTGGTGGCGCGATTTTTGCAGCCCATATTGCCAGCAGCTATGGTCTCGATCAGGTTCTGTCCTACGACATGGGCGGTACAACCGCGAAGATTTGCCTGATTGAAAAACAGACACCGAAAACATCGAAAACCTTTGAAGTCGCCCGTACATGGCGCTTCAAGAAGGGCAGCGGCATGCCGATTTCCATTCCGGTTATCGAAATGGTCGAAATCGGTGCCGGTGGTGGCTCTATCGCTACCATCGACAGCATGCGCCAGATCCGTGTTGGGCCGCACAGTGCGGGTTCCGAGCCAGGCCCTGCCTGCTACGGTCGTGGCGGTGCAAACCCGACGGTAACCGACGCTGACCTTATCCTTGGTCGTCTTGACCCGGATGAATTTGCCGGTGGCGCCATGAAATTGGACCGCCCGGCCTCTGACAAAGCCATGGACACCGACATTGCCTCCAAACTTGAAACGGACATCGCAACGGCTGCTTACGGTCTCAGCGAAGTTGTTGATGAAAACATGAGCAATGCCGCGCGTATGCATGCGGTGGAAAACGGCAAGGAACTCTCCGAGTTCACCATGATTGCCTTTGGTGGTGCAGCACCAATTCATGCGGCACGGCTGTGTGAAAAGCTCGGCATGTCGGATCTACTGATCCCGCCTGGTGCCGGTGTTGGTTCGGCTATCGGCTTCCTGCGTGCGCCTTTCGGTTTCGAATCCGTTCGCAGTGCTTACAGCCGTCTCAGCCGATTTGAGGCCAAGGCGATCAACCAGACGATCTCCGACCTGATTGCCGAAGCCACTTCCTTCGTTCGTTCCGGTGCTCCAGATGCCGATCCGGCACTCGAATGCACGGCTTACATGCGTTACGTCGGTCAGGGATGGGAAGTGCCTGTCACCATCGAAGTCCGTGATTACGCCGACACAGACGATAAGCTGTTCCGTGACCTGTTTGATGAACAATATGAACAGTTCTTCGGCCGTGTCATTGACGGTCTGGATGTCGAGATCGTTAGCTGGTCGCTGCGTGCAACGTCAAAAGTCACGCCTCCCGGCCGTATTGGCAAGACTGAAAAGGCTGCCAGCGCCAAAACCAGCGGTGTGCGTAAAATCTTCGATGTGCAGGAAGGCAGCTTCCAGAAAGCCTCGATTGTGTCGCGCAGCGACATGAAGGCCGGCGACTGGGTCTCAGGACCTGCCGTCATCACCGAACGCGAAACCTCGACCATTATCACCGCAAGCCGCGAAGTCATCATGCAAGCTGACGGATGCCTGCTCGTACGCGTCAAGCAAAGCGCTTGAACGGAGGATTACCCATGAAAACCAATGCACTTTCCGAAGTCCACATGCAGATCATGTGGAACCGTCTGATCTCCGTTGTTGAAGAACAGGCTGTCACCCTTATTCGTACCGCTTTCAGCACCAGTGTGCGTGAATCGGGTGACTTGTCTGCCGGTGTGTTCAACCGTGGCGGCAAGATGATTGCCCAGGCTGTGACCGGTACGCCCGGCCACGTCAACGCCATGGCCGAGGCGGTTGGTCACTTCATCCGCGATATTGGCCCTGAAAACATTTTCGAAGGTGATGTCTACATCACCAACGATCCCTGGAAGGGGACGGGCCACCTGCACGACTTCACCGTCGTGTCGCCCAGCTTTCGCCATGGGGCGCTGGTGGGTTACTTCGCTTGCACCGCCCACGTTGTGGACGTGGGTGGTCGCGGTTTCGGACCGGATGCCAACGAAGTTTACGAAGAAGGTATCTTCGTACCGATCATGAAATTTGCCGAACGTGGCAAGGTCAACAAGGATCTGGTCAACATCCTGCACAACAATGTGCGTGAAAGCCATCAGGTGGTGGGTGACGTCTATTCGCTGGCAGCCTGCAACGAAATCGGCCATCGCCGTCTGATGGACATGATGGAAGAGTTTGAGCTTGATGATCTGGAGACGCTTGGCGAATTCATCTTCAAGCGCAGCTATGACGCGACGATCGAGCGTATTGCGGCGCTGCCAAAGGGCTCCTATTCAAACGTGATGCGCGTCGACGGTTACGGCTCGCCAATCGACATTGCCGTGCGTCTTGATGTTGCAGACGATCATATTCTTGCGGATTTCGAGGGCACATCACCGCCTAGCCCAAAGGGTATCAATTGCCCGATCATCTATTCGGCAGCCTATGCCTGCTATGGTATGAAATGCTCGATTGCGCCTGAAATCCCTAACAACCACGCTTCGCTGCTGCCATTCCGTATGACGGCACCGACCAACTGCATTCTGAACGCTCAGCACCCGGCGCCAGTATCGGTTCGCCACGTTCTCGGTCACCTGGTGCCGGACGCCGTACTCGGTGCGGTTCACAAGATGCTGCCGGGGCAGGTTCCGGCAGAAGGTGCCGGCGCCCTGTGGAACCTGCATGTCAGCGTACGGCCATTGCAGGGTGAGCATGCACCAGCCGACGGCGGTCAGCGCGCAGAAGTCCTGCTGTTCAACAGTGGTGGTGCTGGCGCCCGCTCGACACTTGATGGTCTGAGTGCCACCGCCTTCCCAAGTGGTGTCCATTCTATGTCGATCGAGGCGACCGAGCATGTTGGTCCGGTTATCTTCTGGCGCAAGGAATTGCGGGATGGTTCCGGCGGTGCCGGCCAGTTCCGTGGTGGCCTCGGTCAGGTTGTCGAGATATCCCCAACCGATGGGCATGAAATGCACTTCAACGCGATGTTTGACCGCGTCGATCATCCACCACGGGGTCGTGAAGGCGGTGAAAATGGTGCAGCCGGCGCCGTTCTTCTCGACGACGGAACACGTCTTGCCACCAAGGGTCGTCAGCATGTGCCTGCCGGTCGGCGGTTGATCCTGCAGCTGCCGGGTGGCGGCGGTTACGGTCCGGTTGAGAAGCGCGACGCCGATGCCGCGAAGCGCGACACTGACTTCGACTATGTGATTGCCCAATAACCCTCCCGTAGAAACCGGGCGAGAGGTTCAGCCTCGCCCGGTTTCTGGCTCAAAGATAAGGTCAAGGAAGTCGGAAATGAGTTTCGAAAACGGGCGCGCAGCAAGCATCAAATCATCCCCAAGCATGGCCATTGCCATGGCGGCAAAAAAGCTGGCGGCGGAAGGTCGCGACATCATTGATCTCTCATTGGGAGAGCCGGATTTTGAACCGCCGGAGCATGTCACCAAAGCGGCTGTCGCAGCTGTTTTGAAAGGTGGCATACGCTATGGCGCGCCAGCTGGCATGGAAAGCCTGCGCGAGGCGATTGTACAAAAATTCAAGACCGAGAACGGGCTGGATTACACCGCCGACGAGGTGATGATTGCCAATGGTGCAAAACAGATCCTGTTCGACGCATTCCTGGCGACACTGGAACCGGGTGACGAAGTCATTATTCCAACACCCTGCTGGGTGTCTTACGGCGATATCGTTGCCCTGCATGGCGGCAAGCCGGTTTACGTCAACTGCGGCCCTGAAGATGGTTTCAAGATTTCGGTCGGTAAGCTGAAAGCTGCCATCACGCCAAAAACCCGCTGGCTGATGTTGAATTCTCCTTCCAATCCGACCGGAGCAATCTATTCCGCCGCTGAATACCAGTTGCTCGCAGAGGTGCTTATCCGCCACCCTGATATTCTCGTGGTCTCAGACGAGATTTACGAACATGTTCTTCTGCACGACAAACCCTTCGTCTCGTTTGTCAGTGCCTGTCCGCAATTGCGTGATCGCACTTTGGTCGTCAATGGTGTGTCAAAGGCATATGCCATGACCGGTTGGCGGCTTGGATATGCGGCAGGGCCAAAGTCGTTGATCTCGGCGCTCAACAAGATGCAGTCGCAAAGCGTGTCCTGCGTTTCGTCAATTGCACAAGAGGCTGCGCTTGCAGCCCTGACTGGCAATCAGACCTTTGTAACTGATGGGGCACAGATTTTTGCCAGCCGTGCCCGTCTCATGGCGGAACGTCTGGCGAAGATCGATGGCATCGACTTCATTCCTCCCGATGGCGCATTTTACGCATTTATCGGAGTGCAAAGCCTGTTGGGTCGCAAGACGAGCGGCGGGGATGTCATTGCTGACGATACGGACTTTGCCGCCTGTCTGCTGCAGCAGTTTGGCCTTTCCAGCGTTCCCGGTGCTGCATTCGGTGCGCCTGGTTTTATTCGCCTCTCGATCGCCGCATCCAATCAGGAATTGGAAAGTGCCTGTGATCGTTTGGCTCAAATGGTCGGCTCTCTAAAGGCCTGAACCATCATTCCACCGATTCACGAGTAAACAGAGGTGACGGTCAACCGCACCTCGACAACAGGAGGGTTACATCCATGAAGACCGAAGATCTGAAACATGTTTTGGGGGCGGGACTGTTGTCCTTCCCGGTTACGCATTTCGATGGCGATGGCAAGTTCAATGCAAAAAGCTACGCCGAGCACGTCAACTGGTTGTCCGGTTTCGAGGCGGCGACCTTGTTTGCGGCCGGCGGTACAGGCGAGTTCTTTTCGCTGACGCCGGAGGAAATCCCGGAGATTGTTCGAGTCGCAAAGGAAGCGGCCGGCACAACACCAATCGTTTCGGGCTGCGGTTACGGCACTGAAATCGCCATTTCCATAGCCAAGTCAGTGGAAAAGGTTGGCGCCGACGGCATTCTGCTTTTGCCTCATTATCTCATCGACGCGCCGCAAGAAGGTCTCTACCAGCACATCAAGGCAGTATGCCAGTCAACCGGCATGGGTGTGATGGTTTACAACCGAGACAACTCGGTTCTTCAGGCGGATACGCTGGCACGGCTTTGCGATGCATGCCCGAACTTGGTCGGTTTCAAGGATGGGACGGGCGACATTGGCCTAGTGCGCCAGATCACCGCGAAGATGGGTGACCGCCTGACCTATCTCGGGGGTATGCCGACAGCGGAGCTTTTTGCGGAGGCCTATCTGGCTGCAGGCTTTACCACCTATTCGTCGGCGGTTTTCAACTTCGTTCCGGCTCTCGCAGTGGAGTTCTACAAGGCACTGCGGGCAGGTGAACGGGCCACGTGCGAAAAGATCCTTATCGACTTCTTCTATCCGTTCATGGCGATCCGTAACCGCGCCAAGGGGTATGCCGTTTCAGCCGTCAAGGCAGGCGTGCGATTGCAGGGCTTTGATGCAGGCCCGGTCCGGTCTCCATTGCAGGATCTGACAAAGGAAGAGATGGGCATGATGGAAGCGCTGATCGGCAAGTACAAGCGCTGAACGAACTGTCATGGTTGCCCTTACTGCGGGCAACCATGACGCATGGATAGGCTGCCTCAGTCGATGGCAGGATGGACATCCGGCGGGATCGGGCAGACGTAGGGCTGCCCGTCCATTTTTTCTTCCCATTCAGCCTTTGCTCTGGCCAGTAATTCCGGCGAAACAAGAAGATCAAGTCCGGTTGCGGCCATCGCTCTGGCGGCATGGATCATCGCCTTGTGTGCACCAGGACTGCGCCCTTGCGCCACGACCTGCCATGTGTGCGGATTTGTGCCGATTGCCCAGGCCGGTGCCCAGCATTGCGCGGTTGGTGTGACACGGCTGACATCGCCCACGTCGGTTGACCCTGCGCGGAAGTGCGACTGCCCCTCAAACGACCGAAGTCCGAGATGCAAAGGTTGTGTGCCATCCACCTTGTGATTGAGGAAAACGTCCTCCTTGATCTGATAAAGCCGAATGCTGCTCTTGATTGCCTCATCTGAGAAAGTGGCTTGAATCTTCTGCGCAAAGGCAACATCCGCGTCATCGAATGGAACCGGTCCGAGAGCGGTCAGATTGTCATGGATTGCGTGTTCAAGAGTCAGATTTGGCAGGAGATTTGTTGAGGCTGAATCGAAGACGATCTCGACTTCGGTTTCCGTCATCATGGCAGCGCCTCTTGCCACCTTGTTGACCCGCTCGGCAAGGGCAAGTGCTTGCGACATTTCAGGCGCACGAACGAGATAAAGCACTTCGGCACGGGCCTGTACGACATTGGCCGCTTTGCCGCCGGTATCGGTAATCGCGTAATGGACGCGGCAATCCTGTGGCATGTGTTCGCGCAGGAAGTTGACGCCGACATTCATCAGTTCCACCGCATCAAGTGCTGAACGACCAAGATGGGCGGCATTGGAGGCGTGGGCTGCAACGCCTTTAAAACGATAATAATATTCGAGAACGGCGAGATTGTTCGTCGACCGCACGCCGTTGAACGGTGCTGGATGCCAGGTCAGGGCGGCATCTACATCGTCAAACAGACCGGCCCGCGCCATGAAGGTCTTGCCGGATCCGCCTTCTTCGCCAGGGCAACCGTAATAGCGCACCGTTCCAGGAATGTTGTTTTCCGCCAGGTGTTTTGCAAGGGAAATGGCCGCAAGCAGTGAGCCACTGCCCAGCAGATTGTGACCGCATCCATGGCCGGTTGCGCCTGTCTCCATGACCTTTTGTTCGTCAACACCCGCGACCTGGCTCATATCTGCCAGCGCATCATATTCGCCGAGGAATGCGATGACCGGTTTGCCACTGCCATATTCGCCAATGAATGCAGTTTCCATACCGGCAACACCTGTGGTGACCGAGAAATCATGCTTTTTCAGCATATCGATCAATAGCCCGGCTGAGCGGTGTTCATGGAATTTCAGTTCTGCAAAATCCCAGATGCTGTCACTGAGGGCCGTAAACCCGGATGAAAGGCCATCAATATTGGCGTTCAACGCGGCAAGTGAAGCGGTATCAGGCATGTCGTATCCTCAGGGCAGGGGTGGAATTTCAGGCAAAAGAAGTCTGGATGGCGGACTAACGCCCGCCATTGCATCTGTTTTTGTGGTTGAATTGTTCAGGACGTCAGGTCATGGCTGACGTCCTGAAGGTGCGGATCAATCTGCGATCGATACTTCCCAAAGGCGGGCATTCGACTGCCACACTGGCTCACCGCGGAGCTTGGCGGTTGCGCCCCAGACGTCGATCATATCGTAGAGGAAAATGCCGGGCATTTCAGCCAGCATCAGCTCATGGAATTCATCGAAAATCGCCTGGCGCTTGGTCTGGTCGGTTTCGACATAGGCGGCGTTCATCAGTTCGATGGCCTTTGGATTGTCCCACATCAGCGATGCGTTCTTGTCCTTGTCACCGACATAGAAGCTGTACATCAGTGCTGGGTCGAGACGTGGCGCTACCGACTGCGAAATAACCTGATAATTGCCGGAACGACGGCGATCCACCTGTGTTGCATAATCGAGAACTTCGATCTGAACGTTAAGACCTGCCGCCTGCATCATGGCCTGCGCCATCACAGCGGCGGGGAAGCTTGGCACGTTACCGCGCTTGTTGGCGATGATGTTGATCTGCTCGCCCTTGTAACCGGCTTCTGCCAGTTCTTTCTTCACGGCTTCCAGATCGTAGGCGGGACGTTTTTTCTGAACGTCGCTGTAGTAGATGGAGTCTTCGGCAACCATGGAACCGTTGGCATGGCCGGTTTCATTCGAAGCCGCCATAACGAGCTGGTCGAGATCAAGCGCCATGGCCATGGCACGGCGAACGCCTGGCTTGCTCAAAACCGGGTCACGGGTCTGGATGTAGAACAGGTTCTTGCCGTTGTTCGGCGAAACGATCAGCTGGGTCTTGTCGTTCGACTTGAATTCGGGGATCAGGTCCGGCGAGATTTCGGCAGTGTCCAGAACGCCAGACTGCAGGCCAGCCTTGACCGTGGATGCATCAGGAATGACCATGAACTTGATGCCGTCAGCCAGCGGGCGCTTAGAGCCCACCATGCCATCTGCCTTGCCATCATTTTCCGGTGAGACATAATCATCGAACTTGGCGAGGCGGATATATTCGCCCTTCTTCCACTCGTTCCACTTGAAGGGACCGGTGCCGATTGGCTCCTTGAAGGTGCCATCAGCAGCAACAGAGTCGGGCGAGATCATGCCGGTGTAACCGCATTCAGGGCGCGACATCAGACCGAGGAAGACCGCCGAAGGCTTTTCAAGGGTCATGGTAACGGTGTTGGCGTCCACAGCCTTGATGCCGGTAACGTGGACGATGCGGCTACCGTCAAAATCACCAACGCAGGTCCATTTGGTGGCCGGGTCCATATAGCGGTTCCAGTTCCACACCACGTCTTCAGCGGTCAGCGTCTTGCCATTGTGGAACTTCACGCCGTCGCGAAGAGTAAACGTATAGGTCAGGCCGTCATCGGAGGTTTCGAAGCTCTTGGCGAGAAGTGGCTTGACTTCACCATTGTTGGCGTAGCCGACAAGGCCTTCAACGATGTGCAGGATAACGCCATCGGTATTGCCGTCGCGATTGACGCCGGGATTGTTGCTGCGCAAATCCGAGCTTTGCGCCACGACGATGTCGCGGGCGACAGCCATATTGGCCATGGTGAGCAGGACTGTACCTGCAAGCAGTATCTTTTTCATGTTCTACCCTCTTTTGTGATTGAGTTTATTGCTGGAATTGGTCCCAGCAGACGCGTGAAAGTCTGCCGATCGTTTCTAGTGATACGGTGTAGCCCGGCGTTCCGTCGGCCATGGCCTGTGGCACCTGATCGGTGAAGGCGGCGATGATGTAGAAAGGCGCGCCATCGCGGTAAACAATGCCGGCATTCATGCGACCGCGCTTGCCCGTTCCGCCCTTGTGAGCGACCAAGGTGCCGAATGGCAGGCGTGATGGAATGGCGTAACGCAGGATCTGATTTTTGAGCGTTTGCAGTGCGTAGGCACACAGCTCCATGGATGAGCCGAGCAGTTCGGCAGCTTCCGGTGACGTCTGCGCATCAAGAATTGTCTGCAACAGAAACACCTGATCGCGTGCCGTGGTTGTCGTCACCGAACCCAAAGTGTGATCCGGCGACAGGGCCAATGGCGGAATGAGGAAACGGTGATGCGTTCCGCTCATGCCGATGGACTTGCAGTAGCTGTCCACTTCGGAAAGCTGAAGCCGTTCGAACACCATCTTGGTGCAGACATTGTCACTCAGCACCATCATGCCGGTAATAGCATCACGCAGCGAGATGACGATGCCAGGCGTCAGGTAGCGAAACATGCCGCTGGCGACTTCCTCGGAAAAACGTTGCTCGTAGACAATCTGTTCGTCCAGATCCAAACGTCCCTCATGCACGGCTTTGAGGGCTGCCATCATGATGGATGTCTTGCGGGTGCTGGCAGACGGTGTTTCTTCATCTTCACCGCGACCGATGGTTTCACCGGTCAGAAGATTGCGCACCATGAAACGGGTGGTGAAAGGCTGCGCGTTGCAAATTTCCTCAAGCGCGGTTGCCGCAGTAGCGGTGTTTACACTCATGTCCATTTTATGCCTCCAGTCGCCATTTCAGTTGCACTCCACCATTTTCGTTGAGGTCGAGAGCAGGAATTGCCTGAAGGAGACGCCGTGTGTAGGCCTCCTTCGGGTTGTCGAAGATGGTGTCACGATCACCTTGCTCGATGATGCGTCCGTCCTGCATGACGATGACGCGGTCAGCCACCTGCTCGACCACGCCGAGGTCGTGACTGATGAACAGGCACGAAAACCCGTAACGTTTCTGCAGATTTGAGAAGAGGTCGAGAACCTGCGCCCGGACGGTTACGTCAAGTGCTGAAACCGGTTCGTCGGCGATCAGGAATTTGGGACGGCGCGCGATTGCGCGGGCTATGGCAACGCGTTGACGCTGGCCGCCGGACAGTTCGTGCGGATAACGGCTGGCATAGCTGCTGTTCAGACCGACTTCTTCCAGCGTCTCATAAGCACGCTTCTTTTTTCCTGCCTTGTCGATATCAGGCACCAGACGCAGTGCTTCTTCGACCAATGCAAGAATGGTCATGCGTGGATCGAGAGACGAGTAGGGGTCCTGAAAAACCATCTGGCAGTTCAGGCGGTAGTCGTTCCAATCAGCATCGCGGCTGCGGCCACCAAACAGGATCTGGCCACTGCTTTCCTTGACAAGTCCGGCAATGGTGCGGCCAAGCGTTGTCTTGCCGGAGCCTGAGCCACCGACCAGTGCCACAACCTCTCCCTCATGAATGTCAACGCTGACACCATGCAGTGCGCGTTTTGGTGCTGCCTTTTTCAGGAAACCCTTGCGGCCGGGATAATCGACGATGATGTCGCGGGCGCTAACCATCGGCTTGGCGTCAGCCGCCAGTACGCGTGCTTCACTGCGAAACGGCAGGGAGGACAGCAGCTTTTTTGTGTAGGGATGTTGCGGCTTCTGCAGAATATCTTCCGTCGTGCCTTGCTCGACGATGACACCTTTTTCCATCACCACGAGACGGCTGGTATAACGGGCGACCATCGGTAAGTCGTGGCTGATGAGCAGAACGGCCGTGCCTTCGGCGCGGGTCAGTTCCACCATCAATTCCATGACGTCACGTTGGATCACTGCATCAAGCGCAGTGGTCGGTTCATCGGCAATCAACAGGGCAGGCTTCAGAAGCATGACCGATGCCAGCATGATCCGCTGGCGCATGCCGCCTGAAAATTCGTGGGGCCAGGATGTCAGCGCACCTTCAGGGTCACGGATGCCGACACGTAGCAACATGTCGAGAATACGTTTGCGGCGTTCTTCCGGTGACAGCGTCGTGTGAAGGACAAGACCTTCCTCAAGCTGTTTACCAATGGTCATCGATGGATTGAGCGATGTCATCGGTTCCTGAAACACCACGCCGATTTCCGCACCGCGCATGGCGCGCAAGTCGCGGCTGGTCATAGTTAGGGTATCACGACCCTTATACATGATCGTGCCACCCGTTCCCTTGATGACAGGCGGCAGAAGCGAAATCAGGGCACGGGTGGCAAGTGTCTTGCCGGAGCCGCTTTCGCCAACGATGCCGAAGATCTCGCCGGGTTTGATGTCGAAACTGACATTCTTCACCACTTCGATGCCGGTGTGGGAGACCTGAAGCGACAGGTCGCGAACGCTGATGAGATTTTGTTCTGTCATTTCAGGCCCCTCATACGTGGGTCGAGTTTGTCGCGCAGCGCATCGCCCAGGAGGTTGATTCCAAGAAGGGTGAGTGCAATGCAAAGGCCAGGGAAAAGACCGAGCCACACGGCTTGCTCAATGAAGGGGCGGCCAGCGGCCAGCATATTGCCCCAGGTTGGTGCGGGTGGTGGTACCCCAAGACCAAGGAAGCTGAGCGCACTTTCCGACAGAATGGCCCAGCCGAACATTGAAGTTGCCAATACGGTGATTGGCGCAACGCAGTTGGGCAGGATGTGGCGGAACATCGTGAAGAGTTCACTGTTGCCCATTACGCGCGACGCCTCGATAAATTCACGCTCGCGGAGCGACAGCACGGCGCCACGGACAACGCGGGCCATGGAGGGTGTGTAGGCAATACCAAGCGCAAAGATGATGCCGTACTCGTTGGCACCAAACACGGCGAGAAGACCAAGCGCCAGCAGAATGCCGGGAAAGGCCAGCAGTGCATTATTGACGGCCATGATGACGCCATCCACCCAGCCACGGGCATAACCGCTGATTAGGCCGATGAGCGAACCAAAAAACACGGCGAAACTGACCGTCAGAAAGCCGATCCAGACGCTGGCGCGTGCGCCGACAATGATGCGGCTCAGCACGTCACGGCCAAATTCGTCGGTACCAAGCCAATGTTCTGCACCGGGTGCCGCCAAACGGGCGGTGAAACTCAGTTTCATCGGATCGTAAGGTGTCCAGAACAGACCTGTCAGAGCTGCGAGCAGCAGGACGGTGATGAGCGTTCCGCCAATAGCGGCATTGAATGTAAACTTTTTCATTCGGCCACCACGCGCGGATCGAACAGAGGATAGAGCAGGTCAACGATAAGATTGACCACGACGTAGGAGAGGGCGACGAACAAAAGGCAGCCTTGAATAACCGGGTAATCACGTTGGAAAATGCTATCGACCATCAGACGGCCAAGGCCAGGAATGGTGAATACAGTTTCGATGACCGCGATACCGCCGAGCAAATTGCCGAGGATCAGGCCGATCATCGTCCAGGTAGGGCCGAATGCGTTCTTGAACGCGTGTTTCCACAAAACGGCACTTTCGGACAGTCCCTTGGCTCTGGCGTGGGTGATGTAATCAAGCCGCAAAACTTCCAGAGTTGATGCGCGCGCCATGCGGATCAGAACACCTGCCTCATGGATGACAAGCGTCATGATGGGCAGCACGATGTAAAGCAGGCCAGCCGTGAAGTTTTCAGACATCGAGACGTAACCGAGCACCGGCAACCAGCCGAGCTTGAGGCCGAAAAACAACAGCAGCAGCAGACCGAGCCAGAATGTCGGGATGGAAAGCAACACCGTTGCTGTGCCAACCAAAGCAAGGTCAGTAATGCTGTTTTGTTTCCAGGCAGCGATCACGCCGGCGGGAACTGCAATCAGACTGGCAAGCGCGACTGCAATCAGCACGATTTCCGCACTGATGATGAAGCGTGAAACAACAAGTTCCAAGACCGGTTCGTCGTTGACGATGGACTTTCCGAAGTCGCCAGCTAGAACATTCTGTCCCCAGATGAGGAACTGTTCCGGCATGGACTTGTCCAAGCCCAACTCGGTACGCATTTCGGCGATCTGCTCTGGCTGAGCCATGTCGCCCAGCATCAATGCTGCCGGATCGCCGGGAATAAAACGGATCAATGCAAACACGGTGATCGATACGATCAGCACGGTCGGCAACGCCATGAATAGGCGATTTAAGATAAATCGAAGCATATGTTCCCCTGAACTGGACATGCCGTTTTTTAGGCGGCTATCCATTGTTCCAATTTTTACGGACTATGAGCGATATGGAAAAATTGCGCAATATTATGCATTTTTGTCATAGGTTTATGCATATTGTCGCAGTGATGCAGACAGGGTGAAAATCTGCATAAATGTTTGTAAACGCTTATTTTTGTGAGATATCTATCTGCTGTTTGAGTGTGTCCATCAATGCCTGTGTGGCAAGTGATGGTGGGACCCCAGCTGGTTTTGCCAAGCCAAACTCCTGTGTAGCAACAGGCACGAACTGGCGCTGAACAATCGGCAGGTGAGGGTAGAGATTCGCATAAAAACTGCTGACGATACCGACGCCGAGATTATGCGCGGCATAGGCACAAGCCGAGCTATTGCTGTGAGTTTCGATCCTGACATTCTGGCGCACGCCAGCGCGTTGGAACGTATTGTCGAGCATCACACGCTGGGGGCGTTGCCGTCCCAACATGATCAGCGGTTCACCACGCAAATCTTTCGGCCCGATCTCTTTCTTGGCCGCCAACGGGTGGTCCTTGTGCATGACGCAGACACTGACGCCACGTGCAACGGGCTCCATGGTGATACTTGTGGGTATTTCCCCCTCATATCTCAGGAAGCCGAAATCGATGACCCGCTGCTCGATCATACGGGTGATGGATGTGGTTGTTTCAAAAAAGGTTTCGATGCGCACATTGGGAAAGTTGCGCCCATATTCAGCGAGAACGGCGGGGGCAAAATTTTCCCACATGCTGCTGGGCAGGCCCATACGCACCAGATCAGGACCTGAAACGCCGGTGCGCAAGTCGTCTGCCAGTTCGGAAAATCGCTCAATACCGAGCAGCACATTTTCGGCATCTTTTGCAAGGATCAAGGCTTCGGGCGTGGGGATAAGCCGGCCCTTGTCGCGTGCAAAAAGCGTCAGAGACAGGTCCGATTCAAGCTGTTGCAACAACCTGCTGACGCCCGATTGGCTGAGGTTCATGCTTTTGGCCGTCGCAATTGTCGAGCCTGTTGCAAGCAGGGTTTTCAACACCTCCAGCTGCCGGAAATTGATCATCGGAGGCGTTCCTTCACGATTAAACCCAAGAGTTATATCCAATCTTCCAGACAGCGTAGAAAGGCAACCGCAACTTTGGAAAGTGGTATGCGCTCACTGCTGATGAGCGCATAATTGACTGTCAAAGCGGGTTCCAGTGGTACGAATGCCAAGGGCAGTTCGGAGTATTCCCTGGCGATGAGTTCACCCACAACAGCAATTCCCAGTCCTTCCGCCGCAAGTGCACAGGCACAGCCAACCGAATGCGCCTCGATGGCGGGGCGTTGTCTGAGGCCCTGATTGTAGAGGAGGGCTTCCAACTCATGGCGCACAGGTCGTGCGTTGTTGAGCAGGATCAGGTCGTTGCCCTTGAGGTCCGTGACTGTCAGCCCGTCGCGGCCGGAAAGCGGATGGTCATGGTGCAAGACGCAAATATTTCGCGATGGAAGCACGCGCTCATGTTTCAGGCCGACGGTGGATTCAGGCAAGCGGGTAAAGCCGATGTCGGCCTCATCATCTGCAATCATACGTTCGATGCTCAGGTAATTGCCTGACTTCACCTCGATACGTGCGGGTCCGTTCTCTCTAAGGAGGCGTTTGATCAGGCGGGGCACCAGTGTCACGGACAGACTGGCGGGAAAAGCCAGTCGCAACGGGATTTCCTGCGAACGTCCATGTTCCAGTTCCTGTGCCATGACCTTTAGAGACGTCAGTCGGTCAGAAATCGCCCGGATTTGGGGCCCTATTTGTAAGCCTTCTCGCGTGGGAGAAAGCCTGTTCTTGTCACGCTCAAACAGCCGGACGCCAAGATAAAGCTCAAGCTGCTGCAGCAATCTGCTGACATTTGATTGGGAAACGCCAAGCTCACTGGCGGCTGCAATGGTGGAGCCTGTTGCGGCAATGGCATCATAGGCATGGATGTGCCGGATGCTGATCGTGACGTCGCTATCCTCCGTCATTTCTTCTCCCGAAATTGAATAGAGCGACCCGTAAACCGCATAAGATTGTGCACCTTGGCCAAAACGCACATTTTCACGGACTAAGAAATCCGCTGAAAAGGCATTCGTCAATGACGACCGTAATTGAAAAAATCGCAACACAGCTTGCCACCCGTAAAAGCTTTTCGCCATTGGCGTTGCAACGAGCCACAGACGCTATTGTCGATACGATTGGCTGTATGTTGGCGGGTGCCAATGATGAGTCACCACGCGCCGTGATGCGCGCCTTTGTCGGTGATATCAGTGAGCGTGGTGGCTCGGCATTGGTCGACGGGTCAGAAGCATCGGCTTCAGTCGCCGCCCTGATCAATGGTACCGCCGCGCACTGCCTTGATTTTGATGATAATTTCCATCCTGCCCGTGCACATGCATCTGCGGTTCTGGTGCCAGCCCTGCTTTCCCTCGCAACCGCCGATTACGGGATAACTGGCAGGCGATTTGTTCATGCCTATCTGGCTGGCTTGGAGGCGCAGGCGGCGGTTGGTTTTGGTGTTATTCCCTCGCATTACAACAGGGGCTGGCACGGTACATCGACTGTTGGTGCAATCGGCGCAGCCGCTGGTGTCGCAGTTTTGGTGGGAATGGGCGGGGACCAGATTGCGCAGGCGATGAGTATTGCGACGAGTTCTGCCTGCGGGCCAAAGGGTCAGTTCGGAACACCCGCTAAACCGCTGCATGCGGGGCTGGCGGCACGCAACGCGGTTGAGGCGGCATTGCTTGCCAAGGCCGGTTTTGCAGGACGGCTTGATATTTTCGAGAGATCACAGGGTTTCAAAGATCTGTTCGGTGGCGATGCCGCAACCGGTTGGGATGCGCTTTCATTCGGTCACGACCACATCATCGAAACACGTGGGCTGGTGACCAAGCAGCACCCGTGCTGTGCTTCAACACACCGCGCTATCGACGCAGCGCGTGAGTTGCAGGATCAGCACGGATTTCGGGCGGAAGATATCAGGTCCATCAACACCAAGGTCGGCATTTCCGCGATGGATAATCTGACCTATCCCGACCCGCGCGATGAAATGCAGGCACGGTTTTCAATGCAATATTGCCTAGCGACCGCACTTGTTCACGGCAGGCTGTCTCTCGGTGATTTTACACCGTCTGCCATCTTTCGTACGGACATTCGCCAGTTGATGCCGCTGATATCCATGTCGGCTTACACCGCTGCCGAAGAGGTTGGCACGGAGCGGTTACCGCATCAGGTCGACATTCACTTGAATGACGGACGGCATCTCAAAATCGGGAGATTGCACGCCGATGGCTCAATTCAGAAGCCGCTCTGCAACGCTCAACGGCAGATGAAATTTGCAGATTGCCTGAGATGGGCTGGCCTGAATGCTCACAGTGATGCCTGGCAACAACTTATGGACATTGAAGATGCGACGTCATTTCGATCCCTATGGGCAGAGGTCAGCCACTCTCTGCGCAGATAGGTGTTGAGCGAAAGGGTAGATTTGCAGCTTACTTCGCGATCAGGACTTCGATGCCTCGTTTTTCAAACTCGCGGGCATCGCGGTCTGAAATGCCATCATCTGTAACGAAGGAATGGATCACGTCGAGAGAACCAAGGCGCGTGAACGACGATTTGTTGATCTTGGTCGAATCCGCCACGAGGTAAACATGGGCCGCCGCCTTGATCATCGCTTCCTTCAACTGAAGGTCGGCAAAGCTTGGATAGGTCAGCCCGGCATCCAGTGCCACACCGGCTGTGGCGAGAAACAGCTTGCCCGCAAAAATGTTGCGGAAATATTCGACTGACTTGTCACCCGAAAGCGAAAGCGTGGGGGATTTGAATTGCCCGCCCGGCATGTGCACCGCAAATGATGGCACAGCACCCAATATGATTGCGATGTTGAGGGCGTTGGTGATCAAGGTCAGATCACGGCGGTTGGTCAGGCGTGTTGCAATTTCTGTTGTTGTCGTGCCAGCATCAAGGATCAGCGTTTCGCCATCCTTGACAAGGCTTGCAGCAAGGGCGCCAATACGGCGCTTTTTGTCCATGTTTTCCTGATGGTACAGGGTCATGGTGCCAGTTTGTGGTGCGACCGTATTGAGATAGGCGCCACCATGCTCGCGCGTGATGAAACCTTCGTTTTCGAGCCTTTCAAGGTCCTGACGGATGGTTGCTTCTGATACGTGGAAGGCGGCCGCCAACTCTCTGACGCGGGCGGAGCCTTCTTCTTGAAGCCATTCAAGAATGCGGCGACGTCTTGGCTCGGATAAAAGCCCGATCATCGACTCCGAAGCATCTTGCTCGTCTTTCGCTTCCATTTGGACTTACCTAAGCTCCTGAATCGCAACCAATCGAAATTATTCGATTCCTTTTTATCGGATACTTACAGTATCGATCTGGTAGCATCAAATCCTCAATTGGCGTTCTGCTGCAACACCACGCGTGCTTGCAGTTTCTGCTGCACCTGGTCGACAACCACGGCGGCGATGATGACCAGACCCTTGATGACGGTTTGCCAAAAGGACGAAACGCCCATCATGATAAGCCCATCCGCGAGGATGCCGATGACGAAGGCGCCAACTATGGTGCCTGCGATACGACCGCGACCACCCGACATGGATGTTCCGCCAAGGACAGCTGCCGCGATGGCATTCAGTTCGAAGGTCTCACCGGTTGCCGGGTGGCTTGCCTGCAGTTGCGAGGAGATGATGAGGCCGACAAATGCGGCACACAGGCCTGAGAACATGTACACGAACAGCTTGATACGATCGACGTTCACGCCGGACAGGGCCGCGCCGCGCTCATTGCCGCCAACGGCATAGATGTGCCTGCCAAGCGGGGTACGGCTG
Source organism: Agrobacterium sp. 5Ca50 (assembly GCF_055381905.1). Classification (NCBI taxonomy): domain Bacteria; kingdom Pseudomonadati; phylum Pseudomonadota; class Alphaproteobacteria; order Hyphomicrobiales; family Rhizobiaceae; genus Agrobacterium; species Agrobacterium sp. 5Ca50. The sequence goes on from NZ_AP026439.1 coordinate 469,290, forward strand.
GCAAGATAGGCCGCGCCCAGCGCCACCACCACCATGATCCACACAGAGACCGGAAAGCTGAGAAACGTGCCGGAACCGATGATGCGGAAAGTGTCAGACCCATACTCCGGATTGCCGGAAAGGTTTGGGAATGTCCGGCCCTCGGAGAACAGAAGTGCTGCACCGCGCGCGACATAGAGCGTGCCGAGCGTGGCGATGAACGGCGCCACATTCAATTTGGTTATCAGGAACCCGTTTATTGAGCCGATAAAGACACCCACGACTAGCACGATAAGGCAGATTTCGATCGTATTAAACTGCAGGCTGTACCCAATGCCGAGGAAGCCGAGATCAATGCCGTAAAGCACCAGATATCCGGCGACCATGGCGCAGAGGCCGACAATTGAGCCGACTGACAGGTCAATGCCACCAGCGATGATAACAAAGGTCATTCCGATAGCAAGCAATGCATTCAGCGCAACGTGCTTGGAAATGATCACCATATTGCCCATGCTCAGGAAGTTGGGAGCGGCGATGGCAAAGAAGGTAAACACCAGAATGAGAGCCACGAATGTTCGCATGTGCAAAAGTAGCAGCAATGCAGAGGTTCTGGACGTTGACACTCCAGTGACGGTTTTGACGTTGCCCGAGGTGTCGATGCTGCTCATAGTGTTTCAACCTTTTTAAGATTGGGAGTTGCCGCCGAAACGACATCCGCTGCGTTGGCGCCAGCTGGAAATTGTCCAGTCAGCCGGCCATTCGCCATGACGAGAATGCGATCGGAAAGGGCCAGAACCTCCTCCAGATCGGATGTGACAAAAAGGATGCCCAAGCCATCACCGGCCAGGCGCCGCATGGTGCGGAAAATTTCCGCCTTGGCGCCGATGTCGATGCCGCGAGAAGGCTCATCCATCAGAAGGATTTTCGGTTTCGTCATCAGCGCCTTGCCGATAACGACCTTTTGCTGGTTGCCGCCGGACAGGCTGGAAACTGGATGTTCCATGCTGGCGATCTTGATCGCCATGCGCTTGACGAATTCGGCAGCCTTGGCGGCCTCTGCCTTGAGGCTCAGGTGAAACCCGCGCGTGAAGTCGTAAAGAGACGACATCGTCAGGTTTTCCCGGATTGTCATGATCTGCACGAGTCCGTCGCGTTTGCGATCCTCAGGGATCAGAGCAAGACCGCGACGGATGCGCCCGGAGACACTTTGTTCCTTGAGTGGTTTACCCGAAATGAACATCTGGCCGGACGAATTCGGATGCTGTGCCATGATGCACTCAAGCAGTTCCGAACGGCCGGCGCCCATCAGGCCGTAAAGCCCGACGATTTCACCTTCTCTGACCGTCAGCGACATGTGATCAACGGCATAACCGCCAGCCGGGCTCGGCAGGCAGATGTTTTCAACACGAAACACTTCGTCGCCCAGCTCGTGCTCAACGGTTTTGGGAAACTCTTTAGATGCGCTGCCGATCATGTTGGCAACGATCCAGGGGATGTCCACGCCCTTCATCGAGCGCGATCCGGTGATAACGCCATCACGCAGGACGGTTATATAGTCGCCTATGCGAATAAGCTCTTCCAACCGGTGGGAGATGTAAACAATTCCAACGCCTTGTTTTTTTAGGTCGTTGATGACCCTGAACAGCACCTCGACTTCGGCCGCAGAAAGGGCCGATGTTGGCTCATCGAGAATGAGAATGCGGGCATTTTCCGCCAGTGCCTTGGCAATTTCAACGATCTGCTGCTGACCGATCCGCAGGTTACCGAGCGGCGTGTCGGGATCGATATTCTGTTCCAGCCGCTTCATCAGCGCTCTGGCGGCACTGGTCTGTGCAGCCCTGTCGATATGAATGCCAGCCCTGGTCTTTTCGTGACCAACGAAGATGTTTTCCGCGACCGTCAGGTTGGGGAACAGGTTGAGTTCTTGAAAAACAATGCCGACGCCATGTTTGGCGGCATCCGTTTTGTCGGTAAAAACAACCGACTTACCATCCAGTTCGATGGAGCCGCCATTCAGTTGTTCAACGCCCGCTATGATTTTCATAAGCGTTGATTTTCCGGCGCCGTTTTCGCCGACGAGAACGTTGACCGCACCCAATCGCAGGTCAAAGTCGACGTTCTTGAGTGCCTGGGTTCCGGGATAGATTTTTGAGCCATTGCGGATGGACAGGCCGATCGGATGCGGTTCGACTGCTGCAACCGCACTCATTGTGCCACCTCGATGGAGACTGGCATGATCAGTGGCTGTTCGGTTGCCGAGCGAATGACCACAGCGCCGAGGAAATTGATCTTTTTACCCTTCAGCGGCGTGTCAGCAGTGGGCAGTTTGGAAACGGCCTTGTCGTTGAGGGCGCGGCCAAGTCGGGCATATTCGATCTGGTCACGGAATGTGGAGAAATCATAAAGTGCAGTCGTATCGCGCAAGGCCGACCCCTTGACGACCGGTCCCAGTTGCAGGGTCGCGTCGGCCTTTCCATCACCATCAATGTCGATATCTGCGACGGCTGCTTTGGATGCGCGGTTTTCGTTGATAACGTTTGCTGTTCCCTTGGCCGCGAAGTTCCAGCCGCCGCCAGCGCCGCCAACTCTTACGCCATGGCTCTCCCCAGCCTTGTCGAGACCGGACTTGATGGCGTCGCGAAGTTGCGTGAGATCCACGGCCTTCTGTGACAGCTCTGGTACCAGCTTGGCATCAAATGTCGTTTCGACCAGTTCTGCAATCGGGTCTGCCGCGGCGCCTGTCGCGTCGTCTTTGTTGGTCTTGACCAGTTTGCAGCCTGAAACGGACACGGCAAGCAGGCTCACCGCAACAAGGGTTGTGATTTTCATGGCGATCCGAACTTTTAAAAGCGGGCAAACATCCGGGGTGCTCAGGCGCCCCGGATGGCGGGGCAGGTTTTACTGCGTCAGCGCGAATGTCTCGAGCTTTTCGGCATTGTCAGCGTTGATGAGAATGCAATCCATCAACTGCTTTTCTTCAAGGCCTGTGGAGCCGGTCTTGATGAACTTGTCAGCCTGTTCAACAGCCAGCTGTGCTTGCTGGTAAGCGGGCTGAAGAACGGTTGCCTTGATGCCACCCTTCTTGATGGAGTCACGAACGTCGTTCGAACCATCGAAACCAACGACGATAACGTCCTTGCGGCCAGCGGCTTCAAGTGCTGCATAAGCGCCCATGGCCATGGTGTCGTTGCCGGAGATCACGCCCTTGATGTCAGGATGCGCCTGCAGGATCGATTCCATAACAGTGTAAGCTTCGGTCTGCGACCAGTTTGCCGTCTGTTTGGCAACCAGCTTCATGTCCGAATATTGGTCGATCACGTCGTGATATCCCTGCGAACGAATGCCGGCATTGGTGTCGGATTCCTTGCCGAGAAGTTCGGCATAATTACCCTTTTCACCCATCAGCTTGACGAACTCTTCCGCGCCAAGCTGTGCACCCTGATAGTTGTTGGAAACGATCTGCGATACGGCAACGCCGGCTGTGGTGATCTCGCGGTCAATCAGGAAAGAAGGTATGCCCTTGTCCTTGGCCTTCTGGACTGCCGCAACCGAGGCGTCTGCACCGGCATTGTCGAGAATGATGGCTTTTACGCCAGCTGCGATAGCGCTGTCGAACAGTTCGTTCTGCTTGTTGGCGTCATCATTGTGGACCAGAACCATAGTGGCATAACCCAGTTCTTTCGCCTTGGCTGCAGCGCCATCCGCTTCAGCCTTGAAGAATGGGTTGTCATGGCTTGGTGTAATGATTGCGATAGTATCGGCGGCTAAAGCCACGCCAGACATCGCACCGGCAATGCCGAGCGCGACGACGGACATCAAAAGACGTTTCGTCAGTTTCATGGAGACCTCCCGTTGTCAAAACCACCCTCCAGCGGTTTTTCGAGGTTTAAACTATCGATTACTTTCGTTTGATGTCAATATATTTTTGAGATTTGCGGTTTTTCGCAAAATTGATGACCCAACATGCACTGATAGGATGTAAGGCGGCGCACTCTCTTTCGTTATGGTTTGGTGGGGCAATAATTCACTTGAACGCTTTGGTGTTTCATGCGATTTGTTCAATCAAATGAAATAAATCGAAAGCATTCAAAAGCCGTTTAGTGCTTTGATGTGGTTGCCACCTCTGGGAGGAGTGGATTGTGCCGGTTCGTTTGCAAACAGATACGTGTATCGCTGTCAGGGGTCGGTCGGACTTCAATCGCCCGCTGTGCGATGTCGGTTTCGTTTCATTTCGATCTGCTTTGACACTGTCTCGTCATCACATCTGATTTTACGTTGCCGTCTGCAGAAGGCGCGCGCCCAAATATTCACATACATGGAGGAAACCTATGACAACACAACGTTTTGGCGCCGGTATCTGGCACTTCGCCACCTATCTCGATCGTTATGCCACGGATGGATATGGTGCACCGCGCAGTGTTATCGAGGCGATTGACCTGGCAGGTCAGGTTGCTGATCTGTCGGTTGTCGATATCAACTATCCATTCTTCGGCGGTGACTTTTCCAATGCGCAGGTTAAAGAGGCGCTGGATCGTAACAAGTTGGGCGTCATCGGTATTACGCCAGAGATCTATACCCGTGAATTCGTCAAAGGCTCATTCACCAACCCGGATGCCGGTGTTCGCAGACGAACCCATGAACTGGTGACAGAAGCCTGTGATCAGGTTCGTTATTTCGGTGCTGATTATGTCAAGCTTTGGCCGGGTCAGGATGGCTGGGACTATCCGTTCCAGGTTGATTACGGCACATTGTGGAAGCACTCGCTTGATGGGGTCGGCCAGCTTGCCAGCGAAAACCCCGATCTGAAATTCGTGATCGAATACAAACCGCGGGAACCACGCGTGCGCATGAGCTTTGGTTCTGTGGCACGTACACTGCTCGGTATCGAGAAAATCGGCCTGCCGAATGTTGGCATTCTTCTCGATTTTGGCCACGCCATCATGGGCGGTGAGTCTGCTGCCGACAGTGCACAGCTTGCAATCGATTATGGTCGTCTGTTCGGTATGGACGTCAACGACAACTATCGTTCATGGGATGACGATCTGGTTGCTGGCAGCCTTCATCCAATTGAACTGTTTGAGTTTTTCTACGTTCTCCGCAAGAACAAGTGGGAAGGCGTCTGGCAGCTGGATCAGTTCCCGTTCCGCGAAGACAGTGTTGCAACGGCCAACCACGCCATTGATTTCCTCAAGGCCGCCGACAAAGGGCTTGCCGCGCTTGATGTTGATGCATTGAGAGAGGCGCAGAGCCGTCATGACGCGATTGGTGCCTTGAAAATCGCCCAGAAAGCATTGTTCGGCGCCATGTAATGGCGTGCAAGTAACGGTTCGATTTCGCTTTCTGCATATCAAAGCCCGGCCGTAAGGTCGGGCTTTTTACATTTATATCTTTTAACCAACAGTCTAGCCGCTTTCCCCCTCGATCAGGGCCATTGGCCAGACGCGGCGGTAGGTGGCCGGATAGATATCCTTGTAGGCAGGCATAACAGACAGCAGACCCTCGGCAAGGCTGACGCCGAGGTCGTGTAGCGAAAGGCTGAAGCCCGTTAATGCCGGAGACAGAAACTGGGTGTGCGGACTGTGGCGGCCGATGATGGCGATATCTTTCCCCGGTTTGATGCCTGCTTCTTCCAGGCCTTTGTATAGACCCGTCACCAGCGTTTCGTTGACAAGAGTAATGGCGGTCGGGCGGGTCGGCCGGGCAGCTATCTCCTGCGCCACCGCATAACCGCCAGCCTCATTGGGGCGGGCGCGAAAGATGTATTCATCGCGCAGCGTCAGATTATGGCGAGCCAGAACTTCCCGGCATCGTTCGATGAAAATGTAACCCAGATTGAGATCGCCATGCGGCCAGACGACACCGATGTCCGTGTGTCCAGCATTGATGAGACGCTCCATGGCGGTTTCGGCCATGCCTTCAAAATCCAGATCGATCCACGGTTGACCAACGTCGGTCAGGCTGCGACCGAGTGAGATGAACGGGATGTTTTGCCGGTCGAGCAGTTCGAAACGGGCGTCGTTTCGCCGGGTTGCCGAAAGAATGATGGCATCAGCAAAACCGCGTGCCACGGTGCGTTGTAGGTAGGCGTCGGGATCTTCGGATGAGGAGCAGAGCAGCGCGACAAGATCGAGATTGTGACGAGCCAGCACCGTCTGCACGCCGTCAAAGACGCTCATGAAAAACGTGTCGCCCTGGCCAGTGATTTCCGGCCCAGTTTGCATCATGAAACCGATGACGCCGGTCGAACCCTTGCGCAGAGAGCGGCCCGACTGGTTGGCAACATAACCCAGTTTTTCTGCGGCCTCGAGAACACGTTGGCGTGTCCGAGGATTTACATCCGTCTTGCCGTTCAGCGCACGCGATACGGTGCCGATCGATATGTCGAGATGTTCGGCCAGTTGGCGAATGCCCTTCATGCTGTAATCCGTCTTTCATCACCGCTTCAGCAAACAGTATTGACAAAAAATCAGACATGTCCATAGTTACCGTAAACGTTTACGGTTTTTGCTGGAGGGCGAGAATCCAAACGTCACAGGGAGGATAATCTTGACATACAACGTTGTATTGTGTGGCTGCGGAGCTATGGCCAAGGGCTGGCTTCGTGCGGTTCAATCCACACCAGACTTACGGGATGCGCTGTCGCTGGTCGGTCTTGTTGACCTTGACCTGAATGTCGCTCGGGCGCTTGCCGACGAGTTCAATTTGGGGCCGGTCACCATAGGGACAGACCTGCGTGAGGTTCTGGAAAAGACCAGAGCCGATATCGTGTTTGATGTCGTCATTCCCGCCGCGCGCCATTCGGTTGTCCGCACTGCCCTGGCGTATGGTTGCCACGTGTTGAGCGAAAAGCCGATGTCGAGCTCAATGAGTGAGGCGGCCGATCTTATTGAAGCTGCGAAGGCTGCCGGCAAGATCCATTCCGTGGTGCAGAACCGCCGTTTTATATCGGGTGTGCGGCGTATGCGTCGCTTTGTTGAGAGTGGTGTGATCGGCGACATCACCGCCATTCATTGTGACTTTTTCATCGGTCCGCATTTCGGCGGATTCCGTGAAAAAATGGACAATGTGCTGCTTTTGGACATGGCGATCCATACCTTCGATGCTGCCCGTTATGTTTCGGGCAAACTGCCACTTTCTGTCTATTGCCTGGAAACAAATCCCCGGGGCTCGTGGTACGCCCATGGTGCTTCCGCCAATGCGGTGTTCCAGCTTTCGGATGATGTGGTCTTTACCTATCGCGGGTCCTGGTGTGCTGAGGGCGAACGGACAAGCTGGGAAAGCATCTGGCGTCTTGTTGGTACGAAGGGAATGCTGACCTGGGACGGCGAGGAGAACTTCAAGGCCTCTGTCGCTGGTGGGCAGGATGGCGTGTTGCGTGGTTTTACCTCCATTGAGGTGCCGCCACCTGCCAATGAAGAAGAAACCCGTGGGCATGCCAGTGTCATCGCTGATTTTCTGTCGGCCATCCGGACAGGTCGTACCCCTGAAACGGCTGGGCAGGACAACATCAAGAGCTTGGCCATGGTGTTTGGGGCAATCGAAAGCGCCAGGTCTGGCCGATCCATCGATCTTGCAGCATAGGAAAAATCAGCAATGAGCGAGCAGAACAGAAATTCCATCCGCGTTGGTACAATGGTCAGTGCCACAAAGGGTCAGGCCGCACAGCGTATTTCGCAAATCGCGGATATGGGTTTTGAGAGTTTTGAGCCGTTTTTCTGGCAGACGACCAATGGCCAAGATATTGCCGAGCTTGGAAAACGTTGCGTCGATGCCATCGGCGACAGGGATATCACCATGTCAACGATCGGCATGTTTGGTAATCCGCTCGAGGAAACCGAATTGGATTTGCAAACCCTGCAAGGTTGGAAAGACTGCATCGATAACGCCCATTATTTTGGTGCGACCTGCGTCGCTGGTTTTACCGGCCGCATCAGAAACAAGCCATTGCCAGAAAGCCTACCGCGTTACCGGGAAGTATGGAGCGAACTTGCCAAACGTGCCGCTGACAAGGGCATCAAAATTGCCTTTGAAAATTGTGCCATGGATGGCAACTGGGCAACCGGTGACTGGAATATCGCCCACAATCCAGACGCCTGGGAGCTGATTTTCAACGAAACGCCTGACGATAATATCGGTCTGGAGTGGGAGCCCTGCCACCAGATGGTTTATCTGATCGATCCGTTGCCGCAGATCCGCAAATGGGCGCACAAGATTTTCCATGTTCATGGAAAGGATGCCACCATTCGCTGGGATGTCATTCGTGAGCACGGAATTTTTGGAAAACACCCGTTCGTTTTTATGCGCACACCCGGGTTTGGCGACAGCAACTGGACCGATATTATCTCTCAACTGCGTCTCGCTGGCTGGTCCGGTTCCATCGACATTGAGGGCTGGCATGACCCTGTCTACCGCGATGCGCTTGAGATGACCGGTCAGGTCCATGCACTTAACCATTTGAAACAGGCGCGAGGAGGCGATTTCGTCGTCGATCCGACCTGACAGGAGTGGCCGGTTGCCTGAGGAGGCGGGCAATCGGCAAGGTGACGTGAAGATAACCCGAAGGAGGAGAACTATGGGTATCCGAAAGCATTCGATTGCCATTGCACTGGCCATGACATGTACTTCGCTTGTTGGTTTCGCCGCGAAAGCTGACGACGTAACGCTGACCCTGTGGTCTCTGGATCGCGATATTCAGCCCGCACCCAATCTGATCAAGGAATTCAACGCACAGAATAATGGCATCAAGATCGAATATCGCCAGATCCAGTTTGACGATGTCGTGAGTGAAGCCATGCGTGCCTATTCGACCGGAAAGGCGCCCGACATCATCGCCATCGACAACCCCAACCACGCGATGTTTGCGTCGCGCGGGGCCTTTCTTGATTTGACAGACATGATCAAGGGATCGACAGAGATCAAGCCGGAGAACTATTTCCCTGGCCCCCTGAAGTCGGTCACTTGGGACGACAAATATTATGGTGTGCCGAAGGCAACCAACACAATTGCGCTTTACTACAACAAGGACCTGTTCAAGGCGGCAGGGCTTGATCCGGAAAAGGCACCCCAAACATGGGATGAACTGGTGGAAACGGCTCGCAAGCTGAATGATCCGTCGAAGAATGTGTATGGCATTACGTTTTCTGCAAAGGCCAACGAAGAAGGAACCTTCCAGTTTCTGCCATGGGCACAGATGGGGGGATCATCCTACAAGGCCATCAACGGCGAGGGTGCCGTGCGTGCTCTGACCATCTGGAAACAGTTGCTGGATGAAAAGCTGACGTCGCCCGATACGCTGACGCGCAGTCAGTGGGATTCGACGGCGACGTTTAATGCCGGCAACGCCGCCATGGCGATATCAGGCCCTTGGGAAATCGATCGCATGCTGAGCGATGCCAAGTTTGAATGGGGCACGGCCTTGTTGCCAGTTCCGCAGGAAGGCGCTGAACGCTCTTCGGCTATGGGTGACTATAACTGGGCGATCTTTTCAAAAAGCCAGCATCCGGAAGAGGCTTTCAAAGCGCTGGAGTTCTTCGCGTCGAAGGATGCCACCATGTACAAGGATTTCGGCCAGCTGCCCGCCCGCGCTGATCTGCCGGTCCCACCCACCGGCAATGCGGTCAAGGACGCTGCCTTGGCGACATTCGTCGAACAGCTGAAATATGCCCAGCCGCGTGGCCCGTCGCCTGAGTGGCCCAAGATTTCCAAGGCCATTCAGGATGCCATTCAGGCCGCGTTGACCGGGCAAATGGAGCCTAAGGCGGCGCTTGATCAGGCCGCCGAGAAGATCAAGTCGATCGAAGGCTGACGGGCCTTTGGTATGACGTGACCGAACATCTCGTTTCCTCCCCGACGTCACTACCCGGCACTGCGGTGCCGGGTAGTCTGAAACGATCACAAGAGGTTCTGATGAGACGAATACTCTCCAGTATAAGCGACGGTCGCGGTTTCGACCTGATGCTGGTTGGCGTGCCCTTCGCATTCCTGTTTGCGCTGGCTGGCCTGCCGCTGATCTACAATATCCTGATGAGCTTTCAGGAGGTGGACATGTTCAGCCTCGGCAGCTTCATCAGGCCATTTGTAGGCTTCGACAATTATGTTGCCTTGTTTAAACAGCCGGAAACCTTGCCGATCCTGACCAATACGCTGATCTTCGTGGTTGGCTCGATCGCGGGGCAATTCATGATTGGCTTTGGTCTGGCGCTGTTTTTCTGGACGAGTTTTCCCGGCTCCACATGGCTGCGCGGATTGTTCCTTGTGTCATGGGTCATGCCAGGATTGGTCGTTGGTGCGATCTGGAACTGGATATTGTCTGGTGATTTCGGCGTGTTGAATTTTTTCCTGCGGGAAAGTGGTTTGATCAGCGACAATATCTTCTGGCGCTCCGATCCCGATTTCTCTCTCTGGGCCGTCGTTATCGCCAATATCTGGCTTGGCACGTCCTTCAATATGATCCTGCTTTCGGTTGGCCTCTCCGCCATCCCCAGTGATCTCTATGAGGCGGCCGAGATGGACGGCGCCAATGCTTGGCATCGTTTCTGGACAATCACCTTGCCGATGATGCGTTCGACGATCGGGGCGATTATTTCGCTGGGTCTGATTTTTACCCTGCAGCAATTTGATCTTTTTGCGGCCATCACCGACGGAGGCCCCAACAACTCCTCCAACGTCGCCCAATATTGGGCCTGGGATCTGTCGTTCCGCCAATATGATTTTGGCAGAGGTGCAACGATCTCGGTGATCATGACGGTGTTTGTAATGTTTGCGGCGGCAGTTTATGTGCGCTCGACACGGCATGAGGTGCGCGGATGAGCGAAACATCTCGTCATCGTTTGATGCTGGCCATCGCTGTCGTCATGGCGGCCATCTATCTGTTTCCGCTCTACTGGATGTACATAACAGCAATCAAGGCCGGATCGGAAATGTTTGCGAACCCGCCAAGTTTCTGGCCTTCGACTGCACAGTGGGGCACGTTTGCCTATGTGTGGGAAAGCCGCAATATGGGGCGGTACTTGTGGAACTCGACCTTGATTGCGTTCGGGTCTGTTGCGCTGATCACCGTGCTTGGAACCGGCTGTGCCTATGTACTGGCGCGTTACAGAAACGTCTGGATTGATGCCGGTCTTTTCCTGATCCTGATGTTGCAGGTTCTGCCGGCCTCGTTGATGGTTACACCGATCTTCGTCGGCTTCACGCAAATCGGCCTGCTCGATTATCCACGTTTTGCCGTCATTCTAGCGATTGCGGCCAAAAGCATGCCGTTTTTTGTCGTGCTTGTTCGTGCAACCTTCATGGCTGTGCCGTTGGAGCTGGAAGAGGCGGCACTTGTGGATGGCAACTCCCGTTGTGGTGCCTTTTTCCACATCGTTTTACCGCTTGCCCGCAACGGCATTCTGGTGAGTGCAATCCTTATCTTCATGCAGGCCTTTGGCGAATTCGTTTATTCCAAATCGATGATCCAGGATGTCACTTTGCAGCCGGCAAGTGTTGGTCTCAATTCCTTCATGGGGCCGAACACCAGCGAATGGAACAACATCATGGCCTACGCCACAATGTATGTAACGCCGATCCTTGCGATCTTCGTGCTGTTGCAGCGACGTATCGTCTCCGGCCTGACCTCAGGAGCTCTGAAATGACCCAGCAAATCGAACTGTCGGGCGTGAACAAATATTACGGCGCCTACCATGCGCTAAAGAACATCGATCTTTCTATCCGCAAGGGTGCGTTTGTAGCACTGGTCGGTCCGTCCGGCTGTGGAAAGTCAACTCTGCTGCGTTCGCTCGCCGGGCTTGAGACAATCTCTGCCGGAGATCTGGTGATCGCGGGTGAGCGGATGAATGACGTTCCGCCCAGAAAACGTGACCTTGCCATGGTGTTTCAGTCCTATGCGCTTTATCCGCATATGACAGTGGAGCAAAATCTTACCTACAGCCTGAAAATCAAGGGCGTGAAAAAGGCAGAAGCAAAGAAGGCCGCCGAAGAGGTCGCAGCCATCACCGGACTTTCTGATCTGCTTCATCGGTACCCGAGGGAGTTGTCAGGCGGCCAACGTCAACGTGTGGCAATGAGCCGTGCGATTATTCGTAACCCCAAAGCCTTCCTGTTTGATGAACCTCTGTCCAACCTCGATGCCGCTTTGCGTGTCCACATGCGCAAGGAAATCCGAGCGCTGCACGACAGGTTGGGCGCAACATCGGTCTATGTGACGCATGATCAGGTCGAGGCGATGACCATGGCAGATCATGTCGTGGTGATGCGCAGCGGCGTGATTGAGCAACAGGGCAGGCCGCTTGAGCTCTATGACCGACCGGCCAACCGCTTTGTTGCCGGTTTTATCGGTTCACCCGCAATGAACTTCATTCCTGCGCGGTCATCGGCGGATGGAAAATCGCTCAGCCTCAATCTCGGTGGTGAACAGGTCATTGAACTCGGGAAGGTCTTGCCAGCCAACACGGAATTGCTGGTTGGGGTTCGGCCGGAACATCTGGTGCTGGCAGCGCCCGATGCGCCAGGGTTTGACATTCCGGTCGCCGCCGTCGAGTCGACTGGTGCAATGACCTATGTAACGTCCGCCACATCACCGGAAATCGTCGTTGTTTTGAACGGCAGGTCTCCGCTCACGTCGGATACGTCCATCCACCTGACTTTCGACCGAAACAACATTCATGTGTTCGATGCAAAAACCGAAAAACGGATCGAACCTGGCGTTTAAACCACGCTTGAGTGTTAGAAAAAAGCGCCTGATATCAGGCGCTTTTTGTGGTCATCCTGTATGATGTTGTGGTCTCAGGCTTTTGCTGCAGCTGTTATCTTGGATGTCTTCCCAATCCTGTTCAGGAACCAGACCGACAGGCCCATGCCGAGCAGCGAAATGACGGTCGCCGTCGAGAACAGTGTTGCATAACCCAGGTGATCGGCGAGGTATCCGGCGATTGACGCGCCGAGCATGTAAATTATCAGTTCTGCGCAGGTCAGGATGGTAAAGTCAGTGCCTGGCTGATCCTTGGAGGCTGCCTTCATGAAGAAGGAGTAGATTGCCACCAGCTCCATGTAGCGGATCAGGGTCTGGAATGCAGACGCCGACATGGCAATGGCAATGCCCGGCCAAACTCCAAAGGCGTTGAGTGCAAAAGCAAGGAAACACAAGCTTCGCAAGCCGCCGAGCAAAACAAGGGTGGCTGTCAGTCCTGCCTTGCGAATGATCAGGGCAGCAATAACCACACCGAACAGACCAGCTGTCGCCGCCGCGCTGCCGGACAGATATCCGATCCAATCGGTGGGCACCTTGCTATCGACGAGATAGGCGCCTTCCATGCCACGGACCAGACCTTCGCTTGCCCTGTAGGTCAGCGCAAAACCGAGGATCAACCACGCCTGTGGGTGACGGAAAAAGCCCAGGAGGCTGGGGCGCTTCGCGCCACTTGAAGCCGCCGGTTGTTCTTGCTCCATGAAACGGGCCGCAATAAGAGGCAGCAAAGAGAGGGCAGCAACCAGCAGGATCATGGTTTTCCAACCGGCAAGATGGAACACGACCAGGGCTGCGGTGCCGCCGATCAAAACGCCCAGTGCCACAGCGCCTGCCTGCACTGCATTGCCGAGCGAGCGGGTTTTGTCGGTCAGAAACCGGACGGCATATCCGTCGGTTGCAATATCCTGCACGGACGAAGCAAGTGTAATGAACAGGCAGATGGCAAACAACGTTCCTGCCTGACTAGGATCTGTGAAAGACATTGCGGCTATGCCTGTACTCACCAGCAACTGGGTTGGAATGATCCAGCCACGTCGGTGGCCAAGTCGTGGCATGGGTGACCAGCGATCCACCAGCGGTGCGACAGCAAATTTCAGGATCATCGGCAACATCAGCAATGAAAACAGGCCGATTGCCGTTCTTGAGGCACCACTTTCGCGCATGATCGGCGGAAGTGCCACCAGCAGCAGATAAGTCGGTATGCCTTGTGCCAGATATAATCCGCCAAGAACGCCCATCAGGCGCTGGTCGAGCGAGCCGCTATCTGTTTTGTCATGATATGTTTCTGTGGTGTGGGCCATGCGTGAACCAGTGCAATTAGCGGGTATGTTCAATGGGACAGGGTGCAGTTCCCGGGCGAACTCAGGTGAACCTGCGCCTGACGGGAAACAGTTGGCTTCGATGCTTAGTCCTCAGTGCACGAAATGCTTGGAGGCAAACGAACCTTGATAAGACAATTGCGAACCGGGTCAGAAATTCGACTGCGTCAGCAGATCTCAGGTCTCTTGCGTGTTGGCGCCAGCCATGCGGCGCAGTTCGGAGGGTTTCACGCCGTACCGGCTTCTGAAACTGCGATTGAAATAGGACAGGTCGTTGAAGCCTGAGGCATAAACAATCTTGCTGATCGGAGTGGTCGCCGTTTCTGCCAGTATCATGTTCTTGGCCAGCATCAGCCGGCGTTCAAGCACATAGCGGGAATAGGTCGTTCCCATACGGCTGAACAATTTCTGGATTGCGCGCGGCGTGATGCGTTCGGCCTTGGCGACATCGACAATCGAGAAGGAGCCATCGGAAATATTGGCTTCGATCAGGGCCTTGATCGTTTCGATGCGGTTTTGCGGAACCTCTTCCGGTCCAGCCTGATTGACGTGACTGATCAGGACCGGCAGCAGATCGTAAAAATGCGCGACCATCATGCTGGCATGATGTTTATCGTGATATTCCTGCCGGAGCAGGTATCCGGCATAATGGGTAATCAGTTGCAGCGGCAGGCAATCTTCTGAAAATGGCTTCAGCATCACGTGGTTCAGTGAGCTGCCAAACCTTGCAATCGAGGTATGGGGCAGGTGGGCGCAATCAAACCGCCCGCCTTCTGGCAGAATGATCTCTGACACGCTGTCAGCGGGCAGGAAGATGACATCACGACCGCCCAGTTCAAAATGCTGTTTCTTGTGGTTGACGATGAGGGGACCATCGGTTGCCCTGATGATCACCACATCCGGCGTGCCGACGCCGTGGGCCGTTAGCCGCAAGGGACTTCTCGGAAAATAAAGCGTTGCCAGCGACAGGTCGACATATTTCCAGAACAGTCCGGTAATGCCTGCCAGATCGCCATTCTCGATGCGAATTGTCGCCTCTCCGAGCATATCGAGCAGAATGGTGCGGCAGACCAGCCGACTTTCACCATCGGGAAGAGAAAGTGCGCCAACCTTCAAGGGGCGGATCATTTCCATCACATCAACCTTCTTTCTCTGTGAATGTTCGCATTGATCCAAAAGCGGTTCGCTCCCATCCAAGCACCCCCCACTATTACCGCATAAAACATGATTAAAATAGTATTGTATTTCGTCATTCTATGACGGCATGGCGTGCACTCAGGGGGCAGTATGAGAAGGAACTTTTATTTTGGTGTCAGCGGCTTAGCGCTTGCCATCGCATCGAATACCGGCGTTCACGCGCAGGATGTAAATCAGTCTGAGAATGCAACCGTGCTTGCCCCGCTTGTCATTACAGGTAGCCGTATACCACAGCAGATTTCCCAGACAGCCCGAACGATCCATGTCGTGGAAGCCTCCGAAATTGAAGCTGAAGCGCGCTCCGGCAAGACTATTCAGCAGATTCTCGGCGAGAAAATTCCCGGCTTTGATCCGGCCAGTGAAGGGGCGCGTACATCCTATGGTCAGAACCTGCGCGGGCGTACGGCGCTCGTTCTGATCGATGGCGTTTCCTTGAACTCGGCGCGCGCGCTCAGCCGTCAGTTTGATGCCATTGACCCGTTTAATATTGAACGGATCGAAGTTCTCTCGGGCGCCTCGGCGATTTACGGTGGCAACGCGACCGGCGGTGTTATCAACATCATCACCAAAAAAGGTCGGGATGCGCCGGAAGGCACACATGCCGAGGTAACGGCGGGCGTTGGCAGTGGTTTTGCCGGCAGCCGCGATTTTGATCGTAATGCTGCCGGTGCAGCAACCTATAACGGTGAAAATTGGGATGCGAGGTTCTCGGTATCCGGCAATAAATCCGGCGCCTTCTACGATGGTAGCGGGACCATGCTTGTTCCCGATATCACGCAGACATCAACCGCATTTAACGAGCGTGTCGATGTGATGGGATCGGTCGGGTTGCAGTTCGATGATAATCGCCGGTTGGAATTGTCGGGTCAGTTTTTCGACAGTACGCAGGATTCACCGTACGGCCTTTATTTGGGGCCGTTGTTTGGTGGTTTGCGGAACCCCAACCTTCTGGAAACACGCGATGGTTATGAATCGGATTTCAATCCGATAACTCGCCGTACCATGTTTAACACCACCTACACGGATGATGATATGCTGGGGCAGCAATTGCTGGTGCAAGGCAGCTTCAGAAGCGAAAAGCTGCAATTCAACCCGTTCCCGGCAACCACGCCAACCTTCTATTTTGGCGGTAGCTCGCAGAATACCGACTATTACAGCATCAAGGCAGCGATGATTGCCGAGCCAACTGATGGCTTAAAGATTACCTACGGTATTGATGCTGATAGGGATTCCTTCAATGCTCACCAGAACATTTTCAACATTGTTACAGCCATGAACACCGGTGGTATGGACTTTGATACGATTGGTGTGACCGGCCTCTATCCCGATATCGACGTTTCAACTGTGGCGGGTTTTGTTCAGGCGTCCTATGAGGCAACTGACAAGCTGACGGTCAATGGCGGCGTGCGCTACCAATACGTCAAAACAGAAGTTTCCGACTTCGTGGGAGCTGCCCAACAGGTTGGCATTATCAATGGAAGTGCAACTTCGGCAGACACTATCCCTGGCGGCGAGATCAGCTATGATGCTGCACTCTTTAACCTCGGCGCCAGCTACGCGCTGACAAATACCCAGCAGGTCTACGCCAACTTCTCGCAAGGCTTTGAGCTTCCTGATCCTGCGAAATATTACGGTATCGGAAGTTACACGCTTGTTGGCGGCCGTTACGAACTGCTTAACAGTGTAAATGTTGCGGATTCTGCCCTTCAGGCGATCAAGACCAATTCGTTTGAAGTCGGTTATCGTTTCAATGATGACACCTACAGCTTCGAGACCGCCGCCTATTATTCGCTGTCTGATCGCTCAATCGCATTGAATAGAAATACTTTGGCCATCTCTGTTCTTAATCAGGATCGCCGCGTTTACGGCCTTGAGGCCAGCGGCAGTGTCAAACTCGACCATGGTTTCGATGTTGGCGCATCGGGCCAGTGGGTAAAAACCGAAGTGAAGACCGCCAATGGTTGGGAAAAAGAATCCGTTGGCACGGCCAGTGTTTCCAAGCTCGGTGGTTATGTTGGCTGGACGAACGACAATCTGAATCTGAAATTTGCGGGCCAGCACGTGTTCAGTCTGGAAGATGCGAGCAACAAGGAGATCGACGGTTACACCCTGTTTGATTTGACTGGCGCCTATCGTTTCGACGAACAGAGCACCACGTTGAGGTTCGGTGTGCTGAACCTGTTCGATAAGGAGTACAACACGGTCTGGGGTTCTCGTGCGAAGGCGCTTTATGGCGCGCTCGCGAATGAGGCAGTCTTTGATTACAAGGGCAGAGGCCGCACCTTTGCCGTCTCGGTCACCAAGGTTTTCTGAAAAAAAACGACGCGGGAGGCCGACATCGGCCCCCCGCATCTTTTAACGTTTTTATGGATATGCGGTTGCGCCGTCCGGTTTGCGGGTAATCTTGCGCTCCCAGTGAATGTAATCTTCTTTCACCAGTACCTTTTCATCAATTTCTATACCCCAGCCCGGGCGGTCAGGGCGTAGCTCCATGTGGCCGTCGACCGGCATGTAGGGATCCAGTGCCCAAGGTGCATGGACATGCGGTTTGAACTCGAGGATCTTGAAATTGGGCTGGGCTGCGCAGAAGTGAACATTGACGGCCGTTGCTAGCGGTCCCATCGGGTTATGCGGAGCCACTGTCACATAATGCGCCTCGGCAATCGCCGCGATGCGCCGCATTTCACTAACGCCACCGACCACGCAGATATCAGGTTGAATGATATCTGCGCCCCGTGCCGACAACAAAGAGAGAAACTCGTACCGTGAGTAAAGAGATTCCCCGGTTGCCAAGGGCACGGTGACCTTTGATTTCAGTTCGGTCCATGCTGGTATGTGCTCCGGGCGGATCGGCTCTTCATAAAACAGCGGATCGTAAGGTGCGATTGCTGCTGCCAGTTGTACCGCCTGATAGGGCTCAAAAATCTTGGCATGAGCATCGAAGGCAAATTCGAAATGCGAGGGTGTGATGTCTCTGATCTTGCCGAACCAGTCACCTGTTTCCTTCACCAGTTCACCCCAGCGGCCGGTATGCAAATCGCGGCGGAAGGGGCTGAGCTTAAAGGCAGTGTAACCATAATCCTCTTGCAGCTTCATGGTCTGGTCACGGGCATGTTCTGCATCCGGCGCGGTGTAGACGCCGCAATAGACCCGCACGCGATCACGCACATTACCGCCCAGCAGCATATAAACCGGTAGGCCAGCAGCCTTGCCCGCTATGTCCCACAATGCGTGATCAATGGCTGAAATAGCGGCGAGGCCTAGCGCGCCAGGTGGAAAGCGGCATTGCTGGTTAAGCTTCAGGACCAGATATTCCACCCGGCGAGGATCCTCGCCTTCAATCTGGTGAAACAAATAGTCCAGCAGTGGCGGCAGGGCCCAGTCGGGTCCATGATTGTAGCATTCGCCCCAGCCGGAAATGCCTTCGCTGGTTTCTATTTTCAGAAGCAGGCGCGGGCGATCATCGACGCGCTGCATATATGTTTTTATGCCGGTAATATGCACGTTAATACTCCTCAGGCAGCCTGCTGCTCGTTGCTGACCCGGTCAACAACGTTGCGCAGCAAGGCGCGTTCGCTTTCGTTGAGCGAAACCACGCCGGGAAGACGGACCGGACCAACATCATTGCCGAGCATGCCGAGCGCTTCTTTGACGACCGTGACATTGGCGCCGTTGTTGTATTTGGTGCGAAGCGCCTCGAAACCTGCAATGCCGTCGATCAACTGGCGTGCTGTAGCATAATCACCCGCTTCCAAAGCCGTGTGGATGGCATGCGAACGTTGCGGGAAAACGTTGACGAGACCTGATGTGAAACCGCGCGCGCCAAGCGCGTAAAAGGCGGGAGCCCAACCCTCGGCAAGGCCGCAAACCCAAATGGCCGGTGCATCCTGAGTTGAGCGGATGATGTCTGCCAGCAGCATGAGGTTTGACGAGGCAAACTTGATGCCTGCAATGTTGGAATGCAGTGCCAGCTCACGGAAATCTGCCACCGAAAAACCGTCACTGCGCACATAAGCGATGACCGGCACAGTAGACGAATCTGCCAGCTCGAGGAAATACCGCGCCTGATAGGAGGGGCCTGCAAACGGGTCCATCGGGTGATGGCCCATGATCGCATCTGCACCTTCAGCAATTGCGTCTTTCGCAAGTGCTTTGGCATCGGCCAGCGAACGGCCAACAGCCGCACTGACCAGTGCCTTGCCATCTGCTGCACGGATCGTTGTGCGGTGGACGAGGCGAATTTCGTCCATGGTCAGCGTGAAGAACTCACCGGTATTGCCTGCAGCCATCAGGTTGTGCACGCGGGCTGCCGCCAGCCCCTTGATCAGCGTGTCGAGCTTCTCGACATGAACGCTGCCGTTAGCGTGGTAGGGGGTAACCGGCACTCCAGAAATGCCAGTCAGTGCCTTTCTTACGATTTCGAGCTTCTCACTCACCCTTGATGTCCTCCCTTTTTCCAAAAACGATTGCGAGATATGTCTCGCCAGAGCGCACCACATGGTCGCGCATCTGCTTTTCTGCTCGTTCCGCATCCCCTGCTATGATGGCATCGGCAATGGCTGCGTGCTCACGCAACGCCTTTTCGCGCTCTGCGGTATCCGAGTGAATGATGCGGCGAATGCTGGCGTCATAAAACTGCTGACGCTCAATCAGCTTTGCCAAATATTGACAGCGAGATGCCTGATGGATCTGGTCATGGAATGTTTCGTTGAGCGCAATAAGCTCATCAACATCGCCACTTGATGTGGCGACTTCCATAAGGCCGACAGTGGCCCTTAACGCTGTAGTCGCCTCTTTTGACATGCGCCGGGCTGCGAGATGGCCAATCATCGATTCGAGAGCCGCGCGTGCAAGGATCATTTCCTCTGCCCAGCCCATGTTGAAGCGGATGATAACGCCGCGTCGTGGCAATGCCTGAACAAGCCCCTCTGCTTCCAGCTGCCGCAACGCCTCCTTGATGGGGGTGGTGCTGACGCCAAACTGCTCTGCCAGTTGCCGTTCGTTGACTTTTTCGTCAGGGGCGAAACGACCGGCAATGATCGCGCCCCGCAGGATGCGGTGCACATGATCACGGACGGTAATCTGGAGTTGTGGGTCCAGTTTCTCAATGCGCCCCTGTGTCGATGAAAGATCCGGTAGATCAGCCATTGATGCAAAATCCTGTTGACGTGTTATCGAACTTGTGAGATCTGATATACCAGATTTCAGATCGATGTCGATATGAAAATTGTAGTTTTCAGAGGTTGAGGAGCCTCGTTGTGGAGGAGAAGAGCATGTTAAGACGCCATTTCCTGACGCTTGCCGGTGCTGTTGCCATGTCAGCAGCATTGCCTTTTGCCGCGTCAGCGGCGACGCCCAAAGATCAACTTGTCATCGCGACCAACATGTCGTCGATGCGTGGTCTGGATCCGCATGAATTGAACCAGCTTGAAGCGGCTGAAGTTGTCGCCAACCTCTATGAGCGGCTGATTGTTTTGCCGGCCGACAAGATTAACGAGCCTCAGCCGGGCCTTGCTGAAAGCTGGACTGTTTCCGATGACGGCAAAACTTTTACGTTCAAAATTCGCTCTGGCGTGAAGTTCCATTCCGGCAATCCACTTACCGCTAAAGATGTAGAATGGTCGCTTCGCCGTTTGGTGAAGTTGGGGCTGGCGCCGTCGACAGATTTACGCCAATGGGGTTTTTCAGCTGACAATGTTGATAGCCTGATCAGGGCAACTGACGATCAGACTGTAGAGATCAAGACCGCAGATGTGTGGAACGCAGATTTGCTGTTGTTGTCTTTGGCAAGCTTTTCCACCTCTATCCTGGACAGCGCATTCCTTGCCGACAAGGAAAAGGATGGCGACATGGGGCGTGCCTATTTGCAGACGGCGGATGCGGGTTCCGGCCCTTACTCCTTGCGCTCATGGCGTTCCAACGAAACGCTGATTGCCGAGGCGTTCCCCGATTATTGGCAGGGTGCTCCTGCAATGCGCCGCGTGCTTTTGCGTCACCTGCCGGAATCGTCTGCGCAACGTTTGCAAATCGATGCGGGCGACATGGATGTTGCGACACGTCTTTCCTCGACAGATCTGGCAGCCCTTGAGGCAGGCGGCAATGTCGAAATCCAGAAAACGCCGGGTTTTGGATTCTATTATGTGGCGCTGAACCAGAAGGACGAAATTCTTTCAAATCCTAAGGTTCGCGAGGCATTCCGCTACCTCATCGATTATGACGGGCTGTCTTCCACAGTGATGAAATATTACGGCATCAAGCAGCAGAGCATCATTCCTGCTGGTCTTCCGGGGGCAATCACCGAAAATCCATACAAACTGGATATTGAAAAAGCCAAGCAATTGCTTGCCGAAGCAGGGTATCCGAACGGTTTCTCAAAGACCTATTATGCCACCCCTGTAACCCCGGAATATGAGGTGGCACAGTCACTTCAGGCCAATGCTGCAAAGGCTGGTATCAAGCTGGATTTGCAGGGTGGTGACCACATTGGCAAGTTCCGGGACCGGGCTTTTGAGATATTCTCTGCCCGCTCAGGAGAACGTCTGCCGGATCCGCACGCTGTTCTTGCCTCCTATGCTACCAATGCCAACAACGCCGATGAAGCAAAGCTGACCGGTCTTCTTGCCTGGCGTTCTGCCTGGGATGTTCCGAAGGATATTCAGGATATGGTGTTGGCCGCAGCACATGAAACCGACAAGGCAAAGCGTGCCGATCTCTATGGCAAGATCAATAAGGCCTATCTGGAATCCTCGCCTGCTTTAGTCACGTCATTCCAGAGAACGGATGCCAAGGCAGTCCGCAAGGACGTGAAAGGTTATGTCGGTCATTCCACCTGGCTGACCCGCTGGGATACCGTGACAAAGGGTGAATAACTCTTTTCGGGAGAGCCAGTCTGATCGGATCAGGCTGGCTCTCTGTACCTCTTTTAAGTGACGATAGTCTCACTGGCACCATCGGTGCTGTGTGCGGATTATGCTCCAGCAAGGATTTCCGAATTGAACTCCTCCCAGGCAACCGCCACAAGGGTATCGGGCAGCAGTAAAAAGCTGCTGTCCTCAATCCGAAAAATCGCCACATCATTTGCGGTGATCCTGACAACCCTGTTTGGGCTTTTGGTGATAACCTTCGTTATCGGGCGTCTTGTCCCTGCCGATCCGGTTATCGCGGCCATCGGCGACCAGGCCGATCAGGCCACATATGAGCGCGTTTACAAGGAAATGGGGCTGGATCGTCCTCTTTACGAGCAGTTCGGGACCTATCTGGTAAATGTGGTGCAACTGGACTTTGGCCAATCTCACATTACGAAAAATACGGTTTCAAGCGACCTGGCCCGTGTCTTCCCGGCAACGATTGAACTGGCGACGCTCGCCACCATCATTGGTGCAGGACTTGGCGTCCCACTCGGCGTGGTTTCTGCAGTGCGCAAGGGAACATGGGTCGACCACCTAGGGCGCGTTGTCGGACTTATGGGGTATTCGACGCCCATTTTCTGGCTCGGTACCATCGTAATTTTGGTGTTTTACGCGAAATTTGGCCTCATCCCCGGCGGTGGGCGCATCGATATCTACAATGAAGGGCTTGTCGAAGGGCCGACCGGTTCTTTGCTGCTGGACTCCGTACTGGCTGGCGAGTGGGAAGTGTTTCTGAGCGCGCTGCACCATGTTATCGCGCCCGCTCTTATCCTTGGTTACGCAGCGATGGCGTATCTTAGCCGTATGAGCCGCAGCTTCATGCTGGAGCAGTTGCGCCAGGAGTACATTCTCACCGCCCGCGCCAAGGGGCTGGGACAACGCGCTGTTGTCTGGCGGCATGCATTTCGCAACATCCGCGTCCAGTTGTTGACGGTAGTGGCTTTGGCTTATTGCGGACTGCTTGATGGCACCGTGCTGATCGAAACGGTTTTCGCATGGCCGGGTCTTGGTCAATATCTGACATCGGCACTGTTTTTTGCGGACATGAATGCAGTGCTTGGCAGTGTGCTGCTGATTGGCCTCATTTCCATCGCGATCAATCTCCTGTCGGATATTGTCTATCGCTTCATCGATCCACGGACGCGGTGATTTATCATGATGAAGAACGGATCTTTCACCACCCTGCATAATTGGTTGATCAGCGAGGACTTCACGTCTTCCCGCCAAGCCAGGCTACATAAAGCTTATGTTGCCTGGCTTGGGCTGCTGGCCAATCCGCTGGCCTTTACCGGCTTTCTGGTGGTTCTTGGATTGATTGTCGTGGCTATTGTTGCGCCCGCCATCACCAGCTACAGCCCCTATGATCAAGATCTATCGCGCGCCTTGCAGCCACTATCTTGGCAGCACTGGTTTGGCACGGATGAATTTGGTCGTGACGTTTACACCCGACTTGTCTATGGCGCGCGAACAACCCTCTACATCAGCATTCTGGTGACACTGATCGTCGCGCCCATCGGCTTCATGATTGGAGCGATGTCCGGTTATCTCGGGGGATGGGTGGATGTGGTGCTGATGCGCATTACTGATATTTTCCTTTCCTTTCCGAGCCTGGTTCTGGCGCTGGCCTTTTCGGCGAGTCTTGGACCTGGCATCGAAAATGCGGTGATTGCCATTGCATTGACGGTGTGGCCCCCAATTGCCCGCCTTGCGCGCGCTGAAACGTTGACATTTCGAAATGCCGATTTCGTCGTAGCTGCAGAGTTGCAGGGTGCGGGAATGATGCGCATTCTTCTACGTCATATCGTGCCGCTTTGTGCACCATCCGTGGTCGTGCGTCTGACACTGAATATGTCCAGCATCATTCTGACGGCTGCCGGTCTCGGCTTCCTTGGTCTCGGTGCACAGCCGCCTATGCCGGAGTGGGGTGCAATGGCAGCGTCAGGGCGTCAATATCTGCTTGATGCCTGGTGGCTAACGACCATTCCCGGCATTGCCATTCTCATAGTCAGTCTTGCCTTCAACCTGCTGGGTGATGGCCTGCGCGATATTCTGGACCCAAGAAATGGCTGATTCAAAAGAAACAATTCTGAGCGTCGAAAATATGTCGGTGGAGTTTCCAACACTCTCTGGCGTGGTGACCGCAGTGCGTGACGTATCCTTCAATGTCGGGCGCGAGAAGGTCGGCATCATCGGTGAATCCGGCTCCGGTAAAAGCACCGCAGGTCGTGCTATCATGCGCCTTCAGCCTCCGCACGCGCGTGTCAAAGCCAAACGCATGCAGTTTGAGGATGTTGATCTCCTTAAGGCAAGCGAGCAACAGATGCTGTCGATACGCGGCCGTCGTATCGCCATGATCCTTCAGGACCCGAAATATTCACTCAACCCGGTGATGACGGTCGGTGAGCAGATTTCCGAGACGGTTATTCTGCACGAACATGTCTCGAAAAAGGAAGCAAGGTCGCGTACGCTAGCGATGCTAGAGCGGGTGAATATCCGTGATCCACAGCGTGTTTTCGATCTTTATCCGCATGAGGTCTCTGGCGGTATGGGCCAGCGGATCATGATCTCCATGATGCTGATTGCCTCGCCATCGTTGATCATCGCCGACGAGCCAACCTCTGCACTGGATGTCACGGTGCGTCAGCAGGTGTTGTCAATCCTTGATGAACTGGTCATGGAGCGCAACATTGGCCTGCTGTTCATCTCGCATGATCTCAATTTGGTGCGTAGTTTCTGCGACCGTGTCATCATCATGTATGCTGGGCAGATTGTCGAAACCATTGCTGCAGCTGATCTCGATAATGCGCGCCACCCTTACACGCGCGGTCTGTTGAATGCACTGCCGAGCCTAGAGCATCCACGTGACAGGCTGGATGTGTTGCGGCGCGACCCGGCCTGGTTGGAGAACCGTTCATGAGTATGATTAATGTCGAAAATCTGCAGGTCTCCTATGGCGCTGGTGATACGCTGCTGCGCGTGGTTAATGACGTGTCTTTTGAGATTGCCGTCGGCGAAACATTTGGTCTGGTCGGCGAAAGCGGTTGCGGGAAATCGACCGTTCTTGGTGCCCTTGCCGGGCGTAACCGGCAATGGACAGGGGCCGTCACCATCAATGGTGAAGTCATTGGACAGAAACGCACAAAATCGCAACTCGCCACACAGCAGATGGTGTTTCAGGACCCATTCGGATCCATCCACCCACGCCACACGATCGGCCGTACATTGCTGGAGCCACTGGAAATTCATGGCAAGGACCGCCGCGAGGAGCGGATTGAAAAAGTGTTGACCGATGTCGGTTTGCCGCACAGTTTTCGTTACCGCTTTCCGCATCAGCTTTCAGGTGGCCAGCGTCAACGTGTGGCGATCGCTCGTGCGCTTATTCTGGAGCCTCGCATTCTGCTGCTGGATGAGCCGACATCAGCACTCGATGTGTCGATCCAGGCGGAGATCCTCAACCTGCTGAAAGACCTCCGGGAGCGTGAGAAGCTCACTTACATTCTTGTCAGCCATGATCTGGCTGTCGTCGCGCATCTGTGTGACCGGGTTGCGGTTATGCAGAACGGCGTGTTTGTCGAGGTCGCCGAAAAACAACAGCTTATCGATGGCACAGTGAGCCATCCCTACACCCGCGTGTTGATGGACGGCAGTCGGGGTTATGTGCCCAAGCGCAGCACTGCTCCAGCCTGATCTTTATTCTGGCAGCCTGACTGAGACGTTAACTTATAAGGGTTGGGGTAGCGCGTGCATTGCGGACGTACCCGGTTTCAATGTCGCTTTCGAGGCCTATCGTTTGCAGTTTTTCGATGACGGTGCGGATGCGCTCTCTCCCGCAGAATACTACGCTTCGTTTCTGCTGGCCCATCTGAAGAATCTGATCAAAGTTTGCCGTGCATGCCACATGATTCCAGCGTCGATGTCACCGCTTCATTACCCGAGGCGGCTCAGTCCGGAATGTTGTTTTCCGGACAGTTCTTAATATCCGCACCCCTTTGACGCCAAGACCTTTGATCTATGCAGGCATTCGGATAGGCAAATTTATAGCCGATTGTAGGTGATGAAGGCGCGCACCGCAGGCGATGCTTCGGTTTTGCGGTGAGCAATGGCAAGATCCGAAGTAATGTTGTTGTCAATGATCGGCACGTATCGGATCGTCGGCAACATCAGACAATTCAGCGACTTCGGTACCAGCGCAATTCCAAGTCCAACAGCCACCATGCTGGAAATGGTGGTAAAATCGCGCCCGAGTGGGCTGATGATCGGCTGGAACCCGGCCTCGTTGCAGGCGCTGATCGTGTTGTGATGAAACCCGACATCCGGTGGCTGTCGCGGTGTGATGAAGGTCTCATGTGCAAGGGCGGATAGTTGAAGCTGTTTGGCGTGGGCAAGTGGATGTTTTTCAGGCAGCACGACCACCAGCGGCTCTTTCAAAATGATGTTGGTGGTTATGCCTTCCGGTGTCGGAGCCGGCGGCCTGATGTAACCGAAGTCAAGCGTGCCATCTGCGATGCTTGCAAGTTGCATGCGCATTTCCATTTCGGTGAGTTGCAGTTCAACATCCGGATAGGATGAGCGAAAACTGGTGATGGACTGCAGCATGGAACCGGCATAAGCGGCCGATGCGACATAACCGATCGAGATGCGCCCTGTCTCGCCACGGTCAAGGCGTTTAAGTGCTGCAAGTGTCGCATCCGCGTCGGCCAGCAGCTTCTTGGCGTCAGCATACAGCAGTTGCCCCGGCAAGGTCAGATTGACGGAGCGTTTCGTCCTGTCCAGCAGGGGCATGCCGACAATTTTCTCAAGGTTCATGATTTGCTGGCTAAGACCGGGCTGCGCAATGCCGAGTCTTGCTGCTGCACGCTCGAAGTTTCTCTCGTCCACCAATGCGGTGAAATATCTGAGATGACGAAGTTCAAAACTGTCCGCTTTGGCAATTTTGGGTCCAGCCATGGCCGTCGCTTTCGAGGTGAAAACTAGAAGAATTACAAACTATGCAATTCTGTGATTATCATAATTTTAGATTATGAAAATACTTGTCTCTGCTTATTGGAACATTGTGAGCCCTCTGAGTAATAAGATGACAAAAAAAGTCCAGAAAATATGTCGTCTCGACATAGGACATGTGATTGGCTGTCATTTGAGGGTTTGCAACGTGGGTATCAATCAGAAGCGCAGGGCACTTTTGACGACTGGTCATGTCTTGGCTGTTGCTATGGTCATGGTATGGCCGCAACTGGTTAGAGCGCAGGATTCCGGCAGCGCGGTACAACTCGGAACAATCACTGTGCAAGGCGAAGGGCAGGAAAACCCTAAGGGACCTGTAAAGGGTTATGTTGCCAAAAGCAGTTCAACGGCCACCAAAACAGGCACGCCTATCCTTGAGACACCACAATCCGTGTCGGTCATCACCCGCGACCAGATTGATGCGCAGGACGCCAAGACGCTTAGTGAGGCGTTGCAATATACGCCGGGCGTCGTTGCTGCCCCTTATGGTTCTGACGCCCGGTTCGATTCTCCGACAATTCGCGGGTTTGATGGGCGTCAGGTCCAGTTTCTGAACGGGCTTCGCATCATGCGCACCGCCGGTGCCGCACCGATCGAGCTCTATGGTCTGGAACGGGTAGAAGTGCTGCGCGGTCCAGCTTCTATTCTGTATGGTCAGGCCAACCCCGGTGGCTTGATCAACCAGATCAGCAAACGTCCGACATTTGATGCTTTTGGTGAGGTTGGCGTCCAGATCGGTAGTGACGACTATTATCAGACGATGTTCGATCTTGGCGGTCCGATTGCCGATAGCGAAAACTTCGCCTATCGCCTGACGGGCGTGGCACGCAACGCCCACGATGAAAGCGGCTTTCTCGATAACGACCGTTATTTCGTCGCGCCTGCTTTCACCTGGAAACCGGACGACGACACGTCATTGACAGTCTTGACCAGCTTCCAGCGCGATAATCCAAGCTCACCGTCTGGACTGCCGCCAGCCCTTACCTTGAACGCGACGGGTGTAATGCTGCCGCGCGGTTTTTATGTCGGCGATCCGTCATTCGATTTTTCCAATCGTAAACAGACCAATATCGGTTACGAATTTGAACATCGGTTTGATGAAACCTGGACCTTCAGACAGAACTTTCGGTATTCGAACCTCGACTGGAACTATCAATCGCTTGGGATGAGTTCCGCAGGCAATGGTATGGCTGGCAGCCTCATCGCTCGAAACGCCACTTTTCAGGACGAACGTCTGAATACGTTTAATGTCGACAACAACCTGCAGGCCGAGTTTGCTACTGGCGGTATCGACCATAAGCTGGTGTTCGGTCTTGATTATCGCAATTTCGATAACAAGGTAAAAACCGAGTTCTGGCGGGCGACCCCACTTGATCCTGTCAACCCTGTCTATGGCGGACCAATCTCACTCATTTCGCGCTCGACATATGCAGATGTGAAATCGACCCTAACGCAACTTGGCATTTATGCTCAGGACGAGATGTCCTATGATAACTGGCGTGCAACAGTTGGTTTGCGTTACGACTGGGCCAGCACGGAAGGTGGAGCGGTTGCTGCGCCTGGCGCGGCTCCAAGATCTCGCAGCAAGGATGATGAGAAGCCGACTGGTCGTGTTGGTCTTGGTTACGTGTTCGACAATGGTATCGCGCCCTATGTCAGCTATGCCACATCGTTCGAGCCAACGCCGGTTCCCGCCAATGGAAAATTGCTTGAACCGACCATGGGCGAACAATGGGAAGCCGGCATAAAATACCAGCCTGAAGGCTGGGACGGTTTCTTCTCCGCTGCCGTTTATGATCTGCTTCAAAAGAACGTCTCTTATCAGATTGCCTCCCTTGTTTACGGCCAATATGACGTACGTGTAAAAGGTCTGGAGTTGGAGGGAGTGACCAGCCTTGCGGATGGGCTCAACCTTCGTGCAGCCTATACCTACATGGACACGGAAATTGTCAGCGGCACGAATAACGCCAGACGTTATGAGAATGCGCCAAGGCACTCTGCAGGGCTGTGGCTGGATTATACCTTTGCGGAAGATACGCCCCTGGAAGGGTTTGGCATGGGTGCTGGCGTGCGATATGTCGGCCAGCGCTACGGCAACTCAGCCAACACGTTTGATATGAGCGCCGTGACATTGTTTGATGCGGGTGTGCATTACGACAAAAACAATTACCGTGCCTCGCTGAATGTCCAGAACATTGCAGACAAGGAATATCTAGCCAGCTGCGGTACATTCGGTTGCTATTACGGAAATGGCCGCACGGTAATGGGCAAGCTGACCTATCGCTGGTAAATACGGGCAATTGATAACGATCCGGAATGACGGTGCACACAAAACTCAACGTATCAGGCCTCGGGCGGCGACAGGTTCTTGGCCTGCTCGCCGCACCGCTATTTGGGCGGTTGGCACAAGCTGAGGTCTTTCCGCAGCGTGTAGCAGCCATTGATTGGGCGATGCTGGAAACCGTCATGGCGCTTGGTGTCGCGCCTGTTGCCGCGACTGAACTTATCCAGTTCAGAAAGGATAGTGTCGAGCCGCTGGTGCCGGAGACTGTCGCAGATCTGGGTTTAAGAGGTTCGCCGAATTTTGAACTTCTCTATCTGTTGCGGCCTGAGCTTATTCTGATTTCGCCATTTTATACCCGCTATCAGCAGCAGCTTGAAGCCATTGCACCAACCATGTCGCTGCCGTTTTACGTCAAGGGTGAACCGCCCTTCGGCAAAGCACTTGCGGCGGTCACTGTGCTGGGCGAGCGACTTGGCAGGTCCACACAGGCGCAAGAGGTACTGCAGCAGACCGGGCATTCGCTGGAAACGATGCGTGCGCGTCTTTCACCCTACGCCAATCGTCCGACCTACATCATCAATATTGGTGACAGCAGGCATTTTCGCGCTTTCGGCAGCGACAGCATGTTTGGCGACATCCTGATGCGACTTGGTCTGCCGAATGCGTGGCGTGAGGGCTCGCGTTTTACCTTCGCAGCGCCGGTGCCGCTGGAAACTCTTGCGGAAAATCCGGATGCGCGGATTGTCGTTGTGTCCAATGTGCCGGTGGAGGCGCGCAGCGGGTTGCGCAGAAGCCTGATCTGGAACGCGCTTGAGCCAGTCAAGAACAAGCGATTGGTGATGCTGGACAACATCAATCCTTATGGCGGTGTGACGGCCGGCATGCGTTTTGCCAGGTTGTTGACGGAAGCACTGCTAGCCAATGAGGATGCGCTGTGACCGTCAGGACAATCTGGAGCCTTGCCGCTGCAACACTGCTTCTGGCTCTGGCACTCGCCACCTATACGGCACTGCAAAGATTACCATTGCAGAGTTGGCCTCCCATTCCGTTTGATGCGGCACGGATGACAACCGACCAGATCATTCTGGCTTACGCCATATTGCCTCGCTCAGCGGTTGCGATACTTGCGGGCGCCATACTCGGGCTTTCCGGCGCACTTCTGCAACGGCTTCTACAAAACCCGATTGCCGACCCGTCTACGCTTGGCGTGTCTGCAGGCGCGCAACTTGCCATCGTTGCCGGTACGTTGTTTTTCCCGGAAGTGCTGGATGGCTACCGCGGTCTGGTAGCCCTGTCCGGTTCGTTCATGGCGGCATCGGTTGTTTTCCTGCTTGGATGGCGGCGCGCCTTCGAGCCTGTGTCCATGGTTGTCTCAGGTCTTCTGGTCGGCGTGACGGCGTCTGCGGTTTCTGCGGCACTGACCCTGTCGCAGGGCGAATATCTGATGTCCCTTGTCACCTGGAATGGTGGTTCGCTGAGCCAGCAGGACTGGTCGGTATCCCTGTCATTGCTGCTTCAGTTGATCGGTGGGCTGTTCCTGACCTTGCTTCTGATCCGACCCCTGGTGGTTCTGGCGATTGGTGATGCCGGTGCGCGGTCTCTCGGGGTCTCGCTTTTCGGGATTCGTTTTGCCATCGGGGCATTGGCTGTTGCGCTATCCGCCGGTGTTTCAGCTGCTGTGGGACTTGTGAGTTTTATCGGACTTGCTGCACCAGCACTGTTGCGGGGGCTTGGTGTTCGTAAACCAGCCCATATCCTGTTTGCCGCTCCAGTCGCTGGGGGCCTATTGCTTTGGCTCTGCGACGGTTTTGTCCAGTTGCTGGCATCGACAACCAGTGAAAATTTCCCGACAGGTGCTGTGACCGCGCTGATCGGCGGCCCGCTGCTGTTGTGGCTTTTGCCGCAGGTCCGCTCCGATGATGCCCATCAATCCGGAATTGCGGAACAACTGAACCGACGATCGCTGCGCAGTCTTCTGCGGTTGTGTGCTTTTATCCCGGTCATTGTCTTTGTTGCACTGGCTGTTGCCAAAACCGCTGATGGCTGGGTGATTTTGAAGATGCAGGACTTCAAGGATGTTCTGCCGCTTCGCTGGCCCCGCCTGCTGGCGTCGGCTGGTGCCGGCGGTCTGCTTGCTCTCGCGGGTGCCATTCTGCAGCGTCTGACCGGCAACCCGATGGCAAGCCCGGAAGTGATTGGTGTGAGTGGCGGAGCAGGCATCGGTTTTGCCGCCGCGATTACTGTTTTCCCGGCAGCTGGCATGTTGCAATTGTTTGCCGGAGCAGGGCTTGGTGCAATCGCCGTGATGATTGTTGTGCTGATATTCTCCAGCAGGCAGCATCTTTCGCCGCAACGCATTCTGCTGGCCGGTGTTGCGGTCAGCTCTTTCAGTTCTGCAATCCTGGCAGCACTGCTTGCAGTTGGTGATCAGAGATCATGGCAGATCCTGTCCTGGCTGGGGGGTACTGCGTCGACCGCGACACCGGTTTCCGCCATGGTTTTGGGCGCACTCGGCGTTATTATACTGTTTCTATGCCTGACATTGTCTCGCTGGTTGACGATCATGCCGCTCGGAGCTTCCGTGCCGCAAACGCTGGGAGTGCCTGTCCGGGCAGCACGAATTCTGATGATATTGGCTGCCGGGCTGGCAACCGGCGCTGCCGCGTTGCTGGTTGGTCCGCTTAGTTTTGTGGGGCTGATGGCGCCGCATATTGCCTTCAGGGCAGGATTTACAAGATCTCGCGATCATATGCTGGCGACGTTCCTGCTGGGAGCAATGCTTATGCTGATTGCAGATATCGGCGCAAGAACAGTGACATTCCCTTACGAACTGCCGTTGGGATTGTTTGCTGCGATGGCGGGCGCGCCCTATCTCATTTGGATGATAGGCAGGCGCGCATGACAAATGTGACTGCTATTATGTATGCGGTAATGAGAGGATCAAGGGCATGAACAGTGTTGTTACATCGCAAAACGATGAGGCTGCTCCCTTGTTCTCATTAAACAATGTATCGCTGTCTTTACAGGGCAGGACGTTGTTGCAGCCCTTGACCCTCGCTCTTCCAGCGAAAAGAACAGTTGGTCTGATCGGTCATAATGGCTCCGGCAAATCGACTCTGCTGAAAATCCTTGCCCGTCTGCAATACCCGACCGGCGGCGATGTGTCCTTCTGCGGCAAATCACTGTCGGAGTGGGGTAATCGCGAGTTTGCCCGAGCGCTTGCTTACCTTCCGCAAAATACACCGCCAGCATCGGGCATGCTGGTGCGGGAATTGGTGGCTCTTGGTCGTTACCCAT
This sequence comes from Agrobacterium sp. 5Ca50, assembly GCF_055381905.1. Lineage (NCBI taxonomy): Bacteria > Pseudomonadati > Pseudomonadota > Alphaproteobacteria > Hyphomicrobiales > Rhizobiaceae > Agrobacterium > Agrobacterium sp. 5Ca50. The sequence continues at coordinate 502,020 of NZ_AP026439.1, forward strand.
GGCATGGGGCGCTTGGTCGGTTCAGCACTCTTGATCAGCAAAAAGTAGATGAGGCAATTGAGCTGACAGATATCGGACCATTCCTTGACCGGCTTGTCGATACGCTGTCTGGCGGTGAACGCCAACGGGTGTGGCTGGCGATGCTGGTTGCCCAGGACGCACATTGCCTGCTGCTAGATGAGCCAATTTCAGCGCTCGATGTGGCGCATCAGATTGAGGTGCTGTCACTTGTTCAGCGTCTCTCGCATGAAAAGGGTCTCGGTGTTGTCGTGGTGCTGCACGACGTCAACATGGCGGCCCGCTTCTGCGACGACATTATCGCACTTCATTCCGGTAAGCTGATCGCCCGTGGCAGCCCGGATGAGATCATGACATCGCAAGCCCTGCAAAAAATCTACGGTGTTTCAATGGATGTCATCACGCATCCGGCCACCGGCAGGCAGGTGGCGCTGGCGCTATAAACCGTTGCAACCGCTCTGAAAAATCTCAATTTGTCAGACGTGCGGCGGTAAATTTGTCGGTGACCAGCACGTCGATGACGCCAAGTTTCAACGCGCCTGCAATGGCTTCGGTCTTGGACTCTCCACCGGCCAGTGCCATGACGCGATTTGTCTTACGCAGCTCTTCGAGTGAAAGGCCGATAACCCGATCATTGAGTGGTGTTTCCACCGGTTTGCCGTCCTTGTCGTAGAAACGATAGGAGATCTCGCCAACCGCGCCGGCATCGTGCAGCATGGCCATTTCCTGCGGCGAGAAGATATTGCCGGACCGGGCCAGAAGTTCTGACGGTTCGACGGCGCCAATGCCGACAATGGCGAGGCTAAGGCGGCTGAAAAGGTCCATGGTTTCACGCACAACCGGGTCGGCCAGCATGACAAGCTTTGCTTCTCGCGATGAGGTGATGCCTTGTACGAGGAGAAGGCGCGGTTCGCCACCGGTTAACCGGGCCAGACGCGCTGTCAACTGTGTTGCGTGGGTTTGCACTGATGCATCGCCCATGCCACCAAGCACCTGCACAATGTATTTGGCCTTTGCGTTTTTTAGCGGATGAATGTTGTCCACCATCCGCAGAATGGTCTGGCTCCAGCTTGAAACACCGATGATTTCATCCTGCTGAAGGGTGACCTCCAGAAAATGTGCGGCTGCTTCGCCAATTCGCGCGGTAATGGCGCTGTCCCGGTCTTCCGAGCAGTCAATGACGATCGCTTCGGTGAGATTGTAGCGATCACGCAGGGCATTTTCGAGGTCGGCAAAGGTACCGGCGGGTGGAATCACTGTCGTGCGAACAATGTCCTCCTGTTCGGCGCGCTTCAGCATGCGCGACACGGTTGCCTGCGACATATGCATGATTTCAGCAATTTCGGACTGCCTTTTGCCTTCGATATGGTACATCTGGGCAATTCGGGCGATCAGTCGCAGCTCATTGAGCCGTGCCATGCAAACCTCCGGCAGTGAATTTTTATTCACTCATAGATGAAGGGACGGACACGGTCGAGCGATAGATTGCGTCCTGCCAAACATGCAGGCGATCCATAACATCGGAGCTCCGTGGGGTGATTGTATTGCTGTTGCGTGGCAGCGCACTGATGGCTGCCAGATCCGGCCACACACCCAGTGAAAGGCCCGCAAGATAAGCGGCACCCAGTGCTGACGCCTCTGGCGCATCACATTGAATGATCGACCGGTCCAGAACATCGGCCACGCATTGCATGAGGAAAGTGTTCTGGCTTGGGCCGCCATCGACGTAAAGACGACCCATTGGTGTCTGCGACTGCGAGGCCATCGCTTTGAATACGTCATGCACCTGAAATGCGATGGAATCGGTGACTGAACGCGCCATCTGCGCCCGCGTTGTGTTGAAGGTCATGCCGGAAAACAATGCGCGTGCATCAGAATGCCAGTAGGGCGCGCCAAGCCCGACAAAGGCCGGCACAAAACCGGGGCCGCCGGGGGCGGCCGTTGCGGCAAGTTCGGTAAGTGCCTGCACATCGGCAAGGCCAAGCATCTCCACCATCCATGGAAGAGAAGCGGCTGAAACCAGAATATTACCCTCAAAAGCATAGGTCGGTTTGCCCGCAATTGACCACGCGATGGTGGTGGTGATGCCCTGTTGTGGCGCGATGAAACCGGGAAGGGTGGTCATGATTGACGACCCTGTACCGAAGGTTGCCTTGCCGTCGCCGGGATTAAAGGCGCCATGACCGAACAATGCGGCATGGCTGTCTCCGATGGCGGATGCGATCGGAATGCCGTCCTTAAGACCCGGCACATTTTTGGTGATGCCAAAATGCGCGGCGCTGTCGCGAACTTCCGGCAGCGCAGACTTGGGAACACCAAACAGGGCACACAGTTCGTCGCTCCAGACTTGGCCGTTGAGATCATATACCTGGCTGCGGGCGGCATTGGCCGCATCACATGCGTGGACTGCGCCGCCGGTAAAGCAATGGATCAGCCAGGCGTCGATGGTTCCCAGTTTTACGTTACGTCCTGCTGGTGCTCGATCCAGAAGCCATTTCATTTTCGGGCCAGGGAACATCGGGTCAATTGGCAAACCCGTCAGTGCCTGCACGCGCGGTGCATGTCCGGCGGCAATCAAGGCGCTGCAGGTGGCAGCGGTACGGCGGCACTGCCAGCTGACCACTGGCCCCAGAGGTTCGCCTGTTTGCGCATCCCAGATGGTGACGGATTCGCGCTGGTTGGAAATTGCAATGCCAATGATCTCGACATCGGGAATCGACTGAATACAGCGGTCGATTGCTTCCTGAACGGATACCCATAATCTGACGGGACTCTGCTCGACCCAACCGGGCTCAGGGTGCTCGATGCCAACAGGTGACGAGCCACGCGACAGGATTTCGCCTGCCGTGGAAACAAGCACGGCCTTCGAATTTGTGGTGCCCTGGTCAATGGCGAGAATGGCAGTCGTCGTCATGGCAGCTCCGGTCGAGGGGCATCAAGGGCCGGGCAGTTGGCTTTAAACAAGATCTGCCCGGTTTTGAATTTAGGCATGGCAATTCACGCCTGTGAAGGCTTCCGTGCAATCAGCGCCGCGGCTGCATCTGCGATGGCGGCAGGCGACATACCGAACTCATCGAGCAGGAATTCTGCAGAGCCGGTCGGTGCAAAAATGCCGGGAACGCCAAGGATCTTCATAGGCACAGGTGCCTCAGTCACCACACATTCTGCAATGGCAGAGCCAAGACCGCCATATATAGAATGTTCTTCGGCCGTCAGGATGGCACCTGTTTCCTGTGCCGCCTTAACAATGGCATCGATATCGAGGGGGCGAACGGTTGCCATGTTCAATACCCGGGCTTCGATCCCCTTCGCGGCCAGAATCTCGGCGGCTTTCACCATACGGTGGGTCAGCGTGCCGTTGGCGATTAAAGTGATTGCATCGCCATCCCGCAACAGATTGGCCTTGCCCAGCTCGAAAGTGTGATTGGCGGGCAGTAAATCCGGTACGCCGACACGCGATAGACGCAGGAAAACCGGGCCGTCGAAACTGGCGGCCCATTCGACGGCGGCTGCGGTTTCGACGGAGTCGCATGGTGCGATGACCGGAAGGTTCGGAAGAACGCGCGTCCAGGCAAAGTCTTCAATCGAGTGATGTGTCGGGCCGAGTTCGCCGTAGGCCATGCCGGAAGAAATACCGATCAGCTTCACATTGGCATTGGAGTAGGCAATATCAGCCTTGATCTGTTCAAGCGAACGGCCGGTCAGGAAGCAGGCCGCGCCACAAACGAATGGCAAGAGGCCACCATTGGCGAGGCCAGCACCAACGCCAACCATGTTCTGTTCTGCAATGCCGACGTTGACGAGGCGTTCCGGCCATTTGGCTTTGAAACCGCCAAGTTTGGAGGAGCCGACGGAGTCGTTACAGACGGCAACGATCCTGGAGTTTTCCGCGCCAAGGCGCTCCAGCACGGCGACAAAGGCGTCGCGGCAATCATGCAGTTTTGGAGAAGGTGTTACAGCGTTCATCACAGCGTCTCCGAAAGCTCAGCCAGGGCAATTTTATACTGATCAGCATTTGGCACCTTGTGATGCCAGTCGACGGTATCCTGCATGAAGGAAATGCCGTGGCCCTTGTTGGTATGGGCGACAATGCAATGCGGTTGGTGACCGCGCGTTTCCAGAGCTGGCACAATTTCGTTCATGGCATTTCCGTTGATTTCGGAAACGGTCCAGCCAAAAGCCTCGAGTTTGGAGGCAAAGGGCGCGAGATTGTTGGTGTCCTTGAGGGCGGCACCCTGCTGGAACCGGTTATGATCGATGATCAGTGTCAGGTTCTCGAGGCCGAACTGTGCTGCGGAAGCGATAGCTTCCCAGTTTGAACCTTCCTGCATCTCGCCATCACCTGTCAGGACGTAGGTGTGATACTTCGCGCCTGTTATCTTGGCTGCCTTGGCCATGCCGACGGCCACCGGTAGGCCATGGCCCAATGGGCCCGTGTTGGTTTCAACGCCTGGAACCTTGTTGCAATTCGGGTGACCGTTCAGGCGCGAATGCGGCTTGAGAAAAGTGCTGATTTCCTCTTCCGGGATGAAACCTCGTTTGGCCAGCGTCACATAAAGCGCCAAGGCAACATGACCCTTGGAAAGTACAAAACGGTCCCGATCAGGGTGTTTGGGCTGGTCCGGCCAGATGCGCAGAACCCGGAAATAGAGGGCTGTCAAAATGTCGATTGCCGACATCTCTCCGCCAATATGGCCAGCTCCGGCTTCGACAACGGCTTGAAGATCGCGAAGACGAATTTGTCGGGCGATATGTTCGAGATCATTCGGCTGCATGAAATCCTCGGATTGAATATATATTCACGTATCAATATATTTTCACATTGACGTAATAAGTCAAGCGTTAACTGCCATGAGCGTGCCTCTCAATCGCGTTTCATTTTGTTTTGAGAATTAAAAAGCCGTCATGAATAAATATTCTTAATTGGGTGGACTGAATGACAATGCATGCGGCCGCGTTGGCAGCTGAATGACAAAACAGTTGCCATCGCAGTCAAACATGATTATTTTTATCATAATAATCCGTGATGGCATGGCAGCTCAGAGAGGCGGTTTTCCAGGTTGGAAAACGTCCTTGAGGTCGAATTTAACGCCTGTGCCGGTTTTTATGAAAAACGTTGAATGTAATTGACATGACATACATGCACTCGATGATTTGCCATACAGACGGCATCAAGGTTACGGCGCCGGTCAAATGGCGGGGCCTCGATGGCATCATGAGTGTGTTCTGGGATGCTGAAGGGCAAAATGGCGCAAGTGCCTATTACCTGTCTCCTGATCCACGTATCGTCATTTTTCTGAATGATGTGTCGTCGCATATTCATATGTCCAACCGCGACCGCGCCGACGTGCAGCAATATCGCCCGATGATGCGGGCCATTTACGTGCCCGCCGGCGTGCCATTGTGGACGAACTTCACTGGCACGCACCGGTTTTCTCATCTTGATCTACATCTGCACAAGGATCGGTTGCTGCGGTTTCTGTCACCATCGATCGGTACATCTGCCGCTCTTGCCGCCCTGCGCAAGCCTGTTGAAATCCAGGACATTCGCTCGATTGAGATGCTGGCCGGTCTGGTCATTGATGAGCTTTCCTCGCCTTCACGTCATGCGATCTATGCTGAAAGCCTCGTCGGCAGTATCGTCGCCGGTCTCCTCGATATGCCAGATGATGTCGGTGAACCCTCCAACGGGCGGCTGACGCAGGCGCAGATGAACAAGTTGATCAGCGGCGTGAACGCCCGCAGCGATTGCCGCATGACAGTTGCCGAAATGGCTGCTATCGTTGGCCTGTCGGAAAGCTGGTTTGCCAATGTTTTCAAGCAGACAACGGGCAAGACACCGCTGCAATGGCAGCTTGGAAAACGGATTGATCTGGCACAGAAAATGCTGCTTGAGAGTGATTTGAGTGTGGCGGGCGTGGCTGCGCAGCTTGGGTTTTCAGATCAGGCGCATCTGACAAAGGCATTCCGACAAGTCTCTGGTCAGACGCCCGCCGCGTGGCGGCGCATGCAACAGTTCAGCTGAGATATCAGCCGACAGGATATGCACTTAATGGTCAAAATCGTAAAAGTGCCATCTAAGACATGCTGTGCGCAAACTATCGCGCATATGGCAATAAGTGCACTTGTCTGTTAGCCTTTGTGGATGAAAAGAGCATCACGCATGGGTGTGACTGTAGCCTATTCACCCACAATCATTCCGGCCTGGGCTTCCGACAGAAAAAATGCCGTGACGGAAGCGGATGCGGCCTTTCTTGCCGGTTCGGCTTTGAACTCGCTGGACGGATTCATCAAAAAAGATCACGCGTGGACAGGGTGCTGGCGAAGCCGCCTTGCACTGCGCTGCGCCATTTCGGCCAACCAGATGTTGGGCCGTGAGACCGAAGAAGCCGCCTTGCGCGATGCGGTATTGATGGTGCGACCCGGTGACAATGCCGGGCCTGCCGGAAACGTCCTGCTTGCGACCAGAATGCTGAAGACGCGGATGGATTTTATCAGCAGCAAGACCCTGCAATCCCTGACGGAGCTTTTTGCATTGCGATGGGACAGCGCGCTTGCTGACCTTCCTGTCGTGATCGACGAGATCATGCAAAAACCACAGGCCGCGCCGATAGCGGTGGCGGAATTGGTCACAAGAATTCATGCCGTTCGGCCCGATGTGGAGGTTTTGGCGTGGTGGCTGGGCGATTGGGTTTTGGCGAAACGGCTTGGCTGGAATTTGCCCGTGCCGTTTTTTCTTGCCCAACGCTACAGCGGTGCATTTCGGACATCTGCTGGAAAAGGACGCGTGGCGCCGGGAGAGCAGGGTTTCAATCGCGCGGTTTCCATAGCGCTTGTTCACGGGACGGAAGATGTGTTGCTGATGGCAAATGAGATTGGTCGCCGCGCGGACCGAACGATAGCCAGTTCTGCCACCATTCGCACCAAGGGCGGAGACCGGATTATCAGACAGCTTTTGAGCGAAGATGCCGTGTCAGCCTCGGCACCGGGCACGGACCTGTCCCGCTGGGCAAGCAGCAGATTTTTCGAACGGTTGGAGACCATGGGTGGGGTGAGAGAGCTTTCGGGCCGCTCTACCTTCCGGGTTTACGGGATTTGAAGATGGAGATTGACGGCCCCGCCAAAAAAGAACGTCGCGATAGGCGGTCAAGCAGCAAGATTGAGATCCCGCTGGATACCGAACTGGAACATTTGCCGGCCGAGTTTCGGTGGCGAGAATGGATGATGCGCGTCGAGGCAATCATTTTTGCCGCATCAGAACCAGTTCGCCGCGAAACGCTGGCTCGCGTTGTGGGGGAAGGCTGCGACATTGATCGACTGATTGCTGATCTGCGCGCAGAAATGAAACCGAGGCCCTACGACATTGTTTCCGTGGCTGGTGGCTGGCAGTACCGCACCAAACCGGCCTATGCACATGCAATCAGGGCATCGAAAACACCGACACGTGCGCTGGCCCCGGCTATCTCCCATCATGAGGCCATGGTGTTGATTGCAATTGGGTATTTCCAGCCAATCACGCGTGGCGAGCTGTCGAGAATATTCGGCAAGGAAATTTCGCGCGATACGATTGCCAGTATTCGAGGAGCCGGCTTACTCGATACCGGGCCGCGCAGTCCCATGCCCGGCGCTCCATATACCTATGTGACGACGAAATATTTTCTGTCGGCTTTCGGGTTTGAGACACTGCGTGATTTACCGGATATCGAAGCCCTTGAGGACGCAGGCCTGTTGAATAGGACAGCTGTTGTGGTGACTGACTCCGCGATCGAGAATATGCAGCAAGCAGACGAAAAGTAGGTGTGCCCGCTCAGTTTCTGCTTCCAGGGATGTCCGAAACACCAGTGGTCTTAGCCGATGTTTAGTGGGTAGCCAAAGAGCAATGCTGCTGCAATTGATTGGTTAAGGGAAGCCTCACGCGGACCCAAGCATAGCAGTTTGATTCCGTCGGCTAGCCGCCTGCGTCGGGTCAAGTGGATTAGACGTACTTCGTTGCCATGTCGGGAACGCGACATCTTTTTCACTTCTTCGTTATACATCTCACTATTCCTGCAAACTCGTCCGTTGCTGGGAGCACGGTTGTCTCCGCGGTCGACAAGCAATCGCCGCATCTTGGGTTTTCACGGGGCGGGTCTTCCTATTTTCAAGACGCAGTCTCAAGGAACTGCGACCGAACCGACGGAATGACCCAACCCACGTCCACAGCGGGGACGGTCAACATCTCAGTCAGATTGAGACGCTGATGCAGGTAACCCGGCAATTTGCCTGCGCAGCAGCGCCAGCCAATGGATTGATCGCTTGCCTGGGATTGAGCATGCTATGCACAATGACCGCAAGTTTTCGCGCAACAGCAACCGCGGTACGTTTGAAGCCCAGCCGCTCACGCAGCTTCAGCCCCCAGATCTTAAGAATGCATTCGGTCCTGACAGTGGTTCTTGTTAAGTGGACGGTTGCCACCTCATAGAGTAATCCCCGCAGCCGACCGTCACCGCGTCGCGAGATATGGCCATCGTAATCGATTTTGCCGGACTGGTAGGGCCGCGTCGTCAGTCCGAGGCAGGCACCCACTGGGTGCGAGGTGGCGACGTCATCAGGATATTTGATCGCTGCAATGTACGAGACGGCCGTGACGGCACCAACGCCTGGAAATTGTCATCCGGAAGCTTCGTAGCCTGGCTCTGGCTTGAAGCTGCGAGTACCGGAAAGAGGGTTGGCCACGACGTAGATAGTGGCAACCGCCCAGAAGGGGCGTGGAAGATCGAAGTTGATTGCCACGAGGTAGGCAAGCATCGCTGCAAGAACGTCTTTAGTGAAAAGATGACCACGCCAGTTGTAAGCACAGGCTGAGTGCTCATGTCTCATCAACCGATTGGGAGGCCTAATCGTCTGTCGCGGTTTTCCTAGTGTCGAACAGACCATAAATTTCCGGAGAAACATAGCTGAAAAATGGAGAGGCGATGCACGCCTGAACGTAGGCTTCAACTTGATCATCACACGTAATAATCGGAGGAGCAGACCGTGGCTTTGTCATAAAAGCACGGAACTTCGAGAACGGGGCGCGAGCCAAGCGCAAAGCGCTGTGGATGCGGACTCGAAGCGCAATCGTACCAATGATCGGGCAGTTTAAGCTGTTCGTGGTGTAGTGGCTGGTTGATGCCAGGTCGTCATATCTAGCGGTCATGTTTGCCTCCGGGCTTTATATTTTCGAATCATATCGACAAAGCCGGCGCAGGAATTTAGACATCCTCTCAGATGATAACGAAATCCCACCAAGCACCGCTCTTCCTTTCATGGGCTGCAGTCGACAATGATCTCGACTTATCAACGGCACGCGCAAGTGCTGTGCGGATCGATGTGTCGCAAAATGATCGTGAGGTTCCAGAACATCACCATCGCAAGGGTCAACTGGTCATGGCGTTGCGAGGAGGCGTAACGTGCCGGGTACCGAACGGCATGTGGATGGTTCCTCCGAGCTGTGGAGTCTGGGTTCCCGGCGGCATGCGTCACAGCAATATGGCAACTGCAAATGCTCGTTTGTTTTTCCTTTTTATTGAACCGGGGGCTGCCAATCTACCTGATCGGTGCTGCACACTTTCGCTCTCGCCGATGGTCAGGGAACTCATCATCGAGTTGGCAGATCAATCTGAAGACATCGAAATGATCACCAGTCTCCTTTTATCTAAACTGCCGCGCATGCGTGTGGAGGAATTGCACCTTCCTTTGACTGAAGAGCCAAGGCTTAGGTCCATTGCGGTAGCACTGGTTGATGATCCATCGGACCGTAGCACGATGACGCAGTGGGCGGCGCGTGTTGCAATGAGTGAAAACTCGCTTGCCAGGCTCGTGCAGCATGAGACCGGATTGACGTTCGGACGCTGGCGACAGCAACTGCAGCTAATTGTTGCACTTAGGAACCTTGCTGCTGGAGCAACCGTGCAACAGATTTCAGGTGATCTCGGTTATGAATCTGTGTCAGCCTTCATCACGATGTTCAAGAAAGCGCTCGGATCATCGCCAGCCAAGTATCTCAAAAACCTTGCACGCGACCGGTGACGCAAAGTATGGCGCCGCAGCGCAAACTGATATTCACAACATTCGAGCTGCACGTCCGCTCCGCCGCGTGGCATTATTGTAGTAACTTGAAGCTTGCTGGACCGAGCGATGTTTGGACTGGTCCATGGCTTCGGGCAGAGTAATGCCTCTATTGGCAGCTTCGGTCAGATAGCCGGAACGCAAACCATGTGCTGAGATTTCTGTAGGATCCAGTCCGGCCATTACGGCACGTTGTTTGATGATGGCATTGATGGACTGCGGATCAACGGCACGCCGTGATACCGTTCCCCACCTGCCAATTGACCTGAACAGACTGCCCTTGGCGATTTTTGCTGCGGCTATCCAGGCATCCAAGGCCTCTACTGGCCGACCGGTGAGATAGACGACGTCGTCTCGTTCGCCGGTGGTAGTTTTGGTCCGACCCAAATGAATGGCAAGCGAGGCCAGGGGAGGGCCGTCCGGCACCTCGATCGGCGCTTCGGCGGAAAGTTGCTCCAGACGCAGCCCGGCCACTTCGCTGCGGCGGCGACCACCTGAAGCAAAGGCAAGCATGAGGATTGCCCGGTCACGGAGATCCCTTAGACTTTCGCTTTCACAGGTGGCCAGCAGTTTTGACAGCACATCAGCTGTAACGGCCATGGTACTTTTGCGTTTACGGGCCTGTGGCGTTGCTCGAACGGCAAGCCGTATCGCGGATTTGAGGGCAGGGGAGGCGAATGCACCAGTATGACCGCGCCATTTCGTTAGTGTCGACCACGATGCCAATCTCCTGCGGACGGTGTCTGGCGCGTGTGGACCCGTTGCGCGCAGAAACCCCTGCTCACGTAACCTCTGGGAAACCGGGTCAGGCATGCCATGGTCGGGATCGGCTATGCGCTTTTCCGGATCCCATAGATGGTGAGCAACAAACTTGAGAAGCAATGCCTCTGGCGCTGGCCAGGGCAGGGGGCTGCCGGTTGAAGCCAATGACCAGGCTTCGAGATAAGCAAGATCGGACGTAAGCGCCCGTAGCGTATTTTCTCCCATGCCTTGGTTGACGAGATGCCGCAATGTTTCGACATCCTGATCCGTTAGAAGCTCTGCGAGTTCGTCTCGACGCTCGATCGGCAGAACGGCCGCGATTGTATCGAGTTCTTCCGCGCGGCGAGCGACCGGATTATCGTCGGCAGGTTTCATATAAGTGACGACGATGGATGGATTTTAAGATCAGTCTGGCCAAAGTCGTACCCCTTGAACAAAAGCGATGCCTTGGCAATTGCCGCAACTGCATAGGAGTAACAGTCACCCATGTTCAGTCCTGCCGGGTGGCGTCCTTTGCCGAACTGGTCAAAAGCCTTTTCGGCCGCATGATAATGCCGTTCACCAAAGTCGACCGCAGTCACGTTCGGCAGATTAACGAACAGCTTGATAATTGCTCCCGCATTCGAGAACTTCTTGCCCGAAAGCACCATGCGCGTCTCCAGAAGAGTCGGCCAACCAACAAGAATCTCTTCCCGGGTTATGAGAGCCTGAAACAGTTCCGCCTCGGGCTCGTTCAACGCGGTTGCCAATATTACAGACGTATCAATGGCAATCATATTGGCAGGCCGTGTTCGTCATAGAGGTCATCATGAGCGGAGGTGGTTCCGGCGGGCACCGAGCGCCGGCCTTCAGCCATTAGGTCCCACAGTGCATCCGCCGGTGTCTGCGCCGATTTCTCCCGCAGTTCCTGATCATAACGCTCAAGCGCCAGTTCAACCAGGCGGTTTATTGGCTGACCGGTGCGACGCGCCAGCGCATGGGCAAGATCTCTCGCCTTGCCGCTGCGGATGGAAAGCTGTGGTTCGGACATGGCATTCCCTTCAAATTTTGCCCTTAAGATATGCTTTGCGGACAAAGATGGCAAGAAAATCACGGGAGATGGCTAAACACTGATAACAATTAATTATTGACTACTCATCAATCGACTTTGCCGCGTTCCTCTATAAATCAGGGCCACGAACTTCGGAGCCCTGAGTTTTTCGATAATTTAGACTTGGGTCGCTGGCGATCTTCGCGTGCGCCACCACAGGGTGATGAATGTAAGGATAGCGACGAGAAGGAAAGCGCCGACGCCCATTCCGATACGGGCAAGCTGCACCATATTCGACTTGGGCCCGCCATCACGGATGACCTGAACATTTTCCGGTGTCACGTTGAGCTTCTTGTCACCGTAGCTTGTCAGAATATAGTTGGCGAGGAGGGCGATATCGTCGTTGTTAAGGTGGTTCATCGCATTCGGCTGGTCGCCGAAAGGCGGCATAAACACGTCGCCGCTCTCGGTCTTGCGGTGGACGCCATAGAGGATGGTCGCTAAAAGATTGTTGGCGTTGTCGCCCGAAGTCGCTGAGTTTTTAAAGAGCGTTGGATAGTAGCGATCCTTCATACCCTGTCCTTCATAGCCATGGCAGGAAGCGCAGTTTGCCGAGTAGAGCAAGCCGCCCTTGGCTAGGGCATCGGCGCTTTCATTCAGACTGCGACCACGGAAAGACGGAACCACGCTCATCGCCGTGCCATGGCCAAAGCGCGATGTATCGCCCTTCGAAATCGCCGGGATTGTCGAGAGATAGGTTGCCATAGCGCCCAGATCCGCATCGGTAAGGTACTGGAAGCTGTGCGAGATTGCCTCGGCCATGCTGCCGGAAGCAGAGTTGTTCATATCGCTGACCTTGCCGGTCTTTAAATATTCCACAAGCTGCTTCTTGGACCAACTGCCGACACCGTTATTGACGTCAGCCGTAATGTTGGGCGCATACCATGCGCCAACCTGCGAGCCCGACATCTTTGCGGAGGTTTCCTGCATGAGGATGCCGCGCGGCGTGTGGCATGTGCTGCAATGGGCAGGGCCTTCGACAAGATAACGACCCCGGTTCCATTCATCCGACTGGCTCGGATCGCTCGTCAGTGGTGTATTGTTGCGGAACAGCAGGTTCCAGCCCATCATCGATGCGCGGATGTTCATCGGGAAAGGAAGTGACGTTTCCTTGGTCGTCTGATCCACAGGCTTCACGCCCTGCATGAAGTAGGCGTACAGCGCGCTGATATCCTCATCCGACATATGTGAAAATGCAGTATAGGGCATCGCTGGATAGAGGTTTGCGCCATCGGCACGCACGCCCTTGCGAACGGCGTCGAAAAACTGCTGTTCGGTATAGTTGCCGATACCGAACTCCTTCGACGGCGTAATGTTGGTGGACATGATCGTTCCCACCGGCGATGACATCGGCAGGCCTCCCGCCATGGGCTGACCGCCGGGGGCGGTGTGGCATGCCACGCAATCCGAGGCGGTAGCGACATAGGCGCCGCGTTTAACGAGCGCGTCGTTGCTGTCCTGAGCGAAAGCGATGGTGGGCAGGAGGGCTGCGATAATGAACAGGGATCGTTTCATGCTCATTCTCCCCTCGCCTGGGCAACCAGCGCATCAGCGGCCTTGAACGCGGTGGCGACCATGGTGATTGTGCTATTGCCGCAGGCGGTGGATGCCATGGCACCGCCGCCAACGATGAACAGGTTTTCGTGGTCGTGAGCACGCGACTCGGCATCGACAACCGAGTTGCTGGCGTCGTTGCCCATGATCGTCCCGCCCATGATGTGCTTGCTCTGCGAGAACGTAGTTCCGATCTTGACATCGACAGCACCCATCGCGACGGCGATGCGTTCGGCAATCGGTTTGGCATAGACCTCGAAGGAGCGGCGTGTGTAATCGCCGACATCGTAATAAACGTGTGGCTTGGGCAGGCCCAGCCAGTCCTTCTTGTCCGAAAGCGTCAGCCGATTATTCGCGTCTGGCAGCATTTCGAAAGCCATGACGACATTAGCGGTGCAGGCCGTCAGGCGGCGAATTTCTGCGTCCAGCGCCTTGCCAACCAGCCCCTTCTTCAGCGCATCGAAGGTGACGAAGCGATTGCGGGCGAAGTTGTTGTAGCGGAAATAGGCACCGGCATGTTGCGAGCGGAAGTCGCCCTGGGAGGTATGCATGATGCCGCTGTTGACCACAGAGCCAACGCCAGACCAGTAAGGTTCGGCAGTGATCACATTCATGCTGATCTGAGGATGATCCATCATGTTGCGGCCGACCTGATCCGAACTGTTGGCAATGCCATTCGGGTTGCGGTCGTCTGCCGACATCAAAAGCAGCTTTGGATTTTCGATACCGTTGCAGGCTAGAACGAAGTTCTTGCCCGTGACACGGTGCGACTGGCGGTTCTGGTCGAAATAATGGACGGCGGTGACGGTGTTGCCTTCGCCGGTTTCGACGCGATAAACGACGGAGTCAGAAAGGATCGTGGCACCTTTCGCTTCCAAACGGCCAAGGGCCGTCGCGCCGTCGTATTTCGCGCCGACGGGACAGACAGGAACGCAGTTGTTGTTGGCGCAGCAGGCGGGGCGGTCATCGTAGGGAATGCCGCTGTTGCGCGCCTGCGAAACTGGAATGTTTTTCAGGCCGATTGTGGCAACGGCTTCTGTGAAGCGTTTTTCACCGGGGCTGAACGGCAGTTCCACCATCGGATAGGGAGCCGAACGGCGCGCAGGCCACTGCTTTTCCGGATCGGAAGGACCACAGATGCCAATCTTCCGTTCGGTGCGTACGTAGTAGGGCTCCAGCGTGTCGTAGTCGAAAGCCCAGTCACGACCGACGCCATAGAGCGAGTTCAGACGCATGTCCTCCGGTGTCAGGCGCCAACTCGTACCCGCCCAGTGCCAGGTCGACCCCCCTGCGTATCGGATGTAGGTCTGGTCATAGGAATCTGGTCCATCGAGTTGTAGGTAGTCGTCGCCCGGCATCGGATGCGGTGCCCAGATTGCTGGCGGATAGGAGGAGTTGGCGCTTCCTTTCAGCGCAAGTGGCAGGTTGCGGAAGTTTTCCGTCACCTCAGCGCGGGACTTGCGAGGACCAGCCTCGATCATGAGAACGGAGTGGCCGGCATCCAGAAGCTCCTCGGCAATGACGATGCCGACGATCCCGGTTCCGACGATGACGACATCGGCGCTATTGATATTAGACATTATGAAAATCTCAGAAGGTTGGCATGTCAGCCAGAGAGGCTGAAGGAACGACATCCCACAGATTGGGACCGGTCAGGCCAAATGACGGGATGGTGACGACATCGGCTGTCGTCTTGAAGGTCAGCGCTTGCTCGAAGGTAAAAACCTCCGCATCGGTCTTGGCGGAGGAACAGCCACTGTACCATGCCAGGATTACCCAATGGGCAAAGTCCTTGAGCTCGCCTTCGGGAATGTCGTTCATGAAGTCTTCAACGATATTCGCCTGCTTCTTCTCGGCAACGGCGATGATGGCATCAAGCATCTGTGTCAGGTTCTGGTGCTGACCCGCTGCAAATGAAGCGATGCGATTGCCGACACCAGGACTTAAGTCATGATCGATCAGAAGATTGGACAGCTTCATGAACCGGTCCTGCACGCTGGCATCAACTGCTGCCATCGTCAGCTTGGGAGCTAGAGATGCAAGCGCGCCGCCTGCAAAGAGGGCGGCGCTACCAAGCAGCATACCGCGACGTGACAACAGGGCGTTGCCACTTTTATCATTATTTTCTTTTGTCATGGGTTTCCTGAAGAAAGACAGAGACCAAGCAAGGGCACGAACTTATCGCAATTATCCATTCGACGCGTCGCATCCGGTCAAATTGTCGAGCAAGGTCAGAAGATTGCGTTGACTTGGAGGGTGTCTTCACGAGTAATGGCGAACAGGATGGGGGATGCTTTTTGTTCGTCATGCAAGGCCTGAAATGGAATCGGGTGGGTGCAATGAACAGGTGCATCCCACAGCACAGAGTAATTAGTTGGATTGCTGATTATCAGCTACGCCACCAATTGCGCATTGTCAATTCGGGCAGGAGTACACCTAGTAGTGAAATTGACCGCTGATCACATGCTGAACACGCATGGAATCTTGCTCAGGCGTTGCCAGCAAGTCGCTCTTGCACTTTTTAGCGATGAAGCTAATGAGCTGGGCTTTTCCCCCACACAGTTCAGTGCACTTGCATTTATCAAAATAGAACCCGGCATCCACCAGAATACACTGGGGGACAGGATCGCTCTGGATCGCTCATCCGTCACCAAATGCCTGGAAATTCTCGAAGAGAAAAACCTAATAAAGCGTGATGTGGACCGGCAAGACAAGCGTGCTCGGCTGCTTTACATCACGCCTGAAGGTGAAGAAACTCTCGAAAAAGTTGCCGACGCCGCAGTTCGCGCACGAAAGCGGATTACAGACGCGATGGGGGAAGAGCGATTCTCCAATTTCGTGGATGACATGAAGGCGTTCTGCGAAATTCTTGATACGTAGTTTGCTGTTGGATAGCTAAAATGTGTTGATACCAACCCAGCTCTCAAGACGAGAACTGGGTTGATTGAGCTATTAAAACTCTTCCCAGTTGTTCTCGGATGTATCGAGCGCGGCGTTACCGGAGAAGGCCGAGGAAATCTCGCGGCTTAACGCGCGAGCAACCTCGACAACCGCACGATTTGCAAGATTCCTAAGATATCAAGGCTTGTCTCGTGAAGAGCGCTTGATGCTCAGGTGTTCGAGACGCGTGGCGATTGAATTGGTTGGGGTTTGGCACACGGTTGGTGTGCCGACTTTCACTTTAGCTGGTATATGCTGGCGACGAGTGCCTCTTTAGCCAAAGATACGGACTGTCCGTTGACGATACTTTGGACATTGGTTGCGAATGTACGCTGACGAAAGGCCGTATGGATGTTATTGACTACTCATCAACCGCTCTCGGGATCGCGAGTTCACATTCCATCGAGGCGATTTTAGTCCTTCACCGTCACGCGCTCACGATAGTGTTGCAGGACAGATGTGGCGCCCTCTTCGGAGAATATGGCGTTCAATCCCTGCGCGGCGCCTTCGGCTGCAATCTCAGCTCGGCGAGCCATGGTTTCCTCGAACCGGGCGATAGCTGACCCTGCGTTGTCGGAGGAAAGAGCGTCCGCCAAATCAACCGCATCTGCAAGCGCGAGGTTCACGCCTTCGCCCGAAAACGGCGACATCAGGTGCGCTGCGTCACCAAGCAATGTCAGTCCTGGCCTGCTTGGCCAGCGGAGACCAATAGGCAGTGCATAAAGTGCGCGGATACCGAGTATTCGTCCTGTCTCGATCACGTCCCTCAGCGGCGGCGCCCATCCTCGAAAAGCCTCGCGCAGCGTGGCGCGAAGCGAACTGTGCGACAGCTTTTGCCATTGCCGAACCGTCGCTTCCGGAATTCGCAAGCCAGCATATCCCCTGATATGGCCGAGCCCGTTTCGCTGGGTTATCAATGCACGGTTATCACCGACAGCAAACATCTTTCCGCTTCCGGTCAGGGTGTCGATCTGCGGGTGGTCCGTGATATCGAAGCCCAGTTCTACAAGCGTTATGCCCTCATATGCTGGGACGGCATCGCTCAACAGCGGCCGAACGCGCGACCAGGCGCCGTCAGCTCCAATGACGATATCGAAACGTTCGCGCCATCCGTTGCCAATCAATTCATAACCAATGCCATCGGATGCGATATCAATGGTCCGGCTGTTCCAACGGATCGATCCGACCGGCAAGGCATCCAGGAGTATGCGGCGAAGCGCGCTACGGTCGATTTCGGGTCGATCATCGCCGGGTTCATTCCGGTCAAAGAGGAGGGCGCCATCGGAACCAAATAGTCGGTCGCCCTGATCTTCGGGTCGCGCCATAGCTGAAAACTCTGTCTCCAGACCGGCAAGGCGGATCGCACGTTGACCCGTCTCAATATGAAGGTCGAGCGATCCCCCTTGCGGTCGCTCCTCTGCGTAGCTGTCTCGCTCGAGCACAACGGGGTGTATGTCACGCAACTGCAGTAGTCGCGCCAGCATCAGCCCGCCGGGTCCGCCCCCGACGATTGCGATCCTTTGTCTTGTCATATCGGCCTTCTCCGGTTACATAGGTTCCTATATATAAACATAGGAACCTATGCAATGACTGAAGATGAATGGGACCCTCTGAAACAACCCGGCCATTACTTCAGCCGTATAGCGCGCGGTTTGGCGCGCGTCGGGGATGCACGATTACGTGAGCTCGGATTCGCGACCGCGCAACTGCCTGTGCTTACCGCACTCAAAGGCGGCGACCGGCTGTCTCAGATCGAACTCGCCCGATGGGCGAAGGTCGAGCAGCCGACCATGGCGCAAATGCTGGCGCGGATGGAACGCGACGGCTTGATCAAGCGGGAGCCCGATCCGCGAGACAAGCGGTCGAGTCTGGTGTCGTTGACGGATGGCGCACTCGCACGTTTGCCCGCCGGTCGCGCTGTTTTGCGTCAGGGTAATGCGGACATGACCAAGGGATTATCGCTGGAAGAGGTCGACACACTCGTGTCTTTACTTCGGCGAGTGCTTGATAACGTGGAGGCACTTGAGACGTAAAGGGCGCTCCATGCGCTCTTATATGCACATAGATGGCGCATGCCAGTGCACCGACTGCCAGAGATTGACGGGAGCCGCCTACAGAGTAACCGTCACTGCACGACGCAGCAAGTTTCCGATAACGACCGGCGAGCCCAGGCTTTACGTCAAGACCGCCGACAACGGTCGCCCGCGGTTGCAGTTCATCCGTTCCGATTGCGGATCACCCATCTACACGACAGGAGAGCATGAAGATGCCGAGTAGGTCGGACTCAGACTTGGGACGGTCACTGAGCGCCAGGAGCTTAAACTCCACTCGTACATCTGGTGATCTTCGGCGCGGGGATGTGCGCAGGATCAGACTCGACTTCCGGGGCGAGCAGGTGATTGAGCGTCCCGGACCCGAACATACCGATTGACCAAGGTCGCAGCCGGAGACTACGAGGCCAAGATGGGAGGTGCCTCGAAGGACACCCCGCTGAGAATGAGTGGACGAATGAAACATATGGGAAGTCATAGGAATTTTTCCCCCATTCCCGGCCAGCTCTCAGCTTAATTCATTGCGCTACTCCGTAAAAACCTTTTTGCGTTGTCGACGTATTGATGGAAGAACCATCAACGTCAGGACAACCAGCGCGATGAATAAGAGCGTCGCGCTCAATGGGCTGGAAACGAAAGTAGCTGGATTTCCCCTTGAGAACATCATAGCTCTTCTAAGGTTCTCTTCGAGCAATGGGCCAAGAATGAAACCCATGAGAAACGGCGCAGGTTCGCAGTCCAGCTTTAAAAGGATGTAACCCAGAAAGCCGAACATCGCCACTAGCCCTAAGTCCAGATCGTTCATGTTCGTCGAGTAGATACCAATCGCGCTGAACAGCAGAATGGCAGGGAACATAAAGTTGTAGGGCGTGGACAACAGCTTTACCCATATGCCTACGAGAGGTAGGTTGAGCATCAACAGCATGAGGTTGCCGATCCACATTGAAGCAATCAGCCCCCAAAACAGGGATGGGTTTGTAGTCATAACGCTGGGACCAGGCTGAATTCCCTGAATCATCAGGGCCCCGACCATTATTGCCATAACGCCGTTACCTGGAATACCCAAAGTCAACATCGGAATGAACGATGTCTGAGCTCCCGCGTTGTTTGCCGATTCCGGTCCTGCTACCCCCTCAATAGCCCCTTCGCCAAACTCTTCGGGACGTCGGGATAACTTCTTTTCTAACGCGTAGGACGCAAAGGACGACAGCGTCGCTCCACCACCCGGTAAAACCCCCATGACCGATCCAAGCCCGGTGCCTCGAAGAATTGGAGCGATGGCGTGTTTTATTTCGGACCAGGAAGGCAGCAGACCTTTTGGTTTGGTGACTTTGCTTTTCCGGCTCGGGTCGTCCTCCAAGTTGGAGAGAATTTCGGAAATTCCGTAGATGCCCGTTGCGAAGGCTACAAAATTAATTCCGTCCATTAACGCGACCTGTCCGAAGGTGAAACGCGGGATGCCAGTGTAGATGTCCGCGCCAACCAGGCCAAAGAGCAGACCCAAAATGATCATCGCCAACGCTTTGATTACTGAGCCGCTTGCAAGCGTCACAGATAAAATCAGACCAAGAACGATCAGAGAGAAGTACTCAGGAGGCCCAAAGCTCAGCGCGAGCCTACTGAGAGGTGGGGCAAATACAACGACAACAACAGTTGCCATTGTACCTGCGACGAATGAACCGATGGCAGCAATCGCAAGGGCAGCGCCCGCCTTGCCTTTCTGGGCCATCTTGTAACCATCAATGGCGGTGACCGCGGATGAAGCCTCTCCGGGCAAGTTAACGAGGATCGCGGTCGTGGACCCGCCATATTGCGCACCGTAGTAGATTCCTGCCAGCATGATCAATGATGTCGATGGATCCAAGCCAAACGTGATTGGCAGAAGGAGGGCAATTGTTGTCGTGGGGCCGACCCCAGGCAACACACCGATGAGAGTACCTAGCAAGCAACCGATCAGACAGTAGAGCAGGTTTTGCAGCGTCATCGCTGTTTGTAGTCCTAGAAGGACGTTGTCGAAGAGTTCCATCGTTTAAGTCCTCACCTTCCTAGCAGATAGCCGAAAAGCGGCAATGGAACACCAAGCGCCCAGATGAAGACCGCGGTACATCCAGCTGCCAGACACATCGCCGAATAAGCGCGGTGCTTCAAACTCATGGTAGGTGCGGCAATGGTTGCCGTCAGGGACGCCAGAGCAACCGCAGGCACAAACCTCAGCGGGCGCAGTGTTAGGGCGAATACAAGCGGCGTCGCAAGCACTGCGATAAGTGCCGTAGGGCGAACGACTATCATTCGAACCGATGGCTTTCGGCGGCCCGTAACAGTTAAGGCGATGCCAAGTGAAGCGAGGGCTCCAGAAAGAAGTGCAGGATAATAGCCTGGCCCCATTTGAGCCGCGCGACCCATAGGGTAAAAAGTTGACATACATCCGAATGCGGCAGCAAAGCCGAAGAACAAGACACCTGCAACGACATCCTTATTGATCGAGACTGCGAGTTGGTTCGTTTCATTTTTATACATTACTTCCCCTCAACTTGTTTCGCCGCGTCTCTGCAACGCGGCGATTTATCATTGTGCGAGTTTGAGGCGCCCGATTAGATCAGTGTATCTCTCAACTTCGACATTCATGGTTTCCGTTGCCTCCTGCGGCGAACTCGCAACGACCGTCGCGCCTAGGCTTGCAAGCCGTTTTGCAACGTCTTCGCGTGCAAGGACAGCAACGACCTCCTTGTTTAAGCGATCAACGATTTCTTTTGGGGTTCCAGCGGGTGCTAGCAGTGCGCTCCAGGAAGAGGCATCGTAATCAGCGAAACCAGACTCTGCTATTGTGGGAATATCTGGGAATTCGGGGTGGCGCTCCGCTCCTGCCACAGCGAGAAGCTTTAGGCGCTCGTCGCTTACGAGAGCCTTCACGGAGGCCAAGGTATCAAATGCCATCGTTGCCACACCGCTAATCAAGTCAGGATGCGCCGCGGCACTGCCGGCGTAGGGAACATGGATCATGTCGAGATCGGCAGTATCCAAAAACCACTCAGCGAAGACGTGAGCGTTGCTGCCGTGCCCCGCGGAGGCAAACCCTAGTTTTCCTGGGTGCTGTTTTATATGTGCTACAAACTCCTGGAGATTCTCAACGGGCAGACTTGCAGGCACGACCAAACCGAGTTGCGTCCGGGTCATCAGTGAAACAGGCGCAAAATCCTTGACGGGATCGTAAGTCAGACTGGGCATAAGTGCTTTTCCAAGGACGTGCGACTGAACGACGACCTCAAGAGTGTAGCCATCAGGCTCTGACTTCGCGACGAATGCACTGCCAATGGAGCCGTTCGCACCCGGCCTGTTCTCAACAACCACGGGCTGACCCAACGCAGGACTGAGATGCTGTGCAATCAGCCGCGCCGTGATATCGCCCTGCCCTCCCGGTGCGTAGGGCACTATCAACTGAACCGGACGCGTTGGATAGTCTTGTGCGGCGGCAGGTTGGGTTAGGGTCAGTGCTGTACCAACCCACAAAAAGCCCGACAGGATAGTCTTAAAAATCATGACTTAGCTCCAGCTGTCTGTTTCATTTTTCCATGGGAAAGTCCGCGATCTGGTTCAGCAATATTCACGCGAACCATGTCTCGCAAAAGTTGAACGATTGCCATCCCACTCTCGCCTTCTGCGCCATCTACGATGAAGCGGTTGGTGCAATAGCGCATTTCCCATCCACCTGAATCGAGGCAGGCTGTGACAATGCGTTTTTCGAGCTCAGGAGTTTGGACGAGATCCTTATCTTTCAGAAGGAACGCCAACATAGCCGCTATCCCATATGCGCCCCAATTTGAGATCGAAGCAGGGAGGAAAATGTCTGTAGGCGTTACTGTAATCGCTCCGCCTGGCTTATCTGTCTGGGTTTCACGTCCATATGGATGGAAATCCTGCATGAAAGAATGGATCCGTCCGAAACCAATCTCGTTTCCGTTATCGCCAACACCGATCGATAGAATTCCCCGTTCGGCTGCTTGATCAAATAATGGAGCGATATTGACACATCCTTTCGGCACTACGCCCGTAGAGTAGTGTACGATCCCATTTTCATTGGGGCCTAGCCTTTCGATCGAAATGATTGCTTTCGGCGCAGTTTTATCGAGAAGTCTACTAGCCCAAGCCTCAATCGCATCCTGTTCTTCGGGTGCAGTTTCAATTGCCGCTCCCATCCTGCGGTTCTTTGCAAGATCGAAGTCACGGATCATCAAGTGAGCCGCCTCGCTGGAGGCTACCATTGGAGGCGCGTGGCAGACTTCAGTTACAAAAACTGGAACAGCCTTTAGGCCCCAGTAAATGGCTCGTGCCAGCGCAGCTGCGCCGGGAGGGCCATCACTTTCACCCCATGGCGCTTCAGGTCCGTAGCCAGCCCCTGTCACAATGAGGACGACATCTCCGGCTCCGACTTTTTTCACCAAAGCTTCAGCAGCTCTCGCGCTGATAGGTCGTCCACCCCCTTCACGCCTCGCTTCTTCGTAGATTGGCGCGATGATGTTGTGGTTCATACCACGATTACGCATTTCGACGGTCACCAGACGGTCGATGTATTCTCCGATGATATCAGGCATTAAGCTTTCCCTCTTCTTTGAGGGAAAGCTTAGGAGAGCCCTTTGATCTCATCCAATAGAAAGTTGTCATGCCCCATAAGGTTTTGTTATGGAGGCATTTGAGCCTGTAGGAGGAGATACCAATATTGGTCGCCAATAGCCCTGCTTTGATCAATCCAAAACACCTGTCAGCGTTCCGTGCGGTGATGGTATCAGGCAGCATAACGGGAGCGGGAAAAATCCTGCACGTTACGCAGCCCGCCGTGACGCGTCTGATAAAAGATTTAGAGGCAGACCTTGGACTAACCTTGTTTACGAGACATTCTGGACGGGTTACGCCAACTAGTCATGCGCATATCTTATACCGTGAGGTTGAGCGCTATTTTTATGGACTGGACCGGGTTTTTGAATCTGCCCGCACGCTGAGAAATAACAGAGGTGGGCAATTGCGAATTGCTGCGATGCCTACCCTCTCTTCTCGGACACTTCCAGAAGCAATTCGTCGGTTCAGGCAGAAAAATCCTGACATTGACATCATTATTGAGTCGGAAGTGTCAGTCCACATACTGGATGCTGTTCGAAACAACGAAGTCGATTTGGGCATTGGAAGAGTGCCGAAGGAACGGGACGAGATTGCTCGCTTGAGTATGCCGACATCCCACGCGATCTGCATTCTCCCCAAAAATCATCGACTAGCAGAAAAGAAGGTTGTTTCAGTAACTGATCTGTCTGGAGAAGCCATGGTGACCCTCGGCAGCAGCAGCCTCTTGCGTCTACAGGTCGACTCCGTACTCCGCCTTGCAGGTGTAACGGTCGGCAGCACAATCCAGACCCTGTTCTCAAATACGGCGAGCACGTACGTATCGAACGGTTTAGGCATCGCAGTTGTTGATCTATTTTCTATTCTTGGTGCTGATCTCAGCAGAATTGAAATACGCCGTTTCTACCCGGAAATAGCGTTTGATTTCGCAGCGATCTTTCCTGCAGGTGATAGGGCGCCATTGGTGGTCGAGTTTGCGGAGGAACTCAGACAGGTCGTATCTAACGAGATTTCTGCGATGGATAAACAGATGTCTGAGATATCATCTTCGATAAATCAGTCGGCGCATTAGACAAAAACGCTGCCCTGTCGTTTGGCAGTTATATGGTAAGCGGTGCCTCGATCACACTGCGTTGGGGCTGGGTAGCCGCGTTTTCAAAATGATGCGGATAATCCGCCATGTTGGTTGTAGTCTTTATACTCCGAACCAAAGTAGCGAGATAGACGCGGTGCAATTTCGCCCAGTCTTTGCCTTTGACGCGGTAAACAATCCACTGAACGGCGAGGGCACGTTGTTCGCTTTATCCCCGACAAGGCGTTGCCGATGAGCTTACGCAGTTGCGCCGGTCACGCCTTTCCAATGCGCCATTGCGCGGATGCGATGAACGTGGGTGGCCAGGGCTGAGCGTTTCTGATGTGGCGGCACGAAGAGATTTCTGACCGCGGGTTGTCAAACGCGTTCACCTGCATCCAGCTTCTTCAGGAAAGACGCGGCGCTATCGCGATATGCCACTTTTTTTTGATGATCCATGCGATGCCAAGGGGCATAGATTTGCGCCAGACGATGATTGCTGGACAGGGTACCAGCATTCCGATCGAGAAAATCCCAATAGAGCGCGTTGAAGGGACAGGCGTCCTTTTCAGTCTTCTTCGAGACGTCATACCGGCAGCCATCGCAATAGTTCGACATTCGTGAGATGTAGGCGCCACTTGAGGCGTAGGGCTTGGACGCCATAAAACCGCCATCGGCGAATTGGCTCATACCTATGACGTTGGGGAGTTCCACCCACTCGAAGGCATCAGCGTACACTTCCAAATACCAGCAATGAACGAGATGGGGGTCGAGGCCTGCCAGCATCGAGAAATTTCCAACCACCATCAGCCGCTGGATGTGGTGGGCGTACGCATGGGCAATAGTCTGCTTTATGACGGTTGCCATGCACGCCATGTCGGTATCACCACTCCAGAAGAAGTCGGGCAGGGGCCGCTGTGCCTCAAACACATTGCTTTTTTCGTACCCGGGCATTTTCAGCCAGTAGATGCCCCTGATATACTCGCGCCACCCGATAATCTGGCGGATGAACGCCTCGACGGCATTAAGTGGGGCATTGCCTTCGAAGTAGGCGCGCTCTGCAGCGCGGCAAAGAGCCAGAGGATTGAGCAGTCCGATATTAATGTAGAACGACAGCAGCGCGTGATTGAGGAATGGCTCTTCAATCAGCATTGCATCCTGTGTTTCACCGAAATGCGGCAGGAAGTCCCGAATGAATACATCCGCTGCATCCAATGCCTGGGCACCGGTAACGGCAAAGCTGAAATTCTTGGTCGATCCCATGTTACTCGGGAAACTTCGCTCGACCAGGTCAAGCACTTCTGCCGTCACCCGGTCTGGCCGGAACTCCGGATGTTTCGGCCGAAACAGATCAGGCTGCGCCGGCTTTCGGTTCTCGGCATCAAAATTCCACCGACTGCCGACAGGTTTGTCGCCATTCATTAGCAAACCGGTTTTCCTGCGCATGTCCCTGTAAAAATATTCCATAGTCAGTGATCGCCGCCCCGCAGCCCAGGCCCGGAAACCTTCCCCAGAACAGAGGAACCGACTGTCGGCTCGGATCTCCACGGGTATGCCAAGATCGGATTGCCAACTCTTCATGGCGTCCAGCACACGCCATTCGCCGGCTTCAGTGACGATGACGCCGGCGGGGGCCGTGGCCCTAACGCCGTGTTTCAGCTCACTGGTAAACCCGCCGGAATTATCGGGATCATCGAGTTGCGTGTACCGGACAGTGAACCCGGCATTCCGAAGCTCATCGGCGAAGTGCCGCATTGCGGAGAAGATCAGGGCTATCTTCAGCTTGTGATGCTGCACATACGTTGCTTCTTCCATTACCTCGCACATCAGGATTATATCCTGTGTGGGATCAGCACCATTGAGGCTCGACATTTCCAGCGTAAGCTGATCGCCTAGTATGAAAATCAAATTTCTGGCAGCGCTCATGATGGCATTCTTTGCTAAAAGACATTCGGTCTTATTACGTATTGAAAGGTCTGATGGATCGCTGGGAGATATTTACACGAGCAACGGGACGTTAGGGGACAGGGCACGACTTATCGTCTCATCCTCGATGTCTTGCCCACCAATGTCTCAATGCGTAAGTCGAAGATTGCTCAACGTTAGGTGATTGTGGCAAAGCCACCTAAGTCGTTCACCAGAGTTCTCATTATGTATCTCGCCGCCACGTTCATCGACGGCGAAAAAATGGCAGCGATCATTGGTGAGGTGGGGGATGCCTCCTCGTGAGCGCCTCGAGATTTTTCTAAGGAAAATGGCGTATCAGAAGGCTGGTATGGGGTATGCTCGTGGGCGATCCCGAAACGACAAGTAAATCCCTAAAATTGGCATCTCCTTGCCAACTTCGCCACGGATCAAACCCTTAAAGGGCACCACCCATCGTCGTTCAGGCGGGGAAGACAACTCTCAAAATGGTCGTCCACCTGATGACGACCGCTTCTGCGCTAAGCGGCAGCGGGCTGGTGATCATTGACCACTCATCAGGAGGTCATAAGGCGAGGTCGTATCAGATCCACGGTGCAGCAAGGATGCTGTCTTTTTGTATATCCCACTGACATATACATTCTTGGTGATTAGGCTTTGGACACGGAGGCATAAATGCGTAATGAGCGAGTTATGCAACAGGGCGCGGTTTTTCAGAGCAATCGGAGCCAAGCCATTCGAATGCCAAAGGCTTTGGCTTTGCCTGACGATGTTAAGCGCGTGGACATCGTAGCAGTAGGACGTACCCGAATTATAGCGCCCGCCGGTGAGGCTTGGGACAGTTGGTTCGAGGGACCAGAAGTCACATCCGATTTCATGCTTGAACGCGGTCAGCCTGCCATGCAGGAACGTGATACATTCTAATGTTGAAATATATGCTCGATACGAACATTTGTATTTACACCATTAGTACAGGCCGCAGAAAGTGCGAGATGCGTTCAATCGCCACTCCGGGCAGCTGTGTATAAGTTCGGTTAGCTTGACGGAGTTTATCTACGCGGCGGAAAAGTCTGCGAATCCCGAGAGAAACTTGAATGTCGTAGAAGGTTTCGCAGCACGGCTGGAGGTGTTGCATTATGATGAGGTCGCGGCCAGCCACACTGGTCAATTGCGAGCTGAACTGGCTAGAGACGGAACGCCAATCGGTCCGTATGACCAACTGATCGCGGGGCACGCACATTCTCGCGGACTAATCGTCGTGACTAACAAACGGCGCGAGTTCGATCGTGTGTCTGGTTTTGCGGATCGAGGATTGGACTGTTTAATGCCGTGTTCGTGCTTGATGTTCGGTTAAATAACCGTGTGAGCTGGCCGATTATTTGCGTAAATGAGCAGACCTAGGCTCAAGTGCCTTCTGACCAGTCTTGCCGCCAACCGATCGTTCTAGACGGGCCTACCGGTCGAAGTCGACGACGGCGGAGTTGCGGCAGTGAGCGCGGGCGGTGGTACTACCGAGACAACCTTTACGACACTGGGCGTGAACCTCAGCTCCGCTTTCGACCTAGCCGACTTGACTGCCAACGCGCATGGCAGACTGGGGTGGCGTCATGCTTTTGGTGACACTACACCCGTATCTACCCAGCGCTTCTCGGGTTCCGATGCCTTCAAAGTTGTAGGTGTTCCGATCGTCAAAGATACAATACTGATTGAAGCAGGCTTCGACGTGGACCTCAGCACGGCCGCCACGTTCGTCATCTCCTATCAGGGCGAGTTTGGCAACGGAGTTGTAAACAACGGCATAAGAGCGGATCTCAGTGTAAGGTTTTGATCAGTGGCTGCGGTTTCTTCGTTGCCCGGACCCCGCAGCTATTCTGTCCCTTCGATTTGTGAACGGAGACCCAGACAACTTGGTCAAACACTCTTTCGGAAAGCACTGAACCAGTAACCTCCAAACCGAGTTTCGAAAGCAACGCCGTGTTGACTTGTCGGCCGTTAGCGTCGCCTATGGAGGGAGCGATCACCGTCACGTTACGATCCTGGTGTTGGATTGGTACCAGCCCAACCATCGAACAGCACGGGCGAACGAATAAGCCAATTATGTCCCAACCGTTAGCCGGCAATTGGATTGTACGCTATCGTACATCCGATACTATTGTAATTGATTGGCAAATCTGATCATTTCCCCCCTCCCACCTCTCAGTCTCTCAATTCGGCCTAGCTGAATAAAATCGAGTGGGCTTTAAGTGGTCCTACTTTCTAACACGCGATGAGATTTCACATGGATCGACGCCGTACGACGCAGACGAAGTTTAGACTTGGATTTGAGCCTGCAGTCGCTGTTGGACTTGTTTGCGTGTTCGCATTCTTTGTGGTGAGCGGGATCGTGTCCTACAGAAACCTGCAAGCCTTGCGCGAAGGAAACGAACGCGTTGTCCAGACCCATGTCGCAATCGTCGCACTGGATGAATTGCTCTCGAAGGTGCAGGACGCAGAAACCGGTCAGCGGGGATTTTTGCTGACAAACAATGAATCATACCTCGCGCCATACAACCTTGCTGTTGAGACTATTCCAGCGCAACTGGACCGGGTCGGATTTCTGACCGGAATCAATCCAGGTCAGGATCGACGCCTCGCCACTTTGCGCCAGCGCGTCGATGGAAAGCTCGCCGAACTTGCAGACACCATCGCAGTCCGTCGTAGCGCTGGCCTGGAAGCTGCGCTTGCTGCTGTCAACTCTGACAGGGGCAAGACGGAAATGGATGCAATTCGAGCGCAGATATCAGCGATGGCCGGCGGTGAATCCGATGTGCGTCTGCAACGATTGAACGAGATGAACTCCGCCCAGAGAACGGCATTCGTCAGCACTGTTATGTCCGCCGCTCTGGGGCTGCTATTGACTGTTTCGATCGCATTTCTCGTTCGTCGCAGTACATTGGCACGACGGCGTGACGAATGGCTTCAAATAGGGGAGGTCCAGCTTGCGTCGGCCATGATGGGGGATCAGCCAGTTGATCGTCTCGGAACGAGCATCCTGGACTTCATGGCTCACTACACCAGCGCTGTCGCCGGCGTCGTTTATATCGGAAAAAACGGCAGATTTGAGCGAGCAGCGCGCTACGGCGTGCCGACGGGCGCGAACGTTCCGGAGACGTTTGAGACTGGCGAGGGCCTGCTTGGCCAGGCTGTATCCGAACGCCGCAAGATTGTGGTCGATGACGTGCCTGATGGCTACCTAGAATTTGGCTCCGGATTGGGCACCGGAAAACCAAGACACCTTATCATACTCCCCGGTGAAGTCGACGGTACCGTAACGACAGTCGTGGAACTTGGCTTCCTTCAGGACGTCTCTGATGACGTCACCAAATTGCTGGCGCGGGCCGCGGAAGCCATGGCGACAGCGGTGCGTGCAGCCATCTACCGTAGCGAGCTCCAAGATCTGCTTGAGGAAACCCAGCGTCAGTCAGAGGAACTACAAACCCAAAGCGAGGAATTGCGTGTTTCCAACGAAGAGCTGGAAGAGCAAAGCCGCGCCCTTAAGGAGTCACAGGCACGGCTTGAGCAGCAGCAGGTGGAACTGGAACAGACAAACTCACAGCTCGAAGAACAGGCGCAGCAGCTGGAGGGTCAACGCGATGATCTCGAACAGGCAAACGCCGCAGTAAGCTTGAAAGCACGGGAACTGGAACAAGCGAGCCGTTACAAGTCGGACTTCCTCGCCAACATGTCTCACGAGTTGCGTACCCCGCTCAACTCCTCTCTGATACTTGCAAAGCTGCTTGCTGATAACCCGCACGACAACCTGACCGATGACCAGGTGAAATATGCGAAAACGATCCAGTCTTCGGGCAAGGACCTGCTTAATCTTATCAATGACATCCTTGATTTATCGAAAATTGAGGCTGGCCATGTCGAGATTAGACCTGAGACTGTCACTATCGAGCGACTGACAAACAACCTGCGTCAACTTTTCCAGCCGCTGGCGGGCGAGAAAAAGCTCGGTTTCCTTATCAATGTGGCTCCCGATCTCCCCCAGACTATCGAGACCGACCTGCAGAGGCTGGAACAGGTCCTCAAAAACCTCCTCTCGAACGCGATCAAGTTTACCGAGAAGGGGCAGGTCAAACTCGATGTTTCCGAAAATGTTGACGGTGGTATCGCATTTTCTGTCTCCGACACTGGCATCGGAATAGCCCCGGAAAACCAGCAAACCGTCTTTGACGCTTTTCAACAGGCTGATGGCACGATCAGTCGTAAATTTGGCGGAACCGGCCTCGGCCTGTCGATTTCACGTCAGCTTGTACGGCTTCTTGGCGGGGTAATTCAGCTTGAAAGTCAGTTGGGGCAGGGTAGCAAATTCACATTTTCATTACCTGAGCACTACGACCCCAATATCGTTCTGCCACGGGAGAAAGTTGAGCAGGGCAGTCCGGCAACGCAGAGTATGCAAGCGCCCGCAGCGGCACCACCCCCCCATCGCAAAGTTGAAGACGATCGCGAGCGGCTGACGGACGACAAGCGCATTCTCCTCGTTATCGAAGACGACGAGACCTTCGCGGGGATCTTGAGGGATCTGTCTCGTGAGCTGGGCTTCCAGTCTATCGTAGCTGGCTCGGCCGAGGAGGCGTTGCAACTAGCCAAGGAATTTATGCCGAGTGCAGTTGTTCTCGACGTTGGTTTGCCAGACCAGTCGGGCCTGGCGGTACTTGATCAACTCAAGAACGATGTCCAAACCCGACACATTCCTGTCCACGTCGTCTCGGGTAGCGATCATACCGAAACAGCATATGCACTTGGAGCGATTGGCTACCTCATAAAACCTGTCAGTCGTGACCAGCTCGTAGGAGTTTTGCAAAAATTTGAGACCCGCCTGTCGCAAAGTGTCCACCGCGTTCTTATCGTTGAGGACGATGCGGTGCAGCGCGACGCAGTTGCCGAGTTGCTGAAAACTTTGAATGTCCAAACAGTGACGGCAAGCACTGTGGCTGAATGTCTTGATCTTCTAAGCCAAGGCACGTTCGATTGCATGGTCCTTGACCTGTCCCTGCCGGATGCGTCGGGATACACTCTCCTTGAAACATTGAGCAGAGAGGATAGCTACGCTTTCCCTCCTGTCATCGTCTACACGGGCCGGGAATTGTCGACTGACGACGAGCAGAACCTGCGGCGTTACTCAAAATCAATCATCATCAAAGGCGCCAAATCGCCTGAACGGCTGCTCGATGAGGTTAGCCTGTTTCTTCATCAGGTGATTTCAGAGTTGCCGGATGAGCAACAGAAAATGATCCGTAAGGCTCGCAACAGAGATGCCGTCCTGGAGGGGCGACGGATCCTCATTGTCGAAGACGATATACGCAATGTCTACGCACTCACAAATATACTTGAGCCGCGCGGAGCAATTGTTGATATCGCACGCAATGGCAGCGAAGCTCTGGAGGTACTTGCGAAAATATCCAACGGTGACGGTGCACCCATAGATCTGGTGTTGATGGATGTCATGATGCCGATTATGGACGGACTAACCGCAACGCGTCACATTCGCGAAAATCCTAGCTGGAAGAAGCTACCCATCATTACATTGACAGCAAAAGCGATGCCTGACGATCAGCAACGCTGTATTGAAGCCGGTGCCAATGATTATATGGCCAAGCCGCTGGATGTAGACAGACTGTTATCGCTGGTGCGCGTCTGGATGCCGAAATGATTGACACACCAGCGCAGGACAAGGTCGAGGATATCGAGATCCGTCTTCTGCTGGAGGCGTTGTATCTCAAATACCACTATGACTTTCGCAACTACGCAATGGCATCGATCAAACGCCGCCTCAAACAGGCGCGCGAGCAGCTCGGATTTTCGACGTTCTCGTCATTGCAGGAGAGTTTGCTTTATCATCCTGATATGTTGCCGCGACTGTTGCGCTACCTCACGGTACAGGTCAGTGAGATGTTCCGTGATCCGACCTACTTCAAGGCGATACGGGAACACGTTGTTCCGCACCTGAGAACCTACCCGACTCTGAAGGTCTGGGTGGCTGGATGTAGTGAAGGTGAAGAGCTTTATTCTCTTGTCATCCTGTTTCGGGAAGAGGGGCTTGAGGAGCGGACAATTTTTTACGCCACGGACATCAATCAGGACGCACTCAGTGCTGCGGAATCCGGCATTTATCCTGTCGACCGAATTCGTTTATTCACTGAGAACCATCGCCTTTCCGGCGGCAAAACAAGCCTGTCGAACTACTATCAGGCAGCCTACGGCAATGCTTCTTTTGACAAGTCCCTTCGCCGCAACGTCGTGTTCTCCGACCATAGTCTGGTGACCGATGCGGTCTTTGGTGAAATGCATCTGATCTCCTGTCGAAACGTCATGATCTATTTCGACAAAAAGCTCCAAAACCGTGCCTTGGGTCTATTTAACGATTCACTCGCCCGCAAGGGATTTCTTGGCCTTGGCTCGAAAGAGTCGCTGCGGTTTTCCGATTACGGCAGTGCTTTTTCAGACTTTGATCGCAACGAGAAAATCTATCAGAAGGTGGGAGAATGATCTCTGATCGCATCGATGCCATCGTGATCGGTACATCTGCGGGTGCGGTGGAAGCGCTTTCAATGTTGCTGCCTCATCTGCCCGGCGATCTGCCTGTTCCGGTCATCGTCGTGGTCCATGTGCCACCTGACAAACGTAGTATCATGGCAAGCCTCATGGCGTCGAAATGCGCGTTGCGTGTGAAAGAGGCGGAGGACAAGGAACCGCTGGTTCCTTCCACGATCTATTTCGCGGTGCCAGATTATCACCTCCTTGCAGAAGCTGATAAAACTCTCGCACTGTCAAATGATGAGCCTGTATCGTTCTCTCGCCCATCAATTGATGTGCTTTTTGAAAGTTCTGCGGATGCTTTCGGAGCGAGATTGGTTGCGATTGTACTGACCGGTGCCAATCATGATGGCGCCGCTGGCGCACGCGCCATCATCGACGTCGGCGGCACAGTTCTCGTACAAGATCCACAAACAGCTTTCGCATCTACAATGCCTCAGGAAGCGATCAAGGCCTGTGGGACAGCAAAGGTGCTGTCGATTGCCGGCATCTTAAAATATCTGGAGGAACTCTGAATATGGCACTGGTTCCTTTCTTGCTGGTTGATGACCTTGAAGAAAATCTTTTGTCGCTTGAAGCGCTTCTTCAAAGCGAAGATCGCCTGATCCTCAAAGCGAGATCGGGGGATGAGGCTCTTGAAATTCTTCTGGAACATGATGTGGCGCTGGCTCTCGTTGACGTACAGATGCCGGGTCTGAATGGTTTCGAGCTTGCTGAACTTATGCGAGGCAATGAACGAACCAGGCGCATACCAATCATTTTTGTCACTGCCGGGACCGGCGCTGGCAGACGCTTCACAGGGTACGAGGCAGGTGCGGTCGATTTCATTGAAAAACCGATCGAGCCGGATGTCATCCGTAGCAAGGTTGGCGTTTTCTTTGAGCTCTACCGCCAAAGGCAGCAACTGGCCGAACAGCGTGACGCGTTGGCTTGCCAGGCGGATGCACTGAAAGAGGCCGCGCGGCATAAGGATCTGTTGCTGCATGAAATAAATCATCGCATCAAAAACCTTTTCAGCCTCGCAGCTGGACTGATCTCGATCAGTGCACGTCCAGCGACATCGGTGGAGGAACTGGAAACTGATCTCAAATCGCGCATGGGGGCATTGGCGCGCGCCCACGATCTGACACTCCCCGATTTGAGTGGTTCGGCGGATCCTGCGAGCGCAACGACTACCGTATCCGCGTTGCTGAAGGCAATCGTTGCACCACATGAGCACTCCCTCGGTCCGTCGGTCGACATTCTCGGGACGGACGCGCCACTCAAAGGCGGTGCTCTGACGTCGCTGGCCCTTTTGCTTCACGAACTTACGACTAACGCCGCCAAATATGGCGCCCTGTCCAATACCTCCGGCAGTTTGGTGATCAGTGTGTCTATTGACGATGAGACTTTGACGTTAAGCTGGGAAGAGCATGTCGAGCACCGGGTCGATATTACTCCTCAGCGCCAGGGGTTCGGCACCAAACTCGAAAAAGCAGCGCTTTCGGGCCTCGCAGGCTCTATCAACCGCGTCTGGAGACCAGATGGACTGTCCCTAACCGTTGAGATGCCGGTCGAAAAGCTGCTCGCCTGAATTGCTGCGGAGGCGATATATGTCCCCATACTTACACGCTCGAAAGCGCACGTGGATCTGCGGAGAATTCCGACCCGACGCTATGATTTTCTTTTCTGAAGGGATTGCCTGGTCAATTGTCGCCAGTACCTAGCGCTCCCGATGGCGCTGGTCAGCTTAAGACGAGATATCTAGGATCTGCCCGGGTTACTACGGTGACCCGCGCTGCATTCGATCAGCATTCCGAGACTGTCGAATTCACAAGCACATTCAGGATAAGGACGCCGCAATCCGGCGATTTTCAAGGCTTGATATCCAACTGAAAAAGTGTGGTCTCCAGATCGCCTCCAGAGATCGGTTTTGAAAGATAGATCGCCTCATCAGGTAGAGTTCCCTGCGATGGGCTGTAACGGCCGGAGATAACGACGATCTTGCAATTCGGTCGTTCCTCTTTCACACGATGGGCCAAGCTTATACCGTTGATCGTGCCCGGCATATCAATATCGGTCAGAAGTGCACAAATAGTCGGCTCCCGTTCCAAAACGTCAAGGGCCTGATCAGCGTTGGCGGCTTCAAGTACTTGATAGCCAGCGTCAACCAGCATGTCGACGATGTCCATTCTTATCAATCCGTCGTCTTCTACGACAAGTAAAGGCTTTGACTTCATTCAATGCTCTTTCTGAAATGTTTCAAGGTCGGCTGTGATAAAGCAACGAATGCCTTCATGATGATATTCAACCTTGACATGGCTGTCGGCAGTACCATTCAGCCCGGCTGAGATGAGACGCATGCCGGAACCATTCGTCGCTGGCGCCACAACGGCCGGTCCTCCGCTCTCAATCCATTCCAGTTCAAAGCGATTCCGCTGAACACCTCCGACACGCCATCTGAGATCGATCCGTCCGCTGGCCACAGACAGGGCGCCGTATTTCACGGCATTGGTGGCCAGTTCGTGTAATATCAGTGACAGCGAAAGCGATGGCCGCGAGCCAATCCGAAGGTCTGGGCCAGATGCTGCGAAGCGAGGGTTGGCGAGGTCGTCGTGCAGGGCAGTCATCTGACCAACCAACTGCCTGACAGTGGAGGAACCACGTCCGCCTTCGAGGATAGTGTCGTGAGCGTCGCTCAATACTGAAATCCGGTCCGACAGCCTCTTTCTCGCTGTGGCGATATCAGGTGCGGTCCTCAGCGTCTGGGACGCGATTGCCTGAACCATCGCAAGCTGGTTTTTCAGTCGATGACCCAGCTCATGTGAAAGAAGGGTCTGACGCTCCTCCTCAGCGCGGAGCTGTGTCACGTCTTGAGCCTGCACCAGAATTCCGGTTACCGAGCCATCTTCGCTCCGCATCGGTTGGTAGACCAAGTCGATCAGACGGGTTTGCATCTCTCCCTCAGGACCGCGATTGAGTTCAACGGAGAGGTTTTTTGCAATAAAGGGCTCTCCGGTCGAGTAAACATTGTCGAGTATTTTGATAAACCCCTGCCGGACAACCTCGCTGACCGCCTCTGCCACCGTCTTGCCAATGATTTCGCGTCCAACGCCGATCATCGCGTAGTATTGCTCGTTGGCGTAATCGAATGTGTGATCAGGGCCGACAAGCATGGCGATACCGCCAGGATTTAGCTCAAATACCTGCATGAAACGTTCACGCTGCGTACGTTCCTTTCGCGCCATTGCGACCTGCGCTGTGATTTCGCTGCAGGCACAGAACATACCTAATACTGTTCCCCACGGATCTCGCACAGGCGTGTAGCTGAAGGCAAAGTGAGTTTCTTCAGGATAGCCGTTGCGATGCATCGTAAATTGAATATCGTCCATGGCAGTGCCATGCCCATTGTACGCGGCGGTGATAATTGGTTCCACCTGATCCCATATATCGTGCCACAAATCATGGAATGGCTTGCCGAACGCATGTGGATGGCGGTTGCCACACATGGCCGCGTAGCCGTCGTTATAGAGTGTTATCTGAGATGGACCCCAAACCATTAGCATTGGCTGGAGCGAACCTAGCATGACATTTGTCAGGGTCTTCAGTTCGACGCCCCACCCGTCCATAGGGCCAAGGGGTGTCGAGGACCAGTCGAGGTCGCGGAAGAGACGTCCGCAATCCGGGTTCGTTGCAGTCATGCGTTTTCCTGAAGTTGTGCCCTATCCAACAGCGCGTGAACGCACTGGATTAATATAAGTTCCGCCAAGATGTAAAGGCCGTGTAGTTCCAAGAATCCAGCATAAGCTTGCGTTGATAATTCAGTGTTTTCCCTTGAACGAGCAGGCGCAGGAACCGACAAACAAAGCTCTTTCATATTGTCGATCTGATCCCACAAGCACCTGCTTTCGTCGAACTATGCTACACTCCAAAGCCGCAACAGCGTAGCCCGACCTCACTTAGCGCTTTCAAACGTCTGTCGAAGTTGTTCGACATGCTCCCCGGAGAGCGTTTCGATCAGGGTATGAAGTTCAGCCGTCCGTTCCTGAACCCACGCAAGCGCCTCTTCGCTGATCTCGAACTGTTTCGAATAGCGCGCTTTGACTTAGGCTTCGTTTAGAATGTTGTATCATGCGGTAAAGCGCTGGTGGTCACGCGGCCAGATGTCGGCCAGCCGCCGGTCACGATCCTCGGAAAGCCCGCGCAGGAACTTCAGATTGTGCGAGGGCGGGGAGTAATTGGTCAGCGTCAGGAGGTAACAGGAGTAGGCAGATTCGACTGCTTGCTGGAGTTCGAAAATTGCGTGTTTTAGCCGCTTTTTTTGTGCCAGATATCTCGACGTGTCGAGAAACGAGCCTGCTGCAGCAATTCCCTCGTTAAAATGCCCTTCCGCCACCCTAAGCGCATCGGCAGGGCTGAGCGGCTTTGGTTCGGCCAGCGGTCGGTCATCGAACTCGTAAAGGACAATGCCCTCACGGGCGTAAGCGACAACGCAATGCTGAGCATTGAGAAGAGCTCAATTCATGATGTGTTCGTGAGGTTGAATCGAAACGATCTCGTCGCCGTTGATATCTGCGGTTCATCTCTGAGGAAGCACGGCCAAACCGTCCTGGACGTAACGTTCATTGACCTTGGCTGGAGGCGACCGGCCAAGAGCGGTTTATAATTTGTCCAATCCGCCCATGCCACTGCGTCGATGCTCACCAACCAACGGATGTCAGCTTGACGAGCCTTGGAAATCCGCCAAAGCCGCTCTTTGCCGCCGCCCGCGACCATTCACGGGACGGCTACTAATCACGGAGCGACGTCGCGTCCGCGCCGGAAGCTGGGCATGGTTGGCGTAAATGCTTCGATGGCCACCACAACTGGGTCTGATTTGATCGGGAACACTACAGGCTGCTAAAACTCAGGTGGAGCGAGGTTGGTTAACGTCGATGCCGATGATGTAGGCGACTGCGGTGTTGTCGGCACTAAAATGTACGGTGTCATCGAAACTTATATCGACGAGAGCATCAAGCGCGTCGGCTTGCAATGCTCGGTCTTCGACAGTGAACTGGGAGGGCTCTGTAAAAACGATGATTGAGACATCGTGCTTGCCCGTGACCGTTTTGACGTCCGCCAAATCCACACGTTCCATCACATGTGTCGTATGATTGCGTAGCGTCATGATATTGAGGTCGGTTGTTTCACCACCTTCATTGATGGCCTCAACTACCGCCTCTCCCGGAAAGGGGAAAGGTGTGCCGAGCGCTTCCAGTTCGGCACCTTCATGGCCGTCAATGACCAGTCTCACCGTGTTGCCTTTCAGCGCGACGATGGACCGGTCGATACCGGGAAATACCGAGAAGGGGCCTGAACCCGTGATCGTGGCGAGACTGACCCGCCATAGGAATTGCGCGCCATCCACAGTCGACGGTTCCAGCGCCACCTCATGGGTGACGCCGAGACCATTTTTCCACGGCATGGCCTTGTGTTCACTGGCCCGCAAAAGTCTCATTGTGCTGCCTCAGTTTCCAAGGATACCGGGCAGACGGAGACCCTTTTCCTTGGCGCAATCCAGCGCGATGCCGTAACCGGCATCGGCATGGCGCATGACGCCGGTTGCCGGGTCGTTCCACAGCACGCGTTCAAGGCGTTTGGCGGCATCATCGGAACCATCAGCGCAGATCACAACGCCTGAGTGCTGCGAAAAGCCCATGCCAACGCCACCGCCGTGGTGCAAGGAAACCCAAGTCGCTCCGGAGGCCGTGTTGAGAAGGGCATTGAGCAGTGGCCAGTCGGAAACGGCGTCCGAACCATCCTTCATCGCTTCGGTTTCGCGGTTTGGAGACGCGACCGAGCCGCTGTCGAGATGGTCACGGCCAATGACAACAGGCGCTTTCAACTCACCGTTCTTGACCATTTCATTGAAGGCGAGAGCGAGGCGATGACGATCACCCAGACCCACCCAGCAAATACGTGCTGGCAGTCCCTGGAAGGCAATGCGTTCGCGTGCCATGTCCAGCCAGTTGTGGAGATGTTTGTTGTCTGGCAGCAGTTCCTTGACCTTGGCATCCGTCTTGTAAATGTCTTCCGGATCACCTGAAAGCGCTGCCCAGCGGAAGGGGCCAATGCCACGGCAAAACAGCGGACGAATATAGGCCGGAACGAAGCCCGGGAAAGCAAAGGCGTTTTCGAGACCTTCCTCCTTGGCCATCTGGCGAATATTGTTACCGTAGTCGAGTGTCGGAACGCCCATGTTCCAGAAATCCACCATGGCCTGAACCTGAACCTTCATCGAAGCACGGGCGGCAGCTTCCACAGCCTTCGGGTCGCTTTCCTGCTTTTCGCGCCATTCGGCGACGGTCCAACCGGATGGCAGATAGCCATGAATCGGGTCATGTGCCGAGGTCTGGTCCGTGACGATATCAGGGCGAATGCCGCGCTTCACGAGTTCCGGGAAGATATCAGCGGCATTGCCAACCAGACCGACGGACTTTGCTTCACCCGCCTTGGTCCACTGGTCGATCAGGGCCAGTGCTTCGTCCAGCGTATGCGCTTTTGCGTCGACATAACGGGTACGCAGGCGGAAATCGATACGGGTCTCATCGCATTCGACGGCAAGGCAGCATGCGCCTGCCATAACGGCTGCGAGAGGCTGAGCACCACCCATGCCGCCAAGACCGCCGGTCAGGATCCATTTGCCGGTCAGGTTGCCGTTAAAGTGCTGGCGACCCGCTTCAACAAAGGTTTCGTAGGTTCCCTGAACAATACCCTGCGTGCCGATGTAAATCCACGAACCGGCAGTCATCTGGCCGTACATGGCCAGACCCTTGCGGTCGAGTTCGTTGAAATGTTCCCAGGTTGCCCAATGCGGAACGAGGTTGGAATTGGCAATCAAGACACGTGGCGCATCCTTGTGGGTGCGGAAAACACCCACCGGCTTGCCAGACTGTACCATCAAGGTTTCGTCTTCGTTGAGGTCTTTTAAAGTGGCGACGATACGGTCGAAATCTTCCCAGGTGCGGGCTGCACGGCCAATGCCGCCGTAGACGACCAGCTCATGCGGACGCTCTGCAACATCGGGATCCAAGTTGTTCATCAGCATGCGCAGAGGTGCTTCTGTCATCCAGCTTTTGGCGTTCAGCTCAGTACCCTGCGGGGCGCGGATTTCGCGTTCGTTATGGCGTGGGTTTGTCATGCTTTATCCCCTTATCGTTTGCTGGCGAGCGCAAATTGCTCCATGCGCGTCAGAATGGTTTTGAGATGTGTGCGAAGCTGTCCGGCCTTGTTGTCGTCATAGGCAAAGGGCGGTGCTTCCGTGATGAGGTGGGTGGATTGCGCCAGTTCCATTTGAATGGCGTGTACTCCGGTCTGTGGCTGGCCGAAATGACGGGTTGTCCAACCGCCCTTGAAACGACCATTCAGGATGCTGGTGTAACCTTCTGCGGCTCCGGTCACCTCAACCGCAATTCTCTCAATGGCTGGATCACAAGTTTTGCCGAGGTCAGTGCCGATGTTGAAGTCCGGCAGCTTACCCTCGAATAGAAACGGAATCTGCGAGCGGATGGAGTGGCAGTCATAGAGAATGGCGATGCCGTGAATGGATTTTACCCGCTCGATTTCTGCAGCAAGCGCAGCATGATAGGGTGCGTGGAATGTCTGCAACCGGTGGGCAATATCGGCTTGCGTTGGTTCACATCCATCCTTCCAGATCGGCTGGCCGTCAAAATCTGTGTCCGGAACAAGCCCGGTGGTATTCTGGCCGGGGTAAAGGCTGGTGCCGGAGGGATCACGGTTTGCATCGATGACATAACGATGGAAGGTGGCGCGCACTGACGTCGCATCCTCCAGCAGGTCGGCGTAGAGGGCATGAATATGCCAATCGGTATCAGCCAGGATCTTGCCGTTGTCATTCAGACGGTCATGGATTTCTGCCGGAACCTCGGTGCCGGTGTGTGGCAGACCGAGAATGATCGGTGAGGTGCCCTGGCGAAGCTCGAAAACCGGCATGTTTACGCCTCCAGCTTCGGCAGAATGCCGTCGGAAATTGCGGCGACCAGTGCACCGGATGCGACGAGGTCAGAGGCGTGTTTGAGATCCGGCGCCATGTAACGATCATCCTCCAGGGAAGGGATGATGGCGCGAAGCACGGCGATTGCCTTTTGCAGTTCCGGGCTGGTTTTCAGCGGACCGCGAAGCTCGACGCCCTGCACTGCTGAAAGCGCTTCAATGCCGAGAATGGCGAAGAGATTTTCGGTCATGGGCAGAAGACGGCGTGCACCATGGCATGCCATGGAAACATGGTCTTCCTGATTGGCAGAGGTCGGTGTGGAATCCACCGATGCCGGATGCGACATCTGTTTGTTTTCGCTCATCAGTGCTGCCGAGGTAACTTCCGCAATCATCAGACCGGAGTTTAATCCGGGCTTTTTGGACAGGAAGGCGGGCAGGCCATAGGAAAGGGCCGGGTCCACCAGCAACGCGATGCGGCGCTGGGCAATGGCACCGATTTCGCAGATCGCAAGGGCCGTCTGATCGGCTGCGAAGGCAACGGGTTCTGCGTGGAAGTTGCCGCCGGACACCACCGAGTTGTCAGAGAGAACCAGCGGATTGTCGGTTACCGCATTGGCTTCGATTTCCAGTGTGCGGGCAACCTGTCGCAACAGGTCAAGGCACGCACCATCGACCTGCGGCTGGCAACGAATGCAATAGGGGTCCTGTACGCGTTCGTCGCCTTCGATGTGGCTGACGCGGATTTCTGAGCCTTCGAGCAGTTGACGCAGGGCTGCACCGGCATCGATTTGGCCCTTGTGGCCGCGCAAGGTGTGAATATCGGGGTGGAAAGGCGCGGACGATCCCATTGCCGCGTCCGTCGACAATGCACCAGTGACAAGCGCGACTTGTGCGGCGCGGTGAGCACGGAACAGGCCAGCCAGCGCGAGCGCTGTGGAGGTCTGTGTGCCATTGATCAGTGCCAGGCCTTCTTTCGCGGCGAGTACGACAGGTGCCAGACCTGCCTTTGACAAAGCCTGAGCAGCGGGAAGTGCATTGCC
Source organism: Agrobacterium sp. 5Ca50 (assembly GCF_055381905.1). Classification (NCBI taxonomy): domain Bacteria; kingdom Pseudomonadati; phylum Pseudomonadota; class Alphaproteobacteria; order Hyphomicrobiales; family Rhizobiaceae; genus Agrobacterium; species Agrobacterium sp. 5Ca50. Next base: position 543,726 of record NZ_AP026439.1, read on the forward strand.
TTCATAGAAAGCTTCGCCTTCGCCCATCATTACGGCTGCCATATGCGCAAGAGGTGCCAGATCGCCGGACGCCCCGACCGAACCCTTCTCGGGAATGAACGGAATAACGCCTTTCTCCAACATGCCTTCGATAAGGCGGATCAGGTCCAGCCTTACACCGGATGCACCACGGCCGAGCGAAATCAGTTTCAGCGCCATGATAAGGCGAACAACGTTTTCCGGCAGTGGGGCGCCCACGCCGCAGCAATGCGACAGGATCAGATTGCGCTGCAGGGTCGCGACATCGGCGGCGTCGATCTTGATCGAGGCCAATTTTCCGAAGCCGGTGTTGATGCCGTACACTGGTGCATTGCCAGCTGCGATTTCGGCGATCCGGTTTGCCGCTTTTTCGATGGCTGCATCAAAGCTGCGGTCGAGGACAACATTTTCATTCTGCCAGTAAATTCTGGCAAGATCGGCAAGCGGCACTGAGCCGGGATGAAGTGTAATGGTCATGAATGACCTCCCATAAATGAAGGCGAGAGAGCGCTGACATCGCCGGCGAATATGCGGGCATGCAGCGGATTGAACCCTATCCGGTAAACCAGTTCTGCGGGTTCGTTGATGTTCCAGATAGCAAGATCTGCGCGTTTGCCGGCCTCGATGGTGCCGATCTCGGCAAGGCGACCAAGTGCGCATGCAGCTTCGCGGGTAATGCCGGCAATACACTCATCCACTGTCATGCCAAACAATGTGGCCGCCATGTTCATGGTCAACAGCAACGAGGTCAGCGGAGAGGTGCCGGGATTGTTGTCGGTTGCCAGAGCGATCTTGGTGCCGTGTTTGCGGAACAGATCAACCGGCGGCTTGCGGGTTTCCCGGATGAAATAAAACGCGCCCGGCAATAGAACGGCAACGGTTCCGGCCTTTGCCATGGCAGCCGCGCCTGCATCGCTTGTATATTCGAGGTGGTCGGCTGAAAGCGCACCGAATTCGGCGGCAAGTGCCGCACCTGACAGATCGGAAAGCTGGTCTGCGTGCAGCTTTACCGGCAGGCCAAGTTCCAATGCGCTGTTGAAAACGATACGCATGTCCTCAGGCGAAAATGCGATGCCTTCACAAAAGCCGTCAACAGCATCCACCAGCCCTTCAGCATGGGCTTTCTGCAGAGCTGGCAGGACAACATCCTGAATGAAGTCGATGTTTCTGCCCTTGTATTCTGCCGGCGTGGCATGGGCGCCGAGGAAGGTCGTGTTGACCGAGACATCGCGGGCTTTTGCCATGTTGCGGGCAACCCGCAACATCTTCAGTTCATCTTCGACCGTCAGGCCATAGCCGGACTTGATCTCGACCGTGGTGACGCCTTCGGCCAGCAGTGTGTCCAGACGTGGCAGGCTCTGGGCAATCAGATCGTCTTCGCTTGCAGACCTCACCTGTGATACAGATGACACGATGCCGCCACCAGCGCGGGCTATTTCTTCATAGGTTGCACCGTTCAGGCGCATCTCGAATTCGCGGGCGCGATTGCCGGCATGAACCAGATGGGTATGGCAATCGATGAGGCCAGGCGAAATCCAGCGACCTTCACAATCGATGGTGTGTGTTCCGGCCGGAGCGCTGATCTTTTCACTGGGTGCTACCTGAAGGATAACACCGTTCTCAATCAGGATCGCACCGTTTTCAATGATACCGAGATCGGAACGGTCGGATTGCAACGTCATCAGACGGGCATTTGTCAAAAGCGTTTTCATGGACGTCTCTCCGGCTCAATGACCGATGTGCTGCCAATCAGCGCAGACAGGGTTGCAACATCGGTATTCAGAGGGCGGTCATCATGGTAGGCCGCGATATGCGTACGGATCAGCTCGTAAACCTGGCCGGTCTTCGCAGCCTTGGCAGCAGGCTGTGGCTGCACATCATAGGCTTGTGCTGCGGCCAGCAGTTCGATCGCCAGCACGGTTTGCAGGTTTGAAACAATCGACAGTGCTTTGTCTGCCGCGGGTGTGGCATGGGTGAGGATATCTTCCTGCAGTGCAGAGGTAATCCCACCATCAAGACTTGCTGGCGCTGCAAGACGACGATTTTCCGCAATCAGCGCTGCGGCAGTATATTGAATGATCATGTAGCCGGAGAACACGCCGCCTTCAGCCGCCAGAAAGGCAGGCAACCCGCTGACAAGCGGATTAACAAGGCGGTCGATCCGCCGCTCGGAGACCGCGGCCAGTTCGGCCGCGGCGGTTGCCAGACTGTCCATCGCCAGACCAAGTGCAGCACCCACAGCATGGGCCTGTGAATGGACCAGCGGGTTGTTGGCGGTGCCGGTCACGACTGGATTGTCGGTGACGCTTTCCAGTTCCTGATTGACGACATCGCCAGCCTTCAGGAAAGCGTCTCTGACGGCTCCGTGGATTTGCGGTACGGCGCGCAGGCTCAAAGGGTCTTGCGTACGGCTGCCAGCCGACTGCGCCAACAGTTCACTTCCAGCCAGCCAGTGACGCAGTGTTTTGCCGACCTGCTGAAGTCCTTGCGACTTGCGCAGGGCAAGCGGTTCTGCTGCAAACGGATCGGACTGACTGCCAAGATTTTCATAGGTCATGGCGGCACTGACATCCGCCCAGTCGAGCAGACCTTCCAGCCGCGACAAGGCAAGGCTGGCCAGACCGGTTGCGCAAGGTGTGCCGTTAACGAGGCTCAGGCCTTCTTTTGCCTGAAGTGTCAGGGGCGCAAGACCCGCCTGTTGCAGGGCCTGCGCTCCGGTGATGAGGTTTCCTTCAAAAACAGCCGTTCCTTCACCAATCAGCACCGTTCCGATCGCGGCTGCATGGGTGAGGTATCCGACAGAACCGCCCGACGGAATCACCGGCAATATGTTGGCATTCAAAAGTGTCAGCAGAGCTTTGACGGTGTCTGGATGAATGCCGGAAAAGCCGTGCGCAAAATTGGCAATCTGTGCCGCCATGATGGCACGTGTCGGCTCTTGGCCTAGTGCTGGGCCAACACCACAGGAATGGCTGAGCAGGATATTGCGTGACAATGCCTGCTGTTTGTCCCTGTCTATGATGACATCACACAATGCACCAACACCGGTGTTGATGCCGTATCCACGAATACCGCGCTCCACCAATGCATCGACAATGCCGCGTGCATCAGAAATCCGCTGCCATGCCGCTTGCGACAACTGCAGTTCGGCTCCATTGGCAATCGCACCGATGTTGCGCCAGGTCAGCGGGCCGTCGAGGATGATGGTCTCAGGCATGGGGTGTTACTCCCGCACGTCGTTGAACGAACCGTGCAACATAGTCATTTGCCGGATTGTTGAGAATTTCATGCGGCATTCCGACCTGAACCAGCTTTCCATCCTTGAGAATGGCGATTTCGGCGCCAATGCGCAGCGCCTCATCCAGATCATGGGTAATGAAGATGATGGTCTTGGAGAGGTTCTTTTCCAGCTGTAGCAACTGATCCTGCATATCGCTGCGGATCAGCGGGTCGAGCGCAGAAAATGCCTCGTCCATCAGGATCACGTCGGTGTCTGCGGCAAGGGCTCGCGCCAATCCGACACGTTGTTTCATGCCGCCAGACAGCTGATGCGGGAACTTGTTCTCGTAACCTGAGAGGCCAACCATCTCGATCCATTTCATGCCGATCGGATTGGCGTCTGCCTTGCTGAGGCCCCGCACGCGCTGGCCGTAGGTCACGTTCTGCAAAACGGTGCGATGCGGCATCAAGCCGAAGTTCTGAAACACCATGCTGACGCGGCGTGTGCGGAATTCACGCAGGTCACGGGCGGAAAGATCGAGCACATTATTGCCGTCAAAAATGATCTCGCCGCTGGTCGGTTCGATCAGCCGGTTAATATGGCGGACAAGTGTTGATTTTCCTGAGCCGGAAAGCCCCATGATCACAAAAATCCGTCCGCCGCCGATCTTGAGGCTGATGTCGTTCAGGCCAACACTGCATCCGGTCCGCGAAAGGATTTCGGATTTTTCAACGCCTTCACGCGCCAGAGCCAATGCAGCCTTGGAGTTGGCGCCAAAAATCTTGAAAACGTTTTTGATTTCGATGTCAGTCATTGTGGCCGTCCTTTTGTCTGGATTGACCAAGGCTCTGGGTGATCCGGTCGAGCACGATGGCAAGAATGACGATACCTATGCCAGCTTCGAGACCCTTGCCGACGTCCAGGGTCTGGATGCCGTTGAGAACCTGTTCGCCGAGGCCACGTGCACCAATCATCGAGGCGACGACAACCATGGAAAGCGCCATCATGATTGTCTGGTTCAGACCGGCCATGATGGTGGGGGTTGCCAGTGGAAGTTCCACACCGAACAGGATTTGTCGTGGGCTGCCGCCAAAGGCTGTTGCAGCCTCGACCACTTCACTGTCAACCTGGCGAATGCCGAGGTCGGTGAGGCGGATCAATGGTGGAACCGCGTAAATGATGGTGGCGAGAACGGCGGGTACCTTGCCGAGACCAAACAGCATGATGGCCGGTATAAGATAAACGAAACTGGGCATGGTCTGCATGACGTCGAGCACAGGCAGGGTGATGCGCCGCATGATGCTGCTTTTGGCCAGCCAGATGCCCAAGGGCACGCCGATGGCAACCGAAATGACCGTTGAAATTAGCATCAGTGCCAGGGTCTGCATCGTCAGATCCCAGAGGCCGAGAGCACCGACCACCATCAGCAATATTCCGACCATGGCGACGAGAGAAACCTTGCGGCTTGCAAACCAGGCGAGCGCCATGAAGGCAATCAGGACTGCCCACCATGGTAGACCGCGCAAAATCCACTCGAAGAACAGAATGGCTTGCAGGATGGTTTGTGAAATTGCTTTGAAAACAAAGCCGTAATTCACAACAAGGTTTTGTACGAACTCGTTTATCGGCCCGCGAATGGAAATGTGTAAGGCATCAGGAAACATCGCTTAAGCCCTCGGTATGGGAGACTGAAAAAAGCACAGGGGCAGGGAATGCGCGAGGTGGAGGCAAACGCTATTCGTTCGCCGACCCCGCACATTCCCGATCTGTTTAGTTGAGGGAAGCTTCGATCTTTGCCTTGGCTTCAGCTGAAACCCAACCGCCCCATACGTCGCCCTTGGTCTTCAGGAAACGTGCCGCTGCAGCCGGAGCGTCAGCCTTTTCGTCGACCATGTAGGCAAGGCTTGCATTGACTTCTTCCAGCGGGAAGGTCGCCTTTTCAAGGATGCTGACGATTTCAGGCGCTTCTTCCGCAAATGTGCTGTTGATACCGTAAGCGACTTCAACAGCCGGGAACGCACAACCGGCTTCACGCTTGCCGCTGGCGCTGGTCAGTTCTTTCCAGCAATCTGCATTGTAGGTTGGCTCTTCCAGCTGAACGAGCTTGAACTTGCCCATGATTGCCGTCGGGTTCCAGTAGTAAAACAGGACTGGTTCGCCCTGAAGGTAAGCGGAGCTAATACCTGCATCGAGTGCCGTACCTGTGCCTGGGCGGAAGTTCACATAGGTTTCACCAAGCTTGTATGCTTCAAGCTTTGCGGTGTTGACGCCTTCACATGTCCAGCCCGATGGGCAGTTCAGGAAACGGCCCTTGGATGGTTCTTCCGGGTCCTTGAACAGCGCAACGATTTCGGGATTGGAAAGCTGGTCGACGCTTTTCAGATCAGGCGCCTTGGCTTCGATGCCACGGCTTGCATCGCCCTTGACGAGATATTCCGGCACGAACCAGCCTTCGGATGCGCCGACAAATGTCTTGCCTATCGACTTGACCTTGCCAGCTGCAGAGGCTGCATTCCAGACGTCGGAACGGCCAATCCACTCTTCGGCGAAAATCTGCACATCGTTGTTTGCCGTTGCTTGTTCGAGCGTCACGGAGTTGCCGGGAATGGAGTCGACCTTGCAGTCATAACCCTTTTCGAGAATGGTTTTCATCACCTCGGTAATGAACGAGCCGCTTTCCCAGTCAATGCCCGCAAAGGTAACCGTTTTGCCGTCGCCGCAATAGGATGCCTGTGCCGAACCGACAGAACCGCCAAGGATCATGGCCGCGGCTGCAATTGTATATTTCAATTTGTCATTCAACATTATGTTCCCCTTTTTTGATGAATGTCAGTGACGTTAAAAATGCAGTCTACTGTTGCCGCTTGAGAGCAGCATGAAATGCGCGGTCGATCTCCTCCTGACGGATGTGCCGACCATCCTGAACAACCCATTGTCCGGCAACCATGACGTCCCGAACGGCTTTTGACCCAAGGGCAAAAAGCCAGCGGTCCAGAATTTTTGTCGATGGCGCGGTGGCGATAAAGGCCTCAGCCTCACTCAAAACCACCAGATCGGCAGACGCGCCGATGCTGAGCCCATGCTTTCGTTGGCCCGCTGCCTGTGCGCCGCCTGCCAAGGCGCCCTTGAACAAAGTCTCACCCACAGAGCTGCCGCTGCCAGCTGTTATTCTGTTGCGTCTCTGGTCTCGCAGCCTCTGGCCATATTCGAGCAGGCGCAGTTCTTCGCTGACGCTGGTGGCGACATGGCTGTCCGTTCCAATACCAAAACGGCCATTGGCGCCAAGAAAATCGGTGGCCGGGAATATGCCGTCGCCCAAATTGGCTTCGGTTTCCGGGCAAAGACCGGCAACCGCGCCGCTGCGTGCAAGACGCGATGTCTCTTCCGCTGTCATATGGGTGGCGTGAATCGCACACCAGCGTTCATCGACAGGCATTTCATCGAGCAGCCATTGCACCGGTCTGCGACCGCTCCACGCCAGGCAGTCGTCCACTTCCTTCTGCTGTTCGGCAACATGGATATGGATCGGGCCACCGGTTTGTTCGGCGCCGAGAATGGTGTGCATTTCCTCCGGTGTGGCAGCGCGCAGGGAGTGAATTGCCAGCCCCAGGTTAATTGCCGTGCCCGCTCGCTCTTTCTCCAGACGCTCGAGAAGCGTCACAAAATGATCGACTGAGTGAATGAAGGGGCGCTGACCATCGCCGGGGGCTGTGCCCCCAAAACCGGCATGGGCGTAGAAGACCGGGAGATGCGTGAGGCCAATGCCGGATTGCTTTGCAGCATTAAAAATGCGCAGCGACATTTCCGCCGGATCGTCGTAAGCTGTGCCATCTGCCTGATGGTGCAGGTAATGAAATTCTACGATGTGGCCGAAACCACCCTTGAGAAGTTCACTATACAACTTTGCGGCAACTGCTTGCATATCTTCCGGAGAAAGCTGGCCCACAAGGCGATACATAGCGTCACGCCAAGTCCAGAAACTATCCTCGGATGAACTGGAAACCTCGGCGAGACCAGCCATGGCACGCTGAAAAGCGTGTGAATGCAAGTTGGCAATTGCCGGCGCAACCGGGCCTTTTACCTGCTCTTCGGCATTGGTTTGCGTGGTTTCAGCCTGAATGTCGCTTATTGTTCCATCGTGATCGATGGAAAGCGTGACATTGTTTGCCCAGCCATCAGCCAGAAAAGCACGTTTGCAGAAAAGAGTTCTTGTCGATGCCATCGTTGCGCCTCAAGTTGTATATGGAACATTGCAGCTTTTTAGATGACAATCAAGCGGGATATTGAAATAATGGGCTTAAATTTCGGCTGCATATTTTGTATGCAGATGAGGACTGTAACAAGGATGCCATTGTATGCCGCAGGCTGAAGTCGAGGCTATCGTCAAGGATGCCAGCGCACGCGAGGCGCCGCTATACGAGCGTATGAAAGCCCAGATAAAGGCACGTATCGAATCGGGCGAGTGGCCGGTTAACTCGCGTATTCCTTCGGAAAATGAGTTGGTTGACGTTTTGGGTGTCAGCCGCATGACCGCCAACCGGGCGCTGCGGGAGTTGGCCAGTGAAGGCGTGATTGTGCGTGTGCAGGGGCGCGGATCGTTTGTTGCGCCAAAAAAGCGCAGTGCCAAATTTATGGGCGTTCGCAACATTGCCGATGAAATTGCCGAGCGGGGAGCAACACATCGTGCCGAATTGATTCTCGCCCAGAAAGAACCTTGTGGACCGGAATTGGCTGAAGCACTGGAGATCAAGGTCGGAAATATCGCCTTCCACACCATCATCGCGCATCATGAAGATGATGTGCCGATCCAGATCGAGGACCGCTTCGTTAATCCCGATATTGCACCTGACTATCTGGAGCAGGATTTTACGGTCGTAACGCCGAACGCTTTTCTGACGCGGGTCGCACCGATCATACGCACGGAGCAATTCATCGAAGCGGTGTTGCCGCAGCCATGGGAATGCAAGCTTCTTTCGGTGGCGCGGTCAGAACCGTGCCTTCTGGTTCGCCGCCGGACATGGTCGGGAAATCAGGTGGCCTCGTCCGTGAGACTTCTTTACCCGGGCTCGCGATATCGACTTCAAAGCTCTTTTTAAAATTTCTGGTTGAGCAAAGGTACATCGGTTGGTCGGTTGGATTTTCGACAATCACCGAAGACGCTGATCGGGTAGACGTTCACTGCCGCTGCTCACCCGATGGACTGGAAGTCATCTACTGAAAAGATGTTCTAAAATAATCGTATTTTTCAGGTCGCCATGGCTTGCGAAGCCGCGTCAACGATGAGATCAACCACTCCAGAAGAGAAAATATATCTCATAAACCGCGAAGTTATATCATGCCAAATCAGAAAAATTTCCTCGTTCCGCAAGCTCACTCTCGACGCCAGTTCCTGGGCCTATCCGCTACGGCGGTCGCCGCGGCTGGATTTGGGTTGACGTCTTCTGGGCTTTTCATTCCGTCTGCCGCACGGGCGCAGGACGCAGGCCCACGCAAGGGTGGCCATCTCGTCATAGCGATGCACTCCGCTTCGAGCTCTGATCACCTTGATCCGGCATCCTACACCATGGCCTATATGTATACTGTAGGCTTCCAGCTTTTTAATACGCTCTTGGAGCTTGGGCCGGATGGAAAGCTGACGAGCGCTTTGGTAGAGACCTGGGAGCCTGCTAATCCGGACGCTAGCAAATGGGTATTTCGTTTGCGGCGAGGTGTGACGTTCCACAATGGCAAGGAATTAACCGCCAAAGACGTCGTTTACTCACTCAATCATCATCGCGGCGAGGACACCAAGTCGGGTGGTAAGGGTGTGCTGCTGGCTGTAAGCGATATTGTGGCATCGGACACCTATGAGATCACAGTTACCCTGACGGCTGGCAATGTGGACTTCCCGTCTGCGTTTCTTGACTACCATCTGGGGATCGGCCCAGAGGGAGAGGATTTCGACAAGGGTATCGGGACCGGTGCGTTTGTTCTTGAGGATTTCCAACCCGGTGTGCGCGCGCTGACGCGGCGTAATCCGAACTACTGGCACCCCGACCGGGCCAATGTCGATTCCGTCGAAACAATTGCGATGGATGATGCAACCGCGCGCGCTGCCGCCCTGATGAGCGGTCAGGCACATATCATCAATGCCGTCGAGCCTCGTATTGTCAGCCGTTTGACAAGCCGGCCAGACATCCAGATTCTTCGCACGCCTGAGAACTCGATGTATTGCTTCCCGATGCGCACAGACTCGGAGCTTCTTAAGAACAATGACCTGCGTCTTGCACTGAAATATGCGATTGACCGAGTGGAGCTCCAGAAAAGCCTGCTCGTCGGCACAGGCGCTGTTGGTAACGACCATCCTATTCCGTCTTGGAACCCGCTTTATTCAAAGGATGTGCCACAGCGTGCATATGATCCGGAGAAGGCAGCTTTCCATCTGAAAAAGTCCGGTTTCTCTGGCTCTATCCCGCTCAGCGTTTCTGATAATGGCTTCACCGGTTCAGCCGATGCTGCGCAATTGTATCAGGCTTCCGCCGCAAAGGCTGGCATTACGATCGATGTCGAGCGTGTGCCATCGGACGGTTATTGGGATGAGGTCTGGCTTAAAAAGCCATTTGTTGCATCCAATTGGTCCGTGAGGCCAACAGCCGACGCTATGCTTTCCATGCTGCTTCAGAGCGATGCGCCCTGGAATGAAACAGGTTGGAAGAACGAGACCTTCGATAAATTGCTGGCAACATCGCGCGTGGAGCTCGACGAGACAAAACGCAAGCAGATCTACCATGATATGCAGGTCCTAATCGTTGAGGAGGGTGGGGAATTGATCCCTGTCTTCACCGACAATCTCGCTGCGGCAAACGGCAAGGTTAAGGGGTATGTTTCCATTCCCGGTGGCGGCGACATGAGTGGCTATCGCCTTGCGGAAAAGGTCTGGCTCGAAGAATAAGCCTTATTTTCCGTCAAGACATGGAAATGGCAGCGATGACCATATAGACGGTTTATCGCTGCCATTTCGTTATACCTTGCAGGCGGAAAAAATGCCGAACCCTGCAAGACCTGACACCGGACTGTGATGACACAAAAGCCAATACAGACAGCGCACAGCGCTCAGACCTCCCAGTTTACATTCCGGCGATCTGCGGCGCGCATCTGGCAAAGCAGCGGATTGATGTCGATGATTGTCCGTCGGCTACTTTTGGGGATTTTGCTGCTTTGGGCTACGTCTGTCGTAATATTTGCGGGAACGCAGATATTGCCCGGTGATGTCGCGACAGCAATGCTTGGTCAGCAGGCAACGCCACAGGCGGTTGAGAGCATTCGCAAAGAGCTTGGCTTGGAGAGGCCTGCTATCCAGCGTTATGGCGAATGGCTTGGGAATGCTGTTCAGGGTGACCTCGGACGCAGCTATTCAAACAGACAGGATATCGCGAAAAGCATCGCGCCTCGCTTAGGCAACACGCTGTATCTGGCTTCAGTATCTGCCCTGTTTGCCATTCCATTGGCGCTTATACTCGGCATCATTTCCGTGCTGTATGCGGGGCGGGCTGTCGACAGAACGATTGCAGTGGCAACTCTAGGCACAATTTCGCTGCCAGAGTTTTTCGTCGCCTACATATTGATCGCTTATCTGGCGGTCTCGCTTGGGCTTTTGCCGTCGAGTGCCTTGGTGACATCGTCCATGAGTGGCTGGCAACGGTTGGTTGCGGTATCGCTTCCCTGTATGACGTTGGTGATTGCTGTGACAGGGCATATGGCGAGAATGACACGTGCCTCTCTGATGGCTGTTATGTCTTCACCCTATATCGAGACTGCGCAGTTAAAAGGCTTGCCGCGGTGGCAAATTCTTTTGAAGCATGCCTTGCCGAACGCCTTGTCGCCCGTGGTCAACGTCATTGCCTTGAACCTGGCATATCTCGTCGTTGGCGTGGTCGTAGTCGAGGTTATATTTGTTTATCCAGGCATGGGACAATACATGGTCGATCATGTCGCCAAACGTGACGTGCCCGTGGTGCAAGCATGCGGCCTTATCTTTGCTGCCGTTTATATCGGACTGAATATTATTGCCGATGTCATGGTGATGCTGACCAATCCAAGATTGAGGCATCCGCGATGAGACAAAGGACAACTTCACGTCTTCTCGCGGTCATCGGCTTTGGCGGCGTCGCATTCTTTCTTTTCATTGCGGTTTTCGCAAACTTCATTGCTCCGCATCCCATATCGGAAATTGTTGGCGGCGTATGGGAAGGCCCCTCGAAGCAGGCTCTTCTTGGTACAGACAACATAGGCCGAGATCTTTTGTCCCGGGTTATCTGGGGAACCAGACTGACCTTGTCCATCGCTGGGGCAGCAACCATTCTGGCGTTTGCATTCGGCGTGCCGTTGGGCTTCCTGGCCGCCCTTTCGGGTGGGTGGCGGGACCAGGTGTTATCGCGCACAAATGATCTGCTGATGGCGATACCGACGCTTATTTTCGCTCTGGTTGTTCTGGCTGTGTTGCCCAAGAGTGTGTTTGTGTTGATCTCTGTAATGGCTGTACTGGAGGCCACACGCGTGTTCCGGGTCAGCCGCGCAATTGCCTCTGACCTTGTTGTGCTAGACTATGTAGAGATTGCGCGCCTGCGCGGCGAAAGCAAACTGTGGATCATCTTTAACGAGATACTTCCCAACGCTATTTCTCCTTTGTTGGCAGAGTTGGGCCTACGTTTCGTCTTCGCCATCCTGTTCTTATCGACCCTGTCGTTTCTCGGCCTTGGTGTTCAGCCTCCGGTGGCTGATTGGGGAAGCCTGGTCAAAGAAAACAAGGATGGTTTGATGTTCGGCGTATTTGCGGCACTCATCCCGGGCGCCACCATCGCGATATTGGCTATCAGCATCAACTTCATTGTTGACTGGATTGGGCAGCGCAAGCGCGGCGTAATGAGAGGCGTCAAAAAGGATGACTGAAATCGCGCTTGAAATTACCGATCTCGAAATCAGATCGGTTGAAGGCATTGTTGTCGACCGTATCGGTTTGCGTCTTCAGAAGGGGCGCGTTCTTGGCCTCATCGGTGAATCCGGTGCTGGCAAATCCACCATCGGTCTTGCGGCACTCGGCTATGTCCGCAATGGTCTTCATATCGCCAGCGGACATATTCTTCTCGACGGAAAAGACATTCTCGCTGCGGGAAAAGGACAAGAACTGCGCGGTTGCAAGGTCACATATGTGGCCCAATCGGCTGCAGCGGCCTTTAATCCTGCCCACAAATTGATCGACCAGGTCATTGAGGCAACCGTCTGGCATGGCGTGATGAAAAAGCCGGATGCACGCAAGCGGGCCATTGAACTCTTCGCAATGCTGGGGCTTCCCGATCCCGATCGTTTTGGTGAGCGATATCCCCATCAGGCATCCGGTGGTCAGCTTCAGCGCGCAATGACCGCTATGGCCCTTTGCCCGAAACCCGACTTGATCGTCTTCGACGAGCCGACGACCGCCCTTGATGTGACGACACAGATTGAAGTGCTTATCGCCATAAAAAATGCGATTGCGACGACCGGAACTGCTGCGCTTTACATCTCCCATGACCTTGCTGTCGTTGCGCAAGTTGCAGACGAGATGATGGTTCTTCGTCACGGGCGAATGGTTGAAGCGGGGCCAGCGGCGCACCTCCTTGAGGCACCTCAACAGGACTATACAAAACGACTATTGGGGGCCAGGCAGAACGAAACAGAGGAGCGATCATCAACCACTGCTCTTCTTTCTGTGAAGAACGTATTTGCGGCCTATGACCCTTCAGTCCCTGTACTGACCGATGTTTCTCTAGATGTCGAAAAAGGGCGGACAACGGCGATTGTCGGGGAATCGGGTTCGGGCAAGTCGACGCTTGCGCGGGTGGTCAGCGGCTTATTGAGTGCGGCGGGTGAGATTCATTTCGAAGGGGTTCAACTCGCTTCACGCGTTGGTGACCGCCCGAAGGACGTATTACGCAACATACAGATGATCAGCCAGCTTCCAGATTTGGCACTTAATCCGAACCGGACAGTGGCTGACATTATCGGTCGTCCGCTTAAGTTTTATTTTGGCATGCGGGGCAAAGAACGCCTCAAGGCTGTCGAAGAATTGCTCGAGCTTGTCGAATTGTCACCAACTCTTCAGGCCCGTTATCCGACAGACCTTTCGGGCGGACAAAAGCAGCGGGTTTGTATTGCTCGCGCTTTGGCTGCACGCCCCAAACTCATGCTTTGTGACGAGCCAACCTCTGCACTTGATCCACTGGTGGCAGAGGGAATTCTCGATTTGCTGCGGCGTGTGCAGGCCGAAAACGGCACGTCATATCTGTTTGTAACCCATGATTTGGCGATTGTGCGCGCAATCGCCGATAAGGTCGCGGTCATGCATAAGGGACGGGTGGTTCGTTACGGACAGAAGGCAGATGTGCTGAGCCCGCCATTTGACGATTATACCGGCAAACTTCTCGCATCCGTTCCCCAAATGGCCACGGGGTGGCTCGACAGCGTCGTTGCTGCACGGCAGAGCCTCTAGAAATTTTGATACTGAAAAGGACATTTCGCCATGAGCAAGAAGACAATTATTCTGGACGGAGGCATGGGCCGTGAGCTGGAACGTGTTGGCGCACCATTCCGGCAACCGGAGTGGTCGGCACTGGCACTTATCGAAGGGCCTGAATATGTTCGTAAAGTCCATGACGAATATATTGCAGCCGGCGCGGACGTAATCACGACCAACAGCTATGCCGTTGTTCCTTTTCATATTGGCGAAGATCGCTTTGCCAAAGACGGGCGTACGCTTGCAGCTCTTTCTGGCACTCTGGCGCGTGAAGCCGCTGATGCCGCGCCGCGCAGTGTAAGGGTTGCTGGTTCGCTTCCACCTGTCTTTGGCTCCTACCAGCCTGAACTTTTTGATCCGGCGCGTGCCGGTGAACTGCTCGGAGTACTGGTGGAAGCACTTGAGCCATCGGTGGACTTGTGGCTCACGGAAACGCAGAGCAGTCTTATCGAGGTAAAGGCGGCACATCAGGCCATTCGGCATACAGGCAAGCCGCTCTGGATTTCCTATACATTGCGCGACGATGTCTCTTCCGAAGAAATGGGAGAAGCGCAGCTCAGGTCTGGCGAAACAGTTGCGGACGGCGCCCGCCTTGCCGCTGAACTCGGTGCAGAAGCGCTTCTGTTCAACTGCGCTATGCCAGAGGTCATGGATGCTGCCATTGCGGCCGCAAGCAAGGTCTTTTCGGATCTGGGCAAGGACATCCCTGTCGGAGTTTACGCCAATGCGTTCCCATCACAACAGGGTGATGAAGAAGCAAACGCAACGGTGACAGAAGTTCGTGCTGATCTCGATCCAGAATCTTACGGCAACTGGGCGAAGCGTTGGGTCAATAACGGCGCCTCAATCATTGGCGGCTGCTGCGGCATCGGCACCAACCACATTCATGCTCTTTCAACACGGTATCTTTGCAATTAAAGCAAACGCATAATTGAAGGGCGGCCTATCTGGCCGCCCCTTAGTCTCTCAAGACAAGATACGCGCAGCCGTCAGTGACAACGCCACGACGCCGTTGGCAATGCACCGTTCATCCGGCTGGTAATCCGAGTTGTGCAGCTTGTCGTGGCGGCCCTCCTGAGACGCTCCGATGCCAAGCTGGAATGACGGTACCTTTTCCGCGACCAGAGCGAAGTCTTCGGAACCCAGGCTGGCTTGGCGCTTGAACATCACGTCGCCATATCGCTCGTGGATGGCGGCTGTTGTTGCCTCGATCAAAAATGGGTCCGACACCATTGATGGAACGCCGCGCACGTAATTGACCTCGGTTTTGACACGCATAGAGGCTTCCAACCCAGCGCATATACGGCGCACGGCCGCCTCAATGACATCCCGGGTGCCTGGATCCTGGCAACGAACCGTCCCCATGATCATTACTGAATCTGGAATGATATTGTGAGTGTTGCCGCCATGAATAGCACCGACGGTCAAAACCGCGGTGTGCATGGGATCAACTTCACGCGAAACAATGGTCTGCAGCTGAAGTACGAGCTGAGCCGTAGCGACAATTGGATCGACGGCATGATGAGGCCGTGCAGCATGACCGGATTGTGCGTGCACTGTTATTTCGAACTCGTCAGACGAGCCATTGGCAATGCCTTCAACAAAACTGAAGGTGCCGGTTGGTTCATCCGGATGATTGTGGAAACCAAGGGCCAAGTCGACACCATCGAGGATGCCGTCGGCAATCATGGCACGCGCGCCACTTTCCTGCGTTTCTTCTGCAGGCTGGAACATCAGTTTTACATTGCCTGCAAGATGCGGCGCGATTGTTTTCAATACACTGCCGATGCCAATCAAGGTTGCGGTATGCAGATCATGGCCGCAGGCGTGCATCTTGCCTTCGTAGACGCTGGCGAAGGGTAGGCCGGTCTGCTCTTCAATAGGCAAGGCATCCATGTCCGCACGAATAACAAGGGTCTTGCCAGGGCGACCACCTTTGATAAATCCGACAACACCGGTTCGTCCGACGCCTGTTTGATGTTCGATGCCAAGGCGTTCAAGCTCTTGCGCCACGACATTGGCCGTACGTGTAACGTCAAAACCCGTTTCTGGATGTGCGTGGATATCCCGACGTATCTCGATCAACTGCGGCTCGATTTGGTCTGTGAGGTCCTGAACGACGGATACGAGGTCGTTAATCCGAGCAACATCAGGGGGCGAGACTTTCGTCATGGTCTTTCCAATCAGGCTATGGCGACGTTATCGACAACGTCGGTTTTGTAAGCCCTCGCCATATCAGGATTTTTTCTCTCTAGACAGAGTTTGGCGTGTAAGTTTCTCTTCAAAAATATTGCTGAGGGGTATGCGTTGAGGCGCGCTTTCGCGCGCCTCCATTATCGTCGGTTCATTCTTAGCCAAACATGCTCAGCGATTTTGTTGTCTCAGACTGGCTCTGAGGCTTGTCGTCCTGTTCTTCAGCATGTTTGTGCTGCACAAGTGCGCGGTTTCCGGTGAGCTTGCGAACAAGTACGTAGAACACCGGTGTCATGAAGATACCGAAGAACGTTACCCCGATCATACCCGAGAACACCGCAACGCCCATGGCAGCGCGCATCTCGGCACCTGCGCCAGTGGAGATGACCAGAGGCACCACGCCCATGATGAAGGCGAGCGATGTCATCAAAATAGGACGCAGGCGCAGACGGCTGGCTTCGATCGCCGCAGCAACCGGTGTTTTGCCCTCAAACTCAAGTTCCCGGGCAAATTCCACGATCAGGATCGCATTCTTTGCCGATAGTCCCACAAGAACGATTAGTCCTATCTGGGTGAAGATGTTGTTGTCACCGCCGGTCAGCCACACGCCGGTCAATGCGGCCAGGACACCCATGGGTACGATCATGATGATCGCCAGTGGAAGTGTCAGACTTTCATATTGTGCGGCCAGCACCAGATAGACCAACAGAAGTGCCAGCGGGAAGACGAGGAAGCCTGAGCTTCCAGCCAGGATCTGCTGGTAGGTGAGGTCGGTCCATTCGTAGTCAATGCCGGAAGGCAGTGTTTCAGCGGCTATGCGTTCAATCGCGGCCTGTGCTTCACCAGATGAGAAGCCTGGGGCTGGACCACCATTGATATCGGCCGAGAGGAAGCCGTTATAACGGTTTGTACGTTCCGGACCGGTTGTGGCATCCACCTTCAGCAGGGCTGACAGGGGGATCATTTCGCCGCTTGCCGAGCGTACCTTCAGCTGGCCGATATCCTCGGACTGCGAGCGGAACTTGGCATCAGCCTGCACCCGCACGCTGTAAGTACGACCAAACGCGTTGAAGTCGTTGACGTAGAGTGAGCCGAGATAGATCTGCAGGGTTTCGAAAACGTCAGTGACTGAGACGCCAAGCTGTTCTGCCTTGGCACGATCTAAGTCCGCGTAAAGCTGCGGCACATTGATCTGGTAGCTTGAGAACAAACCAGCCAGTTCCGGAGCCTGATAGGCCTTTGCAAGGAATGCCTTGTTGGCTTCATCAAGTGCCTGGTAACCGAAGCCAGCCCGGTCTTCGAGTTGCAGTTTGAAGCCACCTGTTGTGCCAAGGCCGTTGACCGGTGGTGGCGGGAACATGGCGATAAATGCATCCTGGATTGCGCCGAATTTCTGGTTGAGCGACATGGCAATCGCCCCGCCGGAAAGATCGGCCGTCTTGCGCTCCTCAAACGGGCTCAAGGCAACAAACACTACGCCTGCATTCGAGCTGTTGGTAAAGCCGTTGATCGACAAGCCGGGGAAGGCAATGGCGTGTTCGACGCCTGGCTGTGCCAAGGCAATCTCACTCATGCGCTTGATGACGTCTTCTGTGCGGTCAAGGCTGGCAGCGTCAGGCAACTGGGCAAAGCCAATCAGATACTGCTTGTCCTGTGCGGGCACGAAGCCACCGGGCACGGCATTGAAGATGCCGTAGGTTGCACCGGCCAGCGCCATGTAGACAAACATGACGACACTCTTGCGTGACAGCAAGCCACCAACGCTGCGACCGTAACCATTAGACGCAGCACCAAAGCCACGGTTAAACAGGCGGAAGAAACCACCGAACACCTTGTCCATGCCACGTGTCAGCCAGTCTTTTGGAGCGTGGTGCCCCTTAAGCAACAAAGCAGCCAGAGCTGGAGACAATGTCAGGGAGTTGATAGCCGAGATAACCGTTGAAATGGCGATGGTCAGCGCAAACTGTCGATAGAACTGGCCAGAAAGACCGGAGATAAACGCCAGTGGCACAAACACCGCAACGAGAACCAGTGCAATCGCGATGATCGGACCGGACACTTCCTTCATGGCGCGGTAGGTTGCCTCGCGTGGAGACAGTCCGTTTTCGATGTTGCGTTCGACGTTTTCGACCACAACGATGGCATCGTCCACCACAATGCCGATTGCCAGCACAAGCCCGAACAGACTGAGTGCGTTAATCGAGAAGCCAAAGACATACATGACCGCAAATGTCCCGATGATCGAAACCGGAACGGCAATCAGCGGGATGATCGAGGCGCGCCATGTCTGCAGGAACAGGATCACGACGACCACCACAAGCGCAACGGCTTCCAGCAGCGTATCAATAACCTTGTCGATGGACGAGCGGACAAACTGTGTGGTGTCGTAGACGATTTCGTACTTCACGCCGTCAGGCATTGCCTTTTGCAGTTCTGTCATGGTGGCAGAAACGCTGTCGGAAATGGCAATGGCGTTGGAGCCGGGAGCCTGGAAAACGGGAATGGCAACGGCAGATTCACCGTCCAGCAATGAGCGCAGTGAATAGTCGGAAGCACCGAGTTCAACGCGAGCAACATCCCGCAGACGGGTGATCGCACCGTTTGAGCCGCTCTTGACGATGATATTGCCAAATTCTTCCGGCGTGCTCAGACGGCCCTGTGCATTGACATTGAGCTGCATGTCGATGCCAGACAGGTTGGGTGAAGCGCCGATAATACCAGCGGCTGCCTGCACGTTCTGGGAACGGATGGCATTGGTGATGTCGGCGGCGGCAAGACCATGTTCTGCTGCCTTTTGCGGGTCGAGCCAGATGCGCATGGAGTAGTCGCCCGCGCCGAAGATCTGTACCTGACCAACACCTTCGATGCGTGCCAGCCGGTCCTTGATGTTCAAAACGGCATAGTTACGCAGGTACGTCAGGTCGTAACGATCACCTGGCGAAACCAGGTGGATCACCATCATCAGATCGGGAGAGCTTTTGACGGTTGTTACGCCAAGGCTGCGTACCTCTGAAGGCAAGCGGGGTTCAGCCTGCGAAACACGGTTCTGCACCAACTGTTGTGCCTTGTCGGGATCGGTGCCTAGCTTGAAGGTGACTGTCAGGGTCATCACGCCGTCAGACGTGGCCTGGCTGGACATGTATAGCATGTCTTCGACGCCGTTGATCTGTTCTTCAAGCGGTGTTGCCACCGTTTCGGCAATGACCTTGGGATTGGCGCCAGGGTAGGTGGCGCGCACGACGATCGATGGTGGCACGACTTCCGGATATTCGGAAATTGGTAGAGCGCGCATACCAAGTAGGCCCGCAACCACGATCAGTACCGACAGAACGGCGGCGAAGACCGGTCGATCGACAAAAAATCTGGAGATGTTCATAACAAAGTCCTCTCCGGTTAAATTCTGGATACAGAGAGCCGTTTCGGTGGCACCGGACCACCGAATGGCGAATTTTTTTAGATGATTGGGCGAGGCGGGTCAGGCCCGCCTTTGCCCTTTGGTTATTGTGATGCTGCGACGGTCTCTTCGGCCTGTGGCGCAATGGTGGCGCCTGGGCGAATACGCTGCAGGCCATTCACGACGATCGTGTCACCGGCGGAAAGACCGCTTTCGATGATGCGTGCGCCTTCGGCTGCCCCACCCGGCTTGACCTGGCGGTAGCTGACCTTGTTTTCACCGTCGACAATGAAGACGAACTTCTTGTCCTGATCTGTTCCGATGGCGCGGTCGCTGATGACGATATGGTTCTCAGCCTTTGGCTGACCCATGCGGACACGAACGAACTGGCCGGGGATCAGGCGACCATCGGGATTGTCGAAGATGGCGCGCACACCAATTGTGCCACTGGCTGCATCGACCTGGTTATCAACGAGGTGCAGTGTACCCTTGATCGGTGTTCCCTCATCGGCGAGCGTACCGGCCTCGACGGGGATTTGTTCAAGCGCAGGGATTGCTGAAGCGGAAACAGGCAGTTGCGACAGCGCCTTTGCGACCATTTCTTCGCTGGCATTAAAGCTGGCATAGATCGGATCGACGGATACCAGTGTGGTCAAGGCCGGTGCAGCAGAACCGGCAGCAACCAGGTTGCCAACGGTGATTTCAAGTTTGCCGACCTTGCCGGAAACAGGCGCGCGGATTTCGGTGTAACCGAGGTCAATTTGCGCTGTGGTCAATGCAGCACGGGCGGCGCGCAGTTGCGCTTCGGCTTCGGCGAATGCGCCCTGACGCTGGTCCATGTCACTTTGTGAAATGGTGCGGTTATCCGACAGTCTGCGACCACGTTCGAGTTCTGTACGAGCCAGACCAATCTTTGCCTCGGCTGCTGCAACCTGTGCTTCGGCGCCCGCCAGAGTTGCCTGGAATGGTGCCGGATCGATTGTGAAGAGGGCATCGCCCGCCTTGACGAGGGCACCTTCGCGGAAATGAACCGATTGCACCTGACCGGCGACGCGTGAGCGTATTTGCACACGTTCTACCGCTTCCAAACGTCCGGAAAATTCTTCCCAACGCATGACATCACGGCTTTGTACCGTTGCCACTGTCACCGGAATTGCTGGTGCTTCGGCAGGTGTCGAGGCCGCAGTTGCATTGGTCTGCGTGCTCATTTCAAAAAGTAAAGCTGCGGCTGCAACGGACACAGCAAGGCTTATGCCGGCACCCGTCAGGGCCCAGCGCTTGTTTTTCAGCGTCATGGGTTTCTCCTTGGCCCTGCGTCAGGGCCGATCAGTTATATGAAAATGCTGTTTTAATGTTTCAGTTCTGCAATAAAGGCGTTGAATTCGGTACAGACGGTTGGCAACCACTGACCTCCTCCTCCGCGATAAAGTTCCGTCCAGCCTTCGCCAGCGGGGAATACATGTTGTCTGACAAAAGTGCCCGCGTCACGCAGCCTGTCGGCATAATTGACGGTCTCATCACGTAGCGGGTCGTCCTCGGCAGTGAACACCAGCGCTGGCGCGACCTTGCTGAGCCGTGTGCACTGGCAAGGAGCAGCATAAGGATGGAAAAAGCCACACGCTTTTGCCAGATAGTGACTCCACCCATCAGCCCAGCGTTGTCGCATGCCTATGCTGTCGGCATTGCGGAATGACGCTGTTGCCATCATCGGATCAATCATAGGAGAGAGCAGGATCTGTCCTGTCAGTTCTCCGGGCATGCGGTCGCGTGCCTTGAGCGCTAGTCCTGCTGCGACATTGCCACCGGCCTCTTCACCAGCCACAAACAGCTGAGACTTTGCACCGCCATATTGTTTCCGGTGGTTGTAAAGACAGTTCAATGCCTCGAATGCGCAATCAATGGCCTGAGGAAACTCATTGTTCGACGGTGTAATATAATCCGCCTCGACAACAATAGCACCCGTTTCGGCCAAAGCTCTCGCGACAGGCAGTTCCGGACATTGGCCGCTTTGTTCCTGAAACGAACCGCCACGCAGGTAAAGGATCAGCGGCGGTGTGCGTGAGACAGTCTCATTTTGATAAAGACGCACAGAGAGACAGGGGGTATCAGCCCCGCCAATCTCAATGTTTTTCCAATACGTCTTCATCGTGTTTTGTCCGGTTTGGGCAGTGACTCGCACGCCACTTGCCATAAATCATGAAATGCATATTATTGTTCGGATAAAATCGATCAAGCATGCATAATTGAAAACACTATTCCAAAATTCGGAACAATAGAGCGAAAATGAAAGGATGTCGGCGTGGATCAGTTGTCGGCGATGCGTGTATTTGTGCGAGTTGTTGAGACCGGCAACTTTTCCCGTGCTGCGGATTCGCTTAATATGCCCAAAACCACGGTCACGAACATGGTGCAGGGGTTGGAAGCGCATCTGCGTACAACGCTGCTGAACCGCACGACGCGACGGGTAATGCTGACGACGGATGGCGCCCTCTATTATGAACGCGCCATTCAGATCATCTCGGAAATTGACGAACTCGACGGCAGCCTTTCCAATGCGCAGGTCCAGCCCTCCGGGCGGTTGCGCGTCGAAATGGCAGGGGCCTTTGCCGACCTTGTGGTTATTCCCAACGTCTGCTCCTTTCACGAGAAATACCCGCTGATCAAGTTGGATCTGGGTGTCGGCGACCGATTGGTGGACTACATCGCCGAAAACGTCGATTGCGCTTTGCGGGTCGGTACGCCGCGAGACCAGTCGCTGATCGCGCGCAAGGTTTCAGAACTGAGGCTGGCCTCTTACGTTGCACCACGCTATCTGGAAAAATTCGGATCGCCGCAGCATCCGCAAGAGCTTGAAGATAAACATTTTTGTATCGGCTATCTGAACGCAGTGTCCGGGCAGATCATGACCATGGATTTCGAAAAAGACGGCCAGAAACTTGAGATCGCGCCCAACTACATCATGTCCGTCAATGACAGTCGAACCTATCTCAATGCCGCGGTTGCCGGAATGGGTGTGGCACAGCTTGCACCCTTCATGGCCGATGATGCCATAAAGCGCGGTGAGCTTTTGCCCGTCTTGTCCGATTGGGAACATGAAAGCTTGCCGATTTATATCGTCTATCCACAGACACGCCATGTGACGAACAAGGTAAGGGTATTCGTCGACTGGCTGGCACGGCTGATGCACAATCTTGATGTAAAGACTCCAGCCTGATCGCTGTGTCTCAGGCCCGTTCGCCGTTTTCCGCATAAATGCGGGCATAGGCTGCGAGGATGAAACGTTCAGCCTGGAGGAGATATTTTTCCAGGCTCTCAGCTGCGGTGGCCGCGGCTCCGCGCTCCAATTGGCTAAGGATCGTCTGATTCTGGTCGATATAGGGTCCGTGCAAATACTCAGGATCACGCAACAAGCCAAAGACCAGGCGCAGCTCCAGCGATATCTGGCCATAAAATGCGGTCAGGCGCGGGCTGTCTGCCAATTGCACGATTGCTGAGTGAAAAGCGATGTCGGCGCTGCCGACGCCCAGCCATTCACCTGCTTCACGGTGGCGTTTGGCGGTTTCGACGGCTTCGCGCATGACTGAAACGCTCGGGTGGCGCGGATGGGCCTGCGCCAATGCCGGGCACTCGATAAAACGTCTGACGCGGTAAATGTCGATAATTGTCGCCATGCTGGGTGTTGAAACGAATACGCCGCGGTTGGCTTCATAACGCAGTAGGCCTTCTTTGGTCAGCAGTCTGAAAACCTCGCGCAAGGTGTTGCGCGACACCTGCAGCTCCTCGCCCAGCGCAATTTCCGAAAGATGGCTGCCGGGGGGCAGGGTGCCGGATACAACGCGTTCGCGTATGCGGGAAGCTGTGGTTTCCGCGAGCGTTTGCACCGGCTCAGTCGAGGCCGCCGTTGTGCTCACGGATTTCGCCTTCTTCATCTGCGTTCCCAACATGCTGGTGTCTTTCTGCGCTTCAGGAAAGGGCCGACTATGACGGCAACGATATTGATGAAGCGCGCGCAATCTATGCGCCGTGGTGCGAGGCTTCAAGCGAGATAAGTGCTATAATGGCTGCTAAGACAAGAAAAAATAACCTGCAACACAAAATAAGTGCTTCTTTTATGTGCATAATTTTATTTTTTGTAGGTTGATAATGAAAGATTGTTCAACAGTATAGACATGATTGTTGCCCTTTGCTAGATTTTGCTGACGGTTGACCCCGCAGGTGGTCGGCTTTTTGCCATTCTCCGCTCTTGATGGGTTATTGATGCTGACATTCGATCTGAACAGCGATCTCGGTGAAAGTTTTGGTCCCTGGGCGATGGGAGATGACGTGGCGATGCTGGACATTGTCAGCAGCGCCAATGTCGCCTGCGGCTTCCATGCCGGTGATCCGGCCGGAATTTTGCGGACGTTGCAACAGGCGAAAGCCAAAGGCGTCGTGATCGGCGCTCACGTCGGTTACCGCGACCTCGCAGGTTTTGGTCGACGCAATATGGACCCGACAAGCGAAGAACTGGTTGGCGATGTCATCTATCAGATTGGTGCGTTGAAGGGTCTTGCGACCGCCGCCGGTACCCGTGTCGATTATGTGAAGCCACACGGCGCGCTTTATAACACGATTGCCTTTGATGAACGTCAGGCGGCTGATGTGATCAAGGCAATTCTCAGTGTTGATCCCGAACTTGTATTGATGGCGCTTGCCGGCTCCCCCTTGATCGAGCAGGCGCGTGTCGCGGGCCTTCGCGTTGTCGCGGAAGCTTTTGCCGATCGTGCCTATACTGCCGACGGAAAGCTTGTGTCGCGCCGTGAAAACGGTGCCGTCCTGCATGATCCTGACGTGGTGGCGCAACGCATGTTGCGACTTGTGCGTGAGGGTGTTGTTCAGTCCATCGCTGGAACTGACGCTCGGGTCGAGGCGCAGTCGATCTGCGTGCACGGCGATAGCCCGGATGCAGTCTCGATGGCAGCCCGCCTGAGTGCCGTGTTTGCGGAAGAAGGCGTATCCATCCGGTCCTTCGTCGCGGAAGGACACGCCTGATATGACACTCGCAGCCTCATCTTCTGCTGTTACCGTGCCGTCGCTACGGGTTTTGCCGTTGCGTCCCGGTGCGTTGCTGTTGGAGTTGGTTGGGCTGGACGAAACGCTGTCGCTTTATGATGCCTTTCAGCAATCACCTGTGCCAGGTGTTCTGGAAATCGTGCCCGCTGCGCGGACCCTGATGATCGCATTCGATCCACTCAGCCTTGACCAGGCCGAGTTGCTGCAAGCCGTTGCCGCGCGGTTGGGCAAAAAGCGCAGTATTGGAGTGGCCGAAACAGTCAATATCCCCGTCCATTATGATGGCGAAGATATCGCTGATGTTGCCGAGCTGCTGGGATGCTCCGCGTCTGAACTCATCAGGCGCCACACTGAAGCGGAATATACCGTTGCCTTTACCGGCTTTGCGCCGGGTTTTGCCTATCTTTCCGCGCCCGGTGCAGAGCTTGCCGTTCCCCGTCGCAAGTCACCCCGCACAGTCGTGCCCGCCGGTTCAGTCGGCCTTGCCGGTGAATTCAGCGGTGTTTACCCCAAGGCTAGCCCCGGTGGCTGGCAGTTGATTGGTAGAACACCACTGGCGATGTTCGATCTTGCCCGTGACCCCGCAACGCTTTTGCGCCCTGGCCTGCGTGTTCGTTTCCACGACATTGCTCGCTCCAGCATGCACGCGGTTGAAACGCCAGCTTTTGTTGCGGAGCCTGTCGCACGTGTTTCGTCCGATATTCGAAACGGCATCGAAATCTTGAGCTCCGGTCTGCCGGTTCTGGTGCAAGATTTGGGGCGGGCCCATATGGCAGCGCAGGGGGTCAGCCTGTCCGGAGCGCTTGATCATGGAAATTTCAAGCTCGCAAACCGCATTGTTGGCAATCGTCCCGGCACACCGGCACTGGAAATCGCACCGGCCGGCTTCTCCTTCAAAGCGGTTGGACGCGGTGTCATGGCCTTTACGGGCGCACCGGCTGCTGCGTCTGTGACCAGTGCAAACGGCGCTGTTGCCTGCGTAGATTTCAATACGCCCGTTGCGCTGGATGATGGCGATGTGGTTGCTCTTCAGTCTCCGCTAAGTGGTACGCGCTCTTATCTTGCGATGCGTGGCGGCTTTGTCGTCGAGCCTGTGCTGGGCAGTGTGGCAACCGATACGCTGGCGCAGATTGGCCCTTTGGTACTTGATGCCGGTACACAGGTGGCTGTTAATTCTCAAAACGTAAAAACCCCAGTGCTGCCGGGTGAGCAACCCGCTTTTGCCATGCCGAATGCCGACGAGATCGTGACGCTGGATATTTATCTGGGGCCACGCACCGACTGGTTTACCAATGAGGCGGTGGAAAGTTTCCTTTCGCAGAGCTGGCAGGTGACACCACAATCCAGCCGCGTCGGCATTCGTCTGTCGGGCGAACCGCTTGAGCGCCTAAACCGCAATGAATTGCCGAGTGAAGCAACACTTCGCGGTGCATTGCAGGTGCCTGCCAGCGGGCAGCCGGTGCTTTTCCTGTCCGATCATCCGCTGACGGGCGGTTATCCCGTCATAGCCAATGTTGCGGCTCATCACCTTGATCTGGCAGGTCAGATACCTGTTGGCGCTCATATCCGTTTTAATGCCCTGAATGCTTTTACGCATATCGATTTCGTTGCGAGTGATCCCCGATGAAAAAAGTCCTGATTGCCAATCGCGGTGAAATTGCTGTTCGCGTCATTCGTGCCTGTAAGGATTACGGTCTTCGCGCGGTGGCGGTATATGCCGATGCGGATGCTGACGCATGTTTCGTCAAAAAAGCCGATGAAGCCTATGCGCTGAAAGGTGTGACGGCCGCTGAGACCTATCTCGATATCGCCAAGCTGATTGATGTCGCAAAGCGTAGCGGCGCAGATGCCGTACACCCTGGTTATGGTTTTCTCTCGGAGCGTTCCGAATTTGCCCGCGCAGTTATCGATGCAGGCCTGATCTGGATTGGTCCCGATCCTGAGGTCATCGAAGTGCTTGGCGACAAGCTTTCGGCGCGCCGTATTGCACAAAGTGTGGGTGCGCCGCTGGTTGCCGGCAGTGATGGTGCAATTGAAACGGCGTCTGAGGCGCTTGCTTTTGCCAAACAACATGGCGTTCCAATTGCCATCAAGGCTGCCCATGGCGGCGGCGGACGTGGTCTGAAAATCGCTCGCCATCTGGACGAAGTCGAAGAACTGTTTGAGTCAGCCACGCGTGAAGCGGTGGCGGCATTTGGCCGTGGTGAGTGTTTCATCGAACGCTTTCTGGACAAGCCGCGCCATATCGAGGCACAAATTCTTGCCGATCGCAGCGGCAATGTGGTCGTCGTCGGCACACGCGATTGTTCTCTGCAGCGCCGCAACCAGAAGCTGGTCGAGGAAGCGCCTGCACCGTTCCTTTCCGACGCGCAGCGTCAGGCCATCCATAAAGCTGCCCGAGATATCTGTGCAGAGGCGGGTTACACCGGTGCCGGAACTGTGGAGTTCCTGCTGAGCGTCGACGGTGTCATTTCTTTCCTTGAGGTCAATACCCGTCTTCAGGTGGAACATCCGGTTACCGAAGAAACAACCGGAATTGATCTTGTCATCGAGCAGTTCCGCATTGCTGAAGGCAAAACGCTGTCGTTTACACAGACACCAGAACCGCGTGGTCACGCCATCGAGTTTCGTATCAACGTGGAAGACCCTGGTCGTGGCTTCTTACCATCCGCCGGTCGTATCACCCGTTTTGAAGCGCCTGCCGGTCCGGGTGTCCGTCTGGACAGCGGCGTGAACAATGGGTGCGATGTGCCGCCGATGTTCGATTCCCTTGTGGCGAAACTCATTGTCTGGGGCAGGGATCGTGAGCAGGCAATTCTGCGTGCCCGTCGCGCACTTGGTGAGTTCGTCATCGAAGGTGTGCCCTCGACCCTGCCGTTCCACCGTGCAGTCATGCAGGAAAATGATTTTGCGGGCGCCGACTTTAAGGTTCATACTCGCTGGATCGAGACTGATTTCGCAGCTGTGCTTGAACAAGCTGCACGCCCGGCACAACAGGGCAACGCAGCCCTGCTGCGCGGTGTTGCCGAGATTGACGGCAAGCGTGTCGAGATTGGCCTGCCGGAGAGTTTCTTGCGACTTTTCGGTCAGGCTCACATGACACCGGCAGACGCCAAAGCGGATGCTGCGGCAGATGAAAACGCATTGCGTGCGCCACTCGCTGGAATGCTTGCCCACTGGCGCATTGAAAACGGTGCTGAAGTCGAAAAAGGCCAGGTTGTTGCGATGATGGATGCCATGAAAATGGAAACGGCCATCTCTGCACATCGTTCTGGCGTCATCACACTGCTCGCCGAAGCCGGTACATTCCAGCAGGCGGCAACTGTCATTGCGCGCATCGACCCGATTGAAACGGGCACATCTTCCCATAACGCCGGACAGGCCAAGCCGGAGACAAAGGCATGACCAATTCCCCGAACACTCAGCGACCGCTGCTTGCAGTCAACAACTTAAGTGTCAGCTTTGGCGGACGCCGGGTCGTTGACGACCTTTCATTCAAGGTGGAAGCGGGCCGCACGGTTGCTGTTGTGGGTGAGTCCGGCTCCGGTAAATCCGTAACCTCTTTGTCGACCATGCGATTGGCCGACATGATGGGTGCGAAGTTCGACACCGGCAGCATTCTGTTTGACGACAGAGATCTGCTGAAACTGACCCAGAAGGAAATGCGCTCCATCCGTGGCAAGGAAATTGCCATGATCTTCCAGGAGCCGATGACCTCCCTGAACCCAGTTTTCACCATCGGTGACCAGGTATGTGAAGTGCTGATCCTGCACGAGAAGATCGGCAAGGCTGAAGCACGCAAAAAAGCCCAGGAACTGCTGGAAATGGTGCGCCTGCCGGATGCCGGAGAGCTTCTGGACCGTTATCCGCACCAGTTGTCCGGTGGCATGCGCCAGCGTGTGATGATTGCCATTGCTTTGGCCTGTCGTCCCCGGCTGTTGATCGCCGATGAACCGACGACGGCGCTAGACGTGACCATTCAGGCGCAAATCCTCAACATCATGCGTGACCTGCAGCAGAAGCTCGGCATGGGCATGATCTTCATTACCCACGACATGGGTGTTGTCGCCGAAATGGCAGACGATGTTGTTGTCATGTGGAAGGGCAAGAAGGTTGAAGAAGGCCCGGTTGCCGAGATTTTTGCTAACCCCAAGCACCCCTACACACGCTCCCTGCT
Organism: Agrobacterium sp. 5Ca50; assembly: GCF_055381905.1. Classification (NCBI taxonomy): domain Bacteria; kingdom Pseudomonadati; phylum Pseudomonadota; class Alphaproteobacteria; order Hyphomicrobiales; family Rhizobiaceae; genus Agrobacterium; species Agrobacterium sp. 5Ca50. Next base: position 572,308 of record NZ_AP026439.1, read on the forward strand.
GTCGGCTGTGCCACGTCTTGGCAGCATGACGGGCGAAGAGTTCCCGATCCGTAAGCCATTGACGGTGCTTCAGGACGGTGAGCCAAAGACAGTTGGCGAGGAACGTGTTCAGAACACGGTTCGCCAAGAGGGTGAACCTCTGCTGTCGGTGCGGGATCTGTTTGTGCGCTTCGATATCAAAAAGAACTGGTACGGCAAAGTGACGCATCGCTGCAGTGCCGTTTCCAAAGTATCCTTTGATATCCGTCCGGGTGAAACACTGGCGCTTGTCGGTGAATCCGGCTCCGGCAAATCGACAATCGGTCGCACGATCCAGCAGTTGCAGGCGTCACGTGCTGGCGAAATCTCCTTTGCCGGAAAACGCTACAGCGATATGTCGGCAGCCGAGCGTTTCTCCATGCGTCAAAAGGTGCAGTACATCTTTCAGGACCCGTTCGCGTCACTCGATCCGCGCAAGACAGTGGGCTTTTCGATTGCCGAACCGATCAATACCCATGGTTTGATCCTGGGCACCAAAGAGGTGCGTCGCCGGGTTGATGAATTGCTGGAGCGCGTCGGTCTCGATAGCTCATTCGCCAGCCGTTATCCGCACGAGTTTTCCGGCGGTCAGCGTCAGCGTGTCTGCATTGCCCGTGCACTGGCATCCGATCCGCAACTGATTATTGCCGATGAGGCTCTTTCGGCTCTCGATGTGTCCATTCAGGCGCAGATCATCAATCTGTTCATGGACCTTCAGGCAGAGCGCGGTCTGGCCTATCTGTTCATCAGCCATGACATGGCAGTGGTGGAGAAAATGAGCCACCGCGTTGCCGTGCTTTATCTTGGTCAGATCATGGAAATGGGCAGCCGCCAGCAAGTGTTTGAAACGCCTGCGCATGACTATACCCGCCGTCTCCTGTCAGCTGTGCCGGTTGCCGATCCGACCCGTGCCCGCAATACGGCGATGCTGGAAGGCGAAATCCCAAGTCCTATTCGTGCTGTGGGCAACGAACCAAAAATTCTCGAACGTGAGGAAATAAATCCGGGTCACTTCGTAGCAAAAAGTGCCTGAAAATAGCGATTAATCGCGTATCACTAAAAGGAAGAGGTACATGAAAATAATCAAATGGGGAATAAGTGCTACTTTCATGGCGCTGGCTCTTGCTTCGGCGCAGCCAGCCGCTGCCGCTGGGAAACTGACGGTTTCCTTGCAACAGGATCCGGGAAGCTGGGACCCGATCGACACGTTTCTGGTGGCATGGGCTTCCGTTTCTACCAACATTTTCGATGGTCTGACTTACCGTGGTCCTGACCTTAAAGTTGTTCCGGGACTTGCTGAATCCTGGGAAGAGCTGAATGACGGCAAACTGCTGCGCTTCAAGCTGCGCCAGAATGTCAAATTCCATAACGGTGAAGACTTCAATGCTGCTGCCGTCAAGTTCACCTTTGACCGTCTTCTGGGAGATGAAGGCGCCAAGGGTCCACAGCGTTCCAACTACACCGTTATCGAAAGCGTTGATGTTATCGACGACTACACGGTCGAGATGAAACTCAAGTCGCCGGACCCAGTGCTGCTGACCAAGCTGGCCGGTTATGGCGCGATGATCGTTCCGCCAAAATACATTGAGGAAAAGGGTGAAGACAACTTCAACGTCAACCCGGTCGGTACCGGCGCGTTCAAGTTCGCGTCCTATGCTCCGAAGGTTGACATCAAGCTGGAAGCCAACCCGGACTACTGGGGTGGTGCACCGAAGATCTCCGAGCTTGAGTACCGCTTTATCGCCGAGCCGGCCACAGCCGTTGCCGAACTTCAGGCCGGTCGTGTCGACATCGTTATTCCGCCAACCATTCCGATTGGCATGATCCCTGTCATCACCGGCGATTCCAAGCTGGAGATTGTCAGCGTTCCCGGCCCAACCGTAGATGCGCTGCGTTTCAACACCCGTGATGGCATCACTGCCGATCCGCGTGTTCGCAAGGCCATCATCATGGCTGTCGATCGTTCCACCATCGTCCAGTCCATTCTGGCTGGTCAGGCATCGGAGATCGCAAGCTTCCAGAGCGCGCTGTCCTTTGGTTATGATCCCGAACTGAAGCCGCTGCCTTACGATCCTGCCGGTGCAAAGAAGCTTCTTGCTGACGCTGGCGTCAAGGCTGGAACGCCTTTGCAGATCGACGTTCGCGGTGCAGATTCCACCATGAATGAAGTGGTACAGGTTATTGCCAGCTACCTTCAGCAGGTCGGCCTGAATGCAACCATCAAGCCTTATGAGACCAACGTGCTGGTCAACGACATCATCCCGCAGGGCAAAACCGGCGCGATGTTCCAGCAGAAGTGGGGCGGTTGGACATTCGACTTCGATAACACGGCCTATGCCATGTACCACTCGGGTGAAAAGTGGAACCCGTATGAAAAGGACGAGACGCTGGACAAGCTGCTGGAATCGCAGCGTCCGCTGACCGACCGTGCAGAGCGTGAAAAGATCCTTCGCGAAGTTGGCCAGTATGTTGCCGACAAGGCACTTGAACTGCCGCTCTACAACTCCAACGCCATCTTCGGCATCAACAAGCGCGTGAAGGGCTTTGTCGCTCCTCCTGACAACCGCTTGAAGCTGAATGAGGTAACCGTCGAGTAATCCGACGAAAACGGCGCCGTCTGCCTGACGGGCGGCGCCTCTGACTTGCGAAGGGAAAAAACGTGGCCGGTTTCCTCATCAAACGATTGTTGCAGGCGCTTTTTGTCGTCATTGCCATTACACTTCTTGTGTCTTTTGCCGTGCGCCTGACAGGCGACCCGGCCCTGATGATGTTTCAGGGCGGCGGCGGAAGCATGACGGAAGATGATCTGGCGCGTATACGTGAAGCACTGGGCACTGACCGGCCGTTCTTCGTGCAATATGTGAGCTTCCTCAAAGGGCTGGTCACGTTCGATCTCGGACGCAGCTTTACCGGCGGCACCTCCGTTTCCCGTCTTGTTGGCGATGCGCTTCCGGCTACGTTGCTGCTAGCCTTTATCTCGATGTTCGTGTCGATCGCCCTTTCCATTCCGCTCGGCATCAAGGCTGCGACGTCGCGTGGCAAGGCTGCCGATCAGACCATTCGCATCTTCTCGCTGATTGGTCTTTCCTTCCCGAATTTCTGGTTGGCGACAATGCTGGTACTGCTGTTTGCCATAACGCTCGGCTGGTTGCCGCCAAGCGGCATGGTTGGCATGTCCAGCTATGTCATGCCCGCATTGACCATGGGCGTCATCCTGACCGCGACCAATGTTCGTCTTGTGCGCACAGCCATGCTGGACACGCTGCAGTCGCAATATGTCATGGTTGCCCGTGCCAAGGGCTTGAGCGAAAGCAAGGTTCTCTACAAACATGCGCTGCGCAATTGCGCCATTCCGCTCATTACCTATTTCGGCCTGCAGTTCGGCGGCCTTCTCGGTGGTATCGTGGTCATTGAACGTGTGTTCAACTGGCCGGGCCTGGGCACGCTTGCTTTTGATGCGGTCGCCGCGCGCGACTATCCTGTGCTGCAGGGTGTCATCACCGTTCTTTCTCTGCTGATTGTCGGCATTAACCTGCTGGTCGATATTGCCTATGGGCTGGTCGATCCGCGCATTCGCACGGAGTAATCGCTGATGGCTGCCAATTCCTCACGCGCTTCCCGCTTTGCAAGTCTTGAATTTGTGCTTGGCGCTTGCCTGACCGTTGTTATCTGCCTTGCAGTGCTATTCTCCGATTTCCTGTTCCCCGGCGGGGCAGAAAAGATCGACCTTATGGCCCGTCTGGCAAGACCCTTTGCAAGTGCTGCACACCCGTTTGGCACTGATCCACTTGGACGTGATGTGCTGGCGCGTGTTGTTGCCGGCGGCAAGATTTCGCTGCTCGTCGGCTTTTCGTCTGTTCTCGGTGCCGTCGTGTTTGGCGTCGTGGTCGGACTGGTTGCCGGTTATTACCGTGGCTTCTGGGACATGCTGGTCATGCGCTTTGCCGACCTGCAGCTTGCCATGCCGTTCATCCTGTTGGCGATCACCTTCATTGCCATCGTCGGTGGCAGCCTGACCAACACCATAATTCTGCTGATCGTATCGCAATGGGTGCAGTACGCCCGTCTGGTGCGTGGCTCGGTGCTGACATTGCGTGAGCGCGAATTCATTCTGTCGGCGCGAGCGATTGGTGTCAAAGACTGGCGCATCATCTTCCAGCACCTTCTGCCGAACCTGATAGGTCCGGTAATCGTGCTGATGACCCTGAACGTTGCCAACAATATTCTGCTGGAAAGCAGCCTGACATTCTTGGGCCTTGGCGTTGATCCGACAATTCCGAGCTGGGGTGGCATGCTGGCAGACGGCCGCACCTACCTGCAAACGGCCTGGTGGGTCAGCGTATTCCCCGGTCTGGCCATTCTGTTGACCGTTCTTGGCCTAAACCTTCTGGGTGACTGGCTGCGTGACAGTCTCGACCCTACCGGCCGTACTTCGAGGTAAATTGCCATGACAATTCTATTCGACCGCCGTTTGACGCGCACGCTTGATACTTTGCTTGCAGAAGCGTTGCCTGGCAGCACATTGCAGGCCTGGACTTTCGACGACCGGGCAAGCCGCCGTACCGCCGAGCGCGCTTTTGCTGAAAGAGGCATTACGGCGCGGCTGCGCAGCGCCTACAAGCCGCTGCTTTATGCTTTTTTGGAAGAAATTAATCTCGACGGCGTTGAAAGCATTGAAGTGTTTTATCCAGTGCATCCCAATGCACCGGAAAACAGGTTTCGTCTCGAGGCCTATCCCCTTGCAGAAATGGTCGGAGCGCGCGCGATAAGCTTCACCGCTCGCAAGGACGCGAACCTGCATTATGACGTTGTCCTACATCGAATGGGTCGGACAGAGACCATCAAGGTCCTTGCTCCCAACCGTGTGCATGTTGATGCGGCGGACGAAACCAATCTGTCTCCGACCGGCTGGGTGCAGCGTGACGACGAGCCAGGGGTGCGATTGGAAACCGATTATGAATCGCTGTTTGCCTCTGCGATCGACGCTGTTGCCACTTACGACTGGGGAATGGATGAGCCTTATTTCGAAGAGCTCAATATTCGTGTTGCATTTCCTGCCGACGATGAGCGGATTGCGGTTGGCGACGAGGCGATAAGCCTGCGTGAAGCGCTGCACGAAGATTTCTACTTTTCGCTTCTGGAATTTTTCCAGAAAAAGTCCGGCCGTCCCATTGGCGATCGCGGCTTGAAACCGGGCCAGATTGTTCCTGAGATCCTCAGGGACGGAAATGCCGTCTCGGTCTGCGTTTCTCTGCGCCCGCTGACGACCGGCTACCTCGATGGTGAGGTCCAGAATCTCGATACGGCGACACGCCCGCTAGCCACGCAGCAGATCGTTACCGCACTTTCCGAGGTGGGTGGCGAGGCCTTTGAGGCGCGCTCCAGAGCAGGACGTGTGCTGCATGCCCGTTATATCAATGGTACTGACGCTGCCGTGATGATCAGCGGTGGTCAACATCCTAATGAGACCACTGGCATTTGCGGCGCGGTCAGGGCCGCAAAACAGCTCGTGCAACGGCCGGGCGCACATTTTACGATTTCTCCGCTGGAGAACCCGGACGGTTACGCACTACACCAGCGCCTTTGTGTCGATAATCCGCGCCATATGCATCATGCCGCCCGCTACACGGCACTTGGTGACGATCTTGAGTATCGCACCGAAGAAACCGCAGCTGGCCATATCAACGAAAAGCAGATCCGCTTTGATGCGCAGCAATTGAGCGGCGCGTTGCTGCACGTCAATCTGCACGGTTACCCGTCCCATGAATGGACGCGTCCGCTTTCGGGTTATGTGCCGCGCAATTTTGCGATGTGGACGTTGCCGAAGGGCTTTTTCCTGGTGGCGCGTTACCACGCCGGTTGGGAACCGCAGGCCGAACGTCTACTGGACCGTGTCACACAGCACCTCAGTGCGATACCGGGCCTGCTGGCCTATAATGAGCGCCAGGTTGCGCTCTATGAAATTCATGCTGGAGAAACCGGTTTCCGTGTCATCAATGGTTTCCCATGCCTGGCATCGGTTGATGATCGCCACACGGTGCCAATGACGCTGATTACCGAATATCCTGATGAAACCATCTATGGTGATGACTTCATTGCCGGTCATACCGCGCAGATGGATACGGTACTTTCGGCCTATGAGGCCTGGCAGGATATCGTTGCAACATCCTGAACAGCCCTGACCGCATTATAAAATAAGGGCGACTTCATACGGCAAGATGAGGTCGCCCTTTGTTTTTATCAGAGCGCGTGCTGCCGGTTTAAGCCGGATGTTGCTGTACGCTCAATCCGCCGTCGACGGTCAGGCATGTGGCATTCATGAACGGGCATTCGTCCGAAATCATGAACACCGCTGCCATGGCGATTTCTTCTGGCGTGGCGATGCGGCCGGTCGGGTGCAGTTTCATGGTTTCGGCCTTGGCGGCTTCGGGGTCCGGGAAACTGTTCCAGTAGTCGATGACTTTCTGGGTCGAGACATAACCAGGTGCCAGCGCGTTGACCCGTACATTTTGCCCCGCATATTCAAGACCGAGCGACTTCGTCAGTCCCAGCAGCGCATGTTTGGCTAGTGGGTACGGGAATGTGTGCGGAATAATGGTGAATGCATGGGTCGAAGCAATATTGAGGACAACGCCGCCACCTGTTGCGATCATATCTGGCAAAACCGCGCGGCAGCAATTCCAGGCGCCCTTGAGATTGATATCAAAGCAACGTGTCCATTCTTCATCGGTGGTCGACAGCGGATCGGAAAACACGTTCACGCCGGCATTGTTCACCAATGCGTTGAGTGTTCCAATTTCGTCCTTTGCATAGGCTATGGCCTCAGCCATTGTGGCAGCATTGGAGATGTCACCAGTGCGGTGAGCGATCTTGTTGCCGGACTGTTTCAAACGCTGTGCCGTTGCAGCCAGCAGATCGCCATCGAGGTCAACCAGCAGCAGATCGGCACCCTCGCGCGCGAATGCTTCCGCGATAGCAAGGCCGATACCTTGCGCGGCACCCGTGATCATGATGCGTTTGCCGTTTAATCTGCTAGTCATTTGATGATTTCCTGAATTGGATGCTGAAACCGGACTGAAGTTGCTGGCCGTTTTCAAGGAGGACCAGACCTCCAAAGTCAGCCAAATGATGACCATTGGGAAGATGTGTCATCGGCTCGAAACAAAAGAAGTCGCGACGTTCGGTTGGTGTGTAAAACATGACGACGTCGTTGTTGGGCGTTGCCTCAAGGTCTGCGTTTATGCCGAGTTCCGGCCAGATGATTTCAGCGCGACCATCCCAACCCGAAAACGCATTGTTGATAAAACGGGCGGGCAGGGTGGTACCATCAGAAAGATTGATATCTGCAGGAATAGCAGCGCTCGGCCCCGGTAGATGCCCTTGGCGTTCTGTCCAGAAGGTCTGGACTGCCGCCTTTACCGTAACAGCTTCGGTGCGGGCAAAAAACGGATGAAAACCAAGGCCAAATGGCATGGGCTTGGCCGCTTCATTCTGCACCGACAGTTCCATTGTCAGGCGCCCTTCGAAGACAGAGATCCTTTGATGTGCGACATAGTCATACGGCGTTATATCATTGGCGCAATGACGCAGCGACAGTTCAATCGTCTGTGAGTTGCTATCGGTGATTGTCCAGTCTTCCAGCCAGCCATCGCCGTGCACATAGAGTGGATCACTGCTGTTCGGCTGAAAGCGATAGACCTCATCTCCAACATTGAAGCTGTTGAATTCTACCCGATTGCCAAATGGCACCAGAGGAAAACATGCAGCCTGTCGGTCTGGTCCGCCAGCCGCCACAAAGACAGGTGTTCTTTCAAAAAAGGCGGCGCTTACGCTACCGCCTTTTGTTGAAACCCATACGTCGAGCTGTCCGTCGTGCAGATGATGTCCTGTCTGTTCTGTCACTGGCGGCGACCGGCTGCAGAGGAGCGCAGATTGTCGAGCAACACGGCCAACAACAAGATCAGGCCACGCACCACATATTGGTAGAAAGCCTGAATGTTCAGGAGGTTCATGACGTTTTCGGCAATCCCCATAATGAGGACACCAACGATAACGCCGCTAATGGCCGCACGACCACCTGCCAGGGACACGCCCCCAAGCACGCAAGCCGAGATAACTGACAGTTCAAGGCCGGTCGCGGCATTGGGCTGGCCAGAGGTAATTCTGGACGCAAGCAACACACCGGCCACGGCGCAGACCAGACCCTGCAACATGAAAATCCAGACACGCATGTTGACGACATTAACGCCGGCAAGACGCGAGGCTTCCGGGTTGCCGCCGATTGCCAGTGTGTTCTTGCCGAACACGGTGCGGTTCAGCAGAAATCCGAAGGCAATAAACATAGCAGCCATGACCCAGATCGGTGTGGGAATGCCCAGGAATTTGGACAAGGCCAGCTGGTAAAAGCTCGGATCATTAATGCCTACGGCGCGACCATCCGACGCGATAAGCGCAAAACCACGGACAATCTGCATGGTGGCAAGCGTGGTGATCAGCGCATTGATGCGGAATTTCGCAATCACCAGACCATTGATGAGGCCAACGGCGCCACCGCACAGCAGCGCCGCGATCAGGCCGAGAATGATGGAGCCGGTGGCGTTGGAGGCCATAACGGCCACCATGCCTGAAAAGGCAACGGTCGAGCCGACCGAGAGGTCAAAGTCACGTGAAGCCAGGCAGAACATCATGGTGCAGGCAACGATGCCGATCGTCACGACGGATTGCAGCAGGCCAAGCATGTTGCGTTCAGTCAGGAAGTTCGGAACGGTCAACGCCACGATCACGAAGGCGATGGCAAAAAGAACGACGAGCCCCTGTTCGCCGAGAAGGAGTTTTTTCAGAGAGGTCATCGTGCTTGTACCTGTTGGGTTGGAAGTTCGCTCGCGTTGGACACATCAGGCAGTGCCGCCGCCAATATGCGGTGTTCGTTGAAATCGGGCCGTTCGACATCGACTGCGACACGGCCTTCGCACATCACCAGGATGCGATCGGAAATGCCCATGATCTCAGGCAATTCACTGGAAATGACGACAATCGCCATGCCCTGCGCGGCCAGTTCATAGAGGATTTCGTAAATTTCGGCCTTGGCGCCGACATCAATACCGCGCGTTGGTTCGTCGATAATCAGGACTTTGACGCCCTGTTCGGACAGCCAGCGTGCCAGGATGACCTTCTGCTGGTTGCCGCCCGACAGGTTGATGATGTCCTGCTGACGTGACGGCGTGCGCACACGCAGCTTTGCGATGAAGGTGTCGGCCAATTCTGCTTCTTTTTTCGGCTTCAACACGCCAAATGGCGAGAAATGGCGCCGCGAGGAAATTGAAATGTTTTCCTCGATGTTGCGCCCCTGAATGATGCCGTCAAATTTTCGGTCTTCAGGGCAAAGAACAATGCCGGCCCGTATGGAGTGGGGAGGGCTGTCAGCCGCGACAGCTTGTCCGTCGACAGTGACTTTACCTTGCGAACGGGTGTCGGCACCATAAACCAGGCGCGACATTTCGCTGCGGCCGGCACCAATCAGACCGAAGAAACCAAGAATTTCTCCCTGACGGACGGAGAAACTGATCGGCTTGGGTAACTTATGGCCACTGAGGTCTTTCACATCAAGGCGAACTTCGCCTTTTGGACGGTCACGCCAGCCCCAGATGTTCTTGATTTCGCGGCCAACCATCTCTGAAATGATCTGCTCGCGTGTGACATCTGCAATATGAGGGTGATGTGCGGCAAGTTTGCCGTCACGCAGCACCGTCATGCTGTCGCAGAGGCGGAAAATCTCATCCAGTCGATGGGACACGTAAAGGATGACGATGCCCTGAGATTTGAGCTTCTCGATCAGTGCAAACAGGATTTCGCTTTCACGGGACGAGAGCGATGAGGTGGGTTCATCGAGCGCTATGACGCGTGCATCCGCCATGATCGCCTTGGCAATTTCCACCATCTGGCGTGCGCCAATCGATAACGAAGCAACCTTGTCGGAGGGGTCGATATCGATGCCGATTTCGACGAGCTTCTGTTTGACGACGCTGATCATTTCGCGGCGGTTGATAACACCAGCCTTGCCCGGAAACCGGCCAAGCCAGAGGTTTTCCGCCACTGTCAGCTCAGGAACGAGTTGCAGTTCCTGATGGATGACGATGACGCCGGCATCGAATGCATCACGCACCGATCGATAATTTTGAACGGCACCATCGATAAGGATTTGCCCCTCATCAGCCGCCTGATCGCCCGACAGAATACGGATGAGGGTCGATTTTCCCGCCCCGTTTTCACCCATTAGGCCGTGCACGCAACCTTTGCGTACGCCAAGAGAAATGTCAGCGAGCGCCTGCACGCCGGGATATCCTTTGGATATCGACCTGAATTCCAGAAAATCTTGCATAGTGCACTCCGACAGGAAATCCGGCCGCCTTACGCGGCCGGTCATTGCTTTTCGGATCAGTGGTTATTCAATGCCGAGGTCGGCACGAACTGCCTCGTAGTTATCGCGCAGCGCGACCTGACCAGCCGTCAGAATAAGCTTTTCCGGCTCTTTGTCGTTGGCAATCCACTCATACATGTTGAGAGCGGTTTCATAACCGTGGCGCTTCGGGGAAATGATGACGGTACCGAAGAAACCGGTCGCGTCAGCCTTCTTGAACTCGTTGATCGCGGATTCTGCGCCGCCGATTCCAACACCGATCATGTTGTCAGCCGTAATGCCAACGCTTTCCGTTGCGCGGACCGCACCGAGGACGGCTTCGTCGTTGAGGCCGACGGCGACCCACTTCTTGATCTTGGCATTCTTGTTGAGAACGACAGTAGCTGCGTTGAGAGCGGCTTCCGTATCAGTTTTTGCCTGTGGCGCATCAAAGATGTTGGCTTCCGGAAAACCTGCAGCTTTCAGAGCGTCAAGCGCACCGTTCACGCGGTCAACGGCCGTCGGCAGCTGGTCGTAGGAGACGCGGATTGCGCCCACTTCGTTCATGTCCCAGCCGCGCTTCTTGATTTCATCCACGATTGTCTGGCCAGCGGCCTCGCCAATCTTTGCGGCAGAAATGCCCATATGCGGCACATCTTCAATCGGGCTGCCATCTGCATTTACCAGGCGGTCATCAACAGTCATGATCTTCAGGTCGTTGGCTGCCGCCTTCGCAACGATGCCGGGGCCGAGCTTCACGTCGGGGGTGCAGATGATGAAGCCCTGCGCGCCCTGTGCGCCTAGGTTGTCGATGGCGGATTGTACCTTTTCACCATCTTCAGCGCCAATTTTGACAAGGGTAAAACCCTTTTCCTTTGCGGCGATGTCAGCGAATTTCCATTCGTCCTGGAACCACGGTTCTTCCGGCTGCTTGACGATGAAGCCGATCTTGACGTCGGCGGCGAATGCGGAGGTCGCGGCGAATACGGCGACAGTGCCAGCCAGTATGGCTGTTTTAACAAAGCCCATTGTCTCTCTCCCTAGGTGACTGCCTTTGCAGTGTATGTTGTTTAGTTTCTTTCATCATATTCGTCAATTGCATTTGTATGATGAATAAAAAGTCAGTATATGACATATAGCGGTCGTGATATGCGACACGGCATCGCCATGTGAGTGAAACTGCGATAAGGATCGCGACATGTGGCGAAGCAAGCGGGAGGTTAAGAGTGGCGTTGCAAGAACGGCAGGAACAGGCTGTGCCAGCCAATGGTGCCGGGAGCGTCAAACGCCCTCGTGTCCAGAAAAATGTAACGCGAGCGATTGCGACTGATATCTTTGCCGATGTGTTTCCCGCAGGAAGCATGCTGCCCACAGAAAACGAGCTGTGCACGCAATATTCCGTCAGCCGGACAGTGATCCGGGAATCGTTGAAGATTCTCGAATCCAAAGGCCTGGTACGTGGACGTTCCCGTATCGGCACGCAGGTCTGCGTCAAGGAAGACTGGAACATCCTCGATCAGCAGGTTCTGGAGTGGATCGGTCCGCGCATTTTTGAACTGGATCTTTTGCAATGCGTGCTCGATGCCCGCCGGGCAATCGAACCATTTGCCGCCGAACTTGCCGCGCAACGCGCCAGCATGCAGGAGATTGCCGAGATAGAGCAGGCTTGGCAGCAGATGCGTGATTCTGAAGGTGATGTGGAGAAATTCACGCAGGCGGATGTTGCCTTCCATGCCGCTTTGCTCAAAGCCAGTCACAATCAGGTTTTCATGCAGCTTTCGAGCATTATTAGCGCCGCGCTGGAGTTTTCCCTGCACGCCTCCAACGAGGCAGTGGATACCTCGGGTCGAGGCGCTGGATGTGCACTATCAGCTTGTTGAAGCCTTGCGTGTGCGTGATGCCAATGCGGCACGGACATGCGCCAACCACATGCTCGAAATTGCAGCGCGCGATCTTGCAATCGCTGTGCGCAAACATCCCGATCACTGTCCCGTCTGATCGCGGATTTCCCTTCCGGACTTTATTGCTAGATGAGTGAAGCTTCATGAAAATTACGAAACTGACGACCTACATTGTCCCTCCGCGCTGGATGTTCCTGAAGATAGAAACGGATGAGGGAATTGTCGGGTGGGGTGAGCCGGTTGTCGAAGGCCGTGCGCTGACCGTTGAAGCAGCTGTGCATGAACTGGCCGATTATCTCGTTGGCAAAGATCCAATGATGATCGAAGACCATTGGCAGGTCATGTACCGCGGTGGTTTCTATCGCGGTGGTGCCATCCACATGAGTGCGCTTGCCGGTATCGATCAGGCGCTTTGGGACATCAAGGGCAAGGCGCTGGGCCAGCCCATTCACGCTTTGCTGGGTGGACAGGTTCGTGATCGGATCAAGGTTTATTCCTGGATCGGGGGTGACCGGCCGAGCGATGTGGCCAACAATGCCCGTGATGTGGTTGCCCGTGGTTTCAAGGCAATCAAGCTCAATGGCTGCGAGGAAATGCAGATCGTTGATACCTGGGAAAAGGTTGAAAAGGCCGTTGAAACCATCGCGATAATTCGCGAGGCCGTTGGCCCGCATATCGGCATTGGCGTTGATTTCCATGGCCGGGTGCACCGGCCGATGGCCAAGGTCCTGGCCAAGGAATTGCAGCCCTATAACCTGCTGTTCATTGAAGAGCCCGTGCTGTCTGAAAACCGGGAAGCGCTGAAGGAAATCGCCAACCATTGCTCGACGCCGATTGCGCTTGGTGAACGTCTCTATTCACGTTGGGACTTCAAGTCTGTTCTATCTGACGGTTATGTCGATATTTTACAGCCGGATTTGTCCCATGCTGGCGGCATTACCGAGTGCCGAAAGATCGCGACGATGGCGGAGGCCTATGACGTGGCGCTTGCTCCGCATTGCCCGCTTGGTCCAATCGCTCTTGCTGCCTGCCTGCAGGTTGATGCCGTGAGCTACAATGCCTTTATTCAGGAGCAGAGCCTCGGCATTCACTACAACAAGTCCAACGATATCCTTGATTACATCTCCAACAAGGACGTGTTTCAGTATGCCGATGGTTTTGTTGGCATTCCGCAGGGACCTGGCCTCGGTGTTGAGGTTGATGAAGCCTATGTGATTGAGCGCGCCAAGGAAGGGCATCGCTGGCGCAACCCCGTCTGGCGCCATGAAGATGGCAGCGTCGCTGAGTGGTGATACAGCAATAGGTGCGGTGATAGAGTTCACCAAAAGCAAACGCCGTGACATATCGCTGTCACGGCGTTTTGTCGTTGTCTATTTATGGCCGGAATTTGTTTTGGCGGATACGACTAGTCGACGCCACAATCATGTTTTTTTAGGCAGAAAACCGCCGAAATTTTTCGACGGTTTTCCTTAGCTTCAGACTTTCGGCGGGATCAGATCATTCTGCTGCAAGCTGCTTAGGGCTCAGGCGCAACGCCGCAGCGCGGCGGTGACCTTCAAGCTGTTCTGTCGCGCTCTGGCGAACAGCGGCAGGAGCAACCGCAGCAACGCCACGCTCATCCAGCCACTGGTGGGTGGCGATCTTTACATACGAACCAACCCAAAGGCCTCCAGTATAACGACCCGCGGCCATCGTTGGCAGCGTGTGGTTGGTTCCGCAGCACTTATCGGAGTATACAACGCTTGCGAGTTCACCGATAAAGATGGAACCATAGTTGCGCAGCTTCCTCGCTGTTGCCATCGCGTCGCGCGTGTGGACCTGAAGGTGCTCAGTTGCGATGTAATCGGAATAGGCGATCATCGTTTCCTCGTCCTCTACGAGGGTAACTTCGCCGTAGTCCTTCCACGCGACACCGGCAACAGCAGCCGTCGACAGTGTTTCGAGCTGCTTCTCGACTTCCTTTATGGTCTCATCTGCGATCTCACGGCTGGTCGTTACAAGACCAACACGAGTACGCACATCGTGTTCGGCCTGGGCCAGCATGTCGGTCGCGAGTGTTGCTGGGTTGGCAGTTTCATCGGCAACGATGAAGATTTCACTCGGTCCCGCCAACTGGTCAATACCGACTTGACCAAAGACCTGACGCTTCGCTTCGTTGACAAATGCGTTGCCCGGGCCGACGATTTTATCGACGGCAGGAATGGTCTCGGTCCCGTAAGCCATTGCTGCAATAGCCTGTGCACCGCCCACTCGGAAGATACGGTCTGCGCCAGCGAGGTGGCAGCCAGCAATCATGGCAGGATGTGCATTTGGGGGTAGGCAAGCAATCACCTGGTCGCAGCCAGCTACCTTAGCGGGGACTATCGTCATAACCGGTGCCGAAAGAAGTGGATAGCGTCCACCTGGCACATAGCAACCGACGATCTCAATGGGAATAACGCGGTGCCCCAAGTGCAGGCCCGGAAGACTCTCGATTTCGAGCGGAAGAATGGTGCCGAGCTGAGCCTCTGCGAAGCGGCGGACGTTTGCTATGGCAAACTCGGTGTCTTCGCGTGTCTGTGGGTCAAGATCAGCAAAAGCCTTCTGCTTCTCTTCCTCTGTGACTTCAAAGGTAGCGACATCGGCTTTGTCGAAAGCGAGCGAGTATTCACGAACCGCTGCGTCGCCACGCTCGCGGACATTAGCGATAATGTCCTTCACCGTTTTTTCAACGGGAGCCGTGTCGGAGACAGCGTCTCGCGTGGGTTCTTTAATCTTTATAAATTTGCCTTTCAGCGCATTGAGACGCGACGTCATCGAAACCTCCTATGTGGTATGATTGACGTGAGCATCTTCCACGACGAGCTTTCCGGCAATTGCCCCTAAACCACTTGTTCATTATATTCACCACATGAAGTGTATTTGCTGGGGCTGGGTATCTCACCCGGGCTTGGGGTGTCATGGTCGTCCGCATGCTGAAACAGAAGGGTCTGACTGATGCCTAAAATTGGGAGTAAACTTCGAGAGCTCCGCCGCCGCCGAGACTTGGGCGTTAGGGAGCTGGCAGCGCGCTCGGGAATATCGCATTCGACGATTTCCTTGATCGAGCGTGACCGGATGAGCCCGTCTATAGATACGCTTGGTGCGGTTCTGGATGCACTTGGTACAACACTTCCCGGTTTTTTCTCTGATCTGCAATCCAGTCTGCCGTATTCACCCTTCTACTCGTCCGCAGACCTCGTGGAGATTGGAAAGGTTGATACAATTTCATATCGCGTTATCGGACTGGACCATCCCAACCGGCAACTCCTGATGCTGCATGAGCGCTACGCGCCTGGTGCAGACACCGGCGAGGAATTCACTCACGCAGCCCAGGAAGCGGGCATGGTGCTGTCGGGAATGGTTGAGATCACTGTGGGCAATGTTAAAAAGGTCCTGAAGCCTGGGGACGGATATTATTTTGATAGCAGGCTTCCCCATCGCTTCCGCAATGTTGATGAAGGGCCTAGCGAAATCCTGAGCGCTATTACACCACCGACTTACTGATGTTCAAACCTGCAGAAGGGTGGTGAGTATAGTGAACAAGGTGGTTAACCCCGCTTTTCAAAGTTTGGAAACGTGCTTTCCTATTGGCCGGTCGATAACACAAAGGGGAGCGTCCGATGAAAATCTTTAAAGCTACAATCATTGCATCCACCATCCTGATGGCAGGCAGTTTGAGTGCGCAGGCACGTGATCTGACAGTCGTGTCTTGGGGTGGAAACTTTCAGGATGCTCAGCGTAAAATCTTCTTCGAACCCTATGCAGCCGAAACTGGTAAGCCGGTTCTCGACGAAAGTTGGGATGGTGGCTACGGCGTTTTGCAGGCCAAGGTCAAGGCTGGCGTGCCCAACTGGGATGTCGTCGAAGTTGAGGCTGAAGAACTGGCGCTGGGTTGCGCCGATGGCATATATGAAAAAATCGACTGGGAAAAACTTGGCGGTAAGGACGCCTACCTTGCTGCCGCGGTCAGTGACTGCGGCGTTGGCAACATCGTATGGTCGACTGGTCTCTCTTATGACGGAGAAAAACTGAAGGAAGCCCCAAAGACCTGGGCAGACTTCTGGGATACCAAGAAGTTTCCTGGCAAGCGCGGCTTCCGCAAGGGTCCGAAATACGCTCTCGAGTTCGCTCTGATGGCTGATGGTGTACCTGCCAAAGAGGTCTACGACGTTCTCAGTGGTGAAGGTGGTGTTGATCGCGCATTTAAAAAGCTCGATGAATTGAAGGCCGACATCATTTGGTGGGATGCAGGCGCTCAGCCACTGCAGCTCCTGTCGTCGGGACAAGTGGTCATGACCACGGCCTACAATGGCCGTATCAGCGGTATCAACCGCTCGGAAGGCAAGAAGTTCGGCTTTGTGTTCCCGGGTAGCATCTACGCTATCGACAGCTGGGTGATTTTGAAAGACAGCCCAAACAAGGACGCAGGCATGGATTTCATTAGCTATGCGAGCAAGGCCGAAAATCAGGCCAAGCTGCCCGAGTATATTGCTTATGGTCTGCCCAACCTGGGAGCGACCAAGTTGGTCCCTCAGCAGTTCCAGGAAGAACTTCCGACGACTGAGGCAAACATTAGTGACGCAATCCCGCTTGATGTAGACTTTTGGACCGACAACGCGGAGGAGCTGACGCAACGCTTCAACGCCTGGCTCGCGCAGTAAGCGCCAGCCTTTTCATGTCCTGATATCCGTTGCCCGAAAAAGGGCAACGGACCTTCCCTCATCAGAGAGAGGAGGGAGGTTGCGTTATCCAATACGAGCGTAGGTTATGATGAGCGACGCGTTTATAAATTTCGACAAAGTCAGCAAAGCGTTCGGCATCATGACTGTCGTTGATAATCTAGACTTGTCTATCGGCAAGGGCGAGTTCGTCAGCATGCTTGGGCCTTCCGGGTCTGGAAAGACGACGCTTCTCATGATGCTGGCAGGGTTTGAGAGCCCGACCAGCGGTGCGATCTCCGTAGCTGGTAAGCGCGTCGATTCCCTTCCACCCCATAAGCGAAATATGGGTGTCGTTTTTCAGAACTATGCACTCTTTCCCCACATGACCGTTGCTGAGAATGTGGCGTTTCCGTTGAGAATGCGTGGCGCCTCCAGGAGTGAGATCGTTGAACGGGTGACGAAGGCGCTCGACATGGTTCAGCTCGGTGCGTTTCAGGAACGCAAGCCCATACAACTGTCCGGTGGGCAACAGCAGCGCGTTGCTTTGGCCCGCGCATTGGTTTTCGAACCAGAGGTCGTCTTGATGGACGAGCCATTGGGCGCTCTCGACAAAAAGCTTCGCGAGCAGATGCAAATGGACATTCGCGATCTTCATCACCGCTTGGGGCTTACCATTGTCTTCGTTACGCACGACCAGACAGAAGCACTGACAATGTCGGATCGGATTGCGATCTTCAATCATGGAAAAATTGAACAAATCGGAGGTCCGTCGGAAATATACGACAGGCCAAGAACTCAGTTCGTCGCCGAGTTTATTGGAGAAACAAATCTTCTCTCTGGAAAGGTGACGTCTTCATCTAACGGCCTTCTTAACGTTACGTTGGAAGGCAGTCAGCCGATAAAGGTAGCTTCTACCGCAACTTATGAACCTGGAAAGCACGTTAAGGTATCGGTGCGCCCAGAACGTATTGAGCTCGGCGCGGTCGGTGAGGGCCAAAACGAGCTCAAGGTGAGAGTGACTGACATTGTCTACCACGGAGACCATCTTCAAGTGGAGGTCAATGCTGGTGGTCGGAGGCTTGTCGTCAAAGCCAATCGAAAGGCAGTGGCTCCAGAGATTGGGCAAGACATTGTAGCGTCGTTCAGCCCCGAACAATGTTGGATCGTAACATGACGCAAACATCGTGGCTCTCCAAACAAACCAAGTCGTTTGCGCTCATTGCACCACTCGCAATTTTTCTGGTTTTCTTCTTCGTGGCGCCTCTCTTCACGATGATGAAGTCCGCTGTTTCTGATCCGGTCGCGTCAAATGCTCTTCCTACGGTTTCAGAGGCGTTGGAAGGTTGGGATCGGTCATCGACACCTTCTTCAGAGGCACAAGCGTCGCTGGCCGCTGATATACGTAATATCAGTGACGATCAGTTATTTGGTGATCTCGTCCGTCGACTGAACAGTGCTAAGTCCGGTTTCCGCACTCTGATGACCAAGACACGTAATGCTGTAGCTGACCAGACAGTTACCGACTTGGTGTCCGTTGATGCGCGGTGGAGCGACCCGGCATTCTGGATCGCCGTCCAAGACGCCGCGAGCGCTTCCCTTACAGACAGAAACCTGCTGGCAGCTGTCGATCTGCAACGAGACGCCAGCGGCAACATTGCGAACGCTCCAGAGGGTACCTCGGCCAATCGCACTACGCTGATCCGTACATTGATCATGGCTGGCATCGTGACAATCTGCTGCATCGCCGTGGGCTTGCCGTTCGCAATGGTTGCTGCATCAACGACCGGGTGGAAACGCCAACTGCTTCTGGGAGCTGTACTTCTTCCACTCTGGACTTCATTGTTGGTGCGCACTGCCGCCTGGTACATTATCCTTCAGGACAACGGTCTCATCAACTTGACGCTTCAAACGCTTGGATTGACGAGCGGGCCTGTTCCTCTGATCTTCAACCGGCTCGGCGTTGTTATTGCGATGACCCATGTGCTCCTACCTTTCATGGTCCTACCAATTTTTAGCGTTCTTATCGGTATTCCCAAGAACCTTATGCCAGCGGCAGCCTCATTAGGCGCTTCACCTATCCGCGCATTCCTGTTGGTTTTACTTCCGCTCAGCCTTCGCGGTGTCGTATCAGGCGCGCTGCTCGTCTTCATGAGTGCTCTCGGCTATTACATCACGCCTGCGCTTATCGGTGGAGCACAAGATCAGATGATAAGCTCGGTTATCGCCTATTACGCGACTGGTGCGGCAAACTGGGGCATGGCTGGCGCTCTCGGTATGGTTCTTTTGGCAGCAACGATGATCCTCTATGTTGTATACCTTCGCCTTTCCTCCGAGGAGGCGCGCACATGAAAACGCTTACCGCCAGCAAAGCCGTATTCGGATCGACCGTAATTTTCTTCCTTATGGCACCGCTGTTCGCAATTCTTCCGCTCGCTTTTACAGACAGCATATTTCTCAACTATCCCATCCCTGGGTTTTCATTCAGGTGGTTCCATGAGTTGTTCACGGCTGACGCGTGGCGTCGGTCCATAATCAATAGTCTTTTGATTGGAAGCGGAACGACTATTTTAGCGACCATCATGGGAACTGTTGCAGCTCTTGGATTGCGAGGAAAATCAGTTTCGCTGTTGTTTAGTTTCTTCCGGACTTTGTTCCTCCTACCAATGGTTGTTCCGGCAGTCGTGTTGGGGGTGGGTATGCAATTGATGTTTGCTCAGTATGGTCTCGCCAACACATATGTTGGGGTTATCATCGCGCACACTGTTATTGCTATCCCATTCGTCGTGGTCAACGTTACTGCGGCGCTGCAAGGCATTGATCGACGGCTTGAGAATGCCGCAGCAAGCCTTGGCGCATCGCCAGTTGTCGTCCTTCAGAAAGTGACCTTGCCGCTTGCCATGCCGGGTATTGTGTCGGGTGCTGTTTTCGCCTTCGCCACATCCCTGGACGAAGTTGTTCTAACGCTGTTCGTCGCGGGCCCCAATCAGCGCACTGTTGCCCGCCAGATGTTTTCGACAATCAGGGAAAACATCAGCCCTGCAATTGCTGCTGCAGCATTGCTGTTCATTGTGGGAACCGTGCTCATAGCGGGACTAGTCCTTTTGGCTCAGAAAAAGAGCCCGCGGGCGTAAAGACAAGTCACCTGCGCTGCCGTCCTTCGTTAGTGACGCAATAACATGACACTTTGTGGTGAAGAGGACGTTCCAAAGCCCTCGAAAGGACGAGTTCTGTTTGTGGAGGATTTGCCTTTATCCGTACCCGGCTATTCTCACATTTACGGGTGTCAAGGCTGGCGGCAATGATTTCGTCGTCGGTCGTTCTGTGTTGATCAGCAACCTTAGAAAACAGCCAACTTCCAACGAGGTTGATAGCGACCCAAAGAGAAACTTCGCGACTTTCCCTTTGGGCCGTTTTCTCATGTACTGGGCTCAGATTGCTGTGTGGAATACTTTAGTGGTGTGCCGTGGTCGATGAATGCCTCAATGCGCTCACGCCACGGCTTGATGTCCAGCTTCTGCTCTTCAATCCATTTCGGATTGTAATAGGTTGCGGAGTAACGGTCTCCGCTATCACAGATCAGGGATACGAGTGATCCGTCCTTGCCTTGGCGCATCATTTCGCTGGCAATGCACAAAAGACCGAAGAAGTTTGTGCCGGTTGAACCACCAACACGACGGAAAAGCCGGTCGGACAGGACGTGGGCGGCAGCAATTGAAGCGACATCCGGCACGCGGATCATATGGTCGATCACGCCGGGTACGAAGGAAGGCTCGACGCGTGGTCGGCCAATGCCTTCAATGCGACTGCCCGGAGCAGTTTTTTCCATGTCGCCACTTGCCCAGGCATCATAGAAGGCAGAACCCTCAACATCGACGACCGCGAGGCGCGTTTCGAGGTTCTTGTAGCGGATGAACCGACCAATCGTTGCCGATGTCCCGCCTGTGCCAGCGCTCATCACTACCCAGTCCGGGACGGGATGACCCTCATATTGCATCTGTTCGAACACGCTCTGGGCAATGTTGTTGTTACCGCGCCAGTCCGTTGCTCTTTCGGCATTGGTGAACTGGTCCAGATAATGGCCGCCAGATTCAGTGGCGAGTTTCTGCGCCACGGAATAGACGTCGCCAGCATGGTCTACGAAATGGCACTTGCCGCCGAAGCGCTCGATCGCCTCAACTTTCTGCGGGCTGGTGGAGCGCGGCATGACGGCGATGAAGGGGAGATCCAGCAGGTTCGCAAAATAGGCCTCTGAGACTGCGGTCGAGCCGGAAGATGCCTCAACAAGCGTTGTGCCCGGACCGATTCTGCCGTTACAAATCCCGTAAAGGAAAAGAGAGCGTGCCAGACGGTGCTTGAGGCTGCCCGTCGGGTGTGTGCTTTCGTCCTTCAGGTATACGCTGATGTTTTTCAGGCCGGGAAAAATCGGTTTGACGAGGTGCGTGTCTGCAGAGCGATGTCCATCGCCCTGCAGAATATTCAATGCGCGTCGCGTCCATTCGCGGTCAGCCGCTGCTATCGGCAGTTCAAAGTGATGTTCGCAACACATGTCAGTCATGTCAGGCGTCCTTGAGGGCGATGACAGCTTCGATTTCGATCTGGGCACCCTTTGGCAGCGCCGAAACCTCGAAGGTCGCGCGGGCGGGGAAGGGCGCCTTGAAGAATTCTGCGTAGGCGGCGTTAATGTCTGCAAAGCGCGACAGGTCGCGTACCAGCACTGTTGTCTTGACGGTTCTGGAAAGATCCGTACCAGCGGCCTCTGCAATGGCTGCGAGATTGCGCAGGCACTGGCGGGTCTGTTCAACCGGGTCGTTGGACGAAAATTCACCGGTGGCCGGGTCGATTGGGATCTGTCCTGAGACAAAAAGCAGTCCGTTCACGGCGATAGCTTGTGAATATGGGCCAATGGCGGCTGGTGCGGCGTCGGTGGAAACAGGCTTCATGGAAATCTCACTTTTGGTTTTGTCGGGCGTTGGTGTCGCAGCGGTGGCGTCACTGCGATGATTCTTGTTGTGCAATATGGTGCTGCCACACTGGGACCTGTCAACGTTATCGCATGTGAAGGCTTGTCCAAAGCCAATTACGTCACCGTTTGCAGATGATTTTTCCAGACTTGTTTGCAGCTGTCCGGGCGAGGTTGGAGGTTTTTTTAAGGTTTTCCAATGATGTAGACCAACCTGTCATCCAGAATAAAAAATCTGTCGTACAGATTTGACAAAATCTGATATTTCTGTCTAATTATGTCAGGCAGAATGATGAGGGCGTGATGCGCCCATGCTTGCATACGGGAGGAATTATGATCATCACCGACGTCGAAGTGCGCGTTTTCCAAACGACGACCCGTCGCCATTCGGATAGTGCCGGTCATGCACATCCCGGACCCGCGCATAAGGTGGAGCAGGCCATGCTCACCATTCGCACCGAGGATGGTCTGGAAGGCCACTCATTTACGGCGCCTGAAATTGTGCGCCCGCATGTCATCGAAAAATTCGTGAAAAAGGTACTGATCGGTCAGGACTACCGTGACCGTGAACGCTTGTGGCAAGACCTTGCGCACTGGCAGCGCGGCTCTGCCGCGCAGCTGACAGATCGCACTCTGGCGGTCGTGGACTGCGCATTGTGGGATCTTGCCGGCCGGGCTTTGAACACACCTGTATACAAGTTGATCGGCGGTTATCGCGACAAGGTTCTCGCCTATGGTTCGATCATGTGTGGTGACGAACTTGAAGGTGGACTGGCGACTCCGGAAGATTACGGTCGGTTTGGCGAAACGCTGGTCAAGCGTGGCTACAAGGGCATCAAGCTGCACACCTGGATGCCGCCTGTCAGCTGGGCGCCTGACGTGAAAATGGACCTGAAGGCGTGCGCTGCAGTTCGCGAAGCTGTTGGTCCTGATATTCGCCTGATGATCGATGCGTTTCACTGGTATTCGCGCACCGATGCGCTGGCGCTGGGCCGCGGACTTGAAAAGCTTGGTTTCGACTGGATTGAAGAACCAATGGATGAGCAATCCATGTCGTCCTACAAGTGGCTTGCCGATAATCTCGATATTCCGGTTGTCGGGCCAGAAAGTGCAGCCGGCAAACATTGGCATCGCGCAGAGTGGCTGAAGGCAGGCGCTTGCGACATTCTCAGAACGGGTGTCAACGATGTCGGGGGTATAACGCCAGCATTGAAGACCATGCATCTTGCGGAAGCATTCGGCGTTGAATGCGAAGTGCACGGCAATACCGCCATGAACCTGCATGTGGTCGCCGCGACCAAGAATTGCCGCTGGTACGAGCGTGGCCTGCTGCATCCATTCCTCGAATATGACGACGGTCACGATTACCTGAAGTCGCTGTCAGATCCGATGGACAGTGACGGTTACGTCCATGTGCCGGATCGTCCTGGCCTCGGTGAAGACATCGACTTCAACTTCATTGAGAACAACAGGGTTCGGTGATCGCATCATGAAGTCGGTTCTTGCATTCGGAGACAGTCTTACATGGGGTGCCGACCCAACGACCGGCCTGCGCCATCCGGCCGACTATCGCTGGCCGGATGTGCTGGAAAAAGAGTTGGGTGGCCAGGCGAAGATCCTTTCAGAAGGGCTTGGCGGCCGTACCACATGTTATGATGACCATGCCGGGCCGGCCTGCCGCAATGGCGCCAAGGCGCTGGAAGTTGCGCTGGCAAGCCATATGCCGCTGGACCTCGTCATCATCATGCTTGGCACAAATGATATCAAGCCAACCCATGGCGGGCGTGCCGAGCCCGCCGTGACCGGCATCCGCCGGCTTGCGCAGATCGTTGATACGTTTCCTTACAAGCCGCGTGATGCAAAACCGAAGTTGATGATCGTTGCGCCACCTGCCTGTGTTGCCGGTGCGAGCGGCGTTCCCGCCGCCGGTCGCGATATCGCGGAATCGCAGCGTCTTGGCCCCCTTTATCGCAAACTTGCCGCAGAACTTGGCCATTTCTTCTTCGATGCTGGTTCTGTAGCAAAGTCATCCCCGGTTGATGGTGTTCATCTGGAGGCTGACGAAACTGCAAAGATAGGAAAAGCACTGGCAGCACCTGTTGGTGAGATCCTTCGCTGATCCATCCGGGCCTGTGGAGGAACAGGCCGGTCTGTATATTGAAAACTTGGAGAGCCGTCATTCCAAAGGAAACGGCAAATTGGGAGGAAATATGAGACACTTTCTTGCTACCGCGGCCCTCGGCGCGCTTTTGATCGGCGCTTTGCCAATCAATTCGTTTGCCGAAACACCCAAGGATCAGCTCGTCGTTGCGACAACAATGAGCAATATTCTGACGCTTGATCCCGCTGCAATTACCGGCCGTGAAACCGTTCAGGTTCTCAACAATACCTATGACACTCTGGTCATTCTGTCGCCAGAAGACCGAAGCATCCAGCCGCGCCTTGCAGAGCGTTGGGAAGTCGCCGAAGACCGCATGTCCATTCGCTTCCATCTGCGCAGTGATGCCAAGTTTGAATCCGGCAATGCCGTGACTGCACAGGACGTTGCCTGGAGCCTGAAGCGTCTGCTGGTTCGCAATCTCGCGCAGTCTTCGTTCCTCAAGACCCGTGGTTACAAGGTTGAGAACGCTGACAAGCTGTTTGTTGCTGAAAACGACACCACATTTGTCCTTAACCTGCCGCAGCCGGATGACCCGAGCCTGCTGCTGATGATCCTTGCCCAGAACGGTCCGGGCTCCATCATCGACAGCAAGACAGCTCTGGCCAATGAAAAAGATGGCGATCTTGGTGCAGGTTGGCTGACACTGAACTCGGCGGGTTCTGGACCTTTCAAACTGACTCAGTGGAAGTCGAACGAATTTATCATTCTTACCCGCAATGACGACTACTGGGGTGAGAAGCCAGCGATGAAGCGCGTTCTCATGCGCCATCTGCCGGAATCACAATCCCAGCGCCTGATGCTTGAAAAGGGAGATATCGACGTCGCGTATTCCTTGCAGGCACCTGACCTGCGTTCACTTGAAGCAGACAAGGATATCGCAATTGAATCGACGCCCGGTTCGGGCTTCTATTACCTCAGCGTCTCGATGAAAGACGAACGTTTCGCCAATAAGAAAGTGCGCGAAGCACTGCGTTACCTGATCGATTACGAAGGTCTCGACAAGGCAATCATGCCGTATTACGGCAAACTGCATCAGCGCCCGATCAGCACCGGTTTCCTCGGCTCGTTGCCGGATGAAGGTTACAAGCTGGATATCGAAAAGGCCAAGGCTCTGCTGGCCGAGGGTGGTTTCCCGAACGGTTTCAAGACCACACTGCGTGTTCTCTCCGAAGATCCGTTCATGAAAGCCGCAACAGCCATCCAGAACACACTGGCACAGGCCGGTATTCAGGCTGAAATCATCAGCGGTTCCGGCGACCAGATTTACGGTGCGATGCGTGAGCGTAAGTTTGAACTGCTGCTTGGTCGCGGTGGTGGCGGTCAGCAGCCACACCCTGACAACAATCTGCGTTCTATCGCCTACAACCCGAATAACGCAGACGATGCAAAGCTGACCAACTATCAGGGATGGCGCACCAGCTTTTACGACGAGAAGCTGAACAAGATGATCGAAGATGCGTTGCTTGAGCGTGATATCGCCAAGCAGGGCAAGCTCTACGAGGACATTCAGACCTACATGGATGAAATCGTCATGTCGATCCAGCCGTTCTCGGAAGTCGTTGATACCGCTGCTTTCCGCAGTGACGTGAAAGGTATGATTGTCAGCCCTTGGCTTTCGCGTTTTGAAAGCATCAGCAAGGATCGTTGATCCCGCCTTATCCTCCCAAAGGCAAAGAAAGGCGCGTGTTACCACGCGCCTTTTCTGTTTTCGGTATGAAACCTGTGTCGCTAGATGACGACCGGTACTGCCCAGGTCAGGCGAACATGCCCGCCGGGTGCACTCTCATCGTAATCCAGTGTCGCATCCAGTGTCTTGCACATTGCCTTGATAAGCTTGGTACCAAGACCGGTGCCCTTTGGAGGTTCCGACGGATTGAAACCGATCCCGTCATCATCGACACACAGCTGAAGTTGGTTGTCCTCCGTCTGGCGTAACGTGACTCCAATCTGTCCCTTGCCTTCCGGGTAGGCATATTTGAGGGCGTTGGAGACCAGTTCGGTCACGATCACACCCAGCGCCACGGCCTGATCGGCGGTGACAAACACTGCCCTCAGGTCGGTGGTAACAATGATCTCAGGGGATGCGCCACCGGTGCGTTGCAGGTCGTCGATCAAAGCGCCGAGATAGACATCGAGGGCGACAGCGCCGACATTTTCCGAGGTGTAAAGACTGCGATGAACGCCAGCGATCGCTGCAATGCGACTTTGGGTTTCCTGAAGCGCGTTCTTGGCTTCATCACTGATGACGGTGTTGGTCTGCAAGCGGATCATGGCCGAAACAAGTGACAAACTATTGGCTACACGGTGGTTCATCTCAGCCACCATCAGTTCTGCCCGTTCCTTGGCAACGATCAGCAACCGGTCGGCCTCGTCCTTTTCCCGTCGTAGTCTGGCATTGTTCAGTGCCTGATCGATGGCACTGGCCAAGAGCGGGAAAAAGTCGTCGGTTACCGTTTTGATCACGTAGTCCGCAGCGCCGCCCTTAAGCGCGTTAATGGCAATCTGCGCATCGCTGGACCCTGTTACATAGAGAATGGGAACCAGTGTAGATTTACACCCAATTTCCTCTAGAAAATGTAAGCCAGTCTTGTCCTGAAAATAATGGTCCAGGACAACGGCGTCATAGGTGTCAGCCATGAAGGCCTCAATGCCGGCTGCAACGGAGGCTGCATGAGTTACACTGTAATCGTAGCGGCCAAGAATACGCTGCGCCAGCCTTGCCAATGCCGGATCGTCGTCAATGTATAAAATGCGAGCCGGCATTGAATTCCTCAAGGCACCTGAATAACGGAGAAAAACAGGCCCAGATTGCGGATGGCGGTCGCGAATCCATCATAATCGACCGGTTTGGTAATATAGACGTTTGCGCCAAGGTCATAACATTTTTGGATTTCACGTTCGTCGTCAGTTGTTGTCAACACCACGACCGGAAGCCGGCGCGTGTGTTCATTTGTCTTGATCTGTTCCAGGATATCGATGCCTGACATGTCCGGCAGGTTCAAATCCAACAGAATGAGCAGATAGCGGTCCTTGCTCGGCAGACCATCACGGTTTTCGCCCAAGATGTAGTCGAGCGCCTTCTTGCCCAGGGTGAAGGGGACGATCTCGTTATTGACGCCGGCGCGGCGGACATTTTTCTCGATAAGACGGGCGTGTCCCTCATCGTCCTCGATCATGACGATAGTGACTTCCTGGCCAGAAGCTTTCATAGCTCGTTACTCCTTGGGATTTTGGTCAAATCTGAAGGCAAAATCAGCCGGAAAGTGCTGCCTTTGCCTGGTTCAGAATCCACCGTAATGTCTCCTCCTAAATTTCTTATTAGTGACCGGACGTGGGCAAGTCCAATTCCTTCGCCTGGTTGGTCCTGCTCACCCGCACGCCGGAACAGTTCGAAGATGCGTTCCAGGTCCTGACGTCCGATCCCGCGACCATTGTCTTTGATGTCAATGCGCACACGGCCATGTCCATTGCTGTAACTTCTGACGGAAAGCTGCAAGGGTCGACCAGGTTGCTGATATTTAACTGCGTTGTCGAACAGGTTGCCAAAGATTTGGTCTAGCGAAATGCGATCGCTGATAACGTGACGCACGTCCATCGAAATGGAGATATCGCCACCTGAACTGGTGACCTGGTGATGGACGCTGGCTGATGCCGTATCCAACAAGGACTGAAGGTCTATCTTTTCAGGGGTTAGTTTGCGGCGTCCGTCGCGGGATATCTTCAGGATGGCATTGATCAACTGATCCATCTTGCGCGTCGATGAGCGAATGAAGGTGATTGCCTCCGGCAGGTCTTCTTCTACGGCAAGGCGAGCATTGCGAATGTCCTGCTCGTCAGGCTTTTTTTCATCCGCCAGAACATAGGCGGTGAGGTGTTTGACCGAACTTTCAAACTCGCTCAAAAATCCCATGATATTGACAAGTGGCGCACGCAGGTCATGGGTAACGATATAGGCGAAACGCTGGATTTCCTGATTGGCGCGAATAAGGTCTTCGGTGCGTTCGTTCACGCGTTCTTCCAGCCCCTTGTTAAGATATGCCAGTTCCTCCTGAGCGCTTGAAAGAGCACGAATGTGCTGGACGATGATCGCAAGCGCACCACCAACAACGCCCAGTATGGCAATAGCAGCTGTTATTGTTAGCCATTGCAATATTCGCGCGATATCAATCTGCTCGGAAACAATGATGCGTAACCTGTCGTCTACCGTGGTTTGGTAGGTGGAGAGGATATCGCGAATTTCATCCATGTACCGGAGACCAGAATCCGTCCTGAGTAGCGAGATAGCGCCGTCAAAATCGCCGTTCTCGGCCAGGGCAAGCGTGCGGTTTGTCTCTTCAATTTTTGCGTCTGTAAGCTTGTCCAGTTCTGGCAGCTTTGCGGCAAGTACCGGGTTGTCGGAAAGGCTTTCCCGCAGCTTCGGCCTGATATCCGGCAGTCGCGCCATTGCTTCGTTGTATGGTTCGAGATATTTTTCATCACGCGAAAGTAAATAACCCCGCTGGCCAGTTTCAGCGTCTTGCATGGATGTCAGCATGTTAAGAACGTGCGCACGGATGGTGCGAAGCTGAAGAATTTCCCGGGAATAATCGTTGTTGGCGTTAACGAGCCATAACGATGAACCAACCATAACGATAAGCAGAGCAATGCCTGCGACCAGCATGAGCAGGGTTGATCGTGCAAAGTTTGTGATTCGTGCCATGAAAAATCCGGGTCGGGTGAGTGCCTCAAATATCTAGAGGCAAGGGGAGGGTCGATATGAGGGAGGGACGTATCACACTTCTGTCAAGAATGTTGCGTGGTTATCTAATGAAGTGTTGTTCGTCTCATGTCCTTGCCCGTTTCACCTAATGCGACCCAAAATAACGCGTGGAGCGTATTTTCGTTCCATGCGCTGCTCGATTTTTTTGTTCGATGCTGTGATTTGTCAGGCAGGCATCGTCTCATCTCTGCTGTGCAGTGGGCTTTGGCGCATTTTTTGGTCCGGGGGCGGAAAAAATGCGTACCGAATTGTGGAAAACTGTACGGCCGATTTTGCGAGCACAGTACAATCCAAAACTGTATTTCAGGCCTGTTGTCATTTGTGTCTCGTTGACTGAAACGTTGCAGTGGGTATGAATGTTTCAAGAGCGCCCGGGTGAATCGCCTATTGTTGCGAACTCTAGCGGGCGTTTGAATTTTTGTTGCGCGTCACGGCTGTTTTCGTCGTCGGTGTTATCCACTCAGGCGCTTTGTATAAATTGCCTTCAAATAAATGACCATACACTTATGCAACCTATGAGGGATTAAATGCTGTGGGTTCAGCGCTGAATTGATATCATTCGATGGGAAGTATCTTGCTTTCCATTCAAAACTGTCATTCCTTGCCCATTCCTCGAAAAATCTGGGAGATAAAAAATGAACTCATTCAAAACAACAACAAGAGCAGCTGTTCTGCTCGGTTCCCTCCTCATTGGCGCAAGTTCAGCCTTGGCTGAGACCGTTCTTCATCGTGGCAACTCGGGTGAGCCACAGACCCTCGATCAGGCGCAGACTTCGATCAATATCGAAGCGTTCATTGTCAAAGACCTCTATGAAGGTTTGACGATTTACGATGCTCACGGCAAGATCATCCCTGGTGCGGCAGAAAGCTGGACCGTTTCTGATGATGGCACCGTTTACACTTTCAAGCTGCGTGCCAACGCAAAGTGGTCGGATGGAACGCCTGTAACCGCGCAGGACTTCGTTTTCTCCTACAAACGCGTTGAAGACCCGGCGACTGCAGCGAAATACGCGAATATTCTTTATCCGATCAAGAATGCCGAGAAGGTCAACAAGGGTGAAGCGCCTGTTGACGAACTTGGTGTAAAGGCCGTGGACGAAAAGACGCTCGAAATCACGCTTGAGCGTGCGACGCCATTCTTCCTCGAGCTTCTGGCTCACCAGACTGCATTGCCGGTTTCGCAGGCAAGCATTGAAAAGAACGGCAAGGACTTTGTTAAGCCCGGCGTGATGGTGTCCAACGGCGCCTACAAACTTCAGGCACACGTTCCAAACGACAGCCTGACTGTTGTTAAGAACGAGAATTTCTGGGACGCAGAAAACGTAAAGATCGATAA
The DNA here is from genome assembly GCF_055381905.1 of Agrobacterium sp. 5Ca50. Lineage (NCBI taxonomy): Bacteria > Pseudomonadati > Pseudomonadota > Alphaproteobacteria > Hyphomicrobiales > Rhizobiaceae > Agrobacterium > Agrobacterium sp. 5Ca50. Next base: position 602,521 of record NZ_AP026439.1, read on the forward strand.
GGTCGTTTTCTACCCGATCGAGGACCAGGCTGCATCGGTTCGCCGTTTTGAAGCCAAGGAAATGGATCTGGCCTACAACTTCTCGGCAGATCAGATCGACCGCCTGACAAAGGCCTATGGCGATCAGGTTCACGTTTCGCCGACGCTGGCCACCTATTATTACGCTTTCGACACCCGCCAGGAGCCTTATAGCGATGTTCGCGTGCGTCAGGCCCTGTCCATGGCCGTTGACCGTGACTTCCTTGCCAAGGAAATCTACAGCGGTTCGCAGGTTCCTGCCTACTCCATGGTTCCTCCTGGTATCGACAGCTATGGTGAGCCATCAAAGGCCGACTTTGCTTCGCTCTCACAGCTTGATCGCGAAGACAAGGCTATCGAACTGATGAAGGAAGCCGGTTACGGTGAAGGCGCAAAGCCGCTGGAAATCGAAATCCGCTACAACACCAACCCGAACCACGAGCGTGTGGCAACCGCTATCGCGGATATGTGGAAAAACACATTCGGTGCCAAGGTTTCCCTGGTTAACCTCGACGTGTCCTCGCACTACGCTTACCTGCAGGAAGGTGGCAAGTTCAACGTAGCCCGTGCTGGCTGGGTTGCTGACTATGCCGACGCTGAAAACTTCCTTGCGCTTTCGGTTTCCACAAATACGACGTTCAACTACGGCAAGTTCAAGAATGATGAATATGATGCCTTGATGAAGAAGTCGTATGAAGAGGCCGACATGACTGCGCGTGCAAAAATCCTGCACGAAGCAGAGGCTATCCTGTCTCGCGAGCAGCCGGTTGCTCCGCTTCTGACTCAGGCTGATCTTTGGCTCGTTTCCAGCCGCGTAAAGGGCTGGGAAGATAATGCCGCAAACGAGCACTTGAGCCGTTTCCTGAGCATCTCTGAGTAACAATAAGTGGCACGGCGGCGTCCCCGCCGTGCCATACCGGAGTTAACGTACCATGTTATCATTTATTCTGCGCCGATTGGCGAGCGCGGTGCCGACACTGTTTATTGTCGTCACGATTTCGTTTTTCCTGATGCGCTTTGCGCCGGGTGGACCTTTCAACCTTGAACGTCCGTTACCGCCTCAGACGATGGAAAATCTGATGAGGACCTATCAGCTGGATCAGCCATTGTGGCGCCAGTACATTCACTACATCACGAATGCCGTGACCGGTGATTTCGGGCCGAGCTATATCTACAAGGACAACACTGTCGCCGAGTTGATCGGAAAAGGTCTACCTTATTCACTCGAACTTGGCTTTTACGCGCTGCTGTTGGCACTCGTCGGCGGTGTATTGGCTGGTACATTGGCTGCCTTGAGGCAGAACAGTACCTTTGATTTTTCACTGATGTCGGTTTCGACCGTTGGTATTACCGTACCGAACTTCGTTGTCGGTCCTGTGCTGACACTGGTTTTTGCCGTTCTGCTCGGTTGGTTGCCAGCCGGTAGCTGGGGCGACGGATCGCTGCGTTATCTCATCCTGCCGATGATTGCACTTGCCCTGCCTCAGTTGGCGGTGATTGCCCGTCTGACGCGTGGTTCGATGATCGAAGCACTGAGGATGGACCACATTCGCACCGTCAAGGCCTATGGTCTTCCTGCAAGAACGGTTGTCATCATCCACGCAATGCGTGCCGCCATGTTGCCGGTTGTTTCCTACCTCGCGCCTTGCGCAGCAGCGTTGCTGACGGGTTCGGCTGTCGTTGAAACCATCTTCACCATTCCAGGCGTCGGGCGCTACTTCGTCCTCGGTGCCATCAACCGTGATTATACGCTTGTTATGGGCACCGTTGTTCTCATTGCGATCTTCGTCATCGTTTTCAATCTTGTGGTCGACATCCTTTACGGCCTTCTTGATCCGAGGGTTCGCCATGACTGATATGTCTGCAAATACGGCTCCGCTGCCGTCTACAAAAAGTCGCAGCCTTTTCCAGCTTGCCGCTCTGCGGTTCCGTAGAAACCGTGCGGCAATGGCCGGTTCGATCATGCTGGCGCTGATTGCGCTTTTTTCCTTCATTGGTCCACATTTCCTGAACCACACCTATGACCAGGTGTTCCCATCCTATGTGTCCATCCCGCCGAGCCTTGAACCACGTCCGGATGTCACCAATCTTCAGGGTGTTGTTGAGGGAATTGCTTCGCGTGCGCGCGTTGATCTCAAAGAGTTCGAGGTCAGCGGACAATCTTTTACCGCGACCGTAACCTCGGATAGCGAGATCGATCCGCGCACCACGCGTTATTTCGATCGCGCCAATGAGTTCGAAAACACCAAGGTAACAGCAACCGAAGACGATGGCCGTACGCTGAAGTTGGAAGGCAATGTTAACCGCGAATACTTCTTCTTCGGTACCGATTCCAACGGCCGTGACCTTCTGGTGCGTGTCATGCTCGGTGGTCAGATTTCGATTGCTGTCGGCATCCTCGCAAGCCTTGTGTCACTGGGCATTGGCGTTATCTACGGCGCGACGTCTGGTTACATCGGCGGACGTGTCGACAACGTCATGATGCGTATTGTCGAGATCCTCTATTCACTGCCATTCGTCTTCCTCGTTGTGGTGCTGGTGGTGTTTTTCGGTCGCAGCTTCATCCTGATCTTTCTGGTGATTGGTGCGGTCGAGTGGCTGGATATGGCGCGTATCGTGCGCGGGCAGACGCTTGCATTGAAGCGGCGTGAGTTTGTCGGTGCGGCGCAGGCGTTGGGATTGACGGATTGGCAGATCATTCGCCGTCACATTATCCCTAACACGATTGGCCCCGTTGTGGTGTTCGTTACCGTTGTTGTTCCAAAGGTCATTCTTCTTGAAAGCTTCCTGTCCTTCCTTGGTCTCGGTGTTCAGGCGCCGCTGACAAGTTGGGGAGCGTTGATTTCAGAAGGCGCAAACAACATCCAATCTGCACCATGGCTTTTGATTTTCCCGGCCACCTTCTTCGTTCTGACGTTGTTCTCTTTGAACTTCGTTGGTGATGGCCTGCGCGATGCGCTCGATCCGAAGGACCGCTGACATGAATGACACATCACAAACCATTCTTGCCGTTCGTGGACTGAAGGTCGATTTCACCACGCCTGACGGCACGGTGAATGCCGTCAAGGGCATCGACCTCGACGTCCGGGCAGGGGAGACGCTGGCCGTTGTGGGTGAATCTGGTTCCGGAAAAAGCCAGACCATGATGGGTATCATGGGACTTCTGGCAGCAAATGGCCAAGTGCAGGGTTCCGCCAAATATCGCGGCCATGAACTTGTCGGCTTGCGTTCGGATGAGCTCAACACCATCCGCGGCGCCAAGATCACCATGATCTTCCAGGAACCGATGACCTCGCTTGATCCGCTCTACAAGATCGGCAAGCAGATTGCCGAGCCGATCCTGCATCACCGCGGAGGCAGTCGCAAAGAGGCACGCGCCCGTGTTCTGGAATTGCTGGAACTGGTTGGTATTCCTGATCCGGCACGTCGCATCGACAGCTATCCGCACGAGCTTTCTGGTGGCCAACGTCAACGTGTCATGATTGCAATGGCACTGGCCAATGAACCGGACATTCTGATTGCCGACGAGCCGACAACAGCACTCGACGTGACAATCCAGGCCCAGATTCTTGACCTGCTCAAATCCTTGCAGCAGCGTTTTGGTATGGCCATCGTGTTGATTACGCATGATCTCGGAGTGGTGAAGCACTTTGCTGATCGTGTCACGGTGATGCGTCGGGGCGAGGTGGTTGAGGCTGGTTCCACAGTGGACATTTTTGAACGTCCTCAAAAGGAGTACACGAAAATGCTGCTGGATGCCGAGCCAAGCGGGCGCAAGCCGAACGTGGCCGATAAGGCGCAGGTCGTGCTGTCCGGGCAAGCCGTAACCGTCGATTACCAGATTGCTGGCGGGTTCCTGTCGGGCAAAAAAAGCGCGTTCCGTGCTGTCAATGGTGTCGATGTCACGTTGCGACAGGGACAAACAATTGGCATTGTCGGGGAGTCCGGTTCCGGAAAATCCACGCTCGGCCGTGCCCTGTTGAAACTGGTAGAGGCCAAGGGAAAGGTCGTATTTGAAAAGACGGATATTTCCGCTTTCGATCGAAAAGCCATGCGTCCCCTGCGCAAGAAACTGCAACTGGTGTTTCAGGACCCTTACGGTTCACTTTCGCCGCGCCAGACGGTCGGTGAAATCATCACCGAAGGTCTGTTCGTGCACGAGCCACAACTGAGCCGGGCAGAGCGAGACCAGCGTGCCATCAAGGCGCTGCAGGAGGTTGGCCTCGATCCCGACGCCCGCAACCGTTATCCGCATGAGTTTTCAGGCGGCCAACGACAGCGTATCGCCATTGCGCGTGCCATCATCCTGAAGCCCGATGTCGTCATTCTCGATGAACCGACGTCAGCCCTTGATCGCTCGGTTCAGGGACAGGTTATCGATTTGTTGCGCAACCTGCAGAAAACGCATGGTCTGTCCTACATTTTCATCAGCCACGACCTGTCGGTTATCAAGGCTATGTCAGACTACGTCATGGTGATGAAGGACGGCAAGGTTGTTGAGGAAGGCACGACAGATGCAATCTTCGAGGCACCGCGAGAGACGTACACGCAAACGCTGATGAACGCCGCTTTTACAGCGTAAAACTGGATTGCCATAGACCAATAAAGATCCCCTGGGTTTAGTGATCCGGGGGATTTTTATTCGTTCCAGCTTACCGGTGCGCTGGTGCAAGCAAGTAGTGCCCAACCCCCCAGACGTTGCCGTTATCATGACCAAATAGGCCAGCCGTTGCCAAGAAGAACAATCGCCAGCGACGCTCCCAAAGATGAGTGTCCTTACCATAGACGGTTTTGAACAACGGCCTTATCTGGTCGATTTCGCGGTCGAAATTTGCCAGCCAATCGAGAGCCGTCTGTTGATAATGTTGGCCAGACCAGCGCCAATCCTGTTCAACGGTGAAGCTCTCTCCAAAGCGATAAGGCAGATCATAAGCGGGCATGATGCCCCCCGTGAAGAAATGATGTGCAATCCAGTCGGCGGGATTGTCGTGGTCGAAACGATAGGAGCGGTTCTTGTGCGTGAAAACATGCAGGAACAATTTCCCGTCCGGTTTCAGCCATCCATGCACACGTTCAAGAAGGGTGTGCCAGTTGGACATGTGCTCGAACATTTCCACCGAAACCACTCGATCATATGTTTCTTTTGTTTCAAAAATATTCATGTCGGCCGTGACGACGCTGAGGTTGGTATGGCCTTTATCCTGAGCTTTGGAGGTTATGTATTCGCGTTGCGAAGCTGAATTGGAAACAGACACGATGGTGGATCTGGGAAAGTTTTCGGCAAGCCAAAGGGAAAGCGAACCCCAGCCGCAGCCGAGTTCGAGGATTGTCATGCCATCTTCAATTCCGGCATGTTTGACTGTCTGTCTCAGCGCCTCACGTTCCGCGTCAGCAAGGGAGGTGTTTGGATCAGGATAAAAACAGCACGAATATTTTCGCCGCGGACCGAGCACCAGCGAAAAAAACTCCGCAGGTACTTCGTAATGTTGCCGGTTGGCATCACTCGTATGTGTTGCAACGGGAAACTTAGCCATCTCAGACACAAATTCAATTTCCCGGCCATGGGGAATGGTTTCCAGACGGCGTTTGGTGCGGTTACACAGGAAGTCAATTCCAGCAAGTGTCATACCGTCTGATAATGGCATTCTCTCCGCGGCATTGATGGCAAAGGCCAGCATGTTCATTGTGTTGCTCCTTGTTCAGTGGCGGAGTTCGTTTTGCGTGGACCGGGGAAGAAAGCGTTGACACGTGCCTGCAAGGCTCGAAATTTTTCACCGCGACTTCTCATCATATGTTCTTCAAGCGGTGGAATGCCGGAAACATGAACCAGCAGCCAGTACATCATGGCGGGCGCGAGCAACGCCAACCAGCTCCAACCGTTCGCGTTGATTGCCAGCAACGGCCAGGTGCACCAGAATAACCATTCAAAAAAGTAATTCGGGTGGCGAGAGTAACGCCACAATCCAATTTCACAGACACCCGTTTTGGCTTCTGGTGTTTTTCTGAAACCCGCCAATTGAGCGTCTGAAAGGCTTTCGCCTGCGAGAGCTATGACGGCGATGCCAAGTGCAATCAAATCAACAATCCGAGGAAACGGGCTTTCGTTGCTGGCGGCTAGATACACTGCCAAAACCAGTACAAATGCTGCGACAGCTTGTATCTGCAAGAACCAGAATAATCTGAACGAGGCTGCCTTTCCCCATTGTTCAATGAACTTGGCGTAGCGGGGATCTTCCTTGGCGCCCTTTGAGCGTGTCCCGATGTGGGCTCCAAGTCGCAACGACCACAATGCGATAATGACGAAGATCATGATGCGGCGTTCGCTTGCGCCATCAGCCCAAATTGCCGATGCAATGCCACCAAGTCCGACCGCAAATGACCAGATTGTATCGATCCAGCCGCTGTTGCCGGTCCTGCGCTGCGTGGCCCATGCACCGATCATTGCAAGAGAAAGACCACCTGCTGCGAAAATGAGAAAACTGAAATCCATTTCTACCGCCTGTTGAACAGCAATGTCACATTGCTTTCATCACCTATCTACGGAACTGACGGCATTCTGGTTTCGTTTAATGGGCAAAATATTCAAATAAAGATTCCTGGCGGAACTGAACCGTTTCCAACAGTCACTCGTATTGCTTCTGTATATGTGAATTCGCACCAGTCGCTGTCCGCGACCTGTTGCTCCAGTCGGTTCAATGCGATTGGAGCGTGAAGAGGAGTGTAGGGTATGAAATGGATATTACCAGTTTCAATCATCCTTTGCCTTGGCTCGAACTCTGCAATGGCAGAGGATATTTTCGGGCAATGGTCGCGCGGTGATGGCAATGCCAGGGTGAAGATCGACCAGTGTGGAGCCAATATCTGTGCGACGAATACGTGGATAAAACCGGGTACACCGAAAGAAAAAACCGGTGACAAGCTTGTCATGACCATTTCGCCTGCCTCAGATGGGAAATATTCCGGAACCGCTTTCGATCCGCAGCGCGATCTTACCTACAAGATCAGCGTTGATGTGAAGGGCAACAACATGACGACCAAGGGCTGCGTACTTGCCGGTTTGCTGTGCAAGGGCGTTCGATGGACAAGGCTGGATTGACGTCATGACTATAATCGACATGAATGCCAATCAGTGAGAATGTCAGGAGAAAAATGGTCATTCGGGGCGTTTTCTATGTTGTTCTCGGCGCTCTCATGATGACGTTGGCATCAGGGATAAAAGCTCCAACTTCCGCAAATCCGGTCGAGGACGAACGCCTTATCGATGTTGGCGGGTTCATGATGAACAGCCTTTTGCTGGAACCCGGACACAAGGCTGATTTGCCGCCGATTGTCTTTATTCACGGTGCCAGCACCAGTCTGTATGATCCATTGATCGCCTTTCGCTCCAGTTTGGAGGGGCGAGCCAGACTGCTGTTTGTTGACAGGCCTGGTCATGGTCGTTCGCAGATCGGCGGCAAGGGCAACATTTTGCCGGATGGACAGGCGGATGCCATTGCAAGTCTGATGGACAAGCGCGGCATCAAAAGTGCAATCGTGGTTGGTCACTCTTACGGCGGCGCAATTGCTGCTGCGCTTGCTTTGCGTCATCCAGAGAAGGTGAAGGGACTGGTTTTCCTGTCGCCTGCGGTTTATGACTGGCCGGGCGGCGTCTCGTGGTATTATGACGCTGCGCGTATCCCGGTTACCGGTGTTTTGTTCAGCACCCTTGTTGCGCCACCGGCAGGGCTGTTGGCGATTGGAGCTGCGACAAAGTCAGTGTTTGCACCAAACCCCGTACCGCAAAACTATATAGTTCAAACCAAAGCATTGCAGGCCTTGCGCCCGGTTGCCTTCCGTCACAACGCATTGGAAGTAGCATCTTTGAATGCGTGGGCCAAAACGGCATCCCGCCAATATTCCGAGATAAAAGCGAGGACAATTATCATCACAGGTGATGTTGATAAGGTTGTGTCGCCGGAGATACACTCAAAACAGCTGGCACGCGCCATCAAAGGCTCGAAGCTGCTTGTCGTGCACAATCTTGGACACAAGCCGGATTACATCGCGGGCGATCTTGTCGTTGCAGCAATTGAGGTTACGGCCGGCAAAAAACGGGATCTTTCACGGATACTAAAATCTGTCGAACGACGCATAGCTGATGATAGGCCTATGTGAGCCACGTCATATGTTGCTGACGGTGAAGAAAAACTGCGCAAATGGTATTTGCACAGTCTTAAACGGCAGTTGGGTGGCGGTTGGCAAGCCAGTTTAACGGCAGCGAACTTTAGTCTTCTCGCAACCGATACGGTTCATCGTGACGTTGACAGGGGGATATGCGAAATCATCTTTTTTCTGGTCGGAACCTGCGTTTACTGCCGCCATGATGACAACACCTATCAGGCCACCATTGCTACCTGAAGCCATGCGTTGTTCGGCAGACTTATTGATTGCGGTCACGTTGCTGAAACTGGTTCTGTAGCCCGCAGCGTTGCAACTCACTGAAATCGGGCGTGATGCATAGCCGTAATCGGGAACACGCACCTCGGCTGGCGTTTTTATAGATGCGCTGTAGCCGTCGCTTTCCAGCTTGCAACTAACTCCATCGATCTCCGTGCGGGAACTAAATTCCGCACCACCCTTGTTCACATATTCATATGTGCGGATGGTCACAATTTCATTGCCTTTGAGTGCAGGGATATCTTGGCCAGCTGCACGTTGAGGAGCTAGCATGTCTCCGTGCTGTATGCCCGAGGCAGTCGGTGTGGCGGCAACGCTCATGGCAAGTGGCTTTCCAGTCTGGCAACCGGTTAATCCGGTAAGAGCGATAACCATGCCTGGAAACAGTAAGCGCGAAATCATTTATGCAACCCTGAATATGCGAATGGCTGCCTTTTATTGCAGTATGAGCACCAGTCAATCGCCAAGGTAGACGTGGGATAGCATAACGAAATACAAGGTAATCAAAGCGTTATGACGATATATCGCTTTGGAACTTTGATTATCGGTCAGCATCAAGCATCACGTTCGCAGCACTTCATCCATGATGCCTTGACATTTCGAGGCACGTTTTTTCTTACCTCTAACCTCGCCATGTAACAAAACGCATAGGACAGGATTTCAATGGCTGCCGTGTAATCTTCGAAACTCAAACCGAGCAGGATACGCTCGGCCGGTTCCTTATGGCGGCCTCGCAGTCGCGTAAATCTTTGACGCCGATATTTGCAAATGCGGAACAGCGAGTGTCGGTATGATGTCAGCCGAGGCCAGCCAGAGATAATTTCGCACTGGGGGGTGTCGCTAGTTTTTTCCCGCAGCGGTCAACAGTGCTTGGTGGCTTAATTCAGATCTACCTAAGATGGCGATGGTTTTCACAAACGCGTGATAATTGATCTGGTTTTCATACTTTCCTATCCAGCGACCTCTAAGTCAGACAACTCCACCACGTCCGAGCCATTGAGTGATTATGACGAGTACATTTTTTCCTTCCATCGACGATCTGTTTGCTGCAGTCGAAGGAAGTCAGTTTGTGCCAGCATTCCAACCATTTATCGATCTTGAAACACAAAGGACGATCGGCTTTGAGGTTCTGGCGCGCTGGGATCATCCTGCTCACGGTGTGATAAATCCGGATGCATTCATCTCGACAGCCGAAGCTGCCGGTGCCATCAACTCCATTACTTTGCAGGTACTGGAGAAGGCATGCCGAGAGCTTTCCTGCGCGCCGCGAAATTTAACGCTCGCTCTCAATCTGTCTCCGGTACAGTTCCGGAATGACGAAATCGTTTCCTTGATTGGTGGGGTTGTCTCAAATGCGGGACTGCTTCCATCTCAAATAGAAATCGAACTGACGGAAAATGCGCTTCTCGACGATGTTGAAACCGCTCACCAGGTTGCAAAACGTTTCAGAGACGAAGGTTTTCTGCTGTCGCTGGATGATTTCGGGACCGGTTTTTCAAGTCTCACGCGCTTGCATTCCCTGCCTTTCAACACGCTGAAAATAGATAAGCAGTTTGTTGGCAGCATGGACCAGAACCCTGCGAGCCGACGCATCGTGGCCTCTGTAATCGATCTTGGCCAAAGTTTGGGTATGAGAGTTGTTGCTGAGGGGATTGAAACGCCACACCAACTGGCTTTGCTGCAACGGATGGGATGCAATGTGGGCCAAGGGTATCACCTTGGCCGCCCGACATTGGGAAAGTTGCCAAGAGAGCTTCGTTATCCTTTCGGCGGTCGTGCGAAAGGTTCCTCCGGGGCCTCTCGTTATCAACGCAAATTTCACTCTGAGGCCATCTATGAAAACAGCCCGTGCGCGCTAGCGCTTCTTGATGGGGATGGACGGATTTTGCGAATGAATGAGCAATTCGCCCACGTCATGAGTCTGGTTGAAAAGCAATCAATCGGTTCGCATTTTGCGCAGCACTTTGACAGAAAGAACGCCTTTAGGATCACGCAAATTTTGGCCCATATGGCGCGTGGGCGTGAAATCAGACAGCAGGAAGTGAAGGATCGTCGCTCCGGTAAAACTTTCGTCGTGAATTGCACACGCGTCAACGACGACGATGGCGGTTTCATCGGGTTTTCACTTGCGTTAACCGACATTAGTCGCCTCAGGCAGGTTGAGGCAGTCTTGAAAGCCGATGAGGGTCATGCGCGGTTGTTGGCGACGGAGGAAAGACTTCACATCATCTGGGCGGCAAACAGCGCAGGGACCATCGACTATCTCGGGCCGACGCTGTCTGCGACTGAAAGTGTTGGCATGGAGGACCGTATCAAGGACTGGTACGGGCGTATGCACCCAGATGATCATATTCGAGTCCGCAAAAAGTGGCTGGAATGGTTGCCGTCAAAATTGCCTTTTGAGACAAACTTCCGGGTTCGGGATGTGTCAGGGCATTGGCGACAGGTACGCAGTGCTGCTAAGCCAAGTTTCGACAGTGCTGGTCAGGTTGAAAGCTGGATTGGTCTAATAACGGATTGTGCGGATCAATCGCCGCAGATACAAAAAGGTGATGAGAGCCCCCATAGCCCTTTGCTCGCTAAACTTACAGCGCAGCAACTTGACCTTCTCACATGGGCTGCGGCGGGGAAATCAAATGCCGACATAGCGACGATTACAGGTCTATCGCGGCGTGGCGTGGAGTATCATATGGAGCAGATACTCAAAAAGCTGGGTGTGGCCAGTAAATTGCAAGCCGCAGCCCTTCTGGGCCGACACGGCCCTCAAGGATCACCGAAAGAGTAAATCTGTGGTGGCATACCCTAGGTCGTTTGTGGTTTACAACTGGTTACCAAACCAGTCCTGATTGTGATTATTGTAAAGTATGACGTGTCGCGTGAACCTCTAAAGTTCAGTGATTCACATATCTTCTCGCCGTTTCTCAACACTACTTTCTGTGTGCCGCCGGGGAGATGAGGTGGCCAATGATTGGTTGCTGTACGTGCATGCTTATGGTCCAGATTTGCAATCTTTCAGCACGAGAAAGTTGGACTTGTTATTTTGAGGTAATTCATGTCCTTCCTCGCAAATTCAAAGATCAAAACCAAAATTCTTTCGCTAATTTTGCCGCTTAGTCTTCTCGGAGTCGGCGGAGTGTCTGTGGTCTCCTATACGTATATGAAAACAGATGCGGCCTATTCCGATATGCTTGCCAGCGATGTCGTTCTTGCCACCACGCTGAACCGTTCAACGATTGCAGCAATGTCTATTGCCTATACGGCCAACCAAGTCCGATTTTACGAAACAGGTTCTGCGGAATCCATCGCTGCTTTGAAACAATACGAAGCTGATAAGCTTTTGCTGACAAGCAGATTAGACAATGCAAAGATGATGTCGCAAAATCAGTCGGGGGCTATCGACGGCTACATTCGCCTTGCAAACGATATTATCAAATTGACTGATGATGCGATCGCATTCGATAGCAAGGATATGAATGACGAGGCCGTCAAATCACTTAAACAAGTCGATCCACTCATCGTTAAACTACGCAGTGACTTGCGCTCTGCAAACGAAGAAAATGACGCCAATATTGCTGCTGAATCTGACAGCCTATCAGCACAAACCATATCTACAATCACAACGACATTAAGTTTGTTGGCGATACTGTTCGCTTTTGTCATCACCGCTTCGCTCGTTGTTGCGTCTCGCGGCATCAGTGGCCCGATTGCAGCATTGCAGCATCGCATGCGCACATTGGCCGACGGAAATGTTGAAACCGGTATTCCTGGTGAAGACCGTCGAGACGAAGTTGGAAGCATGGCAAAAGCTGTGGTCGTTTTCCTGGAAAATACGCGCCAGCGCTTGCGGCTTGAAGCGGAGGCCGATGCCAATCGCTCACTTAGTGAAAAAGAACGTATGGAGCGGGAGCGCAAAGCCGCAGAAGATGCTGCCAACGTCAAGTTCGCGGTGGATAATCTCGCAACTGGCCTGTCCAGACTGTCGGATGGCGACGTGACCTACCGTATCAACCACTCCTTTGTCGCCACACTAGATGGCGTCAGGATTGACTTCAATAACTCCGCTGAAAAGCTTCAGCTGGCGCTTGGTCGCGTCGCAAACAACGCGCGCGGGATCGATGCCGGCGCAAATGAAATCCGTTCCGCCGCTGACGATCTCGCCAAGCGTACGGAACAACAGGCTGCCGCTGTCGAAGAGACTGCTGCTGCACTGGAACAAATCACCACGGCCGTCAAGGATTCCAGCAAGCGGGCACATGAGGCCGGGCAACTGGTTGCTCGCGCCAAATCAGGTGCAGAGAAATCCGGGGATGTCGTGCGCAGTGCTGTTATCGCCATGGAGAAGATCGAAAAATCCTCGACGGAGATTTCCAATATCATCGGTGTGATCGATGAAATCGCCTTCCAGACAAACCTTCTCGCATTGAATGCCGGTGTCGAAGCTGCGCGCGCCGGTGAGGCAGGCAAGGGCTTTGCGGTGGTCGCACAGGAGGTGCGTGAGCTGGCGCAGCGTTCCGCTGCCGCAGCAAAGGAAATCAAAGCGTTGATCCTGATGTCGACTGATCAGGTTCAGGAGGGTGTTCAACTTGTTGATGAAACAGGCAAGGCACTCGAAGCCATCGTTGCCGAAGTTCAGGAAATCAATCGACATGTTTCTGCGATCGTTGACGCTTCCCAGGAGCAGTCATCCGGTTTGCAGCAGATCAACACTGCCGTAAACCAGATGGACCAGGACACGCAGAAGAATGCGGCCATGGTCGAGGAGACCACTGCTGCAAGTCATGGTCTTGCGCGTGAGGTTTCATCGCTCAACCAGTTGCTCGCCCAGTTCAAGACAACGTCGGACGCAGCAAGCGCGGTACAGGCTGCACCATCGGCAAATGTGCCAAAATATAGCGCGTCCCCCGTTCGTTCATTGACGAACAAGCTTGCAACGGCCTTTGTCGGCAATGCGGCGCTCAAGGCGGATTGGGAAGAGTTCTGATAGCGAAGCAGAACCCAGCCACAATGAAGACCCCGATGTGATGCGTCGGGGTCTTTCTGCTTCTTACCAGACGGGACTTTTCGCCAGAGCGATTTCTAATTGATCATTGTTGCGGTGTGTCTGGTCGTTTCCAGCGGAATCGCAACAAATTTGTTGTATTTTGTCTTCTGCCACTCAGCAAAGTGGCAGCACTTTCCATATCTGCTTGCAATAGACCAAGTACCCGGTAACATACCAGACAGATTTTGTGCAGGTGAGGCGGCAATGGACGTGGAAAGCAGAGCGGGCGTAGAACACGGTAAGTCGCTGGCGTCGAAAATCAGCTCTGCGCTGCGGCGTGATCTGATGGAGGGTGTTTTCCGCCCGGGAGACAGACTCCCCAGCGAAAGCGCTTTGAGCCGCGAGTATTCGGTCAGTCGCACGGTTGTGCGTGAAGCGGTTGCCATCCTGCGTGCAGATGGCCTTGTGCACGCTCGCAAAGGTGCTGGAATATATGCGCTTGAATTGCCGCAGGAGCAGGACAAGCCTTTCAAGGATCTGACGACTGAACGCATTTCATCGGTTATCGAACTGCTTGAACTGAGGACTGTTTTTGAGGTCGAATCGGCCGGTTTGGCGGCGTCACGACGCTCTGCGGCGCAGATAGAAATGATTCTTGATGCTCACCGGAATATTGGAGAGTGTCTTGCCACGGGCATGCCGACCCGTGATGCCGACTTCAATCTTCACCTCGCCATTGCCGAGGCTACCCAAAACCGGCGTTTCCCGGAGTTTCTGCAGCTTATCCGCTCTGGCATCATCCCGCGTGGCGAGTTGCAGGGATCTGCTCCGGGCTCTCGGCCGAAAGACTACAATCTTCACCTCCAAGAAGAACACGGCCTGATCGTTGATGCGATCATTGAGGGCGATCCTGATCTGGCTCGAGAACGCATGCGCGCACATCTGCGTGGCAGTCTGGATCGCTACAAAGTGTTGTTGCGCTCAAAAGCCAAGGAAAGTGAAGAAATCACTCAGGCATAAACAGCCGTATTGTCAGACAGGCTGAGATATATGTATGATGACATGTTTAGTGTCATCAAGGAGGCCTATATGACCCTTCCCAAGTTCCCGGTTGTTTCACCGGACGCCGGCGTTCTCCGTCAGGTCCTTTCCGAATCCCCAGAGTTGATGGTTGTTTCATTCCGCTTCGAAACTGGAGCAGAAGGTAAGCTTCACAAGCATCCACACGTCCAATCCACCTATGTTTCCAAAGGAAAATTTCGGTTTTTCCGTGATGGCGCAGCCTATGAATTGAAGGTTGGCGACAGTCTCGTCATTCCTGGAAACATTGAACATGGCTGTGAATGCCTGGAAGAGGGGGAGTTAATCGACTGCTTTACACCCCGCCGGGACGATTTCCTGTAAGCGATGTAACTTGACAGATTTATAAACCTGTGACAGGTTGGTCAAAATTTGTCAGACAGGACGGGAGCCTGTTAAGGCGCGCTTCCCGCGGCTGGCAAACGGAGGAAACATGTCATCACGTCGCGTACAATTTAATGGTTGGGCCGAGCAGATTGGAACCATAGCGGTCACCCTGCTCGGCTTGCTTATGCTTACTTTCTTTATCGGTCGCATGATGCCTGCCGACCCGGTGCGGGCTATTGTCGGTGAAGATGCGACACGGGAGACCTATGAGCAGGTCTTTCGTTCGCTCGGTCTCGACCGCCCCGTGTGGGAGCAGTTCTTCTTATATCTGCGCGATGTGCTGACGGGTAATTTCGGCACGTCTATCCGCACCGGTCAGCCGGTCATCCAGGATATCCTGCATGTCATGCCGGCGACGATTGAGCTGGCAACCTTTGCCATCATCATTGGTGCAGGCCTTGGTGTGCCGCTTGGCGTGTTTGCGGCTGTGAACAAGGATCGCTGGCAGGATCATGCCGTGCGCGTCGTCAGTCTGTTCGGCCATTCCATGCCGATTTTCTGGACCGGTATGATCGCGCTGATCGTGTTTTACGCCCATCTTGGTCTTGTCGGAGGCAGTGGCCGTATGGACCAGTTCTATATCGGACTTGTCGATGAACGCACGGGCTTCCTGCTGATCGACAGCCTGCTTGCCGGTGACATGGATGTGTTCTGGTCGGCGGTAAACCACCTCATTCTTCCCGCCAGCCTGCTTGGTTATTCCTCATCGGCCTATATCACCCGTATGACCCGCAGCTTCATGCTGGATCAACTGGGGCAGGAATATGTGACGACGGCACGAGTAAAAGGCCTTTCCAGCCGCCAGACCGTCTGGCTGCACGCCTTTGGCAACATCCGCGTCCAGCTCGTCACGATCGTGGCGCTGGCCTATGGCTCACTGCTTGAAGGTGCCGTGCTGATTGAAACGGTTTTCGCATGGCCCGGTTTTGGCCAGTACCTCACCAGCAACCTGATTATCGGCGATATGAACGCGGTTATGACCTGTGTTCTGATCGTGGGCGTCATCTTCATCGGGCTTAACCTGTTGTCTGACGTTCTCTACCGCTTCTTTGATCCGAGGACACGCTGATGACCACGCAAATACAAAGCACAGTGCGTCTTCCCGCCTGGTTGAATGCCCTGAAAAATATCTTTGTTTTCCTGCTGAAAAGTCCGACCTCGACCTTTGGTCTGATCGTTCTGGGACTGCTTATTCTGGCGGCGGTTTTTGCGCCATTCATTGCAACGCATGACCCCTATGCTCAGGATCTGGTCAACACCCTGCAGGCGCCCGGTAACGGACATCTGTTCGGTACGGACGAGTTGGGACGTGATATTTTCAGCCGTCTGATCTGGGGCGCCCGTATCACACTGACGATCATCTTCCTTGTGTCGATCATTGTTGGCCCGATTGGACTGATTGTCGGTACGGCTTCCGGTTATCTCGGTGGCAAGTTTGATACGGTGATGATGCGCATTACCGATATCTTCCTGTCCTTCCCGAGCCTCATCCTGTCGCTGGCCTTTGTTGCGGCATTGGGACCAAGCCTCAACAATGCAATCATCGCCATTGCCTTGACCTCCTGGCCACCGATTGCCCGTCTGGCACGTGCTGAAGCAATGACCTTCCGCAATGCCGATTACATCGCAGCCGCACGTCTTCAGGGTGCGTCACCCATGCGCATCATCGTCAAGTCGATCATGCCGATGTGTCTGCCATCTGTTCTCATTCGCCTGACACTCAATATGGCAACGGTTATCCTGACAGCTGCCGGTCTTGGCTTTCTCGGTCTCGGTGCACAGCCACCATTGCCGGAATGGGGTGCGATGATCGCGACTGGACGGCGTTACATGCTGGATAGCTGGTGGCTGGTGACTTTCCCGGGCGTTGCCATCCTGTCGGTCAGTCTTGCCTTCAACCTGTTGGGCGACGGTCTGCGCGATGCACTCGACCCGAAGCAGATGAACCGGAGATAAGACGATGGAAAAGACCATTCTTGACGTTGAAAATCTCCGCATTCGTTATGGTGGCTCCGCCACGGAAGCCGTGCGCGGAGTGTCATTTACCCTTGGACGCGAACGCCTCGGCATTGTCGGAGAAAGTGGCTCTGGTAAATCGACCGTAGGGCGTGCGCTGCTGAGACTGCTGCCCGGTGCGACCATTACCGCTGACACGTTGCGTTTCGACGAACTCGACCTTCTATCGCTCTCGGAAAAAGAGATGCTCAAGGTTCGCGGTCGTCGTATGTCGATGATCCTTCAGGATCCGAAGTTTTCGTTGAACCCGATTCGTCGGGTGGGCGATCAGGTGGCTGAAACCTATTTGCGGCATTTCAAATGCGCCAAGTCGGAAGCGAAAGACAAGGCACTGGCCATGCTGGAGGCGGTGAAGATCCGTGACCCGCAGCGTGTCTATCAGCAGTATCCGCACGAAATTTCTGGCGGTATGGGCCAGCGCGTGATGATTGCCATGATGCTGTTGGCCGATCCTGATCTGGTGATTGCCGATGAGCCAACCTCGGCACTTGATGTGACCGTGCGCCTTCAGGTGCTCAATATTCTCGACAGTCTTGTGCGCGATCGCGGTATTGGCCTGATCATGATCAGTCACGACCTTAATCTGGTGCGCAATTTCTGTGACCGCGTTCTTATCATGTATGCCGGTCGCGTTGTGGAAACTCTTGAGGCACGTGATCTCGATAATGCGCAACACCCTTACACACGTGGTCTGCTGGCTGCACAGCCGCGTATTGGCGGCGCGCGCGCGCCGCTTGCGGTGCTCGACCGTCGTCCTGAATGGCTGGAGGAAACTGTCTAATGTCCGTTTCTGTTGAAACTCGCGATCTGTCCATTTCCTTCGGTACTGAACCCAATGCGGTCAAGGTTCTGCCCGGTGTATCGTTTTCTGTTCAGCCGGGAGAATGTTTTGGCCTCGTCGGTGAATCCGGCTCTGGCAAGTCCACCGTCCTGCGCTGCGTTTCCATGCTGACGGATTTCTGGAAGGGTGAGGTGCTGATCGCGGGCAAATCCGTTCGGGATATGCCGCTGATCGACCGTTGCCGCATCCTGCAAATGGTGTTTCAGGACCCCTATGGTTCCTTGCATCCGCGCCAGTCGGTGCGCACAGTTCTGAATGAACCGCTGGTGATCCACAAGCTGGGAGACAGGGAAGAACGGATGCGCAAGGCCATCACCGATGTGGGGCTGCCGGTTTCCTTCCTTGATCGTTTTCCGCACCAGCTGTCCGGCGGTCAGCGCCAGCGCGTTGCTATTGCCCGCGCGCTGATCCTGGAGCCATCCTTGCTGCTATTGGATGAACCAACTTCGGCACTGGATGTGTCTGTTCAGGCGGAAATTCTCAACCTGCTGCAGCGTCTTCGCGAAGAGCGTGGTTTTACCTACATCATGGTCACACACGATCTGGCTGTGGTTGATCATATGTGTGACCGCTTTGCGGTGATGTTGCGGGGCGAAATCACTGAAATCCTGCCGCGCCAAGCCATCGCTGGAAACGGTGCCACGCATGATTATGCACGTGAACTGATTGGCGCATCTCTGGAGTATGAAGGCGCACATTAAAGTGCTTGGCGCTTAACCGCGCAAAAGGTGTTTCGACTATACCAAACCGGCGTAATCTTCGCCCCTATATGGGGTGTGCTTAAGCCGATATATCGCATCTTCTATCGGGCCGCACCTCCATTGCGGCCCGTGTCCCGGGGCATCAGCCCAACTCCTCCCCACTTGCCCGGCATTTTTGCCGGGCATTTTTTCTGCGAAGTGTTTTAGATGGCCGCTAGGATGCGGTTGCAGATCGGTTTGCTGGCTGCTTTCTGCATGGTCACTTTTTGCTCGACTGCTTGAATGATTGTGTCGCTGAAGTCTACACCGCTCAATTCTTTGATATTCCACAGGCCGCCCGGCGAAAAAACATTCACTTCCAATATCTTGTCACCGACAATATCGAGACCGACAAGGAACATTCCGTCCTCAATCAGCTTGGGGCGCATGACCTCTGCAAGCGCCAGAATGTCGTCATTGATTTTTACTGCCTCCGCAGTCCCCTTTGCATGAATGTTGGAACGCAGATCGCCCTTGGCAGGGACGCGTCTCAGCGCCGCATGCACGCCATTATGGACAAGTGGCTTGCCATTCATCATGAAAAACCGAACGTCACCTTCGGTCGCAGCTGGCAGATAAGCCTGCGCAATCAAATAGCCTTCGACGCTGATAGCTTCGAAAATCTGGTTAAGGTTGGCTTCCTTGCTGGAGCTGATTTTAAATACGTTCTTTCCGCCTGATCCCTGTAAAGGCTTTACGACAACCCCTTTGGGATGCTGTTCCACAAAGGTGCGCAGTTCATCCGGATTACGGGTGATCAGTGTGGTAGGGCGCACAATTTCCGGAAAGCTTTGAAAATAGAGCTTGTTCTGGGCCTTTGTCAGTCCCTCGGGATCGTTGAGGACAACCACACCGCGTTCTGCCGCCATTCGTCCGAACAGCACACCGGCATGAACCGCCCAAGGGCGGGCTGTCAGGTCAAGCGACGGGTCGTTGCGCAACATCAATGCATCGATTTCGCTAACATCGAATGTCTTGCGTTCCAGAGCCTTGTCCTGCAAAGCGGCATGGAAGGTTTCCGGCTTCTTATATTTAGCGTGGGGCAACACTGCTGCATGAACAGCGAGGCTGTCGTCATCACGCAGGCTGAAATCGCCGGGGCAGAGGTATACGACCTCATGCCCGCGATTGAGTGCTGCCATAGCCATCAGTGCGGTTGCAAACTGTGGGCCTTCTGACTCGATGGAATTTACGAAAAATGCAATACGCATATGTCCCTCCTAAAGATTTGCCATGTCCGATATTGGCAATCCCTTGCTGATGTCTTCCAGTCGCTTTTTTGCGCTGACGTCAGCGAGAAATGCCGGATAAATATTTGGTGAGCGCAGGAGGCCACGTTGTGCCAATTCCTGCATAATGGGAAAATGATCGGCAGCAATTTTGCCCATCCAGAATGGATCAAGTGATCCGCCATCGCGCAGATGAAAGACCACCTGGGCCAGACCGCGAAGATAGATAGCATCCTTGCTCAAGCCACCACCGCGATAAATCCTCAGTGCCAGGTTGAAAGCACCCGCAGCACTCAGTCCGTGGGTTTTGGTCATCAGGCGAAATGTTTCGGTAAATGATGCGCCGTCAAGCATGGCCGCGCAGGCAACGACCCGCGCTGCAATCAGGCGCAGGCGTTCGCGAGTCATGCCGCCTGTGAGATATTCAGCCAGCACGGCCAGGCCTTCCTGAACACCTTCGTAGCCGGAAAGGCCATTTCTGAACACTCGCAGGCCCTGCGAGGAGCCGTTGAAGTATGTTAAAAGATGCACGCCGATTTCATGGGAAAGAAGGGCATCGATGCGTCGCCGTTCCATCAATGTATGGCGTGAGACAAGCAACTTGCTGCCGGTGACCATAAGGCCGGGTGGCAAGTCGTCCCGTATTTCAACCCTCGCCGAAAACTCGGGTGAAACATCATGATATGCCGCCACCATGTCACGGGACTTTTGAGCCACTTCATAACAATCTGCCATGGCGATCTCGCTTGCATCGTCATCCAGTTTGCAATGTGCAAGCACATCTTTGGCAAGAGAGAGCAGGCTGTCCTCAACCGGACCGTAAAGGGCGCGGCTGAAATCCGTGAAGCTGTGGGTGTTCAACGATCGTAACATCGTCAGTTGCAGGTCTGTCTCCTGCTGCTTTTCTCTGTAAAGACGATAAAGAACCGGATCTTCCAGATGTTCGAAAGCGATAGAATAGAGTTTTCGTTTTTGTGCTTCCACGTCCACGCCCAATGGACGGTAGAGGAACTTTGGCTCACGCTCAAAATCGCTTTTCTCAAAATCCTTGAATGCCTGACCGGCATTGATGGGCGTGACGGCGAGTAGAAAATCGAAAGAAGAAACGATCTCGTCCATAGCGCGATCTGCACGACGCACAGCGTCGACGAAAGCTTTACGGCCAAGTGCGCGGTGTGAAGCAGTTTCGAGCGCTCCGGTCTTGCTGCTATAGGCCGCGAAAGCCTGTAACCCTGCATCGGAAATGTTGGAGATCAGACGTTCCCGCAGGTCTGGATAAAAAGCACCGGATTCGGGTTGTCGATAGATTGGTGCATAACGCACGGTGATACTGGGAAAATCGATGCCAGCTTTGCGCAATTTAAGCTGCGGGTCGTCTTCTGGACGCGGTGCTGTAATACGCGGTATTCGGAACATGACCTCTGCATCGCAGACAGCCTTGATGAACGCCTCCATGGCGATATGTATTTCAGGCCCGTTGCTCGCTGAGACAGAGACATTGAAATGTGGAAGATATGGCGAGTCATCGGCAAGAAGGATGTCATGCTCGAGTTCGCCCACATCCAGCAGCATGAATGCGCCAAAGGTCTTTCGCATGGCGTTGCCGACCGCGCGGATAAGCGGGGCGGCTTCATTCAGTGTATTGGCGATGAGATAAGATGCATTTGCAGCGACGACATCGCGGGCAGCGAGGTCCTTTGTACCGCCTGCAATGTGAACACACAGGAATGGCAATGGCCGGTCGATGTGCAAACGCCCCGCCGTGCCGATATCTCGGCGAACGGGGGTGCCCGCCTGAAGACAGTTGACGACATCATCCAGCAGTTCGTCCTTCGCTGTTGTACTGATTAGAGGAACAACGCTCATCGGGCATCCCGTACCACGCTCTCAAGCATCTTGGCGCCCGCTGATACAAGTTCTCTCAACTCCGTAATCGCCTGCTGATCTGGCTCGCCGGTCCATTCATCCATGAAGATTTTCTTGAATTCGACTGCTATTGCGCAGCCGGTCTGCGGAAAGCGCTCGTGAATGAAACGGGTCTGCTCACCTTTGCCTTGAAATGCCACATTTTCGCGGACGTCCAAAAGACGGCCTTTTATCCGGCGTGATGCAAAAAGCTGTCCGAGTGCCGTTACAACATTGCTCCAGCGCTGCGTATCCATCGACCATGTTCCGATGTTAATATCAGGGGCGTCAGCTTGCGGAGTAGGGGCAACATCTGCGCCGCCACGGCGATGGTTGTAGCTGTGGACATCCAGGACGATAAACTGGCCGTGCCGCTTTTCCATGCGCTTCAACACAGTTTCGAGCGTTGCGTAATAGTCATCATGAAATGAAAGGGATTGTTCAACTTCGTCAGGGGACAGGGGCCTTTTCCAGACCTCAAGACCCCAGGATTGTTCCGGTCTGGTGTAGACCGCATCCGGTTTGGCGCGGTTGAGATCGGTTTCAAACCGCGAGTGATGGACGATGATGCGGTTCTGGACGTCGCGAATAATCTCGCCGGTAAACGGATCTTCTTCACGTAGCCTTTGATCAGCCGAAAGTGCCATGATGTCGCTGATATCAGGGCGCACAGCATGTCCGTCATGTATGGCAGTGGCAATAACGGGGCTATCGGCAAATTCCAGCGTCCAGAGTTTCCCTGTTGCTGTCTTTTTGAAGCCGTCGTCGATATGCATACTGTCCCAATCCTTGCTTATGTTTTCTGGATTGGGAAATGATTGGCCAGGCTTGTTTGTTCCCTTGATGCGTGTCCATAGACAGCAATTTCTGGTTTTAGATGGGGGATACGCAGCGCGGCAAAGGCGATTGGCCGATGGAAAAGACTGGTGGGATGTGGCCGTTTTTTATGTCCGCGGCTGATGCATTTTACGGCAGCTTTACATACTGGCGCAATTAATGCGCTCTAATGGATGTTAAACCCAATGTGGCAAGCAGACCCAACGTTAGGTGCGCCATCGCTTGCTTTCCGTCCGATATGCATCAGCAAACGGTTTGGTAGCGCTGGACGATTGTCGACAGTACCTCGTCCACTGGACGGGCCAGCCAGCGGTGCGAGAAAATTTCCACCTCTTGGGGGCCATGGAAACCGGCAGCCTCTATCATGCGCCGGAAGCCTTTCAGGTCGATGACGCCATCTCCCATCATGCCGCGATCATTAAGCGGGTCCGTGGTTGGGACAAGCCAGTCGCAGATATGATGCGCCAGAATTTGACCGTTGCGACCAGCGCGTGCCACCTGTTCCTGAAGCTCGGGATCCCACCACACATGATAAACATCAATGGCGACGCCTGTGCCGTCTCCAAGCCTGTCACAAAGGTCGAGCGACTGCTTGAGTGTGTTGAAACATGCGCGATCTGCTGCATAAAACGGATGAAGAGGCTCGATGGCCAGCGGAACGCCGGCCGCACGGGCATAGGGCAAAAGTGCCGCCATGCCATCCTCAACCATTTGTCTTGCTCCTACAATATCGCGAGAGCCCTGTGGTAATCCGCCGACCACCATGACCAGGCAATCTGCGTTCATGGCGGCTGCTTCATCTACAGCGCGACGGTTGTCTTCGAGAGCTTTTTGTCGTCCGGCTTGGTCCGGTGCGGGGAAAAAACCACCGCGGCAATGGCCGCTGAGGCGTATGCCGTTTTGTTCGATGATTGTGGCAGCCTCTTTCAGACCAACACCGTGAACCTGATCGCGCCACGGAGAAATGGTGGTGATACCGTGGGCAAGGCAGGCATCGATCAGTGCGCCGAATGAACCACCCTGTTTGATCGTCGCAAAATTGATCGAAAGACCGTCGATAGTCATTATGTTCTCTCCTGATCTGACGAAGATGTTTCTAAGGCGCTAAATGTGGCTTTCGCCGCATTGGCAGCGACCCCAAGCCCCTTGGCCGCGATAACTGTCGCCAAAGAAATCTGGCCGTTGACGGCATTGAGTTTGGCTCGGCTGTCGCCTGCATTACGGTAGAGATCCGGATGCGCACTCAGCCAGGCGTGGTTTTCACTGTCTGTTGCTCCGGCCATGCCGTTAACATAGTGGTGACCGTTTCGCTCGATGTGGCCAAGGCCGAGCAGGGCGGCTAGCGTCAAATCCTGCTGAACTGCGATGCCAGCCTGTGTGGTCAAATCTTCCGCCGACATGAAGTAACAGCCGCTATTTTCGCCATTCCATTTTGAAATGCGCATGGCGTTCAGAACCGAACGGTAAAAGCCCTTGCATGATTTCGATGAGATGCCGCGATACCCCTGCGCTTTCGCCAACAGGAAAGCGTCTGGTGTGCCATCCGATTCATCAATTTCAACCGGTACCTTGGCGGCAAGGCGGGATACAGATTGATTGAAAGCATTATGCCTGGCTATCGGCTGTTCGATGAACAGCAGGGAGCGTCGCAACTGTGCAAGTGCCGGTTCAGCATCAATCCGCGCCAATAGATCGAGCACACTGTCTTCATCTGCGAACTGTTCGTTACCATCAAGTGTCACCCGATAGTCTGGCAGGGTCGCCAGAACTGCTGCTATGGCCTTCAGTCTTTCCGTGTCTTCTTTTGGTCGTCCCGATACCTTGAGCTTGAAGTAGCGTATGCCGTAGGTCGCGATTTCTTCTTCCAGGCATTCCGGTAAGCCGTCATTGAGGCGAGGGGCCTTGATGTCATCAGGTCGCAGCGCATCTATGTAGCCGACCGTATGACGCAGAAAGAGGCTTGGTTGTGGTTTTAAACCTTCGAGGAAAACGCGCATATCAAATGCGGCAAGATCGGGCGTGGTCGATGCATTGATGCCGGGTAGGTTTATGCGGATTGCGTCTGTAACGGACAAATCATTGAGCCTGCAAAGTGCGTCGAGAATGGCACGGTCGACAAGGGCAAGTCCAAATGATGCGATAAGGCCGTTAAAACCGCGCTTTGCCGCATCATTGTGATGCTGAGGCTCCATCCTCGCATGAAGCTCAAAAGCCGTTGCACGCTCTGCCGTTCTAGCAAGGGCGACCGCCATATGCAGCGATTGGCGCAGTTGATCTTCGTTCTCTGCATTTCCAAGATCCGGGTTCTTGTCGAACCATTTGGGCACCATCAACTCGGCTGCATAACCTTCCGCTACGCGTCCCTTGCTGTCCTCGATCGTCAGCGAGAGAAAAGCCTGCGTTGCTTCGGTTACGGTGGCCGCACCAAAACGAAACGGCACCCGCATGGCAAGACGCCGTTCGTAAATTGCGGCGTCCTTGATTTTCAAGACAGGTGTTTCGGACATCTCAATTGACACCTCGAACAGCGAGAAATGCTTTCATGCGATGTGTGGCTTCATCCGGGTCCGCCAAGACATTGGCCTTGTCAGCCAATCGAAACAGCTCTGCAAAATGTTGAGTCGAACGGGTACTTTCCTGTCCACCAATCATGGTGAAATGGTTTTGTAGTCCATTGAGGTAAGCAAGGAAGACAACGCCAGTTTTATAAAAACGGGTTGGTGCCTTGAATATATGGCGCGACAACGCAACGGTTGGCTCCAAAATGTCGAAGAACTCATTGTTGGCACCACGTTTCAGACTGGCGAGTGCCTTGGACGCGGCGGGCGCGATGGAATCAAAAATGCCAAGCAACGCGTCGGAATGGCCGTGCTCATCACCGGCAATGAGTTCGGCGTAATTGAAGTCGTCGCCGGTATACATGCGCACACCAGATGCCAGTCGGCGACGCATCAATATTTCCTTTTCCTTGGAAAGAAGAGAAATCTTGATGCCGTCGATTTTGTCGGCATTGGCAGAAATCATTGCAAGGCAGGTATCCATCGCCGCCATATGATCGCCCGATCCCCAATAACCTTCCAGCGCGGGATCGAACATTTCACCCAGCCAGTGGATGATAACCTTCTCTTTTGCCTGTGCGAGAACCCGTGCATAGGTTTCGAGATAATCGTCAGGTGATTTTGCTGCGGCCGCCAATGCGCGACTTGCCATCAAGATGACCCGTCCACCTTCGCCTTGCACGAAATCCAGCTGTTCAAGATAGGCGTCAACAATCGCATCGAGGCTGTAATCGGTGCCGACCAGATGATCAGTACCGACGCCGCAGGCGATCAATGCGTCCTTGCGACTTGCAGCTTCCTTCAGGGAGCGGGAAATCAGTTCCTGCGCCTGTGGCCATGCTAGTCCCATACCACGCTGGGCGGTATCCATGGCTTCGGCAACACCGAGCCCCAAATCCCACAGCCGGTGGCGGAAATGCAGCGTGCCTTCCCAGTCAATGGCCGGGGTCAGCCATGGGTCGTTTTCTGCAAATGGGTCTGCGACAACATGGGCGGCTGCAAAGGCCACGCGGTTAAAATCTGCGGCACTGCGCTTTTCGAGCGCTATAGGTGTACCACTCAGTGTGTAAAGCTCGATCGAGCGATCATCTTTCGGCAGCTTGAGTTCGGTCATTGTCGCCTCCCTCAGGAAATGGCCGGAACATCGAGCCAGCGGCGTTCCTTCCAGGATTTTAGCCCCAGTTCCGCCAGCTGTACGCCCTTGACGCCTTCGATCAGGCCGTATGGCCAAGGATCATTGTCAACCAGATGCCGAACGAACATTTCCCATTGGGCTTTGAAGCCGTTGTCGTACGCGGTGTTGTCAGGCACTTCCTGCCATGTCTTGTAAAAATCGATTGTCTGCGGCTGGTCCGGGTTCCAGACCGGTTTAGGTGTGTTGGTGCGATGCTGTGTCCAGCATTTCGTCAGGCCGGCCACGGCAGAGCCATGGGTGCCATCCACTTGAAAGGTGACGAGATCGTCGCGACGAACGCGAACTGCCCATGACGAATTGATGTGAGCGATAACGCCACCTTCAAGTTCAAATGTGGCATAGGCGGCGTCATCGGCGTCGGCAACGTAAGAGCGGCCTTGTTCATCGAAACGCCGTGGAATATGCGTTGCACCAAGGCAGCTCACAGCTTTGACTTCACCAAACAGATTGTCGAGCACGTAGCGCCAATGGCACAGCATATCGAGAATAATGCCGCCGCCATCCTGCAGGCGATAATTCCAGGATGGACGTTGCGCTGGCTGCCAGTCACCTTCAAACACCCAATAGCCGAACTCGCCACGAACCGAGAGGATTTTGCCGAAGAAGCCGCTATCGCGCAGCATTGCCAATTTGCGCAGGCCCGGCAGGAACAGCTTGTCTTGTACAACGCCATGTTTTATGCCCGAGTTTTCCGCAAGGCGCGCAACTGCAATCGCTTCTTCCATGTTGTCGGAAATCGGTTTTTCACAATAGACATTCTTGCCCGCCTTGATGGCCTTCGTCAGCAGGCTGCCGCGCATCTGGGTGGTGCCAGCGTCAAAAAACAGCGTATCGTCCGGGTTGGCCAATGCGGCGTCAATATCTGTCGTCCAGCGCGCAATGTTGTGTTTCTTGGCAATAGCCTCGATTTTTTCACCGTTTCGCCCGACGAGAATCGGATCAAGCATAACTTTTTCGCCACTTTTTAGTGTGACGCCGCCCTGATCACGAATGGCAAGAACAGAACGCACAAGGTGCTGGTTGTAACCCATGCGGCCAGTAATGCCATGCATGATGACGCCAATACGTTTCATGATATTTCCTCCCATGACCACCTTCTCCCAAAGGCGGTGTCTCCTCAGACAATGGCAACTTGTAACCATTTGGTTATTTGTGAAATTGAAAGGCCTGTTCTGTCAAGATGTTTTTCAAAATATGGAGGCGCCATTTTCCTGTGCCGTGAGGCGGCAAGGGTGATGCAAGGCAACGACGGGCGCGCAGCGGCGCGCGCCTTTAAGGCATCAGATGTATCTGAATCGATGGTGACGTCAGGGTCTTATGCTGGCTAGCACGGTATCGACAATATGCTGTCCCCATTGATCGAGTTCTGCCGGTGCGGCAAGGTCCCGCTGGAAAATTGTTGAAAGCGTGTAGCGGTTCGACAGGTAAAAAAATCCGAGTGAAGCGATGGTCAGATAAACGTCGACCGGATCAAGGCCGGCTCGAAATTCACCGCTTTCAGCGCCACGCTTCAGCACGTTTTCCAGTTCCGAGATAAAGTTGGAATGCATCTCGGTAATCGTTGTGGATTGCCTGAGATAGCGGGCCTGATTGAGGTTCTCAGTTGCGAGAATGCTGAGAAATTCCGGGTGATCCAGAAAGTAATGCCAGGTAAAAAGCGCGAGTTCTTTTAGACCTGCAGACGGTGCCTTGTGGGTCAGGTCCAGTCTGTGTTCTGCGTGACGAATGTGGTGATAAGCGTCTTCAAGGACTGCAAGATAAAGCGCATCTTTGTCACCAAAATAGTGATAAATCATGCGCTTGTTTGTGCCGGCCCTGCGCGCCACAACATCAATACGTGCTCCGGCCAGGCCCTTCGCTGCGACCTCGCGACGGGCCGCCTCTAGAATGGCCGCGCGTGTCCGTTCCGGATTGCGCTGCTGTGTAGACCCGCGTTTGCGAACAGGCTTCACGCTCTCGTTCGTGTCCGGATCAATATTGTTATTCGTATTTGTTTTATCCATCACGACACCCGCTTGACAATGCGTTCGATCAGTGTTCCCATGTAACCAATTAGTTATAAAACAGCAATAGCTGTTCTCGAGCATCATCAATTGGCATTCAATATGGGAGGAGTTGCCAATGTCCATGACGCTTCACAGGCGCACTGTGCTTTCGGGAGGCCTTGCGGCCTTAACTCTTGCAACTCTTGGCGGTGGTTCTGCCAATGCGCAGGCTGCGCGCCTCCGCATGTTATGGTGGGGTTCGCAGGAGCGAGCTGACCGTACCAACAAGGCCATTGAGGCCTATAAGGCGGTAAAGCCCGACCTTGCGATTGCGGGAGAATTCGCAGGCTGGAGTGATTACTGGCCACGCCTTGCGACACAGGTTGCCGGGCGCAATGCCCCAGACCTGATCCAGATGGATTATCGTTATATTTTTGAATATGCGCGCCGCGGCGCGCTGGCGCCACTTGATGATTATATTGGCAAGGCGCTGAAAATTGATGATTTCGGCAAGATGAACATCGATTCCGGCCGCGTGGATGGCAAGCTTTACGGCGTCAATCTCGGTGTGAATTCCAGCGTTATGTTCTTTGATGCCGCAGCCTGGGAAAAAGCCAAAGCAACGCCACCATCGGCCGGCCAGACATGGGAAGAGTTTGCAGAAAATGCCACGATCTTTGGCAAGAACAAACCAAAGCCCGGTTATTTTGCAACGGCTGACTCCAGCGGTCTAGAGCCCAGTTACGAAAACTGGCTGCGCCAGAACGGCAAGTCACTATTCACGCCGGAAGGCGGTCTGGGATACGATGCTAGCGATGCCGCCAAGTGGTTTACGATGTGGGCCAAGATGCGTGAAGCTGGCGCCTGTGTGCCCGCAGATATCCAGGCCCTTGATCAGCTGAACATTGAAACAAACCCGTTGACCACGGGCAAGTCGGCGACGGCTTTTGCTCACTCCAACCAGTTTGTCGGCTATCAGGCACTCAACAAGGCTAAGCTGTCGTTGACCTCCTATCCAAAGGTTTCCAAGGATTCGCCATCCGGTCACTATCTCAAGCCGTCCATGCTGATGAGCGTTGCCAATGGCAGTGCGGGTGCTGAAGCGGCGGTTGAATTTATCAACTTCCTCGTATCTGAGCCGGAAGGCGTTGATATCCTGGGTGTGGAACGCGGCGTGCCAGCATCAGAAGCCATGCGTAGCCAGTTGGGTCCAAAGCTGAACGACGTCAGCCAGGCAATGGTGAAATATATCGCCGACATTACCCCTGATGTCGGTGACTTGCCGCCTGCACCACCACCCGGCGCCGGTGAGCTGGCGTTCGTACTGACCCGCACCAGCCAGGAAGTATCGTTTGGGAAAATGACGCCGGAGCAGGGCGGTGAGCGCCTTGTCACAGAAGCTGAAGCTGTTCTGAAGCGGAAGTAATCGCAAATGACCATGCAGTCTGACATTCTTGCGAGGGAGGGCCGTGAAACGGCTCTCCCAAAACGGGGCGGTTTGCGTCGTGTTTTTGATCGCAACTTCCACGCCTATATGTTTCTACTGCCATGGCTGATCGGCTTTTTCGGCCTGACGCTGGGCCCTGCTTTGGCCTCGCTCTACCTGTCATTCACCAATTATGATTTGCTGCAGTCGCCCGACTGGGTGGGGGCATCCAACTATGTGCGCATTGCCACGGCGGATCCGAAATTTGCCGCAGCGATGAAGGTGACCTTTACCTATGTTCTGCTGTCGGTGCCGCTGAAGCTGGCTTTCGCCTTGCTGGTTGCGATGGCGTTCAATCGCGGCATCAAGGGCCTGACGCTCTACCGTGCTATCTTCTACCTACCGTCGCTTCTCGGTTCCAGTGTGGCAATTGCCGTATTGTGGCGTCAGCTGTTTGCCTCCGACGGTCTCGTCAACATGGTCCTGTGGCAATTGTTCGGTTACGAGGGACCAAGTTGGGTCTCCAACCCTGATTATTCGCTCTACACGCTGGTTATCCTGTCCGTGTGGCAGTTCGGCTCGCCGATGATCATCTTCCTGGCCGGTCTTCGCCAGATCCCGCAGGACATGTATGAAGCGGCTGAAATGGACGGTGCCAGCAAAACACGTCAATTTTTCCGCATTACGTTGCCGCTGCTGACGCCAGTGATTTTCTTCAATGCGGTGATCCAGACAATCGACGCCTTCAAGGCATTTACGCCAGCCTTCATCATCTCCGAGGGTACCGGCGGACCGATCAATTCGACATTGTTCTACACATTGTATCTCTATCAGGAAGCCTTTGGTTTCTTCCGTATGGGATACGCCTCCGCTTTGGCATGGATCCTGGTTGTCATCATTTCTTTGTTCACAGCCTTCTCCTTCCTCAGCGCACGTTATTGGGTGCATTACGATGACTGATGCTGTTACCGCCCCACGTCCGGGAACCGAAGTTCAACGTTCGCCGCTTCGCTCCACCTTGTTGCATGTGGCCCTGATCATTAGTTCGATCGGCATGCTCTATCCCATCTTGTGGATGATCTCCGGCTCGTTCCGACCGCAGGAGGAACTGTTCGGTTCCTCGTCGCTTATTCCATCGGCACTTGATCTCGGCGGTTATATCCGTGGCTGGACAGGTTTGCAGGTCAGTTTCGGCCAGTTCTTCTGGAACTCGTTTTTCATCGCAGTGCTGGCAACCATAGGCAATGTGGTCGGATGTTCGCTGGCGGCCTTCGCCTTTGCGAGACTACGGTTTGGTGGGCGCAATTTCTGGTTTGCCTTGATGCTGGGCACATTGATGCTGCCCTATCACGTTGTGCTCATTCCGCAGTACATCATGTTTTTGGAGCTTGGCTGGGTCAACACATCACTGCCGTTGATTGTGCCAAAATATCTGGCGACCGATGCCTTCTTCATCTTTCTTATGGTGCAGTTCTTCCGTGGTATTCCGCGAGAACTGGACGAGGCTGCGGTGATGGATGGATGCAGCCCCTTCCGTATCTACTGGAAGATCATGCTGCCCTTGTCTTTGCCGGTCCTTGCCACTGCCGCGATCTTCTCTTTCATCTGGACCTGGGACGATTTCTTCGGTCCGCTGATCTATCTGAACGATATCAATACCTACACGGTGCAGCTTGGTCTGCGCTCCTTCATCGACTCCACCGGTAGCTCCGACTGGACAGCCTTGTTCGCCATGTCCAACCTGTCGCTGATACCTGTTTTCCTCTTCTTCCTGTTTTTCCAGCGCCTTCTGATCGAAGGCATCGCAACAACCGGCATGAAACGCTGAAACGCCAAGGCATACCCATGAAACCTGTTCGATTTGCAGCCATAGGCATCAACCACGACCACATTACCGGGCAAACCCGCTGCCTGCTGGATGCGGGCGCTGAGTTTGTCGGTTTCCATGCAGTGGAAGACGACTTGTCCCAGGCCTACAGCGCGAAATTCCCCGGCGCACAGCGATTTGATGAAAAGCGCCGCCTTATTGAAGACGAAACCATCGACCTGATTATCAGCGCTGCCATCCCCGATGAGCGTGCCGGCATCGCCATCGAGGCCATGAAGGCGGGCAAGGATGTGATGGTTGATAAACCTGGAATGACCACGCTTGAACAACTTGCCGAGGTAAAACGCGTTCAGGAAGAAACTGGCCGTATTTTCTCTATTCTCTACTCAGAGCATTTCGAAAATCGGGCGACCGTCAAAGCGGGTGAATTGATTGCTGACGGTGCAATTGGCAAAGTGGTGTCGACGGCCGGTTTTGGGCCACATCGTTTGCGCGCACCGACCCGCCCTGAGTGGTTTTTCAAACGCGAGCGATATGGCGGTATTCTGGTTGATATAGCGTCACACCAGTGCGAACAGTTCCTGTTTTTCACCGGGTCAGATGCGGCCGACATCCTGTCTGCAACGGTTTCAAACCGTGCCAATTCGCAGTTTCCCGGCCTGCAGGATAGCGGTGACATCCATCTTTCGACGGCTGATGCCGATGGCTTTATCCGAGTAGACTGGTTTACACCCGAAGGGTTGCCGAGCTGGGGTGATGGTCGTCTGTTTATCACTGGAACAGAAGGCGCAATCGAACTGCGCAAAAATATTGACGTTGCTGGTCGTGAAGGTGGCAATCACCTGTTCCTCAGCGACAAAAAGGGTGTTCAATACATCGATTGCTCCGATGTGCAGCTTCCCTATGGTGCGCAACTGCTTGCCGATATCCGAAACCGTACCGAAACGGCGATGCCGCAGGCCCGTTGTTACGCGGCGATGGAACTTGCCCTGAAGGCCCAGAAGCTGGCGGAGGATAAAATCCATGGCTAAGCGTTACAAGGTAGGCATTATCGGCTGCGGTATCGGCAAGTCGCATATGGAAGAGGGATATTTTCCGCATGCCGACAAATATGAGGTTGCTGTGTTGTGTGATCTCGATGAGGTCAGGCTGAATGCGGTTGCTGATGAGTTCGGTGTCAAAACGCGGACATGCCTGTCCGATGAGGTGATGGCTATGGAAGATATCGACATCATCGATATCTGCACGCCGCCCGCCACGCATACTAAGCTCATCCTGCAGGCGCTTGCCGCAGGAAAACATGTCGTTTGCGAAAAGCCTTTGACAGGATCATTGGCGGAAGTGGATGAAGTAAGGCGTGCCGAACAGACCGCAAAAGGCGTTCTCATGCCGATTTTCCAGTATCGATATGGTGAAGGTGTCGCGCAGGCACGTCACATCATTGAAAACGGTTTGGCAGGTAAACCTTATGCTGGTACCGCCGAAACCTTCTGGAAGCGTACTGCCGATTATTACGACAATCCATGGCGTGGACGCTGGGCAACCGAGCTAGGCGGTGTGCTGATGACCCACGCAATCCATCTGCATGACATGCTGACATATCTCATGGGGCCGGTTGAGCGAGTTTTTGCGCGCACGGCAACGCGGGTAAATGCCATTGAGGTTGAGGATTGTGTTTCAGCCAGCCTTCTGATGCAAAATGGTGCGCTTGTTTCCGCCACCTGCACGTTGGGGTCTCAGGACGAGATAAGCCGTCTTCGGCTCGCATTTGAAAATGTCACCTTCGAAAGTGTGCATTCTGCCTATTCGCCCGGGGATGGGCCCTGGCAGATCATTCCTGCAAATGAAGAGATCGGTTTGAAAATCGCTGAGCTTGTCAAAGAAATGCCGCCGATCGGTCGACGGTTCAACGGCCAGATGGCAGCCTTTTATGAGACGCTTGAAAAAGGAGAACGCCCACCGGTGACGAGTGATGACGCGCACCGCTCCTTGGAGCTTTTGACGGCGATTTATCATTCAAACGATACCAACAGCGATGTTGCCCTGCCGATTACGCAGGCCCATCCGAAGTACAAGAGCTGGCGGCCTTAACAGGCTGGATCTAGGCTGCCGGACGGGAGGAAACGATATGGCAAGCAGCATTAAACTGGAAAAAATCGTCAAACGTTATGGTTCGCTGCCAGTCATCCACGGCATCGACCTGCAAATTGAGCCGGGTGAGTTTACGGTTTTTGTCGGTCCTTCCGGCTGTGGCAAGTCAACGCTGCTGCGCATGATTGCCGGGCTGGAAGAAATCTCCGGCGGCGAATTGCGCATTGATGGTGAGCGGGTGAATGAGACGGCTGCGTCCAAGCGTGGCATAGCCATGGTGTTCCAGTCCTATGCGCTCTACCCGCATATGAGTGTTTACAAGAACCTGGCTTTTGGTCTGGAAACGGCCGGTTACAAGAAGCCGGAAATCGAAGCACGCGTCAATAAGGCAGCTGATATTCTGCAGATTGGTCCGCTGTTGCAGCGCAAGCCAAAAGCACTCTCCGGTGGCCAGCGTCAGCGTGTTGCGATTGGGCGTGCAATTGTGCGCGAACCCAAGATATTTCTGTTCGATGAACCTCTGTCCAACCTTGATGCCGAACTGCGCGTGCAGATGCGCGTTGAAATTGCCAAACTGCACCAGACACTTGGCAGTACGATGATTTATGTGACGCATGACCAGGTGGAAGCCATGACCATGGCGGACAAGATTGTTGTGCTTCGGGACGGACATATCATGCAGGTCGGCAAGCCGCTCGACCTCTATAACCATCCAGCAAATCAGTTCGTTGCAGGCTTCATTGGCTCGCCCAAGATGAATTTTCTTAATGCGAAACTGGCGGCCGACGATGGTTCAAAGCGGACTTTAGAGGTTGCAGGCCAGAAAATACAGCTTGAGAAACCATTGGCGGCGCAAGACGGCGAGCCACTGACGTTTGGTTTGCGGCCCGAACATGTTGAACCGCAGGCACAGTCCGCGACCCTTGGTCAGGGCGCAATTCAGCTTGTCGAGCATTTGGGTGGTTCGACCGTTGTCTACACCAATACAGTGGATGGCCAGTCTGCTACGGTGCTGCTGGATGGCCAAAAGCACATCAGGATTGGTGAAACCATTCCGCTGGCGTTTGAGCTTGCAAATACACACATCTTTGGCGCTGATGGGCGCAGGCTTTGAGGATGCTCCGTCCCCTGTCTATTTTGCAATCTTGAACGGGATGCCGGACACCAGTGTTTTCACATAGCGTTTTTTTTGGAAAAGCCCATTCAGGGAAACGCGAGGTAGAAGTCCCATGTTGTCACGACTGGCGTTCGACAGAACACCCGGTTGCGTGGTGACGGCGACCGGGATGCCAGCACTTACAACGGCATCCGCTTCGCGTTCTCCAGTTGCCGACTTGTAGCCGTAGGGATAAGAGAACGAGCGCGGCTTGACGCCTGTAAAGCCGTGCAATATCGAAATTGACTGGCGGATTTCACTTTCCAGTCGTGCTTGGTCGACACGTTTCAGATTAACATGTGTCATGGTATGCGCACCCATATGCGCAAATGCATCGTCGCTTACCAGTTGGCGCAACTCATCCGTTGTCATGATGAGATTATCGACAATGCTGAGCGGATCGACGCCATACTGACGCGCTGCCGCGTCAATGCGTGCAACGGCGACATCCTCATCATTTGAGTGCACGAAGGCGGCAAGACGGTCAAACGCATCGTATTTTTGCGTTAGGCTTGCTGCTATTATGGTTTCAGTGCCTTGGCCAAAATCAAAGTCAAATTTGTCCTGTTGGCGGACCAGCGCCTCCGCGGTTTCCCACCACATGGAACGCGTGCGTTGTGTGAGGCCCGGGGATATGAATATCGTGTAGGGAACTTTGTATTTGCGGAAGATAGGCGCCGCAAACTGCGCATTGTTGCGATAGCCGTCATCCAACGTGAATGCCACAAATGACCTGACATCTGTCGGGTCGCTCAGCAGGGCTGGCAGATCATGCAAATGTACCGGCGTGAGGTTCAATTCCAGCGCGGCGTTGATCGCTTCCTCCAGGAATTGCGGGGTGACCGAGAGAATGGCGTTCGGGCCAAAGGCGGGTGGCGCATCCGGGCGGACATGATGCAGGGTGAAAATGAGGCCCCGTCCACCTGCTTTGGGAAACAAGGCCCGAATAACCGGGATGGCAGAGACTTCGAGACCGGCCCTGATAATCTCATATTTCAGGATGCGCTTTGCGGATTTCAAAGAGAACATGGGATCGGTCCGGTTGTCTCGCGATTTTACTTCTTTGACAGGTTGAGTACTCTGCGTGTCAATACACGCCATGCGGTTAACGGCAGGTCAAGCAGGCCTGGCAGGGGATCTTTCCAGGCAAACGCCGCCACGGCGCGCACTTTGGTGAAGGAACGGATGAACGTTCCCATTCGCAGCTTGCCGCGTTTGATGAGTGTCATTGCCGCAGCGAGGTCACGAACAGCGTAAATCCATGCTGTTCCGGGCTTTGCGGTGGCAGATACTGGTGTCTGATATCCTTGGGCGATGTTCCACATCATTGGGCCGAAATCGATACCGGCTGCGGCTGAAAGTGCGAGCCAGGCCCAGGGTCTTGGATTGACGTCGAGAATATTGAGGGTGCCGTTGAGAGCATGGCGTTTGAACTCAATTTCGACCAGACCACTAAATGTCAGGGACGAGAGTAGCTTGTGCGATGCTTCGATCAGTGCAGGTTCGCTGACGACCTCGACATAGGTGCTGGTGAAGCCGAAATCGACCGGATATTGCCGGGTGCGGCGCGCCGTGAATTCAGCCACCGCTTTTCCATCATGCCACAAGCCGACATAGGAAAACTGGCTTTCACCACCGCCAGGGATAAGTTCCTGCACAACAACATTGCGCGCACCAATTTCTCCGGCAGCATCGGTGAAACTGTCAATAAATGTCGTCTTGTCATCAGCCCTGATGACTTTTGCCTTGACGATTCGGCTGTTTCCACCACCCATATTGGGTTTCAAGATCACTGGGAATGTGGGCGCCAGCAAGTGCGCTTCTTCGGTGGATGCCAGTTCGTATGTGCGTGGATATTGCAGCCCCAGTTCCTCTGCACGCTTGTAGAGAAGAGGTTTGTCGCACAGCCATTGCAGCTCTTGCCATTGCGGTAACATGATGCGGTATTCCGCTTGCAGGATCTGTTTCTCTTGCGAGACCAGTAAAACCTCTGCATCGCCGGCCGGCACCAAAAGACTACCTTGCAATGCGTTTTTACGAGCAAAATCCACAAGGAAGCCGATTGCGTCCGCATGGTCCGCGCCTGGCCATCTGATCTGCTTTTGCACGAAGCGCGACCAGCCGGTGAGGGGGGAATCATTACTGATATAATGTACCTTTATGCCTGAGCGCCCGAGGCTTCTTGCCAATGCCAGTGCTCCGTGCGCTCCGCCAAGGATAACGACACCTGTCGATTGCGGTGAAATGGCTGTGCGTGGCAAGATTTTGGTCCTGAAAGGGCGCCGAACAAGGACGGCTAGGCGGGGCTGGTACGTTAGAACGATACGCCCAAATGACAAGCAAACCCTTAATTCCTGCGGGACACGCACCAATGCCGTCTGAATAGTTTCACTGGCTTCGAATTGCCTATGCTCGAATATCTGAAACAGAATGTGGAAACGTTACCACATTTTTGTTGACGCTCGCTCTTGAACCCGATAGCAAAATATGGAAACGTTACCATATTGGGGGGAACCATCATGAAGGCAGCACGCCTCAATCGTCTTTTCGGCACGTCCGGAAACTGCTTTGACGTGGCAATCGACCACGGCATGTTCAATGAGCGCACGTTCCTTGCGGGCATTGAAAACATGAAAACCGCCATTCAGGTGATTGCTGAAGCAAAACCGGATGCCATTCAGCTTCCGCCGGGCACAGCACCCCTTCTTCAGGCTATTCCAGGCAAGGACCGTCCAGCCCTGGTGCTGCGCACCGACGTCGCCAATATCTACGGCAATCCACTTCAATCCGTCCTGTTTTCAGAAGTGATTGACCGGGCTGTCGAACAAGGCGTTGTGCTGGATGCGGCCTGCGTGGTGGTCAATCTACTGATGTTGCCGAACCAGCCTGAGGTTTACCAGGCCTGCGTGCGCAATGTGAACATTCTCAAGCGCGAATGCGAAATCTACGGCATGCCATTGATGGTTGAGCCTCTGGTCATGCAGGACAATTCCAAGGGCGCTTATATGGTTGACGGCGCGATTGATAAAATCCTGCCTTTGGTACGCCAGGCTGCTGAATTGGGCGCTGATATCATCAAGGCCGATCCATGCGACAACGTTGAAGCATATTACCGCGTTATCGAGATTGCGCAGGGGCTTCCCGTGCTGGTGCGTGGCGGTGGCCGCGTCAGTGATCAGGAAATCCTGTCACGCACCAAGGTGCTGATGGAGCAGGGCGCTCGCGGCATTGTCTATGGTCGTAACGTAATCCAGCACAACAATCCCAAGGGTATGACACAGGCGCTGATGGCTATCGTTCACGACGGTGTAACTGCAGAGGAAGCGGCACGCCTTCTCGGCTAACCGTGCGGTAACGAAGGGAGGAATGTTATGACGAAGATTTTGCGCTTCGGCGTTATCGGCTGCGGTCTGATGGGTCGTGAATTTGCAAGTGCGGCCGCGCGCTGGCTGCACTTGGTGGATGCGAAAGCACGACCAGAAATTGTTGCGGTGTGCGATACGAACACCACCTTGATGGACTGGTTCAGCGACAACGTACCAACCGTTCGACAGCGCACAACGGACTATAAGGAACTGCTGGCTAATCCGGATGTGGATGCCATTTATTGCGCCGTTCCGCATGTCCTGCATGCCGAATTCTACACGGATATCCTTCAGGCAGGCAAACATCTGCTCGGCGAAAAACCGTTTGGCATGGATCAGTTACAAAACAGCGAGATCATGAAGGTTTTGAGTGAAAAACCTGAACTCGTGGTGCGCTGCTCGTCTGAAATGCCGTTTTTCCCCGGTGCGCAGAAAGTCATTGATCTGGCGCGTAGTGGTGAGATGGGAGAGATCCTGGAAGTCGAAGCGGGATTCCTGCATTCTTCCGACATTGATCGGCAAAAGCCGATCAACTGGAAGCGTATGGAACACATCAACGGCGCCTACGGTTGCATGGGTGATCTTGGCATGCACGTGCTGCATGTACCGCTGCGTCTCGGCTGGCGCCCTTCCACCCTTCACGCGCAATTGGTGAAGAAGGTAACGGAACGTCCAGACGGCAAGGGCGGCGTTGCACCCTGCACCACCTGGGACAATGCGACCATCAGCGCTCGTGTCACGACGCAGGATCAGGACTTTCCCATGGTGCTGAAAACCTGGCGTATTGCGCCCGGTGAATCCAACACCTGGTATATCCGCATTCTCGGTATGAAAAAGAGCGCCTATTTCAGCACCAAGTCTCCACGCCAGTGGCAGTGGATGGACTATAATGGCGCCAGCCAGGCCTGGAGCACCGAAGATCTCGGATATGGTTCGCTTTTCCCTGCGATAACAGGCAAGATTTTCGAGTTCGGTTTTGCCGATGCCATCCAGCAAATGTGGGCCGCATTCGTTGACGAATTGGCGGGTGGTAATGGTAGAGGTTTCCATTGCGCGACACCGCAAGAAGCCGCTGCACATCATGCCGTGTTGACGGCGGCCTTGCAGTCTGGCCGCGAAAATCGCGTTGTTTCCGTCAATTATGCTGAGGGGGCGTCCTGATGAAGCGCTCCGAAATCAACACGGCCCTTAAATTTGCCGTTGAGATGCTGGATAACTGGAAATGGTCGCTTCCGGTGTGGGGTGACTGGACCGGTGAAACACTTGCAGCCCGACCCGAAGATGCTGCCTATCTGCGTGCCCACCAATTGGGCTGGGATGTGACAGACTTTGGCAGCGGCAGGTTTGCTGAGTGTGGTCTTGTGCTTTTTTGCCTGCGCAACGGCATCGTTGGCCAGGCTGATGAACGGACCTACGCCGAAAAATTGCTGTTCGTTGCCGAAGGGCAAATGACGCCCGCACATCTTCACAAAGCCAAGATGGAAGACATCATCAATCGTGGCGGCGGTACGCTGGTGATCGAGTTCTGTGCTGCGAATGAAGATGGTACGTCGAGCAGTGAGGATGTTGTTGTGCTAGTTGACGGCCTGCCACAGCTGTTGGCGCAGTGGGAAGAGCTTGAGCTGTCTCCCGGACAGAGCGTGACGATCCATCCCGGTCTTTACCACCGGTTCTACGGCAAGGCAGGTGACGGACCGGTGCTGGTCGGCGAGGTCAGCCAGGTCAATGACGACCGCAACGATAACTTCTTCCTTGAACCGATTGGACGCTTTGCGGACATTGAGGAGGACGAGCCACCCTTCCGGCCTCTCTGGAACGAAGGGGGCGGCTGATGTCTTTGGGGGAGGAGACAAAAGGCGGACATTCTGGAGGTATTGTCTGCGCCGGAAATTTCATCGTGGATCGCGTCCATGCACTGTCCTATTGGCCGGAGCAGGGTAATCTCACGCACATCTTGCATCAGGACATCGGCGTTGGTGGCGGAGCCGCCAATGTTGTGACTGACCTTGCTTCGCTTGGTTTTCGCGGCGGGCTTTCTGCAGCCGGCTGCCTTGGTGATGATGCTGATGGCCTGTTTGTCCGCGAACGTCTTGCACAACACGGCATCGATGTTTCAGGCATGGTGTCGTCAGGTGAAGCTGCGACAGCCCATACCCATGTGATGACGGTTCCCGGGCAAAGCCGGACCTTCTTCTACCATGGGGGTGCCAATGATGACATGACGCAGGCGTCGATCAACATGGCGTCCTATGCCCAACAGGGGTATCGCCTTTTTTATCTGGGCTATCTCATGTTGCTGCCGGGGTTGGACAAGCTTGATGGTGATGGACGCTCCGGTGCCAGTCATCTGCTGGAAGCTGCGCAAAAGGTCGGATTGCTGACCTGCGTGGATTTCGTTTCCAGCGAGGACCCTGCCTTCCAGCGTCAGGTTGGCGTTGCTTTGCCCTATTGCGACTACGTTATCATAAACGAGATCGAAGCCGGTCGGGCGACGGGAATTGCCGTTCGTGACAGCCAAGGCAAGTTGCTCGTTGATGCCGTTCACCAGGCAGGCAACAGTTTGCTGGCTGGTGGCGTGCGGCGTGGCGCAATCATCCATGCACCAGAGCTTTCTTTATGGCTTGAGCGTGGATGCGAGGCGATCACAACCCACTCGCTTCCGGTCGCAGTAGAAGAGATCGTAAGCCCAGTCGGTGCTGGAGATGCTTTCTGCGCCGCTGTTCTTTACGGCCTGCATGAGGGCTGGCCCTCTGCCAGAATTGCCGCTGTCGCGCATCGCGCGGCGGCCCATTGTCTCGGTGGCGCAACCGCCACCGATGGAATTCCGCATATGTCCGTTCTCGTTGAGGAAACAAAGGAGGCGAGACCGGCATTCGGCTAAATCCCGGTTTTTCGCAGAAGGAGTATGCGAAGGCCGGTACCATCAACACAAGGGAGGAGAATAGCATGAAGGCATATCTTAAAGCCGCAGCATTGGGTTTGATTACATCTGTCAGCATGGCGCCAATGCTGGCACAGGCTGCCGACAAACCGGTGGTGGCAAGCATCGTGTTCCAGGGCGACCAGTTCATGAAATCCCTGCAGGCCGGGATGCGCAGTGCAGCTGAAAAAGCCGGTGCGGAAATTCTTGAAATCAATATCGATGGCGATCAGGCCAAGGAAACGCAGGCGATCGATACCTATATCGCCCGCAAGGTGAATGCGATCGTCATTGCCCCTGTGTCTGCCAAGAACTCGGCCGCAGCTCTGAAGCGCGCCCGTGACGCAGGCATCGTCGTAGTCGCCGTCAACGGTGGCCTGACCGATGCCGGTATTGCACAGGCAACCTTCTCGACCTCAAACAAGGATCTTGGCATTTCTACCGGCAAGGCGGCAGGCAAATTCATCACTGAAACTCTGGGCGGTAAGGCAAAGGTTGCCATTTTGGGCTTCAAGTCGCTGCTGCCGGAACAAAGTGGTGAGCGCACAGGGGGCTTCAAGGAAGCCGCAGCTGAAGGCAATACCGTTGATGTCGTGACCGAACAGGACGCATGGCTTCCAGAAAAGGCCGTGTCTGTCGCCACCGACATTCTCACTGCCAACCCTGACGTCAATGTGGTCTACGCGGCCAATGAAGGTGGTACGATTGGTGCCATGCAGGCTGTGCGCAATGCTGGAAAGGCTGGTTCCGTTTATGTCTTCGGTATCGACGGTTCCGAACAGCTTGCCAAAGGCTTGATGGCCAATGACAATGTTCTGCAGGCCGTTACTGCGCAGTCTCCATTCGACATGGGCGCACAGGGTGTCGATGCCGCTCTTTCCATTCTTAAGGGCGACAAGGTGGCTGAACAGACGACCGTTCCGGCTCTGCTGCTGTCACGCGCTGATCCTGACGGCGTAAAGGCCTTTGCCGAAAGCCTCAAGAAGTAAGGAAACGCGCACGGCATAATCAATTTATGCCGTGCGCATTCTCCCACCCTCCAGACAACATAACGGAGAACGTATGTCTTCCGTCCTCGAATTGCGTGGCCTCACCAAGCATTATGGCCGGGTGACGGCGCTCGACGACTTCAACCACTCCTTTGAACGGGGGAAGGTTCACGCCCTGCTTGGTAAAAACGGTTCAGGTAAAAGCACCTTCATCAAGATGATGTCCGGTGCCACCGAACCGACAAAGGGCGAGATCATTCTGAATGGTGAAGTATGCCGCTTTTCGCGCCCATCCGACGCGCTGGAAGCGGGTATTGTCACGGTTTATCAGGAACTAAGCCTTGTGCCACATTTGAGTGTGGCCGAGAACATCTTCATGGGACGTTTGCCCAAGCGTAAAGGCACGCCGTTTATTGACTGGCCTGCGTTGCGCAAGTGTGCGGCCCAATTGCTCAATGATATGGGGGCGGGTGACATTGATCCGGATATTCCCGCTGGTGCCTTATCCGTCGGACGCCAGCAGGTGGTGGAAATCGTCAAGGCGATGTCGTTCAAACCGATTGTGCTGCAATTGGACGAACCGACCTCGGCGCTCGCCCAGGCTGAAGTCAAACAATTGTTTGAACTTGTCCGGCGTCTGCGGGATCGCGGTGTGACGATCATCTATATTTCGCATCGACTGGCAGAACTGACCGAGATTGCCGACACGGTAACAGCGCTGCGGGATGGTGTTTTCACGGGCTCTTGCTCGATTGAGGAGGCGACACCTGCGGTCATTCTTGAAATGATGTTTGGGGAAATCCAGCCGGTTCATCGCCCGTTGCACCCCAAAGAGCGGACCAAACCAATCCTTTCGGTGCGCAACCTGTCGCTTGCCCCTTTGCTAAAAGACATTTCCTTCGACCTTTACCCCGGTGAAGTGGTCGGTATTGCGGGAATGCTCGGCTCGGGCAGAACGGAGCTTTTGCGGGCGATCTACGGCGCAGGACCGCATGATACGGGTGAAATTGTCGTTGATGGCGAAACCGTTTCGAACGTCTCCATCCCTGTCATGAAAGCATTTGGTATCGGTTACACCTCCGAAGACCGCAAGCATGGAGGATTGGCGCAAATTCTGTCCAGTCATGCAAACCTGTGTCTTGCCGCCATGCAGCGCATTGGCAAACTCGGTTTCATAACCACCGGTCGCGAAGACCCTTATGTCAAACGGCAGATCGACAATTTGCTGATCAAGGTGGGAGATCCGTCGCTGCCCGTTTCCAGCCTTTCCGGCGGTAACCAGCAAAAAATTGTGGTTGGTAACTGGCTGAATGACGACCCTCGCATACTGCTTTTTGACGAGCCGGGTCGCGGCGTTGACGTGTTGGCCAAACAGCAGATCTACAACATCATCTGGGAACAGGCGACGCGCGGCCTTGCCAGTATCGTGGTCTCCACCGAACTGGAAGATCTGGTCGAATGCTGTGACCGCATTCTCATCTTGCGCGGCGGCGTTATCGCCGACGAATTCGTCAATGAGAAACTTGATCCCAAAACCCTCTATGCCGCCTGCATGGTCCGGCACCAAACCCATTGAATTCAGGAGATTTCCATGACGCTTTCCGGCGGAAAAATCGGAACCTTCGCACGACGGAACTCCATGCTGATCATCCTCATCGGCCTTTACGTGCTGGTGGCGTTCACCGCACGCGGGTTCATGTCGCTTGATAATCAGCTCAATATTTTGCGCACCATCGCCGTACCCGGCATGATCGCATTTGGCATGACACTGCTGATCATTGTTGGTGAAATTGACCTTTCAGTCGGCTCCATGGTGGCGGCCTCTTCATGTCTTGTCGCGTGGCTGGTGTCATGGATATCAGGCGGTGACTTTGAGCCGGCTATATTGGTCGTTATTGCGGCCTTTGCACTGACATTCGCTTTCGGCGCCGGCATCGGTATCTTTAACGGCTGGTTGAGAAACCGCTTCATGGTGCCGACCTTTATTTCTTCGCTGGCGATGATGGCAACGCTTGCCGGTTTGGCCAATCTGATCACCGACGGAACACCAATCGAGTCCTTCCCGTCATGGTATTATTTCATCGGAAGCGGACGCATATTCCACGTTCCGGTACCGGTATATCTGCTGTTGATTGCCTTTATTATCGCTTACGTTCTGGCCAATTACACCAGCTTTGGACGTTCGGTCTACGCCATCGGTGGTAATGCGGAGGCAGCGCGCCTTTCAGGTCTTGCTGTGAGCCGCACCCGCACCTTGTGCATGATCATCACCAGCCTTTTTGCTGTCACGGGTGGTATCGTTTATTCGTCGCTTCTCAATTCCGGCAATCCGACCATTGCTAAAGGCATGGAATTGGAGGTCATCTCTGCTGTCATCATCGGCGGTGTCAGCCTGTTTGGGGGCAAAGGATCGATATGGGGAGCCTTTGTTGGCGTGTTGTTTTTAGGTGTGCTTTTGAACGCTATGACGTTGTGGGGCTTTAACCCCTACGCGCAGCAGGTGGTTCGTGGCGCACTGATCCTTGGCGCTGTATTCATCAATCTGATCATCGATCGCCCACATGCCGGCCATGGCTGAGGAAGACAAGCACATGCAAAATTTGTCGATGTTATGGGATCGGGGTGAGGCAGCACTGCAAAGTCTGGGCGGCATGCTGGGACCGGTGTCTTTTATCCTCGAGGATGGGCGGTCAGTGTCGCCGTTGCATGTTGCTCCCTGGGCAAATGAGGATATGGCCGATCAACCGGCCATCCTTCAGCGTTTGCGCGGTGTATGGCCTTGCGTGCCATTTGGTGCGGTTCCGGATCGACCACTTCCCGAACGCTGGCGCGAGGCGCAAGGACGCGCCGTCATCT
Organism: Agrobacterium sp. 5Ca50; assembly: GCF_055381905.1. NCBI lineage: Bacteria > Pseudomonadati > Pseudomonadota > Alphaproteobacteria > Hyphomicrobiales > Rhizobiaceae > Agrobacterium > Agrobacterium sp. 5Ca50. Next base: position 647,360 of record NZ_AP026439.1, read on the forward strand.
CTGATCCTGCATTCGAGGATCCACATGGCATTGGTTCAAACCACCATTGGACCATCTCGGCTGGTGGCGAAGGAGAACTTCTGGCTGAAATTGAATATCCGCAGGCAAGCGTGATCAAATCCCTGCAACGGCGTATTGTAGCTGTGACCGGCAATGCGGGGTTGGAATTTGAGCTAACGATCACGGCGCGGCGCGATTGCGAGATACCTATTGGCCTGCATCCCTGTTTTGTTTTGCCGGAAACGCCTGGTGCCATCAAGCTTCACACCGGTCCGCACAGTGGTGTGTGGACACACCCTCTGGATGAACGCCAGCCATTGTCACGTTTTGCAGAGGATCAATGTTTCGCAGATCTGTCCGTGTTAAAGAGCCGCGACGGCGATGAGGTCGATGCCACCGCTTTGCCATTTGCGGGGCAATCCGAAAATCTTCTTCTGGTGACGGTCGTTGAAGGACGGCTGGTCCTCGATAATCTCGAGCAGAATTATCGCACCGTTCTTGAATGGGACCGTGAAATCTTCCCGAGCCTGATGTTGTGGATTTCCAATCGCGGCCGCAGCCAGCGCCCGTGGCTCAACAGACATCTGGCACTCGGGGCAGAGCCGGTGAGGGCGGCGTTCGATCTGGGGGTCGGCATTTCAGTGGCCTCAAATCCGCTCAATCAGGCTGGTGTGCCAACAGCGTGGCGTTTTACGGCCGGTGAGAGCCTGACGACACGTTATTCGATTTCAGCTTCTGTTCTGTCGTGACCGCAATATTGCCACCGGGTTAAAGCCGTGCAGGCCCGGTGGATTCACGCTTAACCAGCGTAACCGGCAAGCGCAGCACTCCCATGGCTGGAAGGTCCTTTTCCTTGCGGTGTGCATCAATCAATTTTTCCAGCCGCTCGACAGCCTGCAGACCAACCTCACGAATGGGCTGTGCAATAGTGGTAAGGCGCGGCAACATGTGCGACGCTTCCGGCAAATCATCAAAGCCGATTACCGAGTAATCCTGCGGCACAGAGTGCCCCTGATGATGAATGGCATGAATGGCGGCAATCGCGGCAATATCGGTTGTCCCAATCAGCCCCGTTACGTCGGGGCAGTCGCGTAAAAGCTGTTGCGCCATTTCGTGGATTTCCGCAAAGCGATGTTCCTCGCCGATTGCTTCCTTGGCGGGCGCAAGTCCGTGAGCGGCAAGTTCCTGGCGAACACCTTCAAGGCGCAGTTGAATAGGCTGGCTGTGACCGGGTGCGCCGATGACGGCGATTTTGCGGTGGCCAAGGTCGAGAAGATGTTTCGCCATCATGCGTCCACCCTCGATATGGTCAGCCATAACAGCATCTTTGGAAATGCCGCTCATTTCGCGGTCAATTCCGACGATTGGAATTTGTGTACTGGCGAGAGAACGGAAATGCGACAGGTCGCCAAAGGCGCTTGCAACGATGACGCCATCAACACGCTGCGACAACAGCATGGAAATGTATCGTTCTTCATGTTCACGGTTTTCAGCGGTGCTGCAAATCAGCGTCTGATAGCCCCGTTCAAAAAGCTGTTGTTCGATGCTGTGGGCAAGAATACCAAAAAACGGCAGATCGATTGATGGCAACAGCAAACCAATCATGCGGCTTGGTTCGCCGCGCAACATGCGCGCCCCCTTGCTCGGCGTGTAGTTGAGTTCCTTGATTGCCGCTTCGACCTTTTCACGCACATCTGCGGACGTGTAGCCGCTGTTGTTCAGCACGCGCGAGACTGAGGTAACGGAGGTTCCCGCCAATTTGGCAATGGTTCTAATGCTTGTTTTCACGTCGATGGGTTCCATACCCAGAGGGTATTCAGTCAATACTTGGAAAAGGCGATGTTCACAAGTTTTATCAGTGCCTTATCGTGACTGAGGTGACACGAAACGGATGGTCTCGTCATGTAATTCGCCATCGATCCCCAGTATCGCCCGCCACTGCCGGTTGCCACACCGCAAGGTAAGCCGCCAGGTGTTTGCGTCAGTGTCGCGACCTTCCTCGACCAGGCTGTGAACGAGGTTGCGCCGCATCAGGTCGCGCACGGCATTTTCCTGCAGGCCAAAGCGGCTGGCAATGAATTCTGCATCGAGAATGAAGTTTCCGTCTTCATCGCGCTTTGCAGAAGGGGCTTTTTTGTTAGGTGATACTGTTGGAGGCTGGCTCATGGTGGTTGGTGATTTCCGCACAAATGGCGTTGGTTGCTTGCCTTTGAGGATAATGCGCAGATGCGTGATGCGCCAGTGACCGACTGACGCATCAATTCTTGAATTTCAAACGATCGATACGAGCTCGCGAGAAAGACGGTTCATGGTTTCTGCGCCAGTGGATGCGATCAGGAATTGCTCCTCAATCATCAGCGCACCCAGGCCATTGGCATAAAATGGCACTTCCAATGCCAGCACCATATTGGGTTCTATGGTGATGTCATTGCCATGTGAAATAAATGGCCATTCTTCGATGCCAACTGCGGCGCCAACCGAGTGGCCGAAATGGCCGCGATAATATTCCTCAAAGCCGAGCTTGCGCATGTTTGCCAACATGACTGCGTGGACCTGACCGAATGTATTGCCGGGTTTGAGTGCGTCCACCCCGATAAGAAACGTTTCAAGCAATGCCTTGTAGACTTCGCTGGCGAGTGGTGAGGGCTGACCAAAGACGAATGTTCGCGCGCCATCGGATGAGTATCCGCCGACGAGCGTACCGACATCGGCCTTTATCAGGTCGCCGTCTTTAACGGTTGCTGCCATGTTCTGCAGATCTGCGCCGATGGAGATGTAATCCCAGTGTCCTGAAAGAACCTCACCATTGGCGATCGCTGCTTCTGTCGCACCTGTGAGCCATGCGGTGGACAAATCCTTGAGGCTGGAGCCAGATTTTGCTGACTTTGCCAGCAGTTGCAGCCCGGCTTCCGCATAGGATGCAGCATTGCGCAAACGCTGGATTTCAGGGGGATTCTTGATCATCCGCAGCCGTTTGACGATGCCGGACGCGTCCTGCCAGTTGACTGTCGGGATCGTCTTTTTCAGTTTCGCAAAATCGGCTGCGGGCATGAACTCGAGATCGACACCGAGGCGTGCATGATCGAGACCACGCTCCTTTATGATGTCGGCCAGAAGCTGAAAACATGCCTGTTGGTCAAAGGTTTCAGGCCTCGGTCCAATATTATTGCTGTTGCGATAGGCCGCATTGATGTCTGAAACCGAGGTCGTCTCATGAAGAGACACGGCATCGATCCAGATGCGGTGTGAACGCAGATCGATCGATTGGCGCAAATTGCCTGTACCGGCAAAAACATGGTCGCTGACGACTGCGGCGAGCCTCGATGTGCTGTCGGCCGGGACCAGTGCGATAGCCGAGCCCGCACGCCCCCACATGATGGCAACGCCCGCGCTTATGCCGGTCGCATAACGGAAGGTTTCCGGCTGGAATAAAACCATGCCGTCCAGCCCCGAGGCGCCCAGCAGTTGCTGCGCCCGTTCGCGATCCATATCCGCCATCATGTCCTCTTGTCGTCGATTCCAGATTTGATGGAGTGAAGTTTATCCTGTCCGACGAAAACATGCTTCTGCCAATTTAGCAAAAAATCTCTACGTAACGATCTTTAATCGAGATAAATTTCTATGAAACAATTATAAATAGGTGTTCAGCCAGATATCGATCCTATCGGCGTGATTGTATAATCTCTGTCGACGGCAAGCCACAACAGGCAGCAATTTCGAACAGGAGAATGATATGAGCGGTTTCAAAACCCGCAACGGCACCATGAAACACACCAACCGGGCTGTAACGACCGCACTTGCGATCGTGCTTGGAGCCGGCGTGTTCACCCATGCGTTTGCTGCTGAAAACAATCCGGATGCCACAATCAATATCGGTTCGCTCTATGAGCCGCAAAACCTTGATAACACCGCCGGTGCCGGTCAGGGTATCAACGAAGCCTTCAATGGCAACGTTTATGAAGCGCTTTTCCGCCTTGATGATGATGGCTCCGTACAGCCCGCCCTGTCGAAAGAGTTCACTGCAAGCGAAGATGGTTTGACATACACCTTCAAACTTCAGCCTGGTGTGACCTTCCATTCGGGTGCGCCGCTGACCTCGAAGGACGTCAAGTTCTCTATTGAACGCGTTGCTGCGCCGGAATCGAAAAGCTCGCGCAAGAACAGCCTGAAGACAATTGCCGGTATCGAAACCCCTGACGACGAGACTGTTGTCATCAAGCTCTCGTCTCGGTCGATCTCGCTGCCATACAATCTGAGCTATGTCTGGATCGTCAATGACGATTCAACCGATCTGCAGGCGAAAGAAGACGGTACCGGTCCATATGCGCTCGAAGATTGGCGTCGCGGTTCGTCTCTGGCCATCAAGCGCTTTGACAAATACTGGGGTGAAAAGCCGAAAAATGGCGAAGTTGTTTTTCAGTATTTCACCGAAGCGACTGCGCTAAATAATGCGCTGCTGACTGGTTCGGTTGATGTGATCACCTCGGTGCAGAGCCCTGATTCTCTGGCGCAGTTCAAGGATAATCCTGAATTTACCGTCAGCGAAGGCAAGTCCACCACCAAGCTTCTCCTTGCGTATAATGACCGCGTTGCACCATTCGACAACGTCAAGGTTCGCAAGGCGCTGGCGCGCGCCATCGATGACCAGAAGTTGCTGAAGGCTGTCTGGGGCGATTATGGTACGCTCATCGGTTCTTTCGTACCACCGACAGATCCATGGTATGTCGATCTGACCAAGGTCGACGCCTACAATCCTGAAAGCGCCAAGGAATTGCTGAAGGAAGCCGGTTATCCCGATGGCTTCACCTTCACAATCGACACGCCGAACTACGACCCACATCCGATTGCTGCCCAGTTTATCCAGAGCGAACTGGCCAAGGTGGGCGTGAAGGTCAACATCAACATCATCACCGCCAATGAGTGGTACACGAAAATCTACAAGGCGCATGATTTCCAGGCGACCCTGCAGGAGCACGTGAACCACCGCGATATCGTGTTCTACGGTAACCCGGACTTCTACTGGGGTTATAACAACCCTCAGGTTGTTGACCTGATCAAGCAGGCGGAAGCCAGTGCGACGACCGATGAGCAGACTGCAAAACTGACCGAAGCAAACAAGATCATTGCCGAAGATGCAGCCAGCAACTGGTTCTATCTCTATCCACAGATCGTTGTTTCGAAAAAATCGGTCACCGGTTATTCGCTGAACGGATTGAACTCGCAGTTCTTCGCTTACGACATCACCAAAGCCGAATAAGCAGAGAAACTCTATACTCGACACGGAACGCCGCCTGAATTATTTTCCGGCGGCGTTGCTGCGTTTGCTGTAATCCGTTGATCTTGTATAAGGAAATGGTCAGCAGCAAACTGTGAAATGTCAGCCGATGAGCGGACCGGAAGTCGGTAGCTCATGCTTGAGAGGTAAGCGTCATATTTTCCTATCTTGTTCGCCGCTCGGCCATTCTGGTCCTGTCGGTCGTTATCGCTTCTCTCGTCCTGTTTGTTTTGCTGCGGCTGCTGCCGGGCGATCCTGCCAATGCGCTGGTTTCTGTCGGTGCCGATGCCGCGCAGATTGAAGCCGCGCGCCGGCAAGTTGGTTCCGATCTACCGCTCTATGAGCAGTTTTTGCGCTTTATCAGCAGCCTTGCGCGTTTTGACCTTGGAAACTCATTCGTCAGTGGCGCGCCTGTACTGTCTGAAATCGGCAAACGGTTGATCGTGACAGTACCGCTGACGCTGATGGCGTTTTTTGTGGCAATCGCAATTGCTGTTCCGCTCGGGATTTTGTCGGTGGTGCGCCAGAACCGCTGGTATGGGACGGTGATATCAGTCGTTTCACAGCTCGGTATCGCGGTTCCGGTCTTCTGGATCGGTATCCTGCTGGTCGGCATTTTTGCGGTTAACCTACGGCTGTTTCCATCGGGCGGCTTTCCGTCTCGTGGATGGCAAACTGCGCCTGCCGCGTTTCAATCCCTTGTGCTTCCCGTCGCGACCATCGCCATCGTCATGTCAGCCTCGTTGATCCGCTATGTGCGGTCTGCGACGCAGGATGTGCTGGGCAGTGATTATCTGCGCACCGCACGCGCGCTCGGCGCGACGTTTTCGCAGGCGCTGATCCGCCACGGAATTCGAAACGGCGCGGTGCCGGTCATTTCCATTAGCGGTATCGAACTGGCGTCCACTTTGCTTGGCGCCGTGGTGGTTGAGCGGGTGTTTTCGCTTCCCGGCCTCGGCTCCATGCTGCTTTTGGGCATTGAACAGCGCGACTATCCGAATGTTCAGGGCGTGCTTTTTATCTCGACACTGCTGGTGCTGCTTGTCGGTTTTGCGGCTGATCTGGCGCAACGAATTATTGATCCGCGATTGCGCAATCGCGTAGCAGGAGGTGGAGTATGAGCGATCATCATATGACCCTTCCTGTGGAGACAACCGAAGCGAAGATAAAACTGCCATTGCCGCTGCTGATTGGTGGTCTGTTTGTCGCCCTGCATCTGGCAATTGCGCTTCTGTCACTGTTTTGGACACCTTACGGTGTCAGCGACATGGTCGGTGGCAGGCTTGAAGGTCCATCGCTCATTCATTGGGCGGGAACCGACAGGCTGGGCCGCGACCTGATGACACAAATCATGATTGGCTCGCGGATCGCTCTGATCGTCGGCTGTGGTGCGGTTGCCATCAGTGCATTGATCGGGGTGACAATTGGCATACTCTCGGCATTTGCAACGCAGACACTGGATGATGTGCTGGCCGCGACGCTTGATATTCTGATTGCCTTTCCGACACTGCTTCTGGCCATGCTGATTGTCGCCTCAAGCGATGGAGCCAGCCTTTGGACTGCAATCCTTGCCATCGGTATTGCCGGTTCTGCCATTGTCGCCAGACTGACCCGCATTCTGGCAAAGCGTGTCTTGGCGATGGATTACATAACGGCCTCCAGAATATCTGGAACCTCCTGGCTGGGCATCGTTCGTATTCACGTCCTTCCCAACATCTGGCCGACATTGATCGTCAATTTTGCCCTGCAATTCGGCTTGGCCGTCATTGCGGAGGCGTCGCTTTCCTATCTTGGACTTGGCGCGCCACCCCCCAATGCATCGTGGGGCAGATTGCTGCAGGAAGCACAGGCATCCGTTTATACAGCACCTTTTGGTGCCATTGCTCCGGGTCTTGCTCTGGTGTCTCTGGTGATTGGGTTGAACTTGTTTGCCGATGGCCTGCGTGATGCGGCAGATCCAACACGCAGGAGACAGAGATGAGCGTTTTGCTGTCGGTTGAAAATCTTGAAATCGAAACCGCAGGCCGCAAGCTGGTTTCCGGCATCTCCTTCTCGATCTCACAGGGTGAACGGGTTGGACTTATTGGTGAGTCCGGCTCGGGCAAATCATTGACGGCGCTTGCTGCTATGGGCCTGCTGACCGACGCCATGCGAGCAAGCGGCTCCATCATCCTTGATGGACAGCAGGTGATCGGGGCGAAAGACCGTGACCTCGTGCCTTTGCGCGGCAACAGCGTGGCGGCTGTATTTCAGGAGCCGATGACAGCGCTTGATCCATTGATGCGAATTGGCAACCAAGTTGCAGAGGTCGTATCTCGCCGTGCGTTACGCGATGGGCAGAGAGCTTCGAAGGCCGAGATTCACAAACGGGTTGTGGCGTTGCTGGAGCGCGTTGCATTGCCGGATCCGGAGCGGATTGCCGCGTCATGGCCGCATGAAATCTCCGGCGGCCAACGGCAGCGTGCGGCGATCGCAATGGCCTTGGCCTGCCGCCCCAAGCTGCTGATTGCGGATGAACCGACAACTGCACTTGATGTCACAACGCAGGCCGAAATTCTGAAACTGCTTGAGGCGCTCGTGCGGGATGAAGGCATGGGGCTGCTGTTTATCAGTCACGACTTGCCAGTTGTTGCGACTGTGACCGAACGTGCACTTGTTTTGCGGCAAGGAGAGTTGATTGAGCAAGGACCAGTAGGATCCCTGTTTTCCCAACCCGCGCATCCTTATACGCAGGGGTTGGTTGCCGCGGCCCGTGCCTTTGACAAGGCGTTGGAGATTGCGTCATGAGCCTGCTGAATTTGTCCAATGTGTCGTTTTCCTACACCGCAGGAAAACCGGTGTTGCATGATATCAACCTGACGCTGGAGGCTGGCAGCAATCTGGGAATTGTTGGCGAATCCGGTTCAGGTAAGACAACCATGCTGAAGCTGTTGCTTGGGCTTCAGCGAGCGTCTGCTGGACAGGTTTCTTTCCGCGGAGAGGCGCTTGATATTAAAAATAGCGGTTTCATGCGTGGCTTTCGTCGCAGCGTGCAGGCCGTGTTTCAGGATCCCTATTCGTCGCTTGATCCTCGTCAGCGTGTGTTCGATATTATTGCCGAACCACTGCGTTCTCTCAAAATCGAAACAGATATCATGCAGGCTGTGTCGCAGGCTCTGGCAGCGGTTGACCTGCCTGCGGATGCGCTCAGACGTTATCCTCATGAATTTTCCGGTGGTCAGCGTCAACGTATTGCGATTGCCCGTGCGATTGTCTCAAACCCCGATCTCATTATCGCCGACGAGGTCGTCAGTGCCCTCGATCTCTCCACGCGCGCCCGTATCATCGAGTTATTGCGGGACCTGTCAAAACGCATGACTTTTGTTGTGGTGTCGCATGATATTGCACTCGTTTCCATGCTTTGCGACAGGTTGATCGTGCTTGAAAAGGGCAAGATCGTAGAGCAGGGCGCGACACGTGATATCCTCGCCAACCCTTCCCATCTCTACACCCAGAAACTACTTGCTAGCACGCCCCGCATGCCCAGGGCCGGCTGAACATTCTCATCAATCCCCTGAACTCGAATGATGAGGGATTGCGCAACGTGCTGCGCTGCGTCATGAATTGCGCCATGACGCACCCGGACCTGACAATCCTCGTTATTGATGAAAACGCTATCCGTGCTTCCATTATCGAGGAAGGCTTGCGGGAGGCAGGGCACAGCCGTGTCACTGTCATTCATGAGGTTCACGGTGTCGCGCGTACCATCGAGACGCTCTGTCCGGATGTTATCGTTATCGATATTGAAAACCCCAACCGCGACATGATGGAGCATCTGTTCCAGTTAACCCGGACGGTTGGCCGGCCAATTGCCATGTTTGTGGACCGCTCTGACACAGCCTCGATTGAGGCGGCTGTTGAAGCGGGTGTTTCCGCCTATATTGTTGATGGATTGAAGAAGGAGCGGGTCAAGCCGATCCTCGATATGGCAGTCAGTCGCTTTAATGCGTTTAGCCGCCTGCAGCGTGAACTGGCGGAGGCGAGATCGGCGCTGGAAGAGCGCAAGATTGTTGAGCGCGCCAAGGGCATCTTGATGAAAATGCGTGGTTTGTCCGAAGAGGAAGCTTTTGCGTTACTGCGCCAGACCGCCATGAACGAAAAGAAAAAACTGTCTGAAATTGCGCAAAGCGTGGTGACGGCTGCCGGTTTGCTGATGTAACGCCCGCAGGAGAATTGACCTCGGGCGTCACGCGCACACTGACGGTAGATGTGGAGTGAATGACATGACGGCAAACGGTAGTGGAACCAACAGACAGGGTGAAAACCCGGCGTCTCATGCTGCGCCGGAATTGATCGGTAACGACAGACAGCGCACACTGCGCGCTGGCTTCATTCCCCTGGTCGATGCGTCTGTGCTGATTGCTGCCGCGGAATTTGGATTTGCCGCCAAAGAAGGCCTGAGCCTTGATCTGGTTAAGGATGTTTCCTGGGCGAACGTGCGAGACAGATTGGCATTTCGCCAGTTCGATATAGCGCACACGCTGTCGCCCATGCCTGTAGCCTCGATGCTTGGCCTTGGCTCCAACCCGTCGCCGACCATCACACCGTTTTCGCTGGGTCGTGGAGGCAATGCGATCACTTTATCCAGTCGGCTTTTTGTCAAAATGCGCGAAGCGACCGGTCTTTCGGAAACGGCAACCGCTCTGGAAAACGCTGTCGCACTGAAGCGGGTGCTTGAAACTCTGCGTGAGCAGGGTGAGCCACAGCCTACCTTCGGCGTGACCTATCCGTTCTCATCGCACAATTATGAGTTCCGGTACTGGCTGGCAGCCGGCGGCATTGATCCTGATCGTGATGTCAAACTTGTCGTCGTGCCGCCGCCTCTAACCTCGGATGCGTTGGCGGCAGGCGCTATTGATGGTTTTTGTGTCGGAGCGCCATGGAACATGGTGGCCTCTGAGCGTGGTGTTGGCAAAATTGTCGCCGCCAAGCAGGACATTTGGCCTTCTGCGCCTGAAAAGGTCATTGGCATGCGCCCTGAATGGGCCGAAACGCAGCAGGAATGTGTGGGGAGACTGCTGGTCGCATTGGATGCGGCGGCGCGGTGGTGCGATGTGCCTGACAACCATGATGCGCTCAGCAGTGTGCTGGCTGACCCGCGCTACATCGGCACTTCGTCTGGGATTTTACGGCATGTATTGGCGGGCGAGTTCAACATTGATGATCGCGGCAACCGTCGGGTCATCAGCCGTTATTTCACCTTCCATGGTGACCATGCCAATTATCCGCGGCAGAGCCAGGCCCTGTGGATATATAGCCAGATGATCCGCTGGGGCCAGACGAGGTTTTCACCGCAGGGAGCCGATGCCGCCGCATCTGCATATCGGCCTGATATCTATCGCGCAGCACTCGGGGACGTAAGTCTACCGTCTGATGCTGATATTCGCGTTGAAGGTGCTGATGCTGATGATCGTTTCATGGACGGACATGTGTTCGACCCGGCCTCCATTGAACGCTACGTAGAGGCATTCGCGGTGCGCCGGAAAACCGGCGAGCTTGCACGTCGCGATCACGAATAAAATCTGCAAGCTGCACAAACACTGCCCAAAACAGGTTTCGTGCTTTTCAGCAATTGCATAAATAACACCCTATTCTTGTGCGGCCTAAAAAATAGGCGTTTAATGTTCCTTTCAAAATAATCGTTAGAATACAGCGCTTTGTTGTCCGGTTTTCGAATTGGCACGCTGATTGCTTTGTATTTTGCGCAGCGGTCAATGGAGATCGCGGCAAGCTGGGTGCGAGATATGCACCCACAGAAGACACGGACGTCGCAAGGTTTTGCTGCCCGGGACATTGGATCCTGATGGCGCAATATCCGAGCGGCGTTTTTTTTTATTTCCGGATTTTTTTCGCAAGAAACAAACCACCGTTCTGGTGGTCACCAAAAGGGGAACATGCGAATGAAAAATATACTCACGGGTTCTGTTAGTCGCCGCGGTCTTTTGAAAACCACAGCAACCGCTGCCCTGATTACGGCGGTCCGGTCAGCATTTCCATCCGGTGCCTTTGCTGCCGCTTCCACTCCGGAAGTGACAGGGGCAAAGCTCGGTTATATCGCCCTGACGGATGCCGCTCCTTTGGTGGTGGCAGCGGAAAAAGGCCTGTTTGCCAAACATGGCATGCCGGATGTTGAGGTTATCAAGCAGGCGTCCTGGGGTGCGACACGCGATAATCTGGTGCTGGGTGGTGCCTCTAACGGCATTGATGGCGCGCATATTCTGACGCCAATGCCTTATCTCATGCATACCGGTAAGGTAACGCAAAACAATGTGCCGGTGCCGATGGCAATTCTTGCTCGCCTCAACCTTGATAGTCAGGGCATTTCGGTCGCCAAGGAATATGCCGAGACAGGCGTTCAGCTTGATGCGTCGAAATTGAAGGCAGCGTTTGAAAAAAAGAAAGCTGAAGGCAAAGAAATCAAGGCCGCCATGACGTTCCCTGGTGGAACACACGATCTGTGGATCCGCTATTGGCTGGCTGCGGGTGGTATCGATCCCGACAAGGACGTGTCCACCATTGTCGTTCCTCCTCCGCAGATGGTCGCCAATATGAAGGTTGGCAACATGGATGTTTTCTGTGTTGGTGAACCGTGGAATGAGCAACTCGTCAATCAGGGTATCGGCTTCACAGCCTGTACCACCGGCGAGCTGTGGAAGGGACATCCCGAAAAGGCGCTCGGCATGCGTGCCGATTGGGTCGAGAAAAATCCAAATGCTGCAAAGGCCCTGCTCATGGCCGTGATGGAGGCGCAGCAGTGGTGCGACAGCATGGACAACAAGGATGAGATGTCGACGATCCTTGGCAAGCGTCAATGGTTTAACGTGCCCCCGAAAGATGTTTTGGGCCGCCTAAAAGGCGACATCAACTACGGCAATGAACGTTTCGTTCACGGCAGTGATCTCTATATGAAGTTCTGGAAAGACGGTGCGTCTTATCCATACAAGAGCCACGACACGTGGTTCATTGCTGAAAATGCCCGCTGGGGCAAGTTTGCACCAGACACTGATATCAAGGCGCTGGTCGATCAGGTCAACCGCGAGGACCTGTGGCGGGAAGCAGCGCAAGCGCTTGGCGTCGCTGCTGCCGATATTCCTGCCTCACCTTCGCGTGGCAAGGAAACATTCTTCGACGGCAAGGTCTTCGATCCGGAAAACCCATCATCCTATCTCGAAAGTCTCAGCATCAAAGTTGCCTCCTGAGGAGGAGAGCGGGGATGTGTCATGCCTTAGCGTCGCACCCTTTCGTTCCCCTCTTTGGTGCGGTCCGACCGGCGGGCATATCCCCACGGCATACAATTGATTTTAAAGGAATAATTCATGTCTGCATTGGCCCGTGAATTGCAACCGCAACCGGAAAAGCCGAAGATTTCCAAGGCGACAGTCGTGACACTGACGACGAAGCCTGCTTCGCGTTTTCGGTTTGACCAAATTGGTATTGCTGCTGCACGCAATACGCTGCCGCCTCTGGTGGTCTTGGTGATGATGCTGGGGATCTGGCAGTTTCTCTGTTCTGCCCCAGGTGCGACCTTGCCGCCTCCCAGCCAGGTTTTTCAGGAAAGCTATGACCTGATTGCCTATCCTTTCTTCAACTACGGCTCGCAGGATATCGGTCTTGGCTGGCGTGTCCTGGTGTCGCTGGAGCGTGTCGCTTACGGGTTTGGTCTTGCCGCGATTGCCGGCGTCGTGGTCGGTGCTGTCATCGGACAATCGATATGGGCCATGCGTGGTCTCGATCCAATCTTTCAGGTGCTGCGTACAGTACCGCCGCTTGCCTGGCTTCCGCTTTCGCTTGCAGCGTTTCAAGACAGTAATCCATCGGCAATTTTTGTGATTTTCATCACGTCGATCTGGCCGGTCATCATCAATACGGCCGTGGGTGTGCGTAACATTCCGCAGGACTATCGCAACGTCGCCAAGGTGTTGCGGCTCAATCAGCTAGAGTTTTTCTTCAAAATTATGCTGCCGTCCGCCGCGCCGTACATTTTCACCGGGCTTCGCATTGGTGTTGGCCTGTCCTGGCTGGCTATTGTTGCAGCCGAGATGCTGACGGGTGGTGTCGGTATTGGCTTCTTCATCTGGGATGCGTGGAATTCATCGCGGCTGCCCGACATCATCGTCGCGTTAGCATATATCGGTGTGGTCGGCTTTGTCCTCGACAAGCTGGTGGCCGCACTTGGAAAATTCATCACCCGTGGCGCCGCGGCAAATTGAGGAGCCCATCATGAATGCTTATCTCAAGCTTGATCATATCGACAAATATTTCGACAAGGGTGGTTCTCGGGCCGAGGTATTGAAAGGCATCAACCTCACCATCGACAAAGGTGAGTTTGTGTCGGTCATCGGCCATTCCGGATGCGGAAAATCGACGATGCTGAACCTGATTGCAGGCCTCACCAAGGTGTCTTCTGGCGCGGTTTTGCTTGAAAACCGTGAGGTGAATGAACCGGGCCCGGAACGTGCCGTCGTATTCCAGAACCACAGCCTGCTTCCCTGGCTGTCGGTCTACGAGAACGTCAATCTGGCGGTTGAAAAAGTATTCAGCTCCACCAAAAGCAAATCAGAGCGGCATGACTGGGTCATGCGCAATCTTGATCTGGTTCAGATGGGGCACGCCCGGGACAAGAAACCCTCGGAAATTTCCGGTGGCATGAAACAGCGTGTCGGCATTGCCCGGGCACTTTCTATGGAGCCAAAAATTCTGTTGCTGGATGAGCCGTTTGGCGCGCTGGATGCGCTGACACGTGCGCATCTCCAGGACGCGGTGATGGAAATCCATGCCCGCCTCGGGAACACCATGGTGATGATTACCCATGATGTCGACGAAGCGGTGCTGCTGTCCGATCGCATTGTCATGATGACCAACGGACCAGCCGCCCATATCGGTGAAGTGCTTGACGTGCCGCTGTCTCGACCACGCAACCGGATCGAACTTGCGGCCGACAAAACCTACCTCAAATGCCGAGAAGCCGTTTTGAAGTTCCTTTACGAACGTCACCGTTTTGTTGAAGCCGCGGAGTGAAACCATGACGCAAAAACTTGTCATTATCGGCAACGGCATGGCTCCGGGCCGCATGCTCGAAAATCTGTTTGAGACGGCTCCAGGCCTTTATGATGTTACGATTTTTAATGCCGAGCCTAGAGTTAACTACGACCGTATCATGCTGTCACCGGTGCTTTCCGGCGAGAAGGATTATGAAGATATCATCATTCATTCGGATGAATGGTATGCGGCAAATAATGTGACATTGCACAAGGGAGCCAAGGTCTCCGGAATTGATCGTGATCGCAAGACAGTAACCAGCGAAAACGGTATTACAGTTTCCTACGACAAGCTGGTTATTGCCACCGGCTCCTCGCCATTCATCATCCCTGTTCCGGGGCACCAGTTACCGGGTGTTCTGGCCTATCGTGATCTTGATGATGTCACGAAGATGCTGGATATCTCGCAGCGTGGCGGCCGGGCAATTGTCATCGGGGCTGGTCTTTTGGGGCTTGAAGCAGCCTATGGGCTGAAGCGTCAGGGAATGGACGTTACCGTCATTCACCTGATGCCGACCATCATGGAGCGCCAGCTTGACCCCGCCTCTGCCTATCTTCTTGAAAAGGCTCTCACGGATCGCGGTATCGACATCATCACCAAAGCCAACACCAAGCGTATTCTCGGTGCGGATAAGGTGGAGGGTATTGAACTCGAAGATGGCCGCATCATACCAGGTGAGATGGTGGTTATGGCGGTCGGCATTCGTCCGTCCGCCGGGCTTGCGAAGGATGCTGGCCTTACCGTCAACCGAGGTATCGTGGTCGACGATGGCATGATGACCTCTGATGCTTCGATCTATGCGTTGGGTGAATGTGCCGAACATCGTGGCATGTGCTACGGCCTTGTCGCTCCGCTTTATGAAAGTGCAAAGGTTTTGGCCGACAGGCTGACTGGCGGCCAAGCGGAATATCATGGCTCCGTTACCAATACTAAGCTGAAGGTCACAGGCATCAATCTGTTTTCTGCAGGTGATTTTGCCGAGGGTGACGACCGTGAAGAGATCGTGCTGCGTGATGCCACGGCCGGCGTCTACAAACGCCTGATCCTTAAAGAAAACCGTATTATCGGTGCTGTGCTTTACGGTGAAACCTCGGATGGCTCGTGGTTCTTCGACCTGTTGAAGAAAGGCACGAATGTCTCCGAAATGCGGGATACACTGATTTTCGGGCAAGCCTATCAGGGTGGTTCTCCGCTCGATCCGATGGCGGCAGTAGCAGCCTTGTCAGCTGATGCGGAAATATGCGGCTGTAACGGCGTCTGCAAGGGACAGATCGTCAGTGCCATTACATCAAAGGGTCTGACGAGCCTTGACGACGTTCGTGCCCACACCAAGGCCTCTGCCTCCTGTGGCAACTGTACGGGTCTGGTTGAGCAGTTGATGACCCTGACGCTTGGCGACAGTTACAATCCGGCAGCCGTTCAACCGATGTGCAAATGTACGGATCTTGGCCATGATGATGTTCGCCGACTGATCAAAGCCAAGGGTCTGAAGTCAATTCCTGCTGTCATGCAGGAGCTGGAATGGAAGACATCATGCGGTTGCGCGAAATGTCGCCCGGCGCTGAACTACTACCTCGTCTGTGGCTGGCCAGATGAATATGCCGACGATTACCAGTCCCGTTTCATCAACGAGCGCGTTCACGCAAATATTCAAAAGGATGGCACCTATTCTGTTGTGCCGCGCATGTGGGGCGGTGTGACCAATGCCAATGAATTGCGCGCAATCGCCGACGTTGTCGACAAGTTCGAAATTCCCCTTGTGAAAGTTACAGGCGGCCAGCGTATCGACCTGTTGGGGATCGAGAAAGAGGATTTGCCAGCGGTATGGGCTGATCTTGGCAAGGCCGGGTTCATTTCCGGCCAGGCCTACGCCAAGGGTCTGCGGACGGTGAAAACCTGCGTTGGCCAGCAGTGGTGCCGCTTTGGAACACAGGATTCGACCGGATTTGGTGTGCGCATCGAAAAGTTCATGTGGGGTTCCTGGACACCTGCAAAATTGAAGCTGGCCGTGTCAGGTTGTCCACGCAACTGTGCTGAGGCGACCTGCAAGGATATCGGTGTCATCTGCGTGGATTCCGGTTTCGAAATCCATTTCGCCGGTGCCGCCGGTCTGGATATCAAGGGGACCGAGGTTCTTGGTCTTGTTAAGGCCGAGGATGAGGCACTTGAGCACATTGTGGCTCTGACCCAGATGTACCGTGAACAGGCGCGGTATCTTGAGCGCATCTACAAATGGGCCAAGCGTATCGGTTACGACGAGGTTCGCCGCCAGATTATGGAGGATGGCGAAAAGCGGCGCGCGTATTACGACCGCTTTGTGTTCAGTCAGAAATTTGCGCAGGTCGACCCATGGTCCGAACGTGTGTCGGGCGAACATAAACATGAGTTCAATCCGATGGCGACCATCGGTTTTAATCAGGCCGCGGAGTAAAGCCATGAGCAACTGGGTCGAAATTGGTCATGTCTCGGATATTCCACAGCGAGGTGCGCGCTGCGTGAAAACGCCTATGGGGAAGATTGCCGTTTTCCGCACAGCGGACGATCAGATCTTTGCAATTGAAGATCATTGCCCGCACAAGGGCGGTCCGCTTTCACAGGGCATCGTCCATGGCGCGTCCGTTACATGTCCATTGCACAACTGGGTGATCTCGCTTGAGACGGGGAAGGCCTTGGGAGCGGATGAGGGGGAGGTGAGAACCATTCCGGTCCGCAACGTTGACGGCATGTTGGCCATTGCGCTTGAAGCGCTGATGATCGCGGCAGAATAACCGTATTCTAGTCGCGGTCCTGCATTCGAAAACGCCTGCGCCATTTTCTCCTGGCGCAGGTTCAAACACAACAGCCACATTTTCAATGCCAACGCGACCTGCAGCAGATCGGCCGCTACGATGGAAGGGATTATCCATGGATGTCGTGCAAACCAAGAGAAATGAAGCGGTGCGAATGGAGACGCTGGCCAAATTGCCGGTGTTCTGGGATTTGAATGGCAAACCCGTCGTCTTGTCTGGTGGATCGGATGCTGCTGCCTGGAAGGCCGAACTCGTTCTGGCCTGCGGTGCACAGCTACATCTTTACTGCCCGCAACAGCAGTGTGGCGAAGCCATGTTGTCGTTGATGGCGCGCGTTTTGCCAAATCCGGCGGCTGCGATCATCCATCACGATACAGAATGGTCTGCGGAATGCTTTCAGGGAGCTGTTCTGGCGATTGCTGACTGCGAGGGCGAACAGGATGCCGTGGCGTTTTTTGAGGCCGCCAAACGTGCAGGCGTTCCTGCCAATGTCATCGATAAACCCCAGTTCTGCCAGTTTCAGTTTGGTTCGATCGTCAATCGATCACCTGTTGTGGTTGCGATTTCCACTGATGGTGCAGCGCCTATCCTGGCGCAGGCTATCCGCCGACGCATTGAGACCTTGCTACCGCTGTCGCTTCAGAAGTGGGCCGACATGGCCCAACATATTCGTGAGCATGTGAACGGCTCACTTGCGCCCGGAAATGCCCGGCGGAACTTCTGGGAGCGGTTTGTTGATCGCGCATTTACCGAGAGTGCCGACAATCAGATGCAGGACAAGTTATTGTCGGATATCGGCGGCGCCGGAAAACTCGCCAGTGGCAGCTATGGCAAGGTCACGCTGGTTGGTGCCGGGCCGGGGGATGCGGAGCTGTTAACGCTCAAGGCGGTTCGTGCACTACAGGCGGCAGATATTATTCTGTTTGATGACCTTGTGTCTGATGAGGTGCTTGAACTCGCCCGACGTGAGGCCAAACGCATGCTGGTTGGTAAGCGTGGTGGCCGCACAAGCTGCAAACAAGAAGACATCAACGCGATGATGATCAGTTTCGCCAAGGCTGGCAAAAGGGTTGTGCGGCTGAAATCAGGCGATCCGATGATTTTCGGTCGGGCTGGGGAAGAAATTGCAGCTCTTGAAGGCGAGGGTATCCCGGTGGAAATTGTGCCTGGCATTACTGCAGCGAGCGCCATGGCGTCCCGTCTCGGCGTTTCCCTGACCCATCGCGATCATGCGCAATCGGTAAGGTTTGTGACCGGTCATTCCCGGAGAGGTCATTTGCCGGAAAATCTGGACTGGTACAGCTTGGCTGATGCGACGATAACGACGGTCTTCTATATGAGCGGGCGTACTGCACCAGAAATCAAAGCACGCCTCATCGAACATGGCATGAGCGATTGCACACCCATTGTTATCATGAGTGCTATTACCCGCGCTGGAGAGCGGCGCTGGTGCGGACGTTTGCGCGATCTCGATGCCGGAATTATTGAAATTGGTGTAGATGAGCCGGTTTTGATCGGCATTGGCAATGCATTTGCACCAGCGCTTAAGCGGCGTGGTGAACAGCCAATCGAACACTTTGTTCAAATGGCTGTGTAACCAGATATATTGTCTATGTATCTTAGCCGGTTGGTGTTTCGGTAAACGGGTCTAACAATGTGTCGTTTTCCCGCTGCCGCATCATGACCAAATCAACGATATCCGCACTTGGTCGGTAACCCGATACCATTGTGCCCATCAGCTTGCGCACCTCAACGAGATCATTGGCATCCATCGCCGATTTCAGTTTTTCGAGCATGGATTCCAGTTCAGGCCAGGGGAAAAACTCCTCATGGGCCGTCATGATGCGAGGGTGTGTCGTTTCAGCAGGATTATCGCCGATCAGCAGCTCCTCGTAGAGCTTCTCGCCCGGTCTTTGTCCGGTCATGACGAACTCGATATCACCCTCCGGATTTGTCTCATCCTTGATTGTCATACCTGATAGCTCAACCATGCGGCGGGCGAGATCGATGATCTTTACCGGTTCGCCCATATCAAGGACGAAAACATCGCCACCTGTGGCCATCGCACCTGCCTGAATGACCAGCTGAGATGCCTCAGGAATTGTCATGAAGTAGCGGGTCATTTCCGAATCGGTAAGCGTGATCGGGCCACCATTGGCAATTTGCTGTCGGAACAATGGAACGACCGAACCCGAGGAACCAAGCACATTCCCAAATCGTACCATAGAGAATGTTATGTCAGAGTTTTTGACGGCGAGAGCCTGCAGAACCAGTTCTGCAACTCGCTTTGACGCACCCATTATGTTGGTAGGGCGAACGGCTTTGTCCGTGCTGACCAATACGAATGATTTTACGCCTTTTTCTATCGCAACTCGGGCGGTCTCAAGCGTGCCGAGAACATTGTTGGAAATACCCTCTACCGGGTTCTGTTCGACGATTGGCACATGCTTGTATGCCGCAGCATGATAAATTGTGTGGGGTTTGAAGCTTTCCATAATGTCGGCCATGCGCTTCGCATCGCGCACTGAGCCGAGAAGAGGGACAACGATATCTTCCTTGGAGGGATCGTTACGCACCAATTCGGCGTGAATGGAATAAAGTGTGAACTCGTTCTGTTCGAACAAAATCAATCGCTCGGGACCGATCTGCAGGATCTGACGACACAGTTCGCTGCCGATTGAGCCGCCAGCGCCTGTCACCATGACAACCTTGTCTTTGATGTTGCGTTTGAGCAGTTCTTCGGACGGCTTGACTGGTGGGCGGCCGAGAAGGTCGTCAATGGCCAATTCCTGGAAATCCGCCATATGCACGCGACCCTGTGCAATCTCGCTGACATTCGGCACCAGCCTAACCGCAACACCAACACCCCGGAGGCTTTCTATAATCGCCATTCGGCGTTCAGCGCTGATATTTGGTACAGCGAGAAGAACGGTTTTGACGTTCAATAAGGTAGCTGCATCTTTGAGTTCGTGCGGTGCATAAACACGCACACCGTTGATCAGCGCGCCATGAAGGTGCTTGTCATCATCAAGGTAACCACGCACCGAGAGCTGCCCACCGTTCAGCAGTGCGCTCGCAAGCTGGCGACCGACGGTTCCGGCACCGTAAATCAGCACATTGCGTTGGGCGTTTTTGCTGAGTTCACGCCGGTAGGGAGCGCCGAGTATCTGGCGTGTAACCAATCTCGAGATGCTGATGGCCAACAGCAGCAGGAGAGGCTGCATGATGCCGACCGTTCTTGGTATGCCCGGCACGCTGATAAAGGTGAACACCAGCATGAACAGAACGCCATAGATCGCGATGGCCCGGATGATGGCCAGAAAAGCGGCCCAACCAATGTAACGAAAGATAGCTCTGTACAAGCCGTTCACAATGAAGAGCGGTAGAGCAATGGCGAGAGAAACCGGAATCGTCAGAAGCTGGACGCCCGACAGGAAATCCCATGTATCCAGCCGTAAAGAAAAGGCCAGCCATAGCGTCAGCACACACAGAGCGCTGTCAACGCACAGGGCGGTAAAGCGCTTTAGCCAGCGCGGGAGGCTCAAAACGACCGAAATAATGTTTCTAAATGCCATTCGTTGATGCCTGGTGCCAATACCGCAGATGTATTCCCGTCACGGAGCGATCGCAGCCTAAGGAGGTTGGTTGTCATGAAACTTTATCAAGCATGGATATGTTTTTATAATGCGACATCTCTCATGTCTTGAAATCTGGTGATAAGTTCAAAAATGCTCAACTGCAACGTTTTACCGCTGTCTTGCGTGAGCGGAAATCGCCTACTCCTCTTTTGGTCAAACTTTAAGGGATTTGCCCGAAAAACCCAAAAGTTCAACAAAATGCTCGATGACAGAACTTTCGGAAAATCCACCTGCACGGAAGTGACTGAGGGCTGCTTTTGAATGTGCTGCCAATATCGACGGGTTTTTCGCATATACATCAGTTGCGGACGCGATGTCATCGGCCATTTCAGAGAGCGCTCCGGGTTTAATAAGTACGCCTGTCTCACCATCCAGCACGATCTCGTTACAGCCAGGAACATCAGTCGCTATTGATGCTATACCGCAGGCCGCCGCTTCAATTAAAATACGGGGTATACCCTCTCCGTACAAAGTAGGAAGGCAAACGACATCAACGGTTCTAAGAAGTGACGGCATATCATTTTGCTCACCCAAAAACGTGATTGCTGGATTGCGCGCCAATTCTTCTGCAGAATAGCCATCGGGATCATCTGCTTCGATCATCCCAGCTACGACATACTGGATTGAACTACCATGGACGTTTTTTTGTGCCGCCATGAGGAATGCCTCCAGGCCCTTTGATTTCAGCAGTCGAGAGGCAAACAAAATCCGCAAAGCGCCCGTCGGCTCGGTTTTTTCCTTTGGGTAGAATAGGGCGGGATTGACGCCGGCGCCTTTGATGACAGATGCATTGGTTTGAATGACAAGTTTTTTCTCAACAAAAACAGAAAAATCGTGTTGAGTTTCGAATGTGAAATGAACGTCTTTTTGCGATGAGATAAATCTGAGGGCCAATCCGATCAGTTTTCGAGCAAAATTTGCCATGAACCCAGACATGGAGCTCGATGGTGACATGAGCCGCCCTAAGCCTGGTATGGTGATTAGAACTCTCTTTGGGCCTCCGCCTAATGCTCGGGAAATTAGCGCGGCAATGCCAGCATAGATTGCGGGTTTTAAAGTTATCAGATGAACTGCTTCAGGTTTCGTCCGAAGAAATATTTTCAACGACCTGACAGTCAGAGCCGCGTCTAAGAACGGATTGAATGAAAAACGTTCAATCGGTGTGTGCTCAAAATCAAGGTCTGGTTGATCCGATACCTGCGCAAATCGACCTCCGGTTACAATCGTAACCTGATGGCCGTTCTTTTTAATTTTGAGTGGCACCTCCGCCCTATGCCGGAGGAAGTAATCAAGGTCGTTACAAATTACCACCAAGCCAGACATCTTTTTTATCTCAATTGAAGTGCAAGAATTTAGGGCGAAAACAGCGCGACACATTCCAAAAAGTAGAGTTTCCTCAAACTAATTTGACTTGGAGTTTAGTTTGCATTGCCATTGTCCGACTTATGATGTCAATGCGCGACATCCGGATTGCAGCAACGACGCATTTATCAGGTGAAATTGTATGAAGGCACAGATACCACTGACGTTTGTAATTCCGTCATATGGGCGTCAGCAAAAACTTGAACGCGCTGTAAACAGCATCTTGGAGCAAGATGTTTGGCCGGTAGAGGTATTGGTTATTGATGATGCGTCGCCGGAGCCGCTGGTGTTGTCTGAACGTACTGCATCAACAGGCATAGTAAGGATTGTCCGGCTGGATGCGAATGGCGGTGCGGGAAACGCACGCAATGTCGGCTTGGAGATTGCCAAAACCGAGTGGGTCAGCTTCTTAGATAGCGATGATTGGCTGCTCCCCGGCACGATGGAAGCGCGGTGGGCATATCTTGATGACGCAGAGAAGCATTGCCCAGTGCCAGGCCGAACCGTTTATGGCTGTGGCTGGATGGACGTTTTGCCGAGTGGAGTTTTATGGCAGGAGAGAGTTCCTCTACCTGCTTCCACACCGGATGAGTTTTTCCGAGGGTGCTGGTTCGCGCCGGGCTCGTGCATCGTACTAAATCGCGCTGAAATCATGAATGCAGCTGGTGGTTCCGATGTCAGTCTACGTCGTTTGGAAGATTATGAATGGTTCGTGCGCATTGCGTTAGCTAACTTCGAACTGAAAATTCAAGACATGATTGGTGTCGCTGTAGAAAGAGGCAATAATACAAACCTCGTTGCTGTGACGAATGCGTCCGCCTATATCCGTCATAAAATTGCATCGCTAACCACCGACAAATCCTTGCGCAAGACCGCTGATGCCTACCTGTTTTACGAACGCGCGGCATCGGCATGGCGTGAACGTCGCTTGGCAAGTTTTTTGTTGTTGATAACAGCGTCGCTTTTGTCCCGGCCGAGGATTAAGCTTTCTCCGTTACCCGGATGGCGTGTGCGGCGGTTACGGTAGTTGTACGGTGGTTACACAGGCCTGGAGCGGCGGTATCGTAGAATTTTGACAGTTGTCGATAGGTAGTGCTTCGTGTAAGTGGTGGTCAATTCTGCGACGGTTTTTTACATGATCGCGAAGTTCGTATCACTAAAATATGGATTTTATCTTTGCAAAAACGCGCACTTATCACTGGTGTAACTGGACAAGATGGCGCTTACCTGGCCGAGCTACTGCTTTCCAAGGGCTATGCTGTCTGGGGCGTAAAACGGCGGTCGTCGTCCTTTAACACCGGTCGAATTGACCACCTGTTTAAAGACACACACGAAGAGGCTACGAATTTCCGTCTTGTTTACGGAGATATGACAGACTCGACGAATATTATCCGAATTATTCAAGAAATTCAGCCTGATGAGATTTATAATCTCGCCGCTCAGAGTCATGTTCAGGTGAGTTTTGAGACTCCCGAATATACTGCAAATGCTGATGCTACCGGAGCGCTGCGTATTCTTGAGGCTATTCGTCTGTTGAAGCTAGAAGGTAAGACGCGGTTCTATCAGGCGTCTACATCAGAGCTTTATGGCAAGGTACAAGAAATACCACAAAAAGAAACGACACCATTTTATCCCCGCAGCCCCTACGCGGTGGCGAAGTTGTATGCCTATTGGATTACGGTGAACTACCGCGAAGCTTATGGCATGCATGCCTCTAATGGAATTCTATTCAATCACGAAAGCCCGCTTCGCGGTGAGACGTTCGTTACTCGAAAAATTACACGAGCCGTTGCTGCTATCGAGCTTGGACAGCAGAAAGCACTCTATCTCGGTAATTTGGATGCGAAGCGAGATTGGGGACATGCGCGTGACTACGTCGAGGGCATGTGGCGAATTCTGCAGATGGATCAATCCGACGATTATGTGTTGGCGACTGGTGAAACCCATGCTGTCCGCGAATTTGTAGAGCTTGCTTTTGCTGAAGTTGGTCGCGAAATCGCGTGGAGCGGTACCGGAGTGGACGAAGTTGGTGTTGATGCGAAAACCGGCGCTGAGTTGGTGAAGATTGATCCTCGGTATTTCCGCCCAACAGAAGTTGATCTGCTGCTTGGCGATCCTTCTAAGGCGTTTGCCAAGTTGGGTTGGCGCCATACGACACCTTTCCGCGACTTGGTAAAGGAAATGGTTGCAAGCGATCTGGAAGAAGCGCGCTGTCTTGACCGAAGTAATGCGGCGAAGGTCTGACCATGGCGCGAGTTCTTGTTACCGGCGGCTCAGGCATGGTTGGTCGCAATCTGCTAGAGCTTCTTAAGGCGAGCCATCACGAGGTTCTTGCGCCGAGTAGTTCAGAACTTGATCTCATGGCTCACGGTGCAACGTTTGCCTGGTTGGAAAAACATCGTCCGGACGTGATCATTCATAGTGCTGGTCACGTCGGAGGGATCCAGGCAAACATCCGCGAGCCAGTAGCTTTCTTGGCGCGAAATCTGTCCATGGGGCAGAATCTGTTACTTGGAGCGCGTGAGGCTGGTGTTGAGACTGTCCTTAATTTGGGCAGTTCTTGTATGTATCCTAAGAACAGTCCAAACGCTCTGCGTGAGGAAGATGTCCTGACGGGCGCCTTGGAGCCGACCAATGAAGGCTACGCTCTTGCTAAGTGTGTTGCTGCACGGATGTGCGGTTACATGCGAAGTGAAGATCCATCATTGCAATACAAGACACTGATCCCGTGCAATCTTTACGGAAAATACGATAAGTTTGATCCCAAAGTATCTCACTTGGTTCCAGCTATCATTCGTAAGCTGCACGTCGCTCGCCTAACTGGACAACGTCATGTCGAGATTTGGGGGGACGGCAGTGCGAGGCGAGAGTTTATGTACGCTGGCGATTTGGCGGACGCGATCGTGTTCTTCCTCGAGCGAACCTCGGAATTGCCTGGCGATATGAACGTCGGCTTGGGGTCTGATCTGTCCGTATTGGAGTACTACCAGGCTGCGGCGGATGTAATTGGATTTGATGGAAGTTTCGTCTTCGATACCACAAAGCCGGTTGGTATGATGCGGAAATTGTTGGATGTTTCTCGCCAGAAGAATTTGGGTTGGTCTGCCCCAACTTCGTTGCGGGAGGGTATCCAGAAAGCCTATGAATATTTTTTGACATTGGATGATGCAAATGACTTATCCGCTGGCTAATTCGAGCTGGGACGAAGAAGAGTACGAAGCAATTCGTAGCGTAACCGAATCGGGCATGTTCTCGATGGGGCCGCGCGTGGCTGAGTTTGAACAGGCGTTTGCTGAGTATTGTGGCAGCAAATATTGCGTCATGGTGAACTCGGGTTCATCTGCCAATTTGATTATGGTTGGCGCACTCAGATATCGCAGCAATTCTCCACTGCTGCCCGGGGACGAGGTTATCGTGCCTGCAGTGTCCTGGAGCACGACATATTATCCACTTTACCAGTATGGACTAAAGCTCCGGTTCGTCGACATCGATATCAATACCCTTAACTATGATCTGGCCAAATTGGAGCGCGCGATAACGCCTAGCACTAAGGCGATTATGGCGGTCAATCTGCTTGGTAATCCCAATGACTTCGCCAAGATCAGGAAGATCATTGGTGACCGGCAAATTGATATCATCGAGGACAATTGTGAATCGATGGGCGCAACTTTCGAGGGGCGGCAGGCCGGGTCACACGGTATCATGGGCACATTTAGCGCGTTCTTTAGTCATCACATTTCGACCATGGAAGGCGGGATGGTAATTACTGATGATGAAGAGCTTTATCACATATTGCTTGCGCTCAGAGCGCATGGCTGGACGAGAAATCTGCCAAAAGTCAATAAGATCACAACGCCGAAGAGTGATGACGCCTTCACGGAATCGTTCAGGTTTATCTTGCCTGGATATAATGTAAGGCCATTGGAGATGAGTGGCGCAATTGGCCTGGCTCAGCTGCGCAAACTTCCAACGCTTGTCAGTGAACGTAGACGCAATGCCGAGACGTTCAAGGCAATCTTGACTGACTATCCATTTTTGCGCACTCAACGCGAGATTGGCGAAAGCAGCTGGTTTGGTTTTTCGATGATTGTGAGCGCAGATGCTCCTTTTTCCCGTGAGCAGCTGGTTGCGTCATTCAATAATCACAAGATTGATGTCCGACCAATTGTCGCTGGAAATTTCGCGAAGAACGAAGTTCTGAAATGGTTTGATTATTCAATCAGCGGCAATCTTCCAAATGCGGAGATTATCGATGGCGCGGGCCTTTTCATTGGTAATCATCACTATCCGCTTGATGAAGAATTCGGGTTACTGCGTTTGGCAATTGAAGAAGCAATTGCTGTCGGAAGCGGCACGTAACTAAGATTCGAAAAACGGAATTAGACGAATGACAGATATGCTCTCGAAACACGGCGCTGCGCGTGTTGTAATTCGTCCGCGAGCAGATCGAACAATGTGGGACGGTCTAAGGGATATATGGTTAAATCGAGATATCGCTTGGACGCTCGCTTTGCGAGAAATTCAGATTCGATATAAACAATCGGTGATTGGTATCGCTTGGGCCGTCTTGCAGCCTTTGATAACGACGATTATTTTTTCGGTTATATTTGGTTTTCTGGCAAAGATCCCTGCCGACGGCATTCCGTACCCAGTCTTCGTCCTTTCCGGCCTTCTATTTTGGCAGTATTTCAGCAAGGTCGTTGTTGAGGCGTCTGGAGCGCTTGTCAAAAACGAAGGTATTATCACGAAGGTGTTTTTCCCTCGTATTATTCTTCCTTTGGTCCCGACAATATCGGCCGGAGTGGACCTTTGCATCTCCCTTGTTATTTTGTTGGCGCTGATGCTGATTTACGGGGTGGTGCCTACGCCTTATGTCGTACTCCTGCCGCTTCTTTTGATTTTTGGTGGATTGCTTGGCTATGCGATAGGGTTGATGCTCTCGCCTCTGAACGCGATCTATCGTGATATTGGTATTGCCCTACCATTCTTTGTGCAGATTGGTATGTATGTGACACCTGTGATCTACCCTGTCAGTTTTGTTCCAGAAAAATATCAGTGGGTGTTTATCCTCAACCCAGTTGCAACGCTTTTGGATACAGCTCGGGCAGTGCTTCTCGGTACTCCGTTTCCGTCCCTCGCTGCTCTTGGAATTGTGGTGCTTTGGGCAGGGATTATCTTCAACTTCGGCTTTCGCATTTTTCGTAAGCTGGAACCGACGATCGTCGATAGGATCTAAATCATGTCTCCGATCATCAGTGTAAACGGTATCGGAAAACGGTATCAACTAGGCGGTTCAGGACCTGCTCACGATACGTTGCGGGATTTGCTGGCATCTATCTTCAAAGGAAAAATAAAAGAGAGCGCCGAAAATGGCCAGCCCTCTCAGAAGGGGGAGTTCTGGGCACTGAACGACGTCAGTTTCGATGTGAATGAAGGTGAGGTTGTTGGTATCATTGGTCGCAACGGCGCCGGCAAAAGTACTCTTTTAAAGATTCTGTCTCAAATTACCACACCGACATCTGGCGAAGCAATTCTGAACGGACGCGTTGGTTCATTGTTGGAGGTTGGAACAGGTTTTCATCCTGAACTTACCGGGCGCGAAAATGTTTTCTTCAACGGAACGATACTCGGGCTGAGGAAGCACGAGATCAAGGCGCGCTTCGATGAGATCGTAGCTTTTTCTGGCGTGGAAGAATTTATCGATACGCCAATAAAGCGCTACTCCAGCGGCATGAAAATGCGCCTTGCTTTCTCTGTGGCTGCTCATCTGGAGCCAGAGATCATGATCATTGATGAAGTATTGGCTGTCGGTGACGTTGATTTCCAGAACAAGTGCCTCGGTAAAATGCGTGATGTTGCCAGCGCGGGTCGTACGGTGCTGTTTGTGTCGCACAACATGAGCGCCGTCCGACAGCTCTGCTCTCGTATCGTCTGGCTATCTGGCGGCCAATTGCAGCTAGACACCCACGATGTGGATGATGGCTTGACCCGGTACACTCAGGCAGGCGTCACGCAGGCTGACTGGCGGGCTAAACTGCCAATTGGGAAGGAATACTTCACGGTTCACGACTTCCTGACATTCCAGGGCGATCCAAGTAACCTATCAACCAGTTTTGGTGACGGGGACAGCATCGGCGTTTTGATTGACGTTGACGTGCATAGGTACGTGCCACAACTTAACTTCGGCATTCAGGTTCATGACGCGCTCGGCAATGCCCTGTTTTATTCGCTCACAACGGATGGAGCGCAGCAAGACTGGCCTGTGACATCGGAGGGGCGCCACCGCCTTGTGGCTTATCTACCCGCGCGTGTGCTCAATGCTGGTGATTACAATATCCGTCTCGTCGCTAGTCTGCATAACGAGAGGTGGATTCTTGACCCGGAAGAAAGTGAAGCCGGAAGCCGGATCACCATCGAGTTCACCGGCCTACAGTCGCCTTACTGGCGCACGCGCCGCCCCGGCCTCATCGGCCCACAACTGGATTGGCAGAGAATTTAAGTATGTCGGCAGCTCCAGTCATTTCCTTCGTCACTCCATGCTTTAACCGTCGCAGCTTTCTCGCGCGTTGCATCGAAAGCATTCCCGAGGCTTTTAGGGGACAGGTGGAGCACATCATTGTAGATGGTGGGTCTACGGATGGCAGCTTGGAGCTGATCCGTACCTATCCTCATATCCGCCTTCTGAGCGAGCCGGATGAAGGCCTCTATGACGCCGCCAATAAGGGCATACGCATGGCACGGGGGCAATATGTCGGATTTCTTGCTACGGATGACTTCATCTCGGACTCTTTCTTCGAGATGTTTCTGCAGTCGTATCGCGAGTGTTCCGATACTCCGGTTCTCACGTTTGATTTCTTCAATCATACGGGTGAAACAGAGCGGCGCTGTGCTGCCTCAACGTTTGACCTTGAAGGTATTTTCCATGGACGTACGCCGCTTTTTTCCATGCTGGTGAAGAGGGACATTCTGACGAAACTCGGGGGCTTTGATGCTTCCTATAGGATTGCCGGAGATTTTGAATTGAACTTGCGGCTTGACCGTCTCAACTTGGAGGCGCGAGTGTCACCCTATCCCATGCAGAACTTCTGGATGCATGATGGTTCGCTAACCGGGCACTCGGGGAACGGGCGAGAAAGGGAGTTTAGTGAAGTTATCAGGATTATCTTCGCTAATATGCTCTCTTCGACGGGACGACCGGCCTATCTGCGTCTTGCCCGGGCGCGCGTCGCCGATGTTGCGAGGCATTTGTACCGGACCAAAGGCCTGAAACCGCTATGGTCAAATTGGCGACTGTTGAGTCTCATTTTGGTGATGGTTATCGATTTCAGGTGAGTATTACCCGCCTATGACATACAGACGATTATGGCCGTAATTTTGGGGGCGGCGTTCGAAACATGAAAACTGATTCATCTCTCATACGCGCCGCTTTTGTCACAGGGCATGAAACCTTACCATGGAACCGGCAACTTCCCGAAGGACAGGGCACGGTGCATGGTGTTCAGTTCTTTGTGCCTGTTGATCAAGCGGATGTTGTCTTTGTCTACGACGCCTTGCCCGCTTCGCGACTTACGGTTCCTAGCCATGCGCTGACCGTTTTCGTCTCCTCTGAGCCTGAGAATGTCAAACGTTACAACGCTGCCTTTTTAGCCCAGTTCGATGTAGTGATTACGTCTGACCGGGAGACACGGCATCCTAACCGTGTCTTTGTCCAAGCAGGGCTTCCCTGGCATGTTGGGTGTATGACAGACGGCGGAAAATTTCTGTCTAAACCAATGAGTTTTGAGGAATTCGAGCGCCACGATCCGTTGAAAACACGGCTCGTCTCGGTCGTTTCGTCGGACAAGGCGTTCACGGAAGAGCACCGGGCGCGTCTTGCATTCGTGGCCAAACTCAAGGAGATGCTTGGTGATCAGGTTGATGTCTTTGGACGGGGCATTGCCGATTTTGCTGATAAGCGAGATGTTCTTGATACTTACCGGTACCACATTGCTCT
Source organism: Agrobacterium sp. 5Ca50 (assembly GCF_055381905.1). Lineage (NCBI taxonomy): Bacteria > Pseudomonadati > Pseudomonadota > Alphaproteobacteria > Hyphomicrobiales > Rhizobiaceae > Agrobacterium > Agrobacterium sp. 5Ca50. Next base: position 677,495 of record NZ_AP026439.1, read on the forward strand.
CGAGAACTGCTCCATCCAGGACTATTGGACGGAAAAAATCGCGGATCCATATTTGACTTTGACATATCCAATATATCACGGCTGCCCGAATATATTGGATTATTTCAACGACGATGCTGTAACTCAGATAAATATATACAATCCTGATGAAGCCATAAGCACTATCAAAAAGATTATTGAATCTGATTTGGCTGAGCGTAGTCGAGGGGCGTTAATAGAGGCCAGACGCCGCTTGATGACGGAGCACAATGTGTTCTTTTTGTTGGCCAAAGTCGCTCGTGATGAAATGTCGGGTAAAAGCAAGGCTAAAGCGAGAGTGGTCGGACTGAAACGAGAGGTCGCATTTTTACCATTTGGTGTTCGGTGGAAGATTTACGCGTTGGAATTCGTTGAGGAAAGGCCCCGGTTGAGGTCTTTTCTACGAAAGATTAAGCTTTTGATCTTCAGGTGAAACATTCGTTAGATATGACAAATAATATGTTCGGCAAGCCATCAGTTGATGTGATTGTACCCGTGTATAATGGGGAATTGTACTTAGAGGCGGCAATTCGGTCAGTGCTGTCGCAGACTTATCCGGTAAACAAACTCATTCTTTGCGACGATGGGTCGGAGGATGGAACTGCCCTAATTTGTCAGCGGTTTCAATCAGAACATGAAAATGTGCTCTACCGCCGTTTATCCAAAGGTGGCGTTTCAGCAGCTAGAAATGCTGGGATTGCAGGTTCGTCTGCAGACCTCCTGGCCTTCCTGGATGCGGATGACATCTGGCTAAGTACCAAACTTGAGGAACAAGTGCGGGTTCTGACGAATAGCGGTCCTCGTGTTGGTTTTGTTCACTCCTCATATTTCTTGATTGATGCACAAGGGAATCAGATTTCCTCTGAGGGTGTCGTTCCGCCACGGCTTTCCGGTGATATTTTTCTTCCACTCGTATTGGAAAATTACACTTTGTCCGGTTCTGCATCGAGTGTGCTTGTACGTCGGGATGTCCTAGACGAAGCAGGACATTTTGATGAGCGACTATTCTATGGTGAGGACTGGGATCTTTGGATGCGACTAGCTAAGGTTAGTGAAGTTAACTTCACCCCAGAGGCGGTAGTAGGCATCAGGGTTCATAATCGGAGCGTTCAGCGGCAGGCTGATCCTGCAAAATTCATCGAATTCTTCAATCAACTTTTATTGATTTTTTCAAAGTGGGAGTTGGTGTTGATTGAAAATTCGCAGTTCAAGGCTGGTTTGAAACGTCGAGCTGTCGAAACTATACTTCCGTTTTGGAGAAGACCAAAAGAATTACATGCATTTTATAAAAAAATTTCGCGCAGTGATATATTGATTGCAAGGAAAATTTTCGCAAATGAAATAGACTTTTGGTTCTCCGTTGCGTTCGCGCTATATCGAATATCTTGCAGGCGCATGAAGCGCAAAGTGGGGCTGAAATGACCGGTAACTCGGGCACAAGCGGCACGGTTGTAACTCGAATCCGTGGCGGGCTTGGTAATCAGATGTTTCAATACGCAGCAGCGCTTGGTTTGGCTAAGCGGCAAGGTAAGGAGCTGCAACTGGATATCTCGGCCTTCGAAAGCTATAAAATCTGGCCCTATCAACTTGATTGCCTCAAGGTGCCGCAAAGCATTTATAGAGGGCGTCCATTGGCCACGCCTGTCTCGAATTCACTAGTCGCGCGTTTGATACGCAAAATTAATGGCGGGTATACTTTCCGGGATGGCGTCTACCAAGAGCCGCATTTCCACTTCGATCCTGCGGTCTTCAACCTTCCGGGCGATGAGATTCTACTTGACGGCTATTTCCAGAGCCCTCGATATTTCGAAGGCGCAGATGCGCTTCTTCGTGAGCAGTTTCAGCCCGCAGCGCCGTTGACGGCTACTGCGGCCGAATGGGCGGCCAGGATTGATGCTTCACCTTGCAGTGTCTCTCTGCATGTGCGCCGGGGTGATTATCTGACAGTCGACGCTTCCGCCATGCATACGGCTTTGGATAAGGGGTACTATGACCGAGCCATTGCTTTGATGAAAGATCTGGTCGGACCAGAGGCGGAGTTCTTTCTCTTCTCCGATGAGCCGGATTTTATCGCGGACGCATTTGTCAACCTGCCGCGCGCCCATGTGGTACGCTCCGATTCGTCAGCTCCATGGGAAGACATGTTCCTGATGGCGCGCTGCACGCATAACATAGTTGCCAACAGTTCCTACTCCTGGTGGAGCGCTTGGTTAAATCAGGATAAGGATAAGCGTGTCATCGCACCAGCGCGCTGGTTTACACCGGATAAGCTGGCCGCTTGCAATGTGCTTGACCTTTATCCGGCTGACTGGATTCTTCTTAAATGAATGATCGACCATTAGTCAGCGTTATTTTACCTGTTTATAATGCCGAAAAATACGTGCGCGAAGCTGTGGAAAGCGTGCTGGCGCAAACACTTTCAAATTTTGAGCTGATCGTCATCAACGATGGCTCAACGGATGGAAGTGGGGAAATTTTGCGCGAGTTGGCTGCCAATGATCAGCGTATCGTACTCGTTGACCGACCCAATAGGGGGCTTGTTTCTACCCTTAATGAAGGAATGAAACTGGCCCGCGCTGAACTCATTGCACGTATGGATGCTGATGACATTTCGTTACCAGAGCGTTTCGCGGAGCAGTACCGTCGCATGTCCGAGGCACCAAATCTTGGAGTCCTAGGCAGTTTTATTGTTCTCATCGACGCTGATGGAGAGACTATTCGTCAGGGGGACTATCCTATCTCTGAGGGCGACGTTTCAGCGTTTCTCGAAGCCGGATGCCCATTCGCACACCCTACTGTATTCATGAGAAAGGAAGCGGCACTGGCTGCTGGTGGGTATCGCCGAGCATTTTCTCATGCTGAAGATTATGACCTTTGGTTGCGTATTCATGAGCTTGGTTATGCGCTCAGCAACATTCCAAAGCCTTTGTTAAAATACCGAGTTCATGACACAAATGTCTCGCTGGTTCATCGCGAGCAACAAGAGCTGGCGACTGTGATAGCCAAACTGTGTCATCGGATGCGTGTAGCGAAATTGCCTGATCCTTCTCAGCATGTAGAATCGGTCGGCCCTGATCTTATCGATACGATACCTGTTGAAATGCGCAGAGACGTAGAAGCTTCTCTCTTTGTCATTCGCCATGCACGCGTTTCACTCGGCCAAGTTACTGAGCTTAAAAGTGCCTGGCAAGACTATCAGCACTTAGACGCGAAAACTCGTTCCGAGCCCATTATGACTGATTTTCTTCTCAGGCTATTTAATGGTGCAGTACGCAAGTCATCGATCATGCTGGCGGTCTGTGCGCTAAGTTTGGCAATAAGGGTCGACCCTAGAAGGGCGTCCGGACTGTTATTGCGTAAAACGAAAATTAGATTTTGAGAATTAAGTTATTAACTTAATTCATCTTTGCGTTCTGTAGAAGAGTTGCGATTGTTGCCAATGTCCTGCCCGTGGCTGGCAGAGAAGATACTATTTTTTGTTATTGTCAGCATGATAACCGACTACAGATACCCTTGACGACGGTTATCGCTCGTGCAAAAGCCTCGGTCATGGGTGCTCTTCGTCTTTTGCTTGCGACATACGTTGTTCTTGCGCATTTCCCTGCTTGGTGGACGGGTTTTCGTCCACTCATGGGCGGCGAGATGGCAGTGGAAATCTTCTTCATGATTTCCGGATTTTATATGTCATTGGTTCTCACAGACAAATACAGAAATGCTGATGCAACCATCCGGACGCAGATTTTTACGTGGCAAGAGCACTCAGGATTTATCCTGCATATTGGGCAGTGCTGGCGTTCATGTGCATTTGGACAATCGTTGAGCGCGCGGCGATAATCAAACATGCAATTGAATTGGGACCGTTGTACACTGCTTGGGCCGTGTTCTCGAATACCTTTATATTTGGCCAGGATGCGCTGTTATTTACGAAAGTGACGGATGCAGGCACAGTGCTTGTTGATGCACTTGGGCGAGCGCCGATACCGCAGCCTTATCATCTTGCGTTGATCGCGCCAGCTTGGACGCTTAGTCTCGAGTTGATGTTTTACTGTTTAGCACCGTGGTTCTCTAAGCGGAGAACAAGAGTTCTCGTATCGATTATCGCACTTTCAGCGATTGCTCGTTTTGCGACTTACCAAGCCGGCTATGAAGGTGATCCCTGGAGATATCGCTTTTTTCCGTTTGAATTAGCGTTGTTCTTGGCTGGAATGGTGTCTCACCGCATTTACGTTTCTGGCAAGTTGCGGAAGTGGCGGTACGCCACTGGTTTGCCTGTGATGCTTGTTGTCCTTGCTGTCATTCCTGACATCAGAATTTCACACATATCGGTGATCGGTAGCTTAACTTTACTGAGCGCGTTTTTTGCATTGCCTTGGATATTCCAATGGAAGAAAAACTCTAAAATTGATCGCGCAGTCGGCGAACTTTCCTACCCTGTTTATCTTATTCATCTGCCGGTTCTGATTGTGTGCTCAAAGTGGTTCAGCGGACAAAATGAGTTGCTTGATGCCTTAGTGATACTGATATGCGTTTTTGGTGCTTCGTTCGCACTTGAATACATTAATAACCGCTATCTTGATGGTTGGGGCCGGAGGGGCTTGCTGCTTATCGGAATCGGACGCGCCAAGCTTTTGAGTGGAAGCCAAGTCTAATCGTAGCGGGAAACTAAACTCCATAGGTGACTATGTTGTCTCTGATCACAAATGGTCGAAACCAATATGACGTTAAGTTTGATTAAGCTTGCGTAAGCTCTCACTTACCGAAAATGTTGGCGTCCAACCTACTGACTGTGTCGTCATTGACGCGTCGACTTCAAGGTTTTCCGTCAACCGTGCAATCATGTCCTTGCGACCGACAAGTGCTCCAAGTCCTCGTAAGATAAACGGAGGGAGTGGTATACTTTTAGGCGTGCGTCCAAACTCTGTGGTCAATCTGGTCAAAAGTTCATGGGTTGAAAGATCTTCGCCATCACTTACCAGAAATACTGAATTTGATGCGTTGGGGTGATCCAGAACCGTTATGAGAAAATCACAAAGATTATCGACGGAGATGAAGGATCGTTTGTTGTCTACCTTGGAAAAAATCGATGGCCCGCCCTTACGTGCCCATTTGATCAAGGTTTGAAAATTACCTTTAACGCCAGGGCCGTAGACGAGTGGGGGACGAACGATTGTAATCCCCATTCCCGTTTTCGCGCCTAGTTCAATGAGTGCTACCTCGGCTTCTGCTTTTGAGATGCCATATGGATCCAGTGGGCCTCGCGGGTCAGTTGCGCGAAATGGTTTCCCGGCCGGTGTGGACTCACCATTCACCTTGATGGAGCTCACGAATACAAAACGTCGAACGCCGGCTTCTGCAGCGTGTTTAGCCAAATTAATCGTCGATAAAACGTTTGCTTCACGAAATCGCTTGATTGGATCTACGTCGGTCTCTCTCATCACGTGAACGCGGGCGGCTAAATGTACGATAGTCTCGACATCCTTGAGATAAGGATGCCAGCTCATGTCTGAGCTGTAAGAGGGGATCGTTACCAAGTTAGGCGCACTGCCTCTCGTAAGTCCCCTAAACGGCATGTTACGTCGCGCCATCTCGGTAACTAGGTGGGAACCCACAAATCCAGACGCTCCAGTGACCAATGTCGTCTTCAACAAAAAAAATACTCCATCAATCAATTCAAGTGTGCTGACTACCTTTCTCAAAGAAAGGCAAAATTCTTGCTGGGCGATGACTTGGCATCAAAAACTGAAGTTCTAGTGCTTGACGCCTCTGGCTCTGATAACGCTCACGGCGGTCATAATCAAAATGCGCATATCGAGAAAGAAACTTTGCCGTGCTAGGTAGTGAGCGTCTAAGGCGACTTTTTCTGGAATTGCCAATTCATCTCGACCGTTGATCTGTGCCCAGCCCGTCAGCCCTGGCGGAAGTGAATGGACATTGCACAAGGTCCGCGCTTCAATCAGGTCGTATTGATTGTAAAGAGCGGGCCGCGGCCCCACGAAACTCATCTCGCCATTCAGTATGCACCAGAGCTGGGGTAGTTCGTCGAGACTGGTCTTGCGCAAGAAGCTGCCAATTGGCGTTAAATGCTTTGCTGGGTCATTTAAGAGATGTGTTGCGACCACTGGGGTATCCACAGCCATCGTTCGAAACTTTGGCATATCGAACAATTGATTGCCTCTACCAACGCGTTTCGACCAGTAAAGAGCCGGACCCTTCGAGGTAAGCCTCACGGCAATGCCGACCATGATCATGGGCACGGCGAGAATTATCGCTGCTAGTATCACGAGAACTAGATCGGTTATGCGTTTCGCCGTCATTTTCAGAGCTCTGAATTATAATATTGTAATCTCATCGACTGCAGATAGACGATGTATTTGGAAACGGCCAGCCTAGCAACCTCGACATCTCAAGGGCCGGAAGAGTTCCCAAAAACCGTTATAGTCTCCAATCGGTTGTTTCCTTGGCGAATATGGATTTCACGTCCAGCAATGCGCCATTTTCCTTTGCAAGGTTGCGCAATGCGTCTGTGCCCATTTCCTTGAATTGGCTGTGGCCAACAGCGACGATAACAGCACTGTAATCGTCAGTTTCTGGTAATGCTGTCAGGCATTTCAGGCCGTACTCACGGTCGGCGTCCTCAACATTTATGCAAGGGTCGTAAATATCGACCTCAAGATTATATTCTTTGAGGGAGTGAATGATGTCGACAACTTTGGTGTTGCGTAGATCCGGGCAATCTTCCTTGAATGTCAGCCCGAGCACGAGTACCCGCGCATTGTTGAGCGGTAAATCACGTTGCAAAATAAGCTTTACCGTCTTTTCTGCAACAAATGCGCCTATGCTGTCATTGATGCGGCGCCCGGCTAGGATGACAGCTGGATGATAACCGATCTGTTGAGCCTTGTGTGTGAGGTAGTAGGGATCAACACCAATGCAGTGGCCGCCAACGAGACCGGGTCTGAACGGTAAGAAGTTCCATTTCGTACCGGCGGCTTCAAGCACGTCCATCGTGTCAATTTCCAGCCTCTGAAAGATCAGGCTCAATTCATTCATCAAAGCGATGTTGACGTCTCGCTGGGTGTTTTCAATCACTTTGGCGGCTTCGGCAACACGAATGGAACTGGCCTTGTGGGTGCCAGCCAGAATGATCTGTTTATACAGGCTATCAACAAGGTCAGCGGTTTCGGGCGTGCTGCCACTCGTGACCTTTACGATGTTCTCCAAACGGTGGACCTTATCCCCAGGATTGATACGTTCCGGGCTGTAACCGCAGAAAAAATCTCGGTTGTAGACCAAGCCAGACTCCGCTTCGAGGATAGGTACACAGACTTCTTCCGTCGCGCCCGGATAGACTGTGGATTCGAAAACGACGACATCGTTTTTTTTCAGCACTCGTCCCACTGTTTCGCTTGCCTTAACAAGCGGTGTCATGTCCGGGCGATTTGCCTCATCCACGGGTGTCGGAACGGTTACGATAAAGATGGAGGCGGTTGATAACTGCGCCGGATCCGCCGTGAACGATATTTTGGTGCTGGCTTTCAACTCATCCGGCGTCAGTTCCTGAGTACGGTCGTGTCCCGACGAAAGTTCCGTTATTCGCGTTGGGTTGATATCGAAGCCGATTGTTTTTCTAACGCGACCGAATGCTGCTGCGAGAGGAAGTCCGACATAGCCAAGGCCAATAACGGCTACAGTGCGATTTTCCAACGTCATTATCTCACCTTTCAGAATGATATGAGCAGCTTCTTCGTAACGCTTGAAGGTATGTGCGATTAGCAAAGTGCACGTGGTTTTTCTATGGTGGATTGTCGTTTTAAACTGCACTATCTGAATGTTGATCGTCTTTAAGTGTAAAACGAATTGACGATTTATCGTTTGTGTTGGAAACGCTTGGTGTTCCGTTGCCGAGGCGACGAGTCACACATTACTGAACTTAACTGCGAGTTGGAGCGTCTGTCGTGAAAATACTGCTTACTGGTGCGGCGGGATTTATCGGGATGCACACAAGCATTCGTTTGCTTGAGCGTGGCGATACGGTCATTGGTGTGGACAACTTGAACGACTACTATGACGTCGCTTTAAAAGAAGCGCGTTTGGCACGGTTGAAAGAGTATCCGAATTTCATCTTTTCCAAGCTGAGTGTCGAAGACAAGGATGGTGTTGCCGGCATCTTCAAACAACACCGTCCGCAGCGCGTCATTCATCTGGCCGCACAGGCCGGTGTTCGGTATTCTTTAGAAAATCCGCACGCTTATATCGATTCCAACATTCAGGGTTTCCTGAATATTCTTGAGGGTTGTCGGCATAACGGTGTTGAAAGTCTGGCCTATGCAAGTTCGTCCTCGGTGTATGGTGGAAACACCGCTTTGCCGTTCAGCGAACATCACAATATCGACCACCCGATAAGTCTTTACGCTGCCACAAAAAAGGCAAATGAACTCATGGCTCACACATACAGCCATCTGTTCAATCTACCGACGACAGGTTTGCGCTTTTTCACGGTCTATGGTCCGTGGGGACGCCCGGATATGGCGCTGTTTCTGTTCATTAAAGCAATATTGGACGGTAAGCCGATCAATGTCTTCAACCACGGGCAAATGGTCCGTGATTTCACTTATATCGATGACATTGTCGAAGGTGTTGTGCGAATAAATGATCGACCTGCCGAGGCCGACCCTAATTTTGATCCGGCCAATCCTGATCCCTCAACCAGCAACGTGCCGTATCGTGTATTCAATATAGGCAACAATCAGCCAACCCATCTCATGGACTACATCGGCGCGCTAGAGGATGCCCTAGGCATGAAGGCTGAAAAAAACTATCTGCCGATGCAGATGGGTGATGTGCCGGCAACCGCGGCTGATACCGATGAACTTGAACGTTGGGTCGGTTTTAATCCAGACACGCCGGTCAAGGTTGGGGTCGCGCAATTTGTCGAGTGGTATAAAAGCTATTATGCTGTAAACACTTGATGTTCGTTACGTATACGGGTTCGTTGGGTCATAATTGAGGTACCCGTATTATCATCTTAGCACCATCCCTTGGTTCTTTGTCTGCTGGAGTGTCTCTGCTTCCTTGAGTGCCGAGGCTGTCCGCTCATGGGCGGCCAGTTGCTGCGCGGTCCTCATGGTTTTCCAGGACTGGGCGACCTCTTTTTTCTGAGCCGTGTTCATGCCTGACGTCACACGCTGGTACGTCGCGCCATCGCTGTCTTTGGCTGCGAGCGGCAGGAACGTCCGTTCACCGAAACGCTCAGAGACTGCTTTGGCAAAACCATCAAGCTCGGCTTTGATCATCGTGTCGGCCAGCGCATAGTCGAGACCTCCCGACAGATCGTTTCTGTCGATAGCCTCACGAACACGTTTAAGGACAGCTTTGGCATTCTCAGAAAGTGCAGGTATTGCAATCGCGACCCTTTCGCGGCGAGCGGTCTCGTTGGCAATATGACGCTGTTCCACCTCACTGCGCTGACGCAGGTAGTCACTGATGCTGGCTGCAAGTGCTGTGACATTGTTTAATGCCCGATCACGGTTGGTCGTGTCAGTTCGACTGGCAAACAAGCCTGTCTTGCCCTTGAGTGCGCCGAACGTCTCAGGCCTACTGAGGATTTTGGCAAGCTTCTCTGTCGCTGTCGCCTGATCGCGCACCATCGCATTGACGTCGATGGCTGCAAACGCTGCCTGTGGCTCCGCATAAACAAGATGGAAACGCATCGACACTTCCTCCCACAGCGTCTTCAGGCCAGTGTCGGCTGCAACCCTGTCATCAACCACCTGCTCGATCGTCCTGGGATAAAGGGTGATGCCGGACACCATCGGCTTGACCTCTCTTTTCGGATTGATTGCCGTGTGGGGACCAGTGGTATTGCTGGCGCCTTTCAGGCCCATTGCGAGGTCGATCTCACGCCACATCCTTGCGCCAATGGTTGCAAGTCGATCTCCCAGATCCTGCAACCGATGTTTTTGCAGAATGGTCGATGCGAGCCGGTCTCTGGCGATCGTGCGGGCGACATTCATCAGGTTGAGGCCGCGCGTCTGCGCAAATCGCAGCGCGGCGCGATAGGAAGACGCCTGCTGATAATCGAGTGTGGTTTCCTTGGATCCGTCACGAGAAAGGCGCTGCTTCAACCGCTCCATGGCAATCTCATGCAACGGTACAACATGCCAGCTGTTGCGTTCGGCTGTTGTACCATCTGGCAGTGTGACCGGCTGTGAACCCTTGTGCTCAAGTGCGATGTGGTCACCGATATTTGCCTTGGCATCCGTGATCGCACGGGCCAGATCAACACCCCATAGGGTGTGCTGCTGGCCATCACGCTGTGCGAGCGTCACGAAGTAGCTTTTGCGGTTGTCCGGTTGGTGCTCATAGGGTGCAGCACCATGGTCGATGAGAATGCCACCGCGTTTGCCGATGAACTCATCCATGCCGACGTAGATCTCGGCTGTCTGACGGTGCCGCGTCATCGCGACATAGGTCAGATGACGGTCCAGCGTGTTTGAGGCAAGGACCTTCACACAATCAACCGTAGCACCCTGGGATTTATGGATTGTGGTCGCATAGCCATGATCGATGTTGTTATAGAAGCGCTGTTCGATAGTGACCTGGCTCCGGTTCGTACCGTCACCGATCTTTGCCACGACACGGCCCGGGCCTGCGTCCACGACCCTGGCCAGCATCCCGTTTTTGACCCCGAGGCTGCCCTCGTTCTTGAGGAAGACGATCCTGTCACCGACATCAAAATGACGAACCCCATCCTCGGTACGGAACGCAAAACCTTCCCTGACAATGCCACGGTCGACCAATTTGGCACGGGCCAGTTCGTTCAATTCACGAACATCACGACGGCGATGGGCGAGGATCAGTGAGGATGACTGGTCTTGGAACTCCTGGTTCCAGGTTTCGATCAGCGCCTCAATTGCGTCCTGACGTGAGGACGCAATCCGCACCAGTCCGGCCCGCTCATACGCCTCCAGGCCTGTGGCGACGTTGCCACGCGCCAGATCCAGCGATGCATTGCGCATCCATTGTGTCTGCTGGCGATAGATCGTCTCAAGTTCTGCATATCCAATACGATCGGCAATGGCCCGGAATGCAGCACCTGCTTCGATCGGCTGAAGCTGATCGGGATCACCAACCAGCACGAGTTTGGCGCCAGCCTTCGTTACCGCCTCGACGAACATCGCCATCTGCCGTGACGACACCATGCCAGCCTCGTCGAGAACAAAGATCGTTTTGTCATCAAGCTGATCACGACCCTCATTCCAGCGAAGTTCCCAAGAGGAAAGCGTGCGCGAGACAATGCCGGCTTCCTTCTCCAGACCATCGGCAGCCTTGCCAGCCAGTGCGCCACCGACCACGCGGTAACCGGCTGCCTGCCATGCCTGACGAGCGGCCTTCATCATGGTTGTCTTTCCCGCACCTGCGCGCCCGACAACGGCTGCGATCCGTTCCCGCCCGGCAATATGGGCAATGGCGGTCTTCTGCTCCTCGGATAGTCTGGTGTGTTGGATAAAGGCAGTGTCGAGCACTGACTGACGAACGCCGTGCGATGATCGTCGTGATAGCCAGAGCGCCTGGGCTGCCATGCCCGCTTCCAACCGGATCAGGTCTTGCGTCGTGTACTTCTCGAGCGACCGCGCACCACTCTCAAAGTCGATCCTCTCGCGATCAAGCCGCAGGATCTGCGGGCTTTGCAGAATGCGTGCCATCAGGCTCTGGAAGAGGGCGGCATCATCGATATAGCGATGCAGGATTTTTGCAATGTCGTGACTATCGAAGACGCTTTTCTCGCGACTGATCAGGTCAAGCACAAGATCGGGATGACGCTCGATACGGCGGGCATTCTCCGCACGACGCTCCTGCTGCAGCTCGAGCCGCTCAAGCTCGGCTGCCTTTCCCTCAATGTCAGCTTTGCGCTCGATGGCCCTGGCGCCGACGCCCAGATGAATGGTCGGAGTGAGATCGATGCCTTGCTTTTCAAATGAGCGGCCATCAACGGTGATATCAAGACCGGCACGTGCAAGGTGACGGTTCTGGCAGGCGAACCAGCCATCGCGGAGCGCGTTGAAGTCGTCGATGCCACCGGCCCAGAGTTCATAGGCGATCTTGCCGGCATCATTGCGAAGCGGCTTGCCATCCGGACCTGTCACCGCAATCTTTTTTGGCCCGAACCCGTCTTCGGTCAGCGGTCGCAATGTGGTCATCAGATGGATATGCGGATTATCAGGCGCATCATGATAGACCCAGTCAGCCACCATGCCACGCGCCGTGATGTGATCTGCCACGAAGTCCCTTGTCAGTTCGATGTTCTGTTCCCGTGACAACTCGATCGGCAGGGCGATCGTTATGTCCTTGGCAAGCTGTGCGTCGGAACGCTTCTCAAAATCCTCGACCCTGTTCCAGAAGACTTCAGCCGCAGTTGAGACGGAGTGATCGGCGATCATTTCGCGCAGCCATTCAGGGGCATCGGCGGGAATGGCGAACTCCTCATGCAGGAGGTCCTGCTTGCGGGTGTAGTCGATTGTTCGGGCTTCGCGCCCATATTCCATCTTTGCACAGTGGCGATAGGCCGCCGACAACACGGCACTGCGGCCGGAGCCACGTGCAACGATGCTGACTGAGAAGTGCGGGACGGCCATAACGACAAAAGATCCTTTGCTGGAACATCATCAGAAGTGTTCGACAGGATCGGATGGCCCCGCCAGGGGTCTACAGCAACACGTCGCATAGCGACGTATAATTGCGCCCTTCGGATCCGTCCTTCGAACGGTCGGGATGGTGCGCAAAAGCGTAGGCTGCGCCTACTCGCATTTCTGTCAGTGGATCGGCGCGCCGATCTGACAGAGCATGATGGCATAAATTACGATCAATGCCGTCAAGGGACAATCGGAAATGAAGAAACCATCATCAAAGATTCGGCAGGAAATCGCCAAGCTGCAGGACCAGCTAAAGGAAGCCGAGACGAGAGAGGCCGAGCGCATTGGGCGCATTGCACTAAAGGCTGGGATTGGCGACATCGAAATCGCCGCTTTAATTTGGATCGGAGGGCTAGAAAACTGACGAACGAACTCGGTTCGTTCTCTGGCTCAATATTGCCTACAACCTTGCCAAGAACGCATGTGATTGGCGCGGTAATGCCGCGCAAGCGTTCCACGATGTCGCTCTTTCGTCGCTGGCTTTCTGGACTTGGACGCTGAGTGTAAATGGCCAAAAGTATTGCCGAGAGCATTGAGCCCGCCGCACTGTTTTTCGTGCATCATGAGGCGTCGTGCGCCGCGCCATAACGGCGCGGGTCACATTCGGTGCTGTTCCAGATCCGGCCGAACGTGAAAACTGCCATTGCGGCATAGACGCCTATCCCTGCACCTATGAGAACCTGCGTTATACTCCGCACACGATTGCTGCTGGAAACATCGTCGAGCTGGTTTTGCACGAGGAATCTCACGTGCCTGGTGTCCCGTTGTCAAACCGATCCACATCTCCTTTTGGAACTGTTCTTTTGATATCTTTCCAGCCCTTTAGTCCTCTCTGATGTTCGCCTCGGCGGTAGCAATCATTTCCGGGTTCGCATTTTCGCTCAATCTCAGACCTCTTGCTTTGCTGGTGCATCTGGGTGAAGCTTTGCGCGTCCGTTCAGCATGGTCCTGATGGCCGCTCCGGATCAGGTATCAGGTGTATGCAATCATTGGCAATCGTCGCGGCGTGTTTAACGGCAGCATTCCAAGCGTCATCCAGTAGTGTCGCCTTGTCGTGCACTGGCGCGGTTATGCGGAGCGCAGCACCTCGAGAGCATCAAACGGAAAGAACCAGCACTTCGCGCCGCTTTCGTTTGAAAAGTCCGCCCGCACGACGGCGATTTCGACCGCGAAAATCGATTTGGATTATTACGGCACTGTGCGGGCTCGCGCTGGCTGCGCCTTCGATCTATTCATGCCGTATGTAGCTGCGGGTGTCGCATACGGTCAGGTTAAGTCTACTGTGGACATAGATGTGTTGGGCCGGTACGCTAGCCTCAATGGCAGTAATGTTGGTTGGATTGTTGGTGCAGGTGCAGACTATGCCGTGATTGGAAAACTTTGGTTGCGAACTGAGTATTTGTATGGCGACCATGGTACCGCGAAGCATCTCAGTGTTTCTGGATTTGGGGGCATATCCAGTTACGTCGCGGATTTGATCGTGAAAACCGTTCGTATCGGCCTTAATTACAAATTTTGAGCGCGCGGCCGCCAAGATAACCATCACCCTATTATCAAATGGGTGGGGGTGGTTGTTCGCTTGCTTAGACATGTGCCGTGTGGGATCATGCAACACATGTAAGGGGCCGTCCATGGATTTCAATCGCAACACTACGGTCCGCGCAACCGGCAGTCTGGACGAGGAGAGCTTCGCTGCTTTTCAATCAGCCGTTTATGCGCTTGCTCGTTGGAGCCGATAACTCAGGCAGGTATCGGTCTGCCAATCGGCCCAAAAGTGTCGTTGTCGGCCATGGGCTGTTCTTGTCGAAGCCCTTCTTGCGCCATCGCTCGTTATAGCAGTGCAGAAAGCCAGTGCTCTTGGGCAGACGGGTGCCTTTCTTGAAGAGGGCGCGGGGGCATTCAGCGGGCAGGAGCGGATTGGCGAAATCCGGTTCCATCAACGTGGGTACGACCACCGGGTAGTTTCTGGCAAGCATCGTTAATAGCCTCGGTCCGCAATCGCCCCATCGCAGCTTCTGGGTGTCGTAGCGCTCCGCAATCGCAAGGGCGAGATCGATGATATCGCCGGATTTCGGTTGGGGGAGGTAGATCAGATTGTTGTTCAGCCGGTAATGACGTCCATCCATTTTGTGTTCCGTTACGACGAAGCCATCAACTGCCTTTGCTTTCAACTGCAAAGCAGGAAGCATGCAGATGACGTCGAGATCGGACCAAAGACCACCCTTCACGCAAAGGACGGCATAGCGGAACAGATCGGCGAAACCCGCGTAGCTGCCATTGTAATAGCGAAAAATGCGGCTTTCCGGCAGGATTTCGCGCGCGTCGCACAGCTCCACACCAGCGGGAACTTCACGCATATCGCCATATGTCCAGAGCTGAACACGGTATCCGTTTTTAACGAAGCTGGAGCATGAGAGCCGTTCGAGGTTGCTCAGCTCTCCATTAACCCAAAGCATATGGACCGCGACCTCGACGTCGGGTGCAGCAGGCTTTTTTGGCAGGTCACTAAAGTACGAGAGCGGTATGCTGTCCTTACTTGCAATTGCTTTTGAAAAGCTTTTTTTTAGTCCAAAAAACACAAAAAATTTCCTTGGCGTCGTATCGATTGGATCGCACAACCAAAACTATATTGCAATCACCCCTTAGGCATTTGGTGGGGTGTGCATCGTCTAATTCTAAGCTGAGGTTGCGCGAACAATAGAGGTTACATCAATGACCGATCCTCGCGAGAGCCCGATAGTGCTATAGTTGGTGCTGGATAGCCTGAAGTCAGAAAGAATACCCGATTTGACGAGTTATCCTTGCTCACAGGAGCAGCTCCTTACCATTCTGAATGAGATGCTTATGTTGTTCGCACCTTAACAAACCGAAGGCGCGTTGGCAGTCACCTTTCTTTCACGATCTACCATGGCCTTGAGGCCATTTTCTTGATTACGCAGGTCGGTAGTCTCAAATCGTGTTTCGCTGCCCTTGATGCATTATTTCCTTAGGCAAGGAGGCCTAGGCGTCTATGGCTTCTGTGGGAATTTCGTAGCGCGCTATCACTGCAGTGGGTGCTGCTGTTTGGACTGTTAGGAGGTTAAACGCGCCGGATCTTGAGGCGTCCATCGTTTGCGCGCTATTGCTGCCCGGATTTACGCGCTAGTTATTTTCTTGGATTTGCTAACGGCGTTGCGCTTGAGTGTATCAATAGTCACGATGGGTTTTTGAAACGCACTCCGACACCACCGCCATTTGCATCGATGAACTCGATACCAGCGTTTTCGAGCGCTGTTTTTATGCTTTCGAGTGTGGCTGGGCGCAATTGTTCGTCCCGTTCCAAACGCGTAATAGTTTGTGTCGAAACGTTAGCATTTTTAGCAAGTTCCAGAACACCCCACCCCAAAGCAACCCGCGCAAGTTTGCACTGAATTCCCTTCATATCACCATACCATGATGATTTCGGTTGCGCATCTGTAAGTTGCCTTGTATAGTTTCGCATATTGAAACGGCTGCATTCGGTGTTACGAGCACCAAATGCAGCCTGACCACAATCAAGCTGTTTGGGAGCTCGGATCATGGCTGATTCCGACAATAGCAGAACTTTGTCTGCAATCGCGAGACCTGATTTCATATCAAGCACCTTTGTGCAACTTTTTGCAACTTCCTGGCGGGCAGGGTGCAACGCATGGTCGCGTCTTCTGTCGTCGATTTTTCCAATAAAACGGACCTATCCGGCCAGTTAGCGCAGCTGCGTAAACTGCCAAGAGCGGTGCTCGTGATTTCCTGACCCGGACAGGAATGTGACCCGCGTTCGGCTTTTGTGGCCCCAGAATTTCAGAACAGCAACCGCAAACCTCTCGATGTGGGCAACCACAGCGCGGAGTGCGGTCGCCTTTATTCCAATAACAAAGAGGGAACTATCTCATGAACTTTGCATATGCATTTCGTCCCGTCGCGATCACTGCGGCCATCCTGTCCATGACAGTGTTCAGCGGGCCAGCAGCCCTGGCCCAGACCGGGGCACAGGCAGAACTGCGGATCGCAACATCCTACAAGCTGATGACGCTGGATCCGCATTACGCCAACCTCAACGAGAATACATCGCTGCTGTCGCATATCTATGAGCGGCTGGTGTACCAGGATGAGCAGCTTGCCCTTAAACCCGGCCTTGCCGTGTCATGGTCTATGGTATCGGAGACGCAGTGGGAGTTCAAACTGCGTGATGGCGTCAAGTTCCAGGATGGATCGGAGTTTACCGCTGATGATGTCGTTTATTCCATCGAGCGTATCCGGGATTTTCTGCAATCGCCGAGCGGGGGCTATCGTTCCTACGTGACCGGCATCAAGACAGTCACGGCAACTGACCCGCTGACTGTGGTTATCGAGACAAGCACAGCCGTACCCAACCTGCCGCTTTTGATGTCGTCGGTGTTTATCATGCACAAGCCGGACGAGGGTTTTCAGACCACGGAAGAACTCAATGGTGGCCAGGCATCCAATGGCACCGGGCCCTACAGGTTCGAGCGCTGGAGTTCCGGCGAGACCCTGCAACTGACCCGTTATGACGGCTACTGGGGTGATCGTCCGGCATGGCCGTCGGTAAGCTTCCGGGTGATGGAAAGCCCGGCTGCCCGTGTGGCAGCCCTGTCGACCGGTGATGTCGATATTGCCGATGCCATTCCGGCCCGCGATGTCGGCTCTCTCAAACAGCGCGGCGCCGATGTCGCCAGTATCAGTGCGGCCCGGATCAACTTCCTGCAGTTTGATGTCGAGAAAGAAGCGGTTGCAGGCGTTACCGACAAGGCGGGGTCCGCTATCAAAAACCCGTTCCGGGATGTGCAGGTCAGACGCGCTCTTGCCATGGCAACCGACCGCGACGTGATCGTGGAAAAAATCCTGTCGGGGTATGGCACGGCCGCCTCGCAGGTGTTTCCCGAGGGGCTGCCGGGCACCTCGGCGAAGCTGAAGGCCGCAGCACCGGATTATGATGCCGCAAAAGAGCTTCTGACCAAGGCCGGTTTTCCAGATGGCTTTAATGTCATTCTTGCCGGTCCCGCCGGGCGTTATCCCGGTGATGGCGACAGTCTGCAGGCGGTGGCACAGAGCTGGGCACGCATTGGTGTGTCTGTGCGCCCGCAGGCCTCGCCATTTTCGGTGTTCAACACCAAACGTGCTGCCGGTGACTATGCCGTCTGGTATGGCGGCACCTCAGGGGAGGCGGTCGACATCATCCTGCATGCGCTGGTCGCGACACAGGACAAGGAGCGCGGTACCGGTGCGCTGAACTTCGGCCACTACAGCAATCCGGAGTTTGATGCGCTGCTGACCAAGGCGCAAGGCATTGAAGCGGGTGAGGTTCGCAATCAGGCACTGGCAGACGCGACCGAACTTGTCATGCAGGACCAGCCGATCATCCCGCTCTACCACTTCCACCACATTGTCGGCTTTGGTCCCAAGGTCGGTTCCTATGTCATGCATCCGCGCGGCTGGACCACAGCGATGCAGACCAAGGCAGCGACGGAGTAAGCGGATGGCCATTCTCTCTGCCGTCTCAGGGCGACTGACCCAGGCTCTGCTGTTGCTGCTGGCCATGTCGCTGATCGGCTTCATCGGCATTCACAGCGTCGGCAATCCGGTGTTCAACGTCGTCAATATCGAAACCGCCACGCCTGAGGATATCAGGCGTGCCACGATCGCGCTTGGTCTTGATCTGCCGATCTGGCAGCAATACGGGCTGTTCCTCAAAAATGTGCTGAGCGGTCAGTTCGGCACCTCCTACATCTACCACCAGCCGGCATTCGATCTGGTGATGAGCAAACTGCCCGCGACGCTGGAGCTTGCCTCGCTGGCCATGCTGGTTGCGGCAACCGCCGGGGTGGGGCTTGGCCTCGTTGCCGGACGTCGCAAAGGCTCAACTCTCGACCGGATCGTGCTGCGTGGCAGCGTCTTTGCCCTCAGCATTCCCTCCTTCTGGCTCAGCATGATGCTGATCCTGACCGGTGCCATCCTGACAGGATGGTTTCCGTCGGGGGGCAGGGGACCGACCACCACCGTGATGGGCACCGAGTGGAGCCTGTTTACCGGTGAAGGCCTCAGGCACATGGTGCTGCCAATGCTGGCGCTGGCCATTCCCAATATCGCACTGATTGCCCGCCTGACACGGTCAGGCACGATCGAGATCGAAAGACAGGAGTTCACGCGCTTCAGCCGGGCCCGTGGTCTGTCACCACGCCGTATCCTGTTTGCCCATACGCTGCCCAATATCAGCGTGCCACTGGTGACGATCATCGGGCTGCAGTTCGGCGGCATGCTGGCCTTTGCGGTTGTCGTCGAAACCATCTTCGCATGGCCGGGCATCGGCAAGCTGCTGATCGATTCCATCCAGCTGCTCGACCGGCCGGTGGTGATGGCAACGCTGACCTTCACCGCCGTTGCCTTCGTCCTGCTCAACGCACTGGTCGATCTCTACTACGTCGTGATCGATCCACGCGTGCGAACGTCATCATAAGGGAGGATGGATATGAAACCGCTCATCTTGCGGGCACTTGGCATGCGCAGCAGCTCAGGGCATGGCCCGCTGTTGCCAACCTGGCTGTCAGCCTATCTGCACCTATCCACTGTGCTGCTTGGCCTGTCTATCGTGGCGGCCATTGCCGCACCACTGATCTCGCCGCAAAACCCCTATGATCCGCTCCAGATCTACGCTTGGGAGGCGTCATCACCACCGGGCACAGTTGGCAGTGGCGGGTTTACCTATCTGCTGGGCACGGATGGCCTTGGCCGCGATATCTTCAGCACCATTCTCTATGGCTTGCAGATCAGCCTGGTCGTGTCGTTCACCAGTGCGGCCCTTGCCGCCATCATCGGGCTGACGGCCGGTGTGACGGCGGCGTATTTTAAAGGGTGGGTCGATGTCGTCATCATGCGCATCGTCGACCTGCAGCTTAGCCTGCCGACCATTCTGGTGGCGCTGATTGCCATCGTGGCGCTCGGACCGGGTGTTGACCGTATCATTCTTGCGCTGGTGATTGCCCAATGGGCGGCCTATGCACGGCTGGTGCGCGGTGTGGCACTTAGCGAGACACAAAAACCCTATATGGATGCCGCACGGCTGATGCGGCTGCCAACCCGCCGGGTGATCTTCCGCCACCTTTTGCCCAACAGCATTGCACCGGCCATCAGTCTCATCCCCATTGAAGTCGGGCATGCCGTTGCCCTTGAGGCCACGCTGTCATTCCTTGGCCTTGGCGTGCCGCTCGACAAACCGTCGCTTGGTTCGGCAGTTGCCAATGGTTTCCAGTATCTTCTGACCGGTCAGTACTGGATCAGCCTGTTTCCGGGGCTTGCACTGTTTTGCCTGATCGCCACCATCAATTTTACCGGTGAACACGTCCGTCTTCGCCTTGATCCCGGGAGTAATCTGCGATGACACCAGCCCTGTCCAATCATCCTGTCTCTTCAAACGATCCACGATCAACCCACTCAACGGGAACGAAGGTACTCACAACGCATATACTGACAGCCGACGCAATGCCGCTGCTCGAGGTCAAGAACCTTGGTCTGCGCCACCGATCGCCGGGTGGAACACACACCATCCTCAGCGATGTCAGCTTTACCCTTGGGCGAGGGGAGATCCTTGGCATTATCGGAGAATCCGGGGCTGGCAAATCGTCTATCGGCAATGCCGTTCTCGGCCTGATGGCCCCGGGCATGCAGCAGGTCTCCGGAACCATCATGCTTGATGGGTCGGCGATCGATGCCATCGAGACTTCACATCACGCCAGCAGGCGCCAGAAAATCTCGGCGGTGTTCCAGGATCATACCGCCTCACTGGATCCGCTGATGTCGGTCGGGGCGCAACTGCTCGAGACGGTGATTGCCCATAATCCGCAGATGTCTGCACGACACGCGCATGATCGGTCGCTGGAGTTACTGGAACAGGTTGGTATCCGCGAACCCGACCGCCGTTACCGCAACTTCCCGCATCAGTTCTCGGGCGGACAAAGACAGCGTGCGGTGATTGCCATGGCGCTGGCTGGCTCACCCGATATCATCATCGCCGATGAACCGACCTCTGCACTCGATGCCACGGTCCAAAAGCAGATCCTGCATCTCTTGCGCAGCATCGTCGACCAGACCGGTGTATCGGTCATCCTCGTCACCCACGATATGGGTGTGGTCTCCGAGGTCACTGACCATGTGCTGGTCATGCGCAACGGCAAGGTGGTCGAGTTCGACAGAACCGACAGGGTCCTCGACAATCCAAGAGAAGACTACACCCGCGAGCTGCTGGCGGCAGTGCCACGCCTCCACCTGACACCCAATGACCCGCCATTGCACAATCAAATCGCCAGAGAGCAAAGCGACATCGGTAAAAACGACAGTGCAATGAGAGACCCGATTGTTCTGGTCTCCGGCATCACCAAAACCTTTGCCCCAACCAACGTGGTGTCATTCGACAGACGGGGCAGGGACGGTTCCCGGCCCGCCCTTGATGACATCTCCTTCGTTCTGCCACGCGGCGAGATCACCGGCATTGTTGGCGAAAGCGGTAGTGGCAAGTCAACGATCGGACGTATTCTGGCCGGTCTTGTGACGGCGTCATCCGGGACACTCACGCTGGACGGGCAACGCTATGATGTAACCAGGCCTGGCCATCGCAGTGGCCTCATCGGTCAGGTGCAGATGATTTTCCAGGATCCGGCAGTCTCGCTCAATCCACGCATGCGCATTGGAGAGACATTGCGCGAAGCCATCCGTTTCGGGGCAGGTCTCAGAAACCGGGATGCGCATTACGAGATCGAAGCGATGATGGAAGGGTTGGGACTACCCGTCTCGTTGCTCAGCCGTTTTCCGCATCAACTCTCAGGCGGACAGAAACAGCGCGTGTGTATTGCAAGGGCGCTTCTGGCCCAACCGCGCATTATCATCGCCGACGAGCCGACCTCGGCACTCGACGTCTCTGTTCAGGCACAGATCATCCAGCTTTTGCGCGACACCGTCAAAGCCCGTGATCTTTCGATGCTGTTCATCTCCCATGATCTGGCCGTCGTGCAGCAGCTTTGCCAGTCGGTGATGATTTTTAAAGACGGCAGGATCGAAGACAGGGGAAGCTGTGACGAGATATTTTCCAACTCACAAAATCCCTACACCCGCAGCCTGATCGACGCCCGGCCAAGGCGGTTTTCGCGTTGAACGACAAACATTGAGCGACATGCCTGCTCGGCAACTCTGCACTCCGAGGCCCGGGACGCCGGGCAGTGGGGCAAGGAACCGGTAAAGGGAATTGGCAACGGGTCAAGAACGGGCGGCTTACGCCGTTGCTTGCCATCGTCTTTCCGGCGCCAGTCGTTGCGCTCCTCGTCGCTCGATGCCCGTCAATCTTCGGGCATAGTCACAGCCAATCCAATGCCATCTCGTTGGCAACAACAGGTAATAACCCATGACCAATCGATTTACAGTGGCTGTCACCGGCCAGTCCCTCATCAAACACGATATCCGTGATATCAAGAGCCCGGGTTTCCAGGCCGTCAAACAGGTGCTGCGACAGGCAGACCTCTCCTTCACCAACTTCGAAAGCACCATCCTCGGCAGCCATGGTGGCTGGCCGCTCAAAGGGTCATATTTCGGGTGCAGTGAACCGGCGGTGCTCGATGCCCTAAATGATCTCGGCATCGGTGCGCTGGCACTGTCCAACAATCATGCCTTTGATCTCGGTCCATCAGGCGTACTGTCCACACTGGAAGAAGCCGATCGCCGTGGTTTCCTGCATGCAGGTGCCGGTCGCAATCACGCCGAGGCAGCGCGGGCCGGGCAGGGGATCGTCGGCAACCGGCGAGTTGCCATGGTTGCCATGGATGGCGGACCCGGACCGGATATCATGTATGCAGCCGATGGCGGACTGTTGCGGCCAGACCGTCCCGGCATCAATCGCCTTAAACTCACCCAGCTGCTGGAGGTCGATGATACTGCCTTTGCTCAGCTGAGGGCAATTCGCGACAGGGTCGGTTATACATCGACGGATCTTGCCAATGACAGCCAGCCCAATGACCCGCCTTACGTCGACCCTCACGATGAACTGGCAATCGGCCGGACAATATTCAAACGAGCCGGTCGTTTTGGCCGCAACGTCCGCATCGATATCGCCGATTTCGAACGAAACCTGCAGGCCATCACCGCTGCTGCCGAAGACGGGGCACTTGTGGTTGCCTATCTGCATCATCATCATTGGGCGTCCAACTGGTACCAGGTGCCGGACTGGGTGGCATCCGTTGCCCGTCAATGCATCGACGCTGGTGCCGCGATGTTCCTCAGCCATGGTGCACCGGTTCTGCAGCCGCTGGAGATTTATCGCGGCCGTCCGATCTTCTACAGCTTGGGCAACTTCATCTTCCACGTACCGGCAACAGCAAACTGGCAGGCGCCGGAGGTGTGGGAGAGCGTGATTGCGTCCTGCGCTTTCGATCATGACAATACACTCACGGATATCGTGTTTCATCCGGTGGTGATTGGTGGAGAAGACACCATGTCGGACCCGGATCTGTCGTTGCGCCGTGCGCCCTATCTGGCCACCGGGGAACGGGCGACACGTATTCTCACAAGGTTTCAGGAGCAGTCGCACCGGCTGGGAACAGAGATTGATGTGTCAGACGGTATAGGTTCTCTACGGTTGGACACCAGGGATATCGACGTGGTCGCCGCAAAAGAGCATATCAACGCCGGGTATACCAGGCAGCGCACATCATGATGGTGCAAACCAGCGGACGACTGAAGCGGGGAAAGGGATCAAAGGCCATTGTCGACAGCGCTTCGCCCCTTCTCGTCATTGGCGGATGCTCAAAAAGTGCACCTGGCCTACAGCCTCAAGCAGATATTGAGCGGTAGACAGTCAACAGCAATGCCTCAGAATGCGGATGATAACATGACACCAGAAACACAGGCTGCAACGGACATTCGTGACGAACTCGTTGAGCGGTTCTTTCGCTATGTCGGCATCGAGAGCCAGAGTGATGCGGCGGCAGCCACCCTGCCATCAACGCCGGAACAACTTGACCTCGCCCGGCTACTGGCCGACGAACTGCGTCAACTTGGCCTTTGCGATGTGGTGGTTGATAACAGTGCAATCGTCACGGCAGTCAGGCGTGGCAACAATCCTGACGCGCCCTGCATCGGCTTTATCGCCCATCTCGATACAGTCGATGTCGGCCTGTCTCCCGACATCCACCCGCAGATCAAACGCTTCGAAGGTCTCGATCTCTGCCTCAACCCCGAGCAGGATATCTGGTTGAGGGTCAGTGATCACCCGGAGATCAAACGCTGGGCGGGCGAGGACATCATTTTCAGCGACGGTACCAGTGTGCTCGGCGCCGACAACAAGGCGGCCATTGCCACCATCATGACCTTGCTGGCACGCCTGGATACTGAACAGACACTTGGCGATATCGCCATTGCCTTC
Source organism: Agrobacterium sp. 5Ca50 (assembly GCF_055381905.1). NCBI lineage: Bacteria > Pseudomonadati > Pseudomonadota > Alphaproteobacteria > Hyphomicrobiales > Rhizobiaceae > Agrobacterium > Agrobacterium sp. 5Ca50. Next base: position 701,642 of record NZ_AP026439.1, read on the forward strand.
GTTCCCGATGAGGAAATCGGACTGCGGGGTGCCAAGGCACTCGACCTCAACCGCTTCCCTTGCGACTTCGCCTATACCATTGATTGCTGTGAGCAGGGCGAAGTTGTCATCGAGAACTTCAATGCTGCAACGGCCGAGATCATCTTTACCGGGGTCACTGCCCATCCGATGTCCGCCAAGGGTGTTCTCGTCAATCCGCTGCTGATGGCTATGGATTTCGTGTCGCATTTCGATCCGGCCGACACGCCAGAACATACCGAGGGCAGGCAGGGCTACTTCTGGTTCAAGGACCTCGATGCCAATGACAGCAAAGCGCGCCTCAAGGTGATGATCCGAGATTTCGACCGGGAACGCTTTGAAGAGCGCAAGGCCCGTATCACGGAGGTTGTCGAACTGATCGAGGCCGATTACCCCACGGGTACCATCCAGACCATCATCACCGACACCTATGCCAACATCGGGGATCATCTGGCCAGCGACCCGCGCGCCGCCACCCTGCTGTTTCAAGCTTTCGAACATGTCGGAATTGAACCCAACGTCATTCCCATGCGCGGCGGCACCGATGGGGCCGCATTATCGGCACGCGGCATTCCGACACCGAACTTCTTCACCGGCGCCCACAATTTTCATTCCCGCTTCGAGTTTCTGCCGATCAGTGCCTTCGTGAAGTCCTATGAGACCGCGACGACAATCTGCAAACTGGCTGGACTGTCCTCTGTCTCAGACAATGGGCAACACCCATTCAATCCCACCGCTGAGAAGGCGTGACGCGATGTTTCATTCTCCACAGGCACCGGCAGCCGTCGTCATGGTTCGACCACGTCATTTTACCGTCAACGCTCAGACGGCAAAGGACAACAGCTTCCAGGCGCAATGCACCGATACAAAGCACCTTGCCCAGAAAGCCTGGCAGGAAATCACCATGGCCGCCCAGACGTTGCGCAGCCACGGCGTCACGGTTCACCTGTTTGAGGACGAGGGGACAGAGACACCGGATTCGGTGTTTCCCAATAACTGGTTTTCCACCCATGCCGGTGGGCATATTGCCATCTATCCGATGAAAGCAAAAAACCGTCGGCTGGAGCGCCGGTTCGATATCATCGAGATGCTCAAATCCACCTACCGCGTTCAGGAAGTCGTTGACTATTCCGGACTTGAGCAGGACGGACTGTTTCTCGAAGGCACCGGCGCCATGGTGCTTGATCACATCGATCGTGTTGCCTATGCGGTAAGGTCAGACCGCACGGATCCCGTCATCCTTGAACGCTTTGCAACGAAGTTCGGCTTTGAGCCCATGGTGTTTGATGCCTTCGATGCCAACGGGGTTCCTGTCTATCATACCAACGTTTTGATGTGCATCGGCACGGATATCGCCATGATTGGCACGGACCTTATTCCTGACGTCGAGCGATGCAACGAATTAGCAGCGCGCCTGCAACGCTCAGGCCGACATATCATTGAACTGCGACACGACCAGATCGGCAGATTTGCAGGCAACGCTCTTGAGCTCCAGAGCAAATCGGGACGGATTCTCGCCATGTCGACAACGGCTTTGGCGTCTCTCGATCCCATCCAGCGCCAGGCAATCGAAGAACGGACACCCATCGTTGCGCTCGATATCCCGACCATTGAAATGGCCGGTGGTTCAGTGCGGTGTACTCTCGCTGGGATCCATTTGGCACCGAGGGAAACGAGCCCAATCCGTCACAGCAACGGTTCCTCCTGGGACCTCAAATAGAGGATGGCGTCTGCTCGTTCGAGGAAGTGCTTACAGTTCTCAGGAAACCAGTACACTTTGTTACTATTAAAAGGCCGTCAAGGCTGCTCGGGGTAAGTGATTATTTGATTGGCAGCGGCAGAAATTGTTACTAGCAATAGAAATGGACGGCAGCCCAACAATCAGATCAAAGGCTTGAACCTGATTGCAACGTAGTCCTACTTCGCTCGCTGCGTCGTGATGTGCAGTTCATTAGCTAGGGACGTTCCCAACTTGAAACAGAAAGCTTACAAGAGCAGCGATGCGTCGCTTGATGGAGTTTCCAGATTAACCGACCGCCATCTCGAGGTACTAGAAGCAGCAGGTACGCTATTTGCCGAGCGTGGGTTTGCAGCGACCTCCATCCGCGACATAGGTGAAAAAGTCGGGCTGCTCGGCGGTTCGCTTTACCATTACATCAAGTCCAAGGAAGCCCTGTTTGTCAAAGTCCATGATATGGCCTTGCAAATGGGTGAGGACCGTATTCGCGCCGCCATCGAAGGCGTTGAGGATCCCTGGAAGCGGCTGGAAGTCGCATGTATCACCATGCTGGATATCCAGCTTGACCCGAATTCATTGACCTTGCCGCTGATGAATGATTTTCAGTCAGTGCCACCTGCGGTCCGTGAAAAACTGATCCTGAAGCGCGATGCTTTTGAGGCGCTGTTTACAGAACTCGTCAACGCGCTACCGCTCGATCCAGCTCTTGACCGCGGCATTTATCGCCTTTTGTTGCTGACATTGCTCAATAAGGTGGCTGGCTGGTATCGGGCAGGGCGTCTTTCACCGGAAGACATTGCTCGCCAAATCGTGGCGATATTCCATCATCCTGCGCAGTGACATCAAGTTCTTAGATCAGCACAAGAAATTCGCTTCACAGTCGAGATAAGACAGGGTGTAGAGACCTTGCTGTGACAGATCCATTGCAATTCTAGTGATATGTGACTCAGTTCATTAACCTTCAAATTGTTCTGTTTTAGAACAGGCGCTCGAATTTACCTGTCATTTCCATATTCCACCTAGCTTGCCTTCAAACAGGGCGGTTGGGAAAAGAATAGTGAACGCACAACGTAAACTCACAACCAATATAATTGATCATCGAGCGGACCTGTCGACAGGCTTGTCGGTTGCGCATGCTCGCATCGAAAAGACCTTTCTAGATGGCGGCTCAGTGCTGGTTTCCGTCATGGAAATTTTGAGTGATCTGATTGCAATTCTCGACCGCATGGCCGGTACGATGGATGGCGGTACTGCTGATGCGGCGATTGCCGGCATGCGCAAGACGATTGAAGACCTTGCCCGTCTGCCTGATACCGAGCAGCAGCGGCAGGTGGCGTTTGAAGCCATGGCTGAATTCTGCAAGTCGACGGACAATCATCTCGATGATATCAGAGAGACAATCCGCTATCTCAAGACATTTGCCATCACGGTGAAGATTACCGGCGCGGGTATTGCCGAATTTTCTTCCTTTGCTGACGAAATCCGTGAGCGTATTCAGTTCGGTGCTGACGAAGTTGGCAAGTTTGGTACCTATCTTGAAACCATGCGCCAGCAGCTTGGCAAGGCGCGCAATTTCTCTGCAGCGATCTTAAAGGATTTTCAGGCAACGATCCCGGAAATCATTGAAGGTTTGAAGCGCAATTCAGCGCTGGTGGGCGAACAGCACCGCGAAATGAAACAGATGGCTGCGCAGGTCAAATCCATTGCGCAGGGCGTTCAGAGCAAGATTGCCTCCGCACTGTCATCTTTGCAGATCGGCGACATCACACGCCAGCGCATCGAGCATGTTCAGTCGACCATGCAGATGCTGGATGAATATCTGAATTCGGATGAGGGCAGGGAGCTCTCTCAGGATGAAGTCGATACATTGAAAGAAGCGGTTGCGGTTCTCGTGAATGCACAGCTGGAGGAAACCACGACAGATCTGCAGCGGGACTGCCGCAAGATTTTCGCAGGTATTTCCAGCTTCGCCGATGACGCTGCACGTATTCTGTCCCTGCGCGATAACCTCGTTGAGAACACGCGCCAGGGCGGTGGCGGTGCCTTGCAGCTTATGGAGCGTGATATCTCCAAGGCCTGTCAACTGGCAGAACGTGTGCAGGGTAGCAGTACGGATGCCGATGCTGTTGTGAGCACGGTTACACAAACTGCGGACGACCTGCTCCGAGGCATGGGGGTACTGCGTTCCATCAAGACAGAAATTCACTACATGGCTTTGAACTCCAACCTTCGTTGCTCCAAACTGGGTGATGAAGGACGTTCTGTTAATGTGGTGAGCGCTGAATTGCGGGTATTCGCGGAGAAGCTGGAAAGTCCTGCAGACGCGATCGTGTCCGACCTGCAGCAGATCGAAACGGCCATCGGCAAACTTGGTCTCAATGAAACCAATCCTTCCAATGACCTCAGCCAGCCTCTGCGCGACGCACTTGCTGCCGTCACCGGTGCCAAAACTGAAATGGAAGCTGGCATGGAGGACCTGGCGCGGGAAGGTCAGGCCGTGTTCAGCCGTATCAGCTCGGCTGTTGTGAAACTCGATTTTGAAAACGAACTTGGCAACGTTCTGGATGAGTGCTGCGGACTGTCCGCCAGCGTTTTGAACGGTGGTTCGACTGACGTCGCGTCAATCGGCGAAAGAATCCAGCCCTTCTCGAACCGGATTTACAAGCTTTACACCATGGCGCAGGAGCGTGACATTCACGCCCAGTATTTCCCGGTTGATCTCGGCCCCGCCAAAGCAACGGTTAGCTCGTCATCCGTAAACGACGATGACGACCTGTTCGCTGACGCTTTGTTCTAAACCGGTCGGTGCTGCCTGAACTTGTTCAGGCGGCGCGCATCATGTCCGACTTGCGTTTGGCTGTTGAGGCCGGAAGCAGACGCAGAATTTCATCTGCAAAACATCCGGCGTTGTGAATGGCCTTGTCCAGGTTGCTCACCTGCGCCGGGTTCATCATGTGCAGATAACCGTTAAATTCGAACATGTCGCGGAATGCAGAGCGCTCGATGATTGGCGTATCCAGAACATGCACATTACGCGAGGCCAATAGTTGACGTGCAGCCTGCAAGGCGCGTGTGGTAACCAGTGAATTGACGCGGGTCAGCACAACGGAATGCGGAATGCTGATATTGGCCTTCTCATAGAGATAACGCAGCAGTTCCAGCACTTGGGCACCACCTTGCGCGTCCATCGTGCTTCCCTGCACGGGGATCATGACGTGATCTGAGAGACCGATTGCTGTGGCCAGCAAAGGTGATTGTGCGCCTGGCAGGTCGATGATGACGTGATCAAAGGCCTTGCGGCTGTCCAGCACATGCTGCTGCAAGTTGGATGCGGTGACGTAAGTAATGACTGTAAAGCTGACCCGGTAATCGGCGGCATCGCGCCACCGTGAGATCCAGCGCTGTGGATCGGTATCAATCACACATACGCGCAGGCCCCGACGGGCAAGTTCAGTCGCTAGCAACAGGACTGCGGTTGTTTTGCCCGCGCCGCCCTTGGTGTTTGCAAACGTGATGACTGACATGGCCGCAGATCCGAAATTTTGACAGAGACGTTCATGCCTCACAGGACGCACCGGGTCGCATGGTGGTGCGTCCATCATTCGCCAACATGGTTAATGAACAGTAAAATAGCCGCCGGAAATCTGATTATCGCCGGCGATCTTCGGCCAATATTTCCGCAGCAATGCGGTCGAGTGGCAGGATCTTATCGACACCGCCATGGGCAATGGCTTCCTTCGGCATGCCGAAGACGACAGAACTTGCTTCATCCTGAGATACGGTGAAAGCACCAACCTGATGCATTTCCAGCATGCCTCGTGCGCCGTCGTCACCCATGCCGGTCATGATGACACCCATGGCATTGGCGCCGGCGGCGCGCGCTGCCGAACGGAAAAGCACGTCAACAGACGGGCGGTGGCGTGATACCAGCGGGCCGGTGCGCACGGACACATGATAACGCGCGCCCTGACGTTCCAGCAACATGTGTTTGTCCCCGGGTGCAATCAGCACATGACCACGCAACACGGGGTCACCGTCGGCCGCTTCCTTGATTTCCATCTCGCACAGGCTGTTGAGACGTTTGGCAAAAGCGGCGGTGAATTTTTCCGGCATATGCTGGACAATGACGATGCCTGGGGTATTGGCAGGAAGTTTCTCCAGCATTTCCCTAAGTGCTTCTGTGCCACCGGTCGAGGCACCCACACAGACGACCATTTCCGTGGTGCGAGCCATCGCCTTGCCCGAGGGAGGAGGAAGAACTGCATCAGCCGTCAGCTTGGCAGTTGGCCCACTGAGTTCCGACTGGCGGGCGGACGTAACCTTACGACGTCCTAGCCTTGCCTGTGCAGCACTTTTCACGACTTCGCATATCCTCATGGCAGACTCTGCAAGATGGTCTGCTGCGCCAATTTTGGGCTTGAGGATAATATCGACGGCGCCGGCTTCGAGAGCCTGCAGCAGGGTTTCCGAGCCGGATTCCGTCAATGAGGAACACATCACCACAGGGATCGGATGTTGTGACATCAATTTGCGGAGAAAGGTGATCCCGTCCATACGCGGCATCTCCACATCTAGTGTAATGACGTCGGGGATCTCTTCTTGTATTCGCTTGGCGGCGATAAAGGGATCGGCCGCTGCGCCGATCACTTCGATCTGCGGATCGGATTGCAGGACCGCTGTGAGCGTCTGGCGGACACTCGCAGAATCGTCAACGATGAGGACGCGGATCTTCTTGGACATAACGCTGGTTAGTTCTTCTTGAACACGGTGTTGGCAACTTGTCGTATCGGAAGGTCGATCCCCGTGACGGTTTCAGAATGACCGATAAACAAATATCCACCTGAGACAAGGTTTTCACAAAGTCGCGACAACACGTGGACTTGCGTTTTCTTGTCGAAGTAGATGAGGACGTTCCGGCAGAAAATCATCTGAACGGGTTCGCCGATCTGATACTTCGCGTCCATCAGATTAAGGCGTGCGAACCCTACCTTCGACCTTAATGCGGGAGAGATACGAACGTCGGTCCTGTGTTTGTCCACCGGCTGCATCACATATTTTTTTGCCAGTGAGGCGGGTACAGGCTCTACAAGATCACGCGGGTAAACCCCACTGTGCGCTTTTTTCAGGACATCCGTTGAAAGGTCCGTTGCCAGGATACTGTAGTCCTGGATCACGTTCCTTTCGACAGCTTCCGCCAATATCATGGCCATTGTGTAGGGTTCCGCACCTGTTGAACATGCCGAACTCCAGGTGCGAATGCGACGATGACCGTCTCTCGCGAGTGTCGGCAGGACGACTTGTTCCATGTACTCAAAATGGTTCGGTTCACGGAAAAAGTCTGTCTTGTTGGTTGTAACGACATCGATCAGGTGAATGGACTCTGCATCCATGCCACCTTCTCGAAACACGTAGTTACAGTAGGCGCTGAATGTCCCACAGCCTGTCGCCCGCAATCTCTTGCGAAGGCGACCTTCCAGCATTGATCGTTTTGTATCGGGCATCTTGATGCCGCAATAATCATAGATGTAAGCCGCGAGTTGACGAAAGTCCCGTTGGCTCAGGCTGTCATCAAAGGTGTTTCTTGCAGTCGCATTCAAGACAAAAGCTCCTTTATGCGGCTTGGTCAGGGCGGCTGAATGGGCGCGAAAGCACCCCGGCAGCATCGGAGAACAACCGTGCGAGATCGATGATCACCACGAAGTCAGTTTCCCGTCGTACCACTCCGGCTATGTAGTCCGAACTCCAGTTTACCCCGATGTCAGGAGCGGTTTCAATCTGGTCACCCCTGAACGGCGTGACCTCAAATACCTTGTCGGCCACCAAGCCGAGCGCAAGTACGCGCTCGGTCATTGGAATATCGAGAACTAACATCCTGGTGTGGGGTGTCTTGACCGTCCCGCTCATGCCTAAGCGAAGTCTGAGGTCAATGACCGGAACGCCTTGTCCACGCACATCGCGCAAGCCAAGAAGATAATCCGGTCCGTGTGGGATCTTGAATGCATCCTCATGATCGAGGATTTCACGAACCACCTCAACAGGTACCGCAAAGACTTCGTCGCCCAGGCTGAATGTAACAAACTGACCTTCGGAGGATACATTGGTCATAGATCAGGCACTTTCTCTAAAATCTGCATCGCCTGCGTCCGGTCCGCCCATGGACATGTCGAGAGCGAAGCCTTTTGCCCGAGCTTGCTGAGATGCGACCGAGTTCGCTGTTGCGGATCTCGATGCTGGAGCCTTGGCGACAGGTCGTGCAGCAATTACAGGCTTTGCGGCAGGTTTGCGAACCGCAGCGGCTTGCGGAACTACCGTACGGTCAACGCGGAAGAAAGCGATGCTGCTCTGCAGTTCTTCAGCCTGTGCGGCAAGCTCTTCAGATGTTGCAGACATTTCTTCGGAGGCACCGGAGTTTTGCTGCGTGACTTTGTCCAGCTGCTGAATGGCTTCGTTGATCTGGCTGGCACCGATATCCTGCTCACGGCATGCGGCCGAAATTTCGGATACTAATTCTGCAGTCTTACGGATGTCGGGCACGAGGCGGTTGAGCATTTCGCCCGCTTCCGTCGCGACCTGAACGGTCTCACCGGAGAGTGAACTGATTTCCGATGCAGCTGCCTGGCTGCGTTCGGCGAGCTTGCGGACTTCGGAAGCGACGACCGCAAAACCCTTGCCATGTTCACCCGCACGGGCTGCTTCCACAGCGGCGTTGAGAGCGAGAAGGTCTGTCTGACGTGCGATCTCCTGAACAATCGAGATTTTTTCAGCGATGGTACGCATTGCACTTACCGCACGACCCACAGCCTCGCCGCTTGCTTCGGCATCCTTAGATGACTGACGGGCAATCTTTTCGGTCTGAGCGGCGTTGTCGGCGTTCTGCTTGATGTTGGCTGCCATCTCTTCCATCGAAGCAGAGGCTTCTTCGGCGGATGATGCCTGTTCGGTTGCACCCTGAGAAAGCTGCTCAGAACTTGCAGACAGTTCCTGGCTACCGGAAGAGACATTGTCTGAGGCAGAGAGTGCGTCTGCCACAACGCCGCGAAGGCGCTCAACCATGCGTTCCAATGCCAATCCGAGCGTGTCCTTGTCGGACAGCGGTGTTGGCGTCACTGTCAGGTCACCGTCAGCAATCTGGTCTGCGATAGAAGCCGTGTTGCGCAGATTGCCGGTCATCACATTGATGCGGTTAACGAGGTCCTTGATTTCGTCATTCGTCTGGATGTCGACATCCTGGTTCAGATCGCCAAGAGCAACAGCTTCTGCGACAACCATGATTTTCTTCAAGCCGCGGTTTATACCGATAGCAATCCACAGAGCTGCGATAACCGCAAGCACGAGCGCGATCACTGTCAGACCGACGATGTAGTTGCGGGTTGCCATGTACTGCTCGTTGGTGTCTTGGTCTGCCTGGACCATTGCAGCCTTGTTCGCGTCGACGCGAGCTGTGATCAAGGCCTCAATTTCATCCACGATGAGCCGTCCCTGGCCAGTGGCAAGACGGACTGCCTCTGTCGCGTTGTTGACCCGTGCAAATTCCCGGATCTGATCGTCAATCGCGAACAGGCGAAGGCTCGCAGCGCGGACATCTCTCCAAGCACGCTTGCCTTCTTCCGTCGGGGCTGCCTGTTCGAGTTCATTGACCTGTTCTTCGAAGCGCTGACGGTTGGTAGCGCTGGCTTCGATGTATTTTGTCACGTCCGCACTATTGGTTGCCGTTGCCATGTTCATCTGAGAGCGGGTGATCCGAAGTTGGAGGTTGCTGAGGTTTTGAGCGGTCTCCAGCCGGTGCGCCGGACCTGCGATGATGTCCGTCACGGCCTGATTAAGATTTGCCAGGCTATAAATGCCGTAGCCCGCAGTGATGGCGAGCAGTGTAATAACAAGACCGAAGGCCATTGCCAATTTCAGTTTGATAGTCAGACGCATGTATGTCCCCGATGACAGTGATGTGCGAAGTTGGCTCTTCATGTTCCACGGAAGAAAAGCTTTAAGAATGCAGCGGGGCGATACATCCACCTGTCTGCAGGTCCGTGCGACCCAAGGACCACCGCATACACGCGGTGGTGTGATGCCGGATTAACCGGCATCAGATTGTCGTGTTTCAGGCGCTTTCCCTGAAGTCAGCGTCGTGTGCGTCCGGTCCACCCATCGACATGTCGAGGGCGAAACCCTTTGCGCGTGCCTGCTGGGCCTTAACCGTACCGCTTGCAGCCGGTTTGAAGGACGAAGGCTTCGCCGCCTGACGTGCAGCTGGTTGTGGCTTTCCGACGGCCTTGCGCACTGGTGCGGATTGCGAGGTAGCGGCGCGATCGACTTTGAAGAAGGCGATGCTGCTCTGCAATTCTTCGGCCTGTGCAGCAAGCTCTTCTGAGGTCGCCGACATTTCTTCGGATGCGCCGGAGTTCTGCTGCGTGACCTTGTCGAGCTGCTGGATCGCTTCATTGATCTGGCTGGCACCGATATCCTGCTCGCGGCACGCCGCGGAAATTTCAGCCACCAGTTCAGCAGTCTTACGGATGTCCGGAACCAGACGGTTGAGCATTTCGCCCGCTTCGGTTGCCACCTGTACCGTTTCGCCGGACAGAGAGCTGATCTCGGATGCAGCTGCCTGACTGCGTTCAGCCAGTTTGCGCACTTCAGAAGCAACAACTGCAAAGCCCTTGCCATGTTCACCTGCACGGGCAGCTTCAACCGCAGCATTAAGCGCGAGCAGGTCTGTCTGGCGGGCGATTTCCTGAACGATGGAAATCTTTTCGGCGATCGTACGCATCGCGCTGACGGCGCGGGCAACAGCCTCACCGCTTACTTCAGCGTCCTTCGAAGACTGACGTGCAATCTTTTCAGTCTGGGCGGCGTTGTCAGCATTCTGCTTGATGTTGGCTGCCATTTCTTCCATGGAAGCAGAGGCTTCTTCGGCGGAAGAGGCCTGTTCCGTCGCGCCCTGGCTCAGCTGTTCAGAGCTTGCAGACAGTTCCTGACTACCGGACGAAACGTTATCGGATGCGGATAGGGCATCGCCCACGACGCCGCGCAGTCTTTCGATCATGCCGTTCAGATAGCTGAGCATCTCGCCGATTTCGTCTTTGCTCGAAATAGCAGCGAACTCAGTCAGATCTCCTTCAGCGACGCTCTGTACGGCACGAACCGCATTGCGCAACCCCTTGTTGATCGACAGTGCAATCCAGAATGCAGCGATAACAGCGATGACCAACGCAAATGCAGCGACAGAAATCATGATTGTTCTGGTGTCGATGTAGGTTGCATTGGCAGCCGTTTCAGCTTCGTCCAGGCGGGTCTCTTCCAATGAAACAACTTCGGTAAGCAGCGCGTCAATTTCGTTTGTGACTTTGCGTGCTTCGTTTGTAGAGACCTGCAGTGCTGCGGGAGTGTTGCCCTGTAGCATCAACGAGCGAATGCGGTCGTCCTGACGGCGGAATTCTGCCGTAAAATCAGCCAATTTTGCCCAGATGGCCTTACCCTGTTCGGTTGCCCGGGCATTCACTTGGTTGAAATTTTCATCGAAGGCACGGCGCGCATTGTCCGAGAGCGTAATGTAGTTCTGCATCTCTGCTGCACCTGGTGCCAGGAGCAAGTTCTTTTGCTGCCGTAGCTGCTGAAGCTGCTCGTTGCTCAGATTTTGGGCCAGCTTGAGGCGTAGAGCAGGTCCCTGCAGAACACTTCCCAGCGTATTGTTGAGGTTACCAAGGCTCAGAATTCCGTAGCTCGCGGTCGCAACGAGCATGACGATGATGAAGCCGAAGGCTAGTCCAAGTTTCAACTTGATCGAAGCACGCATGTTAGTTCTCCATTTCTGGCTCAGTTTAACCGTGCGAGGGTCCAGCCGCCGATTGTGAATTGTGATTTGAGAAAATTGCCGCCAGGTTCGGCAGGATAACAAACTGGTTTTCCCGCTTGATCAGGCAATCGATGTAATCTGCGCGCCAACGCATTCCGACACTGGGTGGGGCTTCACTGGCGCTTTTTGAAAAGGTGGTGACTTCGAAAACCCTGTCGGTCCGAATGCCGATAAGTGTGCGTTCATCACCAAGTGGCAACTCAATCACCACAATCCGGCTGTCGATCGTTTTTTCTCCAGCCTCCATTCCGAAGGCCAGTCGGATGTCCGCCAGCGGAATGACTTTGCCACGAAAATTGATGACACTCCCAACGAAAGGCAAGCTTCCTGGAACCGAGGTTTCGGGCAGAAGATCAAGGATTTCCTGGACCTTGACTGCTTCAATCGCGAAGGTTTCTCCGGCGAGACTGAAGGTAAGAACCTCTACGTCGTCGTCCTTGCTCCAAATGGTACCGGCATTGATTGTAATGTGCTGGTTCATCCTGCTGCGCGCAACTGCGCCTCCTGGTGTTGTCCCGCTGCCACGAGGTGGCCGACGTCGAGGATCAGAGCGACGCTGCCGTCGCCGAGAATTGTCGCCCCTGAGAAGGTGGATACGTCATGATGCAGTTTCGACATCGCCTTGATGACGGTCTGGTGATCGCCGATAATCTGGTCAACAACCAAGCCCACACGTTCCGAGCCCGTCGATACGACGACGACTTTTTGGAATTGGTCCGGAGGGGTTCCTGTCCTGAAGAGGTCACGCAACCGGATGAATGGCACGAGACTTTCGCGCAGCGAGATGAACGACCGACCGCGAGAACGCAGGTCTTCTTCGGGAGAAAGCTCAAGGCATTCTTCAACAGCGGACAATGGAATGACGTAGCATCCTGTGCCGACCCGTACGAGCAGGCCATCGATGATGGCGAGGGTGAGCGGGATTGCCAGAGATATCTCGGATCCTACGCCAGTGGTGCTGGTGACGTTGATCGTGCCGCGAAGCGCTTCGACGCTGCGCTTGACCACATCCATTCCGACACCTCTGCCCGACAGGTTGGTGACCTGGGCGGCTGTCGAAAAACCGGGTTGGAAGATCAGTTGCAGGAGTTCCTGATCGGCAAGAACCGCGTTCGCTGCGATAATCCCTGAAGACTCAGCCTTGGCGCGTACACGGTCGCGGTTAATGCCCCGACCATCGTCGCGAATGCTGATCGTGACATCGCCACCGGATTGGCGCGCAACCAGAGTAATCGTACCAATTGCAGGCTTGCCTGCAGCAATTCGTTCTTCCGGTGTTTCCAATCCATGGTCACAGGAATTGCGCACAAGGTGGACCAGTGGATCTGCCAGGCGTTCAATGACCCCCTTGTCGACCTCGGTGCTTTCGCCTTCGGTGACCAGTTCGATGTGTTTGCCGGTTTCCCGGGCAAGGTCATGGATCAAACGGCGGAACCGGCCAAAAAGCTGGGCAATCGGCACCATGCGCAACACCATCATGGTATCGCGCAACTCGCCCGAAAGACGTTCGACATCCTCGGAAACAGAGCGAAGCAGAATGTCGGCGCTACCACCGGCCAATTGCGACAGGCGCGACTGGGCAATAACCAATTCACCGACGCGGTCCATCAGTTCATCCAGCCGCTCTGCCGGAACGCGGACATTCTCGTTGGCCTTGGCGTTCTTGGCGTCGTTTTGTACCGGGGCTGCTGCTGGCGCGACTTTCGCTGGTGTCTGAAGGACTTCTTCTACAACAGGGGTCTCTTCGACTTCTGCAGTGTCTTCAACCTGGCGAATGTTGATTTCCATGTCATCCATAACGAAAATGAAAACATCTTCGATGGCGGACTTTGGTTGTTCCGTCGTAAGCGTTACCGACCAACCGACATGCAGATCGCTCGGATTGAGAACATCGAGCGATGGGACCTTTGAAAGGTCCGCGACGATTTCGCATTCACCCAGTTCATCCAGCTCATCCAAAAGCCCAAGCGGATTGGTTCCGTTTGCCATGGCGTTGATTGGAAGGCGAAAGCTGACGTTCCATGTCGTCGCTTTCGGCTTTGGTGCCGGTTGTGCCGCTTTGACTGCGGCTGGTACGTGGGTTACCGATCCGCGGTTACCCTCGCCAACGGCGTCATGCAGTTTGGCCAGCAATTTGTCGCCGATATCGCCGGGAACACCGAGTGGGTTCTCTACGAGGGCGCGCATGTGGTCCTGCGCTGCCAGAACAGCTGCGATAAGTTCGCTCGTGGCGGGCACTTCGCCTTTGCGCACCCGGTCAAATGCCGTTTCGCAATGATGGGTAAAGGCGGCAAGTGCCTCAAACCCGAACATTGCGCCGGACCCTTTCAGGGTATGCAGGCCGCGAAACACGGCGTCGATCTGATCTTGATCGGAAAGGTCGTGAAGCAGATCAAGCAGGCCGCTTTCGATCTGTTCGAACAGCTCAGCCGCTTCCGTCCTGAAAACCTGAATCGGGTCAAGCGTGGTCATTTTCCCAGTACCTTTTTGGCAATCTTGACGAGGTTTTCAGCGTCGAAGGGTTTTGTCAGCCAGCCAGTTGCGCCGGCCGCTTTCGCACGGGCCTTCATGTCGGCATCGGACTCAGTGGTGAGGAAGATGATCGGAATGCCGGTATGTGCCGGCGACTGCCGCAATGCCTCGATCATTTCCAGACCGTTCATGTTGGGCATGTTCAGATCTGTGATGATCAGGTCGAACGTCGCACCCTTTGCCTTGGCAAGGCCGTCCTGGCCATCAACCGCTTCGGTGACCTGATAACCGGCGTTGGTCAACGCGATCTTTGTGGTCATGCGGATGCTGGCAGAGTCGTCGACTGTAAGAATATTGGCGCTCATTAGATGTCCTTTCCATGCAGCCAAAACTGACGTGACTCTTTGTCCATACGTGACAGGAAGCCGCTTCTGCGGAGTGTCTGCTGGAGGTTTTCACTGGCAGGGTGTTTCAGGCTGACTGTTTTTCCGTGTTTTTTGGCGTAGAGGCGGGAGGCCTCGATCAGTTGAATGAAGCTGAGGTCAGTGTCGGCGTCGTCTGCAATGTCCAGAAGCAGGGCGTCTTCTTTCTCGAGCTGCTTTAAAAGCAGTTCGTGTGCGCCGGATATCTGCCTGATGGAAAGCGAGGGAGGGAACACCAGCGTTTCAGCGGTTGCGTTACTTGACATTGGATGTTTCTCGTATTGGTGCGGGTTTTTCAGAGACGGTTTGGTTCGGGCCAGCCGGTTCGTCGGGTGTTTCCAAGCTGGGAACATCAACGATCGTTTTTGGCAGATCCTGCGCCATGAGGCTGGCGATGCGTGACCATTGGTTTTCAAAGGCCGTCACACAGGCTGGGTCGAAATGGAGGCCGCTTTGCGCGATGATGTGGTCGCGGGCCTCTTCAATGGGCCAAGCGCGTTTGTAAGGCCGTTCTGAACACAGGGCTTCAAAAACATCGGCGATTGCGACGATGCGGGCTTCGATCGGAATGTTTTCGCCGGTAATGCCCTTTGGATAGCCGGTGCCGTCCCATTTTTCATGATGGCCACCGGCAACCGCCTCGGCAATCCTAACCAGATCGGAGGTTCCTTTTTCCAGTATCCGCACGCCAATTTCGACGTGTCTGCGCATCTCTGTAATTTCCTCCGGCGTCAAGCGGCCGGGTTTGAGCAACACGCTATCTGAGATTCCGATTTTGCCAACGTCGTGCAAAGGGGCAGCAAGATAGATCATGCGGCAGTGTTCACTGGAGAGCCCGAGATCCTTTGCAATCAGCTTGCTGATTTGGGCGACACGGGAAATATGATCACCAGTATCGCCATCGCGAAACTCGATTGCACGTGCCAATCGCCAGATGATTTCTTCTTCACGTTCGGCAAGCTCTTCGGTTGCCTTGTCAACTTCATCGACAAGCCTGCTGGCCTGCTGGGAAAGGTCGCGTTGCGCTCTGCGCAGCGCCAAAAGGTTGCGCACTCGCGCTTTCAGTTCAATCGAGTCAAAAGGTTTGCCAATGAAGTCGGTTACGCCAGTCTCAATGGCCTGAATGCGGATGCTGCGTTCCGTTTCCGATGTCACCATGATGACGGGGATATGTTGCAGGACGTTTTGACGTTTGAGTTCAGCCACAAGCTCAATGCCGGTGTATTTGGGCATTGTGAAGTCAACGATCAAAAGGTCGATAGGGGATTTCAGGCAGTGTTCCAGTGCCTTTGCTGGATCTTCAAATGCAATAACATGCACGCCGGGAATTTCCCGAACTGCTATATCAAGTGCAAAAAGAGCAGACCTGCTGTCGTCTACCAGTACAATATGCACGTTTGGCCCCCGATTGCCGTATTCAACTGAAAAATGCGCGCACGAAAATGGTCCGTGAAAACGGTGAATTTCGCTAAGATTGGACATTTTTTGAAGGTGTTCTGAGTGGCGTCATGCCATCAGTTGAGAAGCACGGAGACGTCGCGAGCGCTTCCTCGAGATATTCCGCTTCGGGTTGCACTATGTGGGCACATAGTTAATGTCTAATTAATGTGAGGGTGCAATTGATTGCCTATTAGTATAGGGCAGTGAATTGAATATACTTGTAAATTGAGAAGGTTAGTCATGTTTGAGGCCAGTGCCGCCTCGTTTCATGCTTGTTTTTGACATGTTTTTGCCTTTTTTCAGGTTGTATTTTTCCACCCTTTAATCGACCGTTAAGGTTGGCACGTCTCGCCCTTCTCGAAAATGGGAGGTCTCGCGAAGTTTGCCGTGATTTTGTTGTCTTTATTGCGGACGTGTAATCGCCTGGGTTTGCTCCGTCAGGAACGCAAGCGTCTCTTGCTTCACCCTTGATGAGAGCACCTCTCTCACAGTCCGATGGTATTCGTTCAGATAGACGATTTCCTCGTCCGACAGCTTGGCAATATCGACGGCCGACAGGTCGATAGGGACCAACGTCAAGGATGCAAATCCGCAAAACTTCGAGGAGACGGCAGTCACTTCGACCTGGTTTTCTATACGCAGCCCATATTCTCCGGCCGCATAATATCCAGGTTCGATCGTCATGATGTTGCCGGGCTCAAGCCCATAGGGATTTGCAATCTTGGCAAAGCGGTGCGGGTATTCATGAATGAGAAGATTATGCCCTACACCGTGTCCTGTGCCGTGATCATAATCCAGGCCCAGATCCCATAGAGGACGGCGGGCAAAGGCGTCCAATTGATGGCCCTGTGTGCCGATCGGCATTTTTGCCATGAGCAGCGACAGAAACCCTTTCAAAACGGCTGTGTAGGTCTGCCGCACGGCATCACTCGCCGTTCCCAGCATTAATGTGCGGGTTACATCTGTTGTGCCGTCTGTATATTGGCCTCCGGAATCAATCAGATACGGTGAGTGGCTGTCGATTGCAGCGTTGGTGTCTTCTGCGGAATTGTAGTGGCACATTGCAGCATTGGAGCCCGCTGCGGAAATCGAGCGGAAACTTGCTTCCAGAAAACCTGCGCCTTGCGCTCTGAATGCCAGCAATTTTGCTTCGGCCTCAAGTTCGGTCAGCGGATTTGCCGTGCCTTCACGCTCACGTCCTTCTTTCAGCACCCAGGCCAGGAAATTGGTGACGGCAACGCCATCCTCCACATGGCACCGACGGTAACCCTCCAGCTCGACAGCATTTTTGGATGCTTTCAAAATTGTCATTGGACTGGTTTTGCTCACTGTCTTGCCGCCAGAGGCTTCGACCGCGAGACGCACAGCAACAGGAGAAAACTGCGGATCGATCATAACGGTATTGCCGGACGCCAGTTCGCCGAGACGATCTATGAATGTGTCGGGCGACGATAGTTGCACGTTATCAAGTTCGAACGTCGAGAGATCGTTTCCGAGTTTGCGCGGATCAACGAACCACTCCGCTGCTCCATCGGATGATAGCGTCAGGAAGGAATGTGGCACGGGGTTCATAGGCACGTCTGAACCACGAACGTTCAAAAGCCATGCAATATTGTCTGGCAGTGTCTCCACGATGATGTCCGCACCGCTTTGAGTGATTGATGCGGCAACACGTTGTTTTTTGCTGTTCGAAGTCTCGCCTGCGACGCTCACTGGCATCGCGCGAACAGCTCCCAATGGCTTGCGTGGACGGTCTTTCCAGACCTGGTCGAAAATGTCGTCTGCTACAGGCGTAAGAACGGCGCCCACATCCGTCAGGGCGTTGGACATCCTGTTGTGCAGTTCACCATTGATCAACATCGGATCAAAGCCTATCTGCATGCCCCTCGTCGCATTGCCATGCATCCATCGGTCGATGGGCGCATTGTGCAGGTGATGAACCTCAAACAATGCCTGATCCACCTCGTGGCGCACCTGGATATCATAGCGTCCATCGACGAAAATCAGGGCTTTGTCTGCCATGACCAATGCCAGACCGGCAGAACCGGTGAAGCCAGTGATGAAAGCCAGGCAGTCGTCACGCGGTGCCGCCACTTCGCTTTGATGGGCATCCGCTCGGGGTACGACAAAGCCATCTAGCCCCTTGGAGGCCAAGACCGCACGAAGCGCGGCAAGCCGCGTTTTGATATCAGCAGAAGAGGTCATGCTAATTTGCTTTCATTCAGGAGAGCGGGCCGCCTTTGTCCCGGACCATATCAAGCAGGCGACGGAACACTCTGGAAGACTGGCGTACACCATCATGCTCATATTCGTTGGTAACCCATGCCTCGACATTGCCGGTGCGTTTCGCGGTGTCCAGCGACAGGCCCGCGTCGACATACATGTCATCAAAATAGACAGCGGCGGCCACTGGAACCTCGTTGCTGGCAAGGCGTGTGGTATCGTAGAGCTGGCTATGGCTCTGGCGTTCGGCCAGAGCACGGGCGCCGGCACGGAATGGTTTGAGAGAACGGATTTCGTCAAACATCCATGAGAACATCATCTCACCGGTGAATTGCAAAGGCCGTTTTGTTTCCTCGAAGTCGGCAAACTCTGCGCGAATGCGTTCTGCTGCCCAATTGGTGGCACCTTGTCCTTGTCCGTAGATGCTTTCCTGCAGCACGGAAAAGAGCGGATTTCCATCATAGGATGTCAGGTTCATCACTGATGCCAGAAAATGATCAGACAGACGATCCTCCGCGCTGGACGAAAAAGCCTCATCAACCAGCCAGTGAATGTTTTCAAAGCCGGGCGCCATGCCAAAATCGATGCCAACGGTCTGGAAGCGACGCACGGTCAGACGATCGCCATCCGGCAACCGAACATCATTGTTGGCGATGAAATCGGCAATCTTACCCACTTTGGCGCGATCGGCAGCGTAGCGTTCGTAATAACGAGCCGTTTTGGCAGCGACACGCGGATAGGTGCAGCGGTAGACATCATCTGCCGTCGCATCAATGCCAGCCAGACCACCAGTGACGTAGCAGGCAGACAGACCTTCAGGGGCCTTAGATAGATAGGTGAGCGTCAGGAAGCCACCATAACTCTGGCCAAGCGTCTCCCATTTTTTTCCGCCAAACAAGGTTTTGCGAATGTGCTCGCAATCCGCAACAATGCTGTCCGCGCGGAAGCAGGCAAGATAATCCGCCGCCTGTGCGCCGTCGTCACCAAAACGAGCCATGGTGGCGCTTTCAATGCGGCTGCTTCGTCCGGTACCACGTTGATCAACCAGAATGACACGGTGGCTTTTCAGTGCTTCAGCAAGCCAGGAGGGACCACCATTTGCCGGACGGGGAGATTTGCCGCCGGGGCCGCCCTGCAGAAACGCAAGCAGCGGCAGTGTAGCGTTGCGCTTGGTCGGGTCACATACCTCGCGTGCAAAGACCTCGATCGTTTCGCCATCCGGTTTGCTCCAGTCGAGCGGAACAGTGACGATGTGATCACGAATGAACATGCCGGGAATGACGTATTCGGAAAGAGCCATTTTATTTTCCGTTCCTATCTTCGAACCCTGGGGTCCAGAACAGCGTAAAGAAGATCGACGACGATATTTGTCACGACGATGAAAAGACCACCCAATAACACCACGCCAATGATGATCGGGCGATCCTGGTTGTTGACAGCCTGGACAGCCAGCGCACCGACACCCTGCAGGCCGTAAATCTGCTCGATGACGATGGCGCCGCCCAGAAGCAAGGCGATGTCGGCACCGAGTTGCGTTACCAGCGGCGTCAGGGTGCTGCGCAGACCGTGTTTAAAGAGAACGGTTCGCTCTGAAAGTCCCTTTGACCGGGCCGTGCGGATGTAATCCTCCCCCATGACCTGCAAAAGATGACCACGTGTGAGACGGGCATAGACCGCAGCTGTAACCAGCGCAAGCGTCATCCATGGCAGGAAGAGATGCCATGCCCAGATGATTGGATCTCTCAGGAACGGCTTGTAACCGCCGGCCGGAAACAGGGTGAACCCCGCCTGCTTGGGCAGAAAATAGAACACATAAAGCGACAGCATACCCAGAACGAAGGTCGGAAAACTGAGACCAAGCAGAATAAAACCTTGCCCCATACGGTCGCGAAAACCGCCGGGATGTCGGGCAGACATCACGCCGATCGGAATCCCAATCAGCAGCCAGAAAATCACACCGCCGATAACCAATGAGACGGTGGCTGGAATTCGGTTGACGATGAGTTTGGTAACCGGCTGCTGGTTTCGATAGGAAAAGCCGAGATCACCCTGAACCGCTTTGCTGATGAATTTGAAATATTGCTCGGGGATCGGTCGATCCAGCCCGAGATTGGTGCGAATCTGGACCAGTTGCGCTTCAGTTGCCTTTTCTCCGGCGATGACGCGGGCAGGGTCTCCGGGCGCAACAAAGAACAGAAAGAATACGAAACCGCTGAGGGTGAACAGGATCAGTGCCGAAAAGCCCAGTCTTTTTAAGAGGTAACGGATCATGGCTTTCCTGCCTTTGCGGCTTTTTTCAAAAACCGGCTCATACGAACGGGGCGAGCTTTCGGATCAAGCGCATCACGCAGTCCATCGCCCAGAATGTTGAAGGCAAGTGTCGTAAATAGCAGCGCCATGCCCGGGAACACCACCAGCCACCACGCCACAAGATAAATCGAGTTGGTGGCCGCATCGGCCAGCATGCCGCCCCAGCTCGGCGTTGGTGGCACAATGCCCAGCCCAAGGAAGGACAGGGTTGCTTCAAACACGATGGCGCTCGGGATCATCATCGTGGTGTATACGATGATGGGTACGCTCAGATTGGGCAGAATATCCCGCAGCATGATGGACACCGGACCTGCTCCCAATGATCGGCTGGCTTCGACAAATTCACGACGACGAAGCGAATTGACCTCGGCGCGTATGACACGGCCCATCGTCGTCCAGCTGAAGAATACGATAACCCCGACACTGAGGCCCAGACTTGGCCCGAACACCGAAACGAGTGCCAAAGCGCAAAGCAGGAAAGGCACGCTCATGACGAGGTCCATCAGGCGGCTCAGAACCATATCGGTTGCCCCGCCGACATAACCGGCAATCATGCCAATCGTCAGGCCAATGAAGGCGGCAGCCAGCGATGCCAGAACGCCAACCAGCAAGGAGACGCGCGCGCCGTATGCGAGACGGACAATAACGTCACGGCCCAGATGGTCTGTGCCCAGCGTAAATTCATCGTTCGGGGCGACCGGCAGGCCCATTTCGCTTAGGCCGGTTGTCCGGTACTGCTCAATAGGAGAGTGCCCTGTCGCATTTTCGATCAACGGTGCGCAAATGGCGATGACGATGAGTGCCAGGATAAAAATCAGCGCAATGACGCTGGCACGATCTCTGGAAAAGCGACGCATTGTCAGCTCTAAAGGGCCGCGCTGAATAACCGTCGTTTCTGGTGTGGTTTGTGTTGTGTCGGTCATGCGGCCTCTCCCGGAATGGAGCGGATCAACTGCCTGTCTTGCGCAACAACCGTGTTCGGGGTGTGAATGGACGCGGCAATCAGCGTTTTTGTGTAGGGATCCTGCGGGTTGGAATAGATGCTTTCTGCATCGGCAAGCTCGACGATCTGCCCTTTGTTCATCACCGCGATGCGGTTGCACACGTGTCGTACGACGGAAAGATCGTGGGAGATGAACAGATAGGTCAGATTCAACTCCTGTTGCAGTTCCCGCATCAGATTCAGCACCTGTGCCTGAATGGAGACATCCAGGGCAGAAACCGGTTCGTCAAAGATGATAAGTTCAGGGTTGAGTGCAAGGGCGCGGGCAATGCCGATACGCTGCCGCTGACCGCCTGAAAACTCGGATGGAAAACGGTTATAATGTTCTGGGTTAAGCCCGACTTTTTCCATTAATGTCTGAACGGCCTGCTTGCGCCGGTTTCCCGCAAATACGCCGTGGATGCGAAAGGGGTCGCCGATGATGGAGCTGACGCGTCGACGTGGATTGAGGGAGCCGAACGGATCCTGAAACACCAGCTGAATGCGCTTTCGCATCTCACGCCATTCGCGACCGCTGAGGGCTTGCAGAGATTTTCCTTCGACCATAACGCTGCCGTCGGTTGCCGGTATCAGGCCAGCCAGAACACGTGCCAGTGTCGATTTCCCGCAGCCGGATTCTCCGACGAGGCCCAGCGTCTCTCCCTTGTAGAGATCGAGATCAATGCCCTTCAGCACCTCCAGCGTACTGCCCGGTCCGAAGGGGCCGCCGAGATTATAGCTCAGCTTGACGTTGCGCGCTTCAATGACCTTGGCCGGTGCCGTGACCATGTCGGCTCGTGAGGTCACGGCCAAGGTATTCTGCTTTTCTTTCAATGATGCAGGTATTTCGAGCCAACAGAGGCTTTGCGTTTCGTCATTGAAAATTCGAAGCGGTGGTGGAGTGGCGCAGATTTCCTGCGCCTGCGGACAGCGGGCTTTGAACACGCAACCTTTTGGCAGGTGAATAAGGCTTGGCGGCCGGCCGGGGATCGGCACCAGTTCTGCACCCGGTGTGTAATTGGCCGGAGACGAATTCAGCAGCCCGGCGGTGTAGGGGTGGGCTGGCTGGGAGAAAAGCGCGTTGCTGGAGGCGAGCTCCATGCGATTGCCCGCATACATGACCATGACATGGTCAGCGATACTGGAAAGCAGGCCGAGATCATGGGTGATCATGATGACGGTGGTGCCGCGCTCGCGACGCATCTCATTGAGTAGTTCGATAATTTGCGCCTGAACGGTAACATCGAGGGCTGTCGTTGGTTCGTCGGCAATGACCAGCGGCGGATTAAGCACAAGTGCCATGGCAATCATTACACGCTGACGCATGCCACCGGAGAACTGGTGAGGATAACTGTTAAAACGGCTGGCGGCATTGGGTATGCCCACTCGCTCAAGCATTGCAATGGCCCGCTTTTTTGCCTCGTCGGCCGAGACGCGCTCATGGGCATGGATCATCTCTGTGATCTGCGAACCGATGGTGTAATAGGGATGCAGGCTGGACAGTGGATCCTGGAAGATCATGCCAATGCGCGCGCCGCGATAGCTGCGCATTTCCTTTTGGGAAAGGGTCAGCAGGTTCTTGCCCTGAAACAGGACTTCACCGGTAATCTCGGCGTTGGGCAGCAGGCCCATGACGGCTTGCGTCAAGACACTTTTTCCAGAGCCAGATTCGCCGGCAATGCCGAAAAGTTCGCCCTGTCTTACTTCAAAAGAAACATTTCTGGCTGCCTGAACAATGCCGTCTTCCGTCGGGATTTGGATGTTCAGATTGCGGGTTTCCAGAATGGGCATCGATCAATTCCCTGAACTCAACAGTTGCAAAGGCGTGACCCTGCTTTGACGATAGCTGGTCCAAACCATTGGAACAAACAACAAGGGAGGCGAATGGTCGCCTCCGCATGTCCTGTCGGAACGAAAAAAGGCCACCTGCAATGTGCAGGCGGCCTTTTGTGATTAGCGATCCAGCCAGACGTTGGTCCAGTCACCCTGTGCACCAATGGCATAAGGCTGGAAGTTCTGCACAGCCTCACCATGGTAGAGAACGACCTGCTCGGAAATGAACGGAACGATTGGTGCGTCCTTCATGACCAGTTCGTCGACTTTGGCCCAAAGCTTGGCAGCTTCGTCCGGTGTTGTGGCGTTGATGGCCTGCTGGGCGAAGGAGTTCGCTTCCTCGTTATTATAGTCGGTGTAGTTATAGGTCTGGTGAGTGCCATTATAGGTGAACTGCGGCTGGAAGACCGAGCGTGCAGCACCACCAACCCAGTCAGGAGACCAGCCAACCGGCGCAATGTCCCAGTTTCCTTCCTTGGTGTTGAGCGGGTTGGTCATGAATTTGGAGTAATAGTCGGCAGGTGCGACCGGCGTCAGTTCAATCTCGATACCGGCTTTCTTCATGCTGGCCTGGATTGTCTGGGCGATAGCAGGCTCCGCATTCTGGTTGCGGTAAGGCATTTTCAGCGTGATGCCATCAGGGAAACCGGCCTCAGCAAGCAGAGCCTTTGCTTTTTCAGGATCGCCCTTTGAACCTTCCGACGGGTAGAGGTCGAAGTCGTGATAACCGAGGACACCGGGGCCAAAAATACCATGCTGCGGCTTGGCAACGGTTGGGCCACCACGCTGCTGCACGGTTGCGGCCTTGTCGATCGCATATTGAAGCGCCTGGCGGACTCGCAGGTCTTTCAAAGCGCCTTTGTTGTTCTCGGAAACGGTGTTGATGAAGATGAAGGCGGTACGGCCAACCGACATGGTCATCAGCTTTTCATCGCTGGCAGTCGTCAGCATGTGCAACGTTGCAGGCGGAATAACGATGTCATAGGTCATGTCGCCATCACCCGCCTGCAACTGCTGGATGGCTGCGTCAGGCTGGATGCCGAAGGTGATTTCCACTTCATCGACATAGGCTTTGCGAAGCGGGTCGGATTCTGCCTTCCAGGATGGATTACGTACGAGCTGAAGGCGGCTGTCCGGTACATATTCGCCAATGGTGTAGGGACCGCTGGAGATGAAGTTGGAGCGATAATCCGGACCGTCAGGCATATAATCGAGAACTTCAACCGGTGCCGGAGCTGCTGTTGGCAGGGAAAGCATGTAGACGAAGTCACCGGCTTTTTCGGTCAGGTTGATGACGACAGTTTTCTCATCAGGGCTTTCGATGCCAGAGATGTCATTGCCTTCAATATAGGCCTTCATTGCCTCGGCGGTTGGTTCAACCTTGGCGAAGCCGTCGCAGAACTCGCGCATGCCCTTGATCAGGTCGACGTAATAGGTCAGCGCAGCGGAACCCAGTGATGGGTTGCACATGCGCTTCATGCCACGCTCGAAGTCTTGCGAGGTGATTGCGCGTTCGCCTGACGGTGTGTTCCAGGCCACACCATCGCGCAGGGTGAAGGTATAGGTCAGGCCGTCATTGGTCGGCTGGGGAACTTCTGTCGCAAGGTCGCCTTTGGGCTCAAGGCGGGCGTTCTCATCGGTCGATGCTTCGTAGCTGATCAACTGGCGGCTAACTGCGCGCAGGAAATTGTTGGTGGTCACCAAGGCGCCGGAGGTCGGGTCAAAGTGGTCGACATCAGCTGTTCCGAGAATTCGTAGCACGCCGCCGGCCTGTGGATCGGCTGCCAGTGTCAGCGTCGAGCAGGATGCGGCAAGCATAAAAGCAGCGATACCCAATGCGTGTTTTTTTGTCCGAAAACTCATGTGTCCAATCCCTCTTTGAAGTTCCCTGATTGTTACGGCGTCTTAGATGAGGCCGCTGACGTCGCATTCTGGACAATCTCAACAGACTGTCAACTTATTTGTCGACAGATTGCCCACAAAACAATTTGGGGACAATTTTCCAGTGCCTTATCAGCAGGATTGGCGAGCAATCAGGCTGCAATGCAGCTTGCGCGTACCACCAACTGTCGTCTCTCCCTCTGAAAGCGCCAGCACGGCGAGCCCTGCCTGTCTGCCCAACTCCTTCAATTCCATGTCGATCGTGGTCAGCGCTGGCCGGGTCTGTTCAGCGACGATCTCCCAGTTGTCGAAGCCAACAACAGAGACGTCTTTCGGGATACGGATGTTGCGATCGCGGAGTGCATCAATCACACCGCGGGCGATCTGGTCGTTTCCGCAAAATATGCCATCCGGGGCAGGGGTGTCTCGTGACCAAAGGCGCTCGACGGCGTCATGCCCCCACGTCTCTGTCCATTCGCCAAACAAGGTGGGTTCGCTGTCGCCGCAAATCCGGTGATAGGCGCTGGATCGGGCGCGCGCTGCGCGAAAATCTTCAGGCCCGGTAATGTGAACGATGCGTTTGCGTCCCTTTTCAATCAGGTGATTGACGGCAAGTCGTGCGCCCTGTTCATCATCCGGGATGATCGTGACGCTGCCTGGTGGCCCCTCGGCGAAGACATAGACCACAGGAATAGGTAGGTTCGACAAGTCCATTGGTGGTCTACGGTCAAGCCGGGTCGCCGAGAAGATGATGCCATCGACCTGTTTGTCGAGCAAAGCCTCGACATGCAGTCTGGCAAGCTCCGGATTGTCATTGGTGGCGCAGAGAAAGACCGAAACACCGTTGTCGAACAGCGCCTCGGAGGCGCCTGCCATCATCGGAAGCGAGAACCGGCCATAGGTATCGTTGGTCAGCAACCCGATTGTCAGGCTTCGACGGCTTAACAGTCCGCGGGCAAGGGCGTTGGGCCGAAATCCTATTTCTGTAGCAATCCGTTTGACCCGTTCGCGGGTATCCGGATGCATACGGCCGTTGTCGTTGAGAGCTTTTGAGGCTGTCGAAATACTGACGCCTGCCGCTTTCGCGACATCGTGAATTGTCTTGCGTCGCGATATTTGAGGTTTCAACCAATCACTCCCTGTCATTTTGAGAAAACCTTTTATCAAACGATTTCAACGTTGGGAAAAGGTTTTCTCACATTTCTCACATTTTTCTGGCTACACACTGTCGACAACGAAAAAAATCTAGAATAGCGTTTCCCTCACGTCAACCGGACAAGGGTTTTGACGACAACCAAAAGGGGAATGCGATGCACAAGACCAAACTCATGCTCGCGGCACTTTCGCTTGCAGCATCCACGTCTATCGCAAGTGCGGAAGAGATTTCACTGTGGGTGCGTACGTCATCTGCAGCAGTACTTCAGGGGCTGGCAGATCAGTATAATGCAGCCCATGATGACAAGGTTATCGTAACACCAATCACGGCAGAGCAGATGGTGCCAAAGCTGGGTGCTGCCCTTGCCGGTGGTGCACCGCCGGATGGTGCTGTGCTTGACCTGATCTACCTGCCGACCTTTGCTGCCAATGAAAGCCTTGAGGACATCACTGACTTCGTGAAGGGGCTGCCTTACGCTGACGCTTTGAGCCCGTCACATATTCGTCTGGCGACCTATGAGGACAAGATTTATGGCGTGCCTGCACTGCCAGATGCCTCAATCATCGCTTACAACACCGAATTGTTTGAAAAGGCTGGCCTTGATCCGAAGAAAGCACCTACCACCCTTGAGGAAGTCGCTGAGTCTGCCAAAAAAATCCACGCCCTTGGTAATGATACCTACGGTTTCTATTTTGTCGCAAACTCCGGTAGCTGGCTGATTTACGACTTCTTGCCGCATCTGTGGGCGGCAAATGCGGATATTCTCTCCGAAGATGGACGTGAAGCGACGGTCGATACACCGGCATTGCGTGACACCTTCGCCGCCTATCGCGACATGTGGAAGGCTGGGGCCATTCATCCGACATCCCGTTCGGGCAATGGCAATAACGCCGTTGAAGCTTTTGCGTCGGGCAAGGTCGGCGTTCTCATGACCGGCTCCTACATCGTCAATCTTTTGACCAGCAAATATCCCGATGTGAAATTTGATGTTGCGCCGATCCCTGGTCCAAAGGGTGGCGTTTCGAGCTTTGCTGGCGGCGATACTCTGGCCCTCGTTAAGGGTGTCAGTGAGGAAAAGAAGAAAGTGGCACTGGATTTTGTCAACTTCTACATGCAGCCTGAGCAGCAGGTCTACATCACAAAGGAATCCGGCATGCCGCCGCGTACTGATGTGGCCGACCAGGCCTACGCCCAGTTCGACAAGCGTAACCTGATTGCCTATGACGTGCTGGCAAAGGCCAAGACGCCTTATACTTTCTCGTCGGATGAGCTGTTCGTCAGCCGCACCGGTCCATTCCTGAATCTTATTCAGAGTGCGATCTTCGGTGACGATGTCGATGGTTCGATCAAGAAGGCGCAGGACGAGTTTACCAAGATCCTTGAGCGTACCAATCCGTGACATGAGGGCAGGGCCGGTGATGTCTGCCGGCCCATTCCCAATGAATTGAAAGTTTGTTTCGCCTCGTTTGTTGATGGCGAAATACCGACCGGACATTCTGGTTCAGGCAGCGCGATCTGGACCAGATGATCTGACGCAATCCATTCACGCTTAGAGAAGGACTTTGCACCGTGGTGTCCAAGTTCCCGACCAAAGAAGCGAGTTCCGACAAAACCGGCGTTCATGAACGCGAGCCACGCGGCTGGCTCGGGCTTGTTTTTCTGTTGCCCAGTATGGTGCTTATCATCGGGCTGTTTCTCATTCCGCTCATCATGACCGTGTGGATGAGCCTTTACCACTGGCCATTGCTTGGCCGTAAGAAGTTCATTGGCCTTGAAAACTATGTCGAGTTGATGGGCGATACGCAGCTATGGAACTCGCTTGGGTTCACATTGCTCTACACAGTATTGGTAACAGCTGCGATCCTGCTTGTTGCTTTCCCGCTGGCATTGCTGGTTGACCGGCCGTTGCGCAGCGCATCGTTTTTCCGCACGGTTTATTTCATGCCGGTGGTGACGGGTTTTGGCGCCGCGTCGACCTTGTGGATGTGGCTGCTTAATCCCGACAGTGGCGTATTTTCAAGGCTCCTGTTGGGGCTTGGCCTTGTCGATAGCGCGCCGCGCCCGCTTGAAAATTTCTGGCCGGCTCTTGCGGTGATCATTTTGATGGTTGTGTGGAAGACCGCCGGTTTCACCATGGTCATTCTGCTGACCGGTTTGCAAAGCATATCGCCTGATGTCGTCGAGGCTGCCAAGATCGATGGTGCAAGTGTGTTCAGCCGGTTTCGCCGAATTACATTGCCATTGATGCGCAATTCGCTGCTTCTGGCGCTCATTCTCAACATAACATCGTCGATGCTGGCCTTTGACCAGTTCTTCATCATCACGCAGGGCGGACCGGGCAACAGTACCATTTCGGCAGTGTTTTCCATCTACCTGGCATCGTTCTCGTCATATCGGCTTGGTTACGGTTCAGCTTTGTCTTTCGCGCTGCTCGTTGTTCTCGTCGCCATCAGTTCCATCCAGCTCAGCTTCATGCGTCAACGTCCGGAGGAAGGTCGATGAAGATTTTTTATTCCAACGGTCAGGACAAAACCGTCGCGGAACGGCTGGGCCACATCACCTTCGTTCTGGTCTCGCTGCTGTTCGCCATCTTTTTCCTGATGCCGATCATCTGGTCTTTCGCCAATTCGTTTAAACCGGCGGCTGAGGCGCTGGCCAATCCGGTGGCGCTGTTTTCAAAAGCGTTCTCGCTGGAGAACTATCGTCGTCTCGAAGGCGTCGGGGCTGGCTGGTATGTCTATGCCAGCAATTCCGTCCTGATCGCGCTTGGCACAATTTTGTTGACGGTCCTGGTGGCTGTACCCGCCGGTTACGGGTTTTCGAAATTCCGCTTTCCCGGACAGTCGCTGATCTTTGTAATTGTCATGGCAACGATGATGATCCCGTTCCAGTCCATTCTGACGCCGCTGTTCCTGATCCTGAAGTTTTTAGGGCTGCAGAACAACCTGTTCGGATTGGTGCTGGTCTATACGACCTTCCAGCTGCCGTTTTCCATTTTCATGATGCGCAATGCCTTTGATGCGGTGCCCGGCGCTTTGATCGAGGCGGCGCGTATTGATGGCGCGTCACAATGGACGCTGTTGCGTCGCATCCTGCTGCCCCTCGCGCTGCCGGGCGTGGCAACCGTTGCGATGTTTGCATTCCTCAATTCGTGGAACGAGTTTCTGGCGGCGCTGATTTTCCTGTCGGACCAGAACAAGTTCACGCTTCCCATCATGCTCGTCAATGTGTCCTCGGGCATTTACGGCATCATCGATTGGGGGGCGCTGCAGGCCGGTATTACCGTGACCATGGTGCCGTGCATCCTGCTTTTCCTCGCTTTGCAACGTTATTATGTGCGCGGCCTGACCGCTGGCGCCGTCAAGTAAATCCGCAGTGACCCTGCGATAAGGAGTTCTTATGTCTTCATCTCTCAAACAGACCGCCAGCCAGTCAGAGCGCCGTTTCAAGCGGTTGGTCCCGGTTGATCATTCAAGCGTTTCTTTTGACGGCGGTTTCTGGAAAAGCTGGTCAGACACTGTTCGCAACGTCACCATTCCTACACAACACAAGCGCCTTGAAGAAGAAGGTTTTCTTGAAGTGCTGGATTTCGACAAGCCTGCCGGTCCTCTTGCCCGTCCGATCCAGCCGAGCGGCCTTTCCATGCAGCATTTCTTCGATTCCGACTTCGGAAAATGGATAGAGGCTGCAAGCTATACGCTCAAAAAACACCCTAATCCGGATGTGGAGGCCAAGATCGATGCCATTGTCGATAAGCTGGAGCAGGGACAGATGGCCGATGGCTATCTCAACAGCTGGTTCATTCGCAGAGAACCTCAAAACCGCTGGACCAACCTGCGTGACCTGCATGAAATGTATTCCATGGGGCACTTGCTGGAAGGTGCCGTCGCTTATTTTGAAGCAACCGGCAAACGCAAGTTTCTGGATGTAATGATACGTGCAGTCGATCATATTGCCGATACTTTCGGTACAGAGCCGGGCAAGTTGCGCGGTTACGATGCCCATGAAGAAATCGAGCTCGCGCTGGTCAAGCTTTACCGCGTCACCAAGGATCCGCGCCACCTGAAACTCGCCACCTATTTTGTCGATGAGCGTGGCCAGATGCCGTCCTATTATGACGAAGAGGCGCGCAAGCGCGGTGATGATCCGGCAAAATATGTCTACCAGACCTATGCTTACAGCCAGGCGCATATGCCGGTGCGTGAACAGACCCAGGTGGTCGGTCACGCCGTGCGCGCCATGTATCTGTTTTCTGCCATGGCGGATCTTGCCTATGAAAATGACGACCAGAGCCTGAAAGATGCCTGTGATCGCCTGTTTGATAATCTGACGGGTCGCCAGCTTTACGTCACCGGTGGTCTTGGGCCATCGGCCTCAAACGAGGGGTTTACCCGCGAATATGATCTTCCCAATGAAACGGCTTATGCTGAAACCTGCGCGGCTGTCGCGCTTGGTTTCTGGAGCCACCGCATGGCGCAGATCGATCTTGACAGCAAGTTCACCGATGCGCTGGAAACAGTGTTGTTTAATGGTGCGCTGTCAGGCATTTCGCGGGATGGCGAGCATTATTTCTATGAGAATGCACTGGAAAGCCACGGACAGCATCGCCGCTGGAAATGGCATTATTGCCCTTGCTGCCCAACCAATATTGCACGATTTATCGCGTCGCTTGGTCAGTATTTTTATTCCGCCAACGAAGAGACGCTGGCGGTTCATCTCTACGGTGAAAATAGCTCTGAACTGACAATCGGAGACAGTTTCCTACGTTTGCGGCAGCAAACCGCCTATCCGTGGAATGGCGATATCAAACTGTCACTTGGCCTGTCTGCCACAAGCACATTTACACTGAAGTTGCGTATTCCCGGCTGGTGCCGTTCGTCGAAGGTCAGCATTAACGGCGAGAGTGTCGACATTACTTCATCTACCGAGAAGGGGTATGTCTCGATTTCTCGTGCGTGGAAGGATGGCGATGAAATTCGCCTTTCCTTCGATATGCCGGTGGAGCGTCTTTATGCCAATCCGGCTGTTGGTGAAGATGCCGGTCGTATTGCCCTGCGACGTGGTCCGGTTGTCTATTGTGTTGAGCAAGCCGATCTTGGCAGCGAACCGCAGCAGCTTCGCGTAACGCCACAGGCCAGCATTACCCCGCGTTTCGATGCGGACCTCTTAGGCGGCGCAACGGTACTTGAGGGAGATGCGCTGGAAGCAGACACATCGTCCTGGAAAGGAACGCTCTATCGCACCGCACCGGCCGAACTGAAAACCCGGTCTTTCAAGGCAATTCCATATCATCTCTGGGCCAATCGTGACGAAGGTGCGATGCAGGTCTGGCTGGCTGAGAAGTAGGAGCGGTCGATGGCAAGATTACAGCTTAAAAACGTCATCAAATCCTATGGAAGCTACGAGGCTGTGCGCGGCATTGATCTCGAGATCGAGGATAAGGAATTCGTGGTTTTTGTAGGTCCGTCCGGGTGCGGAAAGTCCACGACGTTGCGAATGATCGCCGGTCTGGAGCATATTTCCGGCGGTGAGATCATTATCGATGATCAGGTGGTCAATAAACTTGGCCCGGGCAAGCGCGATATCGCCATGGTGTTTCAGAACTATGCGCTTTATCCGCATATGACCGTGCGCGATAATATCTCCTTTTGCCTGGAGCAGCAGCGCCTGCCAAAGCCAGAAATTGAACAACGCATCAAACAGGCCGCGGAGACACTACATATCAGTGATCTCCTGGATCGTCGCCCTGGCCAGCTTTCAGGTGGCCAGAGGCAACGCGTTGCTATGGGTCGCGCCATCGTGCGCAACCCCAAGGTCTTTCTGTTTGACGAGCCCTTGTCGAACCTTGATGCCAAATTACGTGTGAAAATGCGCACTGAAATCAAGCGGCTGCACCAGCTTTTGCCGACCACGACAGTTTATGTGACCCACGATCAGATCGAAGCGATGACAATGGCTGACCGGGTCGTGGTGATGAACCAGGGATTGGTCGAACAGGCAGGTCCACCACAGGAGCTATATCTCAATCCGGCCAGTAAATTTGTCGCAGGCTTTATTGGTTCGCCATCAATGAACTTTCTCGAGGCGAGATTGGAAGGCGGGACCGATGGATTGTTTGTGGTTCTGGAAGACGGAAAACGACTTGCCGTGCCGTCGGAGAAAGCCGCCCGTTACATGTCTCTTGCTGGCAAGGCGGTGACATTTGGTATTCGCCCCGAGTCCATTTCAGCACGGCAGGAACGTCCAGGTTATGTTCCAGTCGATGTCACGATTGATTTGGTCGAGCCGCTCGGTGCTTCAACCATGATCTATTTTAATGTTGGTGCGGCAGGTCTTTGTGCCAGCATTGAACCGCAGGATGGATTGCGGGCAGGGGTTGTCATGCCGCTGTCCCTCAACATGAACCAGATGCATCTTTTCGATGCCGAGACAGGCCGTTCACTGGCAAACTGAGGTAACAGCATCACTTAGAGTTCTAGGTCAAATCAAAACCCCACGGTCGGGCGACCGTGGGGTTTTCGTTGTTTATCCCGATATTAGCGGAGAAAGTTGCAGGTGGTCGCTACAAGATAATATGATTTTTCTAGTCATGTTTATTGCCTTGCTGACCCCGATCCGTTAAACGCATGCCAACCGCGTTGCCTCGCGGACTTCTCCAAGCCAACTAAGGCCAGATCATGTGGGATAAACCTGCCTCGCGCGTTACGCTCGATGATGCAATGGAAACCTATTATCAGGAATTGTGCCTTGTTGCGCGTCGTCATGGTCATGCACCACCGGTAGCGCATGAGATCGTTCATGATCTCTATCTTCGGCTGACCGGCAACCCAAAGGCACTGGAGGGGCGTGCATCTCTCAAGGCATTTTTGATGCGGGCGTGTATTAATCTTGGAATTGATCGCTTTCGCAGAGAGAGGCTTGAGCGCCGTTTGTTTAATGGGACCGAACTCGAGGCCATGTCGGTTGCTGCGGAGT
The DNA here is from genome assembly GCF_055381905.1 of Agrobacterium sp. 5Ca50. Lineage (NCBI taxonomy): Bacteria > Pseudomonadati > Pseudomonadota > Alphaproteobacteria > Hyphomicrobiales > Rhizobiaceae > Agrobacterium > Agrobacterium sp. 5Ca50. Next base: position 734,945 of record NZ_AP026439.1, read on the forward strand.
TGCCGGACGCAGAAGCGCTTGCAGACAGGCAATACCGACTTGGCCTGTTGCACAAAGCCATCCTTGAAATGTCGGTTGAGCGCAGAAGAGTGTTTCTGGCCAGCTGCATCGCCAATCTGACATCGGATGAAATTGCACAGCGTTCGGGAATTTCCCGCAACATGGTCGATCGTCATTTGAGGAAGGCTTATCTCCATTGCCTTCACGCGTTGGAGGACACACTATGACGGCAGATGAGCCAAACATAGGTAAGCTTCGTGAGCAGGCAATTGACTGGCTGCTGAAACTGCATGATGCCCCCGATGATATGAAACTCAATGCCGATTTTGAAGCTTGGGTCGCAAGTGATCCACGTCACGCAGAAGTTTACGAGCTTGTTCGATGTCTGATGGGAGATGCCTCCCGTCTGTTATCAAGCGATCCTGCCTTTGTTCACACTGCGTCCACACGCAAATCGGGCTCTTCCACGGGTCGATCGGTGGCACTGTCGCTCTGTCTAGCAATGATGACCGGAGCATTTTTTGCGCTTGATATGCCATTGCGCTTAAAAGCGGACGCCATCTCCGGCACGGCTGAAAGGCAAACGCTCAATCTGCCTGATGGATCAGAGCTGATATTGAATGCCGATACGGCGGTTTCTTTCAAATTCAGTTCGTCTGAGCGCCGGGTTGTTGTGTTGAAGGGCGAGGTTTTCGCCACAGTTGCTGCTGACAAGATGAGACCTTTCGTTGTCGAGGCAAATGGCGGAACAACGACAGCATTGGGCACAGCCTTCGACGTCGAAATGTCGAAAAATGGCACCAATGTCACCGTGCTTGAGCACAGCGTGCAGGTAGAGGCGGGAGATGCCAATCGGTCCATCCGCATCAAGGAGAACCAGAAGGTTGCATATGACGCGGAGGGGTCAATTGGTTCGATAGAAACGGTAGATCCACTTTCAATCGCGGCTTGGCGACAGGGCAGACTGGTGTTTGAAAACCGCCCGCTTTCCTCCGTTGTTGCTGAACTGGAACGTTATCTTCCTGGCCGCATCGTCATTGCAGGAGCAAAGATTGGTGAGCGGCGCATTACCGGAAGTTTTGATCTCGCTGATCCGCAAGCTGTTCTGCATGATCTGACTGTTGCTTTCGATGTTGGTGTAACGCGGTTGGGACCGTATCTGACGATGCTCCACTAGTGTTCAATATTTTCAATGGCTTGAATATGGAAGGTGAACGACTTTCAGGCAGACACTAACGTTTTTCTACAAAAAAATCTCTCTGGGTATCCCAAATCCGAAAGCTCATTCGTATCCGGGACAAGTGCAGATGATCCTGCACAATGGAGAGCTAGAAATATGACACATATGAGCCGGTCCGGTATCTTTCTTTCATTGCTGTTTAGCAGCGTCGCATTCACGAGCCCGGACTCGCCGGCATATGCCCAGCAAGTTGATATGGTTCGCGTCGATCTGCCGGCTGTTAATATGGCAAGTGCGTTGAACCGACTGGCGTCGCAATCCGGTTTGCAAATGATCTTTGATGCCTCTGTCGCCAGTGGACTCAAAAACCGGCCGGTGGCCGGAAAAATGTCGCCTCGCAATGCGCTCGATAGATTGCTGTCTGGAACTGGCATCCAATATCATTTCATTGGCGAAACCACGGTCAAGCTGCAGATTCCAGGCACGGTCACCTCCGCGGCGGATAGCGACGCGACCAATCTGCAGACGATCACCGTCATGAACAATGCGCCTTTCACCAACCCCGGCCTTAACACGGCTGAACTGGATGCAAAGGCTATCGAACGCGCGCAATCTTCGTCAGTGCGAGATCTCCTTTCGAAGATACCCGGTGTCAGTGGTACCGGTGGCGTAAGATTGGAAGGCCAGACGGTTGCGATGCGTGGATTTACCCGTCAGTCTGACGTGCGTATTCTGTTGGATGGTGCTCCTAAAAACTTCGAGCGATACGATCAGGGCACTGTTTTCATTGATCCTGAACTGCTGAAGCGGGTGGAAGTGCAAAAGGGCGCGACCTCTGTACGATATGGCAACGGCGGCTTTGGTGGCACTGTCTCCATGGAGAGCAAGACAGCCAAGGATATGCTGCGCCAGGGTAAGAGCTGGGGTTTCTGGGGGAAGACCGGATACGAAACAGCCAATAAGCAATTTGTCGAAACAGGCACGCTCTACGGCATGTCAGACTTTGGTGGTCCGATAACCTATGACGGCCTCGTATCAGCGACTTGGCGCAAATCTGACAATATGCGCGTCGGCGGAGGCGAGGTGTACGATGCCTCAAATGACGAGTTGGCAACATTCACGGCAAATGCTGGTGCCGAATACGACGGCCATGAATTGCGTGGTTCCGTGGTTTACGGCACGTCAGCAAATTGGGGCCCACCTGCTGCTATCCGCGGTCAACTGTCATTGTCAGATTATTCCATCAAAACATATGGTTATGAGCAAGCCAGACTTAGGCTGCTATCTTGGCGTGAGCTAGAAGATTTCACCTCAACACTGAAGTACAGCTATACCGGGGATAGTGACCTGGTGAATTTCAAGTCAATGGTGAGTTATTCTTCCACCTCACAGCACGGAACACGTCCAGCTATTCCTGGTTTTAACCCATCAGGCTCTTTGGGTGGTAATGAGAATGACACACAATATACCGACATAAAGTTCGAAGCGGAGAATACCTCGAATTTTGAACTGGGTGGCCTGTCGCATATGGCCAATTACGGCATCCAATATAATCATCACGACCGAGATGTATGGATGTTTGAAAAGGGGAGAGCTACCGATCCAAGCTATAACTATGGTTATTATGCGCCATGGATTTTGCCCGAAGGTACGCAAGAAACGATTTCAGCCTTTTTCCGCGATGAGATCAAAATTACCGATACATTCAAGATAACGCCTGGCTTGCGTTATGATCATGTGCGGTCAGAAGGTGTGCCGAACCTGGCGCCACGTTATAATAATCCAGCTGCCGGTCATGATTATTCAGCGATATCGCATGATGGCTTCACGCCTGCCTTGAGCATGGATTGGGATGTTACACCGGAGACCAAACTTTACGCCAACTGGGCTTACGCAATGCGTACGCCGAATATTGATGAAATCTATTCGACGCAAAGCGTGGATACAAAGGCGTCGAAGACATCCCGCGATCTCGATGTCGAGCGCAACAATAACGTCAATATCGGGATCAACCAGATGTTTGACGACTTGTTGAGTGACGGTGACAATCTGACTGTTGGTCTGGAAGGCTACTACAACCGCGTCAGTAACCCGGTTAACCGCCGCACGGGTACCAAGAACCTCGCCGGTTTAGCTTATGCCTCTGTTCCATTCTATTGGAATACGCCCGCCTTCAAGATCTGGGGTGTTGAAGCTTCCGCACACTACGAGAATGATATTCTGTTTGCGGATCTCGGTGTGTCCTGGATGAACGGCCGTCGCAATGGCTCACTTAGTGATGTAAATGGCTCAGATACTTACGCGAAAGACCTCTTTCCGCTGACAGCCGATGCGCAGTTTGGCTTTAAACTTGTAGATTACGATCTGTCATTTGGTTGGAACGGCAAGTTCGTAGACAATCAGAACCACACATCAGCTAAAATAGAACCCTTGTATGCACGTCCTGAAAGTGCCGGTTATGCAGTGCATGGATTATTCCTTGATTGGTCGCCGAAGGAGGGTCTCATGAAGGGTGGTGAAGTGCATGTAGCGTTGGATAACATCTTCGATAAAAGATACGAACCGTACCTGTCTGACGGTATTACGGCCATGCCGGGTCGCAATTTCAAGATTTCCATCAGCAGAAAATTCTAATTGAAGCCTCACCATTGATCATTACAAAGCGCGGCAGTTCCTGCCGCGTTTTCATGTTTATAGGGCTGTTGAATAAAACGTTCTGTTCGGCTAATGGAAAGCTGATTATTAAAATCCACTTTTGAACTGTAGGTCTGTGGTGTTGAGAGGCACAAAGAATTGCCATTGGTAATTCATTGTTGATCGGTTCTGAACTACATCCCACTGCCTCCGAATGAACAACCGAATTGCTGATACGGATTTACTGACACTATGGATGACGAAGCCGCAGACGTGAACAATGCGTTTCTGCGCGCGCGCAACTCCCTGTTGTGGAGTGTTTTCCGCATTGTCCGTGACAAACAAACCGCTGAGGAATTGACGCAGGAAAGTTACCTGCGTGCTCGTAAGGCGGTCTCAACCGGCGCACTTCTCAATGCCGAGGCTTTTTTGCAGCAAACGGCACGTAACCTATCGCTGGATTATCTGCGCCAAAAAAAGGTGCGCAGCGCCCACGAGGCAAGTGAAATCAGCGGCGAAGCCATTGATTTGGTGGCGGATGATCAACCGTCTGCCGAAGACAAGGTCATCCATCTCGACCGTTTGCGCGCCTACCAATCAGCGCTCGATAAATTGCCGAAACGTGTGCAACAGGTCTGGGTCTTGAGCCGTGTGGAAGGCTGGACGTACCCACAGATTGCCGAACATCTGGATGTGTCCCAGAACACCGTCTTCAATGACATGAAACATGCCATGGCGCATCTCAACGATTTCAGAAAGAGGCTGGACAAGGAATGATGTTCCGCGAAATAACGAAATCGACAATCTGTCGTTGCGGGGCTGCTTTTTTTTATGAGAAATGGTCCGCTCAAACGTCTGATTCATTGTGGGTACGCGAAGAGACCCTTGGGCAGTGTTTATGAGGAATAATGACGCGCAGATTGTTGGTTTGCAGACTGATGTGGTGATGAACGCCGCATTGGATTGGTTCGTCCATAAACAATCCGGTGTCCCTGATCCCTCACTGGATGCAGGTTTTGATACCTGGATATCCAGCGATCCAGCCCATGCGGCCGCTTATGCCGAACTTGCCGGCGTATGGCACGAATCGGAGCTGTTTTCTGCGTCGCAGCGTCATGCGCGGCAAATCGATTTGCGTGCTGTAAAACCTGCCTATTCCGTTTTTTGGAGAAAGCGCGCTCACTGGTTGTCGCTGGCGGCGGCAGTGGTGCTGTTTGTCGGCGGATATGCGGCCTATCCGGAAATCATGGTTCGATGGAGTGCCGATTATCGCACCGTCGCGGGCCAGATGCAGAAAGTCACCTTGCCAGATGGTTCCCGCATGCTGCTGAATACCGACAGCGCGGTCGAGCTTGCCTATCAAGGGCAGCAACGTGGTGTGCGTCTTATCAAGGGCGAGGCATGGTTTGATGTTGTCCATGATGCTTCGCGTCCGTTTCGGGTCAAAGGGCATTTCGGTGATGTGACCGTGAAGGGAACTGCCTTTGTTGTTCGTGCCGAGGCAAATCGGGATGTGGTTGCGCTTGAGCGCGGGCGCGTTGATGTCACCCGTGATGGCAGTGCGCAAATTGCTGTGCAGCTGCTGCCCGATCAGATGGTGGCCGTGGATGAAAAATCCATCTCAGACATAGAGCCATTTGAACCGGATGAAATGCTTGCCTGGCGCGAAGGGCGCATTGCTTTTTCAGGCAAACCTCTCGGAGCTGTGTTGGGCGATCTCGCACGTTATTATGACGGACGTGTTTTTGTTCTACGCCGAGATCTGCTTTCGGTGGCGGTGAGCGGTAACTATCGAACGGATGATGCGGTCGGCGCTATTGGCAGTATCGTCACCGCTGCAGGCGGCAAAGTCGATACGCTGCCGGGTAATTTCATAATCATTCGTTAAATTCTCAACTTTTTTTGTGAGATTGAAAAGTCTCGAACGTCGAAGGCAATGAGGCGGTACTGGCATGAAGCCAAAACCCCTTGCGTGTCAGGGCTTTCGGGGGACGGAAACTCTGTTTGGAACGACCTTCCGCACGCGGATGCAAAGTGCCGGTGACGTTTAACGTAGCCAAAGGCGTTCAGGAGTAGGGTAATGGCAGTGCAGAGCAGGAAAAGAAGCGGCAAGAATGTTGTCTCGTTGCTTCTTGCGTCGACAATTCTTGGCTACGTAGGGGTGATGGCGGTGTCAGCCGACGCTGAAGCGCAACAAAGCGGTTCAGTTGCCTCTGCAACGGTTGGCTTTAACATTCCTGCGCAGCCGCTTGGCAAAGCTCTGAACAGTTTCATCAAGTCTACAGGTTGGCAAATCGGTTATTCCTCGGCTCTGGTCGATGGAAAGCAATCGGCTATCGTGTCGGGCAAGCTGACGCCTGAGACGGCGTTGCGCACGCTGCTTTCCGGTACTGGCATTGAAATTCGCATGACTGGGCCTAAAACGGCGTCATTGCTTGCCGGCGGACAGGCGGCAGTGAGCGCAGACGGCACGATCCTGCTTGAGGCTATTCAGGTGCAGTCAAAATCCGGTCAGTCTGTTCTTGGCACAAGCTCTATTGCTGACACTGGCACCACCACAATTTCCGGCGGACAATTGAACGGCCGCACAGGCGGTAGCGGTGACGCCAATAGCGTTTTGCGCAACATGGCGAATGTTCAGTACCAAAATGAAATCAACACTGATGCAGGTGAAACAGATCAGTCGGTCATCGACCTGAAACCAAAGGAAATTTCGATTTCGGGCGCGCGTGTCTATGAAAATAATTTCATTCTCAATGGCATGGAAATCAACAATCTAACAGGAAGTGTCGATCAGTTTCGCTCAGATAGTTATTTGAATACGTCGCTTAGTACCGACTTTAATAACATGTTTGGGATGCATTCTCAGACGATATATGTGCCGATCGATTTTGTGTCTGGCACCACAGTTATCGATAGCAATGCTTCCGCCCGTTACGGCAATTTTCAGGGCGGAGTGGTCTCCTATGATCTTGAGAGTCCGTCAAAGGATCGTTGGAGAGCATCTGTTTCGTCTGATTATACAACCAGCGACTGGGCAAAATTCAATCTACTCACACCAACCGGATTAAACCCGAATGGTGTTGCACGGAATGATTATATTCGTCGTCGCTCCTCTGTTTCTGTTAGCGGTCCAATTGCGGAAAATATCGCAATTATTGGGCAATATAGCACGCAAAGCGCTGTAACTCATAAAGACAGAGCGAAGAGGTATGTGGACACCAGCCGAATAGAAGAAGATTCTGAAAGTAATTTTTATAGACTACAAGCCGTAGCTGAAACCGATGTTGGTAATTTTACCCTCGAAGGTATTTACAACAACTACGGCCAGATTTGGGAAAATACACTGTGGCGTAATACTCCCTTAAATATGGGGTCTGATGGTCTGGCAACCAAATTACAGCATGACTATGATTTCACCGATTTTAGTGTGGGCGGCGTTGCGTTTAGCAACGTAAAATTGAAATCTATCCTAAGTTATAAAAAGTCCAAAAGTTTCAATGATGCTGGGCCCAACGAAGCTAGACTTTATAATCAAAATGTTGTCCGCACCGGCACCGGTGAAATTTTGTGGTCATCGACTGAATTGGGTGACTGGTGCCAAAAAGAGCCTGGAACAACATCGATTAAGACGATGACCGCTTGTTACGAAGGTGGTTGGGGGTACAAGGATCAGGGGCAAGAACAGTGGAGCCTATCCGAAGAGCTGACTGGTGATGTTTTCCTTGGTTCGTTTACATTTGGAGCCTCTTACACAAACACTGATGCCTACCGTCGCAGGCCAGAGGAATTCACGTATAACCTCGCAAATACGACTGTTTATTCATTCCCGGCACTGATGGCGGGGGATGGATTCGTATGTAACAGCGCGGATAATTGCAGCCCAGAGCAGTTTGCCAGCACCAGGCAAATTTATAGCGCCTACGATATTCGTAAGAGCCTGAACGAATTTAATGTTTATGCTGAGTTGGACCAAACCTGGGAATGGTTCAATGTTCGCACCGGCTTGAGAGTGTCTTATGACGATTATATGCAAAATCTTGATCTCGCTCCGCGTGTCGTGGCGACGGTAACACCCTTTGAAGATTTTTCGATCGCGGCTGGCTTTAATCGATACTACAATGGTGCAACACTTGCGTACGCCCTTCGTGAACGCATTCCTCGGTACCAGATCTTCACCCGTACTCAAACTAGCGGTGTTGTTGGCGGGTGGCGACCAGGGACAACTGTTGCAGGGTATGAAAACCGAGCTTCAGGATTGGACACGCCGTATAATGACGAAATTACGTTTGGAGTTTCTGGCAAAGATCCATTGTTTGATGGTCAATGGCGGTTGCGTTTTCTAGATAGGCGTGGCCGAGATCAGTTCGCAACAGAGAAGTTGTCGACATACGTTAACAAACTTACGAATGACGCTTCTGGTTCTTACCAGTCAATATCTGGTGAATATTCAAAGGAACTGGACACCGGCAATATTGAAGCGCTTGATGCGTTATCTTTCAATGCATCGTTCACTTGGTCACGCCAAGAAAAGAGCAATAATACCTATTTTGAAAATGACTTAACAGATGAATATATTTGGTACAAAGACCAATCATATTCGGAAGCCGGTTTTAGCGTGGTAACAGGCAACATGGACATACCGATCCGTCTTCAGGCGGGCTTTGCCAGCAGTTGGTTTGACAATCGTTTGAATGTTGATGTGTCTGCCAACTACAATTTGGGCTATCGTGGTGCGCGAGATACTGGAGATACGATCACGCTTAGCGGACTACAGCATGCAATTTACGAAGATTACGACTTTTCTCCAACGCTCACCATCGATCTCTCCACAAGTTACGAAGTTTACAAGAATGAAGATCGTGGGTTGATGCTCAATATGAAAGTTGGCAACCTGTTTAATGAGACAGGCAATGCAACAACGAATATTGCCAGACCTTGGAGCATTGGCCGTACCGTTTGGGTTGGTGCCAAGGCGACGTTCTGATCGACTTCAGACATAGGAAAGATCTGCAAACCGGTGGCGAATTTTCGCTTCCGGTTTTGTGTATTTCGGACCGATCAGAAAACTAATTCGAGGTTTTTTGCCGATCATTGACGGGCGTTTCCGTTTCAAAAAAATTCGATAGAGCGCTGCCGCTCAGGAATGTTTCCGGAAAAGCCGGTTTGCCGAAGAAGTACCCCTGAACCAGCCGGATTTTGGTGTTTTTGGCCAGATAATCCAGCTCTTCGCGCAGTTCGACACCTTCTGCCACCATGCCGATGCCGAGTGCCGCGCAAACGGATTCGATAGCTTTCAGAATGTCCTGGCTGCGGGGACGTTCATGAATGGACATGATGAAAGCGCGATCCACCTTCAATTCATCGGCATCAATGTCGGCGAGAATGGAAAGCGATGAGAAACCGGTTCCGAAGTCATCAATTGAAATGCGAACGCCCAGCTGGCGCAGGCTTGGCAAAATGTCATTCTGGAAGAAACGCGCTGAAACAAGCGCCTCCTCAGTCAGTTCCACGATGAGGTTTTGACCGACTCCGGCAGCTTCAATTCTCTGTAGAAGAAGCCGCATGAAATCAGGTGAGTTGGCCTGGCGCGCGGCAACATTGAGGCTGAGTGTGATGTCATCACCAAACCTTTCCTTCATGGCGGGAAGGTCGCGGGTGATCTCATCCAACATGAAATGGGTGATCTCGCCAATCAGGCCCAATTCGCTGGCAATGCCGATAAAGTTGCCCGGCATATGAATGGTACCATTGGGCTCTACCCAGCGCACGAGCGCTTCAAAACCCTCGATCCTGCCGGTTTCAATGTCGGTCTTTGGTTGATAGGCGGCCTTGAAATGACGATCGCGGACGGCGGCGCGCAGTTTTTGTTCGGTTTCCATCCGCGCTGTCAGCGCGTCACGCATGGTGTCATCAAAATAGGCGGCACTACCCTTATGCGCGCTCTTTGCTCGATACATGGCGTTATCGGCGCTGCGCCGTAGGGTCTCGTAGTCATTGCCGTGCAGGGGGTAGATGCTGACGCCGATGGAGGCTGAGGAAAACACCTCATGGCCTTCCAGCATGAACGGCCTGCGTAATTCATCGACAATGGCATCGACGATCTTGGTGACACCAGCTTCTGAGGTCACATCGCCGATAAGCAGCAGGAACTCATCGCCACTGATGCGCGAAAGCATGTCGCGTTCGCCAATTATATCCTGAATACGGCGGGTAATGGCCAGCAGCAACTCGTCACCCAGAGCGTGGCTGTAAAAGTCGTTGACCTGCTTGAAGTTGTCGATGTCGATGAAGGCGAGTGCAAACTGTTCGCCCTCTTTTATGGTCGAGAGTTTCCACTCGACCTTTTCTTTCATGAGAGAACGGTTGGGCAGGTCGGTCAATTGGTCATGGTAGGCGCGGTGATGCAGTTCGTCTTCCGAGCGCTTTCTCCCGGTGATGTCCATCGATGTGGTGATCTGCAAACTCTCATCAAAGATGTGGGCCGGTGATGAACTCACCAGCATCACACGTTTTTCACCGTCAATGACGGTCTCATATTCAAACGACTGATTGAAGTCCTGTTCCAGGCTGCCTGTCAGACTATGGATTGGCGAAAGGCCAGATCCCATGCCCTTTGCAGGGTGAATGGCTGACGGCAGTTGTGTCGCATGTTTGCCAAAGGTTTTTTCGGCGAATTCGTTGATGACCAATGGTTCACCACTCGCGTGCTGTACCAGAACGCCGACCGGCAGGGCATCCACAATCTCCTTTAGAAGATTGGAGTTGCGTTGCGCCATCTGTTCGCTTTTGCGCAACTGCTCTCCCATTTCGCGCAAACGCCTCCCTTCAGCAGCATTCTGGCTGGCGTATCGTGTTGCGAGAGCGTGGGACACAACGACGGAAAAACGCCTGGCCAGTGCGATTTCGTCACGGCTAAAACCTTCCGATCTGGCTTCACGGATCAGCAGCAATATACCGCGCCTGTCGCGCACGCGCACAGGCACGTAGAGAACAGGGCTTTCGCGTGAAAGTCCATGCGTCTCGGCACAATCCCACTCCGAAATGCCCTTGCTGGAGAAGGTCGTAACAACCTTGCCCGACATGATTTTTGCAAAGAGCGCGCCGACCGGCCACTGGGAGTTCAGAAGTTCTGACCGCTCCGAGATAATGCAGTCCAGTCTCTTATGATCACTGTCTTCGACTTCTGCCAGCATCAGCACATGTGAGAAGGAGAACACTTTTCGTAGCGATGCAAACACCACAGAGAATGGATCGCTATCTTCCTCAATGCCCAGCAGTGTTTCCAGAGCATCCAGCAGTTGTTGTAGGTGAATGCTGGATTGGCGCAGCGTGTCGTGATCCTGATGCAGAGAGAGCAGGGCTTCGCGTAAGGTCTCGTTGCTCTCTTGCAAGCCGGAAAAGCGAGGAAGAAAAGGGCGCGTTGGAAGCATCGATTATTTTCCGAAGACCACGGCTGAAATCATCAGGTTTCCGTGTACGTTTTTGTCAAGCAAATAGCCCTGTTCGCCAAAGGTGAAGCAGCCAATAAAAGGCGTGCCGCCGAGCGTAAGACCAACTGTACGTGCAACTTCGCTAATATCGTCGCCAACCGCCAGTTTGCAGCCACCGCAATAGATCATGATGGCTCCGGAAATGGTCTTATGCTCCAGCTCAAGGTTACGTTTCGCATGGTCGGCCACGCGTCCTGCACGTGCCACGAGCTGTTGTCTGTCGCCACGCATGGCATGAATGCGCATGCCGGTTTCCAGCTCCCGGAAGGTGCGCAAACCACCTTGCGGTGAAACAGATTCCGGATGGATCAACAGATACTGACCGACGCCATCGATGTCGCCGGTATTGATGGCGATGGGGTACATTGTCGTTTCTGCCAGAATGGAGCCGCCGTCCAGCTTGGACGCGATGGCATTGTTGGACCACCGGTTGTAAACCTCGGCTGCGGGCGCACCATCGATTGTCAGGACATCACGTCCCGCGCCGTCGGTGACCACACCGCTTTCTCCAGCGCTATGGTAGCCAATGCAGGTTACCGTGCCTTGTGGACCGGACGGTTCGTAACCGCCCTGAAATGCAAAGCCGATTGGGGAGGATGGAAACATCACCGCGATAACCAAGCCATTCGATAATGCGCCGCTTGGGCCCAGAAGGTGCCATTGACCGCTGACGTCATTATCTGCCGCCGTTCCACCCATGATGGGGCAATGGTCGCCGACGATATTACGCAACCCGCGCATGACTGCTTCCTCGTGACCGGGCGTCTGATAAAGCCAGATCAGTTCGGGCAATTGGCCGGTGCAGTTACAACTATCCAGCGCCTGCAAGAGAACTTTTTCCGCAAGCTTTTCCGGGTTGTTGTCGAATGCGCCGTCTGCGACACCATATTCGCCAGCCTTATCCTCCAGGACAAGCAAACCGACTGTATCCTGGTCCCAGAACCCGTTTTCGGTCATCAGTCCGCCCGATGAGCTGCCGCCTATGATCGCTTTGCCCGAGAAATTTTCCTGTAAAAAAGCGTCAATGAGAATGCCATTGTGATCACAGCCATAGAAGGTGAATACCAGACCGTTTCCGTTGTCGGGGTTTTGCAATTGCTCGGCCAATAACGCCAAGGCGGCTATCGTATCTTGGTCATTGGCTGTGTAGCTCTTGACTTTATCCATGTCGCTCTCCCGCAAGCGCAATTGAAATACTGTATCGCCAATTCATTCAGCGGGGTGTTGCCGTTCATGGGTGAAGTGCCACTCACAACGTCGTCTATCGTATTTTGCTAAAGTAAACGCCGGGTGTAATTTTAGCCAACTTCAGATTAGGCTTAAGTATCTGTTTCTATTTTATGTCCAGTTGCACAAACCCATGATGAGCGACCGGGGCGTTGGCAGGCGTGAAGAGTGGAAACGATGTGTTGTGTTATCAAGGATTGACTTTAAGGTAGGCAAAGGATTGGGAGGACTTCAATTGCCAATAACGCGCGCCATAAAGCTGTTTTGAGGTGTTGATATTTCGCGCCGTTTCCCTTGTTTGATCATGTTACAGTTCAGGACTTAACCCGATGACCACTATTGATAATTCTTCGCTGGCTGGCGCTCTTTTTGACGCCATGTCTAACGGCAAGGCATTGGACCGCAACGCCGTTGCTCCGCTGGATGTTGAAGCGGCGTACAAGGTGCAGGCGGAGGTGTTTCGGCGCTCCGGCCGTCCGCTTGAAGGCTTAAAACTGTCGAAGCGGGCAGACGGTACCTATAGCGCGCCGCTGTTTTCGGTCATTCGTGATGACAGATATCAGTATGTCGATGGCATCGTACTGGAAGTGGAACTGGCTTTCACGCTACAGAGCGATCTGCCGCCACGCGGTGAGCCCTGGACACGGGAAGAGGTTGTCGCGGCAATCGGCACTGTTTCGATTGGTGCGGAGTTTGTCCGCAGCCGTTACGAGGGTGGCGCTGGTGGTATCTTCGCGCTTGGCCTTGCCGACAGCCTCAGCAATATTTCTTACGCAGTCGGGCCGGAACTGTCGCGTGCCATATTGGAAGATCCGGCATTCGATTCTCCGCTGAAGGTTCTGGGCAATGGCGCAACGCTTTATGATGCGCCTTCAAATCACCAGGATATCGATCCAGTTGCAGGTGTGATCGCTTACGCCAACAGCACGCCATCGCCACTCGGTTTTCTGCGCAAGGGTCAGGTTGTCACCACAGGTACTCTGTGTGGTGCTGTCAAAATCGCTGAACCGGCACGGCTTGAAATTCTGCTCGACGGCAAAACCTTCATTATCGAGGTTGCGTGATAGTCTCGCCGGTGTCGTGGTTACACGATGCCGGCATATTGACGGAACAAGGCCGGGTCGTCACAAAGCTCATCCGTTGGCATGGTTGCCTTAACCGTACCATTCTCAATAAAGCAGACACGGTCAGCCACCGCCAGCACCGCCTCTATTCGTTGCTCCACAAGCAGCACGGCTTTGCCGTTATTTTTGAGTTCGAGGATGACATCGCGAATGGTGGCAATCATTGAAGGCATCAGGCCTTCCGTTGGTTCGTCCAGCAAAACAACCGATGGATCGAGGCACAAGGCACGGGCCATGGCCAGCATCTGCTGTTCTCCACCCGATAGCGTACCTGAAACCTGTGGCAGCCGTTCTTTCAAGATGGGGAACAACCGAAATACTTCGGTCAGAATTTCGCGATCCGTTCCGCGTGCCATCAGGCCAATTTCGAGATTTTCTTCCACCGTCAGTTCTGCGAACAGACGTCTGCCCTGCGGAACATAACCAATGCCGCATTTCGGCACCTCATGCGCTGCCCATCCCGTCAGTTCCACATCATCCAACGTCACCCGGCCCGAATGAGCCGGTAACAGGCCCATAATGGCTTTCAGGGTTGTTGTTTTACCAGCCCCATTTCGGCCGAATAGACAAAGGACTTCGCCGCTGGCAAGTGACAGGGACACACTTTTTAATGTGCGGCTGCTGCCGTGGTAGACATTGAGATCCTCAAGCTTCAGCACAGGTCAATGTCCTCCCAGATAGGCGGTTTGCACTGCGCTGTTGTCGCGAATGTCATCCGGCGTTCCTGTCGCCAGCACCTGCCCGTGGTTCAATACGGTAATTCTGTCAGCCAGTTGCATGACTACATCCATATTGTGCTCTATCAATAATGTGGTGATCTGACCTGAAACGGCTTTGACCAACCCGCAGAAATTGGCAATTTCCGGGTCTGAAAGCCCCTGTGTCGGTTCATCAAGGATCAGCAGCTTCGGCTGCAAGGCTAGCCCCATCGCAACTTCCAGCAGTCGCTGGTGACCGTAAGCCAAGGCGCCTGCCGTCTCATTGGCGTATTGTGCAAGGCCAACCTGTTCGAGTACGGCGTGAACATCAGTCGAAAGCAGATTGGTATCTATTCGGCTGAACAGCCCGGTGTTCCGCCGCTGCGCAGTTTGAGCGGCAAGCGCCACATTGTCGTAGACACTCAGATTTGGATAGATGCTGGTAATCTGGAACGTGTAGGCAATTCCCTGCTTTACTCGCTCGAATGCAGGCATTGCAGTAATGTCTTTTCCGGAAAATACGACATGTCCGGAAGACGGGGCAAGTCGCCCCGACAAAAGGGATACAAAGGTCGTCTTGCCAGCCCCATTAGGGCCGATCAAGGCATGGATTTCACCTTGCGTGATCTCAAAATCCACGGCGTTGACCGCGGTCAAGCCACCGAAGCGACGGGTCAGGTTTTGTGTTGAAAGCAACGTCATGGCAGCCACTTCAACCACCTCTCACGGATGCTTCCCAAAATACCCCGAGGGAAAAACAGGATAAGAAAGACAAGCATGATGCCAGTCACCAGCATGTAAGCCGGTGTGTAATTGCTGGCGATATCGATCATGTAAAACATCGAAACGGTGCCCAGCAATGGCCCAAGTACGGTGCCGGCCCCACCCAGCAGGGTGAACAACAACGCCTCGATGGAATATTGTATCGATGCAAAAGACGACCCGATATAGGCAAAGAGCAAGGCATAGGTTGCGCCAGCCATGGCCGACAGCGAGCCCGACACTATCAGTGCCACAAGCTTCAGCCGGAATGTATCATATCCAAGCATCAGCGTCCGTGGTTCGTTTTCGCGCACGGCGATCATTGCGCGGCCCAGCGGGCTGCGCACGACAATAAAGCAGATCAAAAGCGCCACAGTCATCAACACGAAAGCAAGATTATAGCGGGTCGCGGCATCGGTCAGATCAAAGGTCACTCCGGCGAGGTCGAAGCTGCGTGCCGATTGCGGTAAAACCAGCCCTTCCTCACCACGTGTCCATTGCGAAAAATACAGGCTGGCTAAATAGGCAACCTGCGCAAACATCATGGTCACAATCATGAACGCCACACCGGTTGTGCGCAGCGAGATCAGGCCAATGAACAGAGACATAACAAATCCTGCCAGGATGCCGCACAGGAATGCGGCTGGCACGCTCCATTCCAGATGGTAGGCTGCAAGACCCGCACCATAAAGGCCGCTGGCAAAAAACAGGGCGTGGCCGAGGCTGAGAAGTCCTGTGTAACCAAAAAGAAGATTGTACCCCATGGCGAAAATGGCCAGCACCATAACGCGCGTCATGGCAAGGTGATGATACTCCGGCAGAACAAACTGCAGGCCGAAGAAGATAGCGATGACAGCAATATGGAGCAGCAGGACTTTTAAGGATGGCGCGGTGTTCATCGTGTCTTTGCCCCGAAAAGCCCTTCCGGCTTGAACACCAACACCAGTGCAACAAGCAGCGTCGACAACATCTTGGCGAGTGTTGGCGAAAAGAACATAGAAATAATGCCGTCACTTAAGCCAATCACCAAGGCTGCAACTACGGTGCCACGAATGCTGCCAAGTCCGCCGATGATGACCACGATGAAGGACAGCAGCAGGGGATCAAGCCCCATCAGATAGTGGGCTTGTCGGATGGGTACGATCAAGACAGCAGCGATCGCGGCTAGCATCGCACCGGCTGCGAAGACCAGACCGTAGACTTTGCCGATTGGAATGCCGAAGGCCTGTGCGGTTTCACTGTCAAATTGTGCTGCGCGCATGATCAGCCCAATTTTGGTTTTGGTGAGCACGAACCACGTGATGGCTAGGACGATGATTGCAGCGGCAATAACGAAGAGGTTGTAGGCCGAATATCCAAACCATGGCAGTTGCAGTCGATAGTAGAAGGGTGCCGTTACCGGACGAGCATCCGGGCCGTAGGTCAAAAGGACTGTTTGCTGGATAATGTAGAGCATGCCAATCGTCGCGACGATTGTTGCCTCGGGATTGTAGGAGAGGCGTCGCAACACGAGCCTTTCACCTGCATATGCAATGGCGCCGACGGCGAGGGGGCTGATGAGCAATGCGGCAACGAAACCAAGCGCAGGCGGAAGGCCGAGCATGGACGTCACCCACCATGCGATGACAGCACCGAGCATGAAGAACTCACCATGGGCGACATTCACCACCCGCATCACCCCGAAAACCAGCGAAAGACCAAGCGCAGTCAGCGTCAGGACTGCCGCTTGCAGCAAACCTTCCAGTGTTGCCAGTAACAGAAATGGACCGAATGCCAAAACAAGCTCCTGCGCCAAAACAAAATTCATTCAATGCTGGATAACGCATTGAATGAATTTGCATAAAGTTAAATTAACTCGATGTGAGGTAATCACGGATCAGAGCGACATTTTAGTGTAGTCGGCGGTAACTTCATAGGCGCCATCCTCAATTGAGGTCTTGTGCACTACATTCAATTTGCCGTTTTCGACCTTCGATATGTACTGGTGGCCGTAACATTGGTGGTTCTTACCATTAAACAGCTTGTCGCCCTGTGGGTGATCACGGCCCTCATCAAATTTTTCGAAGGATTCCATGGCTTCGATAAAGGCAGCCTTGTCTTGCGGTCCGCGATATCCGGCCTTTTCCATGGCTTTCTTGATGACGAACAGTGTTTCCCAGCATCCAAACATATGGGCGTAGGTGGAGATGTCTTTCGCATCGGCCGTGCTGGCGCCATTGTCATCAATGCCAATGGCATTGCGGTAAAATTTGTCCCATTCGCTCTGATCCTTCTGGGCATAACGCGGCATGCCTTCCCAGAAATAGGTTCCGTCGAGATAGGAAAGTTGTGGCGTGGCCAGATCAACGGCTTCGAGGCTGTCGATAAACCCGAAAATCTCCGGGCGTTGTGAGCCGTAGAATTGACCGAGTTCGGTCACGAAGGTCAGGACCGATGGGCCGACCATGACGTGGTAGAGAACTTCGGTGTTCGAGGGAATACGCGGCAGATATCGGGTGAAGGATGTCTCAGTTGGCGGAATAGCGATCATTTCGACAATCTCGCCACCCTGCGCTTTCATGGCTGCCGAGAAATAGTCGCGGTGATCATGGCCGAAGGCATAATCCGGGAAAATCATCGTCGCTTTTTTGCCGAGGTTTTGCGAAACCCACGGCGCCATGGCCGTGACCTGGCTGCGAACATCGGTAATGCACGGCTGGAAACAATAACGGTTCAGATTGCCGGACGCGACATGGTAGCCCTCTGAGACCACGATGTATGGCATTTTCAACTCGCCAGCACGCGGCGCGGATCCGATAACGACATGCGAGAAAAGCGTGCCGTAGATCGCATCGACCTTGTGCTGGGTTGCGAATTTTTCGACCACTTCTGCACCGCGTTTGGCGTCGGTACCATCGTCTTCAATGATGATTTCCAACGGGCGTCCGTTAATGCCGCCTTCGTCGTTGATGATTTTGGCAGCGGCCTTTGCAACACGCTCATACCAGCGACCGTAGGATGCGCCGATGCCGGTGCGGTGGAGCTGCATGCCGATCTTGATCGGTTCCGAAGTTTGCGCCTGTGAGTAGCGCACGAAGCCCGGTGCTGCAGTCGCTGCAAGGCCTGTTCCGACAACCGCGCCCATTCCCAACAGGGTAGAGCGGCGGGTAATAATGGCATTCTCGGGCTTAATGATCTTGTCGGACATGAAACTCCCCTCTCATGCAAATGGCGTAAAGATTATCCCGGCAATGCAGCCGTTCTGGCAGCACATTGCGGCTCATGATCATTGTTTGAATTTGCCGCTTTCAAGCGTACAGGCATACTCACTGGCATACGAAACGGCGACAATTCTCCTCTGTCGGACCGTGGCGGCATGTAAGGCAACTGGTTTGACCAATCTTATGACAACAGCTTTAGCCGTCGTAAACAGAGCATTTGATTTTTGGCGCTTAAAGACCACCAAATGTCGTATTTTCTTCACCTGAAACGTTTGAAGCACAAACTGTTTTAACGCTTAAAGGTTGTTTGCTGAAATTTATTCCAGTTATTGGAGTTTTGTCGGCCTTTTCGCGATCAAATGCAGCTTGCGAAACATCGTGCCTGCGTGAGATGAACCGGCTCAACGGAGCGGAAACGGGCGGGTTTTGGAGGAGGAGAGGGTGGTGAGACATTGCGGTAGCGCCCACCTGAAGCAAATCGCTGCCGTGGCGTTTCTTGTGATGATGGCAGGTGACGCCAGTGCACATGGCGCAGAGCGCGGCCTGGTCATGTTGTTGCCGACAGGGTTTTATGTCACCGGCGGTGCGCTGGCGGTATTGTTTTCATTTCTTTTGCTGGCATTTGCGCCGAGCGCCTGGTTTGCCAAAAGTGGGGGCGCCAGCATAAAAATCGCTCCATATTTCGCGGTGCAGAAGACCCCGTTCAGTTGTCTGTCTTTTCTGCTGCTGCTGCTGTGTGTTGTCGCGGGTTTTGTTGCGCCTTCCGATCCGCTAAGCAATCCTCTGCCCTTGCTGATCTGGACCGGCTGGTGGGTTGGTTTTACGCTGTTACAGGTGGTCACAGGCAGTCTTTGGCCGTGGCTTAATCCGTGGACCGGTCCAGTTGCCCTGCTTCGCAAGCTTGTTGGGCCGAGGCTAGCTAAAGCCTCACATGTGAATTTACCGGTTTCTGTCGGTTTCCTGCCGGCAATTTTGCAGTTTTCAGCTTTCGCATGGTTTGAGCTTGTCTCGCTCGCACCAGATGATCCGCCCCGGCTTTCTACCTCTGTAATTGTCTATTGGTTGGTGAATTTCACTGGCATCTTGATCTTTGGTGGAAAGGCATGGCTGTCGAGAGGTGAGCCCTTTTCAGTGTTCTTTCGCATGATCGGTATGTTGTCGCCCATTGGGGTGTCGCACTCGGAAAGCGGCAAGATGTTTGTGCTGATATTGCCGGGCGACCGTTCTCTCGTTGCTGATGCTCTACCACCAAGTGGTGTTATCTTTATTCTGCTGACATTGGCGACCGCGTCATTTGACGGTTTTTCCGAGACGTTCACCTGGCTTGGTTTCATCGATGTAAACCCGTTGGAGTTTCCCGGTCGAAGTGGCGTGATGTCTGTCAATACGTTAGGTCTGCTTGCCTCACCTGTTATTCTTGTCGTGCTGTTTTATAAAGCCGTGATCGCGGGTGCGTGGCTTGCGGGGGAAAGAGATATAACCGGATGGATGGGTCTCTCCGGGAAACTCGTTTATTCCATCATTCCCATTTCGATTGCATTTCATGCGGCGCATTATTTGACGCTTCTTCTCGTCAATGGGCAGTATCTCTTGATCATGATGTCCGACCCGTTTGCACTCGGTTGGAACCTGTTTGGCATGGCGCACTGGCATGTGACGACATCATTCCTGCTCAACATCGATGATGTCAGAATTATCTGGCTGACACAGACCGGCATTATCGTGGCAGGCCATGTGATTGGCATTGTTCTGGCGCACGCAATTGCCTTGCGTCATTTCGGTGAGGCGAAGAGAGCTGTGGTCTCGCAACTTGTGCTGGCGGCTCTCATGGTGTTTTATACCGTCTTCGGGCTTTGGTTGTTGTCCACGCCTTCGGTTGGTTGATCATACAGGCATATAAAACGGAGTGAAAAATAGCGCCGTTATTCCGCCTTTATTAATGCGCATTGCAGCACATCCACCGAGCTTTTCGGCGTGACATTTCCTGCTATCTTCAATGTAAATGAACAGCAATTCGGTGTTCCATGCCTGCACAAGAACAAGTGCCTGAACAACAGCCCGCGTCCTCGGCGATCTGGGCGTTTCTCATTCGTTTCAAGCCCTATCTGACGTCACTTGCCATCATTGCGGTTTTCGCACTGACGGCCTTCGCCATCTACCACCTAACCTCCGAAGTTCGTTACGACGAAGTCGAGACCGCGTTGCTCAGCACCAGTTGGACCTCGATCTTGCTGGCGATCGTGTTTACGGGTTTAAGTTTTGTTGCGCTGATTTGTTATGATGTAAACGCTATCGATTACATCGGCAAAAAACTGCCATTGCCAACCGTCGCGATTACCGCGTTCAGCGCCTATGCTATTGGCAATACTGCCGGTTTTGGTGCGCTGAGCGGCGGCGCGATCCGGTTTCGTGCCTATTCTCGCCTCGGACTGAACCCCGGTGAAATTGGTCGGATTATTGCGTTTGTGACGCTGTCCTTCGGGCTTGGCCTTCTTGCTGTAACAGCGCTTTCGTTGCTGATGGTCGCACCACGCGTAGCCTCGATTGTTGGGCTGGATCCACTCTGGTTGCGGATTGGCGCAGTTGTTATCGTTAGCATCATGGTCGCGTTGTTTGTTGTGGCCCGCGGTGAGCGCACCGTCAGCATTGGCTGGCTGCGTCTGCGTCTGCCGGATACACGCACGGCTTCTCGCCAGTTTCTTGTCTCAGCACTCGATATCGCGGCAACAGCCACGGCACTATATGTGCTGTTGCCTGACACCCATGTTGGCTGGCCATCGTTTTTTGCGATCTTCGCGACGGCGGTTGGTCTTGGTGTTCTGAGCCATGTGCCTGCTGGTCTTGGCGTTTTTGAAACGGTGATGATTGCCGGGCTCGGCAATGCCATTGATATCGACACGCTTCTGGGCAGCCTTGTGCTTTATCGCATCATTTATCACGTGCTGCCGCTTATGCTGGCAACTGTCCTGCTGGTGGCGAGCGAAATCCGCCAGCTTGCAGCGAGGCCACTATTTGCCGATATAGGACAGATAACGGTTCGGCTTGCGCCGTCGTTGCTCTCGACACTGGCGCTTATCGTTGGCGCCATGCTGATTTTTTCGAGCGTTACGCCAACACCTGACGATAATCTCGATTTTCTGTCGAGTATTCTGCCGCTGCCGATTGTGGAAGCTGCCCATTTCCTGTCCAGCATTCTCGGACTTGGATTGGTCGTTGCGTCACGCGGCATTGGCCAACGGCTGGATGGTGCATGGTGGGTTGGAATTATTGCAGCGTCTGCGGCACTTGTCCTATCTTTGCTGAAAGCTGTCGCCGTATTCGAGGCCATGTTTCTCGGCGTATTCATTGCGGTCATGTTGCTGAGTGCGGGGGAATTTACCCGCCATGCCTCGTTGCTGCGAATGAGAATGGGGCCAGCCTGGTTATCGGCAATAGCAATCATCATTGCCGGCGCCGCGACCATCCTGTTCTTCGTTTACCGCGATACGCAATATAGCCACTCTCTCTGGTGGGAATTCGAATTTTCCGAGGAAGCGCCGCGCAGCCTGCGTGCTCTGCTGGGGCTGGTTCTGGCATCAAGTGCCCTGGCAATTTTCAGCCTGTTGCGGCCCGTCACCTATAGACCCGATGAAATGGGGGGCGCCGATCTCGAAAAGGCGATCGCCATCGCTAAAACACAGGATATGGCCGATGCCAATCTGGTGCGGATGGCCGACAAGCACATCATGTTTTCGCAAGACGGCAATGCCTTTATCATGTATGGCATTCAGGGGCGCTCATGGATTGGTCTGACGGACCCAATCGGCGAAGAATCCGAAATGTCGGAGCTGGTTTGGCAGTTTGTGGAGACGGCGCGAGCGGCTGGCGGACGCGCCGCTTTCTATCAGGTGTCGCCGAAACTGCTTTCCTATTGCGCCGATGCCGGGCTTCGTGCGTTCAAACTGGGCGAACTCGCAATTGTCGATCTTGAGACCTTTGACTTGAAGGGCAGTCGGCTTTCGGGCCTGCGCCAGGCGTTGAACCGCGGCACGCGCGATGGACTGGCATTCAGCCTGCTGACACCGGATGAGGCAAAGTCTGTCCTTGGCAATTTGCGGGACATCTCAGATGCATGGCTTGCCCATCATAACACCCGTGAAAAGACATTCTCACTCGGATCGTTTTTGGATGAATATGTGCTGTCGCAGCCTGTTGCCGTCCTGCGCAAGGATGACAAGATTGTCGCCTTTGCCACCGTCATGGTGACTGACACCAAACAGGAAGCAACCGTAGATTTGATGCGGTTTCTGCCGGAGGCGCCACGTGGCGCGATGGACTTTCTGTTCATCAGCATCATGGAGCAAATGCGCAGCGAAGGATATCGCACCTTTAACCTCGGCATGGCTCCGCTATCGGGCATGTCAAAACGTGACATCGCACCGGTTTGGGACTGGATTGGTGGCACGCTTTTCGAGCACGGCGAAAAATTCTATAACTTCAAAGGTCTGCGTGCCTTTAAGACCAAATTTCACCCGAAATGGGAGCCGCGTTATCTTGCCGTCTCGAATGGCGCAGGAGCGGCTCTTGCCTTGATGGATGTAACGCTTCTGATTGGAGGCGGCGTGAGGGGAGTGGTTGGGAAATGAGTGTATCGCGTTTGATCTATGCTGCCCTTGGCTGCGCGTTCATGGTCCTGCCGCATACGGTGAATGCGCAGGACAAACCAAACTATCAATTGGGCATGCTGCCCCCTGGCCATATCATGCTTCCAGAGGGCGATGTGCAGGCCAACATTTTCCTGATGTCTGATGCTGGCGGATGGGGCGACGAGGAAGAAAAACAGGCGAAGGCCTTGGTTGAAAAGGGTGCTGCCGTCGTTGGTATAGACTTTCCCACCTACATGAAGGCGCTCAGTGCCGATGAAGGTGACTGCGTCTACATGATCTCCGACATCGAAGAACTGGCGCACGAAATCCAGCGCGAGGCCAAGGCACAAACCTACCGACTGCCAATCCTTGCAGGTGTTGGTGAAGGCGGTGCACTGGCATTGGCGATGATTGCGCAAAGCCCGGCATCGACCATCGGTGAAGCGATCGCCGTTGATCCGCTGGCAGGCATTCCTCTTGAAAACAGGATACTCTGCACGCCGGCGACCAAGGAAAAGGCTGGCAACCGCACTATTTATGGGCTGACAGATGGCGATCTGCCGACGCCCGTAACGGTGCTGTTTTCTATTGCTGCAAAGCAGGAAGGGCGTGACCATGCCACAGCCTTGCAAACCAAACACCCCGATATCGATATTCAGGATGTGACAGGGCAGGCGAATGATGAACTGTTGCAGGCGCTTAGTGACCGGGTGGATGCGGCCGGAGACACGGATCAACCGCTTGGTTTGCCGCTGACCATTCTCGACGCCAAACCAAGCATGGATACGATGGCTGTTATCTATTCCGGTGACGGCGGCTGGCGTGATATCGACAAGGAAATGGGTGGATATCTGGAAAAGCAAGGTATCCCGGTGGTAGGCGTGGATTCGCTGCGTTATTTCTGGTCGGAGCGTAAACCACAGGAAGCAACCGACGATCTTGCACGGATCATCGAAACCTACCGGCATCAATGGGGCGTCCATCATGTGCTTTTGGTCGGTTATTCATTCGGCGCCGATATTCTGCCTGCGCTTTACGATCTCTTGCCAGAAAAAGACAAGGAACGTGTCGCCCTGATGTCACTGATGGCACTGTCACATCAGGCTGATTACAAGGTGTCCGTGGAAGGTTGGCTTGGTATTCAGGGCGAGGGCTCTGCCGGCGATCCGGTTGACTACATCAAGAAAATGGATGCCAGCATGGTGCAATGCATCTACGGCAAGGACGACGACGAAAATGCCTGCCCTGCATTGGAAGGTTCAGGCGCCAATGTCGTTGCACTCGAAGGCGGACATCATTTTGATGGTGATTATGAAGCACTGGCCCAACGTGTTCTAACGCTGCTGAAAACGCGGCTTGGCAAATAAAAACACCGTCATCCCCCTAGGGATGACGGTATCTCAAAAGAAAATCTGTTCAGATTTACAATACGTCAGGTTTACTGAACAGATGTCAGTGTCATCGACGTGCCGGTTACGGCTGCGTTGAGGCCAACCTGGCCCTGGACGCTGATTGTCTGAAGGTGGATGGAACCAGAGGTGCCGCCAACCAGAATGTTGGTGCCGACGCCGACGCCAAGCGTGGCTTCTGCAGAAGCGCCCTGATAGAGACCGCTCAGTGAACCGCGGTGGTAACCGGCAGTGGGTGCAAATACGGCCCAGACGATGCGGCTTTTGGCGGTAAAGCCAAGGTCGATACCCATTTTACGGATAGCGCCGGTGTACTGTTCCGTCGCCTTGCGGCCGACTGTGGACTGGAATGTGCACTCTACTTCCTTTGCGGAGCCAAGTACGTAACCAACGCCACCGCCAACGGAGCAATCGAGGTAACCGATCTTCACACCGTTACGGTCGTCGTCGTTCTGATAGGCAGGATATTCTCTCGCCAAGTCAGCGGCAAAAGATGAGGTCGCACCAGCCAAAGCCAACGCAGAACCAAGCAGGGCCATGGGAACGGTCTTTTTCATGTTTTTCTCCTTGTATACCCCCAGCAGGTAAATTGTATTGCGCAATATTTATTTCAATTCAACGGGGATCGTTTTGTTCCGTAAACGGGACATTATCGTGACAATAAAAATGCGAGAGCTTTTATAAGGAGGCTTTACTGTGGAGAACTGCTTTCATAGCCGTCAGGCCGATTTTTAGTTCATCGGTTTCAACCTGTTTCCTTGAAAAGTACGTTGTGGTCCAAGAGGTAACGGTCGAAGAGGGGCAGGCTTGCACCCCCTATGGCACGGGCCTGGCTGCCGACCATGCCTTCAATGATATCTGGCACGACAACACCTTGCAGGTCATGCGCGCCGAGTGCCTTTTTTGTTGCATTTACAATGCGTTCGCGTACCCAACTCGGGAAGCCGCCATCGATCACCACGGCTGAAAAATCGATGACAGATGCTGCGGCGATTACCGCTTGCGCCAGAGCGGCTGCGGTATCATCGATCCAGATATCCAGTGGTTTTCCAAAATCGATCCAGTCGTCAGGTGAGAACCATAATGGCTTTGGATCAATGCCATGATCACGCAGAATATTTTCGAGAACGAAAATCGAGGCGATCTTCAAAAGCTGGACGGTTTTTCCGTCCCGTCGCTGGACGGGTAATGGACCAACCGCACCAGCCGTTCCGGTGCGCCCCGAAAACAGCGCGGAATTTAGAACGACGCCGCCACCGATGAACGAGCCGATAAAGAGATAGAGAAAATCGGCGTGGTTCTGGCCGGCACCAAATACCAACTCCGCCCCACAGGCGCTTGTGGCATCGTTCTGGAGGTAGACGGGATAAGGAATGCGGTCGGCTATCTCTTGCTGCAGATTTACGCCATGCCAGGTGTCCATTTCCGCTTGTGGGGCGCCCACTTCTTCCGCCCAACTCCACAACTCGAACGGCGCTGCGATGCCAGCGCCGACGATGCGTTTGCGTTCGCTTTCGTCGAGCTTCATTTCAAGCTCCCGTATGCCGTCCGTTACAAAGGAGATGATTCCTTCTGGCAGCGGGTAGGGGTAGGCGCGGCGCAGTTTCAGCCGGATTTTGCCAAGAAAGTCCATCAACACCAGATCAGCACTGCGTCTGCCAATTTTCACACCAAAGGAATAAGCGGCGTCTGGATTAAGTCGCATGGGGGTGGAGGGTTGGCCGACCTTGCCGCGCTTGGGTTCGTCACGCAACAGTAATCCATCATTTTCAAGCGCGCGCATGATGACGGTTACGGTCTGGGCGGAAAGCCCGCTGCGACGGGCGATTTCGGCCTTTGACAGGGCATGATGGCGACGAACCAGAGACAGGACGAGCCGCTCATTATAGGCCCGGACGCGCACCTGATTAGAGCCGCCGCTGATATCAAGGGTGGCATTTGTTGCAGGCCATGTCGGCTCGGCTACTCGAGACATTATTTCCTCCCTCCCTTCATGACTGCATATGCCGCCACTCAGGATTCGCGACAAGCCACCTGATTGCGTATTCGGTCCTGTTTTCCGCTCTTGCACAGGCGAGTTGACCGGACATGCATTGTGTTGACGCGTCCAGAGCATGCCATATCGAATTAATAATTCAATTGGATTTATTTATTGACACTTTGTTCATTTGGTGTTTCCATTTGCGTGGTGGTGCCGCTCACACCTTGGAGGAGGTTGGCCCCCGGATAGTTTCATAAGAAGCATCCGCACGTCTTTAGGAGGACTATATGAAGACGACCGTTTCCGCCTTTATTGGCGCACTTGCGCTTGGCGTTTCCTTTGCAGGCATGGCATCCGCGGCTGATACATCCGTATGCCTCATTACCAAAACAGACACGAACCCCTTCTTCGTGAAGATGAAAGAAGGCGCGACAGCCAAGGCCAAGGAACTCGGTGTTACCTTGAAGGCTTATGCCGGCAAGATCGATGGCGATTCTGAAAGCCAGGTCGCTGCCATCGAAACCTGCATTGCCGATGGCGCAAAGGGTATTTTGATTACGGCGTCCGATACGAAGGGTATTGTACCGGCTGTTCAGAAGGCTCGTGATGCCGGCCTGCTGGTCATCGCACTCGACACACCGCTTGAGCCGATTGATGCTGCTGATTCGACATTCGCGACCGATAACCTGCTTGCTGGTGAACTGATAGGCAAATGGGCTGCCGCCACTCTCGGCGACAAGGCAAAGGATGCGCGCATCGCTTTCCTCAACCTCACGCCATCACAGCCGAGCGTCGACGTTCTGCGTAACCAGGGCTTCATGAAGGGTTTTGGCATTGATGTGAAAGACATCAACAAGATCGGTGACGAAGACGACGCTCGTATCGTTGGTCATGATATCACCAACGGTAACGAAGAGGGTGGTCGCTCCGCAATGGAGAACCTGCTCCAGAAAGATCCGACCATCAACGTCGTGCACACTATCAATGAACCAGCCGCTGCCGGCGCTTATGAAGCGCTGAAGGCTGTTGGTCGTGAAAAGGATGTGTTGCTGGTGTCGGTCGATGGCGGTTGCCCAGGCGTTAAAAACGTTGCGGAAGGCGTAATCGGCGCAACATCGCAGCAGTATCCGCTGGCGATGGCAGCACTTGGCGTCGAAGCCGTCAAGAAATTTGCTGATACCGGCGAGAAGCCAAAGCCAACTGAAGGTAAGAACTTCTTTGATACCGGCGTGACGCTGGTCACAGACAAGCCTGTTGCTGGCGTTGAATCCATCGATACCAAGCAGGGTTTGGCAAAGTGCTGGGGCTGATCGCCTGAATAATATCCCGAAACAGGAAAGGTGCTGAGGCACCTTTCCCTCAATGTGCCCACGTCTCTTCTGTTCGCATATCATCCGCACAGCAGACGGCGAAAAATACGGACGACCGGGGAGGAGTGGTATGGACGACCAATCAACAACACGTGCCCAACCGCACAATGAATTCGAGAAAGTTCTGACGGGCAGTTCTGCGCAGCTTGCCGCGTTCGATACACACGACAAAACACCCATCGAGAAATTCCAGCACTTCCTGCATTCCAGCCCCGCGGCTGTGCCGTTGATCGTGCTTGTCATGTCGCTGGCAGTGTTTGGTCTGCTGTTGGGCGGTAAATTTTTCTCGGCCTTTTCTCTAACCTTGATTTTGCAGCAGGTTGCGATCGTCGGTATCGTCGGTGCCGCTCAGTCGCTGGTCATCCTGACGGCCGGTATCGACCTCTCCGTCGGCGCCATCATGGTGTTGTCCTCGGTCATCATGGGGCAATTCACGTTCCGCTACGGCCTGCCGCCCACACTCTCGATTGCCTGTGGTTTTGCGGTGGGTGCCCTTTGCGGTTACATCAATGGTTTCCTTGTTTCCCGCATGCGTTTGCCACCATTTATCGTAACGCTTGGCATGTGGCAGATCGTGCTGGCTGCAAACTTCCTCTATTCCGCCAACGAAACGATCCGGGCGCAGGATATTTCCCAGAATGCGCCGATATTACAGTTTTTTGGCCAGAGTGTGCGCATGGGCAATGCGGTATTCACCTATGGCGTGATCGTCATGGTCCTGCTGGTTGCTCTGCTCTGGTATGTGCTGAACCACACGGCATGGGGCCGACACGTTTATGCTGTTGGTGACGACCCTGAGGCTGCAGAACTTGCGGGTGTTAACGTCAAGCGCATGCTCATTTCGGTCTACACTTTGTCTGGTGTTATCTGTGCGCTTGCCGGATGGGCGTTGATTGGACGTATCGGCTCGGTATCCCCAACCGCCGGTCAGTTTGCCAACATCGAATCCATCACAGCGGTGGTGATTGGTGGCCTGTCACTGTTTGGTGGGCGTGGGTCCATTCTTGGCATGTTGTTCGGTGCTCTTATCGTGGGGGTGTTCTCACTTGGTCTGCGTCTTATCGGCACGGACCCGCAATGGACTTACCTTCTCATCGGTGTGCTGATTATCGCCGCCGTTGCAATCGACCAATGGATCAGAAAGGTAGCTGGCTGATGTCGAACGAACCCATTCTCACAGCCCGCGGTATTGTTAAACGGTATGGCCGCGTCACCGCTCTAGATAACGCAGACTTTGACCTCTATCCCGGTGAAATTCTGGCGGTGATTGGTGACAACGGCGCGGGAAAGTCCTCGTTGATCAAGGCGATTTCCGGGGCCATCACACCGGATGAAGGTGAAATTCGGCTGCACGGCCAACCGGTCCAGTTTCGCTCGCCAATCGAGGCCCGGAAGGCTGGTATCGAAACAGTGTATCAGAACCTCGCGCTGTCTCCGGCCTTGTCTATCGCCGACAACATGTTCCTTGGTCGCGAGATAAGAAAACCCGGTTTGCGTGGCAGTCTGTTGCGCACACTGGACCGCCCGGCCATGGAAAAGTTCTCACGGGAAAAACTCTCCGAGCTTGGCTTGATGACCATTCAGAACATCAATCAGGCGGTGGAGACGTTGTCAGGCGGTCAGCGCCAGGGTGTTGCCGTGGCCCGTGCTGCAGCATTCGGCTCAAAAGTTATCATTCTTGATGAGCCGACTGCAGCACTCGGCGTAAAGGAAAGCCGGCGTGTTCTGGAGCTTATTCAGGAAGTTCGATCCAGAGGGCTTCCGATCGTGCTGATTTCACATAACATGCCGCATGTGTTCGAAGTTGCAGATCGCATTCACATCCACCGGCTTGGACGGCGGTTGTGTGTTATCAAACCGAAGGACTATTCAATGTCGGATGCCGTGGCATTCATGACCGGTGCAAGAGAAGCACCAAAGGATGTAGTTGCCGCATGAGACTGGAAGATCTGGTTGCAGACATCACGAAACGCGCGGCCGAACACCCGCGTTTCATTATCGCCATTGCGGGACCGCCAGCTGCCGGCAAGTCAACCGTGTCTGAGGCGCTGCGTGAGCGTCTTTTGGCAAAAGGAGTCAGCGCGGAAATCCTGCCGATGGACGGCTTCCATCTGGACAACGGACTGTTGGAGACGCGTGGACTTCTACCGCGCAAAGGTGCGCCGGAAACCTTTGATGTCAGGGGCTTCCTAGACATTATTGCTGCGGTTCGCAAGGCTGATCAGGAAGTGCTTGTGCCGGTGTTTGACCGGTTACGGGAAATTGCCATTGCCTCTGCTCGGGCGATCGCCGCAGACACACGTTTCATTCTGGTGGAGGGCAATTACCTGCTGTTGAACGAAAGTCCGTGGACCAGGCTCGATGGCTGCTTTGATTACACGATATTTATCGGTCCTGATGCCGATGTCCTGACTGAACGGTTGACCCAGCGTTGGACGGATATTGGTATGGACGCCGACGGCGTTGCTCACAAGCTTTACGGCAATGACCTTCCCAATGGCGAGCGGGTGATCAGAAATTCAAGACCCGCAGATTTGCGGGTCGAGACAATCGAGTTGTGATATGCTGGAAAGGTGGCTTTCCGTCGCTTAGTCTTCTGTAAAAATCGGGTCCTTGACGAACTGACCGCCTTGATAAAGCGATAGCGGTTCGTCGGTGCCGGGACGAGGCAAGGTTTTTTCCAACTCGGCGCGGTAAATTTCTGCATTGTCCTTTGGGCGCCAGCCCAGATACTCCGCTTGAGAATTGTCCCACCAACGACTGTCATTGTTGGAAACGCCCCATATGATCGGGCAGCCGAGCAGCGGCGCGCGAAACGCACAATTGATCAATGACGCGAAATCATCATAGGACATCCAGCTCGACAGCATCCGGTAATTGACCGGTTTCTCGACGCAGCTGCCGATGCGCACAAGGGCAGTTTCCTGTCCGAATTTTTCAAAATACATGCGAGCTAGTGCTTCCCCAAAGCATTTTGACACGCCGTAAAGCCCATCCGGGCGCATTGGTGCGCTCGCGTCGATATGCTGGTCCTGGCGATAAAAGCCGATGGTGTGGTTGGAGCTTGCAAAGATAATGCGTGGCTGGCCGTTGGCGCGTGCCGCCTCGTAGAGATTGTAGAGACCAAGCAGATTGGCATTCAGGATCTTGGAGAACTTGTCCTCCACTGAAATGCCGCCAAGATGAATGATGCCGTCACATCCTTTCACCAATGTGTGTACCGCTGCTGCATCAGCAAGGTCGCAACGCACGAAGGTCTCGTTGGCCGCCAGGTCGCCTTGTATCTCGACGATATCGGAAAGACGCACTTCGTCTGCCATTTTGGAAAATCTGTCGCGCATGGCGCGTCCAAGCCCACCGGCTGCTCCCGTTACCAGAAGTCGCTTCAAAATTCTTCCTCCCGTCGCCAGCCCTCACAGGCTGTATAATGATTTAATGTAATATGGCTTTGAAGTTATCATACATCTTGATATGGTGTGGTCAACCAGTGTGATTGGTAAGGTGTGGGTTCTGCGTAATTTCTATGATAGCCAACCCGGAAATTGGCATTCGAATGAACGGGATAGGGAAAGAGGCGGGGATGAACACACAGACCAGAATAGAAGGTGGTGCGGGCACGCTGACGGAGCGGCTGGGTGAGAATTTGCGCCAGGCAATCGCTGCAGGGCAGTTTCCTCCCGGCACAAAATTGCCCAGTGAGGCGCAGCTCGTTGAGGCGCATGGCGTAAGCCGCACCGTTGTACGAGAGGCGATCGCTGCCTTGCGCGCTGATAAACTGGTCGAGGCGAGGCGAGGAGCTGGCGTATTCGTTCTGACGACGCCTGTTGCTAACGATAGTCTCCTTTCCTTGCATGCTGTTGATCCAGCTCGCGTTTCTTCAATGATCGAGTTGCTGGAATTGCGTACGGCGGTTGAGGTTGAGGCTTCCGGCTTGGCAGCGCTTCGTCGCTCGCCCGCGCAGGAAGAAGTAATTTTTGAATGTCATCACGCTGTGCGTGCCTGTCTCGATGCCGGTACATCCAGTTCTGAGGCGGATTTCGCGTTGCATATTGCCATCGCTGAGGCGGCCAACAATTCGAGGTTTCCGGAGTTTTTGACGATGATTGGCCGCAATGCCATTCCGCGTGCGGCGCTGAGCAGTGACGAGTCCGAGGCTGATCAAGCGGCCTATATCAAGCTTCTTGATAAGGAGCATGATCGAATCGTTGTGGCTATTTCTAATGGTGATGAGGATGCGGCGAGAGAAGCGATGCGCGCTCATTTGCGCGGTAGTCAGGCCCGGTACAGGGCGTTGCTGCGCGAGCAGCGAAAACATGTATGATAACTATTGACACTTTTCTGACCTAGACGTATGACAAGTTAACTGAGTACGTAGAAAAGGAAATCAGTGATGAATCCGCAAGAAATCAAGGTCGCGCTTGGCTCGGGCCTGTTGTCGTTCCCTGTCACGCACTTTGATGCACAAGGCAAATTCCAGGCTGAAAGCTATCGTCGTCACGTTGAATGGCTGGCTGGTTATGACGCTCCTGTGCTTTTTGCTGCTGGCGGTACGGGCGAATTTTTCTCGCTGGCTCCGTCTGAAATTCCCGACATTGTCCGCGCAGCCAAGGAAGCGTCTGGTAAGACTGCGATCGTTTCTGGTTGTGGTTACGGCACGGAAATGGCCATCGATCTGGCGCGTTCCGTTGAAAAAGCGGGCGCTGACGGCATTCTCCTTCTGCCACACTATCTGATTGATGCCCCACAGGAAGGTCTTTACCAGCACGTGAAGCGCGTCTGCCAGTCCATCGGTATTGGCGTCATGGTTTACAACCGCGACAATTCCGTTCTTCAGGCTGACACATTGAAGCGTCTGTGTGACGAGTGCCCGAACCTGGTTGGTTTCAAGGACGGTACCGGCGATATTGGTCTCGTTCGTCAGGTGAGTGCAACGATGGGTGACCGTCTGACGTATCTTGGTGGCATGCCGACCGCCGAACTGTTCGCAGAAGCTTATCTGGGCGCTGGTTTCACAACCTACTCTTCTGCCGTGTTTAACTTCGTGCCCGGTCTGGCTATGGAGTTCTACAATGCTCTGCGTGCGGGTGATCGCACAAAGTGTGAAACTATTCTCAAAGACTTCTTCTACCCGTTCATGGCTTTGCGCAGCCGCCGCAAGGGTTATGCTGTTTCCGCTGTTAAGGCCGGTGTTCGCCTGCAGGGCTTCGATGCGGGCAAGGTTCGTCCGCCGCTTGATGATCTGACCAAGGAAGAAGAAGCAATCCTCGACAAGCTCATCGGTACCTGGAAGCGCAGCGCATGAAAATAACAGCAGTCCGCACACATCTGCTCGAACATCGTCTTTCGGTTCCCTTCGAAAGTGCTTCAATGCGCTTCGATCGTCGCCTGCATGTTCTGGTGGAGATCGTTTGTGATGATGGCACCATTGGTTGGGGCGAATGCCTTGGCCCTGCGAAAGCAAATGCTGCCGTGGTCGAAACCTATGCGGGCTGGCTGATTGGCGAAAACCCGCTGGAAACGGAAAAGCTCTGGGCGAAGCTCTACAATGCGCTTCGCGACCAGGGGCAGCGCGGTCTTACACTGACGGCGCTTTCCGGCATCGATATCGCGCTATGGGATATCAAGGGCAAGCACTTCGGTGTTCCCGTTTCCACATTGCTGGGTGGTCGTTTTCGTGAATCTGTCCGTGCATATGCCACGGGCAGCTTCAAACGTGATGGCGTCAATCGTGTTGAGGACAACGCGAAGGAAGCCGCTCGCTACCGTGCGGAAGGGTTTCACGCCAGCAAGATCAAGATCGGTTTTGTTGTCGCCGAAGACCTTCAGGTCATTCGCGCCGTCCGCGAGGCGATCGGCCCGGATATGCGGTTGATGATCGATGCCAACCATGGTTATGGGGTTCTTGAAGCCATTGAACTCGGTCGCAAGGCGGCTGAATACAATATCGACTGGTTTGAAGAGCCTGTTGTGCCGGAACAATTGGCTGCCTACCGCGAGGTGCGCGCCAAGCAGCCCATTCCGGTTGCCGGTGGTGAGACATGGCATAGTCGCTGGGGTATGAAGGAGCCGCTTGAAACCCGAGCGGTCGATATTATTCAGCCTGATCTCTGTGGTGTGGGTGGTTTTACAGAGGCCCGCCGCGTTGCGGATTTTGCGTCCATTCACGGCGTGCGCGTGGTGCCGCATGTCTGGGGAACTGCGGTACAGATTGCTGCAGCCTTGCAGTTCATGGCATCAATGGTGCCAGACCCTGTTCGCACAAACCCTGTTGAGCCTATCCTTGAGTTTGATCGCACGGACAATCCTTATCGTCAGGCTATCGTTAAGACACCGCTGGAGCATGTCAACGGTGTGGTTTCCATACCGAATGCGCCCGGCCTTGGCATAGAGATAAACCGTGACGCGCTGGCGGAATTCCGCCTGAAGGAGGCTTGATATGGTTGTCAGGACCCTCTCTGGCCCCGCTCCGAAAATTACATTGCCCAAAGGCGCAGTGGATACGCAGATGCATATGTATCTGCCAGGTTTTCCGGCTTTGCCGGGCGGCCCTGATTTGCCAGCAGGTACTCTGCCGGACGCTGAGCAATATCGCAGTTTTATGAAATGGATCGGTATCGATCGCGTCATCATCACCCAAGGCAATGCTCACCAGCGTGACAATGGCAATTTGGTCGCCTGCCTCACAGAAATGGGCGAGGCGGCGCGGGGCGTTGCGGTGATTTCAGCTGATACAACTGATCGTGATCTCGATGCGCTGGCAGACGCCGGCGTTGTTGGTGCACGTATAATGGATCTGCCTGGCGGTGCGGTTGGTCTTGAGGGACTGGAAGATGTGGATGCCCGGGCATCGGCGCTCAACTGGATGGTTGCCGTGCAGTTCGATGGCAGTAACA
Source organism: Agrobacterium sp. 5Ca50 (assembly GCF_055381905.1). Taxonomy (NCBI): domain Bacteria; kingdom Pseudomonadati; phylum Pseudomonadota; class Alphaproteobacteria; order Hyphomicrobiales; family Rhizobiaceae; genus Agrobacterium; species Agrobacterium sp. 5Ca50. The sequence continues at coordinate 769,541 of NZ_AP026439.1, forward strand.
TTGGGGATCACGAAGAACGCCTGTCGCGTTTGAAATCCCGCTGGGTGCTTGATCATCATGGCAAGTTCTTTTGTGGCGTGACACCGCGAAGCCCGCAGATCGATGTGCTGAAGCGTCTGATCGATAAGGGGAATTGTTGGTTCAAATTTGCGGGTGTTTACGAATCCGCCAAAAGCGCTGGTCCTGACTATGAGGATGTTGCTGCTGTGGCACGTGAGATTGCGGCATACGCGCCTGAGCGCATCGTCTGGGGCACGAACTGGCCACACAATCTGGCGAAAACAACTGCTGATTATCCTGACGATGCGGCTTTGGCTGACACCGTCCTTGGCTGGTTTGCTGACGATGCCGCCCGCAGGCTGGCGTTGGTTTCCAACCCCGAGGCACTTTTTAATCTGCCTGCATTTACAGCGGCATAAGTTTAACCGCATGCGCCGGGGGAGTGGAGGCTCCCGCGCATTGTGCCCAGAGAATGAAAGGCATTGCATACCCGCCCGAACGGGCAGGACGACAGCGGACCCGGGACCTGGGGAAGGTCGGGCCGTTTTAACGGAGGAGAACTAATAATGAAAAAGATTGCTGGCATGCTTTGCGTTGCCATGGGCATGGCCCTTGGCAGTGTTTCTGCGCAGGCGCAGGAGATTAACTTGCGTTCTGCTGATATCCATCCGGATGGCTACCCGACGGTCGAAGCCGTCAAATATATGGGTGAGCTGCTTTCTGAGCGCACCAATGGCCGCATTAAAATACAGGTCATGAACAACGCTGTACTTGGCGGCGAAAAAGACACCATCGAACAGACCCGCTTCGGCGTCATCGACATGAACCGCGTTAACGCGGCTCCCTTCAATAACCTGGTCAAGGAAACGACCGTTTTGGGTCTACCTTTCCTGTTCCGCTCTACCGAGCATATGCACAACACGGTGGACGGTCCGATTGGTGATGAGGTGCTGGCCGCCTTCGAGCCCCATGGTTTGATTGGTCTGGCATTTTATGATTCCGGGGCGCGGTCTTTCTACACCACCAAAAAGCCAATCGAAAAACTCGACGACCTCAAGGGGCTGAAAATTCGCGTTCAGCAATCCGACCTTTGGATCGCGATGATGCAAGCGTTTGGTGCCAACCCGACACCGATGCCTATGGGCGAAGTTTATTCGTCGCTGGAAACCGGCGTTGTCGATGGCGCGGAAAACAACTGGCCTTCGTACGAATCCGCCCGTCACTTCGAAGTGGCCAAGAACTACACTCTTACTGAACACTCTCTGAACCCTGAAATCCTCGTTATATCCAAGGTGTCCTGGGACAAGCTGTCGCCTGAAGATCAGACGCTTGTTCGTCAGGCTGCCAAGGATTCTGTTGGCAAAATGCGCGAACTTTGGAGTGCTCGTGAAAAGGCTTCCGAAGAAAAAGTTCGTGCCGGTGGCGTCAATGTCATCAAAGTCAATAAGGAGGAATTTGCTGCCGTTATGAAGCCGGTTTACGACAAGTTCGTAACCGATCCGAAGATGAAAGATCTTCTGGAGCGCGTTCAGGCGGTCAAGTGAACAGTTACACGAAGGACCGGCTCATTATTGAGCCGGTCTTTTTTTATCCAGCTGCATGGGCTGGAGTTGTGGAGGACGGGAACATGCGAAATTTTATGAGGGCGATACGCCCCGGTCTTGGTGCGCTCAATCGTGCATCGCTTTATGTCGCTGGCGTCGGCATGGTTATCATGACGCTGATTATCGGCTGGCAGGTTTTCAGCCGCTACATATTGAATGATTCGCCAAGTTGGTCCGAACCTTTGTCCATTCATCTTATGGCCTGGTTCATCATGCTTGGGGCAGCTGTTGGCGTGCGTGAAAGCGTACATCTTGGGCTGGATATCATTCGCTACATGATGAGACCCGGCATCCAGAAAATAATGGATATGATCAGTCTCGGTCTCATTGTCTTCTTTGGGGCGGCGATGACCTTTTACGGCGTGCAGCTTTGCATGGGCACATGGACGGCGACGATTCCGGTTCTGGGATGGCCTGGCGGTGTGGACTTTTTCCCGCTGATCGGTGGTGGTTTTCTTATTGCACTCTTTGGCACTGAGCGATTCATTGATGTTGCTCTCGGCGAGGAAATTGCAGCGGATGTGATCGTGCAGGAGGCTGCGTAAATGGCATACACTATTCTTTTCGGGGTCTTTACCCTGTTAATGTTGATCGGCACACCTATCGCATTTTGTCTCGGCATCGCTTCCCTTGCCACCGTTCTCTATATGGGGCTTCCGCCGGTTGTTATTTTCCAGCAAATGAATTCGGGCATGAGCGTGTTTGCCATGATGGCTATTCCGTTTTTCATCTTCGCGGGTGACCTGATGGTGCGCGGCGGTATTGCACATCGTCTCATACGGTTCGCGGCAGGCCTTGTTGGTCACATGCGTGGAGGGCTTGGGCAGGTCAACATTGTGGCGTCAACGTTGTTCGGCGGTATTTCTGGTTCCGCTGTTGCTGACGCATCGGCTGTGGGTGGTCTGATGATCCCTCAGATGGCTGCTCGTGGTTATGACAAGGATTACGCCGTCAACGTAACTGTCAATGCGGCGATCATTGCGCTGATGATCCCGCCATCGCACAACATGATCCTTTATTCGATCGCCGCTGGTGGCAATGTCTCGGTCGCGGATTTGTTTACAGCAGGGATTATTCCGGGTTTCCTGCTTGCCGCTGCCTTGATGGTAACCGCCTATATTGTTGCACGTCGAAAGGGTTATCCATCTGAGCCGTTTCCGGGCTTCTCCAAGCTGTTTTATTACTTGCTTGCTTCATTTCCGGGCATCCTGTTGATCGGCATTATCTTTGGTGGTGTTCGTTCCGGTGTTTTTACCGCAACGGAAAGTTCGTGCATTGCGGTGCTCTACGCCTTTCTGGTTGCCATGTTGGTCTACCGTGAGCTGAACTGGGAAGGTTTTGTTGAGGCGGTGATGGGGGCCGTGCGTACGACTGCCATGGTGTTGCTGGTTATCGGTACAGCCGCTGCATTTGGGTGGCTAATGGCTTTCCTTCAGGTGCAGACCCTTATGATCAGTGCCATCAGTGCGATCTCGGACAATCCGATCATCGTTTTGCTTGTCATCAACATCATTCTGCTGTTGCTTGGTACATTCATGGACATGGCACCGATGGTGATCATCTCCACGCCAGTGCTGCTGCCAGTTGTGAAAGCCTTTGGTATCGATCCCGTGCATTTTGGCGTTGTGATGATCCTCAATGCAGGCATCGGTCTCAACACGCCACCAGTTGGTACAGTGCTGTTTGTCGGATGTGCTGTCGGAGGAATATCGATACGAGAGGCGATGCGAACCATCTGGCCGTTCTTCGGCGCGAGCGTTCTGGTGCTACTGGCGGTAACCTATATTCCAGCGCTGTCGCTCTGGTTACCAAGCCTCTTTAAGTAACAGCTTGCAGTATCACAAAAAAACCGCCGCAGACGTGGCTTGCGGCGGTTTTTGTTTTGTGATTGTCTAGTTTTATTAGCTTTTATCGATGCGCTCTAAAACGTCACAAGCTTCGTGGATTGCACAGACAATATGATAAAATGTGCTGGCGGGTGCCGGTTCATCAATCATGCCGCCGTCCTTGGTCCACTTGTCGTACCAAAGGCCCCTGATTGGTGTCTCCAAAAAGGGTTGAAGTGCATCCAATGCTTTCGAACTGGAGGCAAGGTACCATTGCCGTTCGTCGCCGGTTGAATTGAGTGCCAGTTGCAATGACGCCTTCAACCATTCGGTCTGCGGCCACAACCGTGCCAGGCTGTCCCTCACGGTGAAGTCGTCCTTCAGGCCCATTATGACGATCTTGCGATCTGGGCAAACGCCGTGCGTTTCGGCAATTTCGAACAGTCGTTTTGCCTTTTGAATTGCTTCCGGCGAGTGACGTGAAGAGCCATAACGAACCAGAAGCCATGCCCATTCGAATTGATGTCCCGGTTCGACCACCTTTCCTGCATCTCCTGGCATTGGCTGCCAATCGTGATCGAAAAATTCACGCAGCACACCGCTGTCTGCGTCAATGAAATGGTTCATTGCAAGCGCGGCGATCTCGTCAGTCAATTCCATCCAAGGTCCGGTCGGATCGACCTTTTCCCAGGCCTGCATTGTCTCGAACAGATGCATATGGGGATTGGAACCGAGGGGCTGTCGTGGCGGATTGGCTTCCTCGAACCCAGCGATAGGATGTTTATACTCTCTTTTCAGAGCGTCCAGTATGGACAGCGCCTTGGCGCGCATTTCAGCTTTCTTCTCAGGCATTGCGATAGAAAGCTCTGCACAAGCAAAAAGTGCAAAAGCCTGATTGTACAGGTCAAATGTTGGATCAATCAATTGGCCATCTGCCGAGGCCAGATTGCCATAAAGACCGCTGTCCAACCGATAGGTTTTATCAAACCAAGCGACACCCTGCTCAACGGCTGATTGCCAAGGGCCAGTCCATCCAGAGTGCCCGGCAGCAGCAAAACAATAAGCCTGTCGCGGTTGAACACGCGAACGCCTGTCGTCACTGAATATCGGAATTCCGTCTTGGCCAATGCGCTCATGGAAGCCACGGCCGTCTGCTGCTAGACCGGTTTTGATCCACAAGGGCAAGGCATCCACGTCGAGCCATCGACGTAGTTCAGAAACCCTGTTTTCAAGTGTATTCACCCGGCTCGCCGGTGACGATAAGGTCATATCTATCCTTCCGATCTCGTGCCTCATGTCATCATAATGCATCAATATCAAGGTTGGTTCATCGCTTAATTTTTATGCAGTTCATGTGTGGAGTTTACTCGGGGGATAACCGTTTGTCTTGACCCGAAACTTTTCCTGGTGAACATTTATTACGTGTATGCATTTAGGGTATATGTTCAAAATTGTTTTAGAATGGGCTGATTGGTATGAGTGATATGACGGATAAAATTACCCCGGTGCTTCTCGCAGGAGGTTCGGGGTCAAGGTTATGGCCAGTCTCACGTGATCAATTGCCTAAACAGTTTCAGCCACTGGTTGGAAATCTCTCCACCTATCAGCAGACATTGAAACGTGTTTCAAATCCCAAGCTTTATGCGTCGCCGCTTGTCATCACCAACGAGGACTTTCGGTTTTTCGCCAAACGTCAGGCAGAAGATGTTGAGGTGCCGACTACAGTGGTGTTGGAGCCTGCACGACGCGATAGTGCGGCGGCGATGGCAGTTGCAGCCGTCATGGCCGAACGGCGCTCAGCAGGTTCCTTGGTGTTGGCGTTGGCCGCCGACCACGTTGTGCTGGACGAGGGGCTGTTTTCTGATGCGGTGAAACTGGGGTGTGAAGCCGCAAAACAAGGCAACATTGTTGTCTTCGGTCTGGTTCCGACTGAACCTCGTACCGCCTACGGTTACATCAATCCCGGTGAGTTGTTTTCCGATAACGAAGATCTGCGCATCGTCGAAGCCTTCGTCGAGAAGCCGAATGCTGAGACGGCGGTCAGTTATTTGCAAAAGGGATATCTGTGGAATTCAGGTAACTTCCTATTTCGCTCCGACGTGATGATTGCGGAATTACGTGCATTCTCCCCTGAGATTCTGGACGCTGTTGAAAAGGCCGTCGACCTTTCAAAACAGGACCTTGGTTTTGTCCGTCTGGATCAGGAAAGCTTTGAGGCATCTCCTAAAAACTCAATTGATTACGCGGTGATTGAAAAAACCAAACGTATGGCGGTGGTGCGTGGTCATTTCCGTTGGTCCGATATTGGCAGTTGGGACGCAATCTGGGAGGTTGCCGACAAACAGCAAGGTGACAACGCAATTGAAGGCAATGGTCTCATTGTCGATTCCGAAGGATGCCTTGTGCATTCACACGGTCTGATGACGACAGTTGTCGGTGCAAAGGATCTTGTTGTCGTCTCAACCAAGGATGCGGTTCTGGTTGTACCGAAAAACAAGACACAGGCGGTGAAAGGCCTCGTTGAGCAGTTGAAGGCCGAAGGCCGGAATGTTGAAACGGAAGTTCACACCCGTGCCTACCGTCCGTGGGGATATGTGGAGAGCATGGATGATGGCGAACGGTTTGGTGTGCGTCGAACCATGCTTGATCCCGGCACTCGGACTTCCTTGCAAAAGCACATGCATCGCTCCGAGCACCTTATCGTTGTTAAGGGCACGGCCAGTGTGACGATCAGTTCGGAAACCCTACTTCTAACCGAAAACCAATCTATCTACATCCCAATTGGCGCGCTACACCGCATCGCCAATGAAGGCCGCATTCCGCTCGAGATTATCGAGGTGCGTACTGGTGGCTATCTCGGCGAGGATGATATTATCCGTGTCGAAGACGACTACAAACGAGATTGAGTGACAAAAAAGCCCCGGTTTTGCCGGGGCTTTTTTGATTATGGTAACGTGTTTCAGTTCTTTTCCTGAACATGAGCTTCCAGGAACCACAAGGCCTTGTCCAGATCGCGCGACGCTGCCGTGAAAATATCGGCGGTGTTCGCATCACCGGCTTCATCAGCTTCATCAATGGCTTTTCGAACCATGTTGGCAACATCGCCATAACGTTCGATCAGCGCTTGAAGATGGTCGTGCACGGGGTAAATGTCCGTAGGGTAGGCTGCAAGTTTTGTCGCAGCAGAAACAGCCTGCAGGCTGCCAAGTGCTGTACCGCCCAATTGCACAACTCTTTCAGCAATTGTGTCGCCGTGGTCATCAAGCTGGTTGCGGAAACCATCCAGCATCTCGTGAACGGCTATGAACTGTGGGCCCTTAAGGTTCCAGTGTGCCTGTTTGGTTGCCAGTGCCAGATCAATGATCGAAGCAAGTGCCTCATTCAACAATGCGCTTACTGTTGTCTTGGCATTCGATGGCAAATCATTTTTGGTCTTATGGGTTTTCACGTCTGTCTTCCTTCTCTCTTTACTGGCAGTCAGAACTGGCCTCGTTCAAAACTTTTATGGACCCGACTAGGTTCCGTCCTGTCTGAAGGCGCGGTTTGAAAACCATGAAATTATCAAAAAATACATGATCTATCGCGGCGGACGATCATTCATAAAACAATCCGATGCGTCGCCCGTCGATCTCATGAATGGCGATTTGCATATCGTAAATCTCTCTTAGCGCATCGGTGTCGATAATGTCATTTACCGTTCCAGTGCCCCACACCTTTCCGTCGCGCATCGCAATGATATGGTCGGAATACCAGGAGGCGAAGTTGATATCGTGCAGCACCAGCACCACGGTCTTTTTCAAGTCGTCGGCGGCCTTGCGCAATATTTTCATCATAGCGCTGGCATGTTTCATATCAAGGTTGTTCAAGGGCTCGTCCAGCAGCACATAATCGGTGTCCTGGCACAGAACCATTGCGACAAATGCGCGTTGACGTTGCCCGCCAGATAGCTCATCGAGAAAGCGGTCTGCAAGAGGTTCAAGGTGGAGATATTGCATTGCCTGATCGACATGCACCTTGTCTTCGACAGTCGGGCGTCCTTTGGAATAGGGATATCTGCCGAATGTCACCAGATCGCGCACGGTAAGGCGTGATGAAATATGATTGTCCTGTCGTAATATGGAAAGACGACGGGCAAGTTGGTCGCTTTGCGTTTTCGTCACGTCCATGTCGTCAACGGTAACCGTTCCCTTATCCATAGCCATCAGGCGCGCGATAATGGAAAGTAGTGTTGATTTTCCCGCCCCGTTGGGACCGATAATCGAGGTCAAACCTCCGACAGGAATTGTGATGGAAACATCATCGACAACCAATGAGTTGCCGTATGCCTTGCTGATGCCGTTGGTGACGATCATCGAGCACCCCGTTTGAGAATGAGAACAATAAAGACGATGCCACCGAGAAACTCAATGACGATTGAAAGTGCCGTGTCGAACGCGAAGACCCGTTCCAAGATCACCTGTCCGCCGACAAGGCAGATGACGCCGATCAAGATTGCGGCTGGCAGCACATGGCGATGTTTGCCCGAGCCGGTCAAGTAATGTGCAAGGGCTGCAATGAGCAGCCCAAAAAACATCACTGGTCCGACAAGGGCGGTGGACACTGCAACCATAATGGAAATGAGCACAAGAAGAGCGGTGACAACACGTTTATGCGCGACGCCGAGACTTATCGCTGCAGGCCTTCCTAGCGACAGGACGTCAAAGGTGTGAAACAGTCTCAGGCCAGCGAGGCTGGCCAATGCAACAATAGCAGCAGAAATAGCCAACAACGTTGTATCAATTGTGTTGAAGCTGGCGAACAGTGTGTCCTGCAACACCATGAATTCATTCGGATCCAGCACACGTTGCATGAAACTGGAGAGGCTGCGAAACAATACGCCGAAGATTATTCCGACCAGCACCAACAGGTGCAGGCTGCGTTCGCCGCCGGAAAACAACCAGCGGAAAAGAATGCCGGCAAAAAAGACCAGCAGTAGGGTTTCACCGATAAATCGCAGACGTGGATCGATCAACAGCACTTCGGAAGATCCGAAGGCGAAGACCATGAATGTGTGCACCAGCACAAATAGGGAATCGAACCCCATGACTGCTGGCGTCAGAATGCGATTGTTGGTCACCGTTTGGAACATGACGGTTGAGACCGCAATCGCATAGGCAACCAACAAAAGTGCCGCCAATTTTATGCCGCGGAATTTGAGAACGAATGCCCAGCTTCCCTTTGCACCAAGTGTCATGAAGGCAATGATGGCAACAATTGCCAGAGCGGAGAGGACCACCAGGATAATGACGGGGCGTTTCTGCTGCAGATCAGTGGGCATGGTCACGCTTCCGAAGCAAAAGATAGAGAAATAAAGCGCTACCAACGACCCCGACGACGGTTCCAATCGGAATTTCGTACGGTGCACGGATTGTCCTGCCGACAATATCGCAAGACAGCACAAAGATTGCGCCAAGGGTCGCAACCCATGGCACGGAACGGCGCATGTTATCTCCAATCATCAGGCTGACGATGTTCGGCACGATAAGTCCGAGAAAAGGGATCATGCCGACTGTGACCACGACGACGGCTGAAACCAGGGACACAATGACCAGACCGAATGTCACCACGCGGCGGTAATTGAGGCCAAGATTGGTTGTGAAGTCACGGCCCATGCCGGCGACGGTAAATCTGTCTGCTGCCAGATAGGCTGCAATGGCAAAACAAAAGCCAATCCAAAGCAATTCATAGCGTCCACGCAAAACGCCGGAGAAGTCTCCTGTTGTCCATGCCAAAAGGGATTGCGTGAGTTCGTAACGGTAAGCAAAAAATGCCGTTATCGCACTGATGATGCCCCCGAGCATAATGCCGATGAGCGGAACGAGCAGCATATCACGCAGGGGAATTTCACGCAGTATCCGCAAGAAGAGCGCGGTTCCTGCCAGTGCAAATGCCGCCGCCACCAGCATCTTACCAAAAATGGGAGTTTGCGGTGCAAGAAGAGTAACAGTCAGAAGGCCGAGGCTGGCGGATTCGATTGTGCCCGCTGTCGATGGCTCAACGAAGCGATTGCGAACCAGCATTTGCATTATAAGTCCGGCAATTGCCATGGAGCTGCCGGCAAGTATAAGGGCGAGCGTCCGGGGGATGCGGCTGACGACCAGTACTTGGACGGCGCGCGCTTCCGTATCCGACGACATCAATGTCGAAAGTGACACATTGCTGACCCCGATGAAAAGGCTGGTGACGGCCAACATTAGGGCTGCGAGCAGGGCTAGAGCCAGATATTTCAACGTAGTGTCCTAATGCGCGATTGCTCCCGATGGCATTGGTCATCGGGAGCGGAAATGAAGAGCCTGGAATTATTTCTTTTCGGACACTGCTTTGTAAACCTGATCGATCAGCGTTGTAAGGGCTGTATAGCCGCTGCTGACAATGTAGGCGGCCTGTGGGTCCAGATAGACGATCTGGCCTTTTTTCCACGCTGTGGTTTGGTGAACCAGTTCGTTGTCGAGAACCTTTTGGGATGCATCACCGCCACTGTTGCCCACACCAGCGTCTCGGTCTACGACGAACAGCCAATCAGGATTTGCTTCAAGGAGATACTCGAACGATACGATGTCTCCACCGTGGAAACGGTCGTCAATGTCTTCTGCAACCGTCTTGAAGCCAACTTCTTTGTGCAGCCAGCCAACCCGTGAGTTAGGGCCATAAGCGCCAACTTTGCCCGCATTCGTGACAAGGATCATTGCTGTGCCGGCGTCGGCAGCCACAGCCTTGAGGGCGGCAATTTTTTCGTCGATTGTCGCATCAAGTTTTGCAGCTTCAGCATCCTTACCAAACACTTTACCTAGGGTCAGGATATTGGCCTTGGTGCTCGCAATGTAGTTTTTTGCATCGACAGACATATCCAGCGCTGGGACAATTGCAGAGACTTCTGGATATTTGGCGCGAGAGCGGCCACCAACGATGGCAAGATCTGCTTCTGCCGCATTGATTGCTTCATAATCCGGCTCAAAAAGCGTTCCAACCTTCAAATATTTGGCATCTGAATATTTGGAAAGATATGCTGGCAGGTTGGAGGCCAGGACACCCGCGGGCTCAACGCCCAAAGCATCCATGGTGTCCAGTGAAGGGATGTCGAGAACCAAAACCTTCTGCGGAACGCCCTTGAGTACAGTCTCTCCCTGACCATGCTTGATGCTGATGTCTTGAGCGTTTGCTGTGAGGGCGCCGAACCCGAAAGCTGCGACAGCAAACAGGCGGGCAGGGTGAAGGGGCTTGAAGTTCACTGACATTTCCTTTGTTGTCCCGTAATGAAGAAAGCCACATTTAAGTGTGGTTGGACATTAATATGATATCTTTCGTCATCTTTAATTGCTCAGGTTTACGATGTCAAAAAACCTATTTCAGAACGGTTCTAAATTTCTCTGATGTTAATTTGCTTGATCGACAGGCAGGTTGATAAAGGGACAAAAAAATAGGATTTGGGCATGGAATGGGTGCGAATAACCTCTGTTACGTGCGACGATATGGCGTATCTCTTGCAAGACAAACAAGCACAGGAGGTTCTGATAATGGATGATTTATTTGCGGAGATGAAATCACCAGAGCCGTCTCGGCAGGACTTGGCAGAAGGCGCCGTATTGCTACGTCAACGGGCGCTTGACGTGGAGGACAAGTTACTGGATGGGGTGTGCCAGATTTCCGACCGCGCGCCGTTTCGCAACATGATGACGCCTGGCGGCTTTTCCATGTCGGTTGCCATGACCAACTGCGGTAGGGCAGGTTGGGTTACGGATCGTCGAGGTTATCGATATCAGGAGAATGATCCGGAGACGCGACAGCCGTGGCCTGCCATGCCTGACGTTTTTCGCAAACTTGCCGAACAGGCCGCGGCAGAGGCGGGATACAATGGCTTTTCACCTGATGCTTGCCTGATAAACCGTTACGAGCCCGGTGCACGCATGTCGCTTCATCAGGATCGGGACGAAAAGGATTTTCAAAACCCAATCGTCTCCATATCTCTCGGTCTGCCGGCGACATTCCAGTTCGGAGGTCTAAGACGAACAGATGAGGTCAAAAAATACCTGCTGCAGCATGGCGATGTCGTTGTCTGGGGCGGCGCCTCACGCCTGTTCTACCACGGTGTCCTGACGTTGAAAGACGGCGATCATCCCAAAACCGGTCATGTCAGATACAATCTCACATTCCGCAAGGCGTATTAGTTGGCATGGGAAGCTCGAAAATTGCTCGACCATGCCGAGCTACCGACCAACTCACTGTAAGTTAATGAACTGAAGCTATTGGTAGAGCGCATGCCGGATCAGAACCTTCGTGTAGATGAATGTTCGCGCGGCTAGGTACAGTTTGCTTGAGAAAGACCTTGTGGATGGAAACGCATATTGTTTTTGGCGGATCAGGTTTTATCGGCTCACATTTAATTCGACGTCTCATAAAACAGGGTGATCGCGTCATATCTGTTGACCGGAAGCCACCAAGGGAAAAACTTACAGGGGTTGATTACCGGTCTGCAGATGTTCGCGACCTCTCCGACTTTGACGCAGGTGCCGGTCTCCGGCGCATTTATAATCTGGCGGCTGTTCATACGACACCCGGTCACCCAACCCACGAATATTACGAAACCAATATTCTTGGCGCGACAGAGATTACCGCTTTTGCGCGGCGCTTCGACATCAACGAAATCGTCTTTACGAGCTCAATTTCTGTCTATGGACCAAGTGAGGAAACGAAAAGAGAAACGTCAGAACCAGCGCCCGAATCTGCGTATGGTCGGTCTAAGCTAATGGCTGAACGTATTCAGCGACGTTGGGCTGATGAAAATGAACAGCGGCGCCTTATTATCTGTCGGCCAGCGGTCGTCTTTGGGCACGGGGAGGGCGGCAATTTTACCCGCATGGCAAAGCTTCTTGGTAAAGGATTTTTTGTCTATCCCGGCCGTAAAGACACAGTGAAAGCATGTTTCTATGTGGATGACTTGCTTGACGCATTGGACTTTGCAACGAAGCAGCCTGATCGCTTTGTCCTGTTCAACGGCTGCTATGCAGATCGCTATACTCTTGAGCAGATTGTAGAAACATTGAGGGTTGGATACTTCCAGCGCGCCAAAACATTTCTGGTTCCGCGCATTGCAGTGTCAGTCGCCGCTACACTTTTGAAACCATTCTCGGTGCTGGGGTTAGGAATTCATCCTGACCGCGTCATGAAGCTCGTGCGTTCTACAGACATTATGCCAGAGTGGCTTGCGCAAAAGAAGCAATCAAAAACAGGCATGCTTGCCTCGGCCTTTGACCGATGGAGCAAGGACAGCGGTAGTAGGTTTAATTGATTGCTACAAGCTAGAAAGAAAAAAGCTCCCTAGGCAGCTTTGTTTGTTTTAAGCGATCATTTTGAGAATTGTTTCGCGCACGTATGTTTTTAAACGGAGCTGACTTACCTTGGTATCTTCCGTGGATTTGACCACTTCCAGAGGTTGGTTCAACAGATCCGAAAGCTCTTCCTGAGTTTCGGCAATGTATATGCCCGGACGTTGGCGAAGTTGCGATACCGTCGCGAGCTGGTGATCATTACGATGTTCACCCATCGATGACAGACGCGGGACAAGAATAATCGGTTTCGCGTATTTATAAGCCTTTAGCACAGTCCCAATGCCAGCATGAGCAATGATGACCGAGCACTCTTTCAGCTTTCTATCAAAGTCAATTGGGTCTACCGTCGCGCTAAACTTCATATTTTGCGGTTGGTAGGTGCTGACACCCACCTGCGCAAAAATCTCCTCGTCCAGGGACGGGGCAATATCGTCGATCATTTTGATGAGGCGATCAAAGGGGAGTTGTGTACCGACTGTCACGACAATCATAACAAGGCTCCTTTGTAGGTTGGTCCCTGATTGTCGCTCAAGTGCTCCCATTGGGTAAGCCAGGTGTCTGAAATGTATCGAGCGAGTTTACCGGACATTGATAGTTGTTCAACGTTGGCAAAGCTATCGATCCAAATAGCTTTTGCACCGATGAGCTTACCAAAAGCCATGCAGATGATGCCAGGTGCAGCGCCAGTTGAAACGATAACTTTTGGGCGCACGGTAAACACGATCTTCGCGCATTCAATGAAGCACTTCAGCAAGAGGAGTGGTTGATTGCGATTGCAATCATTGACCACGCGACCCTGCTTACCCGCTTGGATCAGCAGTTCTTCTTTCGTTGTCACGAACACGGGTGACATATCTTCGAAGGCTTCAGAAACAAGGAGCAACTGCTGCCAGTGCCCACCACTCGATGCAACTGCAAGAATATTCTTTTTCATCGATAACCTCACGAATACTGCCGTAAAAAAGTTCTGATGCGCGAACGCACTAGGCGCGGCTCAGTCGACACCAAAGATGTCGCGGGTATAAATTTTAGGGGTCACGTCAGCGATTTCCGGCGTGATGCGATTTGCAAGAATGACGTCGCTGTAAGATTTAAATTCTTCGAGGTCTTTTATAACTCTTGAACGGAAAAATTCACTCTCGTGGTAGCTGGGTTCGTAGACCACGACCTCGATACCCTTGGATTTGATACGCTTCATCACACCCTGAACGGAAGAGTCTCGGAAGTTATCAGAGCCAACCTTCATGGTTAGACGGTAAACGCCGACAACTTTTGGACCCAGTCGCTGAATGCTCTCGGAGATGAAATCCTTTCGTGTGGAATTCGAGTCAACGATAGCACGGATGAGAGATTGTGGTACTTCGCTGTAGTTGGCCAGCAACTGTTTTGTATCTTTCGGCAGGCAGTATCCGCCATAACCGAAGGAGGGATTGTTGTAATGGTTGCCAATACGCGGGTCGAGGCACACACCATCGATGATTTCGCGGGTAGCAAGCCCGCGCGACGCGGCGTAGGTGTCAACCTCATTGAAATATGCAACGCGCATGGCGAGATATGTATTGGCGAAAAGCTTGATAGCTTCCGCCTCGCTTGCGCCGGTAAACAGAACTGGCACGTTTTTCTTGACCGCACCTTCAAGCAACAGGTCTGCAAAAGCTTTCGCAGCATCTGACTTGTCGCCTACAATAATACGCGACGGATGCAGGTTGTCATGAAGTGCTTTACCTTCACGCAGGAACTCCGGCGAGAAGATGATGTTCGAATAACCCGTCTGCTCCCTCAGTCCTTCGGTGAAGCCAACAGGGATGGTTGACTTGATGACAATACATGCCTTGCGATTGACTGCAAGGACGGCATTTACCGCAGACTGAACCGCTGTTGTGTTGAAGTAGTTGGTCAGCGGGTCGTAGTTCGTTGGTGTTGCAACGATCACGAAATCCGCGTCTGTATAGGCTTCCACACTGTCGGTTGTGGCCGACAGGTTCAGTTCTTTCGTGGCGAGAAACTCTTCGATATCTTTGTCGACAATGGGCGACTTGCGCGCAGCGACAAGGTCAACACGTTGCTGAACTAGGTCAACAGCGACGACTTCATGATTCTGAGCGATGAGAACGGCGTTGGACAGACCAACGTAACCAAGTCCGGCTACTGCAATTTTCATATAAAAAACTTCATAAATGAGTAAGCAAAAATCGCTTGTTGCGACGTTAATACCACCTAATTAATAGTGATTATCTTCTCTTAGCGGTAAGGTTTTGTCAATCTTTTGTGGCTCAGTGCGAAGAAGGTTCGCCGCTCATGTGCGAAAATGGTAAATTCAAAAGTGAGCCTCATTATGGCATGGTTTTTTTGAGCAGTTCCTCTTATTGTTTGTAAGCGAAAGTCTCCAAAATAAATATGTCAGTTGTTTTTTGATCGTGCTGGCGTGGGATAAAATAGCGGTTCTTATGCGTATGACACGACTGGAGCCGTCGTGAAGACTGCAATCGTGGGCTAGAAGACTGAAAATAGAAAGTTTTTTTCATCTCAACCATGCCAATGATTGAAATGGTTGAAGTTTTTTTGATCGTAATTTGTTCAGGTCGGTATTTTTTATCGGAAGGCGCGGCGGCGGAGATCACCGTGATGCCATAACAATATCCGGGCATTATTGTGCCTAAAATCAAACCGCTTAACCAGGGCAGCCCGGGGTATTTAGTCTTATCAAAAAAATAGAATCTGTAACCTTTCTGTTGCCGTGGGAAGTGGCTTTCCTTGCGTTTTGGAGGCGCTCTCGATAACTTCAGGCAAAAGAACTTATTTTTGATACATAATTTTTATATCCACTGAGCGACAATCAAATATCGAAATTTAAATAAAATTTGCTCGAGGCACCTAAAACATAAGTAGATAATGATCGCATTTTTACCGTCGTATTTTATTGGTTTCGGCTAAATAACCTACCTTTAGGTGCCCTTAAAAACGCTTTACGTATTGCATATTAGATCGGGAAATTATGAGCGAGTTCTCATTGAGGGACAGTCTACCTCTTACATTGTTTTCAACTGTTGATATGCAATCTGATCGGGGGGATGTGCTTCGGCGCATGCTTGAATCAGTCGTTGCCTTCCAAGCCCGGCGCAGTGTGGATGTTAAATTGTTCATTCTGCTTCAGAGATGCGACGAGGATGGCTTCGACAATTTTAAAAAGCAGTGGCCGGACTGGGTTAAGCCACTAAAGCAATCTGGACGCATGTCTCTGTCTGCCGCACGTAATGCAATGCTAGCAAATATTGAAGCCACTGAACGACTTCAGTCAGATGGTGTGGTGGCTTTTCCTGATGATGATGCATGGTATCCAGACGGCACCCTCGATAGGATTGTCGATGATTTTACGGCAGACAAAACACTTGATTTCTGGTTTAGCCGTTATGGCATGCAAGCCGTTTCGGCATTAAATTACAAAGCTGTTTCCCCATCACTTCAAAAAGTCATATCCCTGGCGTCATCAAATACAATAGTTGTTCGATCTAATGTCGCCAGCCAGATTGGTGGGTTTGATTTAGATTTAGGTGTTGGTGCTATCCTTTCAGGAGGGGAAGATACAGACTATGCCATTCGGGCATACAAAGCCTCAAGGAAGACATTATTCATTGATGCAAAGTGCGTGGGGCATCGTGATCCGCAACCGGCATTAAAGGCGAAATATTATCCTGGTTCTCTGCGCGCCATCGCCAAAAACACGAGTTTCCATTTGACGGGAATAATAGCGCTTTTCCGTAAGCTTCTGGTGGGAGGCTTTTTGTCTTTGCGCGGAGGGATGGCCCTACGTGACTATATAGCAGCAATCAGGAGTTCATTCGCTCGCTAGAGTGGTGAAACAGAGGAAAATTTATGCTTCGTTCGCTTAATCAATTCATTAAGGTCCAACGGTTTGTTGTTGGTTGTAAGCGTCTCTATCCTGAGAAATTATCGTGTATGCATTTTCATTTTATCGTTTTCATCTCATCCGGTTCTAGACGCGGTGAAACGCATCCAAGCGGGATGCATATCCCTGATGAAACCTATATTTCCCTTGCCCCTGCTATTCTTGCGAATGACATGAGACGTGCAATCAAGGCACAATACGTCCGCGTGCTGGGACGGTTATTTTTAGCTAATTTAAGACTGCTCTCACTCAAGGCGCGATGCGCTCGTAGTCGTTTGTGCAAACTTACCGCACTGTTAGATGGCCTGCCGACCACGTCGAAGGTCTCAAAACGTAACTTAGTATTGCCATTTCGGCAGTTTGTAGTATGACTGTGCGGCGTACTCTGACTGCCGCCGCTTGGAGCTTTGCCGCTAATTGGGGGCAGCAGCTAGCATCTACGGCGATCTTTTTCTACCTTGCCTATAGGCTTGGCCCATCCGATTTTGGTGTTGTTGCCATGGCCGCTGCGGTGGTAGACCTGTTGACCCAGCTCGCGCGCTTCGGTCAGGTGGAAGCATTACTGCAAGGTGGTGACGATACAGATAGCAAGGACATCAACACCTCGTATTGGTTCCTTATCGCCGTCGGAGTGGTACTCGGGCTTGTCATTCTGCTCCTCAGCCAATTTGCGGAAGCGTTGTACGAGGACAGCCGCATTCCGTTGATCCTGTTGCTCCTTGCTCCCATTCCGCTGATTCAGAACTTGACGCTGACACATGAGTATCTGTTGCGCCGTGAGATGGCCTTCAAGGGCATAGCTGTGCGCAACGTCAGCGCCACAATGATCAGCGGAGTAGTCACCGTTGCGTTGGCATTCACAGGTTTTGGGTATTTCGCACTCGTTGCCCAAAAACTTCTGTTCACAATCGTCAACAGCCTGGCTCTTGGTATTTACCGCAAATGGTGGCCAGAGCTCGTTTTCGATACGGGTCGGATGCGTATGCTGGTGGCGGCGGGCTTTAATGTCTCACTCTCAAATCTAACTGTCCTGGCAAATACTCGTATTATAGACCTGTTTGTAGGGCATTATTTTGGTTTCGCTGTTCTGGGCAATCTACGTATCGCATGGCGATTGTTTGATCTGATGCTTCAGTTCACTCTGCAGCCATTGGCCAGTGTGGCGTTAAGCGCCTTCACGGAAAATCGGGCTTCACGTGAGAGTATTGCCGGTCAGTTCATCGGCTATGCCGGAGCGCTGGCCCTCATAGGCTATCCGGTGTTCGCTGGCATGCTTATGATCTCCAGTGATGCGGTTGAGCTGATGTTCGGTACGCGCTGGCAGTTAGCGGGCAATATGCTGCTCGTCCTTTGCCTCAGTTTTACCGTGCTACCGGTGAATTATTTGTTCCCTGCAACAATGTTGGCAGTACAGAGAACTGATACATTGCGTAGGCAGGCTCTGGCGCAGTTTCTTTTCACGCTCTGCACAGTTGCTGTCTCGGCCCAATTTAGCATTGAAGCCGTGCTTACCGTGCATGTCCTGCGGGTTTATATTTTTGCTGCCTATAATTTCGTGGCGGTCCGCAATGCTGTTGGGGTTTCTTCCATGCAGGTGGCTTCGGTTCTTTTGGGACCTCTTGTCTCTGTACTGGGGCTAGCCGGTGTTATCCTGGCTTTCCGGCATTTAGCACCAGGAACCGACGGGACCTTGCGCCTTATCATAGAAGTATTTTTGGGTGGAGTTGTTTTTGTTTTTATTGCGCTGGCTGGAGAGTTTTCAGGTCTCTTTAAACCATGTGCTAAGCCATTTGTCTCGATGATGCTAAGGAAAATCAGGAAAGTACGTCATGCAGAATAAATTCAAGCTCCACTACTATCGGCATCCGTTGACCAACTTTGGCGATGAACTGAATGGCTGGATGTGGGAGCGACTGGCTCCTGGCGCATGGGTTGATGTTGCTTCGAAGTCCTTCTGCGGTATCGGCACCCTGATTGATACCACCCTGCCGCCTGCTGAATATCGCGTCATCTTCTCTAGCGGTGTTGGCTATGGCCCGCTACCAGGTCGCGAGCTTTTGGAAAAGACGCGTTTTGCCTGCGTTCGCGGTCCGTTGTCCGCACGCGTGCTTGGGTTAGGCAGCAATCTGGCCGTCACGGACGGTGCGGCATTGCTCAGCTTTCTTCCTGAATGCCAGCCTCTGCCGGAAAGCGAGCGTAAGGGAGTTGTTTTCATGCCTCATCATTTGGGCATGGAAGACGGCCAGTTAGAGGAAGCCTGCCGCCTTGCTGGCATTGAATACCTGAGCCCTCATGACGATAGCAAGAGCACAGTTCAGCGTCTACGCTCGGCGAAGTTGGTGATTGCGGATGCCATGCATGCGGCGATCGTGGCCGATACACTCCGCGTGCCTTGGGTTCCGGTGCAGACCTCCTCGGAGATCAACAGCTTCAAGTGGTTGGATTGGACCGGATCGCTGGATCTTCCCTATAACGCGACACGGCTGCCTTCTAGTTCGGCACTAGAAGCTGTGCGTGATGTCAGCTTGGTACTGCGCGCCGGTAACTTTGCAGTCAGGGACGCAACTGTCGACGCCGCGCTAGCTCATTACCAGCGCTATCAGCGCGCACGCTTGTCATCGTTATGGGTGCCGCGGCGCAATATTGTCGCCGGCCTACACAAGCGGGTAGCACGGCCGTTGCTTCGTTCTGAGCTAGCGGCGCCCCTTGTTCGGAAGGCTGATCGACGCGCGTTGGAACGCACTGCTGAGGCGCTTCAGAAGTCAGTTTCGCTGCCGTCTTACCTAAGCAGTCACAAGGTGTTCGACGACCGTCGCTTTGAACTCGCCAGACGTCTCGCGGTCGAAACAGGGCAGGCAGTTATCTTATGAATGCAACAAGAGCTTTAATAGAGCAATTATGTCTAGGATTGCCTGGGAGCCGCCTATCATCGTGAGAGGGGTCTCGCAATGTGCTTATGAGATACGCCAGCACCTGCCGTTAGCTGTTGGGCAGACCGATATATCAGATTTCGCGTACCAACGAACGGCTGTCATGAAATCGGCACAGCGCATCGCTAGGCAGCGCCGAACAACTGGAGCAGTTGATCAAGTGGGAGTTTGACAAATTGGGTTGTTAAACTGATCAATACGAGTTTCTGTATGCTCCACGACGTGAGTTTTTTTTGCAAACAGGTTCCGATGCTCTGGTTAATCCGGGGCTTGAAATGTTTGCCGCCTTTCATGCGTTAGGTTCCAAGCCTTTGCGCGCGTGTTAGAACTTCAGTCATTGCGGTGTGAAAACGATTGGAGTTGTTGCCGTTTGTGGCTTTGCGGCTCGAAAGCAGTGTCACGAGCAGCCTCTGTGCGGTGTCAGGCGCTCAGTTGGATTCAACTTGCCCGCATTGTTTGGCACTACTGAAGACCTGCCAACATTGCATTCGCGACCCGATCCATTGATTTTCCGGTAGAGATCGACAATCTATAGGGTCGGCTTCATAGTGGACGCAGAGCCTGCTCCCGCATTTAGCCAGATTGTTTACCATTCCCGCTATCGAAGCCGGTTCAGAGGAAATGTCACCGGAGACGGGACTTCGCCTTCGGCAATCGCAATCTTCAACTTTTTGATGGCGCTAGTATGATAAAGGCTTCGTAATTGTATTTTTTACGTTACCTTGTTGGTCGGTGTGTTGCCTTCTTCGATCGAAAGCTCACACAATCTTCGGCGCGGATGGGCATCATTCACCAACAAAGATATGCTCTTATGTCACCAATAGTCACTGCAGTAAATTTGCAACCGATCCACTTTCACTGACCAGTGGATCGGCGCTGCATGTTTAAGCCTGAGTTAAAGGCGTTGATGCGAAATAAAACGATATCTCACGAAACCAAAACCTTCTGGCGAAGATACACACCGTATTGACTTTTCCCATAAGCATCCGCGAGGTTTTCGAGGTCTGCTCTCGAGATGAAGCTCTTGTGATATGCGATTTCTTCAGGGCAGCAGATCTTAACACCTTGCCGACGCTCGAGGGTGGCGACGAACTCACCGGCGTTAAGCAAGCTATCGGGTGTGCCTGTATCGAACCATGCGTAACCACGACCGAGAATCTGCACGTCTAGCAAGCCTTGTAATAAATAGGCGCGGTTGACATCCGTAATTTCCAATTCACCACGGTGTGAGGGCTTCAGGTTACTTGCTATTTCAACGACATTATGATCGTAGAAATACAAACCAGTTACGGCATGACTTGACTTCGGTTTTTCTGGCTTTTCTTCGATCGATAGTGCCTTCAAGTTGCTGTCAAACTCGACAACGCCGTAGCGTTCTGGATCGGACACTTGATATGCGAATACAGTGGCTCCTCTGAGGTTTTTTACCGCTTGCTCAAATACGTCAGTGATCCCATGGCCATAGAAGATGTTGTCTCCAAGAATAAGGCAGGAAGAGCTTTCACCAACAAAATCAGCGCCGATTATGTAAGCTTGTGCCAAGCCACCAGGCTCGGGTTGCACTGCATAGCTTAATGATATACCCCACTGAGAGCCGTCACCAAGAAGACGTTGGAACAATGGCATGTCAACTGGGGTGGAAATGATCATAATTTCCCGAATGCCTGCCAGCATTAACGTTGACAATGGGTAGTAGATCATAGGTTTGTCGTACACAGGCATTAGCTGTTTGGAAATCACCCTCGTCATTGGGTGGAGTCTAGTGCCGCTACCGCCAGCTAGAATGATACCCTTCATGTCGTACTGATCCTTTTTAAAATGATTTACCGACGTGGTACAAAGTTGCCGTCGGCCAGAGCGCTGTCACACTAACCTCGCAACGACAGTCGCGGTGGATGACTGCCAATTCGGTAGTTTGACTCCGTGGATACTTGAAAGTTTCGTACAATCGAGCCTAGAGTTTGCGGGGCGCTTTGCCAGCGTGGGATATGAGCTCGACGCTATTCGAAAAATAGACGTGTCCGGCCCTCCGATAGTTCTTGAGCGCGCGAAGATCTCGGTGGCGAAGTCTGCCCAGCTTGCCTCGCCGCTACCGGACATGTGGAACACGCCACGCAAGTTTTCTGCATCGCTGTTAATGAGATTGCTCGACACCGTTAGAACCGCATCAGCGATGTCTAGCGCCGATGTAGGATTACCAATCTGATCATCAACGACGTTTAGAATATCGCGCGTTTCTGCTAGACTCATCATGGTTTTTACAAAATTTTTGCCAAAGGGACTGTAAACCCAAGCCGTCCGCAAAATCGCATGATTGCGCGTTGCCAAGCATATCTCTCGTTCTCCGGTTAGTTTCGACCGACCGTATGCATTTATCGGGTCTACAGTATCGTTTTCATGATACGGCGAAGCTTTTTTGCCATTGAAAACGTAATCCGTAGAGAGGTGTACAACTGGAACGCGAAGGCGGGCTGCAGCGGTTGCTATTGCCCCTGCAGCAGCGCCGTTGATTACAGTTGCAACCGCCTCATCCACTTCCGCTTGGTCAACAGCTGTATATGCTGCGGCCGAAATGATGATGTCAGGCTCTAGCACGCGTAACGCAGCTTCGATCGTTTCAGGCTGTGAAAGATCGAGTTTCGGTCTGCCCACCGCGATGACTTCGAATTGTTCCGTGAGGGTAGCGCGCTCTACCAGTGCAGTAACGACTTGTCCTGAGTTGCCAGTTACCACCATACGCTTTTGACGGCTAATGCTCATGCCAAACCCTGTTGTCTTCCACCAGTTTCCAATAGGCCGAGCCTTGTTCCTGTGTACTTGCTTCGCAGGGGGGCCCACCACCAGTGATTTTTAAGATACCAATGTACCGTTTTTTCAATGCCACTCTCGAAATTTTCAAGAGCTTTCCAGCCGAGTTCAGATTCCAGCTTCGCAGCATTAATCGCATAGCGAGCATCGTGACCGGGTCTGTCAGTCACATGGTTAATTAACTTGGAATGAGCCGAAGCACTTGGGTTAACCTGATCCATCACCTCACAAATGCGGGTTACTACGTCGATATTGCGACGTTCATTGCGACCGCCTACATTGTATGTTTCTCCGATACGTCCTCGTTCTGCAATAATATCGAGTGCCCGAGCATGATCCTCAACATAAAGCCAATCGCGAACATGTTTGCCGCTTCCATAGACTGGGAGGGGTTTTCCTTCCATAGCGTTGAGGATCGTGAGGGGTATAAGCTTTTCAGGGAAGTGAAAAGGACCGTAGTTGTTGGAGCAATTAGAAATTATAACTGGAAAGTTGTAAGTGCGAGCCCAAGCCTTGGCGAGATGGTCAGAAGCGGCTTTTGAAGCGGAATAGGGCGAGCTCGGGTCGTAAGGCGTCTCTTCAGTAAATAACCCATTATCACCGAGCGAGCCGTAGACCTCATCAGTTGAGACATGTAGGAAGCGAAACGCGGGTTTTATCTCCGGTTCCAACGTCGACCAGTAGCGCCTAGCGCATTCCAACATGGTAAACGTTCCGATTATGTTGGTATCGACAAAGTCCTTTGCGCCTGTAATAGAGCGATCTACATGGCTCTCAGCAGCCAAATGCATCACTCTGTGAGGTTTGAAGCTCGTGAATGCTTCCGATATTGCTTTTGGGTCGCAAATGTCAGCCTTAAGAAAACGATATGCTTTGTTACCGTTTACTGCAGTTAACGAAGCTTCGTTGCCCGCGTATGTGAGCTTATCGACGTTCAGAACTTCGTAGCCTTTATCCAGGATAAGGTGACGAACTACTGCTGAACCGATGAAACCGGCGCCGCCAGTAACCATTATTCGCATTGTGTGTATCTCCATCAGTATATCGGTTTAGGGCCGCTTTGGTATCACAGATGATACAAACCCTCTGTGGCAACCATAGCTACAAAAATGCGTCCACCGGTCGACATTATTTAGCCGCGTGTTCGTATTTGAAAGTTGTGTTTACTTCGGCTAGCGAGGGTTGATTGCGATCTTTTTCGGAAAGTACTACCGCCGCTAAATCGACGGGCCATTTGATGCCAATGGCCGGATCATTCCACAAAAGACCCCGATCGTGTTCGGCACTGTAATAATTCGTTACTTTATAACTAATTTCTGTGTTGGGCATTGTTGTGCAGAAGCCATGTGCAAAGCCAGGCGGAACCCAAAGTTGACGGCCGTTTTCTGCCGACAGTTCAACTGCTACATGGTGTCCGTACGTGGGTGATCCCAAGCGTAGATCAACAGCGACGTCTAAGAGTGCTCCGGCGACGCAGCGCACCAATTTACCCTGAGCCATCGGATCCGTTTGGAAATGCAATCCGCGAACAGTTCCAGCCTCAACAGATAATGACTGATTATCCTGCACGAAATCCAGCGGGCCGATTTTTTCCTCTAAGATAGATCGCTTATAGGTTTCCATGAAATATCCGCGTCCATCACCTATTTTTTTTGGCGTTATCAATACAACATCACCTATTTCGGTTGTTTCAAATTTCATGATTTATCCATTTTTTCTTAATTCATTTCACTCGACGTTTCTTCTCTTAGGCAATCTATTTTTAGAACCTCAGATTGCTGTATCCTAGTATGATTTTTTCTTCTCTATAGCGATTAAAGTAGTATCGCAGCGCAATCAAACTAGTGAGATCAAATTTCAATAATGCATTAAAAATTAACGCAACCAAGGGTTGTTAAATAAGCTTATTGGGCAAGAAAAAGGCGGTGATTGATGTAGTCGATTGCGCAAAGAAATTCGTATAAAAATGATCAAATTTGGAAAATTTAATAGACTACACTGCATATAATTTATCTTTTATTGTGGCTGGTTTGTTTTGGCTTGAAGAACTCAGCATGATCGATTTTTCTGCGGCGCAGACAAAATAAGGAAGTATAAGAATGAGAATAGCTGTAATCGACGAAAATGTATTGTCGGTTGTGGAGTAAATCGCAAACACTGCAACTGAACAGGGCATGAGTAAATCATTTCTGATTTTCGCGGCGTTCCAAGCGACAAACAAAAGTGTTAGCATTAATAGAAGGCAAGCCGATGATGCAAAAACTCCGAGCTCGAGCTGAAGGCGGAGATATTCGTCATGAGCTGCAGTAGTTCCTACGATTATCTCAAGCCAAGGAGGCACAAAACTCGGTTGATGGCCAAGCCCCACTCCTGCATAATAAAAATTTGCCTTAACATACTCTAGATACTCCCACAGATAATCTCTACCACTTAATGAGTTGTCCATGAATCGATCTATGGTACTTCCCCCAAAAACGATAATGAATACACTCAGAAACATTATAGCAAGGGAGATAAACAAGCCACTTCGGAAGCTTAACTTTATTCGCGTGGCCACTGTCGCGGCGACCAAGACCGCAGTAGCTGCGATCCCCATGCGTCCCCCGGATAATATAAGAATTCCAATATTTACGGGTAGAATTACAGCCGAATGGCGATGTTTATGCGCATATGCAAGCATAGCAGCGAAAGTACCTACCATCGCCACGGCCGTCATTCCGGCAGGAATAAGTGAGCCTTGAAGCCTTAGAAAACCACCATCTAGTCCAGACCATATGGTGTAGATGCCGAAAGTTTGGAGAATAATTCCCCAAATGACGGCGATTATCGGAAGTTTCATAACGAACGAAACAATATTTTTCGCATCACTTACAGTCGGCCTGAACGTGAATAGAATCCACGGCCCTACAAAGCTAATTAGGCTCCGAAAATATCTATCTTCAGAGAAAGATTGGTTATCACTACCAATCGCGGCGAAGAGAGTACAAAAAATAATAAGAATTATAATAACTACTCTAGTAGGGTATATTTTTCTCGTAGCCAGAAATAAAATACCAGATGCCAGAATGGTGAATTTATTTATCTGGTTCATATTCTCGATATGAAAAATAATCGCTGGATTCAATACTAACAAAAGCAGTGACATTTTTAACAACACTATACCAGCGTTATCAAAGAGCTTTGCCATAATTCGGCGCTGAGGTTTGCGTTGAGCTACTCTCCCCCCATTAGGGTATGTCGAGATGGTGACCATTTACTCTCATTGCTCCATACATTCGCGATAGGTGTAAACTGATGGAAGCCTATCCTTTTCGTGTAGCCACAAACGCCCGCTCTTTAGTGTTTGGCAGAGTCGCATGAGAATAACCTGGGCTTATATAGGAAGTACCGCATTGGTTTAGTTCTGGTGAACAAAAATAGCCAGTGGAAGTTCCAGGAGTTGACCTAACCGAAAGGCCATTCGGTGGCGCGACTTGCGCTCCACTATTATATTTGGATATTGGGTCGCCAGTAATCTGGGTCTGTGATGACCAACTCCAGCGAGATGCGAAGCAGTTAGTCATTAATTGCCTCCATTCTGTATTTCTCAGAGTTGCAAAAAAGCTTGTCGAGCCATCCGATAATCTTGCTTGGTCGTCGTCACTCTTATAGGCACGGAACTGCACGTTGGAGTACCACCAGTCGTAAAGCCTCTCAAGACCTTTAACAGTATTAGGTTGTGCAATAAACGCATTCCCTCCCTTTGCGAGAAAATCACTGCGCTCTACGAATAGCTTCGATGGTCCTCTGTAAGCCTGGAAACCATCGGGGTGCGTCCAATCATCATGAAACCGATGATGAAATCCTCTCGAGTGGAGATTTGCGCCTTGGAAAATAGCATCTGCATAGCGGTTGTCGATGTTGATGCCGTCGTTCTGCCAATCTCCACCGAGTAATAATCCTTCAGCATGGCATACGCCACGCCAGTTTTTTAAGGTAAGCGCGTTGACCGCTGCTAAATATCTGTTTGACCGTGGCAATTCGGTGTAGGAGCCTTCCAACTCCTTAGTAATTAACGATACTCGTCCGAGAGCTGCGTTGGCATGCGGAACGACCTTCCATGGTCCTCCGATTCCAGATCCTGTCACTGAGTGACATGCCCCAAGTCCTAGCGTCTTCTCGATAGCCATTTTTATCTGTTGGGCGTCGGCGTCAAACGGAAGAGCATCTGTCTCCGCGGGTGCAATTGAGTACCGTCCAGTTTTTTCTTCGCATCTGATTTTGAAACTGCCACCTGTGGCGCCTCGGAAGCCGATCTCTGTGTAAACCGCAAAATCACTGCCATCATTTAGGAGCATGGTTAATGGGTCATAGTTGCTGTGACATTCAATATGACCACCGATGATAATAACGTGCCTTGCCAAGCCACGGCCATCAATTTCGACACTACCGTTAACCCTTTCGTGTGGCAGCATCACTAGATGATCTCCCTCACCAAGTTGAAACTTTCCGCCGTTTGCGGTGATTTTGACTAACTGGGGATTTTTGAGATCTGGTGGAGTGAGAGTTAATGGCAATTCCGAGGCGAAGGTTTGTCTGCATTGCGCGGTAGCAATGCCTGTACCCAAGGCCAAAAAAAGACGCCTTGAGATCGCAATTCCGTTCCTCGTCCTCATTTTGGGCCCCTTGCTATTTCCAAACTATCATACGGATTTCGTTCAAAGTTAATTTCGTATTTAGCTAATGTCTAATCGGTCGAAAAACCAATCATGAGTTGGTGTAACCAAAATCACCTCTTCGCGTTCGTTCCGTGTATTCCTGAACGTAATGGGGGTATATGGGTGAACCGTGGAAATAATTTGACCTACTATATTTGTCGGACAAAATGTTGAATAACCCAAGATTTGTAAACGTGCTCTTTCCTGATTTTGAGGCAGAAAGTACATCATGAATTACAAGAAATATCGCCTCGACACGATGCGTCGGATCATGGAAGTGTGGTATACAGGTAAGGTGATTTCTTAGTGAAGTGGCATGAGCTAGCAACTAGTGTCTGAATGGTGGGAGAGGCTCTTCAACCCGAACGCCAAATGAGAAGATGAGGCAGAATTTATCAATCGGATGAAGAAGGGATTGGTTAGGGCTGCCGGAGAAAACGTTCTTTCGTTTCAGGCGCAGATCGGACTTTATCCACGCAGGGAAACATCAATTGAGCGCACCGCGAGATTTCATATTACCAAAAATGCAAAAATATTTTCTTCGCCGTTGTAATTTCTGGGAGTGTGGCACGAGATGTTTTTGGTCTTGTTGTGCCGGGCGACAGTTCTCGGGAACTGCTTGATTTGATCGATGCGAGTTTGCCACATACTCAAATTCGCATGATAGGCATTGTGCCATGGGAGGAGGTGATCGACCTAACGTTCCACTTCAGCAAGGGGACTACGAGGTCTGCTGACGTAGCGGTGTAATACGGGTCAGACACCAGAAGTTTCTCCGGCCCACTGCGCAAAACTAGAGGGCGCCTTTTGCCGTTTTATTGTGCTAAAAGTTTTGTCGTAAAACTGTTCCTCCTCCACTAAAACCTGCTCTGAGCCTTCTTTTGTGTGGTGCTGATGTGCTAAGAAAAAATGCTGACATTATCTGAAAGACTGTTTCACGATGCGTTTGTAGGAGTGCGGCCAATGTCAATTGGTCAGCCAAACGTATAATCTGGCCGTAGAAGAAATTTCCTTCTCAATTTGTCCCACTTATATCACACGACGAGCAGTTCACTTCAAACACCTTCGATGCCGTTTGTATATTGGACGTTGCGATGGCAAACCTTCCAGTCTTCCAGCCGCGAGACGCCTGCGTATGATCGGTGTTCATGAGATTATCACGAACCTCGACACCCTAATAAAGAGAATTCCTAGAAGAGGCGTCTGCGTATTTGGTGCGAAATTTCAAATCATGTAACAATTAGTTTGGCCACCTCAGAGAATAAATCTATGCGTTAGTTTTTACTCGCTGATGATTAAAAAAACGCACCGCGGCTTTCGGTACTTCGCCAATTAATGTTGGATGCTTCAATAAACGGGTAGACGCTGAAATCAATCTGCCGGCCCTGATGTCTTCAACCACATTTCCCCAGTCAGACATCCTGTTTAGCTCAAGAACCCGATTATAAAGAAGATTCTGTGATGTTTGAGACAATAATGGCTTTAGCTCCGTGAGCAGAGCTTCGCAATCCGTTGCCATTGCAGCTAGCGGGACTTTCTTGGAAAAACTCAGTGATCCCCTCCGTCTGTAATAAATATAAGTAGGGTCACCATGACCGAAAAACTTTTGCGTTGACACGACAGCTCGCGCAAGCATGCAGAAGTCCTCTCCTACGCTTATATTTGTATCGAACCTAATTCTTTCTCTTTCCAGAAACGCTCTCCTATACATCGGCTTCATAAAACCAACGGACAACGAACGTATGCTTGACGCTGCATTTGCAAAAAAAAGCTCTTGGGTGAGCTGCAATTGGCTATGCCCGCTAAGGAAGGGGAAGGCTTCAAATGTGTGAGTACCGTTTGGAAACCACCTTACACTTTGGTTGTCAACCACGATATCTGCATCGGTGGAGTTGGCTAATCCAAGCAAAAGTTCAATGCGGTTCTTCTCGTATGCGTCGTCAGCGTCCAAGAACGTTACATAGGCCCCACGAGCCTCGGCAATTCCTACATTTCGGGCACTTGATGCACCCATGTTCTCTTTCTGTCGAATAAGACGAACCCTAGTGTCTCCGAAGCTCAAACGTTCCACGATTTCTTTGGAGTTGTCTTCAGAGCAATCATCAACAATCAAGCATTCGATATCCGAATGGGACTGCACCAAAACCGAGCTTAAGGCGTTTTCGATGAACAGTGAGGCATTGTAACAGGGAATAATTATGGTAACCAATGTCATATACTTGTTCCATGCGGCAATAAGTAGACCATAATTTTAGTTTCGCGACAGGGCGGTGTATCCCAATTTTGCGACTGCTCGGCAGATTTCATAGCACTGCCTCAACGGATGAATAACTATATTCTCAAGTGCGATAGAGGTGTTTTTTTCATGAGCGTTTCTAGACAAAAATCTTAGGCAGCCAAAAAGACTCTCTTCTGAACGCAGAGGTATTCTCTTCCCCTTAATTCGGTTCGAGACGTTTGCGCCATGAACCAATTGCAGCCATGCTGGGGGGCCTTGCAGTTGGACTACATCTGCAAGCTTTTGAATATCAACGTGGTTTTCACCCCAAATCGTTTTAATCTTATCTCCCGTCGGTTCAAGCAATGAAGCAAA
Organism: Agrobacterium sp. 5Ca50; assembly: GCF_055381905.1. NCBI lineage: Bacteria > Pseudomonadati > Pseudomonadota > Alphaproteobacteria > Hyphomicrobiales > Rhizobiaceae > Agrobacterium > Agrobacterium sp. 5Ca50. The sequence continues at coordinate 799,271 of NZ_AP026439.1, forward strand.
AGGGTTGCTGTCGTCTTGCGTGCGATAAAGGCGATTAGTTTCACCGACAGAAAGTATAACTCCGTCCGGAAAATTTATTACCATCGGCCGAAGCTCTTGCAGTGAATTTCGTAATCTCTCAGCGAAGTCGACTGCCAACACGTCGTCGCTATCTAATCTCGTCGTTAGTAACCATTCGCTCTTACTATCTGATCCGAATATTTGCGGAACAATTTCTTTCATGCGAAAAAGACCGGTATAAACCGCCTTGAATGGAAAAATGCTCTGTAAACGCGATATTTCTTTGCGATATTTTTCAGGAGTTTGTTCGTCGAAAAATATGATCCATTCGAAATCCTGATTGGATTGCATTTGAACACTCGGAAGGCAGTAGCGTTCGAAGAGTTCGAAGCGACCGTCCAGCCATCCCTGGCGTAGTCGTATGGAATGTTCACGACCAGGTGAGGCGACGTTGAATCTCGTCAATATTACATGTCTAATTTTTCGCTCCATAACTCACCTTATATCTTGCGTTAATAGTTCGAACCGCCACGTAGCGTAGAACTTCTTTAATATTATTTCGTTCAAAAAAACACCGTGATGTGCGTCGCAACATAGAACAGGTGCGCGCACCTGTCACGACCTTATGTGTTTCCTTCAAGCGGTCGTCAAAAGGCAATTTAGACGACGTTGTCGAAGCGTGATAATGTCCGCCAGACCTTTCCTAGGTAAATTGGTTGATGAGGTTTCAACGGTGCTAGGCATGAGCTCTCATTAGTGTGAAAAACTCGACAGAAGTACTACGTCGATGGATGGTGAGCGCAAGCAGCGTGATCAATGCGATCAGGTGGCGCAAGAAAGAAATGGTTTTCTTCACCGCGTAGTGATGCACATGGAAATATTGTCCGTGTATTTCCACCAATTATGCAAGGTGACATACTTATTCATTGCACTGTCATTATTGGTTTTCAGGCGAAAATGCGCCGTATTCGGCATCATTGCTGCGTAATTTACATGTATAGATGAAGAACTCGCCTGAAAGCCGAGACGTCAAAGGCACACGCCATGCCGATGTGCTTTTGAAGTCAAGTGGAGAGGAGTATGGTCTACATTTATCGCAAGCTTCATTGCGGCCTTCTCGAACAGGGTGAATGTGCTGCCCGAACTCGTTGCGAATTTTGCTCCTCTTGCGAAGATAAAGCGCACGTTAGCTTTAGCCCCATAACCTCGTCTGCTTCGTTCCATCTCGGGCACGGCGTTCGAGGTGGCGATCACACTGCCCAATTAACCCTACAATCCATGGAGTTGCGCGGTTGCCATCTCTTGCGATCTCCCTATATGCTCAGCTCGACTAAGCGGTCCCTCTTTTCGTCTGATTAATGATGGCGATGAGAAGTATCTAGGGCGAACAAGTTTCAACGGTGGAATAATTGTAAAAACACGCGGCCTATGTAGCCGAAACGGGGTAGTTTATCTGTCAGCTGCTATTAAGCCGAAGGCATTTTCATGCAAACTGCTTAAAAGATGACAAGATGCAGGGTCAGATTGCAAATCAAATATAGATTAAATTCGGACTGCGAGTCGCTTGCAGGTCTGATTGTCTTGTCGGTCGAAATCAACGGTTCGTGATAGAGTTCTGCATTGCGAGGCATCAATGTGGCGGGTTGTTTTGCTGGGATTCGATGTAATATATTAACGCTATGGCTTTTAGCCATTTCCCTTGCAAAGATAAGGCGTCATGATCGACGTGACGATACGGGCAGCGGCTTCGGGCCTGGGGTGTAATCCGTCAGGAATGGCGGATTCCAGCTCATTTTTTGTCATTTTGGACCAGCCGGGATAATAGTCGACATATTCATAACCGCGGGCAAGTGCCTCGTTGCGTTGCATGTCGATATACCATTCCAGTAATGGGCGCATCGATCCGCGCATTCCGGAAACCGGGTTCATGCGCGTCATGATCACCCGGGTCGCGGGCAGTTCTTTTTTTAGACGATCAAAAACAAGTGCGATGTTTGTGCGGCTGCGCTCGCGCGTCATCAAACGGTTGATGGCTGCGTCATTGGCATAAAACTCAATCAGCACAATATCTGGTGCAAGTCGGACAACATCATCGACATGCGAAACGGCCCAGTCTGATGTGCCGCCGCTTTGAGCAACCTTGAGCACTTCAACTTGCCGATTGAGGCATGAGGCGAGTGAGGTCTGTAACGGCACCTGCCAGCCACCCTGATTGGTCAGGGATGTTCCAAAGGAAACGATCCGCAGTGGCTTGGCATTATCCTGGGCCTGTGTTGGCGTCATCATGGCGCAACCCCAAATCAATGCTGTGACAGCAAGCCTGGACAGCTTAACCGGGCTTTCTACGATCATGTGCCTTACGTCAAAACGAGGAAACCACATCAATTCAATTGCGCCTTTATGATTGGCCACAGCTCGCCGGTGCCAGAGATATTACAGCATCGCATTAATTACCTGCGCTGAAAATAGAAACATAAACAACCGGTAACGAATAATTTCTTATCCGCAAAATGCCTGTCATATCATTCGTCCACAGGCAAACAATTATTGTGTTTACAACTGACATGTTACCTGAATATATTGCTGCTATCAGACTGGAGGAGCATTCAATTGACAACAGCTTTCGGCCTTTCGGCAGCTCTCACGACGCCTTTTGATGAAGCAGGCAATATTGCTTTCGCAACCATGACGCAGCACGCCAAGAACTGCCTGGCGTCGGGCTGCGACAGTGTAACCCTGTTCGGCACAACGGGTGAGGGAAGTTCAATCGGCAGCCGCGAACGAGGTGCGGTCCTCAAGGCGTTTGCAGATGCGGGCATTTCTGGCCGTCAATTTGTGGCTGGTGTGCTTGTTGATTCTGCTGAAGATGCAGCGGATCAGTCGGCGCAGGCTCTGGATGCCGGAGCGCGCAATGTTCTGCTGGCGCCGCCATCCTACTTCAAGAATGTGTCTGACGACGGCCTGTTTGAGTGGTTCTCCAAGGTGTTTGAACAGCTTGGCAGCAAGGCAAGAGACGTCATCGTCTACAATATTCCGTCGGTAACGATGGTGAAGCTCTCGGTCGAGCTGGTTGGCCGGTTGCGCAAGGCGTTTCCGGGCGTCGTGACCGGTGTGAAGGATTCCGGTGGTGACTGGGCACATACCGAGCGTCTTTTGAAAGAACATGCAGACCTGATCATTCTGATCGGTGATGAGCGACATCTTGCCCAGGGTACGCGCCTTGGTGGCAAGGGCGCGATTTCGGGCATGGCAAATGTCATGCCGCAGGAAATTCGCGCCATGGCCGTCGATGGCAAGGAAGATCAGCGCGTCGTTGATCTCGTTGTGGAAATTTTGAAGTATCCGGTCACGCCTGCGGTGAAAGTACTGGTTGCCCGCACGACGGGTGACGCGGTATGGCACAATGTAAGACCGCCACTTGTAACGATTCCATCTGAGGAGCGGGAGAAGATTGGGCAGATTTTTGATGGGCTTTTTTCATCAAAAGCGGCTTGATTGACGGCAAGGTTAGAGGATTGCATGGACGAAACCGGCGAGCAGATCACTCTGAGGGAAAAGGCGTATGAAAGCTTCACGCGCCATCTGCTCGCTCGTGATGTCCGGCCGGGACAGTTCATCTCGCAACGGCAACTTGTTGGCCTGACGGGACTGACGCTGGGAGCAATCCGCGAGCTTATTCCACGGCTTGAGGCGGAAGGTTTGATAAAAACCGTTCCGCAACGTGGACTGCAAATTGCCCATATCGATATCAACCTCATCCGTGAGGCCTTCCAGTTCAGAATTCTGCTGGAGCGCGAGGCCGTGGCGCTGTTTACGCATTCCGCCAGCGATGAAGCCGTTCAGAATTTGCTGAAGCTGCATCGAGATATTGCGGCGGAACTTCAGGAGAAGGGTGCGTCTGCCGAGTTGGAACAGCGGGCACAGGCAACGGACTGGGGCATGCATAATGCCTTTGTGGATGCGATGGGCAACTCGATCATTTCGAATGCTTACCGCGTCAATTCGATCAAGATGCGTCTCATCAATCAGGAGCGTTTCCGCATCGATGGACGTGTCGGGCCAGTCATGGGGGAACATCTGGCCGTGCTTGAGGCAATTGAAAAGCGTAATGCCGAAGAGGCGGTGCAGAACCTGACCGCGCATATCAATAATGCGAGGGATCGTTCACTGGCAATATAATCAGGGCTTAACAGGCCTTTAGGGTATGAGAAGCAAGCCGTGCGGAGGAGTTGTACGGCAATAAGAGGAGGACTGGCATGACATCGTCATTATTGAGACCAACCCGCCGTACGTTTTTGGCGGCAAGTGCTGCCTTTGGTAGCGCAGCCCTGCTTGGCGCACGCACAGCATCGGCTGCCGTGGACTGGAAGAAATTCTCTGGCACCACGCTGGAAGTCAATCTCGTCAAAAGTCCACGCAGCGAGACGTTGATCAAGCATCTCAAGGAATTCGAAGAGCTGACCGGCATCAAGGTCAACGCCGAAGCCACTCCTGAGCAGCAGCAGCGCCAGAAGACGGTTATCGAGCTCAGCACAGGCAAGCCAAGCTTTGACGTTGTGCACCTCAGCTACCACGTTCAGAAGCGCCAGTTCGAAAAGGGCGGCTGGCTGGCTGATATCAGCGGTTTCCTGAATGATCCGTCTCTGACCGATCCATCACTTGTGGAAAGCGATTTTGCTGAGGCCGGCATGTTGTTTGCCAAGGATTCCAACGGCGTCCTGCGTTCGCTGCCATTCTCGGTGGATTACTGGATTGTCTACTGGAACAAGGAATTGTTCGAGCAGAAGGGGCTTTCCTATCCGACGACCTTTGAGGAACTGGTCGATGCTGCTGAAAAGATCACTGACCCATCGACAAACACTTATGGTTTCGTTGCGCGCGGTCTGAAAAACGCCAACACGCCGGTCTGGACGTCGCTGTTGCTGGGCTACGGTTCCGGTCCTATTGATGCTGATGGAAAACTGCAGACGACCTCCAAAGAAGCGGTCGAGGCGGCAACGCTCTATCAGCGTCTGATGACCAAAGCGGCACCTCCAGGTATATCCGGCTTCAATTGGGCGGAAGCACAGTCGGCCTTCCTGCAGGGCAAGGTCGGCATGTGGTTCGACGGCGTTGGTTTTGCACCGCCAATCGAAGATCCGCAGAAGTCCCGCGTTGTTGGGAAGGTCGGTTATGGTGTCATGCCAAAGGGACCAGCGACACAGGCTGCCGGTACCTTCGGTGACGGTCTTGGCGTGACCGAGGCCAGCACCAAAAAAGAAGCAGCTTACCTGTTCTGCCAATGGGCGATTTCGCATGAAATGGGTGCCCGCCTGCTGCAGGCCGGTGCCGGTGTACCGTTCCGCCAGTCCATTCTTGAAGATGCCAAGGTGCGTGAAGGCGTGAAAATGCCAAGTGCATGGCTTGATGCCGTTTCCGGCTCGGGCAAGGTATCCAAGCTGGCTCTGCCGGTCATCATTCCGGTGACGGAATTCCGCGACATCTATGGTGTTGCGCTTACCAACATGATTGGCGGCGCTGATCCGGCCGCTGAACTGAAGAACGCAACAGCCCAGTTCGAACCCGTACTGGCACGTAGCGAGGGGTAATGACAGCCGTGAGCATCGATAATACGATGACGCAAGGCAAACACGTAAAAAAGAGCAAGCCTTCACGGCTTGCTCCCAATTACTGGCCTTTCGTTCTTCCCGCCCTAGTGGTCGTTGCGGCCGTGATTGTTTTTCCCTGGGCGTTCACCCTGTGGATGAGCGTCAATAGCTGGACACTCGGCCAGGAACGGGTCTTTGCCGGTTTTGCCAATTATGTGCGGCTGGCCCAGGATATGCGCTTCTGGGAATCCCTTTGGCATACGACGGTCTACACAGTACTTTCTGTCGTTTTACCACTGTTTCTCGGGACACTCGCGGCTCTTGTATTCGATGCAAAATTCCCGCTGCGTGGTTTGCTTCGCGGTGTGTTCGTCATGCCAATGATGGCAACACCGGTTGCTGTGGCGCTGGTTTGGACAATGATGTTCCACCCACAGCTTGGTGTACTCAACTATCTGCTGTCCTTCATCGGTATTGGTGCTCAGGAATGGATCTATAACCAGTCGACGGTTATTCCTTCGCTGGTGCTGGTAGAAACATGGCAGTGGACACCGCTGGTTATGCTGATTGTGCTTGGTGGTTTGGCGGCCGTGCCGCGCGAGCCCTATGAAAGCGCTGAAATCGATGGCGCAAATGCCTGGCAGAAGTTCCGTTTCCTAACATTGCCGATGATCGCGCCATTCCTGATTATCGCTGTCATCATCCGCTCGATTGATGCCGTGAAAAGCTTCGACATCATCTATGCGATGACGCAGGGTGGTCCGGGCACGGCTTCGGAGACGATCAACATCTATCTGTATAATACGGCCTTTGCCTATTACGACATTGGTTATGGCTCTGCCATGGCAGTGGTTTTCTTCCTGGTCATTATCGCGCTTTCCTTCGTGCTTCTGATGGCACGCCAGCGTGCAAACTGGTCTAATGCGGAGGGACGCTGATGAAACGCAAAACACTCGACAGCATCGGCATGTTGTTCGTAGCCGTTGTGATGGTGTCGCCCGTCATCCTGTTCTTTCTTTGGATGATATCGCTGTCACTTAAATATGAAATCGACAACGGCGCATACCCGCCCATTCTCATTCCAGAAAACATCGCATGGTCGAACTATGCAAAGGTTTTTGAAGAGAATAACTTCCTGCTGTATTTCTGGAATTCCGTGCTGGTGACAGGTGCTGCGACGATCTTGGCACTCATCATCGGTGTGCCGGCTGGTTACGGCATTGCCCGGTTGAAGGCGGAAAAGTCGGCGGTAGTCATCATGATCGCCCGTATGACACCCGGCCTCTCGTTCCTCATTCCGCTGTTTCTGCTGTTCCAATGGCTGAACCTGCTCGGTACCCTATGGCCGCAGATCATCATTCACCTCGTGGTAACTGTGCCAATCGTGGTCTGGATCATGATTGGTTACTTCGAAACGACGCCCATGGAGTTGGAAGAGGCAGCCAGCATTGACGGCGCAAGTTCGTGGCAGGTGTTCCGTCTGGTTGCCTTGCCGATTGCCAAGCCGGGTATCGTGGTGTCGTTCATTCTGGCGCTGATCTTCTCATGGAACAATTTCGTCTTCGGTATTGTCCTTGCCAGCCGTGAGACCCGTACTTTGCCGGTTGCCGTTTACAACATGCTGTCCTTTGAACAGGTCAGTTGGGGACCACTTGCAGCGGCTGCGCTGATTGTGACTCTGCCAGTTCTTCTGCTGACAATGTTTGCACAAAAGCAGATTGTCGCAGGTTTGACGGCAGGCGCGGTCAAGGGCGGTTAAGCGGGCTAAACGCCCGTTCACGAAACGATTTTCGACAGGAATAGATACATATGGCACCCGTCAGTATTCAAAACGTTCAGAAACACTATGGCGCCGTCAAGGTCATTCACGGCATCAGCGTTGACATCACGGATGGAGATTTTGTTGTCCTCGTTGGCCCATCGGGTTGCGGAAAATCCACGCTGCTGCGCATGATTGCCGGACTTGAAGAACTGAGCGACGGCGAAATCCACATCGGTTCTCGTGAGGTTTCGCATCTGCCGGCGCGCGATCGTGATATCGCCATGGTGTTCCAGAACTACGCGCTCTATCCGCACATGACTGTGGCCGAAAATATGGGCTTCGCACTGAAGCTCAAAAAAGCAAGCCCGGCGGAAATCAAGGAAAAGGTCAACCGGGCAGCGACCATTCTTGGCCTTGATGCATTGCTGGAAAGATACCCGCGCCAACTGTCTGGCGGCCAGCGCCAACGCGTTGCGATGGGACGTGCCATTGTGCGCGACCCCAAGGTCTTCCTGTTCGATGAACCGCTATCCAACCTCGATGCGAAATTGCGCGTGCAGATGCGCGGTGAAATCAAGGCGATGCATCAGCGTATTGGTACGACAACTATTTACGTGACGCATGACCAGGTTGAAGCCATGACTATGGCAGACAAGATTGTGGTTCTGCATGACGGGTACATCGAACAGGTTGGCGCGCCGCTGGAACTCTATGACCGCCCGGCCAATATCTTTGTCGCGGGCTTCATCGGTTCACCATCGATGAATTTCATCGATGGTCGTATCGAGGAAGGTATTTTCCGGACGAAAAACGGATTGACCTTGCCACTGCCGAAGGACGTGGCTGCCTCGGCTCATGGCCGTGACCTGGTTTATGGCATTCGTCCCGAGCACATCAGGGCTGCTGCCGGAAACATTGAAGGCACGGTCACACTGGTTGAAGGCACTGGCTCTGAAATCTATGCCAAGCTGAATTGCAAGGGTGATGAAATTGCCTGCCTGTTCCGCGAACGTCTCAATATTCAGTTTGGCAGCACGGTCGGCATTGCCGTAGATACGGATCATATTCACCTGTTCGACAAAGAAACTGGCAAGCGTATTTGAGCAACGTGACAAAGCGTATTCTGTGTGTCGGGGCATCCGTCCTCGACACAATCTTCCGAGTTCATGACCTGCCAAAGGGCGAAGGCAAATTATTGCCTTATGACATGCTGGAGATTGCCGAGGGCATGGCAGCCAGTGCTGCTTATGCCATCGTTCGATTGGGCGGGCATGCCAGCCTTTGGGGTGCGGTTGGCAATGACGAAACCGGTGTCCGGATTTTGCGTGATCTCGGTCACGACGGTATCGACATGTCCGGCATGACGATTGCTGAGGGTGCCCGTTCAGCACTATCGACCATTCTGGTCGATGATCTTGGTGAACGACTGATCGTACCATTTTACGACCATCGCTTGCATGATACGGCAAAGACCTTTGATGATGCCGAGATCGCCGGATTTGATGCCGTGCTGGTGGATGTTCGCTGGCCGAAGCTGGCGCTTGTGGTGTTGCAGGCCGCAAGGCGCGTTGGCATTCCTGCCATTCTGGATGGAGACGTTGCTCCGGTCGAGGTCTTAGAGCGACTGGCACCGGCGGCCAGCCACATCGTGTTTTCCGAGCCTGCCGCGACAAGTCTGACTGGTCTGGACGATGTCACCGATATGTTGCTGGCCTTGCGGAAAAAGTTGCCGGATACACTTTTGTGCATTACGGCCGGCTCAAAAGGCTGTTTCTGGCTGGAAAATGCCTCCAGCACAGTGCAGCATCAGGCGACCTTGACTATCAAGGCGGTTGATACCCTGGCTGCTGGCGATGCTTTCCACGGTGCCTTTGCATTGTCCATCGCCGAAGGTTTGCCACTGCGCGACACGATGCGACTTGCCTCTGTCACAGCCGCACTGAAATGCGAAGTGTTTGGTGGCCGTCGTGGCATGCCGACCAGAGCGCAAGCGCAAGATGCGCTGGAACGTCTGTAAGGTCGCTTTCCAGTTATTTGGCTAGAAGGTCAAAATGGCTTCAAAGCCATCTTTTTTTCCTGATGCGGGTGACGAGAGAGTGAGTTTAGCGTTCATCTTCTCTACGAGATTGCTAACGATCGCCAGACCAAGACCAGAACCGGAGGCCTTGGTTGGCCCACGGGTGAAGCGCGCCGTCAACCCGGCGAGATCTTCTGGGCTGATCAGTTCGCATTCGTTGGCAACACGCAGGCGATTGCCGTTTTCGACAGAAATTTCCACCATGCTGTCTTGCGGGCTGTGCACCAGGGCATTTTCCAGCAGGTTGCGAATGACAATGCCAAAGGCATCCGGATTGATGTGGCGTTCAAGTTGCGCGTCTTTGCGAAGCTGAAGATTGATCCGACCGTCACCACTTGACATTCTTTCGAGGTCGCCCACGACGACCTTTATCACCGGAACGAGGTCTGTCAGCGTATCGGAAATACCGATGCCGGCATCGGCGCGCGACATCTGGAGAAGCTTTTCTGCCAGACGACCAAGGTGTGACAGTGACTGTTCAATCTGGTCGATGCGTGTTGAAAACTCCGTCGGCACTTCTGCTTTCAGACGCTGTGCCTGGGCAAGCGCGCCCGCAATCGGCGTGCGCAATTCATGGGCACTGTTGGAGGTAAATTCCCTTTCCGCTTCGAGGGATAACCGCAGACGTTCAAGCAACAGGTTCACTGAACGGGCGATCGGATGTAACTCGGCCGGCAGGGGGCTTGCATCAACAGGCACCATATTGCCGCTGTCTTTGCGTCCGATATCGTCCCGCAGTTCTTGGATCGGGTACAAGGTGCGACGAACCACAAAGATAACCGCAGCGATGCTGGCAGGGATCAGAATGATAAGCGGCAGGAACAACGCCACGCTTGCTTCAACAATAGCTTCGCGGCGATTGGCAAAAGCATCTGCCACCTGCAGGAAAATCGCACCATCAGGGGATACGGCGGTATAGATGCGCTGTGTAGACGTGTCTGCAAAACCCGCAACGAGCGGCACATCAAAGGGCTCGGTCGAACTGTCATGCGAATGAACAAGAACATGTCCAAGCCGGTCACGCGCCTGATAGGTCAAATACTCCTTGCCAGCGGCTCGCTGCGTTAAGTCTAGCTGCGCGGACGATACGCCACCTTCCTGGATGTCATTCACGACAAGCGGCAACAAGCGCTCAGCCGTTTCTTCAACGGCGCTGTCGAATATCTCTGCAAACTCGTCCTGCATCACCATGATGCCAAGGCTGGAGGCAAGCAGCCATGCCACCGCAACCACAGCGGTTACGGCGTAAACGAGCTTGCGTGTCATGCTCATTTTGGCGTTCATTGTTGCCTCAACGGATTGTGTAGCCAATGCCGCGCACGGTCTCGATGCGGCCATGCCCGATTTTTTTTCGCAGACGGCTGATGTAGACTTCAACCGTATTGCTCTCAATTTCAGCGCCGAATTCGTACAACGTTTCGCTGAGCTGGGTCTTGGAAACAAGTGCGCCGGGACGCTCGATCAATTTGTCCAGAACGGCCCATTCACGTGCGCTCAATGACACAGGCTTGCCGTGGACATCAATGCTGCGTACCGCCTGATTGATCTCGATATCCGGCAGGGTAACAACCGAGACCGACCTGCCTTCGTACCGACGTGAGACTGCCAGCATACGCGCCGTCAACTCGCCAAGATTGAAAGGTTTGACGAGGTAATCATCCGCACCTGCATTCAAGCCTTCAATTCGGTCGGAGACCTGATCATGGGCGGTCAGAATGATGACGGGTGTTGAATCATGGGCGGAGCGCAGGGTCTTGAGCAGTGTAAGCCCTTCACCATCGGGAAGGCGCAAATCCAGGAGCACCAGCCCATAATTGACTGTCTGCGTTGCAGCGATTGAATCTGCCAGGTTCTTGAACCAATCCACAGCATGGCCTGCGGCTGCTACGTGATCACGCAACGCCTCTCCAAGCACATAATCGTCTTCAACCAGAAGGACCCGCAAGACAACCCCATAAAGCGATTTGTCATTGCGTATTCTGTAAGAGGTCAAGGCGTCAAGCCATGACCTAATTGTCGAGGTTGAGGCAGTGTCTGTTTTCAGAAGCCAAATGACTGGCGCGGGCCTATAAAAACAGCACCGCATTGGCGATCGACAGGAAAATGACTTTTCTGGACCAATTCATATTGTTTGATGGCAGCATCAAAATCTACGTATTCGATACGGACTGCTGTTTGAGCATACACCGATATAAAAGAATGGAAGTCTAAAACGCTAACATCCGAAGTCATTTATTCAGACATTAGGCGTTCTTTGGCGAAACCTATCGAGGTGATGCATGGGACGCGCGCTACGCAATCAGCAAGCACAACTATGATGTTTCCCCAGACGAATCGCAGGACTTTATCAACAGTCTGATAGGTAAAGAGGCTGCGGAGTTTATCCGCGAGACTGGTACAGTAGTTGTAAATTATCCCCCAAAACCTAAGTACGCATAGAAGTGAGTACTGACAGTCGTTATCCATTTTAACCCACCAAATGAGGTTGGGGCGGCGTATGGACAAAGCGCGCTAGTAAATAGAAGAAAAATGCCCGTAAGGTAAATTCCGATCATGGAGACCAATATGCATCAATATTTGTTCATCGCAGTAGTTTTCCTGAACGCCGCAACAGCTGCCGCTCAAGAAGTTACAGATATACACGTTTCTAGTGGGTTGGAGCAGACGCTTGAAGGGTCTATTAGCGGCGAGGAAATCAAAATATTGAGCATCCATTCGGCCGTTGCGTCATCTCTCACCGTTACGATTAGTGGCACTCGTCGTTTTTGTAGCGTCGACGTGAGCTCTGATAGTAGGCCTATTTCCATAGAATACCGTGATTTTCCGGCAATAGTATCTGTTCGATCAAACGGACTAGACCCAATAAGACTTTCAGTGCTTCGGACAAGAGTGGCAATATTAAATAAAGCAACCTGCAATTACAAAGTGATAGTGAGATGATGGGGTGACGGCTTGTGGCTACTCATCTTTTGATTGCAATACCGTTTCCGGCAATATATCGAAAAATTGTTTTGTCGGTTCTGCCAAGGTTATAATATTGAAGCATATTAAAGAGCTGGATGGCCTGCGTGGTCTTCTATCCGTTTGGGTTTTATTTGGCCATGTTGTGGCCGCTGCCCCAATAAACAACTTCCTATTTGAGGAAAGACTATTTAACGAATATGCGGTGGCTATTTTCATCGTCATGAGTGGTTTTGTTATTGCCTTGGTTCTTGACGGTCGCCCTCAAAGCTACAAACAATATCTGAAACGTCGCTTCCTTCGTATTTTCCCAGCCTACTGGTTTTATCTTGCAATTTCGATTGCCATCGCGCCTATCGCGCTAGACACATGGCTTTCTTCGCCGGACGGCTCAATGCGGGCCTCACGCATCGAGATTAGCGCGGACACCATGCAGTACTACTGGCAGCACTTCGCGGCTCATGTCACGGCGTTACACGGCGCCATCCCTCGCAACCTCCTGCCTTCTACCGACTATGCCTTCCTTGGACAGGCATGGAGCGTGTCAATCGAGTGGCAATTCTACCTGATCGCACCCTTCGTAATTTTCTTCCTTCGTACCCCTCAAAGCGTGGCATCAACGGCAACAATGACGGCTTTCCTGCTCGGTCTTGTTGTGGTCGCGATCGTGATGCCCACAGGCTTCGTCGGCCGATGGGTTCTCCCTTTCAGCGTAGGGATAGGAAGCTTTTACGCTTTCAAACACTTCGAAGCGTTCATTGGGGTCCACGCCGCAAAGCTGACCGTGTTAGCTCTGGTGCTTGCCCTTAGTGTGAGATCCATTGACGCAATGCCGTATGCGATTTGGGCAATCGTTCTGGTCTCCGCGGCAACCTCTCGCTCTCCGCTTTCCATCGTTTTGAACAGCAGCCCGTTGCAAAACCTGGGCAAGATTTCCTACTCGGTGTACCTGTCTCACATGATTGTTCTCGTTTTTGCGATCCGCTGGCTGCCCGAAATTACTAGCCCCACCGCACATTTCCTTGCGCTGCTGTTCACGACAGCTGTTTTCACCGGCACTATATCTATGTTTTCGTACTTGTTCATCGAACAGCCATTTCAGAAGGTTGGACGGCGTAAAGCAGCACCGCCAATCGATGCTGTAGGGAGTTAAATTGAAGTCTCATCGATACATTCAACTGGACCAGGATTAACAACCCCCTCACGCTTGATCGAAGCATGAGGGGCGCGCGCTACAGCTGTTGGTGCCGATGTCTATGGCAGGTTCCATATCAGACGGGGGTCGCTCACCTTCCGAAGGATAGGGTTGCCGATCTTGATTGTGCCCGTCCCATCCAGCGTCGGGTTGAAGTGGATATCCATCAGCTCCTGTAGCCGGAAGCTCACCAGCCCCTTGCCAACGATGATCTGTGTTGGCTCGCTAATGAGAAGTCCGCTTAGTGCCGGCGTCCTCTTTCGTCCCGGCTCAGCGGAATTACTGGTTGAAACAATGCCGTTGAAACTTGCGATCCATCGAACTGTCGTCGTCGCGCCTTGCATGTCGATTTTCGGCCTGACTTCATTCCATCCGGCCCAATCATCGAACTCAACAGGAATAGCCAACCGTGCCCAATCGCCATCTGCAAACCCAGCTGTTGCGAAAGTCAGAGCCGCGCTCCGTGCAAAGCGGAACCGATGCTGGTCCAATCCGTCTGCGACAGGGGTAATCGTGAGAACCTGCTTGAAACGCCCCGTTGACCCAATAGCTTCCTGAGACCCCACAATTGTCGATGTGCCCGTCAAGCGGGTCAGCGCATAGCCAGTCGGGATCGTTCCAGAACCGATTGATGCATTGACGGCTGTCGTGCCTGTCATTGCATAATTCGGGAAGAGATTCGACACGGTTGGATCAGAGCTAAAGGTCTCACCAGCCGCGACCATTGTCTGGATTAAAGGAAGCACGACATTCACAGCCGCCTTGTAAGCGCCGGTGGGCGTCAACGCGTCGTAATAGGTTTGGCCTGTCGTCGGGATGGTGCGGACCTGCAACGCTTCCTTGTCGTTCCAAACGCTCGTGAGGTCTGCAACCTTGACACCGGTTCGGGACGACTGAGCCTTGATCCAGACATCAACGGCGTCATGAACAACAACTTGACCAGCAGACCATGATGGCCAAGCAGGCTGCAGGGTTGTGATGATGACGTGGATACCTGCATCAGTCAGCATGGCGAGGGCGAGATCAAGGTGTGCCGTGATCTGTGCGGCCGTCTGGCCACCCTGAACATCGTTATCACCGATTTCTAGGAACACGATGGCAGGAGTACGGGCAATGATGGCTGGGATCAGCGATAGCAGGCCTTTCGTGTTGCGAGCTGGTACGTTCGGGAGAACACCCCGAAGCGTTTCCGCCTCAACGCTGATGTTCGCACCGTCATAACCTTGCCTTGGGCGCATCGTGGGAATTGACCCACCAGTCCGGCCAAGGAAGTCGTTTGTGGTCTGCCAGCAATCGACATTCATGCGCCGGTCAAAGATACGGCACCACGGGATAATCCCGTAAGTCCAGTTTGAGCAAGCAACTTGTCCCGATGTGTCGCCACTGTATCGGTCGAGTTCGATGGACTGGTGCCCTGCCGATAGGAGCTTTGCACCTGCCGCCAATGGCAGCGCTGGCAGAGAAGCCGCTGCGAACACCGTCACGGTTTCCGTGACGCTTGCCACACCCGAGGCTGATACGGTGACAGCGAAACTGCCAACCGTGCTTGCCGCAGCTCCAACAACAAGACGCCAACCATCGGCCGAGTTTCCAGCCAGAGCAAGCCGTCCATCGTTAGGCAGGAATGTTGGAACGACACCATTCGGGACTGCATCAATATAGGCCACCAACGACCCTGCCGCTTTGCCTTGCCGGAAAGCGAGTAGCCCTGCAAGGATTACGGCGCGAGGAGCTTTAAAGATCAGTTGCGCGGTCACGGTTTGGGAGGCATCGCCCGAAGTTGCCGAGAAGTTGACCGGATATGACGCCCCTTGTTCGGCCCAGAAGTTGCCGACGTAGACGTTGGGATCGGTGCTGCCACCAGTTCCCTTATTGGCGACCGGGCCATTTGATCCGCCAGGGAGAGGTGTCGGCATTCGATAGGTTGTTGCACCCAGACCTAGACCGGCGAACGGGTCAGACAGTGTTCCGATAACGTCGCCAGGTGCTGCCTGAAGCGTCAAGTTGTCGTTTGACACGGTCAATACCGGAATAACCGGCCCCACACCGCCTTGATGAGCGACTGTATTGTTCGTCAAGTGTCTTTCCATGTTCTTCGATCCCTGATTATGGCGTTAAGGATTGTAAAAGTTTGCAAATTGTTCCGATGAATTTGGGTTTAACAGTCTCAGTAAGCCTATACCGTAATGTCTTATGGTTATTAGGATCGTATCGTCTGCCGACGAGAGTCGCTGTGAATAAGAAAGTGCGCCACTTTGATCCTCCACCACCGGTAAAGCTCGAGCCTTTCCGTTTGCCCGACGGCCGTGTCCACGGAGCAAGTCCAGCCAAGGCAGCGACCTGACGGCGATCAAGGCTTCCTAGTTCAGGGATTTCTGCCAGCAACGTACGTGCCGTGGCTGTCCCGACACCTGGAACCGATGTTAAAAGTGCCTCACGCACACGCCATACCGGTGACTTGCGGATATGATCATCCAGATCGGTATCGATACTTTCCATCTCACGCCTGAGAGAGACCAACAGTCGTTTGATGCTTTTCTGCGTGGGTTTGTGGCAGGCGTAGCCTGTTTTCCTCGGGCACGATCATCTGCACAATCTGCCGTCTGCGGTCGACAAGTGCCGACAATGCCTGGGTTTGCGCGTCACGCAGTGGCCGGATTGGCGGCTAGGTGGCCAACACAAAAGCCGCGATCACCTGCGCATCAATCTCGTCGGTCTTGGCGCGGCAACCAATGGCATTGGCATAGGAAGGCACGTTTGATGGATTGACGATAATCGCACATAATCCAATGGCAGACAGTGGGTGCCGCCAATGTTTCGAAACCACCGGTCCCGCGTCGAAGGCGATGAGAGCGGTGTGCTGCGCATTCAGGTGCTGTAGAAGTATCATCGATACCTGATGCAGGTTAAAGGTTGTATCAGTGCGGTGACATGATCACACAACGCCTCTACAAGCACATAATCGTCTTTAACCAGAAGGACCCGCAAGACAACCCCATAAAGCGATTTGTCATTGCGTATTCTGTAAGAGGTCAAGGCGTCAAGCCATGACCTGTCGTTCGAGACCGGAACAAGAGTACTTGTCATAAAAACAAGTGGCTGACGAGAGCATATAAGAACAGTACCGCATTGGCCGTGAGCAGGCAAAAAACCGCAAAAGAACCAAGGTCTTTAGCATGGCGGCCCGTCGTCGATATCTCCGGGGAAATACGGTCGATGATCTCTTCGACTGCCGTATTCAGCGCCTCAGTCGAGACAAGCGCCAGAAACAGGATGATGGCTGCGCATAGGATCGTCAGGCTAACGCCAAGAGCGAGATAAGTGGCCATCAAAAGCCCGAAGGCAAACACTTCATGGCGGAATGCGGTTTCCTTCCACGCCCGTTTGGCACCCGCTGCGGAATACCGTGTGGCGGCCAGCAAATGCGTGATGCCAGTCAGTTTTGTATAGTCTGGCATTACACTCATGAGACCTGGTTGCTCCGGCAACGGTTAAAGATATCCAGTTTCGGATCGTAGACCGAGGTCTGAACATTCATCATGCTCAGGATGCTGTGGAAAAAGTTGTCGTGGGAGTGAGCACCAGCCGTTGCTTCCTTTGCCATGCAGGCCCGGTCCAATCCCATGGATTCGGCAAAATCATTATCGAACCAGACGAGGAAGGGGACGTGGGTCTGTTGGTCAGGCGCCAGAAGATACGGCGTGCCGTGCAGGTAAAGCCCGTTTTCACCCAAGGACTCACCATGGTCCGATGCGTAGATCATGCCGGTTGCCAGTTTGTCAGAGTGCGATTTCAGCTTGTCGATGATCGTTGCCAGAAAATGGTCGGTGTAGAGAAGGGAGTTGTCATAGGAATTAACGATCTGCGCGTCGGTGCAATTGGCAAGCTCTGCGGTTTCGCAGTCAGGTGTGAACTTCTTGAATTCCTGCGGATAACGCAGGTAATAAGTCGGGCCATGACTGCCCATCTGGTGCAGAACGACAACGCTGTCCTTGGTGATGGAGTCGAGCCACTTGTCGAGGCGCTCCATGAAAATCTCATCCTTACATTCGCCTCCAGTGCAGAAACGAGGGTCATTTGTGGCAGCGAGATCGGTGAAATCGATACGATCGGCCACAGCCTTGCTGCCGGTATTATTGTCCCACCATGTGGCGCTGATACCGGCATGGGACAGAACATCCATCACGTTCTCATTGGCGAGACCCTTGGCATGGGTATATTCCGCGCGTGTGAATTTTGAGAACATGCAAGGGATCGATGTTGCGGTTGCCGTACCGCAGCTGGAAGTGTTCGGGAAGTAAACAATATCGCGCTTGGCAAGTTCGGGATTGGTGTCGCGGGCATAACCATTCAGCGAGAAGTTTGCTGCTCTGGCGGTTTCACCGGCAACGATGACGGTCACTCGAGGCTTTCTGACACCACCGGCCGATGCCATGACCTTGGCATCGAGGCCGATTGGC
This sequence comes from Agrobacterium sp. 5Ca50, assembly GCF_055381905.1. Taxonomy (NCBI): domain Bacteria; kingdom Pseudomonadati; phylum Pseudomonadota; class Alphaproteobacteria; order Hyphomicrobiales; family Rhizobiaceae; genus Agrobacterium; species Agrobacterium sp. 5Ca50. The sequence continues at coordinate 817,314 of NZ_AP026439.1, forward strand.
TCTGCGATGATTTTTGCTTCATGCCCGGCCTGCGTCAGGTAATGCACGGTGCTTGAAATCGGTGTGAGCGGATTGATGCTTTTTACAATGTCCCGGTGCTGGCGTATGGCGGTCGTGAATGTTTTCGAGTTTGCAAAACCGATGAAACCAACAATTGCCACGCAGCCCAGGACTGTCACGGTGTTGCGCATCAGTTTCTGCGGAAATGACCGGTGCCGGACGCGCACGAGGGCAAGAAAAAGTATTGGCAATCCGGCAAACATTGCCATGTAGGACCCGAAACCCCATGTCAGCAGATTGCCGGCTTCCGCAGGTGTCGTTTCAAACACGTTGCGCACCATGTCGCTGTCCACGATGACGCTGAAGCGATCAATGAACCAGGACGCTGATGCGGCAATAACGATCAGCGATGCCAGAAACGGCTTGATCAGATATTTGACCGAAAAGATCGTGATCATTGCGATGAACAATGCACTCATCGCGACGTAAAGTGCAGTAATCGCTACCGGGTAGGGCGAAAGATAGATGTGTATCTTGCTCCAGAACGTTCTGTTGAGGAAAAACAGCAGATAAAGTGCGCCCAGCGCGCTTAATGTTCCGCTGCCAATAACAGGACGAAACATTTCGATCCTGTCGGTTTTCACTGTGAGAAACGCCAATTTGCCACCCGTATTTTCGTTTTGATCATAAACCGGGCAATACTCTCCTTCAGTTTTTGAAGGTCGTGGGATGTGCATTTGCAACCGGCTCTGATGGCTAGATGTCCGGCTTTTCTGACACGAACCTGAATGGCGGTCGTGGGGTGTGTCAGTTGCGTCGAAAATCGCGTAACTTACAGAAATCAATTCCGCTTTTGGTTGTGATGTTGTAGTTCGATATCTGGCTAACAGATCTGCTGCCTTCGGGTGTGGCTTCTTGACAAAGCCCGGATGTTTGTGAAGGTTGCAACTATGAGTGAACTGGCTGATTGGTTATCTGATGCAAGTCCGATCAGTCGGAAGAACGCCGCTGAATCGGTGTTCGAAGATATTCGTTCTGCAATAACGTCTGGACGTCTGTCGGTTGGTGCACGATTACCATCCGAAAGCAGCCTTGCGGTTCGTTACGGGGTTAGCAGGCCGATTGTGCGTGAAGCTTTGCGTTCGCTGCAAACGCTGGGACTAACGCAAACACGTACGGGCAGCGGCACCTTCATTCTCACATCTACACCCAGCACCGAACTGAGTTACGGCAGTTATTCCGCACGAGATCTGATTGAGGCACGCCCCTTTATCGAGGTTCCTGCTGCTGGATGGGCGGCACTGCGCCGGTCTGATGAACAGGCTACGGCTTTGCTGCATCTGTGCGATGCTATGGATCGGCAAACAGATCCCCATAAATGGGTGCTGCTGGACTCTGAATTTCATACGTTGATTGCGGAATCGTCAGGGAATGCGGTTTTTGCTAAGATTGTGACCGATGCGCGGGGCGCTATTTCCCAGCAGTCAGAATTGCTGAACATGATGGCCCATCGCCGGGAAGCGTCCAACATTGAACACCGCCGGATTGCTCAAACAATCCAGGCGGGCAATGAGCAGGACGCAATCAAGGCGATGGAGGCGCATCTTGGTCAGGTCAAGCAGGTTGTGACCAGCATTATGGCTGCGGATCGCTCCCGGCAGTCATAAGATCCTGCAAGTTGGCAAGCCGCTCCGGCTTGAGTGCTTCCAGCAACTGTTCAGCGGTCAGGTAACCGCGGTCGAGTACGATTTCAGGGACGTTGCGTCCTGTGCTGAGCGCCTCGCGCGCAATTTGTGTTGCCGCATAATAGCCGATCAGCGGGTTGAGTGCTGTCGCAAGTCCGATGGACTCTTCCAGACGTAAGGCCATGATCGCTGGATTGGCGACGATGCCCTCAACGCACCGTTCTGCCAGTGTCAGGCAGGCGGCACTCAGGTGACTGATGCTGTCGGAGAGCGACCGCACAATGACAGGCTCAAATGCGTTCAGCTGCAATTGTCCGCCTTCCGCCGCCATCGTAATTGTGATGTCGTTGCCGATGACCGTAAACGCCACCTGATTGACGACTTCCGGAATGACCGGATTGACCTTGCCCGGCATGATGCTTGATCCGGCCTGAACGGCGGGTAGGGTGATTTCTCCGATGCCGGCGCGCGGACCGGAAGACAATAGTCTGAGATCGTTGCAGGTCTTGGACAGTTTGACGGCGATCCGCTTGAGAACGCCGGATAAGTGAACAAAAGCGCCAGGATCCTGCGTCGCCTCGATCAGATCGGCGGCGGTAACGAGCGGGCGTCCGGTCAGTTGGGAAAGATGTTCGCAGGCGCGGGCAGCATAACCAGCGGGCGCATTGAGGCCAGTGCCGATAGCCGTGGCGCCAAGATTGATTTCATGCAGGAGTGCGGCCGATTCAATCAATCTAGCTCTGTCTTCACCAAGCATCACTGCAAAAGTACGGAATTCCTGGCCGAGTGTCATCGGGACGGCATCCTGCAACTGCGTGCGGCCGACCTTCAAAATGCTATGGAATTCAACGGATTTTTTCTCAAATGCCTTCTGAAGCACGCCCATAGAATGAGAAAGGGCATCAATTGCTTCGATTAGGCCGACATTGATTGCCGTTGGATAGGCGTCATTGGTCGACTGACTGAGATTGACGTGATCATTCGGGTGAAGGCGCCCGTAGTCACCCTTTTCATGATTCAGCAGTTCAAGGGCGCGGTTGGCAATCACCTCATTGGCATTCATATTGGTTGAAGTGCCCGCGCCGCCCTGTATTGCATCAACGACAAACTGGTCGTGCAACGCGCCATCACGAATTTCACGGCAGGCTTTGACAATCGCTTCCAGTCGTTCCTGATCCAGCAGACCAAGCTCGTGATTGGCCAGTGCCGCGGCCTCCTTTACGTAGGCAAGGCCACGAATGAGGTATGGGTAATGACCGATCGATGTTCCGGTTATCTGGAAATTTTCAACGGCGCGTGCCGTGTGTACACCCCAATAAACATCTGTCGGAATTTCTTTTGGACCGAGCAAATCGTGCTCCGTACGCGTCGTGACCACATTGTCCTCCTATGGATCGTGACATAATCTGTATAGCTGTAAGACAGATTATGGCTTGTGTATTCCTGTCTGTTGCAAAGGTCAACTGAACAGAATCCTGCTTGACGGCGGGCCCATGCTGCGAATATGAGAAAATATCTGTCATACAGCATTACAGCATGCCAATTGAAATACGGTCCAGCGCAGCCTCCCACGGACGGCAAGGCGACACCGCATTCGCACTCGAAAGTGTAAATCACGATCCATTGCATACAGGGCTCAGAGGGAGGAGCTATGTCAGTCGAAAATCTTCAGAAAACATCCGATGACCGAGCGGTCTTTGCCGAGGAAGACCTCGGATACCATAAGGCGCTGAAACCGCGTCAAATCCAGATGATCGCAATCGGTGGCGCCATCGGCACCGGGCTCTTTCTTGGCGCCGGTGGGCGGCTGGCCATGGCCGGACCGGCGCTGGTATTCGTCTATGCGCTTTGCGGTTTCTTCGCATTTCTGGTGCTGCGTGCACTGGGTGAGCTTATCATGTACCGGCCAAGCTCCGGTTCCTTCGTGTCTTACGCACGCGAGTTCTACGGCGAAAAAATGGCCTTTGCCGTTGGCTGGATGTATTGGCTGAACTGGGCCATGACATCGGTGGCGGACGTTACGGCCGTTGCGCTCTACATGAACTTTTTCAAGCAATATGTTCCGTGGCTTGCCGGCATCGACCAGTGGGTCTTCGCGCTAAGTGCCCTGATCATCGTTCTTGCCATGAATCTTCTTTCAGTAAAGGTGTTTGGTGAGCTGGAATTCTGGTTCAGCCTTATCAAGGTCCTGGCGCTGGCGACATTTCTGGTGGTTGGCGTCTACTTCGTCATCTTTGGGACGCCGATTGAAGGCCACACTGTCGGTTTCAGTTTGATAACGCAGAATGGCGGCTTCTTCCCCAACGGAATATTGCCGGCCTTTGTGATTATTCAAGGTGTTGTCTTTGCCTATGCATCGATCGAGCTCATCGGCACGACTGCTGGTGAAACTGAAGATCCACGCAAGGTCATGCCACGCGCAATCCGCACTGTGGTTATCCGCCTTCTGGTGTTTTATGTCGGTTCAGTTTTGTTGCTTTCGCTGCTGTTACCGTACAGCGCCTATAAGGCGGGTGAGAGCCCATTCGTGACATTCTTCGGTGCTATTGGCATTGAAGGCGCTGATGTCATCATGAACCTCGTGGTTCTGACGGCGGTGCTGTCTTCGCTGAATGCAGGCCTGTATTCCACCGGTCGTATTTTGCACTCCATGGCAATTTCCGGTTCCGCACCGGCGGCACTTGCCAAAATGAATAAGGCCGGCGTTCCCTATGGCGGCATTGCCGTGACGGCTGTCGTGACTGTGATCGGCGTCATTTTGAATGCGATTGTTCCGGCAGCTGCATTTGAAATCGCGCTCAATCTTTCGGCTCTCGGCATTATCTGCGCATGGGGTGTTATCATTCTTTGCCAGCTCAAGCTGTGGCAGCTTTCTCGTCGTGGCCAGTTGGCCCGCCCTGACTTCCGCATGTTTGGCGCGCCATACACAGGCTTTCTCACGCTTATCTTCCTGTTCAGCGTGCTTGTCCTCATGGCCTTTGACTACCCGGCGGGAACATGGACAATTGCTTCCATCTTGATAATCGCTCCGGCGCTTGTCATAGGGTGGTATCTGCTTCGTGACCGAATCCAGCAAATCGCTAGCGAGCACAATCAATCTGACGTTCCAAGCAAGCGGGGCCTGCTGTGAAGTCGCAAAACATTCTTCCTCTGGTGGCGGTAATCGCCACTGGTGGTACGATTGCAAGCAAAAAAAGTGAGGACGGATCGAGCAAGCCGTCCCTCACGGGTGAAAACCTGTTGTCTGTTCTGCCGGATATGCAGGCAAGGCTAAAGCCGGTCGAGCTGATGGCGAAGGATTCGTCCAGCCTGACGCTCGCCGACATGCAAGACATCAGTGATGAAGTCGGCAGGCAGCTGCGTGACCCTGACATCGCTGGTGTTGTCATTCTCCATGGTACGGACGCCATGGAGGAGACTGCTCTTCTGGTGCATCTTCAGCACAAACTGAACAAGCCAGTTATCTTGACCGGTGCGCAGTTTACCGCAGACCATCCTGACGCCGATGGTCCGGCCAATCTGGCAGCGGCGATTGCTCTGGCTGTTGACCCTGCCAATGCAAAGCATGGTGTTCTCCTGGGTTTTGGCGGCAGTGTGTTGTCAGCATGGGGTTTATACAAATATTCGGCTGACGAAGCCGATGCTTTCCGACTTGCGCGGCCTGATATCTGTCCATTGCTGGACACCTTTGAAAAGTCCGTCAGCAATATCCGCGTTGATATCGCTGCGATTTACCCGGGCTGTCATGCTACACATCTCGATGCCAGTCTCATTGCTGGTGTTGACGGCATTGTGCTGGCCGCGCTGGGCTCCGGTAACGCCAACCCGGAAGTGGTACAGGCCGTCAAACGTTGCAGCGACACGGGTATTCCGGTTGTTGTTTCCAGCCGCGTTCCGACCGGTCTACTGGTGCCTGGCTACGGTGGTGGCGGTGGCGGTTATGACATGGGGGCAGCGGGGGCCGTGCATTCCAAAACACTACGGCCCGGTCAGGCAAGAGTTCTGCTTGCCGTTCTGGTTGCCAATGGTGTGACCGCAGAGGTGATCGCCAATTATTTCGGTGATCTGTAACGACCTGCAATAGCGTCCCGCACTGCCAGAAAATGCGGCCTTTGGCCGCTTTTTCTTTTTCATCAATTGAATAGCGCGATCCGCTAAACCATTTTCGTCAGGCAGCTTCCGCTGCATCAATACGTGCCATGCCGCCAACCACATCGGCAAAGTCACGCCACACGGCAGTGGCACCGCCCCGCCATTGATCGAGTGCTTCTGGCTCAAAAACCTGTCCGCCCAAGGATGAGGCTACCTTCATTGACGCTGTTTCATCTTCAACGATCAGCTGGTTGAAGTAGTCGGCGCCAGCAGCCGTCTCCTCCGACAAAACTGTCTTTTCCTCATCCGACAGTCCGCTCCAGAACATACTGGAGAAATACACGACACCGGATGCGCGTATATGTCCGGTCTGTGTCATGCAAGGTACGACCTCGTAAAGTTTGAAACCGGCATAGGCAGATTTCGTCAGATCCATAGCGTCAGCCACGCCAGATGCCAGTGCATTGTAGGTTTCGGTGATAGGGATGCCGACCGGCACCGCGCCAAAAGAGCTCCAGAGTTTTGTATGCAGCGGGCTTTGGATAACCCGGATTTTCTGGCCTGCTATATCCTGCGGTGTGCGGGCCGGTTCTTTTGTCAGAAGATGGCGTGCGCCGTAATCGATAAACCCGCCAACCACAAATTGCTGCTGCAGCAGTTCACCCTTCAGGCTTTGGCCGATATCGCTGTTGACGACACGTCTGAGATGTTCCCCATCGCGAAACAGGAAGGGCAGGTCGAGAAGCTGCAACTGCGGTACCCAGCCCGAGAGGGCCGAGACCGTGGAGAGGCTGGCTTGTACTGAACCAAGCCGCATGCTTTCAGCAACTTCCTTTTCGCCGCCCAGTGCGCCATTTGCAACAATGTTGAAACGGAAGCGGCCCGGCAGGCGCGTTTCCACCTGTCTTGCGATCTGGCGCCAGATCCTGGTTTCAGGTTTGTCCTCTCCCAGCAGTGATGCAACGGTTATTGTCTGGGTCCGGGCGAAGGCCGGTCTCATCAGGACGGCTAGAGGCAGCGTGGCTGTTGCGATGCCGAGGCTTTTCAAAAACATGCGGCGAGAAAATCTATGCACGGAAAGTATCCTTTCAGCGGAAAACAAGCGCGTAGGCGCAAAGAATGGTGAGGGAGACCAAAAGCGCAGTCAGATAGGGGAGAACGGCGCGAAAGAGGGAGGACGCAGGCACTTTCGTCACGCCGCTTACGACAAAAATCAACATGCCGATGGGTGGCGTCAGTCCGTGGATCATCAGGTTCACAACCAGAATGACGCCGAAATGAATGGGATCAATGCCAGCCGCGACCGCCGCAGGCAGGAGGATGGGACCAAACAGCAGAATGGCTGCGCCAATGTCCAGCACCAGACCGGCTGCAAGCAGCACGAGATTGGCCAGGAGCAGCACGGCAAAGGCACTGCCGCCAAGCATGACTACAAAGTCCATGACGTGGCCGGCCACGCCATCGGTTGCGAGCAGGAATGCAAATGTTGCGGCTGTCCCGATCAGTAGCCCAATGGCCGCCGCCTCGGTGGCGGCTTGGCGAAACACACCATAGAGCGTTTTAGCGCCTGTTCTGGCAAAATATGCGAGTGCAAATGTATAGGCCGCAGCGAGAGCGGAGGCTTCCGTTGTGGTGACAATGCCAAAGCGAATGCCAGCGACCACAATAACACCGAGGCCAAAGGCCGGAATGGCTGCAAATGCTGCCTGCCAACGTTCTTTTGCCGGGGCAGGGAGGCGCTTGTTTTTTTCGCGTACGGTCAAATGAATGGCAATTGCCAGACAGCATGCCATGACGCCGCCCGCAAAAAAGCCTCCGACCAGCAATGAACCTATCGAGAGGTTTGTTGCGGCGGCAAGGATGAGAAACGCAATGGATGGCGGGATGACGTTATCCAGCACGGAGGTTGCGGCGATAATGGCGCCTGCCTGTGCAGGTGGATATCCGTGCCGCACCAGCTCCGGCTGGAAGGTCGATGCTCCAAACGCCGCGTTGGCGACCGAAGAACCTGACGCGCCCGAGAAAAGCACGCTGGTCAACAATACGGTTTGCGCCAGACCGGCTTGTTTGTGACCCACCAGTGTCTGGGCAACATGCACCAGCCTTTGTGCAGCCCCAGATGCGCCAAGCAAGCCGCCGGTCAGCAAGAAAAATGGAATGGCCAACAGCAGAAATTTTGACATGCCGGTGACGGTTGTCGAAACAATAGCCTGTTCCGGCAGGGAGCTGCCAAATGAAATGGCCAGATAGGCGGCAACCAGAAATGCATGGGCAAGCGGTGCCGCCAGCAATAAACCTGCCCCTGCGATCAGTGCCAGATAGAGACTGGCCGGAAATGATGTTTCGATAAGAACCAGCGGAACAGCGGTATAGAACATAGTTGCTAAAATTAGTGCAGCAAGGCCTGTCCGCCATTGCCCGGCTGCCAGCCAGCGAAGCAACATCATGATCAACAACAATGCGCCGCCGATGCCGATAAAACCGAAACGAACCCACTCCGGTAGACCAAGCGTCGGTGAGTAGCCGCCAAGCATCGTGCTTATGTTGACAGCGCCAAAGGTCAGCACAAGCGCTGCCATGACACTGATGCTATCAGCCGCAATGCGTGTCAGTGCACGCCCTCTTTCCGGCAACACGCGGACCAGTACATCAAAACGCATTGCCAATGCCCCGGTGACACTGAGCGGGGCAGCAAGCGCGATGAGGGCGATATGCAGCCAGATGCCAAGATCTTCGACGCCGACAATGCCGGTATGGAAAAAATAGCGCATGCCGGCAGTGGCAAGAACAGTGACCAGCATGATGGCAAGGACGACAACAGCAAGTGCGCCGAGCATTGCTTCTATGGCGTCGCTGAGACGCTGCGCAACATGCCTGATGTTATCCTCTCGCCAGACCATATTTACCACCAGCCGTGAAAATGGTGTACGGGTCCGCGACCGTGCCCAATTGAAAGGCCGACACTCGCTTGCAATGCCTTGTGCAGATAATCCTTCGACTGCTCCACCGCATCGGTTAGCGAATATCCTTTGGCGAGATGCGCGGTGATTGCGGCCGCCAGAGTGCATCCGGTACCGTGATCATTTTTGGTGTCGATACGCGGTGCGGAAAAGACTTTGACTTCGTTGCCATCGAGCAGAAGATCTGTGCTGTCAGGACCGTTACCGTGTCCACCCTTGATCAGCACGGCGCGTGCCCCTGCTTTCAGGATGACGTCTGCCTGGCGCGCCATCTCACTCTGGTTTGCAGCGATGGGCAGATCCGTCAACAGCGCTGCTTCTGGCAGATTGGGCGTGACGACGGCTGCAAGCGGGACAAGTTCTTGCTTCAGTGTCTCGATCGCTTCCTGTTGTAAAAGCCGGTCGCCGGAGGTTGCAACCATCACCGGATCGAGAACCACGCCGCGTTTGTAGTGGCGCAGTCGCTCTGCAATGGCCAAAATTGTCTCCGACCGGGACACCATGCCGATCTTGACGGCATCGACATCGAGGTCGGAAAAAATGGCATCCATCTGCGCGACGATTAAGGGTACGGAAATGTCTTCAACAGCCGTCACGCCCCTGGTGTTCTGGGCGGTGATTGCGGTCAGTACACTGGCGGCATAAGTACCAAGCGCTGAAAATGTCTTGATATCAGCCTGAATGCCGGCCCCGCCGCCGCTATCGGAACCTGCAATGGTCAAAGCAATGGCGGTCATGGGTGTTTCTCCGCCAGTGTAGCATCCACTGCGTCACGGAAGCTGCGTGTCGCCTCAGCAATGTCATTGGCTCTGAAAATCGCGGAGATAACCGCGATGCCATCGGCACCGGCCGCGACGACCTCTGGTGTTCTTGCCAAATCGATGCCGGCAATGGCGCCGACCGGTAGTTCGGGTCGCTGCTGACGCAGTGCTGCCCGCAACGCACTGAAACCATCAATGCCGACTGGAAGGTCAGGATTGTTTTTCGATACTGTTTCGAACACGCCGCCAATGCAGACATAGTCGACGGGGGCCGCCGCGGCGCGTGCCGCGTCCTTGGCATTTTTGACGGTAAGTCCGATGATTGCCTCGTTGCCCAAAATGCTGCGTGCCGTCTCTGCATCCATGTCGTCCGCACCCAGATGCACACCATCTGCACCAGCCGCCAGCGCGACATCAACGCGGTCGTTGATGACAAGCGGGACGCCGCTTGTTTTGAGCGCGGCTATAATTTCCTTGGCCCTTTCGATCATCGAACGGGTGGATGCCGTCTTGTCGCGGTATTGAATCAGTGTTGCGCCGTTTTCGGCCGCGATACGGGCGAGTTCCGGCAGCGGGGCGATATCGATCAGGGAGCCATCGACCAACGCGTTCAGGCGATAATCAACCTTCGTCATGTTCTATCCTTGCATGGGAAATGATGTCCTGACGGCCAATGGCCGACAGCATGTCGAGAAATGCCGGCTCGAATGTGCCGGGACCGTTGGCGTAGACCGCGGCCTGCTCTGCAGAAATTCCCGTCACACACAGGGCCGCACTGGCCGCCAGCAGCGCGTCTGGCTCTACCGCTAGGAACGCGGCGATTATGCCGCCGGAAAGGCAGCCTGTTCCGGTCACTTTCGCCATCCATGGATGACCGTTGGAAATACGGACCGATCGATTTGCGAGAGACAAATGGTCTTGCGGACCGGTTTGAATTCGCAAGCTGTTGCCTGTGTCGTCAAACAGCGCCATTTCAGCCGCATTGCCACGGATGATGGTTGGCGAATGTTGCAGAAGGTCCCTTGCAAACGCCAGTCGCGACGGAGAGTAGTCGCAGTGGACGGGGTCAACGATCCAAGGTTTGCCATGCGCATTGGCCACCTGCACAGCAAGCAGGATAACCTTGCGACGCTCCGCATCCAGCGTGCCGAGATTAATGGTCAACGCATCGGCTTTGAGAACAAAACTTTCGATTTCCTCCATCGACGATGTCATCGAAGGAATGGCATCGACCGCCGTAATGCCATCGGCAGTGAATTTCTGCACGACGGTGTTCATCAGGCAATGGACGCGAGGGCGGCTTTGCCGCACCCGCTCGAGCACATCGGCTGCCTTTTCAGCTGATATTGTATGGGCCGTGCTCATTGCAATTCCACCGCAAGGTCTTCAACGGCAGGCGCCTGTTTCACCAGTTCCATGTCCTGCATGAACTGGCCGAAACGTTCGTAACGAGCGCGATCCAGTGCCGAGGGACGTTTGGCAAAACGCGGCAGGGTGTCGATGAATGCCTGGTGGTTCAGGTCGTCATTGAGGCTGGGGTAGGCTTTGATGAACAGTTCCCAAGCTTCCTGCGGGTGGTTTGTGATGAAGATCGAGGCTTGTTCGACGGCATCAAGGAAACGCGGCAAGCGAGTGTCCGAGACCAGGTCCTTGTTGGTGATGAAGATCAGTTCGTCATAAGCGGGAACACCATGCTCCTCAGGGAAAAAGGAGTAACCTTCGTGACCTGCGAGCTTCATCTGGGTCAGTTCAAAATTGCGGAAGCCGCCAAGTGTCGCATCGACCTTGCCGCTGATCAGCGAAGGTGACAGCGAGAAGTTGACGTTGATAAGCTCAACATCGTCACGGCTGACACCTTCCTTCTCAAGCATGCGCTTCAGCATGGCATCTTCGAAACCGGATACAGAAAAACCGATCTTTTTGCCCTTCAGGTCCTTCAGGCTTTTGATCGGCCCATCAGCCAGAACCGTCACGGTGTTAAGCGGTGTCTCGACAAGTGTTCCAAACCGCAGGATCGGCAAACCGGCAGCGTTGTCGAGATAGAGGTTTGGTTGATAATGCACGCCAATGTCGGCCTGTTTGACGGCGACCAGACGCGGAACGGAAGATGGATCGGCTGGTGGTACCAGCTCGACTTCCAACCCTTCAGCTTTGAAGATGCCGCGTTCAGCGGCGATGACCATCGGCGCGTGATCGGGATTGACGAACCACTCCAGCATCACCGTCAGCTTGTCGGCGGCATGTGTCACGGATGCGGGAAGGATCGTCGCAAGTGCGATAGAAAGAGAAAGGGCAAGTTTCTTCATCAGGCGTGTTTCCTTGAGGAATTAAGAAATGGCAGAGAATGTTCAGTCTCGACCGCCCATGGGGTGAGCCCTCTGGTGACGCGGTCCATAAAAAGGCGAGAAAGCACGGTCAGAACCGCAAGAATGGCCATGGCTGCAAAAACCGTATCGGTTTGCATACGGGCATTGGCCTGCACCATGACGAAACCAAGCCCTGAGGACGCGCCGACCCATTCGCCGATGACGGCACCAAGGGGTGCGAGCGGCGCTGCGACCCGCAGGCCCGAAATCAGCCCCGGCAGGGCGAGGGGCACCCGTAACCGCAGCAGGATCTGCCAGTGTGTTGCCTGTGTGAGCGCTGCGGCATCCAGAATTGCTCTTTCCGTGCGTTGCAGGCCGTCATTGAAGGCCGAGGCGACAGGAAAGAAGATGATCAGCGTCGTCATCGCTACTTTCGAGGCCATGCCGAAGCCGAGCCACAGCACGAGGATGGGAGCAAGGACAAACACGGGAAATGCCTGCAGGATCAGCATGGTTGGCCAGACCAGCTTTCCAACTCTCGGAAATGCTGCTGTTGCGAAAGCTGTCCCAACGCCAAACCCAGTGCCCAATACAAGGCCAACCACCATTTCAGTCAGGGTGATCAGGCTGTTTTCGAGCAAGTAGGATGGCTGCCGTGACAGCGCCGAAACGACGTCATAGGGCGAGGGTAGAATATAATGCGCAGGGGCAAACAGCCACGTGCCAACCTGCCAGCCAACGACCAGCAACAGCACGCCGCAAACGGCGGATGAGACACGCATTTGGGTTTATATGAAACGATAAACCAAATGAGGGCGATGGCCGCGAACGGCACCTATAGCAATCTTGAATGTCATCTACGATCTCCAGACTTGTGACAATCACGGAGATCCAGGCAAGCGGAGAAGAGAAAAGGGGGCTTTATGCCGCTGTTTCCGTTCCTACGCCGGTACGACCCGGATCAGGTTCAAGGGTCCGGCTCACCGCCATCTCAGCATCGTAGGATGCCCCCCTCGGAATAGGTGCAAATTGTCGCGTTTTTGCCCCGCTGTCAATGAGATTGACACATCTATATGAAAACTGTCGAACATACTGTTTTTAAGGCGTTTTTTTATAACGTTCGGCCCGGTTTTGACCGATAGCTATACAAGTTTTTAATCAATTTCTTTCTATAACGGTGTCGAACGACACCTTCCGGGGCTGCATGACGCTTGTTGTTTGAGCTTTTAGTCGAAGCATAGTTTTCCCACAAAAATCGATGTCGGAATGCCGCAGCCCTGCGGTACAGTATTCCGTTTGTCCTTTCGTTCTAGGAAGTCCAACATGTTGAAAAACCTCAGCATCAAGTGGAAGATACTTTCCACCTTGTTCATGCTCGGCTTGGTTTCGTTTGGTGGTTTTACATTCATTACCGCCAAGTTCAGTGATGCAAACTCCAGCTACCTTGGCTTCATCGACAAGGAAGCAACCTCCGCCATGATGAGCGCCCGTGCCGCTTCCGGTATCTGGACGTCGGTTGTCTGGGCCGAACGCATGCTGCAAATGGATGCTCAGCATCCTGGCCTGCCGGAGATGCGTGAACGCTTCGCCTCCAACTTCAAGCTTGCCAAGGACCGTCTGGCCGCCGTGCCGGCGTCGGTTCCGAGCCGCAAGGACGATATCGAGAAGTTGCTGGCTTCGACCAACGAACTGCAGACCATGTATGAAAAAATGCTGCAGCTGCATTTCGGCGGCAATGGCGCAGAACTGCCAGCCATGCAGTCAAAGCTGGAAACACTGCTAAAGCAGGTTTCGGATCAGGCCGGTGCCAACAACACCGCACTGTCGCAGCTTTTGGACAATGGCAGCAAGTCGCTTTCCGCATCGATCGGCTCGACGATTACACAGAGCTTCATCTTTATGTGTGTTGGCTTGGTGGCGGCCGTTTGTTTTGCGATTTACGTCGCTCACGCCGGTATCACTGCACCGATGGTTCGTTTGCGCGAACGCATGCAGACACTGGCCAGTGGCGATGTGAAGTCTGAAATTGACGGCCTGGACCGCAAGGACGAAATTGGCAACATGGCGGCCGCCGTGGCCGTGTTCCGCGACAACGCCATTGAACGTGGTCGCCTGTCCCGTCAAGCTGATGAAGATCGCGTCAGCACCGAGAATGAGCGCGCTGAACGCGAGCAGCAGAAGGTCCTGGAAGCCGCAGAAATTCAGAAAGCCGTCGATACGCTGGGTGCCGCGCTTGGCAAACTGGCTGATGGCGATCTGGCTGCGCGTATTGCACATCCATTTAACGGCCAACTGGACACACTGCGTCAGAACTTCAACCATTCAGCAGAAAAGCTTGATCTGGCGATGCAGAGCGTTGGTACAAATGCCCGCGCCATCGATGCTGGTGCTAATGAAATCCGCTCCTCGGCTGACGACCTTTCCCGCCGCACAGAGCAGCAGGCTGCTTCTGTTGAAGAGACAGCCGCCGCTCTGGAAGAAATCACCACGACGGTCAAAGATTCCGCCAAGCGCGCAGAAGAGGCACGCCACCTGGTTTCCCGTACCCGTCAGGAAGCAGAAAAGTCTGGTGAAGTGGTGCGTGAAGCCGTCACCGCCATGGAGCAGATCGAAAAATCCTCCAGCGAAATCGGTAACATCATCGGTGTTATCGATGACATCGCCTTCCAGACCAACCTGCTTGCTCTGAACGCGGGTGTCGAAGCGGCGCGCGCCGGTGAAGCTGGTAAGGGTTTTGCTGTTGTGGCGCAGGAAGTTCGTGAACTTGCCCAGCGTTCCGCGAATGCCGCAAAGGAAATCAAGTCGTTGATCACTGCCTCGACATCGCATGTCGAAACCGGGGTTCACCTTGTCGACCAGACAGGCAAGGCGCTGGACGCGATCGTTTCTCAGGTTCAGGAAATCAACCAGCATGTTCACGCGATTGCTGAGGCAACCCGCGAACAGTCGGTTGGTCTTCAGGAAATCAACACCGCCGTCAACACCATGGATCAGGGCACGCAACAGAACGCTGCCATGGTCGAAGAAACAACGGCGGCAAGCCATGGTCTTGCAACGGAAGCCACGTCCCTCAACTCGCTGCTCGGCCAGTTCAGACTGACAGGCACCGGCGGTATGGCTGGTTTCGCAAGGCCTGCTGCTCCTCGCGCCGCCGCTTCGGTTTCGCGACCTGCTGCACCGGCACCGGTGGCAGCATCGACAAAGTCCAGGCCGATTGCTTCTCCAGCACGTGCACTGGGCAATAAGTTGGCGAGCGCCTTCGGTGGCGGTTCATCTGCCGCTGCGACTACAGCCAAGGAAGCGGACTGGACAGAATTCTGAGCCTCCAAGATTTTTGAGAATGAAAAATGCCGTTGCCTCAATCTCTGGGGCGGCGGTTTTCTTTTGTTCGGTCTGTCGCAATAGCCTTGACCTTGTCTGCCCCTTGGCCATAAGTGGCATCCGACGGTTCTCCAAAGGGTTGTACCTGGAGGGGATTAATAGGGAACATGGTGCGTTTCTGTTGAAGAAACAATGCCATGGCTGCCCCCGCAACTGTAAGCGGATTGCCGCTCATCCTTGTGGTGTAGCTCTTACACCATGCCACTGTGCCGCTGAGTGCACGGGAAGGCAGATGAACGGCGTGAATTCGTGAGCCAGGAGACCTGCCGTTATTTGTTAATCCAACGCACCGGGCGGGGTTGTCCGGAAAGGAATAGTCATGTTATTACATAACATATGCATTTGTTGCCTCCGTTCATTGCATTGTTGGGTTAACCGCGCGTCGTTTTTCTAAACGCTGCACAAACCGGGCAATTCATTCCCGTAATCTCAACTGCATTTCAAATATTTCCAATCGGAAGGCTTCCATGCGTGCCATCATAAAAACTCTCAGTGCTGTAACCGTTTTAGTTGCCGGGTTCTCTGGTAGTGCCCATGCGGCGACCCAATATCCGTTGACGGTAACCAATTGCGGTCAGTCGATTACGTTCGAAAAAGCACCAGCAAAGATCGTTTCGATCGGACAGGGCATGACCGAAATCCTGTTTTCCCTTGGCTTGGCAGACAAGATTGCCGGTACCGCTGTTTGGGTTGGGCCGGTTTTGAAAGAATATGAAGGCGTCAATGCGCAAATTCCGCGCCTTGCAGACAATGACCCCAGCTTTGAATCGGTTGTCGGCAAAGAGCCTGATCTGGTTGCTGCGGAGTTCGAATGGCACGTCGGCACGCAGGGTTCTGTGGGCAAACGCGAACAATTCGGTTCACTTGGCATCAATACCTATGTTTCTCCTGCAGACTGCGTGGCCAAGATCAATGCCGATGGTGGCGATGGCGTACGCAAAGAGCTTTTCACGATGGATCTGATCTATCAGCAGATCAGCGAACTCTCCGATATTTTCGATATCAAAGAACGGGGCGAAAAACTGGTCGCCGATCTGAGGGCACGTGAGGCCGCAGCCGTCGCGTCGATCGGCAACGCATCGTCGGCCAATCTTCCTGTTGTTTTCTGGTTCTCCAGCAAGGAAGTGAAGGGCGACGCCTATATTGCCGGTAAAAACAGTGCTCCGGCCTATATTCTGAAAACGCTTGGTGCAAAAAATGTCGTGAGCACGGAAGAAGAATGGCCGCTGGTCGGGTGGGAAACCATTGCCGAATCCAACCCTGCTGTTGTCGTGATCGCTACCATGGATCGTCGCCGTTATGCAGCCGATGATCCTGCGGTCAAGATTGACTTCCTGGAAAATGATCCGGTCACCAGCCACATGGATGCCGTTAAGAACAAACATTTCGTCATGATGGATGCACAGTCCATGAACCCGACCATTCGTACGATTGATGGCATTGAAATCCTGGCAAAGGGTATCCAGGCGCTCGGGATTTCCAAGTGACAGAAATGTCTGCACGTCGTTCAGCATGGTGGCTGCCTTTGGCAGCCACCGTCTTTTTTCTGATGCTTCTCGGCTTCATGATAAGTCTTGCCGTGTCGATCGGCGAAATTTCCATTCCGCTCGATACGACGGCTAAGGCCGTTATGAAACGCGCCTTTGGAATGCCGTTTGAAATCAGCCGCATCCATGAAGGCGTTATCTGGGACTATCGTCTGAGCCGCGCCTTGGTTGCGGCAAGTGCAGGGGCTGCGCTGGCGCTCTGTGGTGTGATCCTGCAAGCATTGCTGCGCAACCCTCTTGCTGAACCTTTCGTGCTGGGCATTTCCGCAGGTGCCTCAACCGGTGCCGTTTGTATTATGGTTCTGGGCATCGGTTACGGTGTTTTGACACTGTCTACGGGCGCATTTCTGGGCGCCGTCGTAGCGTTTCTTCTCGTGTCACTGCTTGCGGCCGGCGCTGGTGGCAGCAGCGACCGTATCATTCTTGCCGGCGTGGCCGGTTCGCAGCTCTTTAATGCGCTGACATCCTATATCGTCACCACATCTGCAAATGCAGAACAGGCGCGTGGTGTGATGTTCTGGTTGCTCGGTAGCCTGTCCGGTGTGCGCTGGCCGGACGTTTATCTCGCTGCACCCGTTGCATTGTTGGGTTTTGTGTTTTGTGCGGCCCATGCCCGGGCATTGGATGCTTTCATGTTCGGTACAGATACCGCCGCCGGACTTGGTATTCCCGTTCGTCGTGTACGCATAACTCTGCTTGGCGTGACGGCATTGATGACGGCAACCGTCGTCAGCATCGTTGGCTGTATCGGATTTGTCGGGTTGGTCATTCCCCATGCCGCACGGTTCATTGCTGGCTCCGGACATCAGCGTCTTTTGCCTGTGTCTGCGATGATCGGTGCCATATTCATGGTGGCAGCCGATATCGTGTCACGTATCATCATCCCACAGCAAATCCTGCCCATCGGCGTGGTAACGGCATTGTTTGGCGCGCCCGCTTTTGCCTTTATTCTCTACCGGGCACGGAGGGCCGCATGAGTATTTCGCTGGAAAAAGTTCACTGGGCCTCAGGCGGCAGTCTTATTGTCAATGGAGTAACTCTCGACGCTGCACCCGGCACGACGCTTGGCCTGCTTGGGCCAAATGGTTCGGGAAAATCCAGTTTGCTGCGGCTCATCTGCCGTATCCGCAAAGTCCAGAGCGGCGTAATTACGCTTGGCGGCGAGGACATAGCGACCCTTTCTCAGGCCCAGATTGCCAAAAGTACGGCCTTTGTCGAACAACAGGCAACGACGGAAATCCAGGTCCATGTGATCGATGTCGTCAAGCTTGGACGAACACCGCATCGCAGCCCGATTTCAATGTGGAGATCGGAAGATGAGGCCGCCGTACAGGATGCGCTGAGACATGTCGGCATGCTGGATAAAGCGTCTAGGCTTTGGCATACGCTGTCTGGTGGTGAAAAGCAGCGGGTTCATATTGCCCGGGCATTGGCGCAAACGCCGTCACAGCTTCTGTTGGATGAACCAACCAACCACCTCGATATTCAGCACCAGCTGGACATTCTGGCGCTGGTGTCCCGGTTGCCAGTAACGTGTATCGTCGCCTTGCATGATCTCAATCTTGCAGCGATGTTCTGCGATAATCTTGCGGTCATGCATGCAGGGGAGATCGTGGCTTTCGGGCCGCCAGAAGAGGTGCTGACGGAAACGCTCATTCGTGACGTTTTTGGAGTTAGTGCGCGTATCGAGCGATCATCTTACCATGGCCGTTGCCATATCCAGTATAAGACGGCTTGATCATGAGCATCGACAACTTCCATCTCAAGGACGATATCAGGGATTACTGGTCGAAACGGTCGGAAACATTCGATCTGGTATTTGGCCATCGCATTCCACCCGGACCGGAATTTGACGCGTGGCAGCAGCCAGTGCGCGACGCTCTGGGGGAACATCCATTATCCGTGCTGGAACTGGCCTGCGGCACGGGCGAGGTGACACGGCTTATTCACGACATTGGTCATGACGTGACGGCCCTCGATTTCTCCGAGGCCATGTTGTCAGTTGCGCGGCGCAAACATGTGGGAAAACCTGGTCTGCGTTTTGTGCTTGCTGATGCCGAAAACACGATGGAGCCTGACGACATCTATGATGCCATCGTGTGCCGTCATCTGGTCTGGACGTTGACGCAGCCTGAACAGGCGTTTCAGGAATGGCACCGTGTATTGAAGTCCGGTGGCCGTTTGCTGGTTTTTCACGGGGACTGGGCACAATTGACGCTGGTTGGTCGCATCGCGTCAAAGCTGATTGCGCTTCTTGGTCGGTTTTCCCCGCCCGATCCACATTACGACAGTGCTCAAAGCGCCAAACATAAACACATCATGGAGCAACTGCCGTTCGGGGACGGGCTTCGTCCTGAACGCATCATTCCACTGCTGAAGGGCGCCAGGTTTTCAGATATTCGCCTGCACTCGCATGAGCCGATTGCGGTGGCGCAGCGTAAGCAGGCGAAATTGTGTGATCGTTTGAGAACACGGCTTTATCGACGGTTTATTCTGACCGCGACAAAGCCGTGATGTTTAACCAAAGCGGCCGGCCCGGAATGGATCGATGGAAATTGACGGGTCTCGTCCGGCAACGAGATCGCTGACGAGTTTGCCCGTTGCCGCCGACTGCGTCAGGCCAAGATGCCCGTGCCCGAAGGCATAGATGATGGCGGGGCTTACCTTGGAGGCGCCGATAACCGGCAGGCAATCTGGCATGGATGGGCGGAAACCCATCCACTGTTTGCCGCCTTCGGTTTTCAGACCGGGCAGAAACTTTGCAGCTTTTCCCAAAAGTGCTTCGGAGCGTCGGTAATTCGGCGGCAGTGACAGACCGCCCAGTTCGACGGCACCACCCACTCGAATACCGGTGGAGAGCGGCGTCACGACAAAGGCGTGGTCATTGAAATAGAGCTGGCGGGTCAACTTGAAAGACTGGTCGGGCAGGGTTGTGTTGTAACCACGTTCTGTCTCAAGCGGCAGGTTTTCGCCAAGGCTGGCACCAAGGTTCTTTGACCATGCGCCACCGGCGACGACCACCTTTGCCGCGTCGACTGTTTTGCCGCCCGTCAAGGTCACGCGCGCCTCGTCGCCACGGGGCTCAAGACGTAGCGCTTCGCCCTCAATCAGCTTGCCGCCTCGTGCGATGACCAGTTCAGCAATCGCCTTGGTGAATTCGTATGGCTCGGAGACCTGCAGGCCGCCAGGTGTAAACATGGCGTGCTGGAATTGTGGTGCCAGACCCGGCTGCAATTCGTCGATCTCAGCGCGCCCAACACGGTTGAAGACAAAACCGGCTTTTTCCTTTTCCGCCCAATCGGCAGCAGCGGCATTGAAGCTTGCTTCACTGTCGTAAAGATCAAGCGTTCCGGTGTTGGTAAAGAAACCGGAGAGTTCGGGCATCGCGCGGATCACTTCCATCTCCGCGGCAGACAGTTTCATCATCGAGATCTGGGTTTTTAGGCCGTGCCGGAAGGCGGATTCGGAGCTCGCGCGCCAGAAACGCCACAGCCAGGGAGCAACCTTCAGGGCATAGGATGGTGGAACGCTTAACGGGCCCAGCGGATCGAAAAGCCAACGCGGCGCCTTTTTCATGAGACCCGGCGCAGGAATGGGAATGATTTCGGGGAACGCCAGAATGCCGGCATTTCCGGAGCTTGCGCCGCGTGCAATTTCTCCACGTTCCAAAAGGGTTACAGAACGACCTTGTGATTGCAGATAAAGTGCCGACATCACTCCGATAATGCCTGTGCCGACCACAAGCACATCGTGTTTTTCCTGATCGCTCATAAAACGCTCCCGCCGATTTTGTCACTCTTCCCAACCACGGAGGGAGTGCTTTTGGCAAGCACTAACATGATGCAATACATACTGTCGACATAAAACGTCTTCTATGATTGGATGACGCAAAGCCTTGAGTGTCAGGCGAAGAGATCGTCTTCTTCGCCCTTTTTACTGTTGCGTGCACGACGCGATGAGCTTTTCAAATCAACAATAGGTTTCGGATAGGTTTTACCCAGTACTACACCGGCTTTTTCCAGTACGGTGTCTGGTGCTTCAAACGGTTTGTGTATCCATTTGTTCGGCATGTCGGCCAGTTCAGGAACCCATTCACGGACGTAATCGCCCGCAGCATCGAACCGTTCGCCCTGGACAACGGGATTGAATACGCGAAAGTAAGGGGCAGCATCCATGCCACAACCGGCAACCCACTGCCAGCTGCCGGGATTACTGGCAATGTCGCCATCCACCAGCGTATCCCAGAACCACTCTTCACCATGTCGCCAATCGATGAGCAGGTTTTTGGTGAGTAGGGAGGCAACCAGCATGCGGACGCGATTGTGCATCCATCCGGTTGCCCATAATTGCCGCATGCCCGCGTCGACGATTGGGAAGCCCGTCTGTCCTTTTGTCCAGGCGCTGAGCGCTTTTTTGTCCTCCTGCCATTCGATATGGGCGATGGCGTCGCGCATGTCGTAACGCGCAATATCCTTGCGGTGGTAGAGCTGGTGGTAATGGAAGTCTCTCCAGATCAGCTCGGAGAGAAATTTTTCGACGCCCGACGAGACGGAAGGGTGTTGCTCGCTGTAATGAAGAGCACTGTGCCAAAGCTGTCGGACGCTGACTTCGCCAAATCGCAAATAGGGTGAGAGCTTGGACGTTCCCAGCTTGCCGGGAACGTCGCGGCTTTCGGCATATGACTTCACGATCTCATCAAGAAAGTCGTGGAACTGCTCGTAACCGGCCTCTTCGCCAATCTGCCAGGAGCCTTCCATCTTTTCAGCCCAATGCGGCGGGGATGGACGCTCATAGCTTTTAGGCTTGGCAGATGATGATTGTGCTTTGGTGTCGCGCAAACGCAGGGGCGTGGGCACACCCTTCTGACGCAGTGAACGGGCAAACGGTGTGAAGACCTGATAGGGGCCGCCACTGCCTGTTTCGAGTTGCCAGGGTTCAAGGAGAAGATTGCCATGAAATGAGGTTACCGTGAAACCCGACTGGCGAAGCTCAGTCTTTATCTGCGCATCGCATTCCCGCTCAGCTGGTGCGTACCGACGGTTCCAGAAAACCACCTCCGGCTTTATCTCTTTTGCCAGCTTTGGCAGGATGTCCGCGGATTTTCCTGTTTCAACAATGAGGGTTACGCCTAGTTTCTCAAGCCGTTTGCAAAAGTCGGCAAGACTTTGTTCTAGCCACCATTGTACCGCGGCGCCTGGTTTGCGCAGGTTATGGTCCGTTTCGTGTATATAAACGGCTGTAACCGAACTGCCTCTTGCAAGCGCTGCATCAAGTGCAGGGTTGTCGCCAATTCTCAAGTCGTTGCGAAGCCAAACGACTGCTTGTGAAACCATCTTCCGGCTCCTGTTTTATAAAGGTGGAGAGGAAGCATACTGCTATGCTTGTTATTCTAATCGAAAATGAAACTGGCCGACATCAATGCGGCCGGAACGGAAACCTGCGGCGCAATAATGCAGGTAATAACGCCACATGCGCTTGAAGCGGCTATCAAAGCCAAGGGGTTCAATATTGTGCCACTGCGCGGAAAATGCGCGGTCCCACCACAGGAGCGTTTTCTCATAATCCAAGCCGAACAGATATTGGTCACTCAGCTTGAGACCGTGGTGGCTGGCAACGCTGACCAATGCTTCGTTTGACGGCAACATGCCGCCTGGGAAGATGTAGGTCTGGATGAAGTCTGCGGTGTTGCGGTAGGTTTCAAAACGATCGCGGGAAATGGTGATAACCTGAAGCATGGCTTCACCACCTGTCTTGAGTAGATGTTTGACCTTGTCGAAATAGATCGGCCAGTTTTCCTCGCCAACTGCCTCGAACATTTCGATCGAAACGATCTTGTCAAAGGAACCCTCGCAATCCCGGTAGTCCTGAATGCGGATCTCCACACGGTCCAGCAGTCCTGCACTGCGCATGCGTTCCTGCGCATACAGTGCCTGCTCATTGGAAAGCGTAAGGCACAGGATGCGGCAACCGGTGGTGAGGGCAGCATATTCTGCAAAGCCGCCCCATCCACATCCGATCTCCAGTACGGTGTCGTCTTTCTGAATATCCAGCTTTTCGACAATGCGTGCATATTTGGCAGTTTGCGCCTCATCTAGTGGCTGCTCAGGGCGCTGAAAGATGGCTGAGGAATAGGTCATGGTACCATCCAGCCACTGATCGTAAAATTTGTTGCCGAGGTCGTAATGGAAGGCAATGTTACGACGGCTTCCACCCTTGGTGTTGGCATTTTTCCGGTGCCGGTAATTGGCTATGACCTTGCGCATGAAAGGAATAGCAATCAGTCCAGACAGGACTTTCTCGTTGGCCAAACCCAGATCGAGAACAGCGCCAATGTCCGGGCTGTCCCAGGTGCCATCCATATAACCGCGCGCCAGTCCAAGATTGCCTTCCGTCATGATCTGCCAAACGAAGCGGCCTGATAATATCGAGATTGTGGCGGCTGGCCCCGGTTGCTCTCCGGCTACATGATGCATGCTGCCGTTGGGGAACCTGATCGTCAGACTGCCGATCACGATACGGTTGGCCCAGCCCTTCACCAATCTTGCCCAAAAGGGCAAGTTGTTCAGGCGGCTTTCAAAAGACTTTTCTTCAGCGTGAGTCATGAGCCTGATTTCCTGCAGATGAAGGTCTGACGACAGTGCTTGCAACCCGGTTGGTTGCGGCACTATGGCGATAGATCGGAGCGCCTTTGCGCCAGAGGAGCAGGGCTTCCCAGTAGATTCCGGCGGTGATTTTCAGCGTCATCAACGGATGGCGCACAAAGGCGGATAGAAGTGTACGGTTGTTCAACTCTTGTCTGTTGGCGGCAAAGGATGCGACTAGCAGCATGCCATCCGGGTCTTCCTCATCGATCCGCACCAGAACGTTTTCACCGGGTGGTTCGATGTGAAAATTATAGTGGCAGTTCATCGGCACAAAGGGTGAGACGTAAAAATCCTTGGCACAGGATTGGCGAATGCTCTCCTGCTGCGAGGCCCCAACCGCGATTGTGTAGGTATGACGTTCACCGAATGTGTTGCACACTTCGTAAAGAACGGCGCGCAAGCCATTTTTCCCATGGCAGAAATAGAGAGTGAGCGGGTTGAAAACGTAACCTAGGATACGTGGATAGCACAGCACACGGATTTGCATGCCAGGCTCCAAAAGACCGGCTTCATCCAGCCGGATTTCTACCCAATTCCGCAAGCCGTTTGGCTGACCATCGCCATGGTCCTTGTCATGGAAACTGATCAACGCTCGGCGATTGTAACCAAACAGCCGTAGTTTTTTGTCTAGTGATGGAAGTTCATCCAAATCCAGTAAAAGCGAGAAGACGCTGTATTGCAGGCGATGCCGCTTGGGGCGGTACCGCATGTGCATGACCTTTCCTGCAAAAAGCGCCGAATGCGACATTACTCTGCTGCCTCCAATTTGGGAGGTAAATGAATGCGACCGGATTCGTCCGCCACGGTCCATGGGCGTTTTTGCCCGGTTATTGCCTCTGCAACCGCCAGACCGGATTGCAACCCGTCTTCATGAAAACCATAACCACAATAGGCCCCACAGAACCATATGCGGTTTTTACCCTGAATGCGCCAGAGATTGCGTTGAGCCTCCAGTGCAGGGGCGTCGAAAAGCGGATGCATATAAGGAATGAGCCGCAAGATATTTTCCGGCGCAATTTCGCGAACCGGATTAAGCGTGACGAACAACGGGTCGGACATTGGAATATTCTGCAGACGGTTCATCCAGTAGGTCACGCAGAGTGACTGGGCGCCATCTTGTTTCGTCTCACCAATGTAATTCCAGCTTGCCCATGTGCGTTTGCGTTTTGGCATCAGTGACGGATCTGTGTGGAGAACGGCTTCGTTGTCGGTGTAACGGAACGACGCGAGCATATTTTGTTCTTCGTCCGATGCATCGGACAGCAGAGCCAGCGCTTGATCGGCATGGGTTGCCAACACCACATCCGAAAACGTCTCGCGATTACCGCGCTCGTCGGTGATGTGGACCCCGTCTTTGTTTCGCTCAATCGAGACGATCCGGGTCGACATACGTATGTCGGGTAACGTCTCGATCAGGAGCTTTACGTATTGTCGGCTGCCACCTGTTACCGTGCGCCAAAGCGGTCGATCTTTTAGGGTCAGCAGGCCATGGCTTACGAAAAATCGAATGAAAGCCTTGAATGGGTAAGCGCGCATTTCCTGTGCGCTGGCCGACCAAATTGCAGCACCCATTGGCAACAAATGGTTGTCGATAAAGCCCTGACCATAACCATTCATGTCGAGATAATCGCCGATCGTCAAATCGTCCATCTCATGTGACGACAAGGCCAAAGGCGCTTCGCGGTAAAAACGCATAAGGTCTCGTAACATGGCCCAGAAGCGGGGTTTTACGATATTTCCGCGTTGGCCCATCAGTCCATTGAGACCAGAACCGGAATACTCCAGTTTGCCACCGTTTAACGATACGGCGAAAGACATGTTGGATGGCTGAGTTTCAACGCCAACAGTCTTAAACAGTTCAACAAGGTTCGGATAGTTGCGTTCATTGTAAACGATAAAGCCGGTGTCGACATCAATATCGCCATTGCTGCCGGAAACAGTCACGGTGTTTGAGTGGCCGCCAAGCCTATCGTCGCTTTCGTAAAGCGTTACCGAGGCGCTTTTTGAGATCAACCATGCCGCAGAAAGACCGGATATGCCGGAGCCAATCACAGCAACGCGTTTCGTCTCGTTCGTGGATCGTTTTTCGGTCGCCACTGCTTACCTCATTTTTGTAATGCATGTTTTACGCAAGGAAATGCAGGTTGGATCGCTACAGATCAAAAAAAACTGAGTCAGGTGATCTATTGTTCAAGTCGTGACGTAAAAGCGGTATGAACACACATATTTCCATAGGCGCCCTGACGTGGCAAAAGGAAGCTGGAATTACATTCCGGCGGTCTGCTCCATTACGTCGAAAGAGCCGAGGAAATAGTGCAATGGATGATGGCGCCGCAGATAGCGGGCAGCATGAATTTGAAAAACTGATGTTCGCGATTAGCGCGCAAAAGGACATTCATGCCTATGAGATAATTTTCCGGCATTTCGCGCCACGCGTTCGTTCATACATGTCAAAACTCGCTGCAGATAGCCAATTGGCAGAAGAGCTGATGCAGGAGACAATGATCGCGGTGTGGAACAAGGCGGACAGGTATGACCGCTCCAAGGGGTCGCTTTCAACATGGATTTTCACGATTGCCCGTAATCTGCGTATCGATGCGGTCCGTAAAGAGAAAAGGCCGGAGTTTGATCCTGATGACCCGGTGTTCGTGCCCGATGCAGAGCCATCCGCCGACAATGTGCTGGTCGCACAACAGACCGCTGAACATTTGAAGGCAGCACTTGCCGGATTGCCGCGAGAACAGGCGAAATTGCTTGAAATGTCGTTCTTTGAAGATGCAACGCATAGCGTGATTGCCCAGAAGCTCAATATACCGCTAGGAACGGTGAAGTCGCGCATGCGGCTTGCCTTCGCCAAGTTGCGTCTCGTCCTTGGACAAGGAGACGACGCATGATTGAGATCAGACATCATCTTAGCGACGATCTTCTGTCGTCTTATGCGGCCGGAACGCTTGGCGAAGGATGGAGCATCGCAGTTGCCTCACATCTGGCCTTGTGCCCCGCCTGCCGCTCGAGGATGAGAGGTTTCGAGCAACTTGGCGGACACATGATCGACAGACTGCCGGCTGATAATAATGTCGACTCTGCCTGGGATAGCATCAAGACACGGATCACCTGTGAGGGTGATGAGCCAGCATCACCCGTAAAGCGCACAGCTGTTACGCATGATGCCACTGTTCTTCCTGAACCTCTACGCTCCTATGTTGGCGGTGATCTCTCGGATGTGAAGTGGAAGTCATTGGGGCGTGGCGCCTACCATTTGCCGATTAAAACTGGCGATAATGAAACCAGTGTGCGTCTTCTGCGTATACCTGCCGGAAAGCCGGTGCCGGAGCATGGTCATGGAGGGCGGGAACTTACCCTCGTTCTGAGTGGCAGCTTTACCGATGAAACAGACAGCTATGGCCGTGGCGACATAGAAGATGCGGACTCAGAACTGGTGCATAAGCCTGTTGCTTCGACGCAAGCTGATTGTATCTGCCTTGCGGTGACGGATGCACCTTTGAAATTCAGAAGCTGGGTTGTCCGTCTGGTACAGCCGCTTCTTGGCATTTAACCTGCGAAAAAAAGGGAGAGATGATATGGTGAAATACCTGGCGGCCTACGTCGCAACGGCTGTGGTATTCTTCGGCCTGGATTTCATCTGGCTTTCGACCATGACCCGCACCTTTTACCGCAGCCGCATCGGTTCACTGTTGCTGGAGCAGCCGAACTTAACGGCTGCCGGTATATTCTATCTTTTCTACGTGGCCGGTATTGTCTATTTCGGCGTTTGGCCTGCGCTCACTTCCGGCAATTGGACAACCGCGCTTATCAGTGGCGCACTGTTGGGAATGCTCGCCTATGGCACATACGACATGACCAATCTTTCAACCCTAAAGGGCTGGTCGGTGTCGATGACTGTGGTTGACATCATCTGGGGTACATTCCTGACAGGAATTGCATCCCTGTCAGGATACCTCGTCACGACAGCGCTTGTTGGAAAGCTCAGCGGGCCGTAACGTTGGCGCGATCGAGACGCAGAGCACCAGTCTCGGTCACTGTAATGTCCAACTCGTCATAACTGTCGATGGCAAGATGATCCGTCTCGATTGGATGTGAGTGTGTTGCGCTGATCACCACAACGTTTGCGCCCATGCGTTCGCCTGCACTGATACCAGCCGGTGCATCCTCAAATACCACACATTGTGTCGGATCGACGCCAAGCAGCTTGGCGGCTTTCAGGTAACCTTCCGGGTCTGGCTTGCCGTTTTCGACATCTTCACCGCAGATCATGATCTCAGGCGGAACGATGCCGGCTGCGGCGAGGCGAAGGACGGCAAGCGGACGAGGGGCTGATGTGACAATAGCCCAACGGCCCTCAGGAATTTTCGACAGGAAGTCTGCGATTCCCGGAATTTTGATGATGCCGTCAACATCATCCATTTCGCGTTGCAGCAGAATGTCGGCCTGCTCTACAACGTCGAGACCAGGCACAGCTTCGCGGCGAACTACCTCGATGGCGCGGAGGCCATGAATACGCTGCAGAAATGCAGTCGGTTCAATGCCGTTATCAACTGCCCATTCACGCCACACGCGTTCCACGACGGCAATCGAGTTCAACAGGGTTCCATCCATGTCGAACAGAAAAGCGGCGTGAGCCTCGCTCAGGGAGGAGGGAAGGGACCGCATTTCATTCTTCATGGCATGTTTCCATTCATTAGTGGTGGGAGGTTCCGCTTATCACATTCACGCAGAGTCGCGCAGCATGATTTCGGCGTTGAGCAAAATACGTTCGTCCGACGGAATCTCGTTTTTTGCGTCGGTTGCTTCGCCAAGTTTTGACAGCAACAGTTCGGTCGCCAGTCGGCCAATCTCATTATAGTTCTGGGCAACCGTGGTGATCGGGGGACAGGCATAACGTGACAGTGGGTGATCGTCATGGCCGGCGATACGAATGTCGCAATCCACACCACGTCCAACCTTCAGGCCGGATTGCCATGCCGCAGCAATGGCACCAAATGCCACGCGGTCGTTGGCGCACAAAACAGTCTTTGTTGGGAAACTCCCATGCTCCTTGAGGGTGCGCATGGTTTCGTCATAACCGAATTTTTCGAAGTCCCAGTCCCGGCCTTCTGATGTTATAACGAGTTTCGGCTCTATCCGTAATTGTTCCATGGCATCGATATAGGCCAGCCGACGGCTGGTGGCATTGTTGTTGACGCCTGGCATGCCGAGATAGCAAGGCGGTTCACCCGAGCGGCACAGATAATCGACAATCAGCTGGAAACTTTGGCGGTTATTGGTTCCGACGAACGACGAGGTCTCATCCAGTGGTGAATCCACGTAAATCAGTGGAATGCTGGCGCCAAGCTGCGCAAGCGTCTGGTGATGTGACTTAACGCCAAGCGGTGCAATAATGGCACCGGCGACATTCATGGACTTCAGCGTTTCAATGGCCCGCTGTTCAATCTCAGGATTGCCATCCGATGACAGGATGAAGGCCAGAAAACCGGCTTCATTGGCCAGCAACTCCACACGGCGCGTGAGGGCCATGTAGAAGGGGTCGGTTGAATTGGGAATGATGATCCCCAATATGTTGCTGCGGCGTCTATTGAGATTCACCGCAAACATATTCGGCCGAAAACCGGATTCCTTGATGGCAGCCTCGATCAGATCGCGGGTCTTGCTGCGAACAGACGAGGGGTCATTGAAGTATTTGGAAACCGTCGGCCGAGACAGGCCGACGAATTCGGAAAAATCCTCCATCGTTTTGATCGGCGCTTTATCCACGGTATGAATTCCCCATTCGTCAATCCGGCATAAATCGATTGAATTTTTACATCTACCTCCCCGCAAGGGGACGATCAATCTGCCGGAATGATTTTACACGATAAGCTTTGTGCCGCTCCTTAAGAGCGGCATGCCTTGAAATAAATGTCCAGAACGGCATCAACTGCAGCAATGGAAAGGTCATGTGCGTAAGGGCGCACCTTGCCGTCGCGAACCCGTTCATAACTTCCCTGAAGGTACTGGCTGATAAGCGTCTCCGGAATTTCCAATCCATCAAGCAGAGCAAATAACGCATTGATTGCAGAAGTAATTTCAGGATTTGGCCAGTAATAACGAATGCGGTCGCTGTAGCTGAAGTGGCGCTGCAGACGCTGTTCGTCTGCTGTGCCGTGGTAGTATTTTTCCCAGTTTTTGGGATCTGCTGTCAGCACACGCTCGATAACTTCGATGAGGCTTTCCTTACGCTGATTAGGAAACAGGAATGCGGCTATGCGGTCGAGGCCGTAGAATGCTTCGCGAAGGGCGAAGGTAAGGCCAGGCCCCACCTTCAAAATGGCAAACCCGTCATTGACCAGCGACGACAGTGCCTCCTGTGTCTGGTAGTCGGTGGAATGCGCTTCGAAGACAAAACCTGGCATGTCTGCAAGTGTCGCACTCAGGTCGCGGGCGGCCTCCGAAACATACGGAATGACATTGTGGTTGCCGAACTCGACACCCGGCTGCACGACCGCGCCAATAGCGCGTGAAAAAGCCTCTTCCACGCCTGCATCGATAAATGCCTGACGATGAATGTTGACAGTTTCGAGTGCTGCCTGCGGTGAGGTGACCTCAAGCGTCTCCAATTCTTCCATGGCTCCGCCTGGAATTGGCACCTCTGTGCCGATGATGTAGACCGGTTTGATGCCGTTATCACCACTGATGGCAGCTTCAGCAACGGCCGCCAGGTTTGCGGCGCGTTCGGCAGTAATTGCATCTGGAAGGGCAACAGGTTCACCGGCGCAGCCCATGCTGGTGTCCAGATGAAGTTTGGTGAAGCCCGCCTTGGCAAAGGCTGCAATCATCACACGTGCCTTTTCCATGGCCTCGGATGCAGCCAGGTTTTTCCATGGGTTAGGACCAAGGTGATCGCCACCTAGGATCAGTTTTTCCAATGGAAATCCAGTGTTTGCAGCAATCTTTTCGACAAAGGTGCGAAAATCTGCCGGTGTCATGCCCGTGTAACCACCATCCTGGTTGACCTGATTACAGGTCGCTTCAATCAGGAGGTAATTGCCATCTTTCAGTGCGTGCAGCATCGAAGCTTCGATAACCAGCGGGTGGGCCGAGCAGATGGATGGAATGCCGCGAGGACCGGTACGATCTTTCCACTTGGCGATATCGAGAAGTGGGTTCTGGCTCATTATGCTTGTTTCCTTGCCGTATTCGCTATGAAGTCTTCTAGCTCAGCCTGCGTGGAGGCGCCTTCCATTGGTCCTGCTTTGGTAACCGCACGGGCACCGGAGGCATTGGCCAGCGTAAGCGCTGCCGATGGTTCTTTCCCAGCCAGCCAGAAGGTGACGAATGTCGCACCAAAGCTGTCACCAGCACCAGTGGGGTCGACCTCCTCCACTTCAAATCCGGGCTGCGAAATGGTCTGCTGTGCGTCGAAATAGGTCGCGCCTTTTTCACCGCGTTTCAAGACAATGGCCTTGATGCCGCCGGCCAGAAGTTCCGCTACTGCTTCCTGTTCGGTTTTGGCATTGGCGAACAGGAACAACTCTTCGCCGCTTGGCAGGAAGAGGTCAGTCTTTGACAGAACCGTTGTCAGTGCCTCACGCATGCCTAGGCTGCCCAGAATTTCAGGGCGGAGGTTTGGATCGAACGATACAGTTCCGCCCTTTGCCTTGATGCTCTCGATGGCTGCCAGAATGGTTTCAACCACGCTTGGAGCGTATAGGGCTGTGCCCATGACGTGCAGATGGGTGCATTCGTCCAGCAGAGCCCGCGTTTTGTCGTTGAGGCCGATCTGGCCACATGCGCTGTGGCGAATGTTGAACACGAATGCCCGGCTTCCGTCTTCACGGTAGCGCACAAAGGCGCTGCCTGTCGTGCCCTGCGGATCGACTTCGATACCCGAGATATCAACGCCGTCTGCCTCGAGGCGGTTGAGGTTTACATAACCAAAATCGTCTTCCCCGACGCGCGAAATAATGGCGCATTGCTGGCCAAGCTTGCCCACCTGATCAATGAAGATGGCAGGAGCACCGGAAGGGAAGGGGCCGATCAGCGGAACAGGCGCACGGAAGCCGTCTCCGCGATCTGTCGCGATGATTTCGACAAGGATTTCACCGATGGTCAGTATCTTGCTCATGGTATCGTCTTTTATGCGGGATTAGCGTTTTGCCTGCTTGGCGCGAACGTCGAGCCAGACAGCAATGAGGATGACCAGACCCTTGGCGATGAGCTGGTAGAAGTAAGGCACGGACAGCATGTTCATGCCGTTGTTCATCACACCGATGATCAAAGCACCAATCAGCGTGCCGACCATGGTTCCGACGCCGCCAGCAAGGCTGGTGCCGCCGAGAACCGCTGCAGCAATCGCATCGAGTTCAGCGCCTGTACCGGAGTTGGTCTGGGCTGATGACAAGCGGGACGACAGAAGAATGCCGGAGATCGCGGCCATGATGCCGGAGATCATGAAGATGGTGATCTTCATGCGATCAACTTTAATGCCGGAATAAAGCGCTGCTTCCTTGTTGCCGCCGATCAGATAAGCGCGGCGACCGAACGTCGTCTTGCTGAGCAGGATGTGGTTGAACAGGAAGAGTGCCACTACGATCCAGATAATGATCGGCAGACCGAGGAAACTGTCGGCGCCAATTGCCGTCCAGCTTTCATCCATGATCATTGCCGGCGCGCCATTGGTCGGCAGGCTGACGAGACCGCGATAGATGCCCATTGTCGCAACGGTTACAATGAAGGATGGCAGCAGCAGCTTGGCCGTCAGCGTGCCGTTGATCATGCCCATCATGGCACCTGCACATAGCGTCAGCAGAACGGCCGGGAAAAAACCGAAGCCGAAGGCAAAACACTGCGCGCCGACCATGCCGGCCACGGCAATGATCGAGCCAACAGACAGGTCGATTTCACCGAGCAGAATGACCCAGGTCATGCCAAAGGCCGCGATGGCGATAACTGCCACCTGCTGCAGGATGTTCATGAAGTTGGCAACCGACATGAACCGCTGATTATAAGAGGAAAAGACAACGCACAAAATGATGAGCGCGAGAAGAATGCCGCCATACTGCTTCATGATCTTCATAAAAGCGGCTGATACAGAATTGGTCTGGGTCATGATTGGTGCCCCGTCGCGAAGGTCATGATGGTTTCAGGATTAAGATCTGCGCCGCTGGCAGTTGCGATCATGCGGCCTTCGTTCATCACGACGACGCGATCGCTCATGCCCAGCACTTCCGGCAATTCCGATGAGATCAGCAGGATAGCTGTGCCCTCGGCCGCAAGCTGGCGAATGATCTTGTAGATTTCGAATTTGGCGCCGACATCGACGCCACGGGTTGGTTCGTCAAGGATCAGAACCTTAGGTTTGGTAAGCAACCACTTCGCGAGAACGATCTTCTGTTGGTTGCCACCGGAAAGAGAGCCCGCCGTTGTTTCCAGCGATGCGGTCTTGATGGAAAGGCGCGCCACTTCCGCATTGGCGGAACGGCGCTCTTCCTTCCGCCGCAGAAATCCGAACTTGCCCGCAAAGCTTTGCAGCGCGGCCATGCTGATGTTGGATTCCACACTCTGGCTGAGAACTAGGCCTTCTTCCTTGCGGTTTTCGGTCACGAAACCGATGCCATGTTCAATGGCCGAGACCGCCGAGTTGATCTTGACGGTTTCACCGTTCAGACGAACCGTGCCCGTCGACAGTTTCATGCCGAAAAGCGCGTTCATGACCTCTGAGCGTCCAGAACCAACCAGGCCAAAGAAACCGAGAATTTCACCGGGACGCACGTCGAAGCTGATGTTTTCGAATTCGTCCTCGCGTCCCAGGCCCTCTACCGACAACATCGGCGCAACCGATGCTTCCGGAGCAGGGGTTTCGCGCTGCGGATAAATCTCGTCCATCGTGCGGCCGACCATAAGTGCGATGAGCTCTTCAATGGTGGCCTCTTCACGCTGACGCGTTGTGATGTAACAGCCGTCACGGACAACGGTGATATCGTCGCTCAGCCGCATGATTTCTTCCATGCGGTGCGAAATATAGATGACGGCGACGCCCTGCGCCTTAAGTCGCTCGACGATGCCAAATAGAATTTCGGCTTCGCTGTCGCTCAAGGAGGAGGTGGGTTCGTCCAGCACCACCACACGGGCATCGATGCTAAGACCTTTGGCAATTTCGACCAACTGCCGCTGGGCAATCGAAAGGTCGCCGACCTTGTCCGATACGTCGATCGGCAAGCCAAGTTCCTTCACGATGGCGCGCGCTTTGGTCTCAAGTGCGCGGTCGTTGATGAAGCCGGCAAAGGACGGTTCGCGCGTTGCCAGAATATTTTCAGCCACGGTCAGGTTGTTGCACAGGCTCAGTTCCTGAAACACGATGGTCAGGCCCAAACGTGCCGCATCCTGCGGGTTGGCTGGTTGGTAAGGCTGGTTGTCCAGACGAAGGTCGCCGGAGCTTGGCTGGTAAACACCGGCCAAAATCTTCATCAGCGTTGATTTTCCTGCACCGTTTTCGCCCAGCAGTGTATGCACACGGCCACGCCTGACGTTGAGCCGCATATCCTTCAGCGCCGTAACGGTGCCGAATGTTTTGGTGACATTGCTGATCTGGAGAACAGTGTCCGTGCCGGCGTCTGCCATGCGGCGTCTCCTCAAACCTGTTGCGTCTTCTTTTTGTAATTTTATTCAACGGTCCCGCGCAAGGGAGATTGGGGGGAAGCGCGGGACCGTCGAATAGCGTGGCCAATTGCCCTGAAGACAAGGGCCAGCCAGCCTTGGGAGGCTTACTTCTTGGTGTAAACACCAGGTACGATTGGCTGGTCCGCAGGAACTTCCTCGCCAGCAATAACCTTGGCGGCTGTGTCAACAGCGGCCTTGCCCATCTGGTCAGGGAACTGCTGGATAACGCCAACCATCACCGGGTTGGAGTCAACTGCCTTGCGGGCCTCTTCCATACCGTCAAAGCCGATGACCTTGACCTGGCTTTCGAGGTTGGCAGCCTTTACAGCAACGGCAGCAGCGAGAGCTGCGTCATCACCGAAACCGAAGATGCCGTTGATGTCAGGGTTTGCCTGCAGCATGTTCTGTGCAGCAGCCAGGGCTTCAGCGCGCGTGATGCCGGTCTGGATCGAGACGATCTTCATATCAGGATGTTCAGCAATCGCCTTCTTGAAACCTTCAACGCGGTTCACAACCGACTGAACGGTCGGGTAGTCGATGATTGCGACGTTGCCCTTGTTGCCGAGTTCCTTCGCCATCAGTTCGCCAGCCTTCACACCACCGGTGTAGTTGTCGGTACCGATGTGCGAGGTAACTTTTGCGCCTTTGGCAGGAACGTCAACGGTGATGACCTTGATGCCAGCCTTTTCAGCCTTGTTGATAGCGGCGAGTACGCCCTGGCTATCAACCGGCGAAATAACGATGACGTCTACGCCCTTGACGATGAAGTCTTCAACGTCTGCAAGCTGCTTGCTGAGATCCTGGTTGGCAATGGACACTTCAAGCGAAATATTCTTTGCCTTGGCTTCATCCTTCATCGCGTTTGCGAGATCGATGTAGAAGGGGTGCTGCTGTGTGAGAAGCGAAGCACCAATACCTTCCGCATGTGCGGAAACGGCTGCAACAGACAGCATGCCAAGTGCGAAAACAGACTTCAAAATACGATTGCGGATCATTCTTTCCTCCCGAAACGTTTTCGGCGCGGGCCTGTTTTTGATTAGCGGTCGAAGTGGCAGACCCTCCCCGGTTTCGACCGCAGCGGCATCAAGACCATAAAAATTTACGCGCGTCAAATTTAAATTATGTGCGCGACAAATATTTGTGTGGGTGCGTGTGAAGGCGCTCGGCGGAAATTGTGCAGATCTTTTGAGAAGGCTGCGCCTATCGTCGCTTCAAATCGGATTTCAGGGAAAAATTCCTGTTTCGATGATGCCTCGCGTCCGCTGGCGGCAGACGATCAGGTTGGTTTTGAAGAAGGTAATGATATTTGACTTTGCCAATCTAGCACGTCTGCTGATTGATACCTTTCTGGAAGATAATGATCAGTCGCTAAGCTTCTCGATGAAACCAATGCAGAGAATCGAGGTAACGGAATTGCTGGTTGAGACGGCTGGCGACAAGAGTTTTTGTGGGCAGCATTATGCCAAATCGCGATATTAGGTTGCGGAAAGCCCCGTTTGGGGCCGTTAGGTTCGTTTCCGGCAAACAATACGTTTGCGGTATGTTGTAGTCGCGATGGTTGTTGAGTGAAATATTCAATAGGTTAAGCCGGTTAAGCCGGTTAAGCCGATTAAGCCACTAGCCAAGCGCAGTCTACTCAGCCTTAGTGTGTGGTCGGGTACTAAATCTTGATCCCCACTCTGCGTATAGGGGGTACTCCGTTGGCTGGCCGCCGAATGCGGTGCTTGTGTTTTTGAAATCTTCTTTAAAATGCATTGTTAGGGAGCGGTGCATTCTAGGCTATTGGCCTAGCGGCGTCTGCCGGCCCCGACTATCCGAATCGGCGGTTTCGGATTACCGAAAAAGCGTGCTATAGTGTCCCTAAAGTTTTCTTATAACGGCGGCAATTAAGAAGCCTATTAGAACTCAAGGCTTTCCAAGAAACGCTAAGGCGTCTGCCGCTCACCAGTAACTCGTGCGTTCATGGCGATATACGCTATGCAATGTAGGCAGCTATTTGATATTTTTGCGAATTATCGTGATTTTTTCGCGGCAATTAGGAAATGTTCCCGCATTAAGCTTCGAAGAAGCGGTCATGAAATGCAATCGCGATCATGCTTATCGAATATAGCGACTGAATATAAGAAAAGATGACGTCCTTGCGCTGCAAGGACGTCATCCCGTTGTATTGTTAAGCGAACAACCAGCTGCTTGGAGCAGAGGTGATCAGCACGTCTTCAAGCACGATCTTCTCACCAAAGTGCTCGCCAGCCTTATTGTAGCTGATTACGGTGCTGCCCTCGGACTCACCGAATGACCAATCGCTCGCGCTAGTACCCTTGAGCTGCAGTTTATCTGCGTTGACGTCAAAACCAACAATGACGTCTGCGGACAACAGCTTTTTGCCCGTATCGCCAAGGTTGAAGACAAATGTATCAGCGCCGCCACTGGCGCTCATCAAGTCTTTACCCTTGCCGCCGATAACAGTTGAGGATTTCAACGACACTGCACTAAGGTCGATCGTATCGTTGCCGTCGCCGGCATCAATATACACAGTGGTGTTGGAACCGTCGGTGATGCCGTTACCGCCGTTGGATGCGCCAGCTTTTGTAATGCCGCCAATATCCTTAAGGCTCTGTCCTTGGGTGATGACGATGTAATCGTCTCCCTTACCAGTTTTAATGACGGTTTCGTTGACCCATCCGCCATCATTAGACAAAAGCGAGAGGTGTACGTGATCGTTGCCATCACCTGTCACCACATTCGCGCGCTTGACGTTTAGGACTTCGACAGTCGAGTTGCCTGTTCCGCCGAGAATAATGTCAGCGTGAACAAAGTCCTTGACCGAAATTGTCTGTGCAGTGTTCGACTCTACGAGCACGTTCTTGACCGAATTCCAAGCGCCGGAAACGTCGAAGCTGAAGCCATTCAAAGAAGTATCAAATCCAACGTCGACATTTCCGCCGCCCTGCACGGCAACAGTCGAATCTGGAAATGCCTGTCCCAGTGTGGTCGTGTTGGCCGCTGTTTCGTTGGTAAGAAGATTGTTTACTGCAGCTGCTGACTCAGTCAAATCCTTGACGGTGGATGCGCCGCCGTTACCGAATTTTACGGTAAATGCCATGTTGTTTCTCCCTGGTTAATCACTAAAATTACACTTGATCATAATTAGTGCGGTTATAATTACTAATGGGTAACTTATTATACGCCAAATTGAGGCGACGCAACTGAAAACGAAGTGTATCTTAAAAGATCATGTGTTTTACTGACCCAGAATGATTCATTTTTATTCTTCGCGGAACGCTTTTGAGAACCTGTCGGATAGGGGTTTAGTAAAATATGAGGCAACGTTCCTGTCCGCTATCTTTATGAAGACTTCGGCTGGCATGCCCGGATAAAGCCCTTTTCCACTGAGTGCTGCCGCGTTAGCTGCATCTATCCGCAGCTTTACTGCATAGTAAGGCTCATTTGTGCGGCCATCTACCTGTAGATCGGGTCCCACAAACACGACTTTACCTGGCATGTCAGGCGTGACGCTCAGATTAAACGCTGTAAACCTAATATCCGCACTTTGATCAATATGTATTTGGTCAATGTCTTTCGGAGTGAGCCGGACTTCAATCTCAAAGTCCTGCCGATCCGGGACAACGCGCATCAACACTGCTCCGGGTTGGACGACTGCTCCTATATTGTTGATCGTGATCTGGTGTACCCGCCCCTGAACAGGCGAAGAAATTTCGAGGCGCTTAAATTGGTCGAGTGCTGCCGCTCTCCGCTCTTCGTATTCAACAATGCTTGCCTCGGTAGCGGTCAAATTTTCCGCCACTTGTGTTGAGTGATCTCTTTCGAGCTGGAGTATCTGCAGGTCAATTTCACTTGCTTTACCTTCAATCTGGGCCTTCTGTGCAGCCAGCTGCCCAAGTTGCCCTCCAAGGTCGGCTTTCTGCCTCTTCAAGAGGTTGAAGCGCTGAAGGGTGATGATGCGTTTTTGAAAAAGAGCGGCGCTTCGTTCGGCCTCTTCGGTAATCAACTCGGCCTGCTCTTGCACTGCGGCAAGCTGAGATGCGAGCCCTTTAGCTTCGTCTGATAATTGCTGCTTTCGCATCTCAAGCTGACGGCGAGATCCTTCGCGTGCATTTGCTCCGCTTTCGAGGATGCCAGTCTCACTTGCAATGATCATTTCCCGCGCCGCAGGGTCAATAAATGCAAACAGACCTTCGGAAACAGTCAGTATGCTTTTTTTGTTTATTTCGGCGATGAGTCGAGCCCGGCGAGCATACAATCTCGCTAGCGCGCTTTCCACAATCGATAGATTTGCCTTTGCGACAGTTGGATCAAGACGGAGCAAAATGTCGCCAGCCGCCACCTCGTTTCCTTCTTTAACGAGAATCTCGCTGACGATACCTCCCGCCAAGTGCTGGATGTCCTTGGCGTTACCTTCAATCACGACGCGGCCCGGTGCGATGACAGCACTTGAAAGTTCCGTCGTGGCAGCCCACCCACCGATTCCTATAACGAGCGAAACGGACAGAGCAGCTACGATAACGAAGTGCCTTCTAAGCGAGCGCTGCAGAGAAGTGTCGTTGTTATCTTGTACTGCTTTTGATTGATCACGCGTTTCAATCTGTAGCATTGGCAATCTCCTTTGGAGCGGGACCGCCGTTTATTGGACGCACATTGGATGCAGCTGGGCGCAGAAACTGATCGCGGTGACCAAAGTTCTGAACTCGACCAAAGGCCATGACCATGACCTTGTTCACATTTTCCAGTGCACTCGGCCGATGGGCGATGATCATGACGATACCTTTGCGAGCTCGGACGGATGCGATTGCTTCGCTCAGAGCAAGATCCCCATCCCTGTCGAGATTGGAGTTAGGTTCGTCAAGAAGCACAACAAAGGGATCGCCATACAGGGCACGAGCAAGCGCAACCCGCTGCATCTGCCCCATGGACAAAGCTTCGCCTCCATCACCAATTCGCGTGTCGTAGCCTTGAGGCAAGGTGACAATCAACTCGTGGACACCCGCCGCGCGTGCGGCAGAAACGACTGAGGTGGAATCTGCACTTGGGTCAAACCGGGCGATATTCTGGCTGATCGTTCCTGGAAAGAGCTCAATCGATTGGGGTAAGTAGCCGATACTTTTTCCAATGTCTCGCGGGCGCCACTGATCAATGCTGGCTCCGTCAAATCGAACTGTGCCATGCAGAGGCCGCCAGATCCCAACAATCATGCGCGCAAGCGTCGATTTGCCGGACCCGCTGGGCCCAATAATCCCAAGAGCATCCCCCGCTTCTAGTGAAAACGAGACATCAGAAACAGTCACTCGTCCACTGGGTGGGCCTCCAGTTACGTTTTCGAGTGACAATTCATGTTGGGGAGTTGGCAGGGTCGTCTCCACCTTGGAACTCGGAGCATTCTTTAGAAAGGACTGCAGCCGTGCCCAGCCATGCCGCGCCGAGGTGAAGCTGCGCCAGTTCGTTATCCCGAGCTCAACGGGTGCGAGCGCCTTGGCAGACAAAATTGATCCAGCGATGATACTGCCAGCCGAAGCTTCCCCCATCACGACGAGATAGGCGCCGACTGCCATTACACCTGATTGTAAGACCATGCGAATAGTGCGGGATGAAGCGGCAAATCCACCGATTATGTCAGAGGCGTGACTGGTTTCACTTCGCAATGCACTTTGACGTTCACGCCATATCGCAGACATTGCGTCGATCATGCCCATGGCCTTCGCGGCTTCAGCACTTCGCAAACTGCTACTCACGAAAGCGTTCCGCTGCCCCCTCAAATTGTAGGCATTCTCGTTAAGTCGCGCCGTTGACCATTCAGTCAATGCCGCCAAAATAACGAGGATTACGGCGCCGATCAAAACCGTCAACCCTATCAGTGGGTGGAGTAGAAAACAGATGAAGAGGTATACCGGAAGCCAAGGAAAATCGAAGAATGCACTTAGTCCTTGCCCCGACAGAAATGTCCGTATGTTGTCTAGGTCCGTAATTGGTTGTGTTGGATCGCCGCGCGATGATTGAACAAGTGGCGATTGGACGACGGATTCGTATACCCGCGAACTGAGCCGTTCCTCCATGAGATTTGCCGTGCGCGTCATGATCCTCCCGCGCACAATGTCGAAGAGTGCTTGAAAGGCAAATAAGGTAAGAGCGAGCAAGCATAGTGCCAAAAGTGAAGGTATGCTTTTGCTCGGCAGGACGCGATCATACACTTCCAGCATGAACAATGATCCTGTCAGGTTCAGGATATTAATTGCTCCGCTAGCAACTCCAACTGCAATCAGAGATTTTGATGTTCTCCAGATCATACATGTCCCCAAAACGCAGTACTGTTAGTCTTTGTGCTCCATGTAGAGCAAAATAACACCTTCCGCCATGATAATTATAATACTTCGTTAAAATGCGCATATATATTGTATTGAAGTGACACCAGCGCCCGTGATTCCAGTATTTTAAGAGAAACGCGTATTGTCATACGCTTTCAGCCGCGGCAATCATCTAAAATATTTTGGTCATTCGAGATTATGGAGTTTATTCGCGCGGGTTCGCACCGCTCGCAGAAATTTTGTAGTTGGAGATTCGATCTCTATTTTCCGTTAGTTGGCAGGAGTTTTGGTGTGATGCGAATGGCTTCGCTTTCATTGTTTTCGTGGTCATTGTTCAACCAATCGAAAACGCCTAACTCACGCTCCGCTGTCTTGTAAGCCGGGCGGGATGTTGAGCAAACCTGAGAGGTCTCACTTGTACGACTAAGGAGGCCATGTGCAGTTGAACTGATAGATAACGGCTTCGCTTTAGACACAGCGCGAATGTTGACTGCCCAGAACCAATCCGCGGATGTCGATGCCCTAGAGAAAGTTGACAGGCATTCTAACCGGCTTCGCGGAATAACCATCCAGCGTCTCGAATTCGTCGCAGAGTTCAGCTACATTTCTGGCCCCATTGAAAAGGGAAAGCATGTCCTCTGTTCTTTTCATGAATTTTTTCTCGCCTGGAAACTAGCCGGGTTTACAGGGATGTCCGGAACGCTGCTGGCAAAGCTTTATGAAATATCAACGGAGTTGTAGTTGCCACGAGTTGTAAGCAGGCTCGCTCGTGCGGATTACGGAAGATTCAATGCCATCAATAATATGTAAATGCGGTACGCGCCTTCGATTTGGCGAAATTCCAAGTCCCATAGAGTGGCTAGCGATATCAGATAGGAACTATGATAGGTTCAAAGATATGGATCCATGCTGAGGAGCTTTACGATGAGTTCAATCACATACTCAAGTGTCCAAGCTGCAGACGCCTTTGGAAATATTGGAACGGATTTAGCGATCCGACGTGTTATGCGCCCGGAAGTGAGTGAGCACTGCCAAAGCACTGACACCATTATCTAACAATTGTCTTATCCGCGCCGTTGGAGAAGAAAAATGACACTATTTGAATGTGGAAAAACCAATTGTCCGCAGATTCAAGAACCTATATTTTCGGACATCCTTAATTAAAGGTGACTGTTCGACAATTGAACTTGTCGAAGGCGTTTACGTGCTTTGTTTTATTGCTGCTAGGCATTGCGGCGGAAGCATTACGCACATCGTAACGAAAGAGGAATTTGAGTATGTAAGAGGAAAACTCGGAGGATGGACTTGGTGAAAAAATACGAGCAGTTATGCGCTGGGTTGGGCGGAAGTTACGAATCTGCTCAAGGGTCGCCGGGAGGTGGCAAAAGTCGAGGGGCCGAGAAAGCTGGTTTAGGCCATACTTGGTTCCGTTTTTACACTAGATGAAGCCGATTGCGGCTTGATAGATAAGTTCCATAATCAAGGTTATGCGATTTATGCATTGTAGCCGCAAAGTTAAAGTGTCCTGTTTCTGCAAAGTTGGAATGTCACACTCCCCGGGTCTGATTGACACCTGGGAGATTGCAGATGGGACTGATTACGATGAGCGAGCGCGATTTGCGGCGGATCGAGGTTTTGTCGAAAGTCATCGCCGGTCGAATGACGATGGTATCAGCGGCACATGTACTTGCCCTGAGTGAGCGTCAGGTTCGCCGGCTGCTTGATCGGATCCGAACTGGTGGTGCGGCGTCGATCCGGCACAAGGCCATTGGTCGACCGTCGAACAACCGGATCAATGATGGTATTCGCGACTACGCTGTGGCGCTCGTTCGGGAGAGTTATGCGGATTTCGGACCGACCCTGGCGACCGAGAAGCTTGCCGAGCGTGATGGCCTGCAGGTTTCGCGTGAGACGGTTCGCCACTGGATGGTCGATGCTGGACTTTGGTTGTCGCGCAAGCAGCGGCGGAGGTTTCACCAGCCGCGACTTCGACGTGAGGCCTATGGCGAGCTGGTGCAGATTGATGGTTCTGAGCACCGTTGGTTTGAGGATCGCGGGCCAGCGTGTTCGTTGCTGGTGTTCGTCGACGACGCGACCGGCAGGTTGATGCAGCTGCGTTTTGTGCGTTCCGAGAGCGCCTTCACCTACTTCGAGGCGCTGGCGCTTTATCTCAAGCGTCACGGTGCGCCGATTGCTTTCTATTCCGACAAGCATTCGGTGTTCCGGGTGGCAAAGAAGGACGCCAAAGGTGGCCAGGGAATGACCCAGTTCGGGCGGGCGCTGTGTGAGTTAAATATCGAGATTCTCTGTGCAAATTCCAGCCAGGCGAAAGGCCGTGTGGAACGGATGAACCGGACATTGCAGGATCGGCTGGTCAAGGAGTTGCGATTGGCTGGCATCGACACGATGGACGCCGGTAATGCATTTTTGCCTGACTTCATGGACGATTATAACGCACGATTTGCGGTCGTCCCTGCCCGATCTGATGACCTGCACCGACCGGTTAATCTCGCACCGGATCGCTTATCCGATATCCTTTGCAAGCGTGAACAGCGTTATGTTGGATCACAGCTGACATTCTCCTATGAACGCAAACGCATCATGCTTGAGGAGACTGACGTCACGCGCGGCCTTGTTGGCAAATATGTTGAGACCTATGCCTATACGGATGGTCGACTGGACGTGCGCTGGAAAGGGTATTCCCTGCCCTACACGGTGTTCGACAAGGATCAACGCGTGACGCATGCGGCGATCACCGAGAACAAGCGGCTTGGAGATATTCTGGCCTATATCAAAGAACGCCAGGACGAGCGCCCCGCGCCTGAGGTCAAGAGCAGCAGCGATAAAAATGGCTACATCAAACGCGCTCGTGGACCCGGTCGTCGGAAAGACTTCACGAACGATCCGGCCGTCATTGCACGGCGACGGAAAGCGTTGTCGCAGCAGCAAGCGGCGGAGTGAAGAGTTCTAGAGCTCAGCCGAAAGGGTGTTTCATCACCCGCCCCCGCCCTCTCCTTGCAATCGGAGAGCTGGTTCGGTCGGGGGCTGATCTGCGGTGTCAGTGTGGCATGTCTGAACGGCTGAGAC
Organism: Agrobacterium sp. 5Ca50; assembly: GCF_055381905.1. Taxonomy (NCBI): domain Bacteria; kingdom Pseudomonadati; phylum Pseudomonadota; class Alphaproteobacteria; order Hyphomicrobiales; family Rhizobiaceae; genus Agrobacterium; species Agrobacterium sp. 5Ca50. Next base: position 860,750 of record NZ_AP026439.1, read on the forward strand.
GCCTCAATTGGACATTTCTACTTTGCACAGCGGCGGACATTTCAACTCCTCTGCCACAATGCATGTAGCCGCAAAGTTAAAGTGTCCTGTTTCTGCAAAGTTGGAATGTCACACTCCCCGGGTCTGATTGACACCTGGGAGATTGCAGATGGGACTGATTACGATGAGCGAGCGCGATTTGCGGCGGATCGAGGTTTTGTCGAAAGTCATCGCCGGTCGAATGACGATGGTATCAGCGGCACATGTACTTGCCCTGAGTGAGCGTCAGGTTCGCCGGCTGCTTGATCGGATCCGAACTGGTGGTGCGGCGTCGATCCGGCACAAGGCCATTGGTCGACCGTCGAACAACCGGATCAATGATGGTATTCGCGACTACGCTGTGGCGCTCGTTCGGGAGAGTTATGCGGATTTCGGACCGACCCTGGCGACCGAGAAGCTTGCCGAGCGTGATGGCCTGCAGGTTTCGCGTGAGACGGTTCGCCACTGGATGGTCGATGCTGGACTTTGGTTGTCGCGCAAGCAGCGGCGGAGGTTTCACCAGCCGCGACTTCGACGTGAGGCCTATGGCGAGCTGGTGCAGATTGATGGTTCTGAGCACCGTTGGTTTGAGGATCGCGGGCCAGCGTGTTCGTTGCTGGTGTTCGTCGACGACGCGACCGGCAGGTTGATGCAGCTGCGTTTTGTGCGTTCCGAGAGCGCCTTCACCTACTTCGAGGCGCTGGCGCTTTATCTCAAGCGTCACGGTGCGCCGATTGCTTTCTATTCCGACAAGCATTCGGTGTTCCGGGTGGCAAAGAAGGACGCCAAAGGTGGCCAGGGAATGACCCAGTTCGGGCGGGCGCTGTGTGAGTTAAATATCGAGATTCTCTGTGCAAATTCCAGCCAGGCGAAAGGCCGTGTGGAACGGATGAACCGGACATTGCAGGATCGGCTGGTCAAGGAGTTGCGATTGGCTGGCATCGACACGATGGACGCCGGTAATGCATTTTTGCCTGACTTCATGGACGATTATAACGCACGATTTGCGGTCGTCCCTGCCCGATCTGATGACCTGCACCGACCGGTTAATCTCGCACCGGATCGCTTATCCGATATCCTTTGCAAGCGTGAACAGCGTTATGTTGGATCACAGCTGACATTCTCCTATGAACGCAAACGCATCATGCTTGAGGAGACTGACGTCACGCGCGGCCTTGTTGGCAAATATGTTGAGACCTATGCCTATACGGATGGTCGACTGGACGTGCGCTGGAAAGGGTATTCCCTGCCCTACACGGTGTTCGACAAGGATCAACGCGTGACGCATGCGGCGATCACCGAGAACAAGCGGCTTGGAGATATTCTGGCCTATATCAAAGAACGCCAGGACGAGCGCCCCGCGCCTGAGGTCAAGAGCAGCAGCGATAAAAATGGCTACATCAAACGCGCTCGTGGACCCGGTCGTCGGAAAGACTTCACGAACGATCCGGCCGTCATTGCACGGCGACGGAAAGCGTTGTCGCAGCAGCAAGCGGCGGAGTGAAGAGTTCTAGAGCTCAGCCGAAAGGGTGTTTCATCACCCGCCCCCGCCCTCTCCTTGCAATCGGAGAGCTGGTTCGGTCGGGGGCTGATCTGCGGTGTCAGTGTGGCATGTCTGAACGGCTGAGACGCCTCAATTGGACATTTCTACTTTGCACAGCGGCGGACATTTCAACTCCTCTGCCACAATGCATATAGCCGGGGTACATTCTATTTCCAAGTGCGACATGCAATAAAGAACAGCAGGTACGCCATGATCCAATGCAGCGCCCGGCTGATCAATCCGTAACGGTGGCTTGAATCCAGCCAGATGTTTTCAGTCTTGAGGCGTGCTGTTTCGTTTATGCATTTTGTTCTTCTTAAGTTTGTAAGGCGGCTTGCTAGTATCGGAGAGACGAAACCTGTCATGCTCCAATCAATAAGAACGTCAGTTACACTCAACGTCCGAAGCCCAAAGAAGACTAACGAGAAACGAGTTTAAAGCGCGCCTTATTCGTTGATGTCGCACGACTGTCTTGTCGTCTCCGCCAGATCGCGATCAAGAGAGCTTACGGCGGTCATCACCAAGCTGCGCAGCCTCTCGGAGGTCGCTGATCGATATTAGGCCGTGGGCCGTGTATTGAAAATTGCCTCGTGAATATCGACATTCAGGATAACCTGGAGGTCGAAATGTTCTACGTTATCGTTGCGATTTGCGCACTGGTCACAACATTCTTTGTCTGTCGTTATTACGCCGCCAAGACCGTCGTTGCCGAAAAGGATATCGAGGAGGTCATCGCAAGCAAATTTGCCTCGAGTGGCAAAGCTATTGAACTTGCAAAAATCCGTGAGGAAAACGCTGTGATGCGAAATCTGTTACTGGACCTTTTGGAGAACGAAGCGGTGGTCCCGATGCATCACTCCTCCGTATCGAAGGATGATCTTATCAGAATGAAAACGGCCAAGATTCAGAGATATCGTGAGATATTGGCCGAAAGCCACCATGTCCTGCAACGTCGGGAAGCCAGCCATGTTTTGGCGGGCTCCAGTTCGACCGGCGTCGACAGGCGCGGGGCCTGAGGTTCAAATAGCCGAGGTGTGCCGAACGCCCTTGTCGGCACTCACTTGCTCTCTGGTCCAGTTAGTCAGGCATGCATATGAAGCGCTTGCGCCGCATCCTCTCACTTTGCGGTAAATCGCTTCAGAATGTCCTGATAATGTCACCAACTTTCGCGGTGAAATCTTCCAGCACCTTGCGTTGTTCTACCCGTTGACCCTCGATTGCGGTCAGTTTGTCCTCCAGCACGTTGAGCTGCTTGTCGAAGCGGTTTTTCGTATCGCCATCGCCGACGGCCTGCAGATTCTCACGCACCCTCGCCTGTTCCTCTGACGTGCGGCTATAATCCTCATCAAGCACCTGCAGCTTCAATTGCGCGTCATTCTGGCTGCGGCGAGCATCGGCAAGTTCGATCAGTTTGGCCTTCGTCTCGTCATCTGCGGCAGCCTCCTGCCAAGCAACCAGCCTAAAGGCGTCAGCATCAATCAGTGAGACTGTCTCGTCATTGACCAACTCATAGCGGGTTTCGACCGTCTTTTTTTCGCCGGCCTTCAGGCTGGTTTTGATGCGGTAGTCACTGGCTGTCGCTTCGTCCTGTCCCTCAGCGCTAAACGTCCAGCCGCTGCGTTTTGGAACCTCGACCACGACTATGCGCTCACCGTCTTGCGCACCTGTTATGTCGTAGGTCGCTACCTCAACAGTCGAGGACTTAGTCTGGATCATGCCATCGACAACTTTCAGGCTGACAATGTTCTGGCTTGTTTTCACCGCAGTACCGATATTGACCTTCTGGTCCACGGCAAAGCTGACCGATTGCTTCTGGTCGCGTGGGAGGCCATTGATTTGGGCGTCCCCAACATAACCGACACTGTCGTCATAAACCGTCATGATGCCGGGCGGCAGGCTGATGCCGGCATTGTTTTCAATCAGTGCCGCTGCCACCGGATGTTCACCGGCCATGCTGGCCCGGTAAAGCGAAACCATTTCTGCCTTCACGCCCTGATCAAGGATCGGCACAGAGATCGTGTCGCCATTCTTGATGTCATAGCTGCCTTGCAGCGCGAAAGTTGATGTTACATCCTGCTCGGCAGCACTGGCCTCTTGGCCGCTTGCCATGGCAAACGGTGCCGGCGCTTCAGCAGCCATTGCCTCTGCCATAGGGGCGGATGCCAGAAAATCTGCACCGCCCATGCTGTTTCTCGCCACCATGGGTTTTGCCATCGACCCCGCTGGCAGGCCAGCTGCGACAGTATCAACTGGCACCTCTATGCGCTCATGCATGAAGTGCCGATGGAGCGCCTGTTTGAGAGTGACCGGCTTGCCGGACGACAGCGTGACGCCAACACTGTTCCAGTCCTCTCCGGAGGCATTTTCAAACACCGCCCACGCCTGTAGGCGCACCTCACCTTCCTTGCTGGTGACAAGGCGATAAGATGTCTTCCAGATGGGCGCTGGCACGACATAGGAGATATCAACCTCCCTTTGGGCTGCGCCATCCAGTTTCAGGGTCACGGTTCGCGCGCCATCCGTGTTGCCCTTGGCAATCACATCCATTGCGGTCTTGAGTTTGTCTTTGACGGCAGCATCGAGAATTTCAACCTTGGTGCCGGGTATCGCCGCCATGGCGATTTCGCCGTCATCGGTCATCAGTGATAGTTGCCAGCTCTTTGCCGTCTTTTCATTTTCACTAGCCGTGACACCAAGAACAACGCCCTGTTTGTCGCCGGCCCTCACCCGCGTTCCCTTGATGGCATCCAGTAGCTTCGGCATGGAGGAGAGATCGGATGCCTTGAACGGCAATGTGCGGAAGGTTTCTTCTAGTGGGTTCGGGCCAGCCAGCGACAGGTTCTTGACCCTGCCCTCCTTGTCCCGAACCACAAGGCTTTTGAGAACATCATCGATCTGGTCGAGCGGCACCTCAATGGTGATCTCAGAATCCTGCCCCACCTCAGCGGACCGGACAATTTCCGCCAGTCCCCCGGACGACAGCGTCACTGACTTGACGGGTCCATTGACGGCAGCAAAGGCTGTGGTTGAAACAAGTGCGAAAAAGACGACTGGAAGAATGCGTTTGGTGGCGATCATAAAAACTCCCCGACTGTGATTATGGCAAAAAGCCACGCAGCTCCCAGCTGCATTCATCCCATATGATTGTAGGTTTTGGCGCAATTTGAGGCAAATAAAACCGCAAGCAGCTGTCATCGACCTGTTTTGATAACATAGCATTGGTGCTCCTGCGCAAAGAGAGCTGCAGCGGTACAACCGGTGGAACAAATCGGTCGAAATTGCCGTTCTGTTTGGTGATAATTCCTTTGGAGACATCAGATGAAACTGAAGCTTGTTTTAAGCGTGGTATTGGGTGTTGGCCTTTCGGCAGCAGCGGCTCAGGCGCACAACAACTGGCATCTCTACGGCGCTGTTCCGGTGGCGGGTGATCCAGTGCTTGAAGCCGCCTATCGCGCCGCTCTCGACCACTGCAGCTATGAGGGATATTACAGACATCAACGGGTTGGTTTTTACGGTGGAGACTACGGTTCTGCCGAGATACGCCGGTGCATGTCGCGCAAGGGCTTCATTCTGCAAGATGGCCAGCCCCACGCCTACCCCGCAAGTAAGGCATCCTACCACGTGAGGTAAAAAACCACGTAGTTTGTGGTTTTGCATCTTCAGGCGTGTCACACTTCTCCGAAACGTATGCCACGTTTGGGCAGCAATAGTGTGGTTGCGACAGTGTCGTTCCGCTCATTTATAGACTCATCAAATAGTTGCAGCATGATGACGCGGTTCGATCTCCATAAGTCGGGCGAACTTCTTAAGGGAATGGAATTTCAGATATTTTTGCGTTTCTGGTAGGGCATTGATAAAGTTTTAGCTTTTAGGTATGTTATTCCTACCACGTGTATATTCTGAAATTTTTGGGCGGCACGATGATAAAGTTACAGACGGCTGTTGCCAGGGCAGCTTTATGCCTTTCGACAGCAATGCTGCTTTCTGCATGCACGAGCGCACAGACCGTTTCTGTGGACACCAGTCACCAGTCGACCAAGCTGCCCGTTGAGGGTCAAAAAACGGTTTACAGCTATACGAACAAAGATCGTGAATGTTTGAAGCGCGCGATGTACTTCGAGTCGAAACGGTCAAGCGAGAACGGGTTCCTTGCTGTCGGTAGCGTCATTATGAACCGGCTCACATCCGGCATCTATCCTGAGAGCATCTGTGGCGTTGTCAGCCAGAAGAATCAATTTGCACCTGGTGTGATGACACGCAAAATGGATGAGTCCACCGCACCCAGCCTCAACATTGCTGCAGATGCTGTTCTTAAGGGCGCCCGCCATCCTGACGTGAAGAATGCCATGTTCTTCCATACCGAGGGGTACACTTTCCCCTATAACAACATGCATTACGTTGCTGCAGCAGGCGGTAATGTATTCTACGAGAAGCGAGACGAAGACGGCAATCTGCAAACCGTAGCGCCCAAGCCTGCCAACAGCTACATACTTGCCTACTCGTCCAATGATCCAGAGCAGAACCCTGCCCTATCTTCATCGATCATTGCAGAAGCGTCAGCTGCAGCCACGACAGGGACACAAGTGGCGAGCGCGTCGGTGACACCGACCCAGACACAGGCAGTGACACCACTGGAAAACAATGCTTCTGCTGATGCTGATGCTGATGCTGTGCAGGTCGCTTCTGCATCACCGAATCCAGCGGCGGCGCCGGTCATTACCGAAGAAATTATACGTTCAGGCATAGAAGAGACTTTTGCGACCGATCACGCAGTGCCGCAGAATTCCTCCTATAATTCTGGTGGACTTCGTCAGGTCAGCCTTCAGAGCGGAGCACGCGTTCCATTGCCGGCAGCACGCCCGGATGCGCAGAACCGGCCAGTTGCGGGAAGCGCAGCGGCAAATGGTTCACCACGCCTTAGTCAGGCAAATTGGGCTTTACGCACAAGCAACAGCTGGCAATAGACTCACACCGTCTTCTATCGTGGCTTGAATGTGTCTTCGTCGTTGTGCTTCAAGACTGACGTGTTCTGTCAGGACGGTCAGTTCTGAACTACAGCTTGAAATTCTTACGATCGTATGCGTGTCGAAATCCAATTTTTCTCAGGTTTTCATAGGAAATGTTGGGTCTGCCAATTGATGGCGCCTCTGTTTCAACCACGAATGTAGACACGCCATTCGCGATACCCTCGTTAATGCGAGCCGCGATGAGCGCCTTTTGAGCGCCGCGATTTCGAAACTCAGGCACTGTCGTACCTCCTCCCAACCATGCATATGAACCTGACACATAGATGGCGCCGGTGCCGACAGGCGTTTCACCGTCCAGGGCAAAAAAACACAACCATCCTTCTTTCCCGACGATGGCCGACCAAAAGGCCGACAGAGTCGGTGGAAAGCTGAACCCGCTACACATCATTGATCCGAACTGCGGAGCTTCGGCGGCGCGCACCGTTCGGGTGCTGACACGAACTGGCATATCGATGCTGTGTAATGACGCGTCTAGGGTAAGCTTCGACCAGCCGGGACCATGTTCATGAAGTCCCTTTGTGCTCACCCAGCTTCTCACATCATCCGCAACGGCTTCAAGGTTCAATTGCAGATACCTGTTGCCGGCCCTGCCCTGCATCCAGTCATATGCCTTATCCAGATCATTGACCGTACCCAAGCCGAGAATACGATTGAGACCTATTGCAGGGGCATTTGGCAGAGAGATTGCGCATCCGCCGTTGATGGTGATGCAGTCAAAAACTTCCCTGGCACGGAAACTGTTCGGTGAGAGCTTGTGCAGGCTCAAGAAGGCCGCGGCCTCGATAGCCTCTTCAGCCGTTGGGACAAAGCTTTTTGAAGACTGAAAATTCAAGACAGGCTCCTTAAGCCGTAACGATTGGGGTCATATGAGCGTTAGCAGGGTACTTCGATTAAAAGCCAAGTTCACTGAGACTGGGATGGTCATCGGGTCTTCGGCCGAGTGGCCAGTGAAAGCTGCGGTTCTGGATGCTGATCGGCAGGTCATTGATGCTGGCGTAGCGTTTTCGCATCAAGCCACGATCATCGAACTCCCAGTTCTCATTGCCGAATGATTGGAACCAGTTGCCACTGTCGTCATGCCACTCGTAAGCAAATCTAACTGCGATCCGATTATTGTCGAAAGCCCAGAGTTCCTTGATCAATCTGTAATCAAACTCTCTCCGCCACTTCGTCGCTAAAAACGTCTGTATTGCATCCCGGCCAGTCACAAACTCGGCACGGTTCCGCCACCGGCAGTCAACGGTATAAGCCAGTGAGACCCTGACAGGGACTCTGCTGTTCCAAGCGTCTTCAGCCAACCTGACTTTCTGGGCCGCACTTTCTGATGTAAACGGAGGATTAGGTGGTCGTTCAGCGTCGCTCATCTCAAAGGTCCTCCAGACGTGCCCGCAAGGCGGCGTTCTCCGCTTCCAGTTGCTGCAGTCGGTCGCGAAGTGGAGCGATTGCTTGTCCGACCTCGTGCTCGGTGTAGCGCGGGGTGATGTGCTGCGGGCAGTTCCAATCAAAGGCCTCAAGTCGCAGCTTGAAGATACGCTCTGCCCTACCCCTGTAATCCGGATCGGACACAAGTTTTGTGAGTTGCTGGTCCGCATCCAGTTCCACTTGCTCCACATAGGCATAGATTTTGAGCCGGGCTCTCCGGACATAATCCATTAGAAACAGGCAGGTGCGATCATTGGCTGCAAAATTGCCAGCACTGATGTACTGGCGATTTCCGCGATAGTCTGCGAATGCCATGGTCTGCTGGTCGACGACCTTTAGGAAACCGGCTTTGCCTCCTCGATGCTGAACATATGGCCAGCCCGTTTCGGAGACGGATGCCATATAGAAGCTGTCTCGTGTCGCGATGAAAGCGATTTCGGCGTCTGTCAGGATATCTGAAGGGCGGTCATGAGACCCCAGCCAGATCTGATCCGCGCCCATGTCAGCCTGAACTGCCCTGACACTCGGTGTCACGGCAACCTCAAGGAAATGATATGGCATGCCTGATCTCCCTGTTCGGCCAGGCACGTATCGATTTAGAACGATGCGTGCCTGGATATGTCTTTCGGCAACGCCTCTCGTTACGTACTTTCTGTCCTCCGAGGCTCCGAAAACAAAGATTACTCCTGCAAGGCCCAGTCCGCCACCTGCCAACGCATCTCCCCACGATCAGCCACGACGCGACCGAGACCGGGAAAAGGCATGTGGGTTGCGGCGATAAGCGCACCCTCCGATGCCACAAGCGGAAAGAAACGATCGCGCATGGCTTTTGCTGCGACACGGTCCTGCTCAAACAGGAAGAACACATCGGTAGCGGCGGGATGTACAACCGGGAAAATCATGTCCGAAACCATGATCAGGCTCTTGCCGCCATCTTCGATCCGCACGCCGATGTGGCCCGGCGTGTGGCCGGTCAGGTCAACAATCGAAACGCCCGGTGTGATCTCGCGCTCTCCATCTATTGCCTGGAGTTTCGGATAAAGCCGCACCACCTCTTCTGCCATGTTGAAACTTGGCTGCAGAAAATCAGGAGCACCGTTTTTCTTCGCTGGGTCGGTCCAGTGGGTAACGTCGCGACGATCTATAAAGAGTTCGGCGTCAGGGTAGTTGTTCTTGCCTGCCAGTACCAACCCGCCCATATGATCCTGGTGCATATGTGTCACGATGATTGCGTCGATCTGATCGGGTCGAAGACCATAGTTGGCGAGCGCTTGTGGCAGTTTTCCTGTCTGGCCGATAGAGCCCGCCGCACCGGCGTCAATCAGGATGCGGCGCTCACCATCTTCGACGAGATACTGATTGAAGAGGAACCGTACCCCACTTGGTCTGGCGGTAAATTGTGCGCTTGCCGCTTTCTCGACATCCGGGGCTGACCGTCCCGGGAAGTAGTCATAGGGCATATCGGCATATCCATCCGTCAGCGCCGTGACAGTGAAGCGACCGATCCGTATCTGTGCTGTTGGGGTTATGGCAGCAGGAGGTTTGTCGGCTGCCTGCGTCGCGGCTTGGACAGACGAAACACTAACCAGCCCCCCGCCGAGAAGACTTCCTCCAACGAGGCCAAGAGGCAAGGCACTGGCAAATGCACGGCGTGAAAGTTGAGGCATGGCGTCTTCCTTCATATCGATTGATGATGTCGTGGCGTCGCCGAATGTGCCGGTATATTGGCTGCGATCGGTAAACGGGTTTTCGCCCAAGCCGTCATTGTTCGGCTCCAGGTTCAACCATCCTGTTTTATGAATATGTCGGTTCAAGCCCGCCCTCAATTGCGATCTAGGTCGCAGCAAACTAGACCAAGGCAGTGCGAAAATAGACCATCGTCTATCAATCTCGCCTAACACGGTGGCGAGAAACAGCGTAACCTGAGATGGGGCGTTTACGCTCAGCGAAATGGTAGGGGACCAAGTTGGACAAGCATAAGGACACCGATGCGATCATCGACCTTATCCCTGCAATGGCGTGGTCGACGACGTATGACGGCATGCTCGATTTTGCTAATCAGCATTTTCTCGAATATGTCGGTTTGCCGCTTGCAGACATTGCTGGTGAAAATTTTTACCGGCTATTCCACCCCGATGACACAACTCGGCTTGCTTCCGAGTGGCGCGCTATCATGATCTCCAAAATAGGGAGGGAAGTCGAAGGCAGGTTGAGGCGTGCCGACGGCGAATATCGCTGGTGTTCGCTTCGGCAAAAACCCCGGTTCGATTCTGACGGAGATGTCATCAAATGGTACGGTGTCGTTCTCGATATAGAAGATCGGAAACAGGCTGAAGACTCTCTCAGAGAGACCAAATCTGCGCTTGCTGCAAGTGAAGAGAACCTGAGGCTTATCATCAATTCGCTTCCAGTCCTTGTCTGGTCCGCACGCCCAGATGGAAGTGCGGATTTCGTGAACCAGAATTGGCTTGATTATGCCGGATTACCAGCCGCCGAAATTCTCGAATGGGGCTTTCTGGACCTCTATCATCCCGACGATATTCCAGAGATGGTGGAAATCTGGAAACGAGACCTCGAACATTCAGATCATACCCGACTGAAAGGTCGCATTCGTGGGGCAGATGGAACCTATCGCTGGTTTTATTTCGCGGGACGAAAGCTGATAGATGCAAACGGTGTCGTGCGCTGGTTTGGTGTCAATATCGACATTGAAAACCTGCAATGCGCCGAAGATGCCCTTCGAGAAAGCGAAGCGGCGCTTAGGGAAAGTGAACATAAGCTCAGCCTCATCATCAACACCATTCCTGCCATGGCCTGGTCCTGTACGCCGGATGGCCGACTTGAATACTGGAACCAGAATCTGATCGATTTTGTGGGCCTGCCATTCGAAGAGATTGTCGGATTCGGTTTCTACCGCATGTTTCATCCCGATGATGTCGAACGGATGCGTGAGAGTTGGGAAGAGGTTGTCACGACGAAAAAACCCAAACCTGTTGACGCCCGGATCAGAAGATTCGACGGCCAATACAGGTGGTTTAATCTGCGACAAAGCCCACTTCTGGATACTCACGGCAACGTCGTTCGCTGGTATGGCATCGTTGTCGACATTGAAGACCGCAAACGTGCAGAGGACTCACTTCGTCAGAGCCAAAGTCAACTCGCACATGTTACGAGAGTGACGACGATCGGAGAGCTTGCCGTATCGATTGCTCATGAGATCAATCAGCCGCTCATGGCAATTGTAACCAATGCAGGCACCTGTCTCAGATGGCTTCAGGAGGGACACACCGATCTTGAACAAGCGCGATTGGCCGCCGGACGGATCGTTCATGACGGTCATCGTGCCGGCGAAATCGTAACAAGCATTCGCTCCATGGCGCAGAAGACGCCAGCACAAATACAACGCACGGATTTCAGCCTCGCGCTAAGGGATGTTTTGGATCTCTTACACGGCGAATTGCGGTCGCGTGGCTTGGGCGTCATTGTAGAACTGCCGGCTGAACCTATTGAGGTTCTCGGCGATCGTACTCAACTTCAGCAGGTCCTGGTAAATTTGATCATGAACGGCGCTGAGGCGACATCACGACGTCCGGAAGCTGTTATCAAAATCAGTTGTAACGTGGGCCAGATCGGTGACGTTGAGGTCAGTGTTTCCGATTTCGGCAATGGCATACCTACTGACGAACTCGATAGAATATTCGAGCCGTTTTATACGACAAAATCTGATGGGATTGGGATGGGCCTCTCCATCTGTCGCTCAATAGTTGAAGCGCATGGAGGACGTATCTGGGCAACCGCTAACGATCCGTGTGGAAGCACGTTCACCTTCACGCTCTCTCATTTTAAGGAAACACCCGTTGATCGATGAACGGAAGAACCGGCAACCCACCGTCATCGTCATTGATGACGATCAAAGCGTACGCGAAGCGCTGAAAGGGCTGTTCGAATCCGTGGGGCTTGCTGCCGAAACGCATGGTTCTGTCACGGAGTTCATGGCGGCAGATGATCCTGAAAAAGCCGGTTGTATCGTTCTCGACATCCGGCTTCCCGGGCAAAGCGGCCTGGAATTTCAGGAAGCGTTGGCGAAGAGCAACCTTCCGCGGTCGATCGTGCTGATTAGCGCCCATGTTGATGTGCCCATGGCAGTGCGGGCCATGAAAGCTGGCGCCATAGACGTTCTCAGTAAGCCGGTTCGAGAACAGGATCTTTTGGAGGCGGTAAACCGTGCGATCGCCAACGATGCTGCGCGCCGCGACGAAAGAAAAGCAAAAGCTTTGACCCATTCAAGATATATGACGCTGACGGAACGTGAGCGCCAGATCATGACATTTGTCATTGCCGGTAAGCTGAATAAGCAGATCGCGGCAGAGCTGGAACTGGCCGAGCCTACGGTGAAACTTCACCGAGGGCACATGATGCGGAAGATGAAAGCGACATCGGTGGCGCAACTTGTCAAAATTGCCGATGGGCTTGTATAGGCCTAATAGAAGGCTGTTATGGGCTCCGGTGAAATCTAGCTTGTAGCGGAAAGTATAGGGTTCGACCACGGCGCCGCAGCGCCGATAATCGGTCGTTCATGGTCGCAAACTCGTGCGCCAGGATACTGCTGTAGAAGGTGGCGAACCTCAGGCTCCTCGACCGACTACGCGTGATGGTTGATTTTCACCCCAGTGGGAAAGCAGCTCACTCAGCGTGTTGATAAGAAAACCTACGTCGTAAGGTTTTGGAATAAATTTCACACCGTTTGGCAGCTCGTCAGCGCCGATAGATCGGCCACCCGAAGTCACGATAACGGATATGCTGGCTTTGGTGGACCTTATGTGTCGGGCGAGATCGACGCCATTGATGCCGCAGGGCATTTCTACATCAGTAATAACAGCATCGACTTGGCGCGCTTCAAGGGCGACGATCGCTTCAAGAGCGTTTTTGGCTTGGATTACTTGGTAGCCCTCGTCTTCGAGGACTTCAGTGAGCATTATTCTAATCAGAGGCTCGTCATCGACGATAAGCACGGTACGCAGAAACATGGGTCGGCTCCATTGTGATCACGCATACAACGTGCGTGTTCAGATTAAGATCGCCCCCATGAGGTAGTCTTTGGGAACAAACTTAATAAAATACGAACAATCTCATCGTTTGTCCGTTATCCACAGCCGGCACCCTATTATTGCTTTCAAATATTTTGGTGGATTGACCCCTGCTCCACATTTCTCACGGATTATTGGCCAAGAACGTTATAACCAGACGAGATCAGCTGAGGATACGTTCGATCTGTGGCTCACCCATCAGCCCGAACTCAAGCCTGAAATTCTTCGTCGGCACGGCCCTCGCCCGAGATGTAATAATATCTGGTGCTTTGGATCATGATAGCTGGTCCATCAAGGCGGTGAAGCTCGCCATTCAAGTACCATTGTTGATCACCGTTAGGCCACTCTATTGCAGGCCCGTCCTTGCGATGGCGTTTTCCATCAAGCCACCATTCACAATAGCCATTTGGAGAAGATAGGGCTGGACCATCAACACGGTGATGTCGGCCGTTTACCAGCCATTCCTGTTTGCCATTATTGTAACTGATGGCAGGCCCATTCTCGTTATGGATCTGGCCATCTGCATTATACCATTCCGTTCGGTTCTGAAAAATCTTTCTGTTCAACCTGTTTCCTCTCCACGGATCCGCTTTACCGCGGTGTTTTAGAGATGAGTATGAATGGCCCGGAAACATTTGCAAGGCACGGATCATCTCAATCGGTCTCGGTACGTCAAAGGACAATCGACTGGCAGTATGCCAAGAATTGAGGGGAATGCCGCAATCGCGGCAATTGGCTGCGATCATCCTTATGCTTTACGCCGGGCGCTCGTAACGTGGCCTCCACCCGCGAACCATTCCATGGCTCATGACCTTAGAGGCTCGATATAATTGATCGCGCAAGAAGTCGGCATCTGCCATAAGGTTTCTGATTGCAGACAGCGCATCGCCGTCATGAGCCGCCAGCACGGCTGCAGCTAGATCGACTTCGCCGGAGACGGGCCCGATGATGTCATCAGGATAGATATTAAAAGCGAGTTGTTGAGACATGGTGAACTCCCGAGAATAACTTCCGCGAATGTTCTCATTTTGTTCTATTTTCACGCAAAGTCAAGCCGGAGCAACTGGACGCCGATGAAGGGCAGGCAGCCGAAGCGGTCACCATGGACCTCGAATGTCACAAAAGTCGTACCCCGGGTCGCTGTATTGACATTCGGCAAGCCAAACCTGTCAATGCTAGGCCTGTTAATTCTACAAATTATGGAAGTGCCTTGAGTACCGACAGCCTGTTACCCGGTAAAAAGGCAAGGACTTTATCTTGTTCGAGCGCATTCAGGACAGCCGTAATTTCGTCGTCGGTGAACCCATCGGCCTTTAATGGCTCAGCAATATCAGGTCGATTGAGCGTTTTGTCAGGCTTTGCCTTCAGTGCTTTGAGTCGCTGGGAAATGGCGATCTCAGTATCTTCAAACCGGCTCATGAGTGGCTGTTGCCTTGTAGATTGTCCTGTTGTCGAGACAAGCTGATAATCTCGTTGTTGATATTGGATTCAAGGGATGCACTGTCGCTTTGATCTCTCATTGCACACAATAGTGCAATACACGCCGATGTAGATATAGCCACCCGCACAAGCTTATCTGCGGGTGGCTATACCATTGTGGCGGTGTTGAAAGTTGATCAGCAACGATCGATGTAACGATTTCCGTTGCGGTCGCGGTAGTAGCACTGGCCTGGCTGGTCCGCGACGCTACCGATCAATGCGCCCGAAACACCGCCGACTGCCGCACCGACAGCCGCACCGCGCAGATTGCCGGTTGCTGCGCCACCTATAATGGCTCCGCCTGCTGCGCCGACGGTTGCACCGCGCTCAGTTGAGGAACATGCTGCCAGCGACAAAGCAACAAGAACTGGAATAATGATTTTTTGCATTGTGGTCTCCTTCTCTCAAAAACCAAACCATGCCAGAGGCGTTTTGTTCCGATTATTTTAGGTTTGGACTCGAAAGCAGCAGCCGATCATTTTCAAAAAAATTTCAAAAACAAGGAAGTAGCGATATTTAAGACGTCTGGAAGTTTTCTCAACTTTGCCAGTTATAACCTGCTTGGAAGCAGCCATTCTCTCCTTTGTCGCAAGGCATGCAAATGGTTGTCCTGTAATATTGATATTTGCATGTGATCACTGATCGGAAGAGGGAACGATTTTGCTGTTCTCCCGTTCACATCGCGGTCGTACGCGCGTGGGGTATTCACGCACCGAAGGTCCCTAATCGAGATTGAAGTCGAAGTGTCATTCCGGTCGTGACGAGCAGTTTATGTGTTAGCATTTTAAAAAGGTGGCAAAGTGTCGATTTTGGTGGCTGGCGAAACATGTTGGCGCTTGGATAAGGCAGATCGCGCTTCGGTGATCGTCGATGCGGACAAATTCTTCAGGCATGCACGCAATGCGATGCTGAAAGCCAAACGCAACATCATGTTGATCGGTTGGGATTTCGATACCCGGATCGAGCTTGCACATGACGGCAAGGATGATGAAGCGCCTGTGAAAGTAGGGCCGTTGCTGGATTGGCTGGCGGCGCGCAATTCCGATCTCGAAATACGGATTCTGAAGTGGGACCTCGGCGTGATCAATTCGCTGGCCCGAGGAGAGACGCCCTTCTACGTTTTGAAATGGATGTTTTCCAATCAGATCCACCTGAAGCTCGACGGTGCGCATCCCGCAATGTCGGCTCATCACATGAAACTTCTTGTCATTGACGATGAGCTCGCATTTTGTGGCGGGATCGACATGACTGTTGGGCGTTGGGACACAACTGACCACCGCGATAATGAACCTCGACGTCGATCACCCATGGGCTTCGCGCAAGGTCCTTGGCATGACGCCACGACGTGCGTGTCAGGCCCGGCGGCGGCAGCGCTGGGTGAATTGGCTCGAACTCGTTGGTATTATGCGACAGGTGAAAAGCTTTCGAAAAGCGAAGGTGCAGATCAAATCTGGCCGGATGGTCTCGATGTTGACTTGCGTGGTGTCGAGATCGCCATTTCCAGAACCGCGCCGCAGTACGAAAGCAGACCGCAGATCAGCGAAGTTGAGACAGTCAAACTTGCAATGATCGCGTCGGCGAGAAAATCTCTGTACATCGAAAGCCAGTATTTTGCATCGAGGCGCATAGCAGAGGCGATTGCTGCGCGTCTGGGAGAGCAAGACGGCCCGGAGGTACTGGTCATCAATCCTGAAGGCGCAGGAGGTTGGCTCGAGGCAAAAACGATGGATTCTGCTCGCGTTCGGTTGATGAAGCTTGTTACGGATGCCGATATTTTCGACCGCTTCCGGGTGTTGTACCCGGTGAATGAAAATCGCTCGCCGATCTACGTCCATGCAAAGATCATGATTGCCGATGAGAATATTCTGAAACTTGGTTCAGCCAATCTCAACAATCGTTCAATGGGTTTTGATACGGAATGTGACATCGCGATTGAAGCAAATGATCTCGCAACGCGTGCAACAATCTCCAGAATAAGAGACACGCTTATTGCCGAACACCTCGGATGCGCGGTTGAAAGGGTGTCTGAGGAGATCAAAGCCTCAGGCTCATTGATCAAGGCTGTCGAGACCCTCAATCAGCCTGCAGGCCGCGGCCTGATCCCTGTGCCTATCCGAGAACTCACCGCTGCCGATGAGGTGTTTGCTGAATCAGAATTTGCGGATCCGGAAAGACCTGCGGGAGTGCGGTACAAGACGGCAAGTTTTCTGCAACAACGTTTCCGTCGTCCTACACCGCTGTCGCTCAGTTAAGGTCGAGCGCAAAAAAAAGAGGCACGTCCTGTTGAAAGACGTGCCGAGGTCGCATCGAGAGCCACACCCCGGGGGGAAGACGAGGTTTGGCTGTGTCCAAACTTTCGTTTCGACATTTTGTTCCATGCGTCCCCAGGCGGTTTTTATCAAATCCTGGCGTGATTAGTCTGCGGACGACTTCGATGCGCTTTCAATGTAAGCGATGAGATTGTCGAGGTCTGCCGGTTTGCTCACCCCGGCTGAAGACATTTTGTTGCCAGGTATTTTCTTTTTGGGAGCGCTCAAAAACGCCTTCAATTCTTCCGAGGTCCAGATCTGGCCTTCTTCACCCGCCTTTTTCATAGCGTTGGAATAATTGTAGTCCGGCAAGCTGCCAGCAGTACGGCCAATGACAGCATTGAGTTGGGGCCCAACTTTGTTTTTGGCGCCCTCCCCGATGGCATGACAGGCGGAACAGCGTTTGAATACTGTTTCACCCTTGGCAACATCGCCCTCGGATCGCGCCGGCATAGCGCTCGCAGCCATCAACACCGCTGCCAACAATATTGAAATACGCATTCTTTCATCCTTGTCTTGCAAATAAAAAGTCCCGTACGCGGGGGCGCACGGGACGAACGGACATAAACTCAGGCTGTGCCCCAAGCGGGCGTACCCTTTTTGTAAGGGACACAGGTTTCGTATTCTCCCGGGATTTCGTCATAGACAAGAACTTCGGTTGCACCGATTTTCGATGTGAAAAAGCCGAACAATGTCAGCTGCTTGACGAGGGTGAATGCCTGTGTATTGGTTGGGGTCTGTTCTGCCCTGGCCTTTTTGTCCAAAGCCAGAATGACATCCTCCCGCTCTTTAGCTGTTAGGCTGAGAAATGGCTTTTTATGTTTTTCCTGGCTGCTGCCTTCAATCTGGGAAATTGCAGAATGGAAGAGCTTCTTTTGGTCTTCCGTATAACAATCGGCAGCATAAACAGCCATGAAGGTGCCTACCTCGGCGTCTTTCGCGCCGGGGGTGGATGTCCGAGGAATGATGGTTTCAGCAACCTCATCCAGAAAACGGATGTCTTCCGGAGTAAAAAGTTGGTCGGGCTTTGCCGCAGCGGCTTTATCCAGACTGAAGGCAACATCAGCGCCGACCAGGGAGATGCCTGTCGCAACCGTGATAAGTCTTAGCAGTTCACGTCTGTTCATTACAGATTTCCCTTCTTGAGCTCTGACACCGCAAAATCGGCAGCACGTGCCGTCAGTGCCATGTAGGTGAGAGACGGATTTACACAGGCAGCAGACGTCATGCAGGCACCATCCGTCACGAACACGTTAGGGGCATCCCACACCTGGTTGTTGCCATTTAGAACCGAAGACTTTGGATCGCGGCCCATGCGCGCAGTTCCCATTTCGTGAATACCCATACCGGGTGCGTAGCTGCCTCGGGTCGGTTTGACGTTCTTGATGCCGACGGCCTCAAACATTTCGACAGCGTCATTCACCATGTCTTCACGCATATCGAGTTCGTTTTGTTTCAACTCGACATTCATTGAAAGGACCGGCAACCCCCATTTATCCTTTTTGTTTTGGTCAAGCTTCACGCGATTTTCGTGGTAGGGCAGCATCTCGCCAAAGGCTGTCATGCCGATTGTCCAGCCGCCTGGTTCGGTCAATGCGTCTTTATAATCTGCTCCAATATTCATCTCGGCGATTTCGCGCTCCCAGCGGGAGCGGCTTGCCGAACCCTGATAACCAAAACCACGCAGATATTTACGCTTTTCATCGCCGATGTTGCGGAAGCGAGGAATGTAGAAACCTGCCGGGCGGCGTCCCTTGAAATAGAACTCGTCAAATCCTTCGACTTCACCCGTCGCACCCATGCGGAAATGATGGTCCATGACATTATGGCCGAGTTCGCCGGAACTGCTTCCCAATCCCCCTTCCCACACGTCGGTGGCTGAATTCATCAGCACCCAGGTCGAATTCAACGTTGAGGCATTCAGGAAGATAATGTCCGCAGTATATTCGTAGGTCATGTTGGTTTCGGCATCGATGATCTCGACGCCGCGGGCCTTCTTCTTGTCCTTGTCGTAAAGGATCTCCTTGACGATTGAGAACGGACGCAGGGTGAGATTGCCGGTCGCGACGGCCGCAGGCAGGGTTGATGATTGTGTGCTGAAATAACCGCCGAACGGACAGCCCAACCGACACTTGTTTCTGAACTGACAGCGTGTGCGATCCTGGTCAGGAAGTTCCTGTGTGATGTTGGCGCAGCGGGAATTGATCAGGTGACGCGTGCCCTTGAAGCTGTCCTTCAGACGACGCGCCACATCTTCTTCGACGCAGTTCAAAGGGATTGGTGGAAGGAATTCACCATCAGGAAGGATATCGAGCCCTTCTTTGCTGCCGGAAATGCCCGCAAACCGTTCAACGTAGTCGTACCATGGCGCAACATCCTGGTAACGAATAGGCCAATCAACAGCGATGCCTTCTTTTGCATTGGCCTCAAAATCGGTCTGTGACCAACGATAGGTTTGACGGCCCCAAAGGAGAGAACGACCACCCACGTGGTACCCACGGAACCAATCGAAACGTTTTTCTTCGACGTAAGGCGTTTCTTGTTCGTCAGCCCACATGCCGAGTGTGGCTTCTTCCAACAGATAATCGCGGCTTAGAACCGGATACTTTGCCTTCATTTCCTGCGTGGCACGATTGCGGTGAGGGTAGTCCCACGCTTCCTTGTCTGCATTCTGGTAATCGGTGATATGTTCGATGTTTCTGCCACGTTCAAGAAGAAGAACTTTTAGACCCTTTTGTGTGAGTTCTTTTGCGGCCCAGCCTCCGCTGATCCCCGAACCGACAACAATCGCGTCGTAATGATTGTTAGCCATGATAATCCCTCTAACTGTTGTTTGGAAAAAAGGCGCAACTCACCGGTCCGGCCGAGATATCGACGGGAAACATTTTGTTCAAAAGCGCCTGTTATTCCCCGGTAGTGTCACCACCGGGGAATGGTTGTTGCATTACTGAATTGTTGGCAGGTGTTCGTTGAGGAAGGCGTTGCCCTTGGTCAGGACGGCTTCGGCATCAAGCGGCATGTCGTGTTCAAGGATGAACCATTTCGCACCGGCCTTTTTGGCCGCTGGCAAGATTGTTTTCCAATCCAGGACGCCGGTGCCGAGGGTGGCAAAGCCACGCTCATTTTCCGCGGTCCCCGCAGGTGCATTATCCTTTGCGTGGATCGCAAATACACGGCCATTCAATGTGCCGAGAAACTCTGCCGGGTCTGTGCCGCTGCGTGCTACCCAGGCGACATCAAGCTCGCTCTGCAGCTTTGGACCGGCAGCATCGAGCAGAAGCTCAAGCGCTGTCTTGCCGTCAAACTTGACCATTTCAAAGTCATGATTGTGGTAGGACATGGCCAAACCGGCTGCAGCCAGCTTGTCTGCGTAACCACCAAGCTCCTTGCCAAAGGCCGTCCATGTAGCAGCATCCGCTGGGCGATCTTCCGGCTTGAGGAAAGGCACGGTCACAACAGGGTTGCCAACGGCCTTCTGCTCGGCAATGACGTCGTCCAGATTGCCGCGCAGCTTGTCGATCGGCACATGTGACGAGATCACCTTGATCTTGTGTTTCTCAAGCAGTGCAGACAGTTCTTCTGCGCTGACCTTCTGCATGTCGACGGTTTCCACCGCCGAGACGCCAGCGCGGTTGAGAATGGCAAACTGCTCTTCAAGCGTGCCTGCATCGCGCAATGTGTACATCTGCGCTGCGATTGGCAGGCTTTTGTTGTCGTCAGCCACAACCGGGTTTGCGATACCTGCCGCCATTGCTGCGACCAGTGCCATACCTGCGAATGTTGATTTCAAGGATTTCAAACGCGTAACTCCCTTTTCGTTTGAGCGATAAACGACACGCAAGCGCCACCCTCCCCGGCCCTGCAGCCGGAGGTGAAAAAGCAGCCTCCAATGTGTGGTGTCGTCTGTTTCAGATAGACTGCGGGTTAAATGTCGATCCCGACCCAAGACGTGGTCTGGCTGGACCGTACTGCCGCATCAATGAACAAACGTCTGCCCCAGCTGCCATTACGTCGAGGACGAAATGGAAGAAGTTGGGACAACAATGTCAAAAGCGGACGTTAGTCTGCGCAAACTTTTGTTGCAGCAAACCTCAAGTGAATAGACATGAAAATTTTGCTCCTCCAAGCAACGGATTTTCCAATGAAACCGTTTACATCGATAAATGTAACCGGTTTCATATATGTGTCAATCTACAAATTTTGGTTTATCAGTTCTTGGCTCATAGACCGGGAGCCGACGTTGTACAGAAATCGGTTCTACACACTGAGTTTCAAGGGATAATGATCAAGATGGCTTGAGCACATTTTTTTTGGTCGCTCGTTGCTCAACGTTGCATTCCAGTGGGCCACGGTTGCTCCCAATTTTCAATGCGCCGACCTATTTTGAGCTGTGCCAGATGATCACATAATTGCCTATGTCGCTAATGCGAATCTAAAGTTGTTAAAAGACCGCGCCAACGTCAGTTGTCACGGTCATCCTTCTGGCGCTGGGTGTTTGGGCTGTTATATTTTTTCGGGATTTGACGCCCGATGCATCAGGTGATTGCCTTTCTCACCCCGGCAGAAATCGATTCAGACACAACCACGGTGGCAAGAATGACGACAAAGATCGTTGTGACTTGTGGCCATGCCAGCATATTCAGTGATGACTGCAGCTTTAGACCGAGACATAGGTCTGAATGGCAACTTCTGGGGATCAAAGCCAACCGCGTCTGAGGGTGAATAGGCCAACAGCCGCGCCGAGCGAACAAAAGACAAGGAAAACCCAGCCAGAGACAGCGCCTGCCTGAATGCCGGAAAGCAGAACGCCGATTGTGCAACCCAGTCCGGTCATCGCCCCCCAACCCATCAGCACCCCACCAATGAGCCGACGCGCCAAGCCCTTTGCATCCGGCCAGGACGGTTGGAACTGTCTGGCATTTACTGCGCTTGCAAAAGCACCGATGACCAGACCGATGACAAACACGCCATTGGGAGACAGGAGTGTGCTTTTAACGGCCGAAACACAGCCTCGTAATGTATCGAGACCGCTGAGTGTTTCCGGCACGAAACCGGCAGGTGTTGCGGCTGTGCGGACCAGGCTGCCGAGTTCTGCGGTGACGCCGATAGGCGCAATTCTGAGATAGGCGAACGCGCCGATTGCGGCAACGAGGATGCCTGTCAGGACCGGCGGCCATCGGCGTGAGAAGACCGCCTGTCCTGCTAATGACAGGTAGTTTTTGTTGTCATCGGAAGGAGGCTCTGGTTGCCGTTTGCCAATCCACAAGGTGATGATGATGAGTGCAACCACGCCGATAAGTCCGGCGATGAGTGCGCCGCCATGCCCGAATATATGGGTTAGCCACAGAGGAGGATCATCATACACCGCCAATGTGAACAGACTGTTCCATGTCAGGAAGCCGATCAGAAAACCCAAGGCAGCGCCAAGGATGGCAATAATGGAGCCGAAAGCACCCTCGCCAATCCGGTAGAGATGTCCTGACAGGCAAGAGCCTGACAATCCTGCGCCGAAACCAAAGGCAGTAGACGCAAGTGCCATAACCCAGCCAACCGGACTGATGTGGGCGTTAGGAGGTAGACGATCTGGCTGAGGCACAGGCACCCAGGCCATGATGATCACAGTGTAAAAAACGATGCCAAAACCGAGGGCGATCAGAATGGATAGAACACCATCTATTTTACGGCGCTCGATAAAGTCTCTGAAATTGCAGAGAAAGCAGAAACGTCCGCGCTGAAGGACGATGCCAAAAAGCAAGCCAAGAATAAGAGACAGCGAGAGTATTCGGCCAGTGGCATCTGTTGCAAGAGAAATGGACCACCAACTGACCATAGCGATCAGCAACAGAGAAATGGCCGCCCGGCCGATTGATGGGCTCATAAACACTCTCATTGTGCTTTCAGAGCCACTTTACTGCATAAGGTCCGCGTAGACCGCTCTGATCAATCGAATTTACACATTGACGAGCGGCGCAGAGATCACTCCGCTCGTCGTATTGAAACGTCCGTAAAAAGCTCAGGCCGAAATGTGTTTATTTGCCAGTCCAGACGGTGCCGGATGGATTGCTGATGGGAACGCCAACGGCATTGCCATATTCCGTCCAGGAGCCGTCGTAGTTTTTGACGTCGTAACCGAGGATCTTTTTCAGCGCGAACCATGTGTGGCTGGAACGCTCACCAATGCGGCAATAGGTAATGATGGGCGCACTGCCATCAACACCTTTGTCTGCGTAAATCTTTTTGATTTCATCAATGCTTTTGAAGGTGCCGTCCTGATTGACGATGCTGCCCCAAGGCACGTTGACCGCGCCGGGAATATGACCGGCACGTACGGACAACTCTTTAACGCCTTCGGGGGCGAAAATCTTCCCGGAATACTCATCCGCCGAGCGGATATCGATGAGCTTGATGTCGTGCTTTCCTTCGGCCACGGCGACGACGTCTGTAAAGCGGGCACGAATTGCGGTGTCACGCTCCGGCAGTGCCAATGTCGTTGGTGTCTGTTCCGTCGCTGCAGTATCTAGAGGCAGGCCCTTGGCTTCCCAGAGTTTGCGACCACCATCGAGCAATTTTACCTGCTGACCAAGACCGTAGGTTTCGAATATCCATGCGCCCCAGGCTGCAAACCAATTGTTGTTGTCGCCGTAGAGGATGATCGTTGTATCCTTGTCGACACCAGATGCTTGCAGAAGCTTTTCAAAGTCCTCTTTCTTGGCGATGTCACGACGTTCCTTGTCGACCAAATCTGTATGCCAATTGATATTCAAAGCACCGGGGATGTGACCACGTTCATAAACGCCGGTATCAACACTTACTTCGAAGACACGCACCTTTGGATTGTCGAGGTTTTTCTGTAGCCAGTCGGCGTCAACCAGTGCGTCTGACGCGGAAGCCTGTCCAGCCAGCAAGAGCGCGGCAAGAGTTGTCGTTGCGATGATGCCCGGCTTCGTAATTGTTGTCATGGTGTCTCCTCAATGTGCGTGGTGTGATTGGTCAGTCCTCCAAAGCATCGATGAAACAAGGTGCAGGTTGAAGTTATAAAATTCTATAGTTTGTATCGATTTTGAACATTCATGATGCACAAGTGACGTTTTGCGGAAAAACACGCAATGATAGCAAAAGTGACAAAAAGTTTGATCGGTACGATATATTGCTTACGAATTGCAACCTATTGTGATTTCCTGATGGACTGTTAGCTGCACAGGGTGAGGCAAAGAACATACCTTGCCCGTTCTGGGCACCGTGACAAACTGCCCTCTTGTCTGGTCATCAAGGCCAATTTTCCAATCGATATACGTTTGCAACTTGACAGTTCGTCAGGTTCGAATAATTAAATGTAACGTTATAACATTTTAGAGAGATAGCCGATGCCCACAGCAAATATCATTGATCGCAGACTGCCGGTGACAGTGCTCTCCGGCTTTCTTGGTGCGGGAAAGACGACACTGCTTAATCACATTCTCAACAACCGTGAAGGAAAGCGCGTTGCGGTTATTGTGAATGATATGAGTGAGGTAAACATCGACGCTGAACTGGTTCGTGAAGGCGGTGGCAACCTGTCGCGTTCGGAAGAAAAGCTGGTCGAGATGACGAATGGCTGCATCTGTTGCACATTGCGTGACGATTTGCTTGTTGAAGTTCGTCGCTTGTCAGAGGAAAAACGTTTCGACTATCTTCTAATCGAAGGGACAGGGATTGCAGAGCCTTTGCCGGTTGCTGCAACCTTTTCATTCCGCGACGAAAATGACTCCAGCCTATCGGATATTGCGCGGCTGGACACCATGGTTACGGTTGTTGATGCGATCAACCTGCTGAAAGACTACGGATCGAATGATTTTCTGCGCGAACGCGGTGAATCCAACGGCGATGCTGATGAACGGACGATTGTGGATTTGCTGGTTGAGCAAATCGAATTTGCCGATGTTATCGTCCTCAACAAAGTTTCCGATATCAGCGAAGAGCAACGCGATGTCGTGCGCAAGATCATCATGGCCCTTAATGCTGATGCACGGATTATTGAAACCGACTTCAGCAAAGTCGCATTGAGCGACGTTCTCGACACCGGCTTGTTCAACGAGGAAAAGGCCGAGACACATCCTTTGTGGTTCAAGGAGCTGTATGGCTTTGCCGATCATGTGCCTGAGACTGAAGAATATGGCATTCAGAGTTTTGTCTATCGTGCACAACAGCCCTTTCACCCGGAGAAATTTCAAGAATTTGTCGACAAGACATGGCCCGGTTTGATCCGTGCCAAAGGACATTTCTGGCTGGCGACCCGCCCGGAATGGGCTGGCGACTTTTCGTTGGCCGGCGCCATTGCCCGCGTGTCGCCCATGGGGCGTTGGTGGGTGTCGGTGCCAAAAAACCGCTGGCCGGACCATCCCGATTTTCTCGATGCAATGGAGAAGCACTGGCATCCGGTTTGGGGTGATCGCCGACAGGAATTGGTATTTATTGGTTCGGGTATGGATGAACAGGCCATTCGTGCTGCGCTTGACGCCTGCCTTGTCGGAACGGATCTGCAGCATCTTGAAGCCGAGATGTATCGCGACCTGCCCGACCCGTTCCCGATCTGGGGGCGTCCGCAGGCTGCGTGAGCCTGCGGTTACCTGAAATTTCAGGCGTCAAACGGCTCCGGTCACCGCAACATAAACCGAATAAAGCGATTTGGTTGCGGTGATGAACAGGCGGTTCTTGCGGGGGCCGCCGAAAGTGACATTGGCAACCGTCTGCGGCACCAAAACCTTGCCGAGCAGTTTTCCTTCTGGCGAGAAGCAGTGCACGCCATCGGCAGCGCTCGTCCAGACATTGCCGAGCGTATCGAGGCGGAACCCGTCTGGCAGACCATTGTCCAGTGCGCAGAATTCCCGGCCATTCGCCAGGGTCTTGCCGTCAACAACGTCAAAGACGCGGATATGGCGCGGGCGAGTGATGTCGTGGCTGGATGATGAATCCGCGACATAAAGCTTTGTTTCATCTGGCGAGAAGGCCAGGCCGTTCGGCTGGCCAAAGTCATCCACCACGATGGTGATTTCACCGGACGCCGGGTCGAGGCGGTAGACATTACGTGTCTGCTGTTCGGGTTCTGCCTTGTAACCCTCGTAGTCGGAGAGGATGCCGTAGGTCGGATCGGTAAACCAGATCGTGTCATCTGAGCGGACGACGACGTCGTTGGGTGAGTTGAGCCGCTTGCCGTTATAGCTATCAGCCAGAACGGTAATCGATCCGTCTATTTCGGTGCGTGTGACACGTCGGCCGCCATGTTCGCAGGATACGAGCCTGCCCTGGCGATCACGGGTGTTGCCGTTGGTGAAATTGGACGGCTGGCGGAAAACCGAGACATGTCCATCTGGAACCCAACGCAGAATGCGCTGGTTGGGAATATCGCTCCACAACAGGCAATCCATGTCGGCAAACCAGACAGGGCCTTCTGCCCAGCGGCAGCCGGAGTAGAGTTCTTCCAGTCCGGCATTTCCAACAATGTACTGGCGGAAACGCTCGTCACGGATGTCATAGGGGAACGAAGGGTCGAATTGCATGGCTTTATCCATATTGTCTTTCGCAGTCAGTCGCGCAGGGTCGCCTGATCAGCGGTTAGGTTTGGGCCCGCCGGCCAGCAGGATGACGGAGATGATGATGAGACCTGTCAGAATGAGGCGTATGCCAGCCCCGAAACCATAGGTGTTGAGCATCGAGACCACGAGGAACATAAACAGCGAGGCTCCCCAGATGCCCGGCACGTTGGAATCTCCACCTGCCACGGCAGTGCCACCAATCACCACGACGGCAATCGACATCAGCAGATATTCCGAGCCCATATTGAGGGCCGCGCCACCGGAAAAGCTGGCAAGCAGGTAACCGGCGACAGCGGCCAGAACGGCGCAAAGCACATAGGTGACAAAACGTGCGCCATCGACGGGAATGCCGGTCATGCGCGCTGCAAAGGTGCTTTGACCAATGGCAGAAATCCAGCGGCCATAGAAGCTGCGATCTAGCAACAGCCACGCAATGATGGAAAGCAGAAGCGCAACAAGCGCGACATTCGGAATGGCAATCGTGCTTCCTGTTGCAAAGCTGGCAAGGCTTTCCGGCGGCTTGATGCGAAGGCCCCGGTTTGACCAGATGGCAATCGACTGCACGATAAAGCTCATGGACAGTGTCGCAATGATTGGCGGAATGCGCAGCGCCTTGATGAGCAGGTAGTTGCCAATGCCAACGCCGATGCCGATCAGCACGGCGATCAGCAGACCTGGGAGGATCAGACTGTCGGAAACATCCATGAATTTCAGGGCAAGCGTGCCTGACAGTGTCATAGTCGCGGGCACGCAGAGGTCGATATTGCCGGGACCGAGCGTGATAACAAACATCTGGCCAATACCGACAATCACCGAAAATGCAGCAAATGTCAGAGCCGCGTGCGACAGGCCGAATGAACTAGCACCGCCAGTGAACATGACCGTTGCCAGCCAAACCACGATTGTTGCCGCAAAAGACCAGATCCAGGGTTTGCGTGAGATGGTTTGAAAAGCACTCATTGATTTTTCTCCCGCTTTTCAAGCCGGTTGAGCAGAATACGCAGCGCCAGGACAACGATCAGGATGGCGCCCTGTGCACCGATCTGCCAGTCCGGCGAAATGCGCATGAAGGACAGGAAGGAGCCGGCAAGTGTCAGGGTCAGCGCGCCAATAACCGCACCAACCGGCGACACGCGGCCGCCCACAAATTCACCGCCTCCGAGGATCACACCGGCAATCGACAACAGCGTATAACGAAGTGCGATATTGGCATCGGCCGACGTCGTCAGACCGACAAGTGCGATACCGGCCAACACTGCGAAAAAACCGGCAAGCGCGAAGGTTGCAGCGCGAATACCAACCACGGACCAACCTGCCCGTTCCACCGAGCGGAAATTGCCGCCCACACCGCGCATCAGCACGCCGAAGGACGATCGGCTGACGATCAGATGGGCAATGATGGCGATCAGAATACTGGCAACCATCGCCACTGGAATGAGCGGTGGCTTTGACGTCATCAGCCAGCGGATCCAGCCCGGTGCCGTGCCGCCGGGAGACGGAAGGATAAGAACAGCAAGGCCACCCCAGACGAAACTCATACCGAGTGTCACCACGATGGATGGCAGCGAGCGTATGTGAATGATGGCGCCGATTGCCGCGTAAACCGCGATTGCGCCTGCGAAAATCAGAATGCCGACCACAGGTGATGTTTGCAAAAAGGTCGCGGTGACGCAGGCGCAGAAGCTGACAAATGTGCCCATCGACAAATCAAGGTCATTAACCGACATGATCAGCATCTGGGCGATGGTCGCCAGAATGATTGGAACGGCCAGATTGAACAGCAGGTTCAGGCCTGTGTAGCTCATGGCCCGCGGCTGCATGTAAAAGACTGCGGCCAGCAGCACGGCAAGGGATGCCGCCGGAATGACAAGACGCATGGTATTGGCAGAAATTTTCATCACTGGCCTTCCCCTGCAAAGGACGCTGCAAGCACGTTCTGTTCAGTGATGTCGTCACCGACGAGTTCCGCGTGGATGACGCCGTCGCGGAAGACGTAGACGCGATCACAAAGCCGGATTTCGTCCATCTCGGTCGAGTACCAGACGAAGGTACGGCCATGGCGCGCTTCGGTACGCAGGATTTCATAGACTTCCTGTTTGGTGCCGATATCGACACCACGCATCGGGTCATCCATCAAAACGGTTTCGGCTGTCGTGGCTAGCGCGCGGGCAAAGAGCACTTTCTGCTGGTTGCCGCCGGACAGCGACAGGATCTTGTTGCCCATGTTGGGCGTGCGAATTTCGATGCGCTTTTTCCAGTTGTCGCCAAGTTCGTCCTCACGCTTGTGGTTGACGAGACTGAGACTGGAGAGGTCGCGTAGCGATGCAATGCTAAGGTTTTTCAGAATGCTCCACAGCGGGAACGTGCCATTCAGGCTGCGATCGCCGGCAACAAAGGCAATGTCCTGCTGTCTGTTCGGAAACCAGTTGCTGTTGCGCGACAAATAAAGATCGAGCAGTGCTTCGGTCTGGCCGTGGCCGCCCAATCCTGCGAGACCAATGATTTCACCTCTATAGGCTTCGAACATATGCCCCTCTCCCTTGCGGGCAGGCATGGATAGAACAGGTTGTCCGGTTCTTTGAATTGTCGATCGCTCCCAGCCGCTTTCCTTCACCACGCTGCCCATGGTTTCGACAAGGCTGCGGGTGCTGAATTCTGGTGCTGGACGATCGGCAACGACCTTGCCGTCCTTCATCACAACGATGCGGGTGGCGGTTGAGAGGATTTCTCCAAGGATATGGGAGATCAGCAGAACAGAGCCGCCGGAGCGCACAAAACGACGGACATAATCCATAAGCTGTTCTGCAAGGCCGGCATCAAGTGACGAGGTCGGTTCATCGAGAATGACCAGCCTTGGCTTGTTTTCGACACCTGCGAAATTGATGGCGATTTCGACCATCTGCCGTTCGGCAATGGAAAGTTCGCTAATGGTTGCCGTGCAGTCAATGCCGCTGCCGGGGAAAATATCGTCGAGTTGCTGCTGAATGAGGCTGGTCGCGCGACCGCGCCATCTGCTGCCTTTCATATCGGCATGCATGATGCGGACATTCTCGCCAATCGTCAGATTGGGACAAAGAGACAATTCCTGAAACACGCAGCGTACGCCATTGGCTCGTGCCACGGCGATACCGTGTTCTCCCTGACCACCACGATAAGACAGGGTGCCTTCATGAGGCGTAAGATTGCCGTTGATGACGTTGACGATGGTGGACTTGCCGGCACCGTTGTGACCGACGAGACCAAGACATTCGCCAGAATGAATAACGAGGTCGGCACCATCCAGTGCCTTTACGGCACCAAAGGTCACCTTGACGCCACGTGCGGCGACAACCTCTTCTCTCGACAGGATTTCGTTCATCAGCACGACACAGATTTATTGGGATAGGCGGTACACGGCGCCTTCAAGCGGCGCCGTGCGGTGATATCGCGGTATCGAAAAAGTTATTGAGCGATAACTTTCTGGGCGTCTTCCTGCGAATATTCGATGTTGGAAACGCCGCCCTTTTCGGTCTTTGCCAGACCGTCTTCAAGGTTTGCCTGATCGATCCGCAGAACCGGAACAACCAGATCCTTCTTCACGTCCTTGCCGTCGAGGATTTGCTGTGCAACCCAGAAAGCAAGTGTGGAAACGCCCGGTGCGATCGAAACGGACATGGTTTCATAACCGCTGGCATCCTTCTGCTGTTTCCACCAGACCAGCTCGTCTTCACGGTTACCCATGACGATGGTTGGTGTCGGGCGTTTTGCTGCTGCAAATGCCTGTGCTGCACCGTAACCATCACCACCCTGTGTCACCACAGCGGTGATTTCCGGCAGGCTTGGCAGAATGCCAGCAACGGCACGCTGTGCAACGTCCTGCGCCCAGTCACCGTTTACAGAACCGGCAATTTTGAAGTTTGGATGCTTGGCAATGCCGGCCTGGATACCTGCGTGGATTTCATCGTCCACGAACACCCCGGCCAGACCGCGGATTTCGAGGAGGTTACCGCCATTAGGGTACTTTTTTGCCAGGAAGTCGACCTGGCTTTCGCCCATGGACTTGAAGTCAACGGCGATGCGCCATGCGCAAGGCTCGGTCACCACACCGTCAAAGGAAACGACGGTAATGCCGGCATCACAGGCTTCTTTTACGGCACCGTTGAGCGCAGTTGGCGAAGCCGCGTTGATGACGATTGCGTCATAGCCCTGAAGAATAAGGTTCTGAATTTGCGCGGCCTGTTCGGTCGCCTGGTTTTCAGCTGTTGTGAAAGCGTCTGCAGCAGCAACCGTTCCCTTGGATACAGCCTCTTTGGTGATCTTGTCCCAGCTGGTCAACATGGCCTGACGCCAGGAGTTGCCGGCGTAGTTGTTGGACAGTGCGATTTTCTTGGCGGATGTGTCCGCCTGTGCCACCATCGGCAAGGCAGCGCATGCAAGCGTGACTGAAGCCACAAGCATTTTTTTGATAGCCATTGATTTCCTCCCTGATGGCTCACAAAACTATAACCGGGGCATAGAGATCCCTCCGCAAAAGTCGCGGATTTTCAACGGATTTTTATGGCCCTGAGGCTCCTCCCCCAGTAAACGCCAGCATGACCAACAAAGGCGCAGTTGTATAGGCTGATCTTGGCAAACCATTTGCGGGAACCCGCACATAATGTGCGCAAAAATGCAGGACGAGGCTCGTTACAAGGCGCACAATGACGGATAGAAGCATGGTTCTTCGCATGTGTTGAAAACTGTGCCGCAGGTGCTTGGGAGGGCGCCGAGAATGCTTAATTCCCTACGTAGTTCGTTATTCGAGCATTATCTCGGTATTTCCCGTTTGCTGGCGGGGCAGTTGGAGTTCAACTCCATCATTCAGGCTGTTGCGACGGAAATATCCCATATCATTCCGCATGATCATCTCGACGTCTGTATCAAGCTGGTCGATGATAAATATCACATTGCCTATGAAAGCGGTCTGGAAAGCGACTGGAGCAAACATCCGCCCGCGCTGTTGACCGGGAGTCCAATCCGTTCGTTGCTGGCTGGCGAGGTAGAGTTTCTGCTGAGTGGCAATGCTTGTGTCGATCCGCGCTTTCATTTCGAAGGAGCGTTTTCCAGCCCGATCATTACGCTGTCGCTGCACAGCCGATTGCATGTTCCCTTGAAAGTGCATGGCGACATCATCGGTGCGTTGAGTTGTTCGTCTCACACGACAGACGCTTACACGATGGATGATGTGTTTAACGCCCGTGCGGTGGCAGACCTGTTGGCGCCCTATTTCTTTGCAATTCGCGCTGCCGAACAGGCAAAACGGTCTGCCATTGAAGAGGCAGAAGCGACCGCACGTGAAGAAGGACTGCGCTCCGGTGCCTTGAAACTTACCCAGGCATTGGAAGCGGAAAGGCAGCGCATCGGCATGGATTTGCATGACCAGACGCTGGCGGATTTGACACGGCTCACCCGGCGTGTCGAGCGCATGACCCATCTGCCTGAAGTAAGCGGTGAAATGCTGGAGCCGCTGGCGCGCAGTCTGCAATTTTGCATGCATGATCTGCGTCAGATCATCGAAGAGGCAAAACCTTCGATCCTGCAACTCTTTGGAATGGTGCAAGCGATTGAAACATATCTCGACCGATCGGTTCGCGATAGCGGCGCATCAATTGCTTGGGAAATTGCCGATGATAGCAAGGGCATGGTCGATGAGCTGGAGCAAGGTGTCGCGACTTCGTTGTTCCGGATCGTGCAGGAAGCAATCAATAATGCCATACGACATGGGCAGCCGGATCGTATTGTGGTGACGCTTCGCCGTCGCGAGGACTGGCTGACGGTTGAGATAAACGATGACGGAGCCGGTCTTGATGCATCTGGCAACTCAACTGGCCATGGCATTGGCAATATGAAAACCCGAGCGAGGCTGATATCGGCCCGTTTCGGGATTGGAAAAAATCGCAATGGCCCGGGGACTTGCGTCAGTGTCAGCGTAAAACCTGGTTTGGCGGGAAAAACGGCGGAGGAGAGTTAAATGGACGTGCTGATCGTTGAGGATGATGTTCTGCACCGTGCTTACTTGAATGAAGTCGTGCGCAATGCTCTGCCGGAATGCGCAAGGGTGCTAGAGGCGGAGAACGGTAAGGTGGGCGAAAAACTGGCGCGGGAAAACCGTACAGCCCATATTGTCATGGATTTGCAGATGAACGAACGCAACGGCATCGAGGCTGCCCGCACCATCTGGAAGGAACGCCCCGATACCCGCATCCTGTTCTGGTCGAACTATGCCGATGAGGCCTATGTTCGCGGCGTGTCCCGTATCGTTCCGGAAGGTGCGGCTTACGGATATGTTCTTAAATCCGCATCTGACGAACGTTTACGGTTGGCATTGCGCGGTATTTTCATCGAAGCACAATGTGTCATCGACCGTGAGGTGCGTGGTCTGCAGGAAAAGAGCCTTGGCAAGGTCAATGGCGTCAGCGATTCCGAATATGAAATTTTGATCGATATCGCGCTGGGTCTGACCGACAAGACGATAGCGCGGCGGCGTAATCTCTCGCTTCGCAGTGTGCAGAACCGTCTTCAGGCGCTGTATGAGAAGTTGAACGTCTATCAGGCAACCGGTGAGGATGAGCCCGACGGTCGCTATAATTTGCGCACACGTGCTGTCACCATCGCAATCCTGCGCAAGCTGTTGAATTACAACGCCTTGGAAAAAGCAGAAAAAGAACTGGCGGAATGGGTCAGCCATCACTGATGGCGTGAATATCCGCCATCTTCTATGAAATCATGATGATGAGAGGCATAAAGCCCCCACTCCAACTCCAGCCATATTGCCCAACATGGCTGGATATGCCCCTCATCACCTTCCCGCCCCCCTTAAGTGGCAGGAATTCCATACATACCTTCAATCACCGCGATTGAAAGTGTTTTTTACAACTTAACGTGCCATCCACCCGCCATCAACGGCAAGAATTTGGCCTGTGACGTAGCTGCTTGCTGGTGCAGCAAAGAACAACAGTGCAGTATCGAGATCAGAAGGGGTGCCCCAACGTGCGGCGGGGATACGCTCCATGATGCTGCGGTTTCTGTCAGGGTCGTTACGCAGTGCTTCCGTGTTGTCTGTTTCCATATAACCCGGTGCAATGGCGTTGACGGTGATGCCTTTGACAGCCAGTTCGTTGGCCATCAGGCGTGTAAGACCGGCAACCGCATGTTTGCTCGATGTGTAGGAGGCGACTCGAATGCCGCCCTGAAATGACAGCAGCGAAGCAATGTTGACGATACGGCCAGCAATTTTCTGATCCGTCATATGGCGCACGACCGCCTGCGAGAGCATGAAGATGCTTTTGAGATTGATGTTCATCACATCATCCCAATCCTGTTCGGAAAACTCCGTAAAGTCGGCGCGACGGATTTGGCCGGCATTGTTGACCAGGATGTCGATGTTGCGGCCGTCCGTGGTGAGAGATGTGACCACATCCGCCAGTCCCGACGGGTTGGTGAGGTCGTAAACGACCTCCTCAAACTTGCGTCCGAGCGCCTCAACTTTTTTACGGGTTTCAGGCATTTCCTGTGAGCCAAGCGCAATGATGTCAGCGCCAGCTGAAGCCAGGGCAAGAGCCAAGCCCTGGCCCAATCCCTTGCGCGCGCCCGTCACAAGCGCACGCTTTCCGGTGA
Source organism: Agrobacterium sp. 5Ca50 (assembly GCF_055381905.1). Classification (NCBI taxonomy): domain Bacteria; kingdom Pseudomonadati; phylum Pseudomonadota; class Alphaproteobacteria; order Hyphomicrobiales; family Rhizobiaceae; genus Agrobacterium; species Agrobacterium sp. 5Ca50. The sequence goes on from NZ_AP026439.1 coordinate 894,842, forward strand.
AATCAAACAGGGTCATTCGACGCTCCTTACTTCAGGTCGCCCATGGGCACGAAGTCCATGTCCTTGAAGGACTGGTTGTCACCGGCCATGCTCCAGATGAAGGCGTAAGAGCCGGTGCCGGCGCCGCAATGGATGGACCAGGACGGAGAAACCACAGCCTGCTCACTGCGAACGATCAGGTGGTTGGTCGCCTGTGGGCGCCCCATCAGATGTACAACAAACGATTCTTTCGGAATTTCGAAATAGAGATAGGCTTCCATGCGGCGGTCGTGCAGGTGGGCTGGCATTGTGTTCCAGACGCTACCACCTTCAAGACGTGTCAGACCCATCAGCAATTGGCAGGTTGGGAGAACATCCGGGTGCAAGTACTGGTAAAGTTTGCGCTTATTGGATGTCGCGCTATCGCCGAGATTGTTTTCGATGGCTTCCGTTACGCTGACGGTCCGCGATGGATACGTTGCATGGGCTGGTGCGCTGTTGATGTAGAACTTTGCTGGTGCTGCTGCGTCAACGCTTTCGAAGCTGATTTCCTTGGTGCCCATGCCAAGATAAAGCGCGTCCTGGAAACCGATGTCGTAGGTCTTTCCGTCGGCAATCACGCGGCCTGCGCCACCGATGTTGATGAGGCCAAGCTCACGGCGTTCGAGCAGGAACGAGGTGCCAACCGTTTTGGCAATCTCTTCGCCAAAGCTCAAGGACGAGGCAAGCGGAATGACACCAGCCAACAGAAGGCGGTCGTAATGGGTGTAGACGGCATTGACTTCACCGGCGACAAACAGGCTATCCATCAGGAAGTTTTCGCGTAGTTCGCCGCTCGTCATGCGTTCCGACTGGGTGTAGTGAACGGCGTGAAGTGTTTCGATTTTCGTTGTCATGGGTTTTGAACCTCCCTTGGTTTACTCAAAAAGATCAGGATGTTTTGCTTCCAGCCTTGGCAGGTCACGAAGCAGTTCGGAAAGGTGGGCTGTCATCGCTTTTTCTGCAGCCATTTCGTCTCGAGCATCAATTGCGGTGAGAATGGCGCGATGTTCGCCGATGAGCCGCGTGAAGGAGGACGCATCGTGGATCGACAGGCTGCAGGCCCGGTCAATATGCGCCTTCAAATCCTCGACGACCGGCCAGGCCATTGGAATACCGGCCCCCTCGGCTAGAATTTTGTGAAACAGATCGTCGTATCGGCGAAATTCGACATGGTCGCCAATCTCGGCCGCCCTTTCTTGCTCCCGCAGACAGTCTTCCATTCGTGAACGGGCATGGAAGTGAAAGGTACGGCTGGCGGTCTTTGCGACGGCTGTCTCTATCGTTTCGCGAATGAAGGCGGCTTGCATCAGCTTGGCGACCGAGATTTTCGCGATAACAGCGCCACGCTGCGGCAAAACCTCGACCAAGCGGCTTTTGGTAAGTGCAATCAGCGCTTCGCGCCCCGGTTGGCGTGAGGAGCCGTACCGCTCGCCGATTTCCTGTTCGGAAATACGGGAGCCCGGCGGCAGGGCAAGCGAAAGAATATCGCCACGCAATTGCCGCTCCACCTTGTGAGCCATGCTTTCTGACGCTGTTTTTCCGCTCATGGCGTTCGCTTTCGATGAGGCCATCAATAATTGACGACACTTCCATACAATGAACGACAATACCATGCAACTGCGGTTAAACGCATTTTGCACGGCCCGCCGCTTTCGGCGTGCGTGTCCAGTCTCGAGCACCTTTGCCTTGGGGATTTCAATCGTGACTAAATTTATCGGCCATTCGCAAATCCTGCAGCGATGGCTGTGTTCGATTTATTTTGGGGTAATTGACCTGCCCATCTTCTTCGCCGCGCGGGAACTGTCCGTCCCTGTTGCGCCGTTCGGCGGCCTTGTAGCCGGCTGGACTGACACCGATATATTGGCGGAACATGCGTGAGAAATAATAGCTATCGCTATAGCCAACCAGTTCTGCGGTTTTTTTGACCGAACTGCCACCCGCCAGAAGCCCCATGGCACGTTCCATGCGCTTGAATTCCTGATATTTTGCTGGCGTTAGCCCTACTTGTTTCCTGAACATTCGGCGGAAATAGTCGGGATTGTATGGCGTTGCCGTCAGCGATTTTTCCACGATCTCATCGTCGAGTGGCTCAGCTGCGATCTGGCTGGCAGCCACCATGATCGCCAGTGACAATGCATCCGGATTGTCTACGGGAGCCTGTTTCTGCTGTCGCCAGCCGATAAATGCTGTTTCGAGAAAGTCGATCAGAAAAACCATGAATTGGTGATGCTGAACAAGTGTGGTCGATGACAGTGGCACGGTTTCGCGAAAGTGCCGTACCAGCGGTTCCAGCATGTGCCAGCGTGGCATCATCACCCAGCGGCGCTTTTCCATCTGTGAAATCAGGTCGATGCGGCCAAACACATCCAGCGTGAAATGTTGCGCGACGCCGGTGTATAACTCCCGAGACAAGGCTTGACCGACGAAACGGGTATTGGCCTCGATCAGCATGGCGCAGCCGGGCTCCATCACCACTCTTTCACCCTCGATTTCATACTCCGCACGACCGGTCAGACAGATGACAAGGTCATGAACACTATTGGTTTTATCGATTCGCCAGCTTGATGAGTGCTCCATCTTGATGGCGGAGCGCGTCAGGGAAAGGCTGAGCGCCTGAACAGGAATACTGCTGAGAATGCCTTGTTCGCTTTTGTCCATCTTTTTGTCCTGAAGAATCTATTCTTTTTCACAAAACATCGGCTGATATTACCCGCCAAGTGTCAGATTGACCAGATTGACGGCCTTTTCAATGGGAGGAGCGAGGCTGTTCTGGGAAATTACCCTGTGTGGGGTGATTCTCCTTGTTCAGCCATCGAAGTGAGGATGCACAATTCGGAATATACAAACCCTGTCCGTATCGTCTGTATAGGCGGCGGATCTCTCAACTGGGCGACGAAACTGATGGGCGACCTCGCCCATGACGGTACTATCCCGGCAACAATCAAACTCCATGACATCGATCATTCGGCTGTTGAGCGAAACGCGGCAATCGGCATGCGATATTCTGCGGCGTCGGACGGCGCGAAGGTCGAATATCACGCAGAGCGTGCCGAGGACATTCGTGCGGCAGATGCTCTTTCCGATCCGCTTGTCCAGCCTGTCGGGCTAGACAAGACCACTACAATGTTCCGGGAAAGGGTGACCGATACACGTCACTACCTGCCGGAAGAACTGACCTCCGGAGTTGCTGCATGAGTGGAGACAACCGTTTTCTCGGGCTATTCTATCTGACGCCCTACATCATCGGGTTGCTGGTCTTCACGACCCTGCCCTTTGTTGCATCGCTCTATTTGAGCTTTACGAACTACAACCTGCTGGACTCGCCGACGTTCACCGGACTTGCCAATTACATCAAGCTGTTCACCAGTGACCGTACGTTCCGCAAGTCGCTGTGGGTGACACTCATTTATGTGTTCACCACGGTGCCGCTGAAGCTGGCTTTTGCGCTCTTCATTGCGGTGATCCTGAACTACAAGCTGAAGTTCATCAACTTCTTCCGTACGGCCTATTATGTGCCGTCTATCCTCGGCGGCTCCATCGCGATCGCCGTTCTGTGGCGTTACATCTTTGCCGACACCGGTCTGGTTAATATGGGCCTTGCGGTATTTGGCATGGAGCCGATCAATTGGTTTGGAGACCCCACAAATGCGTTGTTCACCATCACCATGCTGCGCATCTGGCAGTTTGGTTCAGCCATGGTGATCTTCCTTGCTGCCCTTCAGAGCGTTGATAATTCGCTTTACGAGGCGGCATCGATTGATGGAGCGGGCAAGTGGAAAACCTTTGTCCACATTACCCTTCCGCTGATCACGCCGGTAATTTTCTTCAATCTAATCATGCAGATGGTTCAGGCATTCCAGGAATTTAACGGTCCCTACATCATCACACAGGGCGGCCCGTTGAAGTCGACTTATCTTCTGCCGCTGTACATCTATGACGAAGCCTTCAAGCGGTTCGATATGGGGTATGCCTCGGCAATCGCATGGGTGCTGTTCGTCATCATCATGGTTCTTACGGTTGTTGCCTTCTGGTCGTCGCGCCACTGGGTCTATTACGCTGGCGACAAGAGGAGCTGATTATGGTCGATCAGACTGTTTCAAATATTCAGGGTGTCACGGAAGCAGAGCGCATTCGCGACAAGGAAGTCCGTCGCCAGCGCATCGGTGCAGTCCTTCGTTACGCCATGTTGGGTGGCGTTGGTTTGCTGATGCTCTACCCGCTGATCTGGCTGGTTGGTGCATCCTTCAAGACCAATGCCGAGATTTTCAATAATCCAGGTTTTTGGCCAGAAAACCCAACCCTTGATGGCTATGTCAACGGCTGGAAGACATCGACGCCGTACACATTTGGCACGTTCTTCTTGAATACGCTGTGGATCGTATTGCCAAAGATGATTGGTACCGCGATCTCCTGCACGGCGGTGGCTTACGGCTTTGCCCGGTTTGATTTTCCGTTCAAGAAAATCCTCTTCGCAACGCTGATCGCGACACTGCTTTTGCCGAATGTCGTCACGCGCATCCCGCAATACCTGCTGTTTCGTGATCTCGGCTGGCTCGACACTTACCTGCCGCTTTGGGTGCCATCTGCTTTTGCTGGCGACGCATTCTTTGTGTTCATGCTGGTGCAGTTCCTGCGCGCCATCCCGCGCGATATGGAAGAGGCTGCGCGTGTTGATGGCGCGTCCACCATGCAGACATTGCTGTTCATCGTCGTGCCACTTCTGATGCCGGCGCTCATATCGGTGTGCCTGTTCCAGTTCATGTGGACAATGAACGACTTCCTCGGTCCGTTGATCTATCTCTCATCGGTCGAAAAATACCCCGTCTCGCTAGCCCTCAAACTATCGATCGATACGACAGAGGCATTTGACTGGAACCGTATCTTGGCCATGTCGGTCCTGGCCATCACCCCTGCACTCGTCGTGTTCTTCGTCGCGCAGAAATACTTCATCGACGGCATCTCTGCTGGCGGCATCAAAGGATAACGAAATGGCTCGTCTTCAACTCAGAAATCTCGAAAAAGACTACGCTTCTTTCCGCGCCGTGCATGGCATCAACCTCGACATCGAGGACGGTGAATTTATGGTGCTGGTGGGTCCTTCCGGCTGTGCCAAGTCGACGACCTTGCGGATGATTGCCGGTCTGGAACGCATTACCGGCGGGGAAATTCGCATCGGTGGAGAACTCGTCAATGACAAGCCGCCGGGCGAGCGTGGCATTTCGATGGTCTTCCAGAACTACGCCCTTTATCCGCATATGAAAGTTCGCAAGAACCTGTCGTTCAGCATGCGCTTGAAGCGTCGCCCAAAGGACGAAATCGAAAACGCAACGCAGGACGTTTCCAAAACGCTGGAAATCGAAGCTTTGCTGGATCGCCTGCCCAAACAGCTTTCCGGCGGTCAGGCGCAGCGCGTGGCGGTGGGCCGCGCATTGATCAAAAAACCGCAGGTTTTCCTGTTCGATGAGCCTTTGTCTAACTTGGACGCAAAGCTGCGTGCCTCGATGCGGGTTCGCATCACCGATCTGCACAAGCGCCTGAAGGCTGAGGGGCAGCAGGCAACCGTTGTTTACGTGACCCATGATCAGACCGAAGCCATGACGATGGGTGACCGGATCTGCGTCATGAAGGAAGGCCACATCATGCAGGTGGCTGATCCGGTGACACTGTACAACAAACCAGCCAACTCATTCGTGGCAGGTTTCATCGGTAGCCCGGAGATGAACCTGATCGATGCGACGCTTGATAGTGACAGGTCGATCGATATTGCCGGTCAAAAACTGCAACTTGGTCCGCAGTTGATGGATCGCTTGGCAGCAAATGCGCCAAAGGACATCATTTTGGGCGTACGTCCGCAGCATTTCAGTCTTGCTGCACCAGATACCGCCAACGCGTTGTCCGGCAAGATCAGCCATGTCGAATTCATGGGTCATGAAGTCTATTTGCATGTGCAGGCCGGTAAAAATCGTCTGATCGCGGTTGTTCCGTCGCATGCCTATGACCGCAAAAGCCTTCGCGATGATCAGGTTTGGCTGAGCGCCGATGCTGCATCGGCCCACATTTTCAACCGCCAGTCCGGTGACAACATTAGTCTGGACTGACCCATCCATCATTCAACAGTCATTCCTTGGGAGGAGTTATTATGAAAAGAGTACTTATTACAGCGGTGCTGTTTGCTGCCACGAGCCTGAGTAGCGCCACTGCTGCCAATCTGCGCATGTCGTGGTGGGGCAGTGATGACCGCCATCTTGCGACGCAGGAAGCGCTGAAGGTTTGCGGCGCGAAGTTCGGTCACACGATTTCGCCAGAGTTTACCGGTTGGGGCGGGCACCAGGAAAAGATTGCAACTCAGCTAGCTGGACGCACCGAAGCTGACATCATGCAGATCAACTGGCCATGGTTGCCGATTTTCTCCAAGGGCGGTGAAGGTTTTGCTGACCTCAACCAGTACAAGGATGTAATCGACCTCAGCCAGTGGACAGATGCCGATCTGGAAAGCGGCGCCGTCAAGGGCAAGCTCAACGGCGTGCCGGTCTCAACGACTGCCCGTATCTTCATGTTCAATAAGACTACCTATGAAAAAGCTGGTGTTGCCCTGCCGACCACCTGGGATGAGCTGTTCGCATCCGCTCCTGTTCTTAAAGAAAAGCTGGGAGCGGACTATTATCCGTTTGAGGCTGCTCCTTCTGAAGGGAACGGTCTGAATGCACGTATCGTCGTTATCCTGCGCGCAACGCAAATGACTGGCAAGAGCTTCATCGACCCTGAAACCAACAAGGTCGCATGGTCGCCTGAAGAACTGACCGAAGCGCTGAACTTCTACCAGTCCATGGTCGACAAGGGTGTTATCGAATCCTGGAAGAGTTCATCGGCTGGGGGTAACCGACCGCTGTTTGAAAACCCGAAATGGGCAAATGGTCGTTATGCCAGTTCCTACCAGTGGGACAGCACCTACGGAAAAATTGCCGGTCCGCTTGAAGCGGGTCAGGAACTGGTCCCAACCAAGTCGCTGACCTCAGAGGGCGGCAAGACCGAGGGTATCTACCGTAAGCCGTCCATGCTGCTCGCCATTTCCAAGAACAGCAAGGAACCAAAGGCCGCTGCGGAGATCATCAATTGCCTTCTCAACGATCCTGAAGCTGTCACCATTCTTGGTGCGACACGCGGCATTCCTTCCAGCAAAGTTGCAATCAAGACGCTGACCGATGCGGGCAAGATCAAACCCGTGCAGGCCGATGCCTACAAGATCGTAATGGAATCGGAAGGTCCGAGCGTTTCACCTCTCAATGAACATCCGCGCGTCACGGATGCCTTCGATACCAACCTCGAAGCCTTCGCCTATGGCCAGCAGTCTGCGGAAGACACGGCGGCAGAAATTATTGCAAGCGTCGATGACGCCCTTGGCGGCATCTAATGCAGAAATTGCGGTGGGCTTTAGATAGCCCACCGCATTGAATGAAAAGGAATTTAAACAGCATGGCGCGCATAGATCTGTTAACCGCAACGGCACGTACCGCCAATTTCGCCTTTGGTGCTGGCCAGTATCTGCATGCCCTGACCCAACCGGTGGTCTGGTCTTTGCTGGGTGGTGATGGTCAACCGCTCGCCAAAGGGGAAAGCGATACCGTTGTATTCACTCTGTGCGATCTTGAGCCGAAATCGACATACTGGCTGGAGATGGGCGGAGAGAAAATCACCTTTGACACGGCTGCGGAAAGCCGTGTGATCGATATCTCCAAATTCGGCGCCTCACCCCAATCGCCCGACAATACAGCAGCCATTCAAGCCGCCATCGACGCTCTGCCGGATTATGGTACTTTACGAATTCCAGCTGGCGAATGGCAAAGCGGACCATTGTTCCTGAAAAGTCGTATGACGTTTTTAGTCGAGGATGGTGCCGTGCTAACTGGCCTCTCGGATCGCGCGGCCTATCCAATCCTGCCACCAAGACATGATGATGGACGTGTGCTTGGCACATGGGAAGGTGTTTCTGAAGCCTGTTACGCAAGCCTTGTTACGGCAATCGACTGTGAAGACCTGACAATCACCGGTGCCGGCGTAATCGATGGCGGCGGAGATCGTGGCGACTGGTGGACATGGCCCAAGGAAACACGAGATGGCGCACGCCGTCCACGCACGATTTTTGTCTCTGGCAGCACCCGCGTAACGATATCGGGCATCGTGGTGCGCAATTCCCCTGCATGGACGGTTCATCCGGTGTTGAGCCGGGATATCAGAGCTATCGGGCTGACGATAGAGAATGATCCCAACTCACCCAATACAGATGGACTTAACCCGGAATGCTGCACCAATGTTTTGCTGCAAGGTATTCGTTTCTCGGTTGGAGATGATTGCATCGCTATCAAGGCTGGCAAACGTGACCCAAAAGGTGGGCTGGACCAGCCGTGCGAGGATATCCGCATTGAGAATTGCCTCATGGAACGTGGGCATGGCGGTGTCGTCATTGGCAGCGAAATGAGCGGTACTGTCCGCAACGTTCAGGTTCGGCGCTGTGAGATGGTCGATACTGACCGCGGTCTGCGCATCAAGACGCGCCGCGGGCGTGGCGGCCTTGTTGAGAATATCAGCGTTGAGGACTGTGCCATGCGCGGTGTTCAGGCGCCGCTGGTCATCAATGCATTTTATTTCTGTGATGAGGATGGGCGATCGGATTACGTACAAAGCCGGGAGGCTTTGCCGATCAATGATGCGACCCCGCGTATTTCGGGAGTTACCGTGCGCAACGTCGTGGCCGATCGTGTTGCGATTGCCGCCGCTGCCTTCTACGGTCTGCCGGAAGCGCCGGTTGAAAAAATCACTATCGAAAATTATCGCGTGACATTTGACCCTCACGCGATCGCCGATGCCCCCGACATGGCTTGCCATATGGAGCCTGTCCGCCACGCGGGCATCATCAGTGAAAACGCTGCATTCCTAAAAAAGGAAGGCATCGTCTTGTCGACTATCAGCCAGAGTAGTGCCGTATGACCCTCAATCTTGATGAATATTTCAACGCCTATGCCAGTGACTACAGCTATTACAAAGGCGGAAGCTGGTGCTACGAGGATGGTTGCCTCTATCGCGGGCTGATCGCCCTTTTTGGGGCAAGCGGAAACCGGCAATGGTTCAGCCATATGAAACGTCTTGTCGATGGTCAGATCAGCGACAATGGAGAACTGCGTGGTTATTCCATTTCCGAATATAATATCGATCACATTCTGCCCGGCCGGGCACTGATTACACTCTACATGGCAGATCCACAGCCCCGCTACCGTAAGGCGCTGGACCACCTGCTTCGCCAGTTGCAAAGTCATCCGCGCACATCGGCGGGTCCGCATTGGCACAAGCTGCGTTATCCGCATCAGATTTGGTTGGACGGCCTTTATATGGCCCTGCCGTTCAAGGTCGAATATGCCGCGCTTATAGGTGACAATGCCTTGGTGGATGAGGCGCTGGATGAAATGTTGACAGCGCTCGAATTGACCTTCGATGCGCCGAGTGGTCTTTTCCGTCACGGCTATGATGAGGAACGTCTGCAAGCATGGGCAAACCCGCAGACCGGACTTTCGCCGGCCCATTGGGCGCGGTCGATTGGCTGGCTCTGTATGGCGCTTGCCGACACGATCGAGGTTGCGCCGCCCAGTGAAAAGCGCGATGCCTTGTCTCAGTGGTTTGCAAGCCTTTTGGTGCGGCTTGAGGCATTGCGGACAGCCGATGGTCGTTGGCTGCAGGTTATCGATCAACCGCAACTTGACGGCAATTATGCCGAGAGTTCCGCAACGGCAATGTTCGCCTATGCCTTCATCAAGGCGGCACGCCTGGGCGTCAAGAATGGTGACGCGACGGTTGGGATAAAGGCACTCACAAGTCTGGAAGAGAATGCCCTGAAGCCAAATGCCAGCGGGCGTATTGTTCTTCAGGATATATGTTGTGTGGCGGGTCTTGGTGGTTTCGAAGGCAACTACCGTGACGGGACGCCTGCCTACTATGTTTCTGAAACCCTGAGGGATGACGATATCAAGGGTGTTGCTCCGCTAATGATGGCACATGCGGAGCGTTTGCTTGCAATGGTTGGTGTCTCGGAACAGACAGCACGTATAGCCAGCTAACCCTACTGTTCGTCACACAATAGCAATCTATACAAAACGCCGGTGAAGAACCGGCGTTTTTTTGCCTATTTATCATACTTTTAATTCGTGACCGCGTAGGTTTTCGTGCTGTTGTCGTTGAAGGTTTTTGTTGCAAAAGTCATACTAAATATCTGTTTTTATGTTGTTTTGTTTTGCATTTTTTTGAATTGTCGCAGGAATTGTTCGGAGGCACATAAAAACTTCTTCCCAAGAGTAATACTATATGCTCATATGGTTGTGTCATTGCTACTATCATCTCTGGGAGGATTTAAGGTGAGAAAAGCACTCGCGGCATTTACTGTCGCTTTTTCCGTGTGCCTTGCATCAGGCGTTTCGGCTCAATCGCTTACAGTTGGCTTCTCGCAGATCGGATCTGAATCCGGTTGGCGTGCTGCTGAAACTACCGTCACCAAGCAGCAAGCGGAGAAGCGTGGCATCACACTGAAGTTCGCTGATGCCCAGCAAAAGCAGGAAAACCAGATCAAGGCCGTGCGTGGCTTTATCGCGCAGGGCGTTGATGCCATCCTTATTGCGCCGGTTGTTGCAACTGGCTGGGATGCTGTTTTGAAGGAAGCCAAGGAAGAAAAGATTCCGGTAATCCTTCTTGACCGTCAGATCGAAGCTCCGGATGACCTTTATCTGACTGCCGTCACCTCGGATCAGGTTCATGAAGGCAAGGTCGCCGGTGAATGGCTGGTCAAGGATGTTGGCTCCAAGGACTGCAAGGTGGTGGAGCTTCAGGGCACAACCGGTTCGTCCCCTGCCATCAACCGTAAGAAAGGCTTTGAAGAAGCCATTGCTTCGCAGGCAAACATAAAGATCGTGCGTTCGCAGACAGGTGACTTTACCCGTGCCAAGGGTAAGGAAGTCATGGAAAGCTTCATCAAGGCTGAAGGCGGCGGCAAGGACATCTGTGCCGTTTATGCGCACAATGATGACATGGCTGTCGGTGCCATCCAGGCAATCAAGGAAGCTGGCCTCAAGCCTGGTACGGACATCAAGGTCGTATCGATCGATGCCGTGCCGGATATCTTCAAGGCAATGGCTGATGGTGAGGCCAACGCGACAGTCGAGTTGACGCCTGACATGGCTGGCCCTGCCTTTGATGCGCTGGATGCGTATCTGAAGGACAAGAAAGAGCCTGCAAAGTGGATCCAGACGGAATCCAAATTGTACACCGCTGCTGATGATCCGATGAAGGTCTATGAAGCGAAGAAGGGCCTCGGCTACTAAGTCGCAGGAACTTCCCGTCGAAACAACAAGACAAAAGATAGGGCATTCCCGTGATGCGGTTTTGAGCGGGAGTGCCCTACCTGCAATCGAGAGAGATGCGGTGGGTCAGCTCACCGCGTCTTCCCTACAGTGCGAGGACAATGCCGCGCCGTTTGTGCGTGCCGCAGCCCTGGCTTTGTAACGTGTTCGAAATGCTGCGTAATCCCTGGTTATCCGCGTACCCAAGGGTTTGATGCAGGCAGTTGGCAGGAACCTGATATATGGCAGTAAAGGCCCCACTTCTTGAAGCGCGCACCATTGGAAAATCATTCCTTGGTATTCCCGCGCTGGATGGAGTTGACTTCACGCTGAACGAAGGTGAAGTCCATGCCCTTCTGGGTGAAAACGGTGCAGGAAAATCCACTCTCATCAAAATTCTGACTGGCGTTTACACGCGTGATCGCGGTGCGATTTTTTTGGATGGCGATGAAATCTCCCCCTCCAATGTCGGTGAGGCCCAGCTTCTGGGGATCGGTACGGTGTATCAAGAGGTAAACCTTCTTGAGAACTTGACTGTCGCCGAAAACCTGTTTCTCGGACGCCAGCCACGACGTTTCGGTCTGGTTGACCGCAAGGAAATGAACCGCAGAGCGACTGTTTTGCTGGCCCGCTACGGTCTGTCGATTGATGTCACGTCATTGCTTTCCAGCTATTCTGTCGCCGTACAGCAGATTATAGCCATTGCACGTGCTGTTGACCTCTCAGGGAAAGTGTTGGTGCTTGATGAACCGACTGCCAGTCTCGACAGCCATGAGGTCGAGATGCTGTTTGCGGTGCTTCGCCAGTTGCGTGATGAGGGCCTTGGTATCGTTATCATCACCCATTTTCTTAATCAGGTGTATGACATTGCTGACCGTGTGACAGTTTTGCGCAATGGTCGTCTGGTTGGCTCTCGCGAGATTGCCAGTTTGCCGCGCTCGGAACTTATTTCCATGATGCTGGGACGCGAGTTGCAGCAGGTCACACATCACAGCCATGCGACGGAAGAAACCGTTGCGGATGGCACGGCGCCGATCCGGTTTGAAGGATATGGAAAGCGCGGCAGTGTTGCGCCGTTCAATCTGTCCATTCGCCCCGGTGAGGTTGTTGGCATTGCCGGTTTGCTGGGATCAGGCCGCACTGAAACGGCATTTCTACTATTTGGCGTGGATAAATCCGATAGTGGCACTGCCACGGTTGACGGACAGCAGATCACCCTTTCGACACCGGAAACGGCGATTGCACATGGCTTTGGCTTCTGTCCCGAAGAGCGCAAGACCGACGGCATTATTGGCGATTTTTCAGTCGCTGATAACATCGCGCTTGCCTTGCAGGCACGGCAGGGTTGGGCAAAACCATTGTCGCGACGCCAGAAGGCTGCCTTGGCAGATGATTTTATCAAGTCACTGGACATCCGCCCTGCTGACCGTGAGCGCCCGATCAAGTTTTTGTCCGGTGGCAACCAGCAAAAAGCCATTCTGGCACGGTGGCTTGCCACCAATCCACGGCTGCTGATTCTGGATGAGCCGACACGCGGCATCGATATTGGTGCGCATGCGGAAATCCTGAAAATGATCGAGAGGCTCTGCGAACAGGGCATGTCTCTGGTCGTCATTTCCTCCGAACTGGAAGAACTGACGGCGATTGCGCATCGTGTCATCGTTCTCTCTGATCGCAAGCACGTCGCCGAATTGAGCGGTGATGCCGTCAATGCGGATGCCATCATGCAGGCGATTGCAGATGCCGCTGCCGCATCTAGAACGGAGGCCGCGTGATGACCATGATTGTTTCGCGCTTCAAACGTCTTGCGCCGCAGCTTTGTGCGCTTGCCATTATCCTCGCAGTCATTGCGGTCCTATCACCTGGTTTCCTGACGATCTCATTTCAGCAGGGCCGCCTTTATGGCAGCTTGATCGATATTCTGGTGCGTGCTGCGCCTGTCGCACTTCTCACCATTGGCATGACGCTCGTGATTGCGACGCGAGGTATCGATCTTTCGATTGGGGCAGTGATCGCGATCTGCGGCGCAGTTGCCGCCACGCTCATCAGTGATGGCCACTCGTTGCCTATGGTTATTATCGTTTCATTGGCGGTCGGCATTGCTTGCGGTCTCTGGAACGGTCTACTCGTGGCGGTTCTCGACATCCAGCCGATCATCGCCACACTTATACTGATGGTTGCCGGGCGTGGCATTGCCCAGCTGATTACCGAGGGTGTTATTCTAACCTTCAACAACGACACCTTTGCAGCCATTGGATCCGGGTCATTTGCAGGCGTTCCCCTGCCCGTGTTGATCTGGATCTGTGCGGCGCTCATCATCGGCATTCTTGTGCGGCGAAGTGCGCTAGGCTTGTTGATTGAAGCGACCGGCATCAATCGCCGGGCTGCTTCACTTGCTGGCGTCAAAGCGCGTGTGTTGTTGTTTTTTGTCTATGCTATTTCCGGGCTCTGTGCGGCACTGGCAGGACTGATTGTGACCGCCGATATCAGAGGTGCGGACGCTAACAATGCCGGCCTGTGGCTGGAATTGGATGCAATCCTTGCCGTGGTTATTGGTGGCACCTCACTGAATGGCGGTCGTTTTTCTATCGCTGCGTCATTGATCGGCGCCTTGATTATTCAGGCGATCAACACCGGCATTCTGGTTTCCGGTTTCCCGCCGGAATTCAACCTGATCATCAAGGCCGGGATCATCATCATCGTCCTGACGCTGCAGTCGCCGGCGATCTCGACTTTCATCAGTTTTCTGAGACCTGAAAAATCAAAACAAAAGACAGCGACATCAAATGTTACCAGAGAAGGGCCGGCACAATGATCCACACCCGCAATCTGCCCTTTCTGGCTGCTTTGGTAATCTTTCTCATCGCTTACGCGCTTTGCGTGGCGCAATTCCCCAATATGTTGTCGACCCGTGTTATCGGCAATCTTCTGACGGATAATGCGTTTCTCGGCATTGCCGCCGTTGGCATGACCTTTGTCATTCTGTCCGGCGGTATCGACCTTTCCATCGGCTCTGTCATTGCCTTTGCCAGTGTCTTTGTCGCGGTGCTGGTTGGATCGTATGGCGTTCATCCGCTGGTCGCTTTCGCAGCGGTTCTGGTCATTTCGACGCTGTTCGGATGCTTGATGGGCGGCATGATCCGCTTTCTCGGCATTCCCCCGTTTGTTGTAACGCTGGCTGGCATGTTTCTGGCGCGTGGTGCTGCCTATCTCATCTCCACCCAGTCGGTGCCGATCTCACACCCGGTTATTGATGCCATTCAGGGCTTCTATTTCCGTTTTCCTGGTGGCGGCCGGCTGACTGCGCTGGCAATCGTCATGTTGCTGGTGTTTGCAGCTGGCATCATCATTGCCAGCAGAACCCGCTTTGGCGCCAACGTTTATGCGCTGGGGGGCAATCAACAGTCGGCGGAATTGATGGGTGTGCCGGTTGGCGCTACCACCATTGGCATCTACGCTCTGTCCGGCTTCCTGTCGGGTTTGGCAGGAATTGCCTACACGCTTTACACATCGTCCGGTTATTCACTGGCAACCGTTGGTGTTGAGCTGGATGCTATTGCGGCCGTAGTGATTGGTGGCACACTTTTGACAGGCGGGGCCGGTCTGGTGGCGGGCACCTTCATTGGCCTGCTCATTCAGGGATTGATCCAGACTTATATCGTGTTCGAAGGGACGCTGTCGTCGTGGTGGACAAAGATTGTCATCGGCATTCTGCTGTTTGTCTTCATTGTCTTGCAGCGAGGAATTGTCTGGTACTCCAACCGCAAGCTGACTGCAGCAGCGCATGCCTGATAGGTAACGTTCCCGTTGCAGGCCCTTACTCTTGACAGTTGAAAATTAAGGCCGTCCAGCCGTATAAGGCTGAATGCATGAGCGGGGTGCTGAATTAGGGCTAAAAAGGCAACCCAGGCCATGATTTGCTTCAAATCTGGAGATGGCACATGGGAACGGCAACTCGGCTTCCGCCGCTGGAGGCGCTGGTGGTTTTTGAAACCGCTTCGCGGCTCGGCAGCTTTTCCCGTGCGGGCATTGAATTGGGCCTGACGCAGAGTGCCGTCAGTCGCCAGATCAGCAAACTGGAGGCATTCATTGGTTCCAAGTTGTTTGATCGCGTACCGACTGGTGTCCGTCTGACGACCATGGGTGAAAACTATTCGATCGACGTCTCACGGCTCATTTCCGAAATAGCCAGCGTGACGGATAGTGTGCGCTCATGGTCTGGCGCACGACAGATCACCATTGCCTGTTCACGCGGTATTGCTGACCAGTGGTTTTTACCCCGCCTCTCGAAACTGAAGCAGGACATCGCCGGTGTCGAACTTAGACTGCGGGTGACCGATGATGTCGCGCATCTGCGTCTTGATGAATTTGATTTGGCAATTTTCTACCGCAAGGAACGCCCGATCGGTGTCTGGTTGTCCGAACTTGGGCGGGAGGAAGTGGTGCCGGTTTCCAAGGGGGGGATGCCTGACCTCATGGACCAGAAAGCGCCCGTTCTGATCTCGATTGAAGATTCGATGCGCGAATGGCAGGACTGGCGCGACTGGTGGCATTCATCACAGATCACCCCACCGCAGGACGCTATTCAATGGCGGCTTGGCGACTACGGTCTTTGCGTTGCTGCGGCATCGCAAGGGCTTGGAGTAACCTTGGGCTGGACATGGCTTATCCGCGATCAGTTGGATAGCGGCGCGCTTGTTCCCATGCATTCGCACACGATGCGCTCTGAGGGAAAGTTCTATCTTATGCGTCCGTCAGATCGCCATCAGCGCAAAATTGTGCGCGAGGTTTCAGATTGGCTTATCGCCAATAATCAGGAAACTACACGGGAACATTTGTAATACGGCGCAGTTGCGCTGTTTGCTAAAACCATACGTAGAAACCAAAGCGCACCCTGTCTTTGATGCGCTTTGGTGGCGGTTGACATACGTCAACGATCAATCCTAGACAGGCACAACACGGGCTTTACGACGCTTTTCCATCAGGAAACGCGTGTAGCCGATAATCGTAAAAATCAGCCACGCTACCTGCGAGATGAGTGAGCCGATATTGAAGTTCCACATCAGCGAATAGATGAGTGCAACACCGCCCAGAACATTGAGAAGCGTGTAACGCCCGTCTTCAATCGTCAGGAAGCGCAGCTGCAACAGAGCATAGGCGAAGAGATAGAAAAAAGCTCCTGCAAGGCCAACAAAATCAGCAAGCCCCATGGTTCACTCCATACGCGATAACCCCTGTGTCTCAGGGGAATAATGACACCGGACAGGCTCCGGCGTTGCTCATCTACTCCGCTTGAAAAAGAAACCAATACATTGAGATTTCATGCCCCCATGCATAAAAATCATACCCCCTCGGAGCGTCGCTTAGCTAGTACCGAACGATGGAGTACGATAGGGCAATGGCCTCGGCCGAGCCTTGCTGCGGCTTGGATAAAAACAGGGAACCCATAGTATGACGTCTTCACCCTTTTCCTTTGCAATCAATCGGCGAGGCTTCCTTGCTGGTGCCGCCGGTTTGACTGCGCTTTCTGCCGGTTTCATTACCGATGCGCGCGCCCAAGGTTCCGAAACTCCGAAAAAAGGCGGTGTTTTGAAGCTTGGTATCGGCGGTGGCAGCACGACTGACAACCTCGATCCGCGCATTCTGAAAGACTGGGTTCCCGTCAACCAGGCCTTCATGATCATGAACGGCCTTGTCGAAATCGATGCCAACAATCAGGCTGTTCCTGAACTGTTTGAAAGCTGGGAAGCGCAACCTGGTGCGGTTGAGTGGACCTTCAAACTGCGTCAAGGTGTCACGTTCCACAACGGCAAGGCCCTGACAGTTGAAGACGTCATCTACTCGATCAACCTACACCGTGGTGAAACCACCTCCGCTGCTCGCTCGGTTGCGGCAGCCTTGAAGGCAGTCGAGAAGGTCTCCGAAAGCGAAGTGAAGATCGTGCTGGAAAGCGGCAACGCTGACCTGCCTTACATTCTGTCCGATTACCACTTCCTGGTCGTTCCCGATGGCTGGACGGATTTCAGCAAGCCTGTTGGCACTGGACCGTTCGTTTACGAGAGCTATGATCCGGGCGTCCGTTCGCGCTTCACCCGCAACCCAAACTACTGGAAGCCGAATGCTGCCCACGTCGATGCGGTAGAAGTTATCGTTATCAATGACATTTCGGCCCGTACCAACGCCATGATGTCCGGTCAGGTTCATGCGATCAACCAGCTCGACTTCAAGACCGTTGACCTGCTGCGCCGCAACCCGAACCTCAATATTGTTCAGTCGGCCGGTGGCCAGCACTTCACATTTTTGATGGATTGCACACAGGCGCCTTACACGGACAACAACGTCCGTCTGGCGCTGAAGCACTCGATCGACCGTGAGCAGTTGCTGAAAACCGCGCTGCGTGGGTACGGCCGCATCGGTAACGACCATCCGATCCCAAGCTCGGACCGTTTTTATGCGGCGGACCTGCCACAGCGTCCATACGATCCCGAAAAGGCGAAGTTCTACCTCAAGCAGGCAGGTCTCGACAGCCTAAAGGTTGAGCTTTCTGCTTCTGAAGCTGCCTTCTCTGGTGCTGTTGATGCGGCTGCGATCTTCCGCACAGCTGCTGCTGCAAGCGGCATCGAAATTTCGCTCAAGCGCGAACCGGCTGATGGTTACTGGGATAACGTCTGGATGAAGGCGCCGTTCTGCATGTCCTATTGGGGCGGCCGTCCGACTGCAGACCAGATGCTGACCATCGCCTATGCCTCGACCTCGGCACAGAACGATACGCATTGGAAAAATGACAGCTTCGACAAGAAGCTGGTCGAAGCGCGCGCATTGCTCGATGATGCAAAGCGCAAAGAAATCTACGCTGAACTTCAGGGCCTGATTTCCGATGACGGCGGCGCGATTATCCCGATGTTCGGCGATTACCTTGACGCTGCTTCCAAGAAACTGAAGGGCGTGACCACCCACCCCATGTTCAACTTCATGGGCGCACGCCTTGCTGAAAAGGTCTGGTTGGAAGAATAATGACAAAACTTATCCTGAAGCGCGTTGCTTTGGGTATTTTGACGCTACTGCTGGTGTCGGCGCTTATTTTCGCCGGCACTCAGCTTCTGCCCGGTGATGTGGCGTCAGCGATACTCGGCCAGAACGCTACGCCTGAATCCCTTGCCGTCCTTCGCGCCGATCTCGGTCTGGACCAGCCTCTCCTGCAACGCTATTTCACTTGGCTCGGCGGTTTTGTAACCGGCGATCTCGGAAACTCTTTGGCCAACCGTCAGCCTGTCGCGGATCTTCTGTGGCCACGCTTTTGGAACACCATGGCGCTGGCGCTTTATGCCGCTCTCGTCAGTGTACCCGTTGCCATCCTTCTCGGCCTCCTCAGTGCTATCTGGCGCGGTAGCCTTTTCGACCGGATCGTCAATGTCGTTGCGCTGGGATTTGTTTCCCTGCCAGAATATTTTCTCGGCCTGCTGCTAATCCTGTTCGTATCGGTGCATTACAACCTGCTACCAAGCCTTGCTGATATCTATCCTGGCATGAGCTTTACCGATTGGTTAAAGGCGACAACATTGCCAGCCTTGACGCTGGTCCTGGTTACGGTTGCCCAGATGCTGCGTATGACCCGTACTGCCGTTCTGGCGGTTATGGATCAGGCCTACGTGGAAACGGCATACCTCAAGGGTTTGCGTACCAAACGTGCCGTGATGCGTCACGCGCTTCCCAATGCTGCGGCCCCCATTGTCAATGTTGTCTCGTTTAACATTGCCTATCTCATTACCGGTGTAGTGCTGGTGGAAGCGGTGTTCAACTATAACGGCCTTGGCCGGTTCATGGTTGACGCTGTTTCGAAACGCGATTTGCCTCTGGTTCAGGCGGCTGCATTGGTCTTTGGTGCCGCTTACGTCATTCTGAACATCATCGCCGATGTTTCGGCAATCGCCCTCAACCCGCGTTTGAGGCATCCACGATGAAAACCATTCGTTCCATCACTCCGACCGCATGGGTCGGTCTGTTTATCATTTCCGTCAACATCATCCTGTTTGTTCTGGGGCCAAGCATCGCACCATTTGGACAGGAAGAAATTGTCGGCGCACCGTTTGACGCTCCGTCGGCTGCCCACTGGTTCGGCCTTGATCAGAACGGTCGTGACATGCTGTCGCGTCTGCTTGCCGGTGCACAGATTTCGATCGGTGTTTCCCTGGCGGCTTCACTTATGTCGTTTACCATTGGCATCACCTTCGGTTTTATTGCTGCGATTTTCGGTGGCTGGCTGGATACCGTTCTGTCGCGCATTGTCGATACGGTCATGTGTATACCGGTTCTGATTTCGGCACTGGTGGTTCTTCAGGCGCTTGGTTCATCCATTCCGGTGTTGATCATCACGATCGCGCTGCTGGATTCGACCCGTGTGTTCCGTCTGGCCCGCATCGTGGCGCAGGGTGTTAACGTGCTTGAATATGCCGAAACGGCGCGTCTGCGTGGTGAAGGTCTGTTGTGGCTGGTTTTCAAGGAAATCCTGCCCAATGCCTTGCCTCCATTGATTGCTGAATTCGGTCTGCGTTTCTGCTTTACCTTCCTGTTCGTTGCGGGTCTGTCCTTCCTTGGACTTGGCGTGCAGCCACCATTCGCCGACTGGGGCGGTATGGTGAAGGATAACCAGCAGGCTATTCTTTATGGTCTTTACGCGCCGCTCTATCCGGCTGCTGCCATTGCCATTCTGACGATTGGCGTCAACCTCGTGGTTGACTGGTTGCTGGCTGGCCGCAGTTCAGTTCAGGGAGCAGACAGATGAGCGATAGCAATGTTCTGCAAATCCGTGGCCTCAAGGTTGCGGCTCCGAATGGCGCCATTCTCGTCGACAATGTCGATCTCGACTTGAAACGCGGCGAGGTAAAGGGACTGATCGGTGAATCCGGTGCGGGTAAATCCACCATTGGCCTTGCGGCCATGGGCTATGGCCGTAACGGTTGCCGTATCGTCGACGGTGAAATTCTCGTCGACGGCGTGTCGCTGATGAGGGTAACGCGTGCAGGCCGCGAGGCTGTGCGCGGTGCACGGATCGCTTACGTGGCACAGAGTGCTGCTGCGGCTTTTAATCCGGCCATGAAAATTGGCGAGCAGATCATGGAAGGTCCGCTTTATCACGGTATCATGAACCGGCAGGAGGCGCAGGCCTGGATGCTGGAACTGTTGCAGACGCTGCAACTGCCGGATTACCAGAACTTTGGCAACCGGTATCCGCACCAGGTGTCCGGTGGTCAGTTGCAGCGTGCCATGGTTGCCATGGCCATGTCCTGCCGCCCGGATATTCTGGTTCTGGACGAGCCGACCACAGCGCTTGATGTAACGACGCAGATCGAGGTTCTCGCGCTGCTACGTAGTCTGATCCAGCGGTACAACACCGCGGCACTTTACATTACGCACGATCTGGCTGTTGTTGCGCAGATTGCCGACAGCATTACTGTTCTTCGTCATGGAAAACAGGTTGAAGCAGGTTCTGCCGAACAAATCCTGGAGCATCCGCAGGAGGACTACACGCGTCGTCTTGTCTCGGAGCGTGAAGCCAGCATTGCCGGCAGTGGTGCGCACCACAAGGGCGGTGAAGTGCTGCTCGATGTGCGTGACGTCACAGCCTACTACGGCAAGAAGAAAGTGCTGACTGACGTAAATTGCCAACTTCGCAAGGGCGAAACGCTTGCGGTCGTGGGTGAATCCGGATCGGGTAAATCGACCCTCGCCCGTGTCATTGCTGGCCTGCCTCCACACTCCTCAGGTGTTATCTCTCTCGCTGGCCAACGAGTTGCCGACAACTACACCAAGCGCAGCCGTGAAGAATTGCGTCGCATCCAGCTGGTTTACCAGCTTCCGGATGTTGCGCTGAACCCGCGTCAGACTGTTGGTGAAATCATTGGTCGTCCAATGTCGTTCTACTTCGGCATGAATGAAGAGCAGCGCAAAGCAGAAGTGGCGCGCATACTCGACCTGATCGGTCTGCCGCAGGATTTTGCCGAGAGACTGCCAAAGGCGCTGTCGGGTGGCCAGAAGCAACGTGTGTGTATTGCACGTGCTCTTGCTGCACGGCCTGACCTCATCATCTGCGATGAGGTGACGTCGGCTCTTGACCCTCTGGTGGCTGAAGAAATTCTGAGACTTCTGCGATCCTTGCAGGACGAGTTGGGTGTTTCGTACCTGTTCATCACCCATGACCTTGGTGTTGTTCGCCGTCTGGCTGATCGCACCATGGTGATGCAGCATGGCCGCATCGTTGAAACCGGTACGACGGAGGAAATCTTCAAGCCTCCTTACCAGCCTTACACCGAACAGCTGATTACCTCTGTTCCGGAACTGCGCCGCGACTGGCTCGATGACGTGCTGGCAAAACGTGACGGCGTTACTGCTGCCTGATTTCAAGTGGCGGCTGCTCTGAGGATCGGCCGCCACTTCTGCTCTCCTTTCGCGGTGGCAAGCGCCTGACCGCAACAGCTTCAATTGGAATATCCCATGACAGTACATGTTGAAGAACATATCTGGATCACGATGAGCGATAGTGTGCGCCTTGGTGCCCGCCTCTGGCTGCCCGAAGATGCAGAAACGTCGCCCGTTCCGGCAGTTCTCGAATATATCCCTTACCGCAAGCGTGACGGCACCCGCGGTCGTGATGAGCCGATGCATGGCTATTTTGCAGCACAGGGTTATGCCGCCATTCGTGTTGATATGCGCGGAACGGGTGAATCCGACGGCCACATGGCGGACGAGTATCTGAAGCAGGAACAGGATGACGCCCTTGAGGTGATCGACTGGATTTCGCGTCAGCCATGGTGCAGCGGCAATGTCGGCATGATGGGCAAAAGCTGGGGTGGCTTCAACAGCCTTCAGGTTGCCTCCCGCCGTCCACCGGCATTGAAGGCAATAATTACGGCCTATTCGACGGATAACCGTTACACCGACGACATCCACTACATGGGTGGTCTGTTGCTCAACGACAATCTGTGGTGGGGCACGATCATGCTTGCCTACCAAAGCCGTCCGCTTGATCCAAAAATCGTTGGTGACAGCTGGCGTGACAGCTGGCTGGAACGGCTTGAAAAGCTGCCGTTTTTCCCGGCTTTGTGGCTCGAGCATCAGCGCTACGATGACTACTGGAAGCATGGTTCGGTTTGCGAAGACTGGAACGATATCCAGTGCCCTGTTCTGGCAATCGGTGCCTGGGCGGACAGCTATACAAACCCGGTATCTCGCCTGCTTGAAAACCTCACAGTTCCGCGCCGCGGCATCATCGGTCCATGGGGTCACATCTATCCACAGGACGGGGTGCCTGGCCCGGCAATCGGTTTCCTGCAGGAAGCGACACGCTGGTGGGATCATTGGCTGAAGGGCAAAGAAACCGGCATCATGAATGAGCCGATGATGCGCGCCTTTGTGTGCGACACCATTGAGCCGACCGGCACCCGCACCACAACCAATGGTCGTTGGGTTGGTGAAGCCGAATGGCCGTCGCCAGCGATTTCACCCAAAAAACTGCATCTTGGTGCAGATCGCAGCCTGACCGAAGCGGCGACAACAGAAGGTGTTCTGTCCATTCGTTCACCGCAGAGCCACGGCAAGGCTGCTGGCGAGTGGATGTCGACCGGTTGCCCGGGTGAACACCCTACGGATCAGCGCCTCGACAATGGCGGCGCGCTTGTTTTTGAAACCGCGACATTGCAGGACGATCTCGACGTGCTTGGAGCGCCTGTTGTGCGCCTGCGCATTGCTGCAGATTGCCCTGTTGCGCAGATCAACCTGCGTCTTAACGATGTCCTGCCGGATGGGCGCGTCTCCCGCACCAGCTATCAGGTGTTCAACCTGACCCACCGTGACAGCCATGAAAATCCGGAAGCGCTTGTCCCAGGTCAGTTTTATGACGTTGCTATCAAGCTGAATGATTGCGGTTATCGTTTCGCCAAGGGGCACAAGATCCAGCTGGCAATTGCAACGGCCTATTGGCCGATGGTCTGGACCGCTCCTTATGATGCCACCTTGAGCATTTCGGTTGCCGAAAGCGCGCTGGAACTGCCGCAGCGTGCTGCCGGCGACGGCATTGCCGTTTCCTTTGCCGCACCTGCTCATGGCCCATTCACACCGGTCACACAAACAGATGCTGGCACGGTTCGCCGTTGGACCGAGCAGGACCATGAAACCGGCATCAATACCTACATTACTGAGGGTGTTGGTGGTCTGTTCGGAGAAGGTGTGCTGCGTTTCGACGAGATCGACACCGAGTTGAGCCATAGCTTGCGTCGCGAGTTGACCATCCAGGATAACGACCCGCTGACTGCAAAATACGTGCTGACGCAGACCTATGAAATGGGTCGTGAAGGTTGGCGCATCAAGGTTGAAAGCCGCACAGCAATGACCTCCGATAGAGACAATTTCTATCTAACAGGCACATTGACGGCTTACGAAAATGGCGCAGCGGTGAAGACTCGCGAGTGGGACGAGAGTTTCAAGCGCGATCTGATGTAAATGAATATCCCCGGACAGTTCCAGAAACTGCCCGGGGATTTCTTTAAGGACAAGTGTTGGTTGGCGCAGCCTTAACCAGCGGAAAACAGCCTTTCCATTGCTCGGTACGAGGTGGCCATGGCGTCAAAGTTTCAGGGCTTTCTTCAAGCTGCAAAACGCCCTGCGCCTGCAGGTCTTTGACCCGTCCGTCGAGATATTCCTTGATGACGCTGATCTTGCCGTTCTTGACGTGGGCGATCCAGACATCATTCACCACCTGGCGGTTGCCACTCTGAAACGTGCGGAACTGCAATTCGGCTGCGATACGACCCTTTTCCATGTCGATGAAGAATGCATCAGCCGGAAGGTAGATACTGGTATCCTTGGCATTTTTGCAGAACTGTGCGAGATCCTCCAACATCTTGTCACGGCCGGAAACATGATTGGTCGGGTAGGAAAACTCCACATCCTCGGCCACCGTGTTTTTCATCAGACTTGCGTTGCAGGATGCCCAAGCTGCGGCTAGGTCGAAAATGAGGTTCTGCATGGCAGCGCGGCCCGCATTCTTCTCGACTTCTCCGGCATATGTAACACCAGTGCGCACTTCAGCGGCAATGCCCATTGCAGGTATAAGCAGGCATACGACCGTAGCCGCTGCCATTGTTTTTATTGTCCCAAACATGTCGTATTCCTTCCAGCCTCACCCGCGAGCCGGGATATGCTCGACATAAGAATACGTTTCTTCGCTACAAATCAAACGATAGTCGAAGCTGCTTCTGCTGCTTCCAGAATATTTCGAAACAGGCATGCTGTGGTAAGGGGGCCAACGCCATCAGGCACATGTGTGATGACCGAGGCGATGCCTCTGAGTGCTGCCTGATCCGCATCTCCGACGAGTCCTGTTGCGGTGCGATTGATCGCAACGTCGATGACAATAGCGCCTTTGGCAACGTGGTTTGCATCAAGCAATTTTGGAACGCCAGCGGCCGTTATGATGATGTCCGACCGGAGTGTGTGTGACGGTAAATCCCGGGTTGCTGCATGTGTGATGCTGACGGTTGCTTCCTGATCCAACAACATCTGTGCAAGTGGCCGCCCGACAATGCGAGACGCACCGATAATGGTGACGTTTTTCCCGTTTAGAGAGCTCACCAGTTCCTGCGCCATAAGCACGCAAGCCTGCGCTGTTGCAGGAGCGCGGGATGGAACCCCAAGTGCAAGTCTGCCCGCATGAAGCGGGTGCAGACCGTCTATGTCCTTGTCGGGACCAAGGGCCAATGCCAGATCGACAGGTTCAACGTCTGATGGCAGTGGATAGAGAGTGGCAACGGCATCAACAACAGGGTCGTCCCTTAAGACGGTGATGCGTTCGAAGAGGTCCGCCGCATTTGCCGGGTATGTTTCGGTTTCCACCTTTATGCCCGCTTGCAGTGCCATCGAACGTAAGCGTTCTGCATAGGCATTCATGCCGGCATTTGCCTGATCCAACAGGATCGTGCAGCGCGGTGACCTTGCCATCGCTGATGAGCGCTTTAGCGTGTCCGCATTGATCCCCGCAGCGATTTCGAAACCGGTGACAATACTGGTCATGAAATTGGGCTCCACTTTATGCCTGTCACGGCTTCTGACGCGGTTTTGCTCTCTCGCGCAACAAATTTGATATCAGCCCTCTGAGGGAGATTTCCTTTTCCGGGATAATTTCTTAAAGCTTCGGCAATGAAAGTACATGTCATCTATGCTCACCCGTTGAAAGACAGCCTGAATGCCAGGCTGCATCAAGTCGTTGTCGAAAGTCTCAAGGCCGCCGGCCATGAAGTTGACGACCTCGATCTCTATGCTGAAGGCTTCGACCCCGTTTTGTCGGAAGCCGATCGTCGGGACTATCACGATGTCAGCATCAATCGCAGCCGCGTGGCACCTTATGTTGACCGGCTGAAAAATGCCGATGCGCTGGTACTCTGTCATCCAATCTGGAATTTTGGCTGGCCTGCCATTTTGAAAGGCTATTTTGATCGTGTTTTTCTGCCGGATGTGTCCTTTGTATTGAAGGATGGAAAACTCGGTCCCGGTCTTGCCAACATCAAGAAACTGGCGACGGTGACGACCTACGGATCACCGCGCTGGCGGGCAATTTTTCTCGGTGATACACCGCGTCGCAATGCGACCCGTTTTCTACGTGTTGTGTGTAATCCCCGCGTAAAGGTGAGTTATAATGCCCTTTACAACATGAACAACGCCAAGCCTGAACGGGTAGAAGCATTCATTGAAAAAATACGCAGGGACATGTCACGGTTCTAAGCGATAACAAGGCTATCTACCAATGAACCCATCAATGCCATGACGACAGGAGACAGCACCTTCCCGTCACATTTGCCACAGGCCAATACCGCTCTCGCCTTCGATCAGGTCTCGCTGCGCTTCCCTGATGGTGTGCAGGCGCTGCAAGATGTCACATTGTCCGTAAAGACCGGGGAGTTCGTTTCGATTGTCGGACCATCGGGTTGCGGAAAATCGACATTGTTGCGCTTGGCGTCCGGTTTAATCCGGCAGACGGCTGGCGATGTTTGGGTGGACAGGCAACAACTGGGTTACACTTTCCAGGATGCTACACTTCTGCCTTGGCGAAAAGTTCAGGCCAATGTCGAACTGCTGATGGAACTGAGGGGCTATTCCCTGACGGATCGCCAGAAGATTGCCCGTGAACAAATTGATATGGTTGGTCTTTCCGGTTTTGAGGATTATTATCCTAAAAGCCTTTCCGGCGGCATGCGTATGCGCGTTTCACTGGCAAGATCGCTCGCTTTAAACCCCAATGTCTTCTTGTTCGATGAGCCCTTTGGTGCATTGGATGAGATCACCCGCGAACGCCTGAATGATGAGGTGATGGCCCTTTACCTCAATCAAGGTTTCAGTGGTCTATTCATTACACATTCCATTGCAGAGGCTGTCTATCTCTCCAGCAAGGTAGCGGTGATGTCGAATAGACCCGGCCGCATTGTCGAAGTTTTTGATGTGGACTTCGCTTATCCACGCGAGCCGGATTTGCGTTACACGCCTGAATTTTCAGCTCTGTGTGGCGAAATTTCTAAATCCCTGCGCAAGGTGATGGAAGCGTAATGAAGCCCCAGAAACCGTTGTTGGAACGCCAATCCGCCATATCACCGGCCCGACCGTTGGGTTTCGCACGTCAATTGCTGAAGGCCTTCTTGCCGCCTCTGATCATGGGTGGCGTCTTGTTCTGTCTATACGTCTTTGTGCGCGGCAACCTTGAGCCGCATCGCCAGTTCCTGATGCCAGGTGTCAGCGATCTCTGGTCACAGGCATTTGGAATTGCCGCTGTGCGCGAAGAGCTGCTGGAGCGTTCCATCACCACCATGTCGATTGCGCTTGCAGGATTGGGTATTTCGATACCGACAGGTATTTTCCTCGGCATCATCATGTTCCGGTTCTATGTGATGGAACGAGCGGTTTTCCCTTACCTTGTTGCCTTGCAGTCCATTCCGATCATGGCAATCATCCCGCTCATTCAAAGCGCGCTGGGGTTCGGTTTTTTTCCGAAAGTGCTGATTGTTGCGCTGTTTACTTTCTTTGCCATTCCAACCACGCTTCTTCTGGGGCTGAAAAGCGTTGACCGTGGTATCATCGATCTGTTTCGCCTTCAGGGCGCCAGCTGGTTTGTCATGTTGCGCAAGGCTGGACTGCCGTCAGCGGCCCCTGCCCTGTTTGCGGGGTTGCGTATTTCGGGCAGTCTGGCGGTTATTGCGGCAATCGTTTCAGAGCTGTTCTTCCTGTCTGGACGCGGTGGACTGGGCCAGATGCTGATGAACACCAAGATCGACTTCAAATACGAACAGATGTATGCGGCGCTTATCGTAGCGTCGATCCTGTCGATCTGCGTGTATGTGTTCTTCAACTGGCTGGGAAACCGGCTGTTTTCACAGTGGCATGAATCGGCGCGCCGCAATAAATAGACTGGCCGCTGCGGAGGCGAACGGGATGAGGGAAACGACCATGAATAAAACAAGCGCATTTTTTCTGTCAACTGTGATTGCGGCAACCGCAGCCACATCGCTGCGGGCGCAGGAGCCCGGCGCATTTGCCGAAGAACATTACACGACCTCGCTGAAGGACGTGTGCCCCAGCCCGCTTTACATTCAGAAGGACTGGCTGGCGCAGGCCGAACATGGCGGGCTTTACCAGTTGATCGGTGCCGGTGGTAAAATGGAAACCGGTCGTTATTCCGGCCCACTCGGCGCAACGGGCATCGAACTCGTGCTGCTGGAAGGCGGCAGCGGTGTTGGTCTTGGCGATGGCGAGACCGCCTATTCCGCGCTTTACAACGGCAACTCAAAAGCCGGCGTGACACCGCAGATCGGTTTTCAGGAACTGGACAACGCGTTCATTTTTTCCAAGCGTTTTCCTGTCGTCGGTGTGATGGCGCCGCTTGATAACTCCCCGACCGCGCTTTTCTGGGACAAGGCAACCTACCCAGACGGCTTCAAGTCGATCGCCGATCTGAAGGCCTTTGCAGAAAGCGACAAGGGCAAGATCTATGTATCCACCATCAAGCGAACCTTCGGGCTCTACCTTGTCGAACAGGGCGTGCCGAGCGATGTTTTTGTTGAGGGCTATCGAGGTGACGGCGAAAACTTCGTTACGAACAACGGTACATGGCTCAATCAGGGTTTTGTGACCAACGAGGTCTACAAGTTCAGCCACGGCAACAACTGGGGCAAACCGCTTGACTATCTGCTGATCGATAGTCTCGGCTACCGCAATTATACCGGAATGCTGTCGGTGGCGACAAACCGTCTGGAAGAGCTGGCGTCATGCCTCGAAAAATTGGTTCCTTTGATCCAGCAGGCCCATATCGACTACGTGAAAGATCCGGCCGAAGTAAACAAGCTGATCTTTGAATTCAACCAGGCCGGACTTGCCGCAAGCTGGTGGAAAACACCTATGGACCTGATTGATAACGCGTCCAAGGTCATGGTGGAAACCGGTGTCATCGGCAACGGCCCAAATGCGACCATTGGGGATTTCGACATGGAGCGCGTTGCGGAAATGTTGAAGATCGTCAAGTCACGGCTGGATGAGCGTGCCGATCCAGATGTTACACCGGAGCAGATCGTTACAAATCGCTTTATCGATCCGTCCATTGGTCTGAAGTAAGGTTTTGCAGATGGCTGGCAGAGCAATCGTCCTTGATGGTGATCTACTGGCCACTGAACTGCGACGGGAGATGAAGAGCCGTGTTGCGGCTTTGCGAACTGCCGGCGTGACACCAAAGATTGCCACTGTGCTGGTGGGGGATGATCCCGCCAGCCATCGATATATCGCCCGCAAACATGCCGATTGCATTGATTTGGGCATTGAATCCATCGATTTGAGGATGCCCGGCGACGTCGACATGTCCGGTTTGCTTGCTCAGGTGTCCGATCTCAACGGGGATAAAAGCGTTCACGGTTTTCTGGTGCAGCTTCCATTGCCATCACATCTGGATGGGGAGGAAATTCTTGCAGCTGTTGATCCTTCAAAAGACATTGATGGCCTCCATCCAGTCAATCTCGGTGCGCTATGTGCTGGTTTTCCGAAAATGCTGGCCTGCACGCCGTCTGGCATTTTGGCGCTTCTTCGTCATTACCAGGTACCGCTGGCGGGTAAAAACATCACGATCATAGGTCGCGGGATGTTAACTGGGCGACCGCTTGCCATGTTGCTGTCGCTTCCGGGCATTGATGCGACAGTGACGCTGGTTCACAGCAAAACACCTGATATTGCCACTCACACAAAACTGGCTGATGTGGTGATCTCTGCGGCCGGAAAGCCTGATCTGGTGACCGCTGATATGATCAAACCGGGCGCTGCCGTTGTCGGTGTCGGCATTTCTTATAATGCCAATTCCGAGGCTGTTTCTGATGTTGCTGATGATGTGGCCGATGTTGCCGGTTGGGTTACGCCCCGACACGGTTCTGTTGGCGCGTTGACGCGCGCCAAGCTGCTTTCAAACCTCATCGATTGTGCGGAACGAGCCGGTTAAAGTTTTGCCAGTTCGGCATTCACCTGATCCCGCCAGGAACGGGCATTCACCAATTCCGGCGGGAACAATCCCGGTATCGCGAAGTATGGTGCGCTGGCATCTGTGGGATCAGTGATCGCAGCCGCGGCGAGAATTTCTTGGCCGCGTGGATCATCGAGATCACCACGTTTCTGGATTGATTTGATCCAGAGGGCGATCACATAGGCAAAGGTGGTTGCATCTCTGCCTGCTGCCAGTGTTTCAGATGCGGCTGACAAAATGCGTTGTGGCAGTTTCTGGCTAGTGTCCAGTGCAATCTGTTCGGTGCGGTGGGCGATGGTTGGATTGGCAAAACGGTCCAACAGTTGTTTGCGGTAGAACGGCAGATCGATGCCGGGAACCGGATCGAGCGTGGCGACAACAGCCTCCATATGCCGCTCAACCTTTGCGACGAATTCCGGCACGGCCATCACGTCGCGGACAAATTCCAGGTCATGCAAAATGCCCAGATGGGCAATCAGCGTGTGAGAGCCGTTGAGTAACCGCAGCTTCATTTTTTCATATGGTTCAACATGGGTGGCAAATACTGCACCGCCGGCCTCCCATGCCGGGCGTCCGGAAATGAAATCATCTTCGATGATCCACTGCATGAAGGGTTCGGTTTCAATGGCCAACCGATCATTGACGCCAAGCAGAGAGATCGCCCGCTGCCGTGTTTCTGCTGTTGCAGCAGGCACAATACGGTCAACCATGCTGCAGGGAAATTTGCCTTCTTGTTCAATCCAGCGCGCGAGTTCCGGATCTCGTTGCTCAGCCATTTCCAGCACCAACCGACGCACCACATGACCGTTGGACGGCAGGTTGTCGCAGCATAGAATTGTGAAGGGCGAATGACCGCGTTCCCGGCGTCTGACGAGACCTTCGACCAGAAAACCGACCACGCCAACTGGTGCGTGCGGGTTAGCCATATCGGCCTTGATTGCAGGGTGTTGTAGGTCCAGACCGCCCGTGAGAGGATTAAGCCCATAGGCTTTCTCACTGACGGTCAATGTCACGATACGGGTGTCCGGGCTTGAAAGATAAGCGATAACATCGCCTCCCCGTTCTGCCGCACAAATCCAGTCAACCGTTACGCCAATGATGTCAGCCTTGTCGCCATCTGCGCTACGGGTGATGACCGAGTAAAGGCCTTCCTGTTGTTGTAGTGCCTTGACCGGCTCAGGCGACCGCAAATTGACTGCGACGATACCCCAGGGGCCAAATGTCTTCTCGATGGCTTTCTGGGTGAAAACCGCCTGATGGGCGCGGTGAAATGCGCCAAGGCCAATGTGGACGAGGCCCGGCTTGAGCAATTTTCGATTGTAGGTCGGTTGCGAGACGTTGTCCGGTAGAAGGCTGGATGACGAGAGTGTCTCCATTGTCATGCACGCCCATACTGCGAGTGAAGCAAGGTCCGCTCGACGCCGCGCAATTCCGCCAATCCCTTCAGGCGGCCAATTGCTGGATAACCCGGTTGGGCGCCGCGCGTCAGGTCATCAAGAATTTCCTGACCGTGGTCAGGGCGCATAGCGATCCGGTGGTCTTCACGCCCCTCCTGCTTGCGTTTCTTTTCCTCCGCCAGCAGCGCTGCAATGACGGCGACCATATCCGTGCCACCCTCAAGATGTTCGTCTTCAAAGAACGAGCAAGGCACAGTGTCAGTGTCGCGTGTCACATTGCGCAGGTGAACGAAATGGATACGGTCTGCAAAACGTTTGGCGATAAACGGCAGGTCATTATCCGCTCTTGCTCCCAGCGATCCCGTGCACAGGGTTACGCCGTTGGCGCGGCTGTCGACCTGTTTCAGCATATGCGCGTAATCGTCTTCAGTAGAGAGAATGCGTGGCAGCCCCAGAAGTGGCCAAGGTGGGTCGTCGCCATGGGCGCAAATGTTGATGCCTACTTCTTCAGCCACAGGAACCACTTGTGACAGGAAATCGATCAGATTGGATTGCAGCTTGGTGCGATCAATGCCCTGATAGGTCCGCAACTTCTCCAGCAATTGCTCAAGCGTGTAGCCATCGGCAGACCCCGGAAGGCCTGCGCCGATGTTCTTGCCAAGTGCAGTAATCTTGGTGTCGGGCATATCTGCAAAACGTTTTGCCGCATCGTCTATCAACCATTCCGGATAGTCATTCTTGGCGTCCGGGCGTTTCAGGATATGGATGTCAAATGCTGCAAAATCGGTCAGGTCAAAACGCATGGCTTTGGCGCCATGACGGGTTTCCCACCGCAGGTCGGTGCGTGTCCAGTCGAGTACGGGCATGAAGTTATAGCAGACGGTACGAATGCCAGTGGCCGAAAGTCGGCGCAATGTTTCCTGCCAATTGGCAACATGATCCGTCCAGTCACCCGTCTGTGTCTTGATTTCTTCCGACACTGGCACGCTTTCCACGACGTCCCAATAGAGGCCGCCAGCCTTGATTTCTTCGTGCCGTTTGCGGATTTCATCAACCGGCCAGACGGAACCGGTTGCAATGTGGTGCAACGCGCTAACAATGCCTTCTGCACCGGCCTGAGCCGCATCACGAACGGTTACCTTGTCAACGGGACCAAACCAACGCCATGTATGTTTCATTGCAATATTCCTTTAAAAATCAGTGAGGTCAGCTGAAGGTGATCTGCACCTTGCAGGCAACGGAACGGTCGCCAGCCTGTTCAAAGGCTTCAACAGCGTTTTCCAGCGGAAAGTTGTGCGAGATAATCGGCCGAACGTCGATGGACCGTGATGAAATGGCCTGAACGGCTTGCGCGAACTCTTGGTCAAACCGCTGTGAGCCACGCCAGATGACTTCCTTTCCGACAAGCGCATTGAGTGGAATGGTCATGTCTCCAGTAACGCCGACCTGCACAATTGTCCCACGCGGTTTGATAACGGCGAATGCGGAACGCAACGCCGGGCCAGCGGCTGAGCAATCAAACACCACGTCGAATGTGCCCTTGCCTTCCTGATAAGGTGCAAGGCCCTGCGGATTGGAGATGACGTTGATTGTCTGGGTGGCGCCCATGGCGGGCGCGCGGGACAGTGCTGCATCGGCAAGATCTGTCACAACAATTTCACTTGCGCCAGCGTGTTTTGCGGCTGCGACAGTCAGCAGTCCGATGGGGCCGGCACCGGTCACCAGTACTTTTTTGCCAGTGAGATCTCCGGCTTGGGCGACCGCATGCAGGCAAACGGCCAGTGGTTCGGCGCAAGCTGCTTCTGCTGGCGTAATGTCACTTGGAAAAGCGAAGCATTGTTTTGCGGGAACGACCAACCAATCCCGGAACATGCCTTGTTCATGCGGCAGACGCATTGCGCTGCCCATGAAACGCATGTCGAGGCAATGAATAGGCTCGCCTTTATCGCAATACTGGCATGTTCCACATGGTTGGGATGGATTGACGGCGACCAAGGCGCCAATCGTTAGTTCGCTTACGCCGTCTCCCAGTTTGTCTACGTAACCGGAAGCTTCATGGCCTGATATGATGGGTTCGCGCACCTGAATGGGTCCAAAGCCACCATCCTGATAATAATGCAAATCCGAACCACAAATGCCGCCGACGGCCATACGAAGCAGCACGTTGCCGGGCCCGGGTTCGCTGAACGCCTGGGTTTCGACCTTGAGATCCTGTTTGCCGTAAAGACGCGCAACGCGAGTGAGCATTCAATCTGCCTTTAATCTTAAAAAAGGGAATGCCGCGCGGATTTCACCGCGCGGATGGTATGTTAGCGGATCAGGCCCATCTGGGTCGGCAACCACAAGGAAATCGCCGGAATGAAAGTGATCAGAAGAAGCGCGATAAACAGCGGGACCATCCAGGGAAGGATTGCCAGCGTCGTTCGTTCAACCGACATTTTTGATATGCGCGCGAGGACGAACAGCACCATGCCGACCGGTGGGGTTAGCAGACCGATCATCAGGTTGAGGGTTACGATAAGACCGAGGTGAACCGGGTCAATTCCGTAACGGGCTGCAACAGGCATCAGGATCGGAACAAGGATACTGATGGCAGCAATCGTATCAAGGAATGCACCGACAATCAGCAGCAACACGTTGACAAGAATAAGGAATGTCCACCAGTTGTCTGTCAACCCGAAGATGAAGTCCGAGAACAACTGCGCTGCCTGACTTACCGTCAGCAACCAGGCAAAGATAGATGCTGCGGTTACAATGAACAGAACCGAGGCCGTGGTTTCAATCGTGTCGAACGATGCTTTTGCCAGGGTTTTGAACGTCATCGTGCGATAACGAACTAGTCCGAGGAACATAGACCACATCACCGCAGCAACAGCCGCTTCCGTCGGTGTGAACCAACCCATTGTCATGCCGCCAATCAGTAGTACCGGCGTCATCAGAGCCATAACGGCTGAGAAGTCAAAGTACCAATCAAGAGCCACCAGAGCCACAAGGCCGATAAGGACTGCAAGATTGACGGACAGGCCAGCCAGAACCAGCAGATAGACCGCAGCCGGGAAGGAGAAAACGATAACGACTTCTAGCGAGGCGCTCATAAGCTGTTTGAGTTCGAACGGCGTATCAGAGCCCCAGCCCTTGCGGCGTGCGAAAACATAAACCGTCAACATCATCAACACAGTCATGACGATGCCAGGCACAATACCGGCCATGAACAATGCGCCAATCGAGGCATTGGCCATCATGCCATAGATCACGAAAGGCAGCGATGGTGGAAAGATAGGGCCAAGCGTTGCAGATGCTGCAGTTACGCCGACGGCGGCTTCGACGGGGTAACCATGGTCCTTCATCGCCTTGATCTCGATGGTACCAATACCGGCCGCATCAGCAAGTGCTGTGCCTGACATGCCGGAGAACACCACAGAACCGATGATATTGACCTGCGCCAAGCCACCCTTCATCCAGCCGACGAGCGACAGGGCGAAGTGATAGATACGACCGGTGACGCCAGCGCTATTCATGAGGTTGCCAGCCAGAATGAAGAAAGGCACGGCAATAAGCGGAAAACTTTCCACGCCAGCGATCATGCGCTGGGCGGCGATAATATCAGGTGCAACGCCATAGAGGACAAGATACAAAAGCGAGGAGACTGCCATGGATACGGCTACAGGTGTGCCGATGAGCATGAGCAGCAGAAATGAACCAATCAGTAGCAGCATCGCTCAAATTCCCTGTGTATTAATGGCTTCGTCAGCCTGCTCGCGCACGGTTTTTTTGCTGGTCATGTCCTTGACGAAGTTCTGCACCGAACGCAGGAACATCAATATGTAAGCTGCAAACACGGTATAGAAGACAATGCCGCGTGGAAGGTCGACTGTAACCATACGTTCGTCGCCGACGATTTCGAGATAACGCCACATCAACCAGGTGATGTAGGCGAAAAAACCGATGTTGATGAGGTCAACGACAACTTCAAGGGCACGTCCTGTCTTGCGCGACAGGAAGCGATAAATCAGGTCGACCTGAATGTGTCGAACCTGACGGACACACATGACGGAGCCAAGAAACACCACGACCACAAGGCAGTTGGCGGCAATTTCTTCTGTCCAGGCAAGACTGTTGTTGAGTGCGTAACGTGTGAAAAACTGCAGGAAGACACTGGTCGCCATTCCCCAGAATACCAGCATGGTCACCCAGTCTTCAAATGCGTAGGGAGACAGGTCGACATCGACAACCTCTTCCTCGAAGGCATGCGCCATCTCTTCCACGCTGATGGGCGCGTTTTTTTGATCTGTCATTTGGAAAGCTCCAGTGGACTAGGCCAAAGGGATGTCCGGTGCCGTGTAGGCACCGGACGGTGCAATTACTGGATGGCGCGGATGGCTTCCCAGTCAGCTTTGTCGTAACCGAATTCTTCGAAGGTCACTTTGTCCAACACGTTCTTTTCGAAGTCGGCCTTGTCGACTTCCGTGACGGTCAGGCCACGCTTCTTGAAATCCTCGACGAGAGCGTTTTCACGTTCTTCGATGATTTTGGTTGTGCGTTCTGCCGCCTGCTGCATGACTTCCACGAAGATTTTCTTGTCTTCGTCCGAAAGGCTGGCCCAGCGGCTCTTTGAGATCAGCGTGTTGAGGTGGTCAACAATGTGGCCAGTCAACACGATGTTTTTCTGAACTTCGTAGAACTTCTTGGCATCGATCGTTGTCAGCGGGTTTTCTTGGGCATCCACAGTGCCGTTCTGCAGTGCAAGATAAACTTCAGCAAAGGCAATTGGTGTGGTGTTTGCACCGCAGGCACGTGGCATGGCAAGGTAAGCCGGAACATCAGGCACGCGCATTTTCAGGCCAGCCATATCGCCGCATTTTGCAATCGGCGTATTGGATGTGGTGTGGCGCGTGCCGTAGTAGCTTACAGCGGTGATGATGTTGCCAGTCTTGTCTTCATAACCTTTCGCCAGACGCTTGAACACATCGCTCTTGGTGTAGGCGATGAGGTGAGCAGGATCGCGGAAGATGTAAGGGAAGTATGTTACGCCAATAGGCTTATAGTCGCGGGCTGCAAAGCTGGAGCCAGAGATGATCATATCAACAGTGCCGAGCTTCAGGCCTTGGTTGATGTCGGCTTCCTTGCCGAGCTGTGAAGCGGGGAACACGTCGATCTTGTAGCGTCCCTCGGTGCGTTTTGCTATTTCTTCAGCGGCCCATACCGACTCCGTATGGAAAGGCTCTGTTGTTTCATACACATGCGCCCACTTCAGGGCCGTCTGCGCCTGCGCCGCGAGTGCCGATGCCATGATCAGTGCAGTTGCACCAAGCAACGTTTTTAATCCGAATTTCATCCTCAAATCCTCCCTAATTGATTTCAGATTTCGTATGGTTGTGATCCCGCCGCAAGAAGCGCGACAGGGTTATTCTTCTCCTCCCAACTCCTCACCGAAGCTCTCAGAGAATCTCTTTTGCGCCCGTATCATGTGCAGGCGCATCGCCTCACGCGCAGCAGCCGGGTCGTTAGCCGCAATCGCATTGCGGATGACCACATGTTCCTCCATTGCCAGCTGCCAGGTATGCGGGCCCTCAAAGTAACCTGCTAGCTTCTCGAAATAAGGCGTCATCCGCTGATCGTAGATCAGACCCGTGAAGCGGTTCAGTGTCGCGTTGCCGATGATGTCGGCGATAGCCGTATGAAACTCCCGGTCCACGGCCAATGCACGTTTTGCATCATGAAGCGACTGCTGCATGCGCTTCAGATTGTCGTCGAGTATCGCTACATGCTGTGGGGTCGCCAGGCGTGCGGCTTCTTCAGCAATTGCACTTTCGATGATGCAACGCGCCTGCAAAATTTCGAATGGGCCGTCGCTGTCATCTGCAGGCAAGACAATCTTGGTTGGGCTTGTCTTGCGGCTGATATAGACGCCTGAACCCATGCGGATCTGGATGTATCCCTCCACTTCCAGAACAATCAAAGCCTCGCGAACGGTCGGGCGCGATACCGAAAATCTCTCTGCAAGCTCGCGCTCGGCAGGCAGGCGGGCTCCATCGGAAAGCTCCCCCGTTTCGATAAGTAGACGTATCTGGTCCGCGACCTGCCGATAAAGGCGGCGCGGTTCCAATGCCACAAACATTTAGATCCTCCCATGCGCCACTCCCCTGGCGCATATCTGGTAAGATGGCCTTACCAATTTTTTTATTAAAGCTGCTTCAGTTGATAAGTCAAGCGAGAAATTAAATAAATATTACAATTAAGTATATGTTTTTAAACGCAAAAATTTGCTTGGCGGCAACCTGGTTGCCGCCCGTATTTTTCAGCGATGGAGCTATGGTTGCCTCTCAGATCAGAGGCATTTCCAAGCCATATTTTTCGGCAAGCTCTTCGAAAGCCTGCCTTGTGGCGGGGTCAACAGTCACCCCTTCTCGTTCTCTTTGCGCTGCGACAAGCCATTCCCGGTCGCCGGGCGCCATGACCTTGCAGTCTTCACGGGTTGGTGACGTGCGCAGCACCTGCAGATAGCGCTGCATGCCCGGATCATATGTCTGCCGGTCGACGAATGCTTCCGGTTTGATAGCCAGTACAAATGCGCCCATGCCGCGTGGCTTGGAAAAATCAGGCCCACCCATCGGAGCAATATCGAAACTCAGCTTCATGCCGGTCAAAACCGCGCTGAAAATTTCTGCGACGCCTGCAAGAGCCGCGCCCTTGAAGCCGAATTCGCCACCGAGCGGCGCGAGCATGTCAGCAGCATTGGCATCCGTGGTGTCAACGCCCGTTTCATCAGATGCAGTAGCGTTTGGTAGAGCTTGGCCGAGGCTGCGATACAGCAGAACACGGTTATAGGGGATGGAACTGGTTGCCATGTCGAGCAACCACGGATCATCCCCGGAAACTGGCACGCCAACTGAAATCGGGTTTGTGCCGTGGAAACGCATCGCACCGTCATGCAGGCGGACAAAGCTGTCCGAGTTGCAGAATGTAATGCCGATATAACCTTTGCGGGCCGCTTCGATGGAGTAGGCGCCAGCCGGACCAAAATGTGAGGTGTTGCGGATAGCAACTGCGCCAATTCCGAACTTACTGGCGAGGTCGATCGCGTTGTCCATTGCCGTATATGTGGCAAGGGCACCGTGCGCGTCATCTGCATCCAGCGTTTCGATGGCGCCAAAGCTTGTTATTTTTTTGATATTAGGTGCGCCGTTGATGCGGCCGCCGTTCAGCGCTGTGATGTAGTGGGCAAGAAGGCGGACACCGTGGCTGTCGACGCCGTGACGGGTGCCATGCATCATGGCTCGCGTTGCAGCGTCTGCCGTTGCCGTGTTTGCGCCAGCGGCGACAAACACGGCACGACAAAACCGGTCGAGCTCTTCCAGCGACACATTGTTCTGTGCGTTGGTTTGCAACATCCCGGTTCCTCCCCTCCAAAATGTACTATGTGTACACTAGACATTATTTTTGAGTCACGCAATGCCGCCATCTGCAAAAATCTGTTGTCAAAGCTGTTGCAAGGCAAAGCCGCTTCCCGCATCTTCGAACCAGAAAAACCAGAGCAATATCATCCATGTCCACCACCGGTTCCGGCACAGCTCCCAAACTCTACCAGCGCGCTTGCGAGGTTTTGGCATTGGATATCAATAATGGCGCCATCAAGGTTGGCAGTCGCCTGACGGAAACAGGGGTGGCTGAGCGCTTTGGAATCAGCCGCGCACCTGCCCGGCAGTCGTTGATGGAACTTGAGCGCATGGGGCTGATACAAAAAGCCTCTTCGCGTGGTTATGATGTATTGGCACTCGCCAATCCAGCGGCTGTCAGTACGGCCCCCAAAGCTGCGGCCAATGATGATCCCAAGATACATTTCCTGCCAAGTTGGGAGTTGATCTACTCTGAAATCGAAATGGAGATTGTCTCACGGACAACCTTTGCCAGCTGGCGCATCAATGAAGCGATCCTGGCGAAACATTACGGTGTCAGCCGAACGGTTGCACGCGATGTGGTGGCCCGCCTGCAGCAGCGTGGCATTGTTCAGAAAGATGACAGCGCACGGTGGTTTGCACCCGCACTGACCATGCAACACATTGATGAGCTCTACGAATTAAGATGGGTTCTGGAGCCACTGGCGTTGGAAAAAGCCGTACCCAATTTGCCTGAGGGGTTTCTCACCCGGGTTCGCGGCAATATCGAAACAGCAATAAACTGCCAGATGCCGCAAGTCGGCAGCACATTGGACAGGTTCGAGCAGGAACTTCATGTCGAGCTTTTGGGGTATTGCGGCAACAGTTCACTGATGCGCGCGATCAGCCTGCCGCAGTCACTGCTCATTGCCCACCACTTCCTCTATCCCCGTACCACCGATCTGTTCGAGACGGAGCCGTTTCTGCCGGAGCATCTGGAGATACTCACCCATATTCAGGACGGAAATATCGTCGGCGCCAAGGACGCGATGACGGCGCATCTGCAGATTTCCCGCGAAAGAGCCATGATGCGTATTCAGGCGGTGACCCATTCGATGACGCCAGATGAGCTTCCCTATCTGGACCTCATGGAGTCGCTTTGACGCGGTGACGATTCCGTGTTTCCTGTTGGTTTGGATTGATACTCCGCACCCCCCGACAAACGCCGTGCTTGTGCCTTAATTCATTCAGGATCCATTCAGGCAGCGGGAACTATTTCTTATGCCATGATGTTTTAACGGGTGACAAAACACCCTCTGGATGGACGAAGACAATGTTCACAGTTGCAAAGAAAACAGTACTGGCAATTGCGGTCGCTGCCACAGTGATTGTTCCGCTTCAGTCAGCGAACGCCGGTGACTGGAACCGCCGTCACCGCAACGAGGCAGCTGCCCTCGGCGTGATTGGTCTTGCGGCTGGCTTGGCTGTCGGTTCAGCGCTCGCACGTCCGTCTGAACCGGATGGTCCTGTTTACATTGACCCGCCGCGCCGTGGTCCGGTTTATGCCGAACCTGAATATGTGTATCAAGACCCATATGCGAATGACGGTTATTATCCTGAGCCTCCGCGAACCGTTTACCAGCGACCGCGCCCAGTTTACGAGACACGCCCGGTTTACGAAACACGTCCCGCCTATCAACCGCGGACAGTTTACCGCACGATCGAACCATGGTCGCAGTCTTGGTATGACTATTGCTCACAGCGTTACAGAAGCTTCAACGCTCGCACCGGCACCTACACCGACTATAGTGGCCAGCGTCACTTCTGTACTGCTGGCTAAACAGCGGTCTCAAACATGTCAAAAAGCCCGCAGGCTGACGTCTGCGGGCCTTTCTTGCGATTACAGCACTGCCAATTCGAAACCCTCATCCAGCCAGCCGGTAATGCCGCCAGCCATGATCTTTACCGGCCGCCCCAGTTGAGCAAGCCGCAAGGCACCTTTTGCTGCGCCGTTACAATGCGGCCCCGCACAATATGTCACGAAAATAGTGTCTTCAGGCCAGGCTGCCATTTTCGATACAGTCATTTTGCCATGCGGCAGGCTAATGGCACCGGGAACGTGTCCCTTGTCGTAGAGCGCTGGCCCGCGCACATCGAGAAGCACAAAATCTGCGCCCTTTGACAGCGAGTCGTGGACATCCCAACAATCGGTTTCAAAGCTGAATTCGGCTGCGAAATGTTCAACAGCCAGATGGCTTGGTGCAGGTTTTACGATGGTAACGGCAGTGGTCATTGATCTGTCTCCTTTGCATAGCCCATTTTGCAAAGATGGCTCTGATTGCAAATTGGCGTAAATGCCAATAAACGTAAAAATCATGCCAAATGTATCAAACAGTCCGCAGCCTCCAAACGGCCCTCTCGTTGTAGCCTTGCTCTATGACCAGCTTTGCACGTTCGAATTTGGGATCGTTGCCGAAGTTTTTGGCCTGTCGCGCCCGGAGATGGGGGAGAACTGGTATCGGTTCGCCAGTTGTGCGGTGGAGGACGGGCCGATGCTTGCCCATGGCGGGCTACGTGTAACGGCGGATGCGGGTCCCGAACTGCTTGACATCGCCGACATCATTATTGTGCCGGGCTGGAAGGGGGCTGATGCTGCTGTCCCGCCGGAGCTCTGTGATCGTTTGCGGGCTGCGCATGCGCGGGGAGCGCGTTTGGCATCAATATGTTCCGGTGCATTTGTGCTTGCTGCTACGGGCTTGCTGGACGGTGGGGTCGCGACCACCCATTGGCGTTACGCGGAGGCTCTGCGATCGCGTTATCCGGAGGTGTCCGTGGATGATGCGTCCCTCTATCGTTCCCATGACCGCATCTATACTTCGGCCGGCAGTGCCGCCGGTATTGACCTGATGATCGAAATTGTACGTCAGGACTTTGGTGCCGTTGCGGCCAATTCAGTGGCAAGGCGTCTGGTGATGCCAGCACATCGTACCGGTGGGCAAGCACAGTTTCTGGAACGCCCGGTTGCGAAACGTGACGGTGTTGAGATTTCTCCGCTTTTGGACGCCGTGCGGTCCGATCTCTCCCGCACGTGGACCATCACCGAGATGGCGCGTTTCTGCCGAATGAGTGAGCGGACGTTTCTCAGGCGTTTTACCGAAGCAACCGGTGCCGCACCGGGCCAATGGCTGACAAATGTGAAGGTCGATGCGGCAAAACAACGCCTTTGTCAGGGGCGCGAGCAGATGGAAGACATTGCAATGGCAGTCGGGTTTGGAAGTGCGCACACACTTCGTCATCACTTCCGGCAAACCATGGGCATCAGTCCGGCAGAATATCGCGCCCGGTTTTTGAACGAACAGGTCCCCTTGCCAGTGTAATCAGGCAGAGGCGTTCTTTTTGGCCGTGTAATCAGCGCGATTTATGCCATGCCGTTGCAGCTTGTCGTAAAATGTCTTGCGCGCAATGCCGAGCGCGGCGATGGTTGAAGCGACGTCACCATCATTTTGCACGAGAGTTTCATGAATGATCTTTGCTTCATGCCGATCAATACGCTCTGTTAGCGTGCCAGACGCTTTGGCTTCTTCTTTCGGAGGGATGCCAGACAGTGTTCCACTTTCCAGCCCAAGAGCGACGCGTTCGGCGAAATGGCCTAGTTCACGGACATTGCCCGGCCAGTCGTGATCTGCCAGATGACGCGACACGCTGGCGGAGATTTGCGGAACGGGCATGTTGAAGCGTTTGGTGGCGCGCGACAGAAAATGGGAAAACAACATCGGAATATCCTCCCGGCGCTCCCTTAACGGCGGGATAGACAATGTGACAACGTTCAATCGGTAATACAGGTCGTCCCGAAACTGGTCGCGGCGTGCTGGATCGCCAAGATCGACTTTGGCGGCTGCAACAACACGGATGTCTACGGACCTTTCGTCATTGGATCCAAGTGGAGAAACCTCCCGCATTTCAAGGACGCGCAGCATTTTCACCTGTACTGCCAGCGGCATGCTCTCAATTTCATCCAGGAACAGCGTGCCACCACTTGAGTGCTCAATACGGCCAACGCGTTTTTTCTGCGCGCCGGTGAAAGCCCCTGCCTCATGGCCGAAAAGCTCGCTTTCAATGACGCTTTCCGGCAGCGCACCGCAATTCAATGCGACGAAGTTGCCTTTCGAGCGCTTTTTGCTCCAGCGGTGCAAAGCCGTCGCGACCACTTCTTTGCCGCTACCGGTCTCACCTGCCACGAGGACGTCGACGTCGGCGTCGGCGATATGGCGGATGGTGTCGCGAAGACGCTGCATGGCAGGCGTTTGGCCAATCAGCGGCAGGTCGCCTTCCGCCTGTTCGGCTGCCAACTTCAAAGCGCGGTTTTCCATGATGAGATGACGTTTTTCCAGCGCACGCATTGCGCTTTCTACCATGCGCTCGGCGGCAAATGGTTTGGTCATGAAATCATAAGCGCCGTTATGCAACGCTTCGACGGCCATCGGGATATCGCCGTGGCCCGTCATCAGGATGACGGGCAGATCGGTATCGACACTGCGGACTCGTTCGAAAAATTCTAACCCATCCATCCCGGGCATACGCACGTCACTGATAATGACACCGCCAAACTCGGCAGATAACGCATCCAATGCCAGTTTTGCAGCGGGAAAGGACGTTACCTCAAGGCCTGCCAGTTCCAGCGTCTGGCGCATTGCCTTGCGCAATGCGGAGTCGTCATCGACGAGAAATACCTTGCCTGAAATGCCCATGATCATGCCTTTTTGAGATAGACGGAGAAGCAGGTTCCACTCGGATTGCTTTCCACCTCGATACGTCCGCCATAGTCAGCGGCAATTTCGCGGGAGATGACCAGACCAAGCCCAAGTCCGCCGTCTTTCGATGTGTTGAAGGGCGTAAACAGGGCCTCAAGAATGTCTGGCGCAATGCCCGGTCCGTTGTCTGCAACGCTCAAGACCACCTGATCGGCAGCTTCGCGCACGCTGATCGTCACCTGACCATCGGCCTTGTCTTCAACTGCTTCGAGCGCATTCTGGAGAAGGTTGATCACAATCTGCTCCAGCCGGATGGGGCTGCCAGACACCATCAAGGTTTCAGCGGGAAGAGCGATATCCAGCGCCTCCATATGACCAGCGAAACGGCTGCGCAGCAGCACGACTGCACCTTCGATGACAGCCTTGACGCTGACAGGCTGTGCAGCCGCCCTGCCCTTGCGGGCCAATATCTTAAGATCACTGGTGATGACACCAATGCGCTCCGTCAACGCAGCAATGTCTTTCATGTTTTCGTCGGCTTCTTCCAGCCGCTGGCGGTTCATGAGAGTGCGTGCATTATCCGCAAAGGCGCGGATCGTCGCGACAGGCTGGTTGATTTCATGGGCGACGCCAGCTGCCACCTGTC
Source organism: Agrobacterium sp. 5Ca50 (assembly GCF_055381905.1). Lineage (NCBI taxonomy): Bacteria > Pseudomonadati > Pseudomonadota > Alphaproteobacteria > Hyphomicrobiales > Rhizobiaceae > Agrobacterium > Agrobacterium sp. 5Ca50. Next base: position 938,946 of record NZ_AP026439.1, read on the forward strand.
CGAGAATGGCCAGCCGGTTTGCCTTTACAAGTTCCTGCTGGACAGTTTGCAATTCTCGACCGGTCTGCTGGTGGCCGCTGATTTCTGTTTCAAGCTGGTCCATGGCACTTTGCAGGTCACGTGTTCGTTCATCCACCCGGCGTTCCAGCTGTGCGCGGGCCCGGGCGGCAACTTCTTCCGCTTGTCGGGCTTTTTGGCGCCGTCGCAACCACAAACCAGACAATACGATAAGCGGCATCATGCCGGCCAGCATCAGCAGACGCATCCTCTGCACCTCTACCATCAAGGTAGGTTCAACCGGCAAAAGATAATGCAAGTGCCATGAGGTGGTTGGTACCGGCAGGATGAAACGTAGATAATCACCACTGTTGACGGCGGGTGAATTGATGTGGATCAGCTCCGTCGAATTGTCGATAAAGCGCAACGGGGAAAATGGCAGCAGATCAAGTGTCTCATTACCAAATTGCAGGCTGTCGGCAATGGTGCGGCGGGTCTGTTGGTCTATGGGTTTCATTGTGTCAAAGCGCCATGCCGAAATACTCGTCATCAGCACAACGCCGTTGGCATCAGCGACATAAACCGGTTTGCCACCTATTCTCCAGTCAGCCTCCAGACGGTTGAATTCGACCTTCGCGATGACGACACCGAGCGCTTTGCCGTCTTCAGAATCCACACGTCGTGATATGTAAAGGCCGGGTTTGCGGCTGACATTTCCCAAGGCGTAGTGCTCGGCCATGCCTGTGCGCATTGCAAGGCTGAAGTAGTCCCGGAAGGAATAGCTGGTGCCGACAAAACTGTCTGCGGCACGCCAATTGCTGGATGCTATTGCGACGCCATTCGGCCCTGTCACGTAAATCACCGAGGCCTGTGTGCCTTCGATCAGTCCCTCCAGTTTGCGGTTAAGCCGATCTACTGCGGCACCACCAGTTTCCAGAGCGGCAACGAGGTCCCTGTCGCCTGATAACACAAGCGGCAGGGCGCGGGGCCGCTCCAATGCAACATTCAGAAGCGCGACTTTCAATTGCCCGTCAGTTGAGGCGTCCTGCTGTAAGGCCTTGATGGTTTCTGTTCGGCCAAGTTCGCCTGCGACATAAATCGCCACCACCGCAATTACAGCCCAGAAAAACGCAAACAGCCACCACGGCCGTTGAGCGGCATCGATATGTTTGAACCCGGATGCGGTGAATGTGGTCATCATTTATCTTGTGCGTATTTTCACACAAAAGGCAATATTTCTGCGCGGAAATCTACACGAATCCAAATTTCGTGAAGCTGCACCAAGAAATTAAATCCATTTATTTCAGATATTTATCTGATTTTTTCTGTCTTGGCACGGTGTTTGCAAAACCGTCATCAAGCGGTCGCGAGGCCCCAGACCAAACAAGGCTGACCGGGAGGCCCCTATAAAAGGCAGGTCCAGCCGAGGAGGAGAAAATCATGATTGATAGTACAGCCGTGGCTGCAAGCCATGTCCGCATGCCATTTTACCGTCACCTGTATTTCCAGGTGCTGGTTGCCATTCTGGCCGGTATTCTTCTGGGCCATTTTTGGCCGTCCATCGGTGAGCAGCTGAAGCCATTGGGTGATGGTTTCATTCGTCTGGTCAAGATGATCATTGCACCTGTTATTTTCTTGACCGTTGCGACCGGTATTGCCGGTATGAACGACATGAAGAAGGTCGGGCGTGTTGCCGGCAAGGCGATGATCTACTTCCTGACCTTTTCGACGCTTGCGCTGGTCGTTGGTCTGATTGTTGCAAACGTTGTTCAGCCGGGCGCCGGCATGAACATCGACCCTGCGTCTCTCGATGCTACGGCGGTTGCGACCTATGCCGACAAGGCACATGAGCAGACGATTACCGGCTTTTTGATGAACATCATCCCGACCACCATTGTCGGCGCATTTGCCAGCGGTGACATTCTCCAGGTGCTGTTCTTCTCGGTGCTCTTCGGTATTTCACTTGGGGTCGTTGGTGAGAAAGGCAAGCCGGTCGTCGACTTCATGCATGCCATGATGTACCCGATCTTCAAGCTGGTCGCGATCCTGATGAAGGCTGCTCCTATCGGTGCTTTCGGCGCCATGGCGTTCACAATCGGCAAATATGGCATTTCGTCGGTGACCAATCTGGCGATGCTCATTGGTACCTTCTATCTGACATCGCTGATCTTCGTGCTGGTTATCCTTGGTGCGGTCGCCCGTTACAATGGCTTCTCCATTCTGGCGCTTATTCGCTACATCAAGGAAGAGCTGCTGCTGGTTCTCGGCACATCGTCTTCGGAAGCTGCGCTTCCGGGCCTGATGAGCAAGATGGAGAAGGCCGGCTGCAAACGCTCGGTTGTTGGTCTGGTTATCCCGACTGGTTACTCCTTCAACCTTGACGGTACCAACATCTACATGACGCTTGCGGCTCTGTTCATTGCGCAGGCAACAGGTATTCACCTGTCGTTCGGTGAGCAGATCCTGCTGTTGCTGGTTGCCATGCTCAGCTCGAAGGGCGCTGCTGGTATCACCGGTGCCGGTTTCATCACGCTTGCTGCAACGCTGTCCGTTGTTCCTTCCGTTCCGGTAGCCGGCATGGCGCTCATTCTCGGTATCGACCGCTTCATGTCCGAGTGCCGCGCACTGACCAACTTTGTTGGGAATGCCGTTGCCACTATCGTCGTTGCTCGTTGGGAAGGTGAACTTGATGAGGCTCAGCTTCAGCGGGTTCTGAACGGTGAGGAAATTGCCAGCATCGATGTGATTGACAACACGCCGATGCCGCAACCTGCTGAATGAAATCGCGCAAGGCGAAACAATAGAACCCGGCTTCCTCAGGTGGCCGGGTTTTTCTTTGCCATGGAAACAGACTTGCGACGGCCGCGTTGCGGTGCAATGACTGAACCCGGAACCTTCTGCTGTTTCCGAGATCAAAAAATGAAAAGTCTTTTTGCTTCATGGCCTTTCTGGGCATTGCTGTCGGCTGCTTTCGCCGCCTTGACCGCGATTTTTGCCAAGATCGGTGTCGAGAATGTCAATTCCGACTTTGCAATATTCATTCGCACCATTGTCATTTTTTGTGCCGCCGGTCTGATGGTGTACATCACCGGTAACTGGCAGCAACCATCCGGCATTTCCGGACGGACCTGGCTGTTTTTGGTGCTTTCCGGCCTTGCGACCGGAGCCTCGTGGATTTGTTATTTTTCGTGCACTGAAGCTCGGTGATGCCGCACGTGTGGGACCGATCGACAAACTCAGCGTCGTGTTTGTAGCCGTATTTGCAGTTCTGTTTCTGGGGGAACGATTGTCGCTGCCCAACTGGCTTGGCGTTGTTCTCATCGCGTGCGGCGCGGTGCTGGTCGCTTACCGAGGATAAGGCAGTGAGAGCGCCATTTCAGAGCCAGCCGAGTGCGGTGGCGGCTCTGATTGCTTCGGCGCGGCGGCTGCAGTCGAGCTTTCGAAACAGGTTTCCAAGGTGAAACTTGACGGTGACTTCCGAAATATTCAGGGCTTGAGCGATTTTTTTGTTGGACATGCCGCCAGCCAGAAATTGCAGCATCTGTACTTCGCGTTGAGACAATCCGCCATGGATTGCGCGGGCTTGCGGGGAGTTCACTGAAGCTGCAAAAATCGCCAAAGCAGCGCGCACATCAGACGAGGTTTCGATGAAGCTGTGTATTCGACGATTTTCGAGAAGCGGCGACAGAAAGATTCGTTCTTCGGAAAGAACTCCATTGCAGCCGAGGCGCGTTGCAGTTTCCAGTGCCAGCAAGATATTGGCGCGTGCCGCGGCATTGTCACGGCGTTGATGGGCCGTATAGCTCTGCCAGATCAGCAGCGCCACCCTCTCGCGATTGGTGACTTTCGGATTGGCGATCAGTGCATCGATCTGTCGTGGCAGATAGCCGCGCGGCGTCCAGACGTGAACCGCATCTCTAAGCCAGGCCATGACGTAGGTGATCTCGTCACGCCGCGTCAGACGGGTCAGTTCTTCTTCGGCACTTTCGACCCAGTTTTTGCCCATCGGCATGCGGATGGAGGTGAGTGTCGCAGCAGCTTCCGACCAGCGGTTGGTATTTTGGTAGGCTATCGCGGTGCGGATTTCCATCATCGCATGAAACTGTAATCCTTCAGACAGGTGTATCCACAAGCCATCCAGAAATCCCGGCCTTATGGTCATCGGGAAATGGTCCATGACGATCTGGGTCGCATAATGCAGAGCAAACTGCATGAGGCTCGGCCAGATCTCAGCGGCCGCGAAGTGCTCAAAGTCTTTCTGGATGAATTCCAGCAGATCGCGTGGGCGGCCTGATTCGTACTTTATGCAGGCTTCCGCCAGCCGCAACATGCGGCTTTCTTGCGGGACTTCGTGCGTGACCTGCTCCAATCGTTCACGTGCATCTTGCGCTGCCCGCCGTGCCATCAGCGCATCGCCGCTCATCAAACGCAGCACGATCTGGTGCAGGTGGATGAAGAATTCGAGAAGTGGTTGACCGCCCATTTTGCGCAGATAGATAAGCGCTCGGGCAGCCGCAGCTTCCGCCTCACGGAAGTTACGGCGGCGGATTTCGAACTCAAGAAGGGCGTTGTAGTAGCCGGCCCATTTGCCATGGTCACCCATTGGGTAATCCGCCATGAATTCACCAAGGCGGGTAATCATCGCATCGTTGGGTGTCAGGTCTTCCGTAATCATCAGATTCAGACGGAAAGTGCGGGCAGCAAAGGAAAAGCGCGAACCGTTTGCCAGAACCTTGAATGGATCAAGGTAATCTGAACCAAGATGCTTACCGACGAGATGGCGCACGCGCTGCAACTCACCCTGCTTGAGCAATGCTCTGCATACCGCAAACAATACGGTTTCATCGGTGGCAATCATGTCATGCGAGAAGTGCATGATGATGTTTTGAAACGCATTCACACTGCTGCGATAGATCAGTTCACGCCCATGGGCGCGCGCCAGAATTTGCGCGGCATGTGTTTCGTATCCCTTGTCCAGCAGCAGCGCCATCGCTTGCAACGCGCGGCCCGCCTTATCCAATGCGGAAGCCAGTTCGACGACAGCGCTGCTGTTTTCCAGAACTTGGAGACGTTCCTGCACTGCAATCGTCAACAGTCGTATCAGGTCTTTGTGCCGTTGCGGATCACGTGTCAGAAACGGCGGTAGCTGACTCGCCCAGGGTTGATGCGCGGCGCCGTCAGGCGCTTCAAGCCATATCGAAAGCGCCATGGTCTGTTCCGGCGAGAGATGGCTTAAGAAGGTTTCGCGCAAATAATCTGCGCAGGTGTCGTCATCAATGTTGCCCTGAAGTGGCAAAAAGGCGGGCCAACCGGCATAACCTTCCCGCATCGATGCTGCGCTCGCCGCTGGTAGCGCATTAAGCTCTTCATCGGAAAAGGTCAGGTCTTCAGCGCCGATCGTTGTCGAGCCATGATGCAATATCTGCCGACCAAGGCCGCTGATACGTTGTTCGGGGCGACAAGCGATAATGACCGTTGTCACGGTTTGCAGGGTTGCGGCCGGTATCTTGACTGTTCGTGCAGCGACCGGGACATCCCATAAAAGCCAACCGTCTTTTACATCCTCAGTCTTGGGATGTGTTGACGTGCAGACAGAACGTTCCGTCAAGCCAGCGAACAGTTTTAAAAGGCTGGTTTTCCCTGCCCCTGCCGGTGCCCGCAAAAAGATGACGCCTGCAGTTTCTTGCAGGATGCGTTGGCACAGATGAGTGCGTGGAAGCATGACATTCATGCCGAATGGATAGGCTATAGGCATGCAAAAACCTATACCATAACGATAAAAAACTATACTTTTTTGCGGTTGCTGATCTCTTGTTATCTGGTGATGTTGATGCATCAAAAAGCCGATGCACAAGGAAACTCCCGCTGATGCAGCAACATCCGTTGATCGCAATTATGACCCGGCTTGGTACATTCGTGCTTGTCATGATTGCCCTGTCCATCATGATTTTTGCATTGGCGCGTGTGGTGCCGGGTGACCCGGCGCGTATGGCTCTTGGCCCTGCTGCCACGCAGGAACAGGTTGAGGCGCTACGCCTGCAGATGGGTCTGGATAAGCCTCTAGCCCTGCAATATGTAGATTATGTCAAAAATGCCCTGCACGGGGATCTCGGCATGTCGCTGGTGTCGCAGCGCCCGGTCACGACGGACCTTGCTCAGACTGTTCCCGCGACCGTTGAACTGGTGCTGGTATCCGTCATATTCATGTTTCTGGTCGCAATACCCCTTGGCGTCATCACCGCGCATTATCGCGATAGAGGGCTCGATCATCTCGGACGCATTCTGTCCCTGACCGGCGTCACCATTCCGAGCTTTCTGTTTGCCATTACCCTGCAGCTGCTGGCTGCCAGATACATCAGTGGCTGGCCAATCATTGGGCGGCTGGACCATTCACTTGGCTGGCAAGGTGGACCAACCGGTTTCATTCTGGTCGATGGTCTACTGGCCGGTCGTTTTGATGTGGTCGGCGATGCTCTCAAACACCTTGCACTGCCAGCATTTGCGCTGTCCATGGCCGGTATCGGACAGATCACCCGTATCACGCGTTCCTCGATGATCGAAAATCAGCGCAAGGATCACGTGCTAACGTTGCAGAGTTTCGGCGTGCCTGAACGGGTCATCATCTTCCGCTACCTCTTGAAGCTGTCGTCCATAGCACCCTTGACGATCATGGGGCTGGAATTCGCCTCGCTGATCGGCAACGCCTTTGTTATTGAAATGGTTTTTGCCTGGGGCGGTTTTGCTTCCTACGGCCTGAACTCGATCCTTCAGAAGGACCTCAATGCCGTTACCGCCGTGGTTCTGGTCGCCGGTCTGTTCTTCATCGTTGCAAACATGATCGTCGACGTTCTGATCTCGATCATCGACCCACGCCTGCGTCACAAGGAGGCACGCTGATGGCCGATATGAAAATGCTCGACACATCCGACAAGGCGCTGAGTGCCGGTTACATTCTGTGGTACCGGTTCAGTCGCAACCCGGCTGCCGTTATCGGCGCGCTCATCCTGCTCTCGGTCGTTATTCTTGCTGTCTTTGCACCATTTTTGACGCCTTATCCGAAGCATGTTGGCGCAGTGGTTGATTTTCGCGCCAGACACCTGCCTCCCGATGCCCTGCACTGGTTTGGCACGGACAAGGCGGGCCGCGACATCTTTTCGCGCACTGTTTTTGGTCTGCGCATCTCGTTGCTGCTGGTTATCGGCGTGCTGGGTATCTCCGTACCAGTGGGCACAATTCTCGGGTTGGTAGCTGGTTACGTCGGCGGCTGGACAGAGAAATTCATCACCGGCCTTACCAACGTCATGCTGGCGATGCCCCCTCTGGTAATGGCGCTTGCCGTGTCTAACCTTCTCGAACCGACACTGATGAACGCGATGATTGCCATTACGCTGTTGTGGTGGACATGGCACGCGCGCCTCATCTATTCGGTATCGAAGTCGATTGCCTCGGAAGATTACATTGAGGCGGCACGCCTTGCCGGCGCCGGTCCCATGCACATTCTTTTCCGGGAAATATTGCCGAATTGCGTGTCGGTTATCTCGGTCAAGACCACGCTTGATGCGGCATTCGTCATCCTGTTCGGCGCGACGCTCAGCTTCCTCGGTTTCGGCGTGAAGCCTCCTATCCCTGACCTTGGCTCGATGGTGGCTGATGGCCGTCAGTTCATGCCTGAATTCTGGTGGGAAGTGCTCTGCCCAGGTGCCGCTGTTCTCTACGTTACTCTTGGTTTCAACCTGCTGGGCGATGGCCTGCGCGACATGTTCGACGTGGAGAATTGATTGATGACTGAACCGCTTCTTCAGGTTGAGAACCTCAACGTTTCCTTCACGACGTATGGCCGTTCGCGTCAGGTCTTGCGCAATGTGGGCTTTACCGTTGCTGCTGGCGAACGTGTTGCACTGATTGGTGAAACAGGTTCGGGAAAATCCGTAACCGCCAAGGCAATCATCGGTACCTTGCCGAAAAATGCTTCGATCACATCCGGCTCGATTGTAGTGGGTGGAAAAGATGTTCTTACCCTGCCAAAAGCAGAACGTGAGGCACTGAAGGGTACGGCATTTTCCCTGATCATGCAGGACCCGCTATCGTCCTTCAATCCGGTTTTCAGGATTGGTACGCACCTAGATGACGTCATGCGTTTTGCAGACAAACGCAATGGCATCTCGTCATCGAAGTCAGAGCGTCGCAACCGTATCGCCGAGGTGTTGCGTCGCGTGCAGCTGGCAGACACCGAACGTGTCATGAATGCCTATCCGTCGGAACTGTCCGGCGGCATGCGCCAGCGTGTTCTGATCGGTCTTGCCTTGCTGCACCGTCCAAAGCTGCTGATCGCCGATGAGCCGGGTACGGCTCTCGATGTGACCACGCAGGATGAAATTCTCAATCTGATCAATCGCCTGGTCATTGAAGAGAATATGGCCCTGCTGATGATTACCCACAATCTTGGCGTAGTTCGCAAGGTGGCAGACCGCGTGGTGGTCATGCACCATGGTGATATTGTCGAAACCGGCCCATGCTCGGAAATTCTTCATGCGCCGCGCGAGCCCTATACCAACTCTCTACTGAACGCTGTGCCGCCGCTTTACGGCCCACGTGTTGTTGATGCGCCGGAAAGTGATCGCGAGCCGATTGTCCGGCTCAATGATCTCAACAAGATTTTCGGCAAGCGTAATGGTTATCACGCCGTTCGTGACGTGACCCTGACATTGCGTGAAGGTGAGATATTTGGCCTTGCCGGTGAATCCGGTTCCGGCAAGACGACTGTCGCCAGAATGATCATGGGCCTGTCTTCACCGACGTCTGGCAGCCTGTCCATTGATGCGCCAGCACCGGCGCGCGGTAAACGCCTGACCCAGATTGTTTATCAGAACCCGGGTACATCGCTGAACCCCAAACGGTCTGTCCGACAGACGCTGACCTTGCCTTTAAAGTCGATTGGCATGGACAAGACCGCCCGCGAAGCACGGATGCTGGAGTTGATGGATCTGGTCCGTCTGCCGCAATCCTATCTCGCCAAGTATCCTCACGAATTGTCGGGTGGCCAGAAACAGCGTGTCGCGATTGCACGCGCTTTGGCGGCCGAACCGAAGATACTCATTCTGGACGAACCGACCGCCGCTCTTGATGTGTCTGTTCAGAAAACGGTCATCGAATTGCTGGAGCAGCTGCGGCAGGAACTCGGACTGACCTACCTGATGATTTCCCATGACCTTTCGCTCATGCGCAACTTCTGTTCGCGCATCGCAATCATGCTGCGTGGCGAAATCGTCGAAGAAGGTTCAACGCGCGAGGTCTTTGCCGATCCGCAACACCCTTACACCCGCGCACTAATTGCCGCGATCCCTGTCGTTACCGATGAGGAAGAACGCGAGAAACCCACCGTCACCGAAGAAGAGCGCTTGCGCTTTCTGGTGAAAACAACGGACTGATGAGAGGAGCTGACGTGTATCGCGTTGGAATTGATGTAGGCGGCACCAATACGGATGCTGTAGTCCTGAAGGATAAAACTGTACTGGCGGGAGTTAAGGCTTCCACCACGGAGGATGTGACATCCGGCGTTCTCGAAGCGCTCGAAAAGGTTATCGAGGCTTCGGGTATTGATCGCGGTGTGATTTCCGCTGTGATGATCGGCACGACACACTTCACCAATGCCGTCATTGAGCGACGTCATATGGAAGAGGTGGCCGCTATCCGTCTTGGTCTGCCATCGGGCGCAGGTTTGCCACCGATGGTGGATTGGCCAGACGATCTGCGCAAGATCGTCGGCAATCATGGCTATCAGGTCAAGGGTGGTTACGAGTTCGATGGCCGCGAAATCTCGCCGCTGGACGAAGATGCCATCGTGCGGATCGCTAGCGACATTCGCGTCAAGGGCCTGAAGGCTGCTGCCGTGACCTGCGTGTTCAGTGGCATCAACGATGCCATGGAACTTCGCACCAAGGAAATTCTGCAACAGCATTGCCCAGGTCTTCCTGTTGTCATGTCCAAGGACATCGGTCGCCATGGCCTGCTGGCGCGTGAAAGCGCCGCGATCATGAATGCAAGCCTTCTTTCTCTGGCAGACCGGACTGTTGCAGCATTTGGCAAGGCGCTTGCCACTGCTGGCATCACCTGCCCGTTTTACATCACACAGAACGACGGCACGTTGATGGCTGCTGACGTTGTCCGTGCCTTCCCTGTTCTGACATTTGCGTCCGGCCCAACCAACTCGATGCGTGGTGCGGCATTCCTGACAGGTCTCAAGGATGCAGTTGTGGTTGACGTTGGCGGTACAACATCGGATGTCGGCTCCCTGTCGCATGGGTTCCCGCGTCAGGCTTCGACAACTGTCGACATCGGTGGCGTACGCACCAACTTCTGTATGCCAGATGTGTTCTCCATCGGCTTGGGTGGCGGTTCGCTGGTATTAAACGGTGGTTCGGAAATCACCGTTGGACCGAAGTCAGTTGGTTACCGTGTCCGTGAAGAAGCTCTGTGCTTCGGCGGTGCGACATTAACCGCGACCGATATCGCTGTTGCTTCCGGCAAGGCCGATGTTGGCGAAAAGGCACTGGTTGAAACTCTCGACAGCAAGCTGGTCAAGGCTGCTGCTGCCAAGATCAATTCCATGTTGGAAGCCTGCGTTGAGCGCAGCCGTATTTCCTCTTCTCCAATTCCGGTTATCGCCGTCGGCGGCGGTTCCATCCTGATGCCAGAGCGGATCGGTGATCTTGAAGTGATCCGCCCGGACAACTTCGCAGTTGCCAATGCCGTTGGTGCAGCGATTGCGCAGATCAGCGGCGAAACCGACCGCGTGTTCTCGCTGGTGGAAGGCCGTACACGCGAAAGTGCACTTGCAGAAGCGGAAGCTGAAGCCCGTGAAAAGGCAATCGCGGCCGGTGCGCTGCCAGAAACGCTTGAGGTTATCGAACGTGAAGACATGCCGCTGGCCTACCTGCCGGGTAACGCTACCCGCATTCATGTGAAAGTCGTCGGAGAAATGGGAGGCCATCATGGCTGAGACGCGCAAGTTGAAATATGACGAGGCCAACCTGCGCACGCTGACGGTTGAAGATCTTGACGCACTTGAAATCGGCTCGGGCATTCTGGGCACAGGCGGCGGCGGAAATCCTTATCAGGGCAAGCTGCTGGTGCTTGAAGCGATGAAGGCTGGTTACGAGATGAAAATTCTCGCGACCGACGCCATTGAGCCCGACGCGCTCTGCATGTCGCTTGGCGGTATCGGTGCACCAGTGGTTGGTGTCGAGCGCATTCGTGAAGGTCGTGAAGGTCTGCGTTGCCTGCGGGCGATGGAAGAACTTATCCGTGCGCCAATCGACGCAATCGTCTGTGAAGAAATCGGCGGTGCGAACTCCATGAACCCGCTGGTTACAGCGGCACTTGGCGGTTTGCCTATTCTGGACTGCGACGGCATGGGCCGCGCCTTCCCAGAAATGCAGATGACAACCTTCTCGATCTATGGCCACAGCTCCACGCCGTCTGTGATGTGCGACCTGCATGGCAATGCAGTGATCTTCAGTCATGCGGTATCGGAAGTCTGGCATGAACGTATGGCGCGTGCCTGCGTTGTAGCGCAGGGTGGCGGCGCCATGTTGGCCACTGCACCCATGCAGGCCCACTATGTGCACCAGTACGGCATTCCGAAAAGCTACACCAAGGCAATCGCCATTGGTGAGGCGGTTATCCGTGCCCGTAAGGCTCAGGAAGACCCGATCGCAGCCGTTTGTGAATTGGAAGGCGGTCGTCGCATCTTCAATGGCAAGATCACCGATTTGAAGCGTCACCTGCGTGGTGGTTTTGCAGTTGGTGAACTGGAACTGGCAGGTTTCGACGACTTTAGTGGCCAGACGGCTGGCGTCGCCATCCAGAACGAATTCCTGATTTTCCGTCGTAACGGCGAGGTCGAGGTTTGCGTGCCTGACCTGATCGTTCTGCTGGACGTGGACACCGGTTATCCGATCACCACTGAAATGCTGCGTTATGGCCAGCGTGTCGCGGTTATTGCCATCCCTTGCCATAATTTGCTGCGGACTGCCCGCGCCCTTGAGGTCGTTGGTCCTGCTGCATTCGGCTACCCGGACATTGCCTATTCACCCCTGCCTGCACCGGTTCGTGCGGCTGCGGAATAACAAGCGGGATTTTCCCGCATTACAAAGAGGAGAACTTCCATGAAACTGCATTCCAGATATTCGCGTTTTGCGGCATTAGCGCTTGGCACGGCAATCGCCCTGCCTTTGGGCTTCTCCGCGCAGGCGGCTGATGAAAAGGTGTCGATTGCCGTCAACACCATGCAAATCTTCAGCTCGCTCGACCCTGCCAAGGTCACCGACTACACCGGCTACATGGCCGTTGTGAACATGTATGACGGTTTGACCACCGTGAGCCCATCGGGTGAAGTGGTTCCGCATCTTGCGAAGTCCTGGGACATTTCGGAAGATGGCCTCACCTACACATTCCACTTGCGTGATGACGTGAAGTTCCAGGATGGCACGGCCGTTAAGGCGTCCGATCTGGTCTGGTCCATCCAGCGGCTGATTGGCATCAACAAGGGCCCATCAAACCTGCTGGTCGGTCTTGTAAACCCTGATAATGTAACCGCGCCTGATGAGGCCACCGTTATCGTGAAGCTTGACCGCCAGTTTTCTCCTTTCATGTCGGTCACACCTTTGATGGTTGCGCTGAACGAGAAGCTTATCACCGCCAATGCCAAGCCTGACGACAAGTGGGGCGAAGCCTATGTCGGCGAGCATTCATCAGGCTCTGGCCCATACAGCCTTGTCAGCTACAACCGCTCTGCCGACATGGTCATTGCCCGTAACCCCGATTATTTCGGCGGCTGGAACAAGGGCAAGCCGATCGACGAAGTTCGTTTTGTCCAGACAAGCGACGATGCCACAGTAAAGGCCCTGGCTGAAAAAGGTGAACTTGGCCTGACGTCACACGGTCTCGGTAACGACACCTACGAGTCTATCGGCAAGATGGATGGTTACAAGATCATCCAGACCCGCACGGCTGGCGGATTTGTCATCAAGCTGAACACCAAGGCATACCCGACTGATGACGTTCATGTTCGTCGCGCCATTGCCTATGCAACGGATTACAAGACGATCCAGGAAGTTATCTATCCGGGCTTCGACATGCAGGGTCCGCTTTCGGACGCCTTCAAGGATGCCCATAATGATGGCATCGAGCCGGGCGTTTTTGATCTGGAAAAGGCCAAGGAAGAACTGGCAAAGTCCAAATATGCCGGTCAGCCAATCACGCTCGTCAACAGCTATGTTGCCTCTCTAGCTTTCGAAGCTGAAGTGGCTTTGATGCTGCAGGCCAATCTGGAGCAGATCGGCATCACGCTTGATATCAAGCCAGAGCCATGGAACCGTATTGTTGAGCTCTCTTCGAAACCGGAAACCACTCCAGCCTCAACACAGGTCAACATTTCGCCGACCTACCCTTCGCCGGACGCAATGTTCTACAACCAGTACCACTCGAAAGCGTCTGGCACATGGATGTCGATGGAATGGTTGCAAAACCCGGAAATCGATGCGCTGATCGACAAGGCGCGTGCGACAACCGACGTTGCTGAACAAAATGCAACCTACAAGGAACTGCAGACGAAGATTGCTGAGCTGCAGCCGGATGTCTGGGCTGTTGCACCCAACCGCCGTTACGGTGCGAACAAGTGCCTGCAGGGTTACGAGTTCGTGCCGATGCAGAGCTGGGATCTGAACTTCTCCAATTTCCATTGGGATTGCTCGGTTAACTGATAGGCATACAGAAAATCCGGCCCCGTACATGCGGGGTCGGAAACACAATTTCCCAGAGCATTTGCGCATTTTTTGATTGCGAAAATCGCTCTATCTCCTTGTTTTCACGCAATTCCTGAATTCGAGGCGCGCTGCGCTATTTTGCCGGAATTGCTCTAGGGTGAGACATGCTTCAGGAATTCGCAGAAGAAAACATTGAACCGCTGGCCACCGGCGCATGGATTTTAGGTACTGGAGGCGGAGGCAATCCTTACATCTCCACCCTGAACCTCAGACGTCTCTATGCCGAAGGTCGCCGCGTCCAGGTCATGGACCCGATGGCACTTGAAGATGACGACATGGTTGCAGTTGTCTCCAAGATGGGCGCGCCGCTGGTCGGTCAGGAGCGTCTTGGAGACCCTGTCCATCTTGCCCGTGCGGTGGAGGTGATGGAAGATTACCTGGGCAAGCCGTTCCGCGCTATCATGAGCGTGGAAATTGGCGGTTCCAATGCTTTGTCATCCTTCCTCGCCGCTGCAATTCTGGACCGACCGGTTGTGAATGCCGATGCGATGGGACGTGCCTATCCCGAAGCGCAGATGACGTCATTTGCGATTGGCAATCTACCGATGTTTCCGCTGTCACTGGTTGATGTGCGCGATAACGAGGTGATTGTTACCCGTGCCGCATCGTGGAAGTGGATGGAGCGGATTTCCCGTAAAGTCTGCACCGAGGTTGGCTCGACGGCGGCGACCTGCAAAGCGCCCCGCACCGGCAAGGAAGTCAAGGAGTGGGGCATTCACTACACCGTCACCAAGGCGGTGGAACTTGGACGTGCCGTTATGGATGCGCGTGCACGGCATGCTGATCCGGTACAGGCGGTTCTTGACCACGAAGGTGGCAAACAGCTTTTCCGCGGCAAGGTAATTGACGTTGCGCGCGAAACTACCGGTGGCTTCCTGCGCGGTAGCACGGTGATTGAAGGCATGGATGCCGACAAGGGTTCGCGTATGGAACTGGCCTTCCAGAACGAGTGGGCTGTCGCCTTCCGCGACGGTTCGCCTGTTGCCATGACGCCTGACCTGCTTTGCCTGCTCGATACGGTTTCCGGCAGTGCTATCGGAACTGAATCGGTGCGTTATGGACAGCGCGTGACGGTCGTTGCTCTGCCCGCACCGGAACTTCTGACAACACCAGCTGGTATAGCTGCGGTTGGTCCCCGCGCCTTTGGCTATGACATAGATTTCAGATCGGTATTTCCATGAAACGCATCGGTATTGACGTAGGCGGCACCAACACGGATGCCGTGCTGATTGATGGCGAAACAATTATCTCTTCCGTCAAGGTTCCAACCACACAGGACGTGCTTTCGGGTGTGAAGGCGGCGTTGGCACATGTCTCCGGGCATCCGCAGGCGGCCGGCACGCCAATCGATGCGGTGATGATCGGAACAACGCATTTTACCAATGCGGTGGTCGAGCGTGCGCGGCTTGAGCGGGTTGCCGCTATTCGCATCGCGCTACCAACCGGCCGTTCCTTGCCACCGATGTGCGATTGGCCGGATGATCTGCGCAGCGCTGTCGATCCGATGATCTTCATGGTGCATGGCGGCCATGAATATGATGGCAGCCCGCTTGTGCCGATGATCCCTGAGGAAATACGGGATGCGGCAATGAAGATCCGCGACGCGGGCATCACTTCCATTGCGATCTCGGCTACATTTTCGCCGTTGACCACCGAGTGTGAAATCAAGGCCGCAGACATTGTCCGTTCGGTTATTCCGGATGCGCGGATCACGCTGTCGCACACGCTGGGGCGCATCGGCTTGCTGGAACGTGAAAACGTTGCACTTTTGAATGCCGCGTTGCAGACCCTGGGGAAAACGACAGTACAGGCATTTTCGGACGCATTACGCGAAGCGGGCGTAACGGCGCCGTTCTTCCTGACGCAGAATGATGGCACAGTCGCTTTGGCAGATGTCGCTTCGGCAAACCCCGTGCACAGCTTTGCGTCCGGGCCAACAAATTCCATGCGTGGCGCGGCTTTCCTGACCGGATTGACGGATGCGATGGTCGTGGATGTTGGCGGTACGACATCGGACATTGGTTGCCTGATTGGCGGCTTCCCGCGCGAGGCAAACAACATCGTTCATATCGGTGGCGTGCGTACGCTCTTCCGCATGCCAGACCTGTTGCCAGTGGCGCTTGGTGGCGGCACCATTATCGACCCTGAAACAGGAACCATTGGTCCTCGTTCGGTGGGTTACCGTATCCTGACAGAAGCACGAGTGTTCGGCGGCAATACGCTCACCACCTCCGATATCGCCGTCGCTGCAGGTCTGATCGAAATGGGTGACAAGGATCGGGTCAAGGATCTGGATCCGACTTTCGTCAAGTCATGCCTTGGCCGCATCCGAGACATGGTTGCTGATAATTTCGATCAGATGAAAACCTCTGCTGAAGATGTGCCATTGATCGCCGTTGGCGGCGGTGCATTTCTGATCCCGGAAAGCATACCTGGTGCGTCGGAAGTGTTGCGTGTTGAAAATGCCGGTGTGGCCAATGCCTTGGGCGCTGCTATGGCGCAAGTCTCTGGCGAAGTCGATCAGGTGTTTTCCGGCATGAGCCGTGATGAAGCGCTGGCAAAAGCGGAAGCTGAAGCGCGGGACGCCGCAGTTGCCTCCGGTGCTGGCCGCAGCACTCTCAAGACACTGGAAGTCGAGGATATTCCAATTGCTTATCTGCCGGGCGGCGCGCGTCGCGTTCGAGTGCGGGTTATCGGCGATATCGACTTCACCTGAACCTCTTCACCCGCTGATAGCAGGGCATGATCGGAGCATGACATGACTAAAATCGCACTGGCCATACATGGTGGTTGTGGCGTGCTGCCACAGGATAGCATGACGGCGCAGGAATGGGCTGAGGCGCGGCTCGATCTAGGACATGCCTTGCGTGCCGGCTACGCCGTGTTGAAGGCGGGTGGACGGTCGATTGACGCTGTTGAAGCTGCCGTCGTCGTGATGGAAGACAGCCCGCACTTTAATGCCGGGCATGGCGCGGCACTCAACGAACATGGCCTACATGAACTCGATGCGTCGATCATGGATGGGCAGACGCTGGAAGCTGGAGCGATCAGTGCTTCGCGCGTCATTCGCAATCCGATCAAGGCGGCCCGCGTGCTGATGGAAGACGGTCGCGCCGTTTTCCTGACCGGTCCTGCGGCTGACACCTTTGCTGGAGAAAAGGGTCTGGCCGTTGAACCACAGTCCTACTTCACAACCCCGAAACGCGTTGAGGCCCTGCAAGCGATGAAGGCCCATGCGGCCGCTGGAACTGAAGCAACCGAAAACGAAAAACACGGCACTGTCGGCGCAGTGGCACTGGACGCTGACGGGCATTTGGCCGCCGCCACATCAACAGGTGGTTACACCAACAAACCGGATGGCCGTGTGGGCGATAGTCCAGTTATCGGTGCGGGCACCTATGCCCGCGATGGTGCCTGCGCTGTTTCTGGTACTGGCAAGGGCGAGTTTTTTATTCGCTACGTGGTTGGTCATGAAGTGGCGACGCGCGTGTCTTATCTCGGGCAGGACCTTGAAACCGCAGCCGGTGGACTGATAAACAACGATCTCGCCGCTCACGATATTGGCGCCGGATTGGTTGCTGTTGATGCCAAAGGCAATGTGACTGCACCATACAACACGCCGGGCATGTTTCGTGGCTGGGTGACAACGGAAGGCAAGGCCTTTGTTGCCACGCATGAAGAACTTTATGAGATTACACTGTAAGGACGCTGTGAATGACTGCTGATCTGGTACGTGTGCCCGTATTTGACGGCCACAATGATATCTTGTCCCGCTTGATGCGTGAGGGTGTCGAAGGGGCTGAACAGCGCTTTCTGCAAGGGCAGAACAATGTCCATATCGACATACCGCGCGCTCGTGGAGGCGGTCTGGCCGGCGGGCTTTGTGCCATCTACGTTCCATCACCTGCGGGCGGTCTTGATGCCAATGGTGATCTGCCACGTGTCGAACTGCACAGTGCAATCGACCAGACGATCAGTCAGGCGGCACTCCTCGGGCGGATAGAGGCGCAGTCAGAGGGCGCTTTCACCATCTGCCGGATAGCAGCAGATATCCGCAAGGCCATGGAAAAAGGCAGCTTTGCCGCGGTGTTTCATATCGAAGGCATCGAGGCCGCAGGCCCAGACCTTGATATCGTCCACGTTCTCCACGCAGCAGGCCTGCGGACGCTCGGACCTGTCTGGAGCCGGCCAAACATATTTGCACACGGCGTTCCCTTCCGCTTCGGTCACGACCCCGATATCGGACCTGGTCTGACGGACGCTGGACGTGATCTCATTCGCCTCTGCAATCGTTTGAAGATCATGGTCGATCTTTCGCACATGAATGATGCCGGTTTCCGTGATATCGCAAAAATTTCCGATGCGCCGCTTGTTGCGTCTCATTCAAACGCATTTGCCGTTTGCCCGCACAGCCGCAATGCCACTGACTGGCAGCTTTCGGCCATTCGTGACACCGATGGTCTGATCGGCCTGAATTTCGGCGTCAAATTCCTGCATCCGGAAGGCAAGGCCGACCCGAATATGGATATTTCCGTGATGGTGCGGCACATCGACTACCTGGTCGAACATGTCGGTATCGATCACGTCGCATTGGGGTCGGACTTTGACGGTACGCTGATCTCACAGAAGATTGGTGACGCCACCGGCCTGCCGCGCCTGCTGACCGCATTGCGTGATGCCGGTTATGACGATGAAAGCCTTGTCAAAATTGCGCATGGCAACTGGATTGCGTTGCTTGAACGGACCTGGGGCGCCTGATAGAGGCGATTTATCACGTCAGTTTTTGATCATTATGTCCCGCACGATAATGTCGTGCGGGATTTTTCGTTTATCGACCTCAGGCAAAAATACGTTTGAAACGCGATGCCGCAAAGGCTGCGATATGCTGCGAGGTTGGTCTACCCGATATGAGATCAGCGACGATGCGCCCACTGGCCGGGCCTGTTGCCAGACCGACATGGCCGTGCCCGAATGCATAAATGATGTCACTGGTAGCAGAGGACGGGCCAATTACCGGCAGTCCGTCCGGCGTTGATGGGCGATGACCCATCCACCAGTCGATACGGTTTTCATCAAAGGCTTTTGTAAGAGCTGGATAGGCACGTTTGGCGTGGCCAAGCAGAATGTCGGCGCGGCTCTTGTCTGGTGACGTGGCTGTACTTGCCAATTCCACCTGCCCGGCAATGCGAAGACCCGCCAATGTCGGGTTGTTTCCCATTTTCCCATCACCAGGCATGATAGGCATAGCACCTGTTACGACGTCATGCGGAATGACCACGTGGTAACCACGCTCGCTTTCCAGCGACACCTTGTCACCAGCTTTGGCTGCCAGTGTCTTGGAGTGGATGCCGGCGGCGATGACTGCACGATCGCAGGTGATGCTGCCCGCGTCTGTTTTCACAGCCTGCAAGCGACCAGCCGATATATCAAAACCGATTGCCTTGCCATTTATCCTGACGGCGCCGAGCGCTACTGCATGGTCAACGAGGGAGCCGACATATCCACCGGGATCGATGCAATGCCCACCCTGCTCTACCAGCACGCCGAAAGAGTAGGCTTTTGACAGTGCCGGTTCCAACCGATGCAATTCGTCAGATGAAAGCTCGCGGTAAACAACGCCATTGTCGCGGCGCAAACGCCATGCAAGCGCTTCTGCTTCAAACAATGCTCTATCCGGATAGGTGTAGATAAGTCCTTTGCGGACAATCAGATCAGAACGACCAGCCTCCTTGGCAAGTGCTTCATGTCGTGCCGAAGCATCATGCAGTAGCGATGACAGGATGCGGGCTGTTCGTTCAACTTTGGCAATGGTGGCGCCAGCTGATACAAACCGCAAAAGCCATGGCGCCAGACGCAGGATATGGCGCCAGCGAATAATCAGCGGGCCGTTGGGGTCAGCGATGAGGCCGGGTACTTTTTTCCACAGGCCGGGCATCGACATGGGGATAATCGAGGCAGGACTCAACCAGCCGCTATTTCCATAACTTGATGCCTGACGCCCGCCCGGCTGTTCCGGTTCGATGATGGAAACCGAATGCCCATCTCTCAGCAATTCAATAGCGGTTGCTGCACCAACAATGCCTGCACCGATAACGACGACATGCGAGGTCATTCCTGGAACGCCTCCTTGCGCACCGAGCCGAATTTCGGCAGCACGATCAATGCCAGGACGACAACGGCGGCCACCAGAAGACCAGCAGAGATTGGCTTGTCGACAAAAATGCTGAGACTACCGCGTGACAGGAACATGGCGCGACGGAAGTTTTCCTCCAGCATCGGTCCGAGAATAAGGCCCATGACCAACGGCGCAGCGTCGCAATCCAGCTTGGTGAAGATATATCCGAGAATGCTGAAGATCGCCAAAAGCCACAGGTCGAACACCGAGTTACCAAGCGAAAACGCACCGATGGCACAGAACACGATAATCGCAGGATAGAGGTACTGGAACGGCAACGTCAGCAGTTTTGTCCAGATGCCGATCAGTGGGAGGTTCAGGACCAGCAGCATGAAGTTGCCGACCCACATGGAGACGATAACGCCCCAGAAGATTTGCGGGTGATCGCTGATAAGGGTCGGCCCCGGTGCGATACCCTGCATGATAAGCGCACCGAACATCAGTGCCATCACGGCATTTGCCGGAAGACCAAGCGTCAGAAGTGGCACGAAGGATGTTTGCGCACCCGCATTGTTGGCGCTTTCAGGTGCGGCAACACCCTCGATAGCGCCGTTACCGAACCCTTCCGGTGGTTTGGCAACGCGTTTTTCAATCGCGTACGCGGCAAAGGCCGCAAGCAGTGCGCCACTACCGGGGAGTAGACCAAGCAGGGAGCCAATACCCGTGCCGCGCAAGATCGGAGCGGCCATGCGGCGCCAATCCTCACGCGATGGCAACATGGAAAAGAATGGTGCCTTGATCGCAGTTCGGTTTTCTGTGTGTTCAAGGTCCTTGATCAGTTCGCCTATGCCGAAAAGGCCCATGGCGACCACCACGAAGTTCACGCCGGTTGCCAGCTCTTCATAGCCCAGCATGAAACGCGGTGCAGCCGTTTGCACGTCCTGCCCGATCATGCCGATCAGAATGCCGGTGAATACCATCGCAAGAGCTTTGGGCAACGATCCGCGCGCAAGAACGATTGAGGCGATAAGGCCGAGGATCATCAGTGAGAAATATTCAGCCGGACCGAAAAGCAGACCAACTTCAGCCAGCGCTGGTGCAAACAGTGCCAGCAGCAACGTCGCAACCGTACCGGCAAAGAACGAACCAATGGCAGCAGTCGCCAAAGCCACACCAGCGCGGCCTTTCCGGGCCATCTTGTAACCATCAATGGCTGTGACCACCGATGATGCTTCGCCCGGCAGGTTCAAAAGGATTGCCGTGGTCGAGCCACCATATTGCGCGCCGTAATAGATGCCCGCCAGCATGATCAGCGATGTCACCGGTTCGAGACCGATGGTGAATGGCAGAAGGATCGACATGGTCGCCGCAGGTCCAAGGCCGGGCAAAACGCCGACCAGTGTGCCGAGCAAGGCGCCAATCAGACACCAGAAAAGGTTGACCGGCATGATAGCCTGATCAAGACCGAGGAGAAGAGCGTTGATTGTTTCCATTGGTCTTTCCTCAGTAACCGAACCACGGACCGATAATGCGTACCGGCATGCCCAAACCTAGGATGAATGCGGCACTGCACGCCGCACCCAGACACAGGCCGTATAGCCCCATGGCAATTGGTCGAAACGGACGCGAAGCGAAGGATGCAATCAGACTGCAAAGCGCGACGGATATAAGCAGGCCAGCGCCGCGAACCGTGAGGCCGAATATCACGATCGATGCGATGATGATGACGACGCGCGAAGGATTGACGCGCAAGGCCTCACCAGCCGTGCCCATCCTGATGCCTTTCAACGCAACGATCACCCCCATGATGATAACGCCAACTGCGACCATCGCTGGAAAGCCACCGGGGCCAATTCTGCGCAGTGTGCCAAACGACAAATCGAGGCTGCCAATCAGAAACAGACTGCCGATCAATATGAACAGCAGACCTGAGAGTAATTCGGTGTTCAGACGTGAGGACATTACATTACCTCGTTTTTCTGGTGGTCTTGCGCGGATCTGGGACCAGATCCCCCGGTCGGTAAGCACGAACTGGTGGTGCGATACCGTCAAAACGCGCTATTTCGACAAGGCACGAATTGGGGCTTGGCCCCTGTGCCAGACGTGAGGTGCCGTGATCAGCCGTCAGGACATTCGGGTTCCCGTTTAATTCTAGTGAACCGGCAACGGAAGGGTCGGACGGGTCAAACCATGCGCCAGTTGCGAGTTGCACAACCCCTTCCATCACAGCGTCCGTTATCGAAACACTCGCAAGGCATGCCCCGCGTGGGCTCGTGATCGTGACTGTGTCGCCATCTGCCAGATTTCGTTTGGCGGCATCTTTCGGGTGGATGCGCGCCGGTTGACGACCTGAAGCCTTGGTACGACGCGACGGTTTGGCGTGGTCCCACTGACTATGCAGCTTGTCATGCGGCTGGCATGACAAAAGATGAAGTGGGAACTGTTGCGCAACCGGTGATCCCAGCCACTCCTTCGGTTCTAACCACGCTGGATGTCTGGGGCAATCATCGTAAGCAAAGCCGGCAATGGTCTGTGAGCTGAGTTCAATGCGGCCTGACGGTGTGGGGAGTGGATGCGCCTGCGGATCGGCTCTGAAATCTGCAAGCAGCGCGCGTTCCGGGGACTGTGCTGCCACTTCAACGATGCCGGTATTCTGGAATGTCTCGATATCAGGCATGGTGATGCCACGTGTGGCGGCGTTCACGCATGCCTGCCCATACAGGCGCTCAAGCCACTCGTCCTCGCTCAGGCCCTCGGTGAACTCAGCCTCAACTCCCAATCGGCCTGCAATGCGCCGCAGAATTTCGTGGTCGGTCACAATGCCCTCAGGCGGCGCTGCGAGACTTGAAGACCAACCGATAAAGCTGTCACGACCGCTGGCGATGACGTCGTTGCGTTCCATGAACGTCGAGGCCGGAAAAACGATATCCGCATGGCGCGCATGGGCGTTCCACCAGTGCTCATGCGCAATGATCGTGTCAGGCCTTTGCCACGCTTCGACAAGACGGTTGAGGTCTTGGTGATGATGGAATGGATTGCCGCCAGCCCAATAGACAAGCTTGATATCCGGATAGGTACGACGGGCGCCATCATGGTCGTATTCGGTGCCGGGATTAAGCAACATGTCTGCAATACGGGCGACCGGAATATAGTCGGTGATTGGGTTTTTGCCCTGAGGCAGGGATGGCCAGTTGATCGGCGATGCGGGCTGGCCGATGCTGCCGACCGATGCGTAACCGAAACCGAATCCCTGACCAGGCAAACCAATGCCACCCAACAGACTTGCGAGTGCAATTGCTGCCCAATAGGGCTGCTCGCCGTAATCGGCGCGCTGCAGCGACCACGACATCATGATGAAGGTCTTTTTCCTGGCCATCATCCGCGCCAGATCGGAAATCACTGCTGCATCTACATCGGTTATCGTGCTGGCCCAGACGGCATTCTTTACGATGCCATCCTGCTCACCCATCAAATAGGCGCGAAGTGTCTCAAAGCCTTCTGTGTAGCTTGCAAGGAAATCCTGGTCGTGCAGATTCTCGGCGATCAGCGTGTGCGCCAATGCCAGCAGCAATGCCGTGTCGGTACCTGGTCTAAGTGGCTGCCACTCAGCAGATAATTCGGCTTCTGTATCATCGCGCACCGGCGAGATATTCAGCAAACGTGCACCGGAATCCCGGCAGGCCAGAAGTGCACTGCGTGCGGTATGGCGTGTGATGCCACCGGCATTAACCTGCGCATTGCGCAGCGGGGTGCCGCCAAACATCACAATAAATTCGGAATGACCGGCGATCTGTCCCCACGGCGTGTGGCCGCTGACAAGACCGTTCAGGTTGCCGATGACATGCGGAAGAATGACTTCACCCGCTGCGTAACTGTATGTCTGAACCGAGCGAACCGAGCCGCCCGCCATATTGAAGAAACGCTTGAGCTGGCTCTGCGCATGATGGAAGCGTCCTGCACTCGACCAGCCGTAGGAACCTGAAAAAATCGCGCCATTGCCGTAGGTTTGCCGGACACGGCTTATCTCCGAGGCGACAAGGTCAAGAGCCTCGTCCCAGGAAACTTCGACGAATGGCTCGGCACCCCGTCTTCCATGATCCGTTCCCGGGCCATGTTCGAGATAGGAGCGCCGTATTGCGGGCCTGAGGATACGCGATGGCGACAGCCGGCCTTGCGTCAGTTCCGTGCCGAACATGGCCGGATCCGGATCTTCACGAAAAGGCTTCAGACCTCCCGACTTGCTGTCATGTTCGTAAAAACCCCAATGGCTCCCGACAAGCTTCTGCTGTCGGGAGGGCTCCGAAAAATCCGTATTTTTCATGGGGTTTACCGGAGCCTTGCTCATTTTACTCGACCTTGATGCCAGCCGAATCTACGATTTCGCCATAACGCTTGGTTTCGTCGACAACGAAAGCCTTCAGGTCTGCACTGTTCTTATACATCGGCTCGAAACCGAACACAGTGAGTTTTTCCTTGAACTTGTCGGAGTTGACGACCTTGGACACTGCGGCGTCGAGGTATTCGGTAGCCTTCGGATCAAGGTTCTTCGGTGCCCACACGCCGTACCAGGACACCATGTCCAGTGGCTGCATGCCACTTTCTTCAACGGTCGGGATTTCTGGAGCAAGAGCCGAACGCTTGAGGCTGGTAACAGCCAGAGCCTTCAGGCGACCTGCCTTGACGTGTGGCAGCGACGACAGCATCGGGTCAGCCATCAGCTGAACCTGACCACCCATCAGATCGGTAAGAGCCGGACCTGCGCCCTTATAGGTCACGACATCAGTATCGACGCCAGCCTGTGCCTTCAGCACTTCGACGGCAAGGTGGCCAGCAGAGCCGTAGCTCGATGTTGCGAAGTTGAAACCTTCCGGATCAGCCTTCACTTCTTCAAAGAACTCCTTGAGAGTGTTGGCTTTTGTGGATGTTGGTGTAACGACCAGCAGCGGACCTGCGGCGATACCGGCGATGTGGGTGAAGTCGTTGAGGACGTCAAACGGCACGTTCTTGTTGATCAGCGGCGTGACCACATGGATCGATGCATTGAGAAGCAGCGTGTAGCCATCCGGCTCTGCCTTGGCGACTTCTGCGGAGCCAACAACACCACCTGCACCACCGGCACGGTTATCAACGACAAATGTCTTGCCTGTTGATTCAGACAGTTCAGCGGCAAGCACGCGGGCTACACCGTCAACGGCGCCGCCTGGTGGATATGGCACAACGATGCTGATTGCGCGTGCAGGGAATTCCTGTGCAACGGCAACGCCACCGGAGATGGCAGCGAGCGATGCGGCAAGAAGCAATGATCCAATATTTTTCATGTCTGGTGGCTCCTTCTGAATTCAGGATACAGATGTACGTTCGCCGCGGAAATGCGCAGCGTTAAACAGTGCGGTGGCTTGTCAGCTACCGTAGAATGGGATTTGCCGAAACCCTAGTAGGTTCCGGGGTATTGACCTCCGTCAACGAGGAGGTTTTGTGCGGTAACAAAACCGGCCTTCGTTGAACACAGGAATGCAATATAAGCACCGATCTCGTCCGGATCGCCGTAACGACCGGCCGGGTTCTGTGAGGCGCGTTCTTTCCAAATGTCATCGAATGGGCGGCCACTTTGCTCTGCCAGTACTCTGACATGCTCGCGCTGGCCATCCGAGGCAATAATGCCGGGAAGAACATTGTTGATCGTCACATTGTGACTGACGGTCTGGCGCGCCAGGCCAGCGACAAAGCCGACCAAGCCAGAACGCGCAGCATTCGATAGGCCAAGTTCTGGCTGTGCGATCTTGACGCTGCGCGATACGATATTGACGATGCGACCGAAACCCCGGTCCATCATGCCATCGACAGTCAGACGTATCATGTCGATCGGCGTCAGCATCATGCGGTCCATGCCGCGCAGCCAATCTTCGCGTTTCCAGTTGCGAAAATCGCCTGGCAATTCCCCATCGGCATTGTTGACCAGAATATCCGGGTTGGGGCATGCCGCGAGCGCGGCTTGCCGTCCTTCAGCACTGGTTATGTCGGCCGCAACGGTCGTGACGCGGGCCCCAGTCTTGGAGCGGATTTCCGCAGCCGTTTCTTCGAGCGTTCCCGCAGTGCGGGCAACAATCGTCAAATCCACATTTTCATGTGCAAGCGTCATCGCCGCTGCTTTACCCATGCCACGGCTTGCACCGGTGACGAGAGCTTTTCTGCCAGAAATCCCGAAGTCCATCTGTCTCTCCTTAAGCGGCGAGAGCTGCGGTGTTGATCTTCCAGCCGTACACCTTGTCGAGGCCAAGTTCCTGCACGATGCGAACGCCGCGTGCCAGTGCTTCACCTTCGAGGCCAGTCAGCGGGCGGCGCAGTTCACCGGCAGGCAGACCAACAGCCTTCATCAGCGACTTTACGGCAACCGGGTTGATGGCCGAGTAGTTGTAGTGCAGCAGCGGGAGCAGGCGCAGGTAATTGTCACGGAAACCTTCTGCTTCAGTGTAGCTGGTCCATGGACGCGACATGACGGCGACTTCAGCAGGTGCAATGTTACCACCCATGTTGGCGGTGCCGTGGCCGCCGAGGCTCATTGTCGGAACGACGAGGCCGAGGTTGGGGCTATCGCAGCACATGACAGAAACGTCTGGGCGTGCCGCGAGAACCTGGGCAACCTGACCAACACGTGCCGTCGACTCCTTGTGAATGACGTAATTTGGGTGCTTGAAGATGCGCAGCAGGTGGTCCCAATGCAGGTCGCTTTTGACGCGTGGTGGGTTGTTGTAAAGGCCAAGTGGCAGGTCTGTCGCATCAGCAATTTCAAGGAAGTAACGCTCGATGTCGGCTTCCGGTGCGCAGATATAGGCAGGCGCCGCGAGGATCGCGCCATCGGCACCGTTATCCTTGGCGAACTTGACGTTGTCGATTGTGGTGTCGGTGTTGTTGCCCGTGCAGCCAAAGAAAATTGGCATATTCTCGGACTTCATCTTCGAGGTTTCGACGATGATCTTGCGCTTTTCGTCCTGCGACAGCATCGACACTTCACCTGTCGAGCCCATGATGAGGACGGCAGAGGTGCCATTGGCCTCATGGAACTGCAGCAGTTCACGGAACGCGCCGATATCGACAGCGCCAGAGCGATCAAATGGCGTGATAAGCGCGACGAAAGAACCGGTAATTTTCTTGGCTGCTGCGGACATTGAGGCTGCTCCATCGGAGAATAAACAATGTTTCAAACATAGTTTTAATTCCAATTCAGTCAACGACTATAAATGGTCAAAATGCCCATGAATGCAGCATGGTTTGCTCAATATATTATCAGAAATAGAAAACTATTCCGACTGAGCGAGAGCTGCGTCTTTTTGCTTGATTTTGACAGCTGGCGCCAGGAATCCGGCGCAAACGAATGCAGTCAGTTGCGCGATGATCTGTTCATCATCGTCAGTGTCACAAAGGCCGCCGGACAAGTTCTTGAGACGGTAGGTTGCGTGGTCTGAATCCGTCAACACCTGCATGACAGAGCCGATTGAAAAATTGTAGCGCCAAAAGATGTCGCGGCGCTCGAGCGATGGGACGGCGTGCCCGAAGGCATCGATAAAACGAAACACCGCCGGGTCGACACGTCGTAGGAAAAAACGTGTGGTGATTTCTCTTGGACGTGAGCGAACCTGCTGGATCATTCGGATCAGCGGACGATCACCAACGGCGTCGCGGCTGAACTGCACCATCGGGCGCACCAGCGCCTCCGCAACATCCTGCAGTGTTGGCAGGTTTGGATGCGCCGATTTCTGACATGCCTCCAGTGCGGCGATACGCGCAGTGGTATAAGGCTCCATCATGATACTCAGCACTTCGCTGATCAGCTCATCCTTGGAGCCGAAGTAATAGTTGATGGCGGCGACATTAACGTCGGCGCGCAAAGTGATCTCGCGCACGGTAGCCAGATCGAAGCCCTGTTCGATGAAAACGGCGCGGGCTGCGGCAATAATACGCTCGCGCGGATCCTCGGCACGCTCGACCGGCCCATTGGATGACGCTGGAGTCTTGGCTTTTTTTGCCATCTGTTTTGGCTCTCTCGTTCCGTCTGGCACCCGGAATCGGAATTGCCCACTCTATTGAATGCTCTGTAGCATGTTACAACAAATAGGTGCGACCCCCATAATTTGACGAAAAATCTGTGTCGCGCACAGATTTGGGGCAAGCTGTTATCTTGTCCGTATCTCGGGCGCAGGCACGATCGACTTGTTACGAATGCGCGATGCCGTCCTGTAGTCACGCGGCGTCAAGCCTGTTTCCATCCGGAAATAACGGTTGAAGTTGGACAGGTTATTGAAGCCTGCTTCAAAGCAGATGTCTGTAATCGGCATCTCGGTTTCGGCAAGCAAGGTGCGGGCGCGCCAGACACGCACGGAGCGAATATAGGTTGAGAAGGTCATGCCGGTCAGCCGTCTGAATGCGCGGGAAAATGCCGAAGGGTCTAGCCCCACAGTCTCGGCAACCTCATGCATTTGTGTATCCGGTCTGGATTGTAAAATCTGAATTGCCTGGTCAATGCGGCGATGGCGTTTGTCGGATAGCTCGCCATAGAGCGATATGAAATGTTCTGTCGCCAATGCGCGCTTGCGCGGTGCAGCTTCAATGGCATTCAGAATTTCCAGAAACAATCCAAGACCAACGGCACCCTTGTGGTCATTTAACTCAACAATCATCTCACCAATATCAATGGCTTCCGGCCCCAGAATCTCTATGCCTCTGCGAGACATCGGTTTCAGACGGTGCAGCACGTCGAGTTCTGGGCAGATGGCGCGGGCCTGCATCAACGTATCCGCATCGAATTGCAAAACGAGGTCACGACCCGGCAGGTTTGGGGCGCCGGGGGTGATCCAGTTATGCGGCAGGTTGGTCCCGGTCAGAACAAGGTGACCCGGTTTGAACGGGCCGACATAATCGCCGACATAGGCAAAGCCTGCTGCATCAGAGATGTAGTGAATTTCCCACTCCGGATGATAGTTCCAGATACAGATTGGGTTGGGATAATCATCCCGCCGGATGAGGTAGGACATGTTGTCCGGAAGGATGATTTGTTCGCGCGTCGCGGTGTAGGTATCTGACACCGAGTGGGGAAAATCTGATGATATACGCATGTGTATCTCTCATCATTGGCGTGATAATGTCAAAATAGTATCAGTTAACGGTAAAAAGCCAACTAGTTCCCAACCAATGTTTTTCGAAAATAGGTGCGTGAGCTGTACAGGAGTGCAGCTTCTGAGGGAGGAAATCATGTTTAAGACTTTACTCCGCACTGGTTGTGCGGCGATTGCGCTTTTTGCTGCGTCCAACACTTTTGCTGCTCAGTGCAGCGCGGATGTGCGTATTCTTGCACAGCCACGTGACGGCCTGACGCTGCTGGAGGACTATGTTGATGAGTTCGAGAAGCTGTCCGGTGCAGGATTTGAAATCAGCTATCTGAATGAAAATGACCGCCGCGCCAAGTCGCAGGCCGATGCATCGACTGTTGGTAGCTTCAACGTTTATTACGTTGATGAGGCAAACCTTGCGCTCTTTGCATCTTCTGGCTGGATTGTACCGCTTGATGGCCTTTATCCGGCTGAATATGACTACAACGACTTCGACGCAGGTATGCGCGCTGCTGCGTCCTACGACGGCAAGCAGTGGTTTGCACCGGTACAGGGCGGCGGCGACCTGATGGTTTACCGCACAGACCTGCTTGAAAAGGCTGGCATCCAGCCACCAAAGACATGGGACGAATATCTCGCCGCTGTCAAAAAATTGCATGATCCGGCGAATGGTATCTACGGTACAGCACTGCGTGGTCAGCGCGGTTCGGGTGCCAATGTCTGGCGCTGGATGCCACTGTTCAAGGCCAATGGCGGTGAATGGTTCAAGGATGGTCAGCCTGCATTCAACTCCGAAGCAGCTGTAAAGGCCACGCAGACATATCTTGATCTGTTCAAATATTCCGCTCCAGGCACTCAGACCGGTTCGTGGGATGAATCCACCGGCGCCTTCCGCGCTGGCAAGGTTGCTATCCTGGTAGAATCCGCACCACTTGGCGGCATGTCCGTCGACAAGGCGCAGAGCCAGGTTGCCGACAAGGTTGCATTCTCCGTTCCACCATCTCCACTGCCAGGCGCTGGTTATGCGCATGGTTTCGCAGTGGCCTCCAAGGCAAATGCGACGGATGAGGAAAAGGCTTGCGCCGGTCTGTTCGTTGCATGGGCGACCTCCAAGGAGCAGGAAGCTCGCCGTCTCGCTGCCGGTCAGCCGGGTGAGTTGACCAGAACCAGCACCTACCAGAGTGCAGAATATGCCAAGACATTCGGTCAGAACCTTTCTGACGCGATGGCAGAGACCGGCAAGCGCACACAGGTGACGTTCTGGCAGGATGCTCGCTGGCAGGAGCTGGGCAATCAGTGGGGCATCATGCTTGAAGAGCTGATCACCGGCAGCCGTACCGACATCAAGGGCACTCTGGACGAACTTGAAGCCTTCGCCCGCAAGCTCTGATGCTGCATAATCAAAAACAGGGCGCGCTTTCATGCGCGCCCATCTCTTCAGCCTAGGATCTGCTGTGATGCGACGCGGACGTTCACTGCCCTATGTATTTCTGGGGCCGACCCTTTTGATCCTGGTCGTGCTGGCACTGGTGCCCACGGTCTATGCGGTCAATATTTCTTTGCAGAACCGGACACTTTCCCAACCGGTGGCCGACTACATCTGGTTTGCAAATTACATTGCTCTCTTTTCGGATGCGCGTTTTCTTAATGCCCTCTGGGTATCGGTAAAATGGGAAGTCATCAGCGTCAGCTTGACCATGTTGACAGGCATCGGACTTGGTATTGCGATGTTTGAAGCTGCTGGACCGCGCATGCGCAATGTGCTGTGTCTGCTTTTCATCATTCCGGTTTTGCTGCCGCGCGTTTGTGCTGCATTCGTCTGGAAATTCGGCTTTCATCCGCTTTACGGTGCGTTGACCTGGCCGGTGCGTGAATTGACGGGCAGCACCCCGGATATTCTCTCGACACCTTGGGGTGCCCTTCTGGCTGTTGCCTTCGTTGATGTTTGGCAATGGGGATTGTTCTTCGCGGTTATCATCTTGAAGCTGCTGGAATCTCTGCCGCCGCAACCGCTGGAAGCTGCGCGCATTGATAAGGCAAGTCGTTGGGAAATTCACCGCTTCGTGACATTGCCGATGCTGAAGGCGCCATTGATCAGTCTTCTGCTGGTGAAGGCGATTGAAAGCCTGCGCTCTTTCGATCTCGTCTACGTCATGACGCGTGGTGGTCCGGGCATTTCAACCGAAACGCTCGATATGTACGCCTATTCGCAAGGCTTTATTGAATCCGGCAAGATTTCCTATGCGTCTTCAATGGCGGTCATCATGATGGTGCTCACAGTCGTAACCTTTACCTTTACCTGGAAGAGGTTGAACCGATGAAGATTTCCACCATTCTCCTTCGCCTGGTGCTGATCGTTGCTGCGGCGTTTGTCGTCCTGCCGCTTCTCTGGACGCTACTGAATGCGTTCAAAACCAATTCGGATCTGCTGGTCAGTACACCAAAACTGTTTTTCCAGCCTGTCTGGGACAATATGAGTTACGTGTTGAACCGTCGCTCTGTGGCACGGGCTTTGACCAACTCGGTCATTATCTGCTCGTCGGCCGTGGTGATCGGTGCCATCATTGGCGTTCCCTCGGCTTATGTGATCGCCCGCTTCAAGAACCGACTGACGGCAGAAGCGCAGTTCTTTGTTCTGTCGCTGCGCTTCCTGCCGCCTGTCGCGATTGCTATTCCGATGCTGGTGATCTGGCTGGGCCTCGGTCTCTACGATTCACGCCTGTCACTGATCGTAACCTATCTGATCGTTACCGCGTCGATTACGATCTGGTTGTCCGTTCCTGCCTTTGAGCGTGTGAGCATTCACGTCGAAGAAGCGGCCCGAGTTGATGGGCTCGGACCTTATGCAACATTCTTCCGCGTGGCATTGCCAATCGCTCGGTTCCAGATTTTCGGCGCGATTGCCTTTTCTTTCGTGCTCGTCTGGAACGAGTTCCTCTTGGCAATGATGCTTACCACATCCAATGCGAAAACGTTGCCAATCATCGCATCCGAAATGTCCCAGCTCGGCATGAACGTGCCCTGGGGTATTCTAAACGCAGCCGTCGTTCTTTTGTCCATGCCCCCTCTTATCCTGCTTGGATTGCTGGCGGGCGGTCTGAATGCCGCATTCTCGAAAAAACAAAATCAGGGTTGATTATTCAATGAAAGCACTTGTCCTGGAACGCGTTGGCGAATTGAACCTGCGCGATATCGATCTGCCCCAGACCATGGGACCGGATGACGTCCGTATCCGCCTGCATACGGTTGGTGTGTGCGGCAGCGATGTGCACTACTACACACATGGTCGTATTGGTGATTTCGTGGTCAACGAGCCAATGGTGCTCGGTCATGAAGCTGCCGGTACGGTCATTGAGGCTGGTGCCAATGTCACCCATCTCAAAGTCGGGGACCGTGTCTGCATGGAGCCTGGCATTCCTGACCCGATCTCGCGCGCCTCGCGTCTCGGTATCTATAACGTCGACCCTGCCGTTACATTCTGGGCCACACCACCTGTTCACGGCATTCTTTGCCCTGAGACCGTGCATCCCGCCGGTTTCACTTACAAGCTGGCTGACAATGTTTCCTTCGCGGAAGGTGCGATGGTCGAGCCTTTTGCTGTTGGTATGCAGGCAGCTGCCCGCGCCCACATCACGCCCGGCGATACAGCCGTCGTCATGGGCTGCGGCACCATCGGCATCATGGTTGCTCTGGCGGCACTGGCTGGCGGTTGCTCGCGCGTATTGATTTCGGATCTGTCCGAAACCAAGCTGAAATTGGCTGAGACCTACGAAGGCATCACCGGCATCAATCTGCGCGAAACAGATATTGTCAGCGCCGTGAATGAGGCGACAGAAAATTGGGGCGCAGACATCGTATTTGAATGCTCCGGTGCACCTGCTGCCATACGGGACCTGTTCAAGGTCGTGCGTCCGGGCGGCACTGTCGTTCTGGTTGGTTTGCCACCGGAGCCGGTTCCTTTCGATATCGCTGCTGCCTGCGCCCGTGAGTGCCGTATTGAGACCGTGTTCCGCTACGCAAACGTCTTTGACCGTGCGCTGGCGCTGATTGCTGCTGGTAAGGTCAATCTCAAGCCGCTCGTTTCGGACACATATAATTTCGATCAATCGATTGCTGCTTTTGAGCGGGCTGCCGAAGGGCGCCCTGAAGATGTGAAGCTGCAAATCGTGCTGGATAAGGAAACGAGCTGATGGCTACAGTCGAATGCCGTTCCATCCGTAAGGTCTACGGTTCGCTTGAAGTCATGCGTGACTTCAACCTGTCGATCCATGACCATGAATTCGTGGTTTTCCTCGGCCCATCGGGCTGCGGAAAATCGACCATGCTTCGCATGATTGCCGGTCTGGAAGATATCTCTGGCGGCGATCTTCTCATCGGCGGTCAGCGTATGAATGACCGCGATCCTGGTGATCGTGGTATTGCCATGGTGTTCCAGAACTACGCGCTTTATCCGCATATGACCGTTCGCGAGAACATCGTATTCGGTCTTGAACGTGCGGGTGTTGCAGAGGATGCCATCAACGCACGTCTGGCACCGGTCGTCGAAGCGCTGGGTCTCAACGTCTATCTGTCGCGCAAACCGACAGAGCTCTCCGGTGGTCAACAGCAACGCGTGGCGATTGCGCGTGCTATGATCAAGACACCGGAAGTGTTTCTGTTTGACGAGCCGCTTTCAAACCTCGACGCCAAGCTGCGCGGAAGCCTGCGAGTTGAAATCGCCCGCCTGCACCATGACCTGAAAACCACCAGCATCTACGTCACGCATGATCAGCTTGAGGCCATGACGCTGGCTGATCGCATCGTGCTGATGAAGGATGGTCATATCGAACAGATGGGTACGCCAGAGGAGATCTATCAGACGCCTGCCACATTGTTTGCAGCCGGTTTCATTGGTACGCCGAACATGAACTTCCTGGAGCTACAGGCATCAGATGGGGTTTTGGCTGGTGATACAGTCAACCTGGGCGCACCTTTCAATGTCCGCCCCGGTGCTGTGACAGTTGGTATTCGTCCTGGCGCTTTTCGCCTGAACGAAACGGCCGGAACCTTCCGTGGACAGGTTGATCGCAACGAGTTTCATGGCGAAACACGTCTGGTAACACTGAAGAATGGTCGGCATGAATTCAGCGTCGCACTTCCAGCAGAAACGCGTCTGAATGTGGGACAAAACATCGGCTTCGACGTTGATCCTGCAAACCTGCATCTGTTCGATACGACGAGCGGACAACGTCTGTCGGCCTGATCGATTACGCCATTCCGGGCAAAACAGGCATTAAAACGTGTACCCCCACCAGACGGTCTGTCAGGTGGGGGTATTTTATTACCAAGTCCGGCGCAGTGTGACGGCGAACGACCGGCCCGGATTGTAGAAGTCAGCTCCAAAACCGCCATAAGCGACGTACTTCTTGTCGAACAGATTGCTGACATTCAGATCCAGCGATGTGTTTTCCTGAATCTTGTAGTTGAACGACGCATCGAAAACGACGTTGTTTCCAGTTTTTTGCGTGTTTGCATCGTCGAAATAGTAAGATCCAATGTAACGAGCACCCAAGCCAAAAGTCATGTCGCCAATGGTGTCGTTGCCCTCGAGAGTATAATTACCCCACAACGAAGCTGAATGATTGGGTACGAATTGCAGTTCGTTGCCAATGTTCCCGCCAGTGCCATTCTCAGTGATCTCTGATTTCAGGTACGAGTAGGCTGCTGTCAAACTGAAGTTGTTTGTCACCTCTGTTTTTGCCTCAAGATCCAATCCCCGAACCCTAACTTCACCGATGGTCGACGGAAGATTTGTCACTGGGTTCGTGACAGTAATATTTGACTTGGTCAGGTCGTAAATCGCGGCAGTAAATAGACCCGGAAAATTTGTGGGTTGATATTTTACACCCAATTCAATTTGGTCGCCGCGCTCGGGTTGAACGCCTACTGTGGGTGGTGCCACCGACTCCGCGTAGCTTGCATAGGCGGCAAACGCATCAGTAAATCGATAGGTGACGCCAAAGCGCTTAGTAAGCTCACTCACGCGGTCTTCATCATTGCTAACCACTTCGGACCCTGTCCAATACGAAGTGGAGTGTTGCTTCAAATCAAGCCAATCATTTCGAAGCGCGACGGTGGCTATGAGTTTTTCGGAGAACGTCAAATCTTGTTGTGCATATATAGCCGTAGTGTATTGGCGATTTCGCGTTATTTCACCCAGAGGAACTGATGTTGGCGCGCCCGAATATATCGGGTTGGTCCAATCAATGCCGGGTGCGTCACCGAAGTTGATCTGACCATCAGAGGATAGGTTATTGTATTCGACGCCAAACAGGGTCTTACTTTCGACTGCGTCAAAGTTCGCCTCGTATTGCAGATGTGAATCAACGATGAAATTCTCATCTGATGAATCGTCTGCGAAGAATGAACGGTTAGCAGTCGTAGAGCCATTCGTTGGCGTCGACGCAATATATGCGTAACCAAAATCGGTGTTTGCTTTACTATATCGGGCATTTGTACTGAAGCTCAGACCTGAGCCAAAATCATGATCGAACATGACGCTCAAGGAGTTTCTGTTGACTCCGCGATAATTGAAATCCGGCTCGCCGAAGAAACGACTTCTGCTGAAATCCGTCCCAACAGGATGACCACCACTTCCCGGTACGCCATCAGTATTAAGATGATCGTAAACAACGGTCAGGCTGGTGACATCGGTAGGACGCCATGTAAGGCCGCCCATAAAAAACTTCTCGTCATCATTCGAGAAATCGAACTCGGCCTTTGCATTTTTGACCTTGCCCGTAATGCGATACGATAGCGTGTCGTCTTCAGTGATGTTGTCACCAAAATCGATCCCTGTTTCGGCGCGGTCGTAAGATCCCCCGGTCACATAGGCTTCGCCAAACCTTTCGTTTTTGGGTCGCTTCGTCATGTAGTTGACGGCGCCACCTGGGTCAGAAACGCCGAATGTTGCCGAGTTGGCGCCTTTTAGCACTTCGACGCGTTCATATGCAAAAGGCTCTTCACGGAGACCACCAAAGGGACGACCGATCAAAAGGCCGTCTCGATACATATAGGCATCGAAACCGCGAACCTTAAAATAATCAAACCGGTCGTCTGAGCCATAAAAATCAGTCGTGACGCCAGCGGTGTATTTCAACACTTCTTCGACGTTCTGCGCGCCACGTTGCTGGATTTCTTTTGACGTGATCACAGAAACGCTGGCAGGCGTGTTCATGATGTCCGTAGCAATTTTGCCGCCACTGGTTGTTTTGGTAGCGACAATGGATTTGCTGTCATCATCCGCGCCGGCGCCATCAATAGTAATGGTTTGCAAGACGGTATTGGAACCTGAACTGTCTGCATCTTGCGCCAGCGATGTTACCGGCGAAAAAGCGATCAGTGCCGTGCATCCAAGAAGGGCAGCATTGCGATAATGAAGACCGGACCGTTTGCCTGTGCTGCCGTTTTTTTTGCTGTACATGTCCAAATTCCAGAGGTTGGCGTTGTTGTTGCTGGTCACCAACAGGGTGCATTTCTTAGTCCTTTGCCAAAGCGGTTCTGTGCGTCGCTTTGATGCAGAATGGCACGGACTGTGGCGATACCCTGTATTCACCTTCCGCGCTTGTTAACTTGAGGCGTACAGTCTGGTATTGTAGATTCCTCTGGTTTTGTATGAAACTCCGGAAACTTTGACGCGCTGCCGGTTGGTCGTTTGCGTAAGCCTTGACGCATCCCCATTAAACTGGAACTGGAAAGCCAACTTTAAATATCAAGGAGGGTTGGCCGTGCCAAGGTTCTTCGATTTTTACGCAATGGTGGTTGTGACATGCCTTTCATTGCTGGCATTCACACAGGTCCGTGCAGACGAAACCACGTCTTATCCGATCGTCATCAAACATGCGTTGGGAACAACCACGATTGCCAAAAAGCCAGA
Source organism: Agrobacterium sp. 5Ca50 (assembly GCF_055381905.1). Taxonomy (NCBI): domain Bacteria; kingdom Pseudomonadati; phylum Pseudomonadota; class Alphaproteobacteria; order Hyphomicrobiales; family Rhizobiaceae; genus Agrobacterium; species Agrobacterium sp. 5Ca50. The sequence goes on from NZ_AP026439.1 coordinate 975,903, forward strand.
GCGCGTCGCGACTGTCGCTTGGGCCAATCATGAAGTTCCGTTGGCATTGGGCATTGTTCCCGTTGGTTTTGCTGCAGCCAATTTTGGCGATGACGATGGCGACGGTCTGTTGCCATGGGTCGCTGAAAAGCTGAAAGAGCTTGGTACTGAAAAGCCTGTGCTGTTTGATGAGGGGGATGGAATTGACTTCGAGGCCGTCGCTGCAACCCAGCCGGACGTCATTCTCGCAGCCTATTCCGGCCTCAGTCAGGCCGATTACGACACGTTGAGCCAGATTGCACCGGTTGTTGCTTATCCGGAATCATCCTGGGCGACTGACTGGCGCGATATGATCCGCCTTAACAGCGCAGGGCTCGGCATGGCGAAAGAAGGCGATGCACTAATTAAGCGGATTGAAAAGGAGATCACTGATACTGTCGCTGGGCATCCTCAGCTTGAGGGCAAGTCGGCAATGTTTGTGACGCATCTCGACACCACGAACCTCAGCATCGTCAATTTTTATACCGCCAATGACACCCGCGTGAAGTTTTTTGCCGATCTCGGTCTTAAGTCACCCAAGAGCGTTTTGGATGCAACCACCAAGGGCCAGTTTGCTGCGGGCGTCAGTGCAGAACGTGTCGACGCCTTTGATGATGTTGATATCGTCGTGACTTACGGCAGCCAGGCCTTGCTGGATGCGGTGAACGCTGATCCCCTGCTTTCGCGAATGCCCGCTGTCGCCAATGGCGCAATCGTCATGCTGGGCCGCAATCCACTCGGTACTGCATCCAATCCAACACCATTGTCGATTTCGTGGGTGTTGAAAGACTACGTCAATCTGCTTGCCGAGGCGGCGGGAAAGTCCAAATGATATTGAATAAAGGGTCCTCGCAGGCTGCGAAGGCTTGTCCCGGAAATACCCGCCGTTCGCGGTTATTAGGTTTGGTTGTAGTGCTGGCAGCACTTGCTTTTTTCTGCGCCTTGTCGGTCGCGATCGGTACACGAGACGTGTTTTGGAGCGATATCGTAATGGCATTGCGTGGCCATACGGATAATATAAGCCAAGCTGCTGTCGCAGTCCGACTGCCAAGGACTCTGCTTGCATTGCTTGCGGGCGCTTCACTCGGTTTGGCAGGTGCGATCATGCAGGGCGTTACCCGCAATCCTTTGGCTGATCCCGGCATTCTCGGCGTCAATATGGGTGCGTCTTTGGCGGTCGTGGTGGGTGTGGCGTGGTTCAGTATCGCGTCGGCATACGCCTACATCATGGTCGCCATCTTAGGTGCCGGCATTTCAGCTGTTTTTGTTTACGTCATCGGCTCGATGGGGCGCGGCGGTGCGACACCGCTCAAATTGGCACTGGCTGGTGCCGCGACATCGGTCGCTTTTTCCTCTTTGGTTATCGCTGTAGTCTTGCCACGCAATGATATTGCGGGCGGCATTCGCGCCTGGCAGATCGGTGGTGTTGGTGGGGCGACATTTGAGCGTATTTCTCATGTGCTGCCGTTTCTGATCGTTGGTTTTGCGATCAGCCTATTGTCGGCTCGCAAGTTGAACTCATTGGCGCTCGGCGATGAATTGGCCGCTGGTCTGGGCGAACGTGTTGCGACTGCCCGGGCCATAGCGTCATTCGGGGCAATCCTCTTATGTGGTGCAACGACTGCGATTTGTGGTCCGATCGGTTTCCTTGGTCTCGTCGTTCCACATCTGTGCCGCCTGCTGGTGGGGGTAGACCACCGTTGGCTATTGCCTTTCTCGGCCTTGAGTGGAGCTTGCCTACTACTGGCCGCGGACATTATGGGACGCATCGTGGCACGGCCTGCCGAGTTGGATGTGGGCATTGTCACTGCACTCGTCGGGGCGCCGTTTTTTATCTGGATTGTCAGGCGGCAAAGGGTGCGTGAATTATGAGCATGCTTTCCCCTGTCATCACCTCGATCGCTGGAAACCGGCGTCAGCGCGCTAGTGGCCGGTGGCTTGTTATCTCCGGTCTGGTGGTGTTGTTATGTGCCGTCTTTGCACTGACGCTGATGTCCGGCCAGACGTTTACGCCGCCGAAAGACGTTATCCGTGTGTTGCTTGGTGAGAATATCCCGGGTTTGAGTTTCACCGTTGGTCAGTTGCGGTTGCCGCGCGCTGTCCTGTCCATTGTTGCGGGACTTTGTTTTGGCATGGGTGGCGTCGCCTTTCAGATCATGCTCCGCAACCCACTCGCCAGCCCTGACATTATCGGCATCAGTTCCGGCGCAAGTGCCGCTGCGGTTTTTGCCATTGTTGTCCTGTCGCTCAGCGGGCCGATCGTGTCAGTTTTCGCCGTCGTCTCCGGGCTTGGTATTGCGCTGTTGGTCTATACTCTGTCGTTTCGCAACGGTGTTGCAGGGACGCGATTGATCCTTGTCGGCATTGGTGTCTCTGCCATGCTGCAGAGTTTTATTGCTTACATATTGTCTGTCGCGCCGGCCTGGAGCCTTCAGGAGGCGATGCGCTGGCTGACGGGCAGTGTGAACGGCGCACAGATGTCGCAGACACTGCCGCTCATTCTCGCCTTGGCTGCCTTCGGTGGACTGCTGCTGACCCGCGTTCGTGATCTGGAAGCCTTACGGCTCGGCGATGATACTGCCGCAGCACTTGGCGTGCGTGTCGCCAAGACACGGATCATCGTTATCATCGCATCGGTTGGAATGATCGCATTTGCCACAGCAGTGGCCGGGCCTATTGCATTTGTTGCTTTCCTCTCCGGGCCGATCGCTGCAAGGATCATGGGTAACAATGGTTCGTTGCTTGTGCCTTCGGCACTGGTCGGCGCAACGCTCGTTCTGGTTGGCGATTATTGCGGGCAATTCCTGTTGCCCAGCCGTTATCCGGTCGGTGTCGTTACGGGTGCGCTCGGCGCCCCCTACCTCATTTTCCTTATCGTGCGCGTCAATCGCGCCGGAGGTTCACTATGACTACCTATTCACTTGCCGCCACGAAACTTTCAGCCGGATATGGCGATAGCGTCATTCTGAATGACCTCGATCTGGTGGTGCCACATGGCAAAATCACCGTGATTGTTGGCGCCAATGCCTGTGGCAAGTCGACACTGCTGCGCACCATGTCGCGGCTGATTACGCCACGTGCAGGCCACGTGCTGCTTGACGGCAAGTCCATTCACAAAATGCCATCACGTGAACTGGCGAAAGTGATGGGGCTTTTGCCACAATCCCCTATCGCGCCTGAAGGTATCATGGTGGCAGACCTTGTCAGCCGTGGCAGGCATCCGCATCAGGGCATGTTTGCGCGCTGGACATCAGCGGATGATGAAGCTGTCGCGACAGCGCTTATTGCCACCAAAACTGTTGAGCTGGCAGAACGACCGGTCGACGAACTTTCCGGCGGGCAAAGGCAGCGTGTCTGGATTGCAATGGCACTGGCGCAGCAGACTGAAGTCCTGTTGCTGGACGAACCAACGACCTTCCTCGATATCAGCCATCAGATTGAGGTGCTGGATCTGTTGACCGATCTCAATCAGTCGCGTGGAACGACAATCGTCATGGTTCTCCACGACCTCAATCTGGCGGCACGATATGCCGACTATCTTGTCGCAATGGCATGTGGACGACTGCACATCACGGGAAAGCCGGAAGAGGTTCTGACAGAGGACAATGTGCGACAGGTGTTTGGCCTTGAGAGCCGCATCATAACCGACCCTACCTCAGGGCGGCCGCTGATGCTGCCGATGGGCAGGCATCAGATGGTCGGTGATAAGGCCGTATAATTACGGAGCAGACGCAGCAACTATCAACACGCTGCGTCTAGCGATCTGAACGTTGCAATTACTGCGCCTTGGCCAGAGGCAAGCGGGTCAGCACAGCTATATTATCTGTTTTAAACACCTGCTCGGCATAGGTCTGCAACGCGATCGGCGTCAACTGTTCGCTCAATTTTGGCATGTTGCTGAGGTAGGTCGGGTCGCCGTAACGGCGGTAACTCAAAGACAGTCGGCGCAGCCAAGTGTTGGCGTCACTCATACGCCCGCTTTCGGCAAAGTCGATGTCTGCCTGCAATCGCTTGAAGTCCACAGCCTGTATGTTCTGCGGCATGTTCTTCAGGACATTTATGGCAGCGTCTGCCAGCTCTTCTGCCCGCTCCGGCGCACAAATGAACGACAAGGTACTGATGCTGCGGTTGGTCTCTGGGTCCATGCGCAACTCAAACTGCAGCGTGTAGATGCCACCAAGATGATTGCGCAGTTCATTTTTCAGCGCTTGCTGTGCGACTGGTGTCAGCGTCGAAATGAGGAAGGCTTTTTCTGGCGTCCATTCAAGGGCTGTGAACGTAGATATTTCGACCTGGGCCCGATGATCCCTAAATGTTTGAATGCTCTTTTTGTGTATGCCGTCTTGCTGCCTGGCGGGTGCTGGTGTGAGAGTTGGTGCGCGTGCCAACGCACTCACTGTTTTTGCAAATGTGGTTTTGGTCTCAGGCGTTGGGGCGGGACCGACCGCAAACCAGGTTACCGGTTCCGCGACGAGCGCGCGAGCTGCTTTTTCCAGCGCCTGTGCATCAATCACTCCAATGTTTGCATCGCCGGGGTGATCGGCAGACTCTCCGTAGAGCAACTGCGAATACTCATTGGCAGAGGTGAGGTTGCTGGCCATCTGGGTGCGGAAAGCGTCAGATGCCTCTTCACGAACCAGACCAAATTTTATACTCGCTGCATATTGACGCAACAATTCGGGGAGTTGTTCCGGTTTTGCAGCCACGGCAACGTCGAGCATGCTGTCCTTCAGCGCCCAACTCCACCTCGCTGGCTGGGCTTTTTTCCAAAGTTCATATTCGTCCTGTGACCAGAAATTAAAACCGCTTTGTTCCCAGAGTTGAATGGCAGCCTGTGAAACTGTGCTGCCGAACTCGGCATTCATGAAACCCGGTCTGGATTGTCCTGATAGATAGACCTTGCCATCCGTCGTGTCGCGCTCCAGCCAGACCACGCGATCGCCGTTCGAAAGTGCCCATTCCTGTATCGTTGGGTTGTCATGACGGGTTTCCGAGACGATTTCTCCCGTTACATCAACCGTCGAGTCTGTTGGCCATATTGGCAGCGGCTGCTCTTTCGCGACCGGTTCCTTTGCTACAATGGCGGGCAAATCTGGTAGTGCTGTAACCGTGGACAACGCCTGACGTTGGGCACTGATCTCGTCGACCGATGGAAGCTCTACCGACTTGTCGCCCGGAACCTGATACATCATCACCTGGTCGGGCGCGCGCAGCATATCCTGCATACGGGCAGACAGGCTTTCGAAGGTGATCTGCTCCAGCAGGGCATGTGTGTCCCTCGCCTTTTCACCTGCATCTTGCAGCACGGAATCCATCATCACTGCGTTGGTAATACGGTCTTCCCATTCTGCATAGGTTCGCTGGGCCGCGGCGTCAGGATTGCGGCTGTTGATCCGGACAGCATCTTTCATCAGAGCGTCGAAGCCATCTCGAGACAAGCCCGTACGCCGCAGTCGCTCGACACTTTCAAGCAAAATGTCTTTCGCTCTGTCATGATTTTCGCTTCTGGCGTTGAAGGCCAGAATAAGCCGCCGCTCTACGGGTTCTTGAATGACGAAACTGAGAGAATCGACCATCTCACCGTAATGTTCGCCCTGCGTCTGTATCGCGTCGCGCATCAGGCGGGTCAGGAAATATTTCTCGAGATAGGCAAGTCTGCCGTCATCGCTTTGACGGGGTGGCATTTCCAGTCTGAAAGCATAGGTTACTTGCGAGGTGGTGCCCTGTGGGTCCTGTACCAGGCCGATGGAGAGTTCATCTTTCAACGGGAATGCCACGTAGTCTCTGGATGGTTGTGGCTTGTTCGGTGCTGAGCCAAACAGACGGATAATCGCCTTCTCAGTGCTTGCCGCATCTATCCTGCCAGAGACGATCAGGGTCATGTTGGACGCGACATAGTAGGCATCGTAAAACGCCTTGATGTCAGCGATGGTCGTCGCTTCAATTCCCTCACGTGTGCCAATCGTCGGACGATCTACATAACGCGAACCTGCACGCAGCAGCTCTTTTTTCTGTCGGTTGATGCGTTCAGCCACCTTGTTATCAAGGCGCAGTTCTTCAAGAATGACGAAACGTTCTTTGTCCCAGTCCTCGGCCAACAGTTTCGCGCCAAAGGCCATGTCAGCAACCAGTGCCAAGGACCCTTCTACATCTAGCGCATCATTCGGGCGGGTACGAACCATATATTGGGTCTCTGCTTCGCGCGTGACTGCATTGATCTGCACGCCGGTGCGCCACCCAAGCTTCTGAAAGTAGGTGTGTAATGTCTCGGGGTGCGCCTGCGTCGACTGGAACACCATATGTTCAAGGATGTGGGCAGTGCCACGCGGTATCTCTTCATCAACAGATCCGGCGTGCACAACAAGGCGGATGTTGAACGGTTCATCTGCGTGTTTGCTGTCGTAGAGAATGTAGGAGAGGCCGTTATCCAACTTTCCGTGCGTCACCTTCTTGTCCCACTCCACACCATTAGCCTGAGCAAACTGAAGTCCGGCAAAAAGGGCAACTAGGGCAAACACGGCGCGCACAAAGATCATAACGTCACTTTCAAAATTCCACGAACGAATGCGTTCACTGGTATTCGACGTTTGATCTCGTTTGATCTCACAAAAAATCTGAGTATTTTGCGAATGATTAAAAGCGAAACCTATGGTCCTCCGATATCATCAACGGACCATAGGGGTGCTAGCGTCTGCGATCAGCCGCCATATTCGATTATTTCAAGGCCAGCATTGTAGTCGGTTGCATAGATCAGGCCATTGGCATCAACAAAAACGTCAGCCGACTGGATAACCCTAGGCCGATTTGGTCTCCGGTCCGTCATTGTTGTTGGGCCAGCCGGTACGAGCGCGCCCGTTTCAACGGGGTGATAGGGGTCGGATACATCGAATGCCCGGATACCGGCATTCTGCCATGTCGCAAAAATCAGAGTTTCCGACACAAACGAACCGGGGCGGTTTTCGTGAAGATTGTGTGGACCAAAATGGCCGGCCTTTTTGGTGTAGTCGATCTCATTTGGGATCGGAAATGTCGAAATACTGATCGGGTTTTCGGGAACCCGGATGTCGAATACCCACGTATGTTTGCGGCCGTCTTCTTCGTTATCAAGCACCGCCTCGTCGGCGACGACAAGCAGATCGCGTCCTGGCAATGGCAATGGAGAGTGCGTGCCACCGCCGTAGGGAGGGCACCAGTTGTGGTGTTTGATCATCTTTGGTGCGGAATGATCCGACACATCAAGAAGGGTCAGGCCGCCATCGCGCCAGCAGGCATAGGCTGTGTTGCCATGCACAAGGGCGTGGTGAAGTGCATAACGACGCCCCTCACCCCAGTTTGGTGTTTCGCCAGCCGCAAGGTTCATGCCCGGCAACCACCAGCGGCCGACAAGTTCGGGTTTCGCGGGATTGGCAAGGTCGATAGTCACGAAAATATAATCCGAAAAACCATCCAGAAGTGCTGATGCATAGGCGTAACGGCCGCCGACGTACCAGATGCGGTGCAGACCGACGCCGTCGACATCCAGCTGGCCGATTTTGCGGGGCTGAGCGGGGCTTGAAATATCGTAGACGCTCATTCCAGCCGTCCAGGAATGCTCGCGCTTTGTCGCCGCGACGGTTTCACCTACTGACTGGGTGTAATAGGCTTTCTCATCGGTGAAGGTCTCAACGTCGGCAAACAGGTCAAGCGCATTGATGACCAAAAGCAGATCGCCGTGTGTCTGCAGATGGATGTTCCAGGTGTTCGCGGGCGCCGCTACATAATTGACCGTGCGCGGGTTCTTGGCGTCCGACACGTCGACGATTGAGAAGCCCTGTGACCAGGGGTGGGCAATATAAGCGTGGTTACGGTGAACCATAAGCTGCAGGCCATCACCACGACCGCCAATATCGCTATGGCCAATCAGTTTCATATTGCGGGCGAAATCCGGCTTCGGCAGGTCTGTCATGGCCATTCTCATTGCTTGGTAAAGGGAAAAACGCCGCCTTGCGGGCGGCGCCATTTTCATCTTTGGCCTTACTGCTTTGCAGCAGGAATCCATTCGGCAGAGGCAGCATCGCTCTTCTGGAATGCCGGGAACTTCTGTTGAAGCTCCTCGATCGTGCCGATGTTGTTGTTGACCAGATCGTCGCGGGTGATCAGGGTTGGCTGAAGCAGGACGGAACGGCCAGGGAACTGACCGGCAATCGCCAGCGATACGGCGCGAACAGAGACTTCACCCACAACAGCGGCGTTGGTGGCGGCAGTTGCAACCCATGCGCTGTCCGGCTCTGTGATCAGCTGAATGTCGGCGGTCGAAATGTCGACGCCATAGATTTTGACCTGCTGCGAAAGACCCAGCTCATCGATAGCCAGCTTTACGCCCTTGGCGAATTCGTCCCAAGGCGTGAATATGACGGAGATATCCGGGTTGGCGCGCAGGATTGCTTTGGTCTGGTCAGCTACTGAAGCTGGTACCGTGTCGTTCACGACGCCCCATACGGCCTTTTCAGTCAGCTTGTGCTTTTCGACAAATTCTTTCCAGACGCCATAACGGCGATCAAGTGGTGCAAAACCTGCAACATAAACGGCGCCGCCGACAAATGCTTCGCCCTTATCTTTCACAGCCTGCTGAAGAACAAGCTTCGCCATATCCTTGTCGCTCTGTTCAATCTGCGGGATCTGCGGGTTATCGAGGTCTACGTCATAGGCGACAACCTTGATGTCGGCATCAAGCGCCTTCTGCGCTACGTCCTGCAGAACCTCAGGGCGACCGTTATTGATGATGATGCCGTCAACGCCAAGATTGATAGCCTGCTCAACCAGATTGCGCTGGGTGTCATTGTCGTTACGTGCCTGCGAGACTGTCAGATTGATGCCGAGTGCATCAGCCTGCTTCTTCACGCCAGCTTCAAATGCCTGCAACCAGTCGCCGCTACCAAGGAAGCTGACCACGGCTATGTTAACAGTCTTGCTGTCGAATGGTGCTGGTGCACCGGCGATACCGGCAGCGGATGCCGGTGCGGTGAAAATCGAACCGGCAATGACGACGGCTGCCAGCCTTTTCAGTGTCTTGAACATGGTTTTTCCATTTCGTTGCTAAGAATAATTCGAGAGAATGCCTGGTTAGTTTTGGGAGCGGCCAATGCCGTAGGTCAGCGCCAGTGCCCCGACGAGCACAGCACCCTTGATGAAGTCCTGCGTGTAATAAGGGGCGTTCAGCATGGTCAGGCCATTCAGCAACACACCAACAAACACAGCGCCGATCAGGGTGCCGAGGACGTTTGGACGTCGCAGGCCGAGAACCGCGAAACCGATCAGCGACGCGGCAACAGAATCCATCAACAGCGATGCGCCTGACGATACGTCGCCTCTGCCGACGCGTGCGGCAACGATAATGCCGCCCAACGCAGCAAGAGTGCCAGAAAGCACATAGGCGAAGGTCTTTATGCGGTTGACATTCGCACCGGCCAGTCGTGTGGCTACTTCATTGCCACCCGTCGCATAAAGCAGGCGTCCCAATCGCGTCCGCTCCGTCAATACAAACAGGATGAGGGCGACCAGCAACATCATCAGCACGGAGAACGGGATGGTGCCAAACAGGCTGGAACGGCCAATTGTCAGAAATGCCGGATCGTATTTTCCGGTGGCTGTCGTACCATCGGGCAGAATGAGGCCGACCGAAATCGAGCGCCCGGCGGTTGGAATAAGCTGCAAGCCGGTCAGCAGGAACATGGTCGATAGGGTCGCCAATAGGTCTGGTACCTTCAGCTTCACAATTAAAAATGCATTGGCGAAACCGACAAGCGCACCGAAGGCCAGCACCAGCGGTACGGTCTGATAGGCATTCAGGCCAAGCACGATCATGGCGTAGCTCGCGGCCATCACACTCGAAGCAGCAACTGCGCCGACAGAAAGATCGAAGCCACCAATAGCAAGCGTGACCGTGACACCTGCGCCGATGATCGCGACGACGGATACCGCCTGCAGAATGCTCATCAAGTTGTTGATGTTGATGAATGCGGGTTGCGCCAGTGAGAAGCCGACAACAAGCGCGATCAGCAGAATGAAAACCGCACCACGGCGAATGGTTTCTCGAACTGTCTCCAGACCATTGCCGCCGCGTGGATTTTCAGAAGTGTGTTGGGCGCTGTTGGTCATTAGACAGTGTCCTCTTGATAGCCGGTGAAGGCCGAATGTTTGGTTTCTTCGCGCAGCGTATGGTGGTCCATCACCAATACGCGGTCCGCAACTTCATGCGCTTCTTCCGCATCTGAGGTTGCGATCAATGTCGCGCGTTCGGTGTGGCCGCGAATTGTTGCGATGATGTCCTGACGCGCACCGACGTCCACACCCTGAAATGGCTCGTCCAAAAGCAACACCCGGCTTGGCTCCGCTTCCCAACGTGCAATCACTGTCTTTTGTTGGTTGCCGCCAGACAGCGACCACACTGACGCAAGAGAGTCGACTGCCTTGATGCCAAGCCGTTTGATGGCGGCATTGCCCTCATTTTCTTCGCGTTTCGAGAACATGAAACCTGAACGATACCAACGGTTCAGATGCGGCAGGCTGATGGTGGAGGCAATGCTTTCACCGGGCCAACCTGCATGTATCAGCGACGAAGTGTGTCGATCTTCAGCCGCCATGACCACGCCTGCGGCAATGGCGTCTGCCGGCTTGCGCGCATTGAACGGCTGTCCGTTCAATGTGATGTTACCAGATACGAATGAACCGACACCGAAAAGACCGGAGAGAAGACGACTTTTGCCGGCTCCGAGCACGCCGGTTATCGCAACGACTTCACCCTTGTGAACGGTCAGATCGAAGGGCCGACTATCGGGCAATAGCTGAATACCTGTCAGCTCCAGAACCGCCTGTCCAAATTGCCGCTGGTCGGGCCGTGCCGATTCAAGCGACCGTCCGATCATTGTCTCGATGGCGGCTGAAAAATCAATTGGTCTGCTGAAGGCACCGACATTGCGACCACCACGCAAGATGACAACCCGGTCAGCCAACGCCTCCAGATCTGCAGTGCGGTGTGAGATATAAAGGACGGCGATGCCGCGTGCCTTCAGTTGCCGCAAAATCTCATAGAGACGCTCCGCTTCCCGTACCGAGAGACTTGCAGTCGGTTCGTCTAGAATAAGTAGACGTGCGTTTTGCGAGAGCGCGCGCGCTATAGCCACCATCTGTCGGTCCGCAGTGCCAAGCGTCTCGAAGTCGCGATCAAGGGGCAGATCAAAACCCGCTTCCTGCAGAATGCGTGCGGCTTCGCGCCGTACTGTTCTGTGAGAGAGGAGAAACGGATGACTGCGATCAACGAATTGATTGAGCAAAAGCGCATCTGCAACGCTCAGACCGGGAATGCCGACCACGTCAGTGGACTGATGAACGGTGACAATGCCGCGTGCGGCGGCCTCGGCCGGGTTTTGCGGTTTGTAGTCTGTATCTTCCCAGACGATTCTGCCAGAATCTGCCGTGTAGAGACCGGACAGAATCTTTACCAGCGTGGATTTTCCTGCACCATTGGCGCCCATGAGGGCTACAATTTCGCCGCGCTCGACCTGCAAAGAGGCATCCCTCAAGGCGTGCGTCGAGCCAAATGCTCGCGAAATATTTTGAACGTCCAGAAGAGGCATGATGGAAGAAAACCTGCTAATATTATCAGGATTTCGTAGCCATCCTTTGTCGGCAAACAAGGCCGTGAATTCTATTCTCGACCTAATCCACGGAATAAATTTCCAACAGTCCGTCGGGCCATTGCGAGAACTTGAATTTTGCTAAGAAAAACAAGTGAATTGCCTGTGCTGTGGCGCAGTATTTTATCTCGCGTCGTCTAGTGTACTGCCTCAGCTGTTACCCAGTTTACAATGTAATTCGGGTCTGCTGGCAGGATTTCCGCGCAGCCATCCGCGAAAGAGAGAAAGGCTTCGAGATTGAGTTTGTTGACACCGATGACTACGGGAATGTCCCGTTCCATGGCGTCGATGATCATCGAAACAAAGCCGCGACCCTCGGCTTCATGTTTGCCAAACTTGTTGACGATCAACACGGAGGCGCCATCTGCGCGTGCAGCAGCTTCTGTTGTCGCTGCCTCCAGAGCAGCACTGTCCAACCGGCATCCGGTTGCGAGTTCACCTAAGTTCTGGCTGATCCGAAACACTGGCCCATCCGGTAAAATCTGAAGGTCCATGTCGCATTTGCTGCGGTTTGGACCTTTGTATGGTGCATGAATTGCGCCTGACGGTTTCATGCCAGCTTCTTCAAACAGCTTGACGAGCTGCGACAGGCATTTGTCCAACTCATCGCCGTCTGTCAGGTTGATGTACCCAAGCCGCATGGTCATTTTCCTCACATTTCCGTCATGCCAGACACTGGCCGATATTCTGAAATGCATGAACCATGCGGTGTTTCACGTCGTCAATAGCCGATGCTGTAAACGGCTTGTCTTGTCTTGTTTGGTTTGTGGCTGTGACAAAGACTGGACGTAGACAATGCGCGAAAAGAGCGTCGCTCAGAAACCTTGCCTATAAGGTGAAGGCATTGCGGAAGGCTTCAAGCGCACGCTCAGGATCACCTTTTGCAAATGCCTCCATACCGACCGGTCCGCGATATCCCATGTCGTTTAACGCTCGTGCGATCACCGGATAGTTGATTTCGCCGGTGCCGGGTTCACATCGTCCAGGTACGTCCGCCACCTGTATCTCGCCAACCCATGGCAAGCAGGATTTGCAGGTTTCAATCAGATTACCCTCACCGATCTGCACGTGATAGAGATCAAGATTGAGACGCAGACGGGAATGATTGACGGATGACACCAGAGCAAGCGTGTCTTCTGCCCGACCAAAAGGTGTGCCGGGGTGATCGAGGGGAAGATTGAGGTTCTCGAGTGTGTAGACGACATCCTCCTCTTCCGCCATCTCGGCGATACGTGCCAGAGTATCGCGTGCCTTGAGCCACATTTTACCGGTGACAATCTCACTGGGTTGAGCCGGCAGGCCGCCCTCGCCGAGGCCGGTGCCATGCAGGTTAAGCCGGGCGACACCAAGCCGCTTACCAATTTGGGCGGTTTCCCGTGCTGAACGCAGCAGTTCAGTGGCTCCTTCATCGTCGGCCAAACGGCCAGTGAGGTAACCGTTCATGATCGAAAAACTGGCGCCGGATTGTACCAAGGCTTCCAGGTCATGATCCGGCCAGTTCCAAAGGCCGACGTCAAACCCCATTTCGGCAAGGCGTGCGCAACGCCATTCAATCGGCTTGTCCCGCCAGATCATTTCGGCGCAGACGGCAAGTGTAAACGGTTGGGTCATGATAAGTACTCTGAGGTTCTGCGATTACTTCAACAGATGTTCGACATTGGGGGCTGCAACGAACCGCCATTTGCGCAGTGGGCCAGCCATCACATTGAGATAATACATCTCGAAGCCATAAGGCGCGCCGCAGGGATGGTGGCCGCGTGGCACGCAGACGACGTCGCCGTCGTGAACTGCCATGGTCTCATTCAATTGCAGGTCATCGGTATAGACCCGCTGCACGCCAAAACCGTCCGCAGGGTTCAGCCGGTGATAATAGGTCTCTTCGAGATAGGTGATGCGGGGAAAATCATCTTCGTCGTGGCGATGGCTTGGATAGCTTGACCAGTTGCCAGCGGGTGTGAAGACCTCGGTGACCAGCAGCGAGTCACAATAATCCTCGTTTTCCATGGCGATATTGTTGATGTAGCGGGTGTTGCTACCTTCGCCGCGCTGTGTAAGCGTAATGCTGTTTGGGTCAATCAGGCGGGCTTCGTGACCACTCTTGCCAGGAGCGGAACACACGGCAATCACGCAATCTGTTTCGGCCGTCGCCTGCCAGTTCGAGCCATTTGGCAGATAGAGCGAATGGGGAGCTGTCTTTTCAAATACATTCATGCGGTTGCCCAAGATACCCCAATCCCGGCCGTTCGAATTTATCGCGGCTTTACCCTCGATCAGGACAAGGATCACTTCACGATCACCCGTTGCCTCCGCTGCTTTTTCACCTGCTCGCAAACGATGGAGCGAAAAACCGACATAACGCCAGCCAGCCGAAGTGGGAGTGATTTCGTGCACCTTTCCGTGGGTGCCAAAAGGCCGATGGAGAAGATTGGGCATCGTGTTTCCTCCTGGGAATATCACCCGCTTGAGCGATCTTGGGTGATGCATGCAATAAATTATTGATAAGAGAACGCTGCATCCGGGTTAGCCGGGGCAGCATTCTTGTGGTCGTTGGATGTCAGACGAGACCTGTCTTTGCGGCTGCCTCTTTTAAGGTTTTCAGGCCGAGTGACTGGTATTGATGCGGATTGCGAACCTTTGGATCCTGTTCGGCTTCGATGACGATCCAGCCCAGATAACCTTCATCCTTGAGTATTTGCAGAAGCGGCAGGAAATCGACGCCACCTTCGCTGTCGCCCGGAACGGTGAATACGCCTGCCCGCACACCATCCATAAATGACAGGCCGTTTTCGCGGACCTGTCGCATAATGGCAGGACGGACATTCTTGGCATGGAAGTGCGCGACGCGCTTTACGTATTTGCGAAGCACGGGTGTCGGATCGGCGCCGTTAGCACCGAAATAGCAATGTCCGGCGTCAAAAAGCAGATGTGTTGCCGGGCCGGTCGCGGCCATAAAGGCATCGATCTCTTCCGGTGTTTCGACAACAGTGCCCATGTGATGATGATAGACCAGCGTAATGCCTTGGGACGCCGTGAATGCGGCCAGTTCTTCCACCTTGGCAGCGAAAGCCTTCATCTCGTCTGCTGAAAGTTGCGGGCTTTCCGAAAGTGCTGTCTGCAGCCCTTGAATGGAATTGGAGGTTTCGCAAACGATGCAGACTTTGCAGCCATTGTGCTTCAGCTTGTCGAGGTGCTTCTGGATCGCCTTCTTTTCGTCTTCGACAGACTGAGTCAGAAGGTTGAGGGAATACCAGCCGGAAACGAAGGAAAGACTGTAAGAACCAAGAAGGCTTTTCAAAGCCTCCGGTTCATCGGGCCAGCGGTGGCCGTTTTCGATACCGTCGAAACCGATCTCGGATGCTTCCCGGAGGATCTGTTCTGTCGGTATATCTGCGCCAAGGGTCTGGTCGTCGTCATTGGCCCAGGCGATTGGATTTGTTCCGAAGCGGATCATGCTCATTCCTCAATTTACCAGTGTTTGCCGTGCCATACCTTCAAGGTAGCGTGCATAGGCTTCTTTCAATTTTTCGGTCGTTCCGACTTGCGGCACGGCAACATCCCACCAGTTTCCTGCGTCGCCAAAACCAGGCCCATTGGTCGGATCGGTATCGATGACGATGACGGTAGGGATATCGCGCTGTCGGGCTTGTGCAATCTGCTGTTCAAGATCGGCAATGTTCTTCGCCTTGATGGCAACGGCACCCATAGACGCCGCGTGGGCGACAAAGTCGATTTGCGGCTGTTGCTCGATGTTGCAATCGGCGTAGAGGTTGTTGAATGCGGCACCGCCGCTGGCCTGTTGCAGACGGTTGATGCAGCCGTAACCTCTGTTATCGGTTAGAACCACCGTAAACGGTACCTTGCGCATAACCGCAGTCGCCAGTTCGGAATTGGCCATCATGTAGGACCCATCGCCGACAAAGCAGATGATTTCCCGTTCCGGCCGCGCCAGCTTCAAGCCCATAGCACCAGCGATTTCATAACCCATGCAGGAGAAGCCGTATTCCATGTGGTAGCCGCCCTGACTTGGCTGCCAGAGCAATTTCAATGCGCCGGGCATTGTGCCGGCCGCGCACATTGCAATCGCGTCGTCGTCTGTTGCACGTTGTACGGCGCCAATGACCTGTGCGTCGGTCGGCAAGCCGTCACTCTTGGGCGCTGCACAGTGGAGATCAACAGCCGCCAGCCACTCCGAGCGCAAGGTGCCGTCTTGCTGTTCCGACTTGTGACCGTCCAAGGCTGCGCTGAGTGCTTCAAGCGCAACTTTCGCATCGGCAACAAGACCAATGGCACCGTGTTTGTCGGCATCATATGCCTGCACGTTGATCGAGATGAGCTTGCGGTCCTTTGCTTCAAACAATGTCCAGGAACCTGTCGTGAAGTCCTGAAAGCGGGTGCCAACGCCGATGACGACATCAGCCTTACGCGCAACAGCATTCGCTGCCGCTGATCCGTCGACGCCAGCAGCACCGAAGTTCATCGGGTGTGCTTGCGGCAAGGAGGATTTGCCAGCCTGGGTTTCGATGACCGGAATGTTGTGGCGCGTTGCGAAATCGGCCAGTTCTTGTTCCGCCCCGCTGTAGATCACACCACCACCTGCGACGATGACCGGGTTGCGTGCTGCGCGGATGGCTTTTTCGACCTCCGCAAGGTCGCGTGTGTCCGGCGCTGGACGGCGTATGCGCCAAACGCGGGTTTCAAAGAACGCTTGCGGCCAATCAAAAGCTTCGGCCTGAACGTCCTGGCAGAATGACAATGTCACCGGGCCGCAATTGGCCGGGTCTGTCAGCACGCGCATGGCGCGTGGCAAAGCAGTTAGCAGCTGTTCCGGCCGGGTAATGCGGTCGAAATAACGGCTGACAGGACGCAGGCAATCATTGGCCGATACCGTGCCGTCATCGAAGTCTTCGATTTGCTGCAACACCGGGTCAGGACGACGATTGGCAAAAACATCGCCGGGAATAAGCAACAATGGCAGACGGTTTACGTGTGCCAGAGCAGCAGCAGTGACCATGTTGGTCGCACCGGGGCCGATGGATGATGTCACCGCCTGGGCACGTGTGCGTTTTTTTGCCTTGGCATAGGCGATGGCCGCATGTGCCATGGTCTGCTCGTTTTGCCCGCGCCAAGTTGGCAGGCTGTTACCTGCCTTCTGCAAAGCTTCGCCAAGTCCCGCAACGTTCCCGTGGCCGAAAATCGCCCAGATACCGTCGATGAAACGTTCGTTATCTTCCGTCAACTGTGCAGAGAGCCACTTCACCATGGCCTGTGCCGCTGTCAATCTTATGGTCGTCATGCGGCATACTCCTTGGCCTTGGCGCGTGCATTGTCCCAAACCCGGCACAAGCGGGCGTAACGCGACACCATTTCATCTGTGGCGGCAGCGTCTGTGATCTCGCCTGCCAGCCAGCGTGTTGCGACATCTGCAAAGATCGTGCGACCGACTGCAAAACCCTTGACCAGATCGAAGCTCGCGGCGACCTCGAAGCTCTGTGAAAGCTCTGCTTCGGGCGCTTCAAGTCCCAGAACGACGATGCCTCTGGTGTGGCGATCGTTTGCCTCAATGGCGTCGATCGCATTGGCCCAAGCCGCATGTGTCTTCAGCGGTTCCAGTTTCCACCAGTCAGGGAAAATATCAGCTTCATAGAAACGGTGTACGAGGGTTGCGACCGTGTCGTCATCGGTTGTTGCCACCTTGGATGGAATGATTTCCAGAAGGAATTCCAGCCGGTTACGGCGTGCAGATTCAAACAGACGTTTTACGGTTGCGATCTGTTCGGACCATACCTCCGCGCTATCTTGCGGATGGCAGAAGCACAGAACCTTAACGACGTTTTCGCGTGCCCATTCGACCAGTGTCCCGCAATCCGTTCCAAGCTCTGGTTCAAGCTTCAGAGGTCTTGATCCCGGCAGTTCTGCCGGACGGCCAATCCAGAGACCTGTTCCAGAGGCGCGTTGCAAGGCGGAGCGGCCAATGCGGTTGTCGCAAAGAATGCCGTAGCCAGCCTGGCCATTTTGCACTTTGAGGGCCGCATCAAGGCACAGTTCCTTGAAAGCACCGCCCTTTTCCAAGGTGTAGCCCGGCATATTCTCAAGCTGCATGCGGTGGTCAAAGGCAAAAACCCGCATGGTTGACCAATCACCATTAACGCGCGTGTGTCTTGTGGTTGACCAGTGCAATTGTTCCAGAACCGGATCATTGCGCAAGTCAGCTCGTACGACGCCACGCTCAAGGAAAAATTGCAGCTCTTCCCAGCTTGGATAGGCTGGTGTGCAGCCATGTCGGCTGACCGCAAATGCGCCGCAAGCGTTGGCGTATTTGAGAGATGTTGGCCAGTCCTGATCGGTCATCCAGCCGCGCAGCAGGCCGGAGAAAAAGCCGTCGCCGGCACCCAGCACATTAAAGACTTCAATCGGGAAACCTTGGCCGGACTGTCCCTTGTCGAGACTGTCAGGAATATCCTTTTCAAATGCGACGGCACCGAGTGCACCGCGTTTGCAGACGAGGGTTGCTGGCGTCAGCGCCCGCACAGCCCTCAGGCATGCCAGTGTGTCGGTGCTGCCACCGGCAATATGAAATTCTTCTTCGGTCCCGACGATCAGGTCGAAGTAATGCAGGGATGCTTGCAGTTTTGCTGTGACCTTCTGGCTTTCGACGAAACGGCTTTCACCATCGCCATGACCGGCGACGCCCCACAGGTTTGGACGATAATCAATATCAAGCGCTGTCCGCAGACCATGTTTACGCGCGAGTTTCAGCGCCTTGATAACGGCGGCTTCAGTGCGCGCGTTGCTGAGATGCGTGCCGGTCACGACGACGGCGCGTGCAGAGGCGATAAAGGCCTCGTCAACATCATCTTCGCACAATGCCATGTCTGCGCAGTTTTCACGGTAGAAGATCAGCGGGAATTGTTCGTCGTCGCGGATACCGAGAATAACGAGAGCAGTCAGTCTCTCAGGATCGATTTTGACGCCCTTGGTGGAGACACCTTCCCGCGCCAACTGTTCAAGAATGAAGCGGCCCATATGTTCGTTGCCAACACGGCTGAGAAGCGCTGTTTTCAGACCAAGACGTGCGCTTCCGCAGGCAATATTGGTGGGAGAGCCTCCGATGTATTTTTCGAAAGACCCCATATCTTCCAGACGGCCACCGACCTGTGCACCGTAGAGGTCCACACCTGCGCGACCGATCGTAATGACATCGAGTGTTTTGGTCACAGCCTTACCTTTCAATATGCACGACACTTCCATGGGACGTTGCCATGGCGTGAATTATCTTTTCGATTTCCAATCCCTGAATGAAATCAGGGCCACAGGCAGCGCCACGTGCGATCGCGCGCAACAGATCGCGTGCCTCAACGACCTTCTGTTCGTTGAAGCCGAAATTGTGGCCCGGTGCCGGGCAAAATGCTGCAAAATCAGGCTGGTCCGGTCCGGTGAGATGACGGGTAAAACCGGCGTCGCCATGGCGATGCAGCCAAAGTTCGTTCATGTTTTCCTGATCGAAGACGAGCGTTCCATCCGTGCCATGCACTTCCCACTGCAAACGGCATTTGCGGCCACGAGCGACACGTGACGTGGCGAACGAACCTTGGGCACCAGAGGCGAAACGCAACAATGCGAGTGCGCTGTCTTCGTTCTCGACCGGCTTTGGACCTTCGGGAGAGTTGCGGGTTGAAACAACGATCTGTGTCTGTGCCACAACTTCTGTGACAGGACCCATCAATGCGATCATTTGGCTCACGAGGTGGCAGCCCAGATCCCCAAGAGCACCCAGGCCACCACCTTCGTGAGTCATCCGCCATGACCAAGGGAGGAGCGGGTCAGCGGAATAGTCTTCGTCATAAACGCCGCGAAATGCCACGGGCTTGCCAATGACGCCATTGGTAATCATCTTTCTGGCGGACTGGAATGCCGGGCTGCGCAGGTAGTTGTAACCAAGAATGGTTTTCTGATCGGGATGTTGTGCGGCAAGAGCCGCCATGGCGCGGGCGTCGTCAAGTGTCAGCGCCATTGGCTTTTCAAGCCAGACATGTTTGCCGGCCCTTAGAGCCGCCTCCGCCATTGGGCGGTGCATGCCGTTTGGCGCAGTGATTGAGACGACATCGACTTTGGGGTCATTGATGGCATCTTCCCAACGGGAGGTCGCGCGTGCAAATCCGAACTGACGAGCGTAATTCTGCGCTGCCTCTTCCGTAACATCATTCAGGATTTCCAAGCGGGGATGCACTCCGCCAAACACTGCTGCCACATTGCGCCAGGCCATGGCGTGACACTTGCCCATAAAGCCGGTGCCGATCAGGGCGATGCCGAGTTCTTTTGCAGGCATTGGATAAGACATCTCTGTCACCAGTTCACTTTCTATGGATAGATACGGGCACGTCTATTGACTGATCAGATCGTGCCGCCAAGAGACCCTTCAAGCTCGGCGAGCTGCTGGCCACCGGCCATCAGATCCTGCAATTCCGGTGCTGTAATTTCGCCCTTTTTCGCCGTACCCAGCGTCTGGCCGCGGTTCAGGACGGTAAAGCGATCACCGACGGCCATGGCATGGCGGACGTTATGAGAGATGAAGACGACGCCAACACCCTGTGCGCGTACCTTCATGATGGTTGCCAGGACATTGGAGGTTTGCCGCACACCAAGCGCCGAAGTCGGTTCGTCAAGGATCAAGACCTTGGCACCAAAATAGACCGCTCTTGCAATGGCAACTGTCTGGCGTTCACCGCCAGACAATGTGCCCACAGCCTGGTCAGGTCCGCGCAGATTGATGCCCATCTTGCGCATTTCCTGGACAGTGATCTCGTTGGCACGGTCGATGTCGAAGCGCTTGAAGATACCCTTACCCGTTGTCGGCTCGCGGCCCATGAAAAAGTTGCGGGTAACTGACATCAACGGGATCATAGCGAGATCCTGGAATACGGTGGCAATTCCAGCTTCCATCGCGTCACGCGGCGTTTCGAAAGACATGGGGCGTCCTTCGAAGGTAATGCTGCCTTCATTGGGTTTGTGTACGCCCGACATAGTCTTGATGAAGGTAGATTTACCGGCACCGTTGTCGCCCAGCAGGCAGTGGCATTCTCCGGGCATGACATCAAAGGTCACACCGTTCAGGGCAATGACATTGCCATAGTGCTTTTTGATGTTTTCCATGTGGATGATAGGTGCAGTCATCTCAACGCTCCCCGGTTACGCGTTTGCGGATTGCATTGTTGAAGATCACAGCCAGCAACAGCATCGCGCCAAGGAAGATCTGGAACCAGTCTTGGTCGAATTTGGTGTAGGTGAGGCCAATGGTGACCATGCCGAAGATGATGGCGCCGAAGAATGCACCGACCGCCGAACCATATCCGCCTGTCAACAAGCACCCGCCGATAACCGCTGTGATGATGGCTTCGAATTCCTTCATGAAGCCGCGCCGTGCATCGGTGGAACCAGCATCGATAACAGCGATGATAGCGACCAGAGCTGCAGCCATTGCTGTCAACATGAACAGAGAAAGTTTGACGCGACGAACTGGGACGCCCGAGTTCTGTGCGGCCACGGAGTCACCGCCTGTCGCGAAAATCCAGTTGCCGAAAGGCGTGCGCAGAAGGACGTAGGTGGCGATAATGGCAAAACCAATGAACCACAGGATTTCAACGGGCACACCCGGTACTTTGGGCGCGCCGGTCCGCAATGTGTCGATCAGCCCCTTGTCTGCCATCCACTGGAAGAACCAGCCGAATGCATCTCCGGAGAAGATTGGTGCAATGAAGTCGCCGCCGACTGCTTCACGGACACCACGCAGCTGTGTCGAACCCCCTGTGACGATTTTCAGTCCAACAAGTGATGCGCCGCGCAGGATGAAAAGACCAGCAAGCGTGACGATGAAAGAGGGTAGCTTGGTGCGAAGGACGATGAGTCCGTTTGCAATGCCAAGAGCACCGGCAAGGCCCATGGTCAGGGGAATGGCAACGATCAGCGGCAGGCCGATATTAACGGTAAAAGCACCGAACAACATCCCGGCAAAAGCGACCATCGAGCCGATGGAGAGGTCGAACTCACCGCCAATCATCAACATGGCAGCGGCGATGCCGAGAATACCCAATTGAGCTGCAGGGGTCATGAAATTCATGATGCCTGACAGCGTGAACATGGTGCTGTCGGCGGTAATCAGGAAAAAGATCGTGACGAGGACGACGCCTCCGATTGCTCCCAGTTCTGGTCTTTTCATGAGCCTGGTCACAAAGGACTCAGCTTTAATGCGTTCATCCACCATAGCAAGCGTCTCCGTCGACATGCTGTTCCTCCCGATAGAAAGCCGGGCCACACCAGTGCATGGCCCGGCTGTTGCTTAGCGGATGCCCTTTGCGGAAAGCTCGATGACCTTTGCGGCCGAATCTTTCATCACAAGGTTCGGGCCGGATGGTACGTCACCGCCCGGGATCAGGCCGTATTCGGCATTAAGCGCCAAGAAGGAAACAGGTAGATAACCCTGCAGGAACTGCTGCTGATCGATGGCGAAGGTTGCCTTGCCGTCGACAATGTCCTGTAGGAAGCCAGACGACAGGTCGAAGGTAGCGATCATGACTTTGTCGCGGCCGATTGCCTGCGCTGCCTGCACTGTGGGCTCACCGACCAGCGAGGCGTTCAATGACAGAACCGTGTCAACGTCGGCGTCGGATTCGAGAGCAGCGCGAACCTTGGCCTGCACTTCTGCTGGGTCGTTACCGGTTGGGATAACGGTGACTTGCCCGAAGCCTTCAGCAAAGCCTTTGCAACGCAGGTCGAGGGACACGTTGCCGACTTCCTGGTTAATGCAGATGCCTTTCTTGCCGCCCAGTTCAGCGAGCTTGGCACCAGCTGCCTTGCCAGCGTCGAATTCAGACTGGCCAACGTGAAGGAGGGCGCCGAGCTCGTGAGCGACATCGGAACCAGAGTTCATGGAAATGACCGGAATACCGGCTTCCACAGCGCGCTTGATGGATGGGCCAAGTGCATCGGCGTCAGGGATGGAAACGACAAGGCCATCTGGCTTCTGGTTAACGGCCGCATCAATCATCTGGCTCATCTGAACCATGTCGAAGGTTTCAGGCGAACGGAATTCTACGGTCGCGCCTGTGTCCTTGCCGGCTTTTTCCACGCCGTTTTTGACGACCGACCAGAACGGGTCGTTCGCCTGTCCATGTGCAACAACAATAATGCTGGCGGACAAGGCCGGACCAGCCATAGCAATGATTGCGGCTGTTGATACCGCGGCAAATAACTTCTTCATGATATCCTCCCGTTAAGTTTCGCAAGGCGCCCCGTCTGAACGCCCTTGCCTCCCGGCCCTCCAAGCCGGATTTCGAGACCGGGTGCGCGTTCTCCCTACGCACTCCGGTCAAAAACTCATGCATCATGACGAGTGGTCAGATGCCTACAGCGTCAGTTCAACTGAGCGACCTGTTTGCGCCGATTGCGTTGCCGCTTCAGCAAGTGCCAGCGCCTGAACGCCATCTTTCAGTGTGACTGGGATCGCCGCACCATCAAGGACTGCAGCGACAAATGCATTCCATTCCGCAACATAGGCACGCATGTATCTTTCAAGGAAGAAGTGCTCTGGCTTCGCGCTCGTCACGCCGGCCTTGGTGGCCTTGGAAACTGTGTTTTCCAGAATGTTGGCGGCCGAAAGCAGGCCTTCTGAACCGAGCAGTTCCAATCGCTGGTCATAACCATAAATGGCACGGCGGCTGTTCTTGATCACTGCGATGCGGCCGTTTGCGTAGGTCAAAGTCACCACCGCAGTGTCGACGTCACCAGCCTTGCCGATCTCAGGATCGACAATCGATGTGCCAACAGCATGCACGGTCTTGGGTGCGTCGCCCATAATGAAGTTAGCCATGTCGAAGTCATGGATCATCATGTCGCGGAACAGGCCGCCGGAAACCTTCACATAGCTGACAGGTGGCGGCGCCGGGTCAAATGATGTGATCGACAGCAGTTCCGGTTTTCCGATTTCACCGGCGTTGACCGCAGCTTTTACAGCCGCAAAATTTGGATCGAAACGGCGATTGAAACCGATCATCACCGGCAGGCCCGAGGATTCGGTTTTCGCCAAGCAGGCTTTCGCACGCTCGAGCGACAGATCCACCGGCTTTTCGCACAGCACAGCCTTTCCGGCTGCTGTCGCTTTCTCGATAAGATCAGAGTGGGTATCGGTCGAAGTTGCGATAAGGACTGCATTAATGGCTCTGTCGGCCAGGATATCCTCAATCGAACGTGCCTGCGCACCATAATGTCCGGCTAACTCATCTGCGGCCGCTGTATTAACGTCCGCAACAGCGACCAGCTCGCTTCTGGTGTTTGCGGCAATATTGACCGCGTGAACCCGACCGATGCGGCCAGCGCCGAGCAATGCAACTTTAAGCACTCTATTCCTCCCGAATTGGAAGCCCTCCTGCTCCCGTGAGCAAGACCTAGCACTCATTTGCTCCCGTGAGCAACAGCAATTTGCTCCCGCGAGCAAAATAAATGGAAGCGTGTGCAAAAAGGAGCTATCAATGAAGCGCGATACACGACATAAGGTTAGGAGGAGACGATTATGCCGCAAGAGAAGAAACCTCTATTCGCCGCGAACGTTACCGCGGATGACGTAGCGGTTGAGGCTGGCGTATCGCGGTGGACGGTCAACCGTGCGTTTCGCAAAGACGCCTCTATTTCCCCGAAAAGCCTGGCAAAAGTCATGTCTGCGGCGGAACGACTTGGTTATGTTCCCGATCTCCGGGCAGCGAGTCTCTCCTCTGATCGGACCAATCTTGTTGCTTTGCTCATTGACGATTTCGCCAATCCTCATAAGCTGGTGATGATGGAGCGATTGACGCGAATCCTGCGTCGTGAGGGATGGGACATTCTCCTCGTCAACACCCTCAACAAAGACGATGCTGGACATGCTTTGCTCAATGCCAGCCAGCGGCGGGTTGATGCGGTTATCCTGATTGGTATTCAGTTTGATGACGAGGTTCTGGAAACCGCCCTGCACGCCCGGCGGTTTCGTAAGCTGATCATTTTTGCCAGAACATCTCGTAACCCGAATACAATTTCTATTGCCGTCGATGACGTGCATGCAACGACTGAAATTGCCAATTACGTCCGTGATCGCGGTTATAAACGTCCGATGTTTCTGGCCGGACCACGCACCTATTCCGCACATTTGTTGCGCAAGGAAACCTTCGTTGACCGCTGGCGGGATTATTTTGGCGTTGAACCGGAAACAGCAAGCGTGCCCGCCTATGATCCTGAACTGGCAGCTGACGTCATCATGAAGGCGTTCACTGGACGTGATTTGGCCAATCTGCCTGATATCATCGTTTGCGAAAACGACGCTCTGGCGCTCGGTGCTGTTGATGTCATCCGCCATAAACTTGGTCTGCGGGTGCCGGAGGACATCGCTGTGGCCGGTTTTGATGATGTGCCACAGGCAGATAGCCCGAATTATCGTTTGACGACCTATCGCCAACCACTGACCGATATGGTCGAATATCTCGTTGAGGTGCTTGGCAGTTCCGAAGACAAGGATTTTGACAGGCTGTTTTTGGGCAAGCTGATTCCCAGAGAGAGCGCCTGAACGTAAGATGCGCGGTGCCTGACATGTAACTGCCATTAGAAATCGGCAGATTGCATACATGATTTGCTACGCTAGCTGCAAAGCTTAGACATCTTTTTCATTCAACACAGTGTTCAGCGTATCGATCATCTAAATATCGATTTTTAAATCAACACGCCTTGCATTTCGCCAGCCTATGCACTTATCTTCAGCCTGTTCTCAGGGCGGGGTGCAATTCCCCACCGGCGGTATCGGGAGTAATCCCGGAGCCCGCGAGCGCTTCCGGTTTCGCCGGAAGGTCAGCAGATCCGGTGAGATGCCGGAGCCGACGGTATAGTCCGGATAGAAGAGAGCAGGTCACGACAGCCATCCTTCGGGGTGGTTGGGCAGTGTTTGTTCGCCCAAGGGAAGTTTTGCCGAAGTGCCCCCAAGCACGGTTGGCGCAACATAAGCCGGACTTCTGGCTCAACCCTTGAAAGACTATGAAATGACTATCTCTAAAATTGAAGATGCTATCTCGGCCATTGCTCGCGGTGAAATGGTGATCGTTGTTGACGATCAGGACCGCGAAAATGAAGGTGATATCGTTTTTGCATCGCAGGATGCGACTGCTGAAAAGATCGCCTTCATGATGAACAAGGCCCGTGGTTTGATTTGCGTGTCTATGGAAGGTTCACGGCTTGATGAACTCGACATTCCATTGATGGTGCCAAACAATACAGAGTCTCTGAAAACAGCATTCACAGTGTCTGTCGACTATTTGCCCGGCACGACCACCGGAATTTCTGCAGCGGACCGCGCAGCGACCGTAAAGGCTTTGCTTGATCCTTCGGCAAAGCCGGATGAGTTTGCGCGTCCGGGCCATATTTTCCCACTGCGTGCCAATCCGAATGGTGTTTTGGGTCGTCCTGGGCACACCGAGGCTGCCGTTGATCTTTGCAGACTTGCCGGCAAGTCGCCTTCGGGCGTCATCTGCGAGATTGCCAATGATGACGGTACCATGGCGCGTCTGCCGCAGCTCGAGATCTTTGCGGAGCAGCACAATATCCTGCTCGTTACGATCGAAGATCTGATTGCCTACATGCAGAACACCGTGACAGAAGTCGCAGCCTGATGAGGCGATAAAATTAAACCGCTCCGTTTTCGCGGAGCGGTTTAGATGACATCAGATGGTATGGAGCGGAGCGTTACGCCGCATAGCGACGATACGAGCCGTTTTGCTGGGGGTTACCCTCCTGCATTCTGAACTGCGCAAGAAGGTCGGAAAGACGACCACTTTCTTCGGCGAGATTTGCGCCAGCGGCATTCATCTCCTCAACCATTGCGGCGTTCTGCTGTGTGACTTGATCCATGTGATTGACGGAAGTGTTGATCTCCGCCAAGCCTGAAGCCTGCTCGCGGGCCGCTGTCGCAATGGCGTCCATGTGTTCATTGATAGCGGTCACAAGCTGGGCAATTTCGGTCAACCCGCTCCCGGTATCATTCACCAATGTAACGCCCTGATTGACGGCAGCTTCGGAGTTACCGATCAGCGCTTTGATTTCTTTGGCCGCATTGGCAGAGCGCTGTGCCAGTTCGCGAACTTCCTGTGCAACCACCGCAAAGCCCTTGCCTGCTTCGCCGGCACGCGCAGCTTCAACACCGGCATTCAACGCCAGAAGGTTGGTTTGGAAAGCGATCTCATCAATGACACCGATGATATTGCTGATCTGCCCGGAGGCCATCTCTATCTTCTGCATGGCTTCGACTGCGCTAGATACAACAGTGCTTGAAGCAACTGCTCGCTGGCTTGCGTGACGTACCATCTCACGGGCTTCACCCGCACGCTCGGAGGTCTGCTTAACGTTGGTTGTGACCTCTTCAAGCGCGGCTGCGGTTTCTTCAAGCGATGCCGCCTGTTGTTCTGTCCGCTTGGAAAGCTGGTCCGACGCAGTCGAGATTTCGCCACTGCCATTGCTGACGCTCTGCGCGGTCTGGTTGACCTGCTCCAGCGTAATGCGAAGCTGATGGACGGATCTGTTGAAATCTTCACGCAGAGCTTCGAATTGCTCGCTGAATTTCTCATTGATCTCACAAAGCATGTCGCCGGAGGCAAGGCGCTTCAGACCATTTGCAAGGCCGGATGTTGCCTTTGTGAGACGCTCTTCTGCTTCCTGTTCAGCACGCTCCTGAATGGAGATGCGTTCGGCCTCAGACGCACGACGGTTTTCGTCTGCCTGTCTCTCGAGTGCCTTGTTGTGCAGGGCCGCCTCTTTGAAGACTTCGACTGCGCGTGCCATTTCGCCGATTTCATCGCTGCGTTTGGAACCCGAAACGGTGACGGACAGATCGCCACCGGCCAGCTTGCGCATGATGGCCGTCAGCTCAGCGATCGGATTGGTGATACGGAAGATGATTGTCAGAATGCCGACCAGTGACAGGGCCGTTATCAAGAGCGTGGCGATGGAGTATGCGATGATTGATCTTGTGGCCGATGTTGCATTGGCAGCGGTGAAGGCGGTCATCTCGACCAGCGCTGCGGATGCGATATCGGCAAGCGATGCCTGTGCCGGTGCTGCATCTTTGCGCCAATCATCGACATTGATGTCGACGGCTACACCATCCTTGGAGGCTGCGAGGGCTTTGGCTTTTTGCGCCGCGTAAGGGCCGCCGAAGTATGAATTTTGCGCAACGTCGAACAGCTTTTTGAGCTGTTCAGGTGCGGTTGGGCTGGCGACGATCTGGGCAATTACGTCGCGTGCAAAGTCAACCTTGGCATCCTGTACGGAGATTTCCGCGAGCTTTGCAGCGCTCAGAGGTTCTTTGGCAATCAATCCACCGACCAGCGTCGAATTCGCAGCGCCACCGTTTGTGCGAGCCTGCCATCCAAGCGAGCGCAACTGCGTGAACATGATCATGCCGGGCTCCCGACCGTTGATTGTCGCTTCTACCCGGTTGGCGGCCTTTTCCAGGTCCGACAACATGCCGTCAGCAAAAGTCAGCACTTGTTTGCCCAATGCTGGATCACGGCTTGCGACAGCCTGCTTCAGCGCATTGTCGATGTCCGCGCGCTGGGACGTCCATTTGGCATAAGCATCCAGCACCGGCGTGGTGGCGCTTTGAATTTCGCTGGAGCCGATATTGTCGACCAATGTGCGAATTGTGCTGAAGGCACCATCGACCTGCTTGCGGCCTGTCTCGAGATTGACGAGGCTTGACTGCATGGCAGAAGTTTCGAGTTTGATTGCCGAGGATATGGCGCCACGTTCGCCTCGAAGGCCAAGCAGGCCATCAAACAAGCTGGCGTCCAATTGTGCCAGTTCTGAAAGTCGGGAGGAATTATCGTATGTTTTAATTTCCTGGACAAGCATTTTGCTCATCAAACCAATAACAGCGAGGCTTAAGCCGACAAAGGCAAGCACAAGAGTGTGTTTTATTGAAATTTTCATGCGATTCCCCCGAGATATGAGGTCGTATTCGGGTTTTCACGTTCCACACGACAGCAATACGGGCTGTGACAGGAGGTGACAATGTCGCCGAATACTCCCTGAATATCAGGCTTTTCGCATGACAACGCTAAAAATTGAATTAATTACAATCTACAACTTATTATCAGTGTGCATGTATAAATTTCATCTTGCTTGAATTCATTGCACGTCCGGGGGGAATTATTGATACCTGCTTGGAAGAGATTGTTATAGGATTTAAATCTCTGCCTTCAGGTTGTTTTTTAGATGACGTTGTCATCTGCAGCACTTCCACCCTCACCTTCCCAACCAACGATTTCTTGTCTTTCCTCGCGGTCAAACTTTAGGCGAACGCCAGCGCCATTACCTTCCTCAGGCAGAAATACAGCGCCGAGTTCCTCAAGCGCGGATTTCAAGGCACTCAGGACGCTCTGGGGAGGTGTTTCGATGCCGCTTTCAAACCGTCTCAACAGGTTCAGTGGAACGCCAGATGTCTCGCTGAGCAAGGCTTGATCGGCCTTAACTAGGGCACGTGCTGCGTGACAGAGTTCAGGGGTCAGAATGGGCATTTTGCTTTCCCTTTCAGTCTCAAAAGGTCAATGTAAAGCAGTATAATCTCGTTTAGCCTGAAAAGGAAAGAATGAGCATCACCGCACCACGATGTAACGATCGGCGCGGTGATTGATGGCAAGGAAGATGTTCAGCACGACCGCACCAAGGATGGAATAGGTAACGGTGATTGGATCGATCACAGTGAAGGCGCACAGCATGACAACCGCATCGAATGCCAATTGTATCAGGCCCGCGCGAATGCCGAAGCGGTCCTGGATATATATTGCCAGAATGCCGATGCCCCCGAGACTTGCCCTGTGTCGGTAAAGTGCCAACAGGCCGTAACCCAAAAGCAGGCCGCCAAGCAGCGCCGCCCATATGGGGTTGATGCTTTCAATCACCAGCATCCGGGATTCCAGTTCGGTAATCACCGATACCAGCGCAATGGCAATGAATGTTTTCAGAGAAAAAGCCGCACCCAGACGTTTGAACGACAGGTAGTAGAATGGCAGGTTGACGACAAAAAATAGCAGGCCGAAGCTTATGCCCCATGCATAGTGCATGAGGAAGGCGACGCCTGCGGTGCCGCCGGTCAATAGGCCGACTTTATTCATGAAATAAAAGCCCAAAGCGGAGATCATGCTGCCGGTAAATATGCCCTGTATGTCTTCGGCCGCAGAGTGATGCGACGGATCTGATTTCCACATACCATAGACGCTTTTGGACTTTACCATTCCCCATCCTTTCGGGCTAATGCATGCTATTTTGCATTGCGCCCTAGGGTTCATCAAGCAGGGTAAGTAAGCAAAGCTGACCTATCATGAAAAATGCAAGAAAACATTATGTCACAGTGCTTTGCGCGAAATAAACAGAATGTTGCAGACGGCTTTTTTAATATCCGTGAGAACGGCAAAAATGAAAAACGGCGACGCGTTGTGTTGCTTGCAGGAGCAAGCAGCAAATCGGCGCGTTTTTGAACACCTTATTGGCTTGCCCAAATGATACGGGCGATCCACTCAACTTCGCTGATGTCAAATGTTCGGTTGGGGTGTGCCGGGTTCAAGGACAGCAATTCAATAGAGCGCGGGCTTTGACGGGCGAGAAGTTTTGCCATGACTTCGCCGTCGCGGCTTTTGACCACCACACGGTCACCACGCCTGACTTGGGCGCCGGGTTCGACAATTAGAATATCGCCATCTCTGTAGAGCGGCATCATGCTTTCGCCCTGTACTTCCAGAGCGTAAACACCTGCCTTGTCGGCCGGAGAGGTTGGAAACTCAACGACGTCCCAGCCCTGACCAGCAGGAAAGCCACCATCGTCAAAAAAACCGCCGGATCCAGCCTGCGCAAAGCCTAGCAAGGGTATTGCCCTAAGTTCAGCTTGTGAAAATGCGGTGTTTTGAAATGCAGCGTTTGTATCACTGTTGGTTATGACAATGCCAAAAAAGTCGTCGACACTTGCGCCTGTCGCTTCCAGCACCTTGGACACTGACTCTGTCGATGGCCAGCGCTGACGACCATCAGGGCCCAGCCGTTTGGATTTGTTAAATGACGTAGGATCAAGCCCTGCCCGCCGTGCAAGTCCGGAAGGGGTCAGCTGATTGCGTTCAGCAAGGTTGTCGATAGCGCTCCAGATCGCATCGTGTGAAAGCATTGGCATATGGACCCATGAGTGGGGTTGTTACGTGAGTCACCCCTATTGTCATCTGCCCCATGTTAGACATTGGTACGATAAAGTAAAGTAAGGAAGGAATAAAATCCTTTCCTCCCTATGCCACCATGGCTGAGCTGTTTATTTTCGACAGCTGTATGACCGCCTGAGTGCGACTATCCACCTTGAGTTTGAGCAGGATTGCCGAGACATGCGCCTTTATGGTCGCTTCAGACACCCCCAGAGCATAAGCGATCTGTTTGTTAAGCAGTCCTTCGCCAAGCATGCCGAGAACGCGGCTCTGTTGTGGGGTCAATGTGCGTAGTCTGTTGATGAGGTCCGCAATGTCAGGATCGTGTTCGCGTCCGTCCTGATAGCCGTTCGGTGTTGAAATTCCCCCGTTCAAAACCGTCTGAATGCTTTTGCGCAACTCATCAATGCCGGCAGATTTCGAAATGAAACCAGATGCGCCCAGTTCAATAGCGCGGCGGACTGTTGTCGTGTCGTCGGTGGCAGACACGATGACAATCGGCAGGCTTGAGAACTCGGCGCGCAATGCCATCAGACCTGAAAAGCCGCTGACCCCCGGCATGGCGAGATCGAGCAGCAAAAGGTCAGCATCTTTCTGCTCTTGCGCTGCGGCATGTGCCGTTTCGAAATCCCCGGCCTCCACAATGGTCTGGTCTGCATCAATGCCGTTGACGGCTTGTTTCAACGCACCTCGAAATAACGGGTGGTCGTCCGCGATGATGATCGTGAGTTGTGTCATGGGAAGCCCCCTCCCAAGGGCACGGGCACGCTTTCGCTTGCCCTATAACGGGAAAGTTTAATCTTGCCCGCCAGTAGATACAACTGATTGCTGGCTCTATGGCGCATGATGTTGCTGTATGACGCGTTTGAAAAGCGGGTCTTTGGCTATTTCCAACGGAAATCGGTAAAACTTGTCGATGAAAGATGGACAAGGGCATCCCTTTGGGGCAAATCGGCTGGCATCATTGACCCCACACAGAGATTTACTGGCATGGTGGCTTCCCTCATTTACAAGATTGTGCCGCAAGCCCTCTGGCAGGCTGCCCGCCAGAAAGGTGTTTTTGACGGAGCGTCGATCGACCTTCAGGATGGCTTCATTCATTTCTCGACGGCTGCCCAGGCTTTGGAAACAGCGGCACGGCACTTTTCCGGTCAAAACGATCTGCTGCTTATTGCAGTAGAGGCGGCGAAACTGGGTGAGGCTCTCGTCTTTGAACCGTCAAGGGGCGGCGATCTGTTTCCGCATCTCTACGCTGCTTTACCGCTTGATGCTGTCTTGTGGGAAAAACCTCTGCCACTTGGCGCAGATGGTCTTCATGTTTTTCCGGAGCTATCAGAATGAACGATTTTCTGTCGTCGATTGGCCGTCGCGGTCTGTTTATGCTTGATCCTGAAACAGCGCATGGTTTGTCGATCAAGGCGCTGAAAAGCGGTCTCGTGCCAAGCTGCGCGCCTGCTGCAGATCCCCGTCTGGTTCAGACAGTTGCCGGAATTCGATTTTCCAATCCGTTGGGCATGGCTGCCGGTTACGACAAGAATGCTGAAGTGCCAAATGCGCTGTTGAAGCTGGGTTTTGGTTTCACTGAAGTTGGAACACTGACGCCGAAACCACAGGACGGTAACCCGAAACCACGCATTTTCAGATTGACGCAGGATAATGCCGTCATCAATCGCTTGGGTTTCAACAATGAGGGCCATGAAGTGGCATTTGAACGCCTGTCAGCGGGGCGGTTGAATGGCATCGTCGGCGTTAACATTGGCGCCAACAAGGACAGTGCAGACCGGGTTGCCGATTATGTTGCCGGGATCGACAAATTCTATTCGGTTGCCTCTTATTTCACAGCCAATATCTCTTCTCCGAACACACCTGGGTTGCGTGACTTGCAGGCGCGGGAAAGCCTTGCTGTTCTTCTGTCGGCCGTGCTGAGCAAGCGAGATGCACTGGCGGCAGCTAGTGGTAAACGTATTCCGGTTTTGCTGAAGATCGCGCCCGATTTGACGGAGGAAGGGTTGGATGACATTGCGGCAGAAGCGCTGGAACATGACCTAGACGGTTTGATCGTGTCCAACACCACGCTATCTCGGGCAGGTTTGAAGGCTGGCCCCCATAATGGCGAAGCTGGCGGCCTGTCTGGTACACCATTGTTCGAGCGTTCGACCGCCGTGCTGGCCAAGGTTAGACAGCGCGTTGGCAAGTCCCTGCCGATTATTGGTGCAGGCGGTATTTCCTCTGCTGAGACAGCCATTGAGAAAGTCCGCGCTGGCGCTGACCTGCTGCAGCTTTATTCGTGCATGGTCTATGAAGGTCCAACGCTGCCGTCACGGATTATCCGTGGTCTCTCGAACCTGATGGATCGAGAAAAGGTCTCGTCGATAACGGAGTTGCGCGACAGCGCAGTGGATAAATGGGCCAGCAAACAGCTCGATTGAGCCATTTGCTGATTTTGCAGGTGGTTTGAATTTGTCTCTATTGGGCGGTTAGCTTGAAAGCACCATCGCCCAATAAGGCCGATTTCCTGAAGACGCATCCCGTGCCACGGCAACGCCAAGACCATGATAATTGCCCAGCATGTTTTCCAGATGCTTTGGAGAATCAATCCAAGCCTGAACCGCTCTCTGCACCTCTGCCTGGCCGCTGGCAATATTTTCCGCAGCAGGAAGTGGCACAGAGTGGCTTTTCATACGGCTGAGGAAGCTGTCGCCCAAACCGATGAGATGGGACATCTTGTCGGCTTTTGCCATGCGAACCGCCTGGCTTGCTGCCGCCTGTCGCGCACGTGTGTTGGCGCTTAAGGGCGAAAGTCCGCGCCCTTCACGAAGCTTGTTAACCATCGCCAATGCGGCGCCGGTTTCATCCGAGGTATTACCCGAGAGCTTTGGTGCGCGTGATGATACGCAGGCCGACAGCAAGACAGTTGCTGAGACTGCAAGAATGTTTCTGCGCGAGATTTTTGGTATGTTTTGCAAGGTCATATCAACGGCGGTAGTTGAAAATTCGCAGGATGATGAAAATAGGAATGACGATGGTCGCTCCCAGTATTAGGTAATCGCCAATTTTCCCGAGTGCGGCAAAACCACTGTGCCAGATATCGAGAATGAAATTGCGGATGCTGTAGACGAGATCCCATGGGTCAACGCCAAAGATCGCCATCAAAAAACCGACGATCAATGATACGACCACCAGCTTCAGTACGGTGCGAGCGGGACTATCCCCGAGGAACCTGTTCACATCACCAGCCATTGTGTTCTCCTTTTGGGACAGAGATATGAAAGGCAACGCCTGCCTGCAACCCTATTTCTATATGTATGAGCGCTGCGTGAATGAAATAAGACTTGAGTTTTTTTATGACTGCTGCAATTAGCGCCATCGCTTCAGGATATTGCTATGGCCTCAACCCAATTTTCTTCCGGTGACGTAATCGTAGACCGCCGGGCGGATTATGCCCGAATGCTTGCTGAAAGCGGCGATCACCTCGCCGCGACCGAACTTATGGCGCAAGCCTTGGAACTGGCCCCCAACTGGCCGGCGGGATGGTTTAAAATGGGGGAATATCAAGAGAAATCCGGAGATAAGGGAGGCGCAATATCTGCCTACGAAAGGGTGGTATCCCTGGACCCAGAGGGGATATTTGCAGCCGGCCTGAAGCTCGCTGTTCTTGGGGCCGCGGAGGTGCCCGACCAACCTCCAAGCCGTTATGTCGAGGAATTATTCGATGAATATGCCGTACGGTTTGAAACGGCACTGGTTGAAAAACTCGAATATTCCGTTCCTGCCAAACTTACGGCCCTGATCGAAAAAAATATCCCCACCCCTTCGTTTCGCTGTGTTGTTGATATTGGGTGTGGAACTGGCCTGCTGGGTGTTGAAATCAAATCCATGGCAGGCAGGCTTGAAGGCTTTGATATCTCTGCCAACATGCTGTCCAAGGCAGAAGAAAAAGAGATATATGACTATCTCGGACAGGCCGATCTGGCGTTGGGGCCAGAAGAATCCGCCTTATTTACTGAAAGTTTTGACCAACATCGTGCTGATCTTGTCGCTGCGGCCGACGTGTTGATGTATCTCGGAAGCCTAGCGACGGTATTTGACCTGACCGAAAGCCTGTTGATGCCACAAGGCATATTCGCTTTTTCCGTTGAGGATGCTGGCGATGAAACTGGCTTCACGCTTCGCCCTTCGCTGCGATACGCTCATTCCTTCGATTATGTCTGTGATCTCTTGGCGAAAAAAGGTTTCGACCTGTTGGAGAGCGTGCGGACCACCATCCGAATGGATGCAGGTAAACCTATCACGGGTATCCTGTTCATTGCACGTAAGGCCGATTGAAAGAGCTTGAAGCGTGATGCCTCAGTAAAGGCCACGCGGAAAATAGCGGCGATAGATCTCGTCCAGCTTGCCATTGCGTGACAAGGTCGCCAGCGCCTGATCAAAAGCCGGGATGAGGACATTTTCTGGATCATTCGCCATAATCGTCAGACCTTCGCCCAGGAATTTGTCGGACATATAGGGCCCGTCAAACAGCTCACAACAATCCGCTGACGCTGCGCCAGATACCCAGAATGGCAAACGCAATCCATCGGCAAAAATGGTATCTACAGCACCGGTTTTGACAGCCTCGAACAGCTCGTCGTAATTTTTATATTCGGTGCTGGTAATGTCAGGGAAAAAGGCTTTCAGCATTGCCTGGTGGCGAGAGTCAGCGACAACACCGACCTTGCGTTTGGCCAGTGCAGTTGCTGCACTACCTTGCAACTTGGCATTCTTGTTGGCGACAAAACGCGCTGGCAGCATCATATAGGGACGGGAAAACGAAAAACGCTGGCGCAGCGAACCGGTGACCGCCATGCCAGAAACGACTGCATCCCCCTCACCCATCTCCACGGCCGCTTCCAGCTCATCAAACGGCAGGGCCTGCATCTGGCACTTTGCGTCCATTTTCAGCTGCGCACAGACTTCGCGCACCAGATCGACGTTAAAGCCGGTCAGGCGGCCATTCTGGTCGGTGAAATTAAACGGCGGAAAATCAACCGACATCAGGAAACGAATGCTGCTTATGTCAGAGATATTGGCGCTAGGAAGACGCTCGCGTGTATCAAACAAGACCGGAAGCATGCCATCGGTATTCTTCTCAGCGCTTTCTGCCGGCGCACTGAACAGAATGCCCAGCGTTGCTAGAAATATCGAAAGGCTCGGTAACTTCAGCGATGCAAGCTGGCGGGGCATGGGCATGATCCATCTTGGATATAGGAGGCCATCAGTTCAGTGGCAGTATAACAGAATGCTACATACTGAATATACACCCGAACGGTCACTATCCATGTCTAAAAATTGTCAGCTGTTTTTTGCAGCGATAGGTGATGATAACCGAAGTGAGCCAGAAAAGCTGGCCCACCTGAATTTTGGTGCCGATCTGATCAGATGCCTGCTGTTTGTTAAAACAGCTCCGCATCAAGCGCCATGATTGAAACCGCGCCGTTCTCAATGGCTTTGGCCAAAGCCTCGGTTTGTGGCAGCATGCGATGGGCAAAAAAATCTGCAAGCACAGTTTTTCGACGTTCGAAATCGTTTGTTTTGCCGGCCGCTTCTTTCGCCATTTTTGCCCACATCCAGCCGAAGCACACAAGGGCAAACATCCGCTGATAATCGGTTGCCGCAGCGCCGGTAAAGGCGGCGTCACTCTGACGCGAAAGCAGGGTTTCGGTAATGGCTTCCAACTGCTTTAACGCGGCAAGAGAACTTTCCGCGATTGTTTTCGCTGCGTCTGTCTTGGCAGCACTTTGCATGTCCTGGCGCATCGTTTCGAACAGACCTCGCACCACTCCACCGTTCTCAAGTGGTAACTTGCGGCTTACGAGATCAAGGGCCTGTACGCCATTGGTACCCTCATAAATCTGGGTAATTCTGGCATCTCTGACAAACTGCTCCATACCCCATTCGCGGATGTAACCGTGCCCGCCAAATACCTGCTGGGCCAGCACTGCAGTTTCGAAGCCGAAGTCGGTGAAAGACGCTTTCACGACAGGTGTCAAAAGCGCCACTAGATTGCCGGCCTCATGCCTTGTCTTTTCATCCGGATGCCGGTCTGCGATGTCCATTTGCAAGGCTGTCCATACCGCCAGAGCGCGCGCGGCTTCGATAAAACTGCGTCCGGTCAACAGCATCTTGCGTACGTCGGGGTGTTCGATAATGGACACTGGACTGCGCGCGCCATCTGCTGAGCGGCCTTGTAAACGCTGACGTGCATAATCGCTCGCTTTTTGAACGGCCGCTTCGGCAATGCCCAACCCTTGAATGCCGACCATAAGTCGCTCGGCGTTCATCATCGTGAACATGGCATTCAGTCCACGACCGGCCTCCCCAACAAGCCAGGCTGTCGCTCCGTCATAATTCATGACGCAGGTTGGTTGGGCGTGGATACCCATCTTGTGTTCCAGCGAGCCAACGGACATTGTGTTGCGATCACCGAGGCTACCATCAGCGTTGACAAGGAATTTCGGTGCCAGAAACAGGCTTATGCCTTTCACGCCCTTCGGTGCATCTGGCAAACGTGCCAATACCAGGTGGATGATATTGCCGCCGAAGTCGTGGTCGCCTGAGGAAATGAATATTTTGGTGCCTTTGAGCTTGTAGCTGCCGTCACCAACCGGTTCGGCGCGTGTGCTCAGCAGACCAAGGTCTGTGCCGGCCGACGCCTCGGTTAGAGCCATTGCGCCTGTCCATTCACCTGAGGTCATTTTGGATAGGTATGTCTGTTTCAAGGTGTCGTCAGCATGGTGGGCAATTGCTTCAGCGGCGCCCCGGGTCAGGCCTGGGAAAAGCCCAAATGACAGATTGGCCGAAGCCATCATTTCATCCAGCAACAGTTGCAGTACTCGAGGAAGCCCCTGGCCGCCAAACTCCGGATCACCAGATAGCCCGCCCCAACCCGCTTCGACGAATGTCTTGTAGGCGTCCGCCATTCCTTTTGGTGTGCGGACCACGCCGTTTTCCAGAGTGGAACCTTCCTCATCACCGGCTCGATTTATCGGTTCCAGCACACCCGTTGCAAACTTACCGGCCTCTTCCATGACGGTAACCGCAAGTTCTGCATTGACCTCCTCAAATCCCCGCAGGTCTTGCATAACACCATCGAAGTTGAAAATTCTCTCCAGCAGAAACCCGATATCATCGACCGGTGCGGTATATGGCGCCATTTCAGATTTCCTCCACCCTTGGAATGCCGCGTCCTAACAGGGATGATGGCACACCACCTGTTTGACCCTCAATGTACCAAACGACTGTTACACTTTTCAAGGACGAAAATTTCACAAATCTATACCGGTTTCTCGATTGGAGGGACGACGGTTATGTGGCTCTTTGAATGGCCGTCTCCATTACTGAGTCAGGCAATATGTGCGGAAACAGGGTTCTGCTAACGTGTAAATATGCGGCATTCTTGTTGCCGCTGACCTCTGGCAGGGGCGGCAATGATTCGCGGTTTTTGCTGAATAAGACGTCCGAATTTGTCAGTCTGATGATGAAATGGCTAACAGCGGAAGGTTTTGCCCTCAACAGGCGCGTATCTGCAGGTTCCTGAGCTTTCAAAATAAAGTCACTCAAGGGTGACATAGGTAATTGATTGAATTATGTATAGAAAGATGATTTTGCTAATTTAGTTTTATTATGAAATTCTCCCGCTTTTCGCCTTAAGTGTAAACGGCTAGAGCGTTGTTTTCTGTGGTGTAAAA
>NZ_AP026441.1:0-180265 GCF_055381905.1 Agrobacterium sp. 5Ca50
ACAACACCCCAGTTAAGGGTTTGTTAACCATGCAGGCGCTTAGTTAGATGAAAGAGATGAGGAAAGAATCGTGAACCGACATCTAAGCAGCCTGGATTTTATGCAGGAATTTTCCAGCAAGCTTGAGCTTGCTCTGCAAAATCTATCGATCGCTCAGTATCCGCCAGACGCAAGACGTGAGATGAGGAAATTCTCCTCGTCAGAGGTTGCGTCCCTTCTTGACGTGTCCGAGGCTTACATTCGCCAGATCGTGTTGAAAGACAAGGGGCCTTCACCCGAAGTCACATCCAACGGGCGTCGGATGTACTCGCTTGAGCAGATCCTTGAGTTGAGAATGGCTCTGGCTGAAAAAGGCCGCAAGAAATGGATGAACCCTCGGCGTACCGGCGATGAGGAATGTCAGATCATTGCTGTGACAAACTTCAAGGGTGGTTCGAGCAAAACATCGACCACCATTCATTTGGGACATTATCTTGCTTTGAAAGGCTATCGCGTATTGGCGGTTGACCTTGACCCTCAGGCGTCCCTGACAAGCCTCCATGGTAACCTTCCGGATTTCGACCCCAGACAAGATGACACATTGTATGCGGCAATTCGATTTGACGAGCCGCGTCCAACCGCTGAGCTGATTCACAAGACGCATATTCCAGGATTTGACGTTATCTGTGCGGGACTTGAGTTGACGGAATTTGAAACCGCTGTTGCGCTGGAAATGCGTAACAACGGCGGGACGAGCTTTCTATTGCGGGTTTCGCAAGCACTGGAACAGGTCGCCGAAAATTATGATGTCATTCTGATGGATTCTGCGCCATCGCTGAACTTCCTGACCCTATCTTCTCTCACTGCTGCTACGGGTGTGATTATTCCGGTTCCAGCACATATGCTTGATGTGGATTCCACAGGTAAGTTCTTGGAACTGGCCGGATCATACATGCAGATTCTGAATGATATGGGCGCTGCTTCGCGTTGGGACTTTGCCAAATTTATCGTCACCAAGTTCGAGCCCAACGATCATCCACAAGCTAACATGACCGCATTGATGAGGCAGGTGTTCGGAGAAGACTTGCTCCTGAACATGGTAATGAAATCGGCCGCAGTCGCTGACGCGCTGACCTGGAAGCAAAGTCTCTATGAAGTTCAGAGGTCGCGGTTCTCTGCACCAAAGACCTACGACCGTGCGATGGAATCGCTGAATGCCGCTAACGACGAAATTGAGAAACTCCTTTGGACCGCATGGGGGCGTGAATGAGTAGAAAAGATTCCCGGGGATTGTTTGCAAATGTCTTGAACCAGCAAACGACAGCTGCCCCTCAGACTTCTAAAACCTCCTCACCGCACCTTTTGAAGGTAGCTGCCGGAGTACGCCAGATACAGGAGAGGGGAGAAGCCCTCGACAAGCTATTGGCTGAAGGCGACAGGATTGTTGAGATTGATGCAGATGATGTCGCCCCGTCTTCGCTGCAGGATCGTTTTGACGGCTCCTATTCTGATGTAGCTATCGATGAAATAGCACAGTCGATGATGGAACGCGGACAGATTGTACCTGGTATGGTGCGTCCAACGAAGTCTGGCGACAAGCCTTACCAAATCGTGTTCGGTCGCCGCCGGTTGGCCGCGGCAAAGAGGCTTGGACTGAAGTTCCGTGCGATTGTACGTGAACTGACGGATGAGCAGGCAGTCATATTCCAGGGCGAAGAAAACACGAACCGGAATGATTTGTCCTACATTGAAAAATGTGTATTCGCCTTGCTCCAAGAGCAGGCTGGGTACGGTAGGGATACGATCATTGCATCTCTGGCCACGGGCAAATCTCACGTATCTGAGATGCTGCGCCTTGCCACCACGATACCTCGCGAGACACTGACGCTCATTGGTCGATCCCCTGATATTGGCCGGCGTCGGTGGATGGAATTCAGTGAATTATGGGTATCACGAAGCGACGCACAGGATGTCGTCCGGGACGCCTTGGAAAAGGTGAGCGGTAACGACAACGAGCGCTTTGGATTGGCGTTGACAGCACTCAAGTCCGCAGTTGTTTCGACACGCAGTCCAAACTCGTCAGAGCGTCGCGAGATTTCGTCGAATGGTCTTGTTCTGGCAACCATCGATCATGCAAAGGCAGGAGCGAAGCTGAACTTTACGAAAGCGATTTCCAGGGATTTCGTTGACTTCTTGGGTGGCCGTTTGCCTGAGTTGCATGCCGAGTTCCAGGAACAAATCAAATCAGGCTTGAAAGGATAACGAGCAAAAGAAAAAGGCCCCCAAACGTTTCCGTCGTGGAAGCCCTTCTCATATCCTTAAGCAAGACAGAGAATCGCATTTTCACGAATCACAGTCAAGAGTCTTTGGCATCGTTTTGGTGAGTAGATTTCTTTTGCCTTTTAGAAGGTGAAACGAAAATGCAGATAGGACATGTGACGACGCCTTTCGGGCGACGGCCAACTTCGCTTGCGCTCGTGAGACGGCAGTTGGCTGCGAAAGACATCAAAGCCGGTAAGTCAGTCGAGAAATGGAAAGTCTTCCGTGACGTTGCGGAAGCAAGAGAAGAGCTTGGCCTGCAGTCTAACAGTCTCGCTGTTTTGGATGCTTTGCTCAGTTTCTATCCAGAAAACACGTTGAGTCAGGATGCGCAGTTGGTGGTCTTCCCATCGAATGTCCAATTGATCCTGCGTGCGCACGGCATGGCGGGCGCTACGCTTCGGCGCCATCTGGCGATGCTGGTCGAAAGCGGTCTGATCGTTCGAAAGGACAGTGCAAACGGAAAACGATATGCGCGAAAGAACAATCAGGGAGAGATTGAAAACGCCTTTGGTTTCGACTTAGCACCCTTGCTGGCCCGGTCGGAAGAATTGGCGCAAGTCGCTCAAAAGGTTGTTGCTGCGCGATCCGAATTTCGCAAGGCCAAAGAGAACCTCACCATTTGCCGGCGCGATGTCCGCAAACTGATCTCTGCGGCTGTAGAGGAGGGGGCTGACGGCAATTGGGCAGCCATTGAAGCTGTCTATATCGAGCTCGTTGCACGCATTCCTCGCTCGCCGACACTCATCGACTTGAACAATATCCTCGATGAAATGGAGCTTTTGCGCGAAGAGGTCCTTAATCAGTTGGATCTCAAGACAAATTCAGCATTTAATAGCACCAATGCTGCTCGTATTGAGCAGCACATACAGAATTCAAATCCCGAATCCATGGATGAATTTGAACCTAGCTCTGAAAAGGAGCAGGGCGCAAAGTTAGTGAAACCCAACGTGCCAAAGAGTCAAACAGTTCGTGCCTTTCCTCTTGCTGTCGTCTTGAAGGCATGCCCGCAGATAATCGACTATGGGCCAGGTGGCTCCGTCGCAAGCTGGCGTGACCTCATGTCGGCGGCCGTCGTCGTAAGATCTATGCTCGGGGTAAGTCCGTCCGCTTATCAGGACGCCTGTGAAACCATGGGGCCTGAAAATTCGGCGATTGCGATTGCGTGTATTTTGGAGAGGGCAGGGCACATTTCGTCGGCCGGCGGATATCTGCGCGATTTGACCAGACGAACCGAACGCGGCGATTTCTCACTTGGGCCGATGGTCATGGCGTTGCTGCGCACGAACGGTCATCCAACGGTGAGGGCCGTATAGTGTTGGTTTGTGAGGGAAGTGGAGCGCATACCAAAGGGCTCGACATCAACTGCTACTTTGTTTTCCGTGGACTCGGTTGCGCTCGAAGTCGGTGGAATTGAACTTTGCATTTAGATCTAAGGGTGAGGGTGATTTTGGGACCTACCAATATTGGGTCGATTCGGGCTGGGGGCGGGATGATATTTTAAGCCGTTGCCGCTGTGGCATGGAGGTACTTAGCATTGAGGAGCGGGTCAAGCGTGCGGAACCCAAAAGTGCCCCCGATCGGGTTGACGAGATAATGCTCACCGGACGTCAGGGTCTTCGACAAAACAATCCTGCTCTTGCTGCCGTCCGCCCACTGAACGGTGTACTGTTTGTCACTCACATTGTGGCTACCGATACCGAGGACTAGAATAGTCGTCTCCGCGAGACGACGATAGAATACTGTGAAATTTCGATGGGGTTGCGTCCTGTGCATGCAGGTAAGCCGACGGGCGTTTGGACCAGAACCGATTCTTATATCGGCGATCCGCCCATCGAGGGCCTGGCTTGCCTGAGCGACATTTTTAATCCACATCCAGTCAGCGCGTTCGAACCTGGGCGGGTGCCACAATAATG
This sequence comes from Agrobacterium sp. 5Ca50, assembly GCF_055381905.1. Taxonomy (NCBI): domain Bacteria; kingdom Pseudomonadati; phylum Pseudomonadota; class Alphaproteobacteria; order Hyphomicrobiales; family Rhizobiaceae; genus Agrobacterium; species Agrobacterium sp. 5Ca50. Next base: position 4,215 of record NZ_AP026441.1, read on the forward strand.
GTACGACGACCTCACTGTTGAACTCTTTGGCAATCGACTCTGGTGTGTGGATTTTCATTTGATGGCCCCCCGGAGCCGCTGCTTCAAAGGCTGCGTGGTTTGAACACTAAGGTTGGTGCGAGAGTGACTTCTGCCTCAGAAGAGAGATCAACAAACGTCCACTGGCCCGCCATGTCGTAGTGCTTGAACGTCTCGCGAAACTCCTGCGTATCAAAAAAGCCCACAAGATTGCCGGTATCGCGCTGGGAGAATGGAATCGCGAAAACAATCATGTAAGGACCCAACTGGAACTGTCCGACAATGTGCGGCAATGCCGAAGTGACGTCCTTGCGACGGTAGAGGGTCATCACCGCAGATGGCCCTGTTGGTAAATTGATGAGCGCGGTCGCAATCTGAGGAAGCGGCACATCAGAATGCTCGTCGTAACGAAGCCAGAGCCGCGTCTTCTCAAGGACAGGCAGCTCACTCTCATCGACGATGGAAAGTGCCATCTTGACCAAAGCCTTATAGACCGCCACCGGCTTTAGGCTTGCTCGCCTTGCACCAAGGTTGACGGCGAGGTGACCGTCACCATGGTCCACTACAACATCGGTTGTTTGGATGTTAAGCTTCTCTCCGTCATGGAAGATCTTACCTTGGGTAAATTGTAACTCCGGTCGCCCGTCATATTTTCCGCGGCCCTTAGTTCCCAGGTAAGCCAAATGCAGGTCGAGAAACGCGATAAGCGACGGTTCAATCTCACGACCGAAGTACGAATTGCAGCCATCGCATTCTTCCGCAAGGATCAAAGTGTCATTGCCGAATGCAGTAGGGATCGCGTGAGCTTCGGTTTTGAATGTGACGCCTTTAAGCTTCGACTTCCTGCAAAAGCGGCAAACTTTCAAGTCGGGATCCTGCGTTCCGATGACTACCCGTTTATCCATCCTCGGCGAATCCATGTCGTACCGTTCAAGCAAGCGCCCGAAGAGTGCCTGGATGCCATCTGACCTGCCCGCCTCCTGCGGGTGATTCAGTTCATGCACAATTTCTTCGTAATGTAGCTGCTCCGCTGTTGAAGCCGGCTGCTCGGGGAGCAGAATAAAAAACTCATTGTCAGGGAGGGCCTGAACGTATTTCCGAAGCCGGTGCAGCTGTGGCACCTGATTTGACTTGCGATGAGCTATCGCGGCAAGAGCGGTCTTGAGTTCTGGCGTTGCCTTCTGTTCGGCAGCAAGCGTGTGTTTGACGCCGTCGAAGCTCCCAAACAGTCCGAGAAGCTCATCGACGTTTCCTTTGGCTTCAGGTGTGTATTGAAAACGGAGCTCCGCACCGCCTGCCGAACTGAGGAAGTACAAGCTTAGGACGAACACTCCTGCCCCTTCTCGACCAAATTCTATACCGGCCTGTTCCAGCGCTTCCCTGATTGAGCGGAGGTTGTTTGCGATCGGGATGCGCTCGCCCTTTTCGAACTCGGCTAGCGTCGATACCGCGACGCCAGCTCTCCGGGCAAGTTCAGCTTGTGACCACTGCAACAAGGCCCTCGCCGAGCGGACAGCCATTGCTTCTATAATCGGATCATCACGCATTTAAATCAACCTCAGTTATTTTCAATGACATTGGCATAATAACATGACTTTAGACTTTGACAAGGTGACTCGAAATTAGCGTCTGTTAATTCGAGATAGATCGATGCGCATTTCAGCCTCCGCAGGCTTTTCCTGCTCTAATGCGGGCAGAGCATCGTTGTCGCTTTCGGGATCATGAAGTGCGGACGCTGGCTCGACTTTTGCTTTGTCCGTGGCGGCCCCAAAAAACATCGGGCCACCTGGGTCCACGGCCAAAAACACGTTGTCCCCCTCAAATCTCTAGGTTTTCAAATTTTCATAGGCATCGAACATGGTCGACTGAAGGTGTAAGACCTGCGGCATCGTCATCGGCGAGCGATATCTCGTCGACAGGGATGATCCGGCGATCTGGGGTACGGGAGGCGCCGGGCCGGCTTTGTGTTTTGACGGTTCTTTTGGCTCGTTGCACGGGATCGTTTTCGCCGGTTCTGGCTTAAACGCGTTCGACTGGATCGGTCGTCATAGCGGCAAAAAGGAAGAAGATGTCGCCGCCTTTGCGCCACGGACCCGTTTGAAACAACTTGTCTCGAACAGTCGATCCAGCTGCACGAAGTCCTGCGCACGCGCGGCGGAGATCGTCTTTACGGCCAACAATGCCCCTTTGCGATGCGGTCCTGCTATCTGGTTCCGCCGACCGGACATGACGTCGTGCGTCAGGCAGAACAGGTTTCAGGCCACCTATCGTGAACCGACGGAAAAAGAGGAACATATACAAGGATAACCTTATACCACGCCGCCGATCTGCTTGCAGCGCTACACAGGGATTCGCAATATAGTTGAAAATGATTCTGTGGGAACACGTCAATATGGCGGAGATAAGCAGTGTAGACCTCGACGCAATTCTATCGGGCGATCCCGAGGAGTTGGGCGTCCATCTCCATCTGGTTGAACGCGATGTCGAAATCGATGGCCATAAGGTTTCTGTATACTGTCATTGTCTAACCACGGATGCGAATGCCAAGGTAAAAGTTAAGCGCCTGGTGGAGTTCATGCGCCATGCGGCAGCCGACTATGCAATTCCGCGGAGCCGGATCGAAGAGGCGCGGAAGCGCGATATCAAGTTTAAGTCCACGGCGGCGGTAGCAGCGTTGCACGATAAAGCCAGAGCTGTGTTCACAGATCTAGCTCAAACGGGGGAGGGCGGAGAGATGCTGCTCTTTCTTCTCGCAGAGAGGTTTCTCAAACTCCCTCATGTGCTTTGCAAGATGGATCTGAAAACAGACAGTCGGATGCATTATCACGGTGCGGACGGCGTTTATGCGGCTGTTGCCGACGATGGTCGTCTGAAGCTCTACTGGGGAGAGTCAAAAGTTTATCAGGATCCCACCGATGCGATTCGTGACTGCCTGAAATCGCTGGCACCATTTCTTGCTGAAGAAGATCATAAGGGTGCCTCCCGAGAACGGGATCTCGTTCTGTTGAGTGACAAGGCCGACTTGGGTGATCCACGGTTGTCGGATGCCTTTCGTCGTTACTTCGACACAACTTCGCCACTCTCGAACAGGGTGGAGTACTGTGGGATCGCGCTTGTCGGATTCGACGCGGATTTCTATGGTCCTGGTGATGGTCGCGTTGTCCTGGACGACATGGTCAAGGCAGCGAAATCTGGGATGGAAAACTGGCTCAAGTCGGTCGGCCGGCGGTTGGCTGCCGAAAAGCTCGAACACTTCGACATTCACTTTTTTTGTCTTCCCCTTCCATCGGTGGACGACTTCCGCAAGGCATTTCTAGAAGTCATGGGGCACTGATGTCTGAAACAGAACTTCAGGATTGGCTCTTCGACGTTTCGTTGCGGGATGAACTGAAACAGCTCGGTCTCGTGACCACTTTGCTCGAACTCGACAACGTGACGCGAGAAGTCAGTCTTGATGCCGTTGTTTTCGACTGGCCAAGACTGCTTTTCGCAGCAAGCATACTGGCGCGATCAAAAAAACGACCTCATCGGGAAGCGAGCTTGCGCATTGCCACTGGGGCGATGTTGCTGCCGACCCCTGAGCCAATCAGGGACGCCGCAGCCGTAGTTTTTGACAAGCTTTCCAATCATCGTTCTGTACTTTTAGCAGAACAACGAGGGCGCTTGCGCCCCAATGTCGCCTCCCGACTGGGTGTTGCCTTGCGTATCGAGGACGAACGCAAGCAACTAGAGAATTCGATCTTGCTCGAGGCGAGCGGGGAACGCGTTGCGGTCAACGATTTCCAGTTGGCGTTCTGGCGCGCGGCGGGTGAAGAAGGATCATGGTTGTCAGCGTCGGCACCCACAGCATCAGGCAAAACGTTCCTCGTTCTCAAATGGCTCGTCGACTGCCTGGCCAGCGACAAATGCAAACGGGCTGTATATCTTGCTCCGACCCGTTCGCTCGTATCCGAAATCGAAGCGTCACTAGCGGAGATCGTCAAAGGTTCGGGTGTCGACATTGAGATCACCTCCCTGCCATCTGCCCAAAAGTATGGTGCCGTCGAAAAGAGTGCCAAGAAGTGCGTTTTCGTTTTCACACAGGAGCGGCTGCACCTGCTTGCGAATCTGACGGAAGAGCGCCTCGATATCGATCTCGTGGTAGTCGACGAAGCACACAAGATCGGCGATCCGCAGAGAGGAGTCATCCTACAGGATGCAATCGAGCGTCTCCTGAGGTCGAGCCCGCACATGCGGGTCGCCTTCGTTAGCCCGGCGACGCAAAATCCAGAGGTTCTCCTTGACGATGCGCCGGACAGCACACCAAAGATACCCATCGACAGTGATGTTGCGACTGTCTTGCAGAATGTTATCACGGCACATCAAATGCCAGCGAAGCCGACAAAGTGGAAGCTACAATTTCAATATGGCGAGGAGTATCTGACGCTCGGCATCCTGACTTTGCCGAACAAGCCAAACACTCTTCGCAAACGGCTTGCATTCATCGCAGCTGCAGTCGGCGAACGCGGTGGGACCCTTGTATACGCAAATGGCGCAGCAGAAGCCGAAGAGATCGCAGGCCTGATCAGTCAGCTTGTAAAGAAAGCAGACGGGATCGAGCAGGAGTTGGCTGATCTAGCCGATCTAGCTCGAAAGTGCGTTCACAAAAGCTACTCTCTCGCACCGCTGGTCGAAGCCGGCGTGGCGTTTCACTATGGTAACATGCCGTCCTTAGTGAGGCTCGAAGTCGAGCGGCTGTTCAAAAACGGGAAACTGAAGTTCCTGGTTTGCACATCGACGCTGATAGAGGGTGTGAACCTTTCCTGCCGGACGATCGTCGTTCGTGGCCCAAGGAAGGGTAAGAACAACCCCATGGAGCCCCAAGACTTCTGGAATCTGGCAGGCCGCGCCGGTCGTTGGGGTGACGAATTTCAGGGCAACATCATATGCATCGACGCCGCAGACGAAAAGGCATGGCCTTCAGGCGTTCCGCAACGGACACGTTACCCGATCCGTCGAGAAACCGACGCGGCCTTGTCGAGAATCGACGATCTCGCGACATACATCGAACGCCGACCGCTGGGCGTCGAAATGGAGCCTGCCCAGGTGCGGGCCTTTGAACAGGTCAGCGCCTATCTCACGACGACCTACATGCGTGATAAATCGCTGGTAGTTGCACCTTGGGCGAAGCGACAGCCCGCTGAGAGTTTGGACCGTTTGGAGGCCTCGCTAGCAGTGGTGACAGACGGATTGTCGGTGGGTGCGGATATCGGAGCACGCAATCCCGGTGTGAGTTTGATCGGTCTGCAAAGCCTCCTAACCTACTTCCGCAACTATGACGGGGATCTCGAAGACCTTCTCCCTGCACCTTCAGAGAGTGATGATTCCTACGATCGGTTTTCGGACATGATGGAGCGGATCAACGAAAATGTCCTCTCAGTCTTTCTTCCCAAGACCTTGATCCCGCTTCATGCCCTTACCGTGTTGCAGTGGCTTAAGGGTTTCTCGCTTCCAACAATTATTCGCAAGCGGATTGATTACCTGCAGCGCCGAGACGGTGAAGTTGACACGGCGAGCGTTATTCGTAGTACGCTGGAAATGATCGAGACGACCGCGCGGTTTCTCGCACCACGCTACTTCTCGGCGTATGTCGATGTCTTGAACCAGCACCTCAGAGCGGTCAATCGAGAGGATCTGATCGACGAAGACCTCGACATTGGCGTCGCACTGGAGTTCGGTGTTACAGCGATCACGCTGCGATCGCTGATGGAACTTGGGATGTCGCGCATCGGCGCTGTCGCTCTCTATGAAGTCATCGCAGACGACAGCCTTGACGAATCCGCTTGCGTCCAGTGGGTCGTCGATCGACGCAATCAACTTGACGGAATGAGTCTACCGTCAATCGTGGTTCGGGAAGTGCGCGAAAAAGTCCTGACAAGAGCTGAACAAGGAGTGTAGTCATGGCGAAACCGGTAGAATTGTCTAACGGCAGGAGCTGGAAGACGAAGACAGCGGCTAAAGAGCATTTCAAGGAGATGCTCGGACGTTATAAGGATGGCGAAGTAGTTGGAGATGAAGACGACCATAGCGATTTGTCTGCGATGCTTGAGCGTTTCGACCTTCTCGTGACCGATGGTCCGACGAAGATCGGTCCGGGGATCAAACATTTTGAACGCCGTCTCAACAAAGGCGACGGTTGGTCTAGCCCAGGCTTTTGGGTCGTACGAACAGATAACGTCGACACGGATTTCAGTTATATAAAGGCTGTGGATGCTCTCCCGAAGCGCGATGCGCAGGAGTTCTCGGTTGCTTGCCATAACGCGGTATCGGCCGACTTGGTGAAAATGAAGCAGAGGCAGTTCGATCATTTTTCTGATTCCGAGGGCAAAATCTCCTGCGATATAACCGGCGCCTTTGTAAGTTATTCAGAAGCACAGCTGAGCCATGCTCACCCGTCTTTCGACTTAATCGTCAAAGAGTTCCGCAGATCGAAAGGTTGGGATGAAAATATTCCCTCCGGCACATTGACAGAATCGGCCGATGCTCAGATTTCAACCCATTTCGTGGACGGTAATCTGGCAAGAGAATTCTCTAAATTCCATCATGACATGGCAATTCTTCGGATTATTGCAAAGGCAAGGCCAGCGGGAAGCACCACGACAACTGCGCCCGTAACGAAGCCAATTCGGTTCTGATGACCGTTGGTGACGCTTTGTTTTTATCGCGCTGCGATCTACAAAATCCTCAACTCGGTGATTTATGCCAATGAAGCTCAAACTATCGAAAGCGATACTATAGCTGATCAATCAACTGCCTGTGCACAATTCGAAACAGTTCAATTTTCTATTGAAAAACATCCCCAACCGTCATTCTCACCTCCGTAAGGATTGGCTGAAGTTTCGAGAAAGTCTTCTATTTCGGAGAGATCTTTATGGCTGGGAACCATCACAACACAAGCGGTAACGTTCCAGTCAAGTCCATGCGTTCTGAATTCCTCATCACGCAACCTTATCCGAACCTCATCAAACTTTTCTTCGATGTCGTCTATAAATTGCCTCGCGGATCTCTCGTTTGGGAATACCACTTCGAAATCAATGTTTCGTGCGACAGAAAGGTCGTCACCTGATGCCAATAATCGCCGAAGCACATCTCTAGACGCGTCATTTGGAATTTCTGGCTGCATTTTGCCTCTCTTCGATCCATTTCAGCTTGCCAATATGCTTTTAGGTTCTATCGCTACGGACTTTTTGTGACCACTCAAATAGTGGAGGAACTTCGCGGGCTTTGCCGAGAGACAACTCTGCGTGTTTCTATTTTGTTGTGTATTGATGATTAATACAATTATAAGTGGTGTTTGTCGCGTAGTTTGTATTATGGAACTCATGCGAAGCCACTTTACTCAAACTTATCGAATTCGCTGTAAAGCGGGAGCCGATGCGTAGGGTAACATTCATTTTCGCTTCTTTGATTCATTTGACCTGGCCGGTAGAGTCCTTTGCTCAGGACCGTGCGCCTATCTTTTCCCAACTTTCTCCGGAATCAACGGCACAAACACATCTAGGAATGGGACTGCTCGACTACGGAAAGTTGATATTGCTCGATGCGGAAGACTTAGCGGAGCAAGGCATCGCCGACGCCTATCAACGCCTTCTTCCGGATCTCACCAAGTACGTGGCACACCCTGCAGATGTAATGGAACTCTTGGATGGAGATGTTCCAAGCTACAAAATCCGATACGGAGGTCAAGAATTTCTCATTTACTCCTTGCAGGAACGTGGCACTGAAAGTGAGAGTTGGGGAAGAGCCACATACTTTTTCTTCCATATTATAAATGAGCAACTCACCGGTACTGGCATACAACTTTACGCGATAGACAGTGGTAACGAACTAGGTGCCCTTTTTCTGACACCGGAGGAAGCGAAGGAAGCTCAAAGTGCTCTGCCGCATAAGACCGATTGGCCTTACATTCCTACGCTTGACGAAGGGTGGTACGGTCAATTTCATTGAGGTAAGTGGCCTCGAGACGCAGTTTGTCTAATCGGAGATTTCCCGGAGTTTGCTCGTCAAGTCATCGTTGATTTCGGATTTTCGGAGACCGTTTACGATGACATGTGCAGCGCGATTCAAGGTAGCTCTAAAGAGTGTAGACCTCGACAGTTCGGGTCTACTCGACAAACTAAGCTGCAATCGATCTCAATCGTCATTAAGACGGTTAAGCTGCGTTGGAATTACGGCAGATGCGACGTGTTCTCCTTATAGCGGTACTCCGAGGACGTTTAAAACTCAAGAAAACGCCGTAACCTATACCCCAGTCTGCAGAGTGCTTCAGCTGCTACTGCCTACGAAAGATGATTTCTTGACAGTGTAAGGAATATTCCTTACCTTTCTCATAGTTTAATATGGAGCGAACAGATGGGTGCGCTGGTTAAAGAAGAGAGTACAATCACAGCAAAGGGACAGACGACCGTGCCGAAGGCGGTGAGGCAGGCGTTGGGAGTTGATTACGGAGATCGCATCGCATTCGTCGTTGATGACCACAGGCGCGTCTATGTCGAGCGAGTGGATCAAAAGGAAAGCGATCCGGTGGTCGAGGGGTTCCTTGAATTGTTGGCACGGGACATGCTCTTGCGTCCCGCCGACTCTATTGTCGAACTTTCGGCACCGCTTCGGGATCGCGTGCAGGGCCTGGTAGGTAGCTTGGACATCGACCTTGATGCCGATATCGAAGGGGATGTAGCGCTCTAGTCATGCCTATTGTAAATGGTTGGACCATCTTAGCGCACCCTCTTTTTCTCGACCAACTGGAGAAGCTGACCTCCGCGGTTGAGGATTTAAAGTTCAAAAAACCAGGGGATTACCAAAGCCACGCGAATACCAAACTGCTTGCCGCTCTAAACAAGCTTGTGTTTGAGACAATCCCTACAGACCCAACTTTGAGCGTTTACAGACAGGGTGCGACTCTTGGTCCCGGATACAGGCACTGGTTCCGAGCAAAGTTTGGAAATGGTCGTTTTCGACTTTTCTTTCGGTATGACTCAAGCTCCAAAGTCATCATATTTGCTTGGGTTAACGACGATAAGACTTTACGAACATACGGTTCAAAAACTGATGCCTACGCGGTGTTCAAGGCAATGCTTGAGGACGGAAATCCTCCAGATAGTTGGGAAGATTTGCGTAAGATTGCATCAAACCCTGATGAAATCGATAGGATCTCAAAAGCCCGCCGTTAGCATAGTGATATCGGAAGCTGTGTGACCCCACATTCACGCCTTGGGATGCAGATTACGCGGCTCCCTCGCCCCACCACTTCGGATCCGCCCACGTGCTCGGCGGCCGTACGAACGCTTGTCGATTGCTTCTCTGCTGCTTAGTAAGCACTATGCCTCAATATTTTTTCGCCAAAAATCAGCGGCTAAAATGGGCTGGCGACGCGCGCACGGCTGGCTCTTAACGCATTGTCGCGTCAGAGGTAAAGCGGTGTGCCCTCACACCGCTTTACCCATTTACCCCTAGACCGGTGTGGCGGTGTACCACTTTGAAGGTAAAGGCCTAAAGAGTTGTGACGCCATATCGCCGAACCCGCATAACGCTAAACCGTTTATGCGGTAATAGGTTTTTAATGCAAACCCTCAAGCCCCTAGACCTGCATTATGGCCCCTCTACTGTGCAGGTTCAATGTTACACCCGTTTTGGGGTATCCTTCTCCCCTTTTTGAGTTTGGTATCTTAGGGCCGTATCACAGCCATATCTCAACTATTTTTAATGGCAGGATAGTACATTTTGTGATACAAAATTGTACGGGCGGTCCAGTCGGACCTTTGCGCGGCTTTCAGCCTTAGCGTGGCGTTCGCCACTAGGAGGCCTGATGGCCTCAGCGCCCAAGGATGGGCTTGATGAAAAAGACAAAAGCGGCGGAAAAACTTGCGCCGAAACGAGCGGGAAGATTGTCAGAGACGAAGCATATTCGCTTTGCTGCTGGCGAACTTGCGTTCATTGAGGCCATCGCGGAGCGCGAAAATTCGACGTTAAGCGACGTGGTACGCCGCATCATCCGTTCTGAAGCAGACCTTATTCCGATGGTAGACAGCGCACTGCGCCCTGAAATTCAGGCGATGAATGAGCAGCTGCGGAAAGTCGGTATCAACCTTAATCAGGCTGTCCGTGCAATGAACGAGGGTCGCGTAAACTATCAAGAGGATCTGGAGCGCGCATTGATCGCGGTTGGACGGTTGGTTGTTGAGCAGCGCAACGATTTGCGAGAGGCTTTGAAGCGGCCGAAAAAGCCGAAGGTGTCTCGTAAATGAGCACTCGTCTCGCGACATTTGCTGAGGAGATTGAACGGTATCTCGGTGTCAAACGAGAGCCTGAGAATGAGCGTGAGGAAAATCGCGTAGCTTCAGGACGTGAGCGTGGTGGCGTGGCGCAAGCCAGAAGATCTGGGCATACAAGTAACGCAGGAAAGTTCGAGCCGAAAATTATTAGAAGGCGTAGAGTTTCGTCGCCACAAAATAGTGGGCAGGGTGCTGTCAGCGGCGTCACCGCGAACATTCGTCAATCGGGTGGTGGGGCTAGTGCTTCAGCTGCGATTAATGGTTTACCTGCGCGCACGAAGCCGTCGGCTCAAATGGCGATCGGTGTATTCAACTCGGTCCTTGCTGCGCAGGAAAAAGACGACGAGGCAATGATGCGTGTGCGGGGCGGGTCGCGCCGGTCTGCTGAGGTTGCCATGTCTGGTAGTGGTTTCGCTGCGCCTCGACAGGTTGCGGCTCGTGCTGCGTATTCTGCTGGCGCGCAAGAGGCTGTGTTCAAGGTTATTTCGTCCACACCATCTAAGGTTCGTGCGGCCGCGCTGCTCGAATACGTTGGTACGCGCAAAGACGAGGATGGAAAAAAGCAGGATATCGCGGTCTACACCAATGACGGCCATGTGTTGAACAACGCCCAGGAGCGGAAAGACTTCTTGGAAGGCTTTGCGGAGAGCTTCGAAGCGGCGCTTCAGAACACAAATTTCATTGAAGTGAAATTCGTGCTGCAGGACCAGGTGAAAGATGATGAGCTGAATGACGCCCTCGCTCGGGTCTTTGGTAACAAGCCGTTTGTTTACGCCCGTTCCGGCCAGACGGTGAAGGCTTATGCCCTGACTGATAAAAAAGCAGCCGCAATCTCAAAGGTTCTGTCCGAGGGTCGTGAAAACTCGCGCAGCAAAATTGTTACGAAGATTGAGGCAGGGTTCGAAGATAGCCTCTCGCGTTCTAACATCGCTGCGTCGGCCGAGATCGTTGGCGCAGTCGGAAATGAGCGCCAGGCAGTGTATTTCCTGCAAAAGTTCATTCGCACCAACCGAAATGTCAAAACCGCTAACGGCGATCCGGCGAAGGTTGCCGGCAACCCACAGTGCGCAGCAACCAAGCTGTTCGATAGCTGGAAAAACGACATGGCCGGCAACGAGCGTCGCAATGCGTTCCATTTGCTGTTTTCCGCGAAGGCGGGGACATATCCGGAAGCCGTGAAGGCGGCGGCGAGGGCGGTTCTGGAAGAAAAAGCTCACGGCCATAAGTTTGCTTTTGCCCATCATGGCGACACGCAGCATGTGCATGTTCACGTCATGGTGCAGGCAGTCAGTGATATTGGTGAACGGCTGAACTTCAAAAAAGCTGACCTTTATGAATGGCGCGAGGCATTCGCTGAAAAGGCGCGGGAGAACGGTATTGCCATGGTTGCCACGCGGCGCCAGGAGCACGCTAAACCACGCCCATATACCAAGGAGCATGCTGGTGCGCTTAAAAGGGCGCAGCAGGACACAGGCTACAGTGTTTCATCTGCCACAGAAAACCGAGTGTTGGACAAGCGCTCTGGCATGATCGATCCGGAGACTTCGCGCCGTGATGGATCCTTGATCGGTGCGGTTTGGACACAAACAGCGCGTGCTATGGAGGCTGCCGGTGTGGAGCCACGCTTTGTCGCCAACGCTGACCGTTTTGCAGATAACGTCGTTCGGTTTGTGCCGAAAGAAAACAGGCCGCAAACGGAGACCTCTCTCGAGGACTTGGACATGGCCCCAACTGCCAAGTTGCTCAGGGAGATGGAGACCGCTTCTACCCCACACGCGATGGCTCGAATAATCAGTATGATCGATGAAACGTTGGACGCGCTTTATACAACACTCCGCGTATCGGACAGAGTGCGTTTCAACGAGATTCGTGCTGAGCTTTTCGAGGTTCTAAACGCACGTCGAGCAAACCTCGAGCAACGGCTTCAACTTCGTTCCGATGGCTCAGATAGTGGAGATGAAGGAGATCTAGATGATGTCCGTTCTGAGGACCAGAGCGTTGCAGCACCACTACCTGATATTGAAGCGCAGGTCGTTGATGCGACTGTTAAAAAAGATGATGAGAAAAAGCTTGAGGTCAAGAAGCACAGCGAGACTATCAAAACCCGGAGTCAAAGAGAGCGCGATAACGATAAGGGTCGGTAATTGGAGTGTTTGAGTAGCTGGTTCAGTTTTTTGACACCGGGGAGTAATGCGTGACGATTACCCGTATGGTAATGTTTTCAAAGTGTCATGAGATAGATGCAGGACTGTTCATAAGGTGATTGGGAGTAGCTAGGATGTCAGGACTTCACATCAGAGACGAGACTGTCAACGATCTCGCGATAGCGGTCATGAAAGCTACCAATGCGCCGAATAAGACTGAAGCCGTGCGACGCGCCTTGCAGAATGAGCTCGAGCGGCTGAGGAAAGAAGTTCCTTTGAGGGAGCGTATAAAAGAAATTCAGGATCGCGTACAAAACCACATAGGGCCAAATCCGCGAGCTGAGCCGTTCGACATGAAAGCTTTTTTGGACGAACAATGGGAAATATAGTTCTATTGAATAAGCTCGCTTGGCGGCATTTTCAGCATCTAGAGCCATCCGTGGTCGAGTATAACGTGCCGGGGGCAAACCTCAAAACGAGGGGTCTTCTGATCTCGGTCTGCACTTACGGATCTACGGCGGCAAGCCATGCTCACACCTTGCTGCCAAGGATACGTGAAAGTAGATGTCGGTCGGTATGTCATCCAGTGCCGTCGGTGCTGCAAACTGAAGTATTCGCCGTCCGTCTTGATAGGTGACTATTAGCTGCGGCGGATACATTGAGTTTCCTTGATTTCAAAGACAGAAATAAATAGCGCATTATTAGAAAAACTGATGCAGTGCAGAGGTGAGGATTGGTACAGATCTTTTCAGTTCGAGGCAGGCTCGATCGACTGCCTTATTTTTGGATAATTGTCGGCACCACCGTCTTTATATTGTTTGTCATTCTTTCGCTAAACGCGGTGGAATATATCTTCGGTGACGCTGCGGTTGTGCGAGTATCCGACGGCATAAGAATTGCGGCCTGCTTCGTAGCACTCATCGTGGTCACGTGCGCAACGATCAGGCGTTTACACGATTTTGATCAAAGCGGATGGTGGGTACCCTCGCTGTTCGTGATCGACCTCTTACGAGGCTACTTCGAAGTCATTGGCAACCGGTTCGCCAATGGTTTGACGGTCACGCTATTGATCGGGATTCTTGCGGTAATCGCAATGACCCCGGGCAGCAGACGATCGAACAGGTTCGGGGAATGTGCCTAGTGATGCTCTGATGGCTCTCACAACCCGCAAATGCATATTCCCGAAAATGCGGCAATTCACATGAAATGGCGCTAAACGGATCTGCTTCTTATACTCTGGATCTACGCCACTCGTCTGAAATGCATTGGTGAACCTTGAAAAACCTGCTGCTGAAAGTCGCTTTTTTCGCCGCTCCGTTGCTGGTGTTTGTGATCAATTCTCTTTTCACTCCCAGTAGTAATCCGAGGTCATTGGGCATGACTTTGGAGCGACACCAAGTCATTCGCTCTTGCGCTGGAAGTTCAAGTGCTGAGTGTTCTTATCCGGTGTTTTTCAGTTTCAGTGCAATGAGAGAAGCCACGGGAATATCCGAGAAATTACCAAAGTCAGTGGCAGCCCTTCCCGCCGGACTTGTGTCTGTTTTGACCTCAATTCAAAACACTGATGCCCAACAGAAATGTGTGCTTGAAGACCTTGATAAGTTTCTTGGAACCGCACGGGAGATATCTCAAACGGGAGAATCGGGAAGCATTGTGATAGGCTCGTTTCCGGGCAACTTGGATTGGTGCTTCAAAGCTGGCCCCAGTGACAAGACAGAAACCCATCTCTTCATCAGAAACGGTGAGATTCCTGGCTACATGATCTGTGCGCCTGACTCCGATGGAATTGATCTGTGCAACATCAATTTTTCCCGGGCGTCATACCCATCAGAAGGCAACAGCGAAGCTCTTATCGAACGGCTTTCCATTGGCGCGTTTAGCGCAAACCAAATTGAAGAGTTCTTTGCGCATTTTCCAAAGTTCAGTCCGCAGAGTGATACCGTCATCGAGACGCAGTTTTTGAATACCTTGTCTTGGGCCCGCGATTTGCTTTCAGACGGTATGAAACGGGTAGAATGGTAGTCAATAATCGAAATGGTCCCCGCAATCATCGATTCAATGACGGAACCACCGCAGTCAACTTGGCCCCACTTAGATCGGCTGTGAGCTTCACTCATCATCGTTGGTGAATCAACGCGAAAAATATCTGCAAGATCTTGATATTCGATAGCCTTCAGCGGCGATGATGTTTTACTGCGGAATGCACTCCCCTAAGCGATGCAAAAAGGGGTCGGAACAAGAGCAGTCCGAAATCGTACGCTAAGGTCGAACGAAACCGGAACGATGCCGTAGATCCGATGTGCAACATCCGATCTCTGTGGATTGCCACCGACATGCGCCAATTTTGATTTCTCTGTCCGGCCCGACTCGACAACGCTTCGAGCAGATTGCTCATCAATGGAGTCGGGCGATGGCAAAGCGCAAGCTTCTTAAAGATCAAGATCGCCGGAAGCTTGTCGACATACCAGTCGACGAGGATAACCTAATCCGACACTATTCGTTGTCATTGGCAGATCGCCTGGAGATTGAACTGCGGAGACGTAATCACAATCGGCTCGGCTTCGCCATCCAGCTATGTCTAATGCGATACCCGGGTCGAGTGCTTGGAGCAGAAGAAACTCCGCCTCGCGCCATGCTGAAGTATGTTGCTGATCAGATCGGCGCCGCTCCAGACGAATTTGCCCTCTATGCACGCCGCGAAGAAACCCGTCGGGATCATATGGCGCGGCTAATGGTGTATCTGGATACGAGAAGCGCGACGCTGCAAGATCGCCGCGCCGCGCTATTGGCGGCAATTCAAGCGGCGACCATGTCCGACGACGGTGCTGCGATAGCCAGTTCGACTGTCGCCGCGTTTCGCGAACGCGGCGCTCTTCTGCCGGCGATCGACACGATCGAACGCATCGGCCTTGCCGGCCGTGCCATAGCCCGGCGGCGAGCAGAAAGAACCCTGATTCAAGACATCCCACTCGATAGGCTTCAATCACTGGATAGGCTGTTAGAGGTTGACCCGTCGATCGGCCAGACCCGCTTTCATTGGCTGCGTTCGGCACCAGAAGCGCCGGCCGCGTCGAACCTCGTCGGGCTGACCGAGCGGATAGCCTTTCTGCGGCGGCTGGAGATCGATCCGGAACTGCAGGCGCGCGTGTCATCCGGACGGTGGGACCAGATGATCCGGGAGGGCAACGCAACGCCGGCCTGGCTTGCCAACGACTTCAACGCCAGCCGTCGCCACGCTCTGATCGTGGCCCAAGTCATCAAGCTTTGCCAGAAGCTCACGGACGATGCGGTGACGATGTTCATCAAGCTGATGGGTAAATTGTTCTCGCAAGCCAACAATCGAAAGAAGCAGCGACAGATGGACTGCAGAGCGAATACCGCCAAAGCGCTGCGCATGTTTCTAGATACGATCACCGCACTGCAGTCCGCCAACGACTATGGTCGGAACGCATTGGATGTTCTCGACCAAAAAGTCGGTTGGGACCGGTTGCTTCGGATGAAGCCTGAGCTTGAGACGATGGTCGACGACAACGAGGCACCGCCGTTGACCGTGGCAGCCGAACAATACGCGACCGTCCACAAATACATTGGTGCATTTCTTCAGGCCTTCACGTTTCGCTCGACGCATCGCCACGACCCGCTTCTGGCGGCAATTGCGCTGCTGAACCGGCTTTATGCCGAGAAGCGGCGGACACTCCCTGATCGCGTGCCGCTCACCCATCTCAGCCAAACTGATCGACGGCTTATCTTCGAACAAGTGAAACCTGATCGCCGTCTCTACGAGATCGCCACGCTAGCGGCTTTGCGAGACCGGCTTAGATCTGCGGACATTTGGGTCGACGGCAGCCGATCTTTCCGGCCGATTGACGAGCATCTGATGCCGCGGTCGACATTCATCACGATGAAGGAAGAAGATCGTCTCGGTTTGGGGGTCCAAGGCGACGGCGCGCAGTGGCTTGCTGAAGCGTGCCAGATGCTCGAGTTCAACCTGCAGCGTCTTGCGCACAGAGCACGATCCGGAAAGCTCGAAGGAGTTCGTCTTGAGGCCGGAACGTTGATCGTCACACCAACCGTCGGCGAAGTCCCCGTGGCAGCAGAGGAACTGAATGCCGAGATCAGCGATATGTATCCGTTGGTCGAGGTTCCCGACTTGTTAAGGGAAGTGCATGAATGGACCGGCTTTGCGGATCACTTCACGCATGTTCGCACCGGCGACATCCCGAAAAATGTCTCTGCCATGCTCGCTGGTGTACTGGCCGATGCGACGAACCTCGGCCCAAAGCGAATGGCGGGCGCCTCCAAGGGGATCAGCGCTCACCAGATTGGGTGGATGCGCACATTCCATGCCCGATCGGAGACCTACCGCGCGGCGCAAGCGTGCATCACCGATGTCCACACCCAGCATCCGCATTCGCGCCTTTGGGGCAATGGCACAACGTCGTCGTCCGATGGCCAATTCTTCCGTACGAGCGACCGGGCTGCAAAGCGCGGCGACATCAATTTGCATTACGGCAGCGAGCCCGGATCGAAATTCTATAGCCATCTGTCAGATCAGTACGGCTACTTCGGCATTTTGCCCATCAGTCCGACCGAAAGCGAGGCGGCCTATGTGCTCGATGGGCTCTTCGACCAGGACACGGTGCTCGACATTCAGGAACACTTTACCGACACGGGCGGTGCCAGTGATCATATCTTCGGGCTGTTCGCCTTGATCGGAAAGCGGTTCTCACCGCGACTGCGCAATCTCAAAGACCGGAAGTTCCACACGCTAGAAAAGAGCGGTGCATATCCGGCGCTGTCGAACCATATCGGGGCGCCGATCAACACCGCCCTGATTCTCGACCATTGGGACGATCTGCTCCATCTCGCGGCGTCGATCACGACGCGGTCCGTGGTACCGTCTACGATCCTGAAGAAGCTTTCTGCGTCTCCGAAGCAAAGCCATCTCGCGAAGGCGCTCCGCGAACTCGGTCGGATTGAGCGTTCGCTCTTCATGATCGAATGGTACTCAAGCCCGGCACTACGGCGGAGATGCCAAGCCGGTCTCAACAAAGGCGAGGCCGCCCATAAGCTGAAGCGCGCTGTCTTTTTCCACGAGCGAGGCGAGATCCGTGACCGGTCGTTCGAAGGCCAAGCTTTCCGCGCCTCGGGGCTCAATCTCGTCGTCAGTGCGATCGTGCACTGGAATACGGTTTATCTTGATCGCGCGGTCACACAGCTGAAACGAGCGGGGCGAGACATTCCTGATACTCTATTGAAACACATATCGCCGCTCAGTTGGGAACATATCAACCTTACCGGCATCTACACATGGGATGCCGAACATCAGATGCCGAACGGATTTCGATCGCTCCGCCTTCCGGCTAGGCTAAGGAACGCCGCGTAAGTTCTCATTCCGTTCGTCCTTAGCGTACGATTTCGGACTGCTCTTGTTCTGACCCCAGGGAGGAAAGCGCCTGGCAAGGCGGGTGCTGGCGCCGGTGGCATGGGATCCGGGTCGTCGTCATTTGCAGCATCAGGCGAGAAAGCGCCAAACGCGGTGACGCCGAACCCGATGCCGGAGGACAGGGCCGAGCTGCCGAACATGTCGAAGGTAAAAGGGTCATTACTCATGGGAAGCTCCTTTGAAATGATGGCGCGCGCCATCGCCCGGTCGGAAACTCGACCGGCTAAGGCGTCGGAGTTGTGAAGGCTGGTACTGGCTCAGGCAGCCAGGGGTGAGGGGAGGTGACGCAGATGCACCGGCAGCTTGGCAGCGATCTCGTCGTCGGTCAGCGTGTCGAGTAGCTTCAGGAACGTGCCTTCCTTTCCGCCATAGAGCATGACAGTGCGATGGCTTTGCATTGCCTTCGGCCAGCGGGTGCCAGCATAACCTCGATAATCGTCTGCGGTGGTGCTCCAGATGTGCTCGAGCCGTTCTTCGCGGCTCATCGCCCGAACGGGTCGGGTCTCGCGGTCGAGGATCGCAGACCGCATTGTCTCAACCGAATTCGGATCGGAGAGGTCGCAATAGGTATGGAAGTATCGGACCACATCATCGATGCGCATCGCGTAGAAAACAGAGGTCACAGACCCGGTCATGAACTCACGCATCGCAAAGATCGGTCCGCGCATCCAGAGCGGTGGCAGGATGTCGAGCATATAGGAGTAGGAGGTCTCATCGATCTCGAACCATTCGCCGGCGTAGACGGCAGACTGGTCATCATTAAAACGATCTGGGCGCTTCGCGTGCCGGTCGAACATACGGAACATGTCGCTACGCCTGGCAACGCCCTGAAACACTTTGCGGGGGAGGGATATCGAAGTCATCAGCTTGATCCTTTCGGGGTTTGAGACCGAAGCTGGTGCAGTCGTTTCGACCTCACTGTCCTCTTCAGTCCTTGATCACCCCTCCCGCGTTGCTGCGTCCGTGTCCGGACGGGTCAAGGGCCGGCGGATGCCGGGCGAAGCTTCCCTTGATGCGCCCGGCGCAGATGCGGCAGGCCTCTGCATTCTCTCCCCCTTTCTTTCCCGTTTTTCCCTTTCCTTATTCTGGAGGAACTGGTTCCAATCCTCTGCCGGTGGCCGGAGACGTTGCCAGTTGCAGCCCACGCTCTCCGCGATGATACGAAGTCGTTCCGCATAGGCGTCGCCTTGGGAGTTGGCATCGGTTGCGGCGACAAGATTGCTGCCCGGTCGGGCTGCCAGAGTTGCAAGAGCGGCATCTGTCGCTGGAGACCAACCGCCACCTGTGCTGAGATAGAGTGTTTCCGCGCGCGACCCCTCGAGCGCTGCAAGGCTCATCGCGTCGATCGCTGCCTCGGTGACGCAAAGCCGGGAAGCATCGCCTGGACCGAAGCGGAAAAGAACCTTCGAGCCTCCAGTAGAAAATCCCCGCCACTCGGACCCTCGCTCCTCCCAACCGACCACCCGACTATTGCTATCGACATGAGCCGCCCACATGCTGCCGAACGGTCCTTCGCGAAGGACCTCCTGCCGAACCGCCTGCCGTACGACAGCCGTCGGGACACAGCGCGCCCAAGACAAATAGGACCAGGCGCGGGAACCGGGCGAGGGCGCGCGCCGGGTTCGCCAGCGCTCGACAACGTCTTGCACCGGTCCAGACGTCCGCAGAGATTTCCATTCCGGCCGGGAAAGTTGAAATCCGATCAGCGATGCGACGGCTTGAGCTGCGGGCGGGAATGGTATGCTTTCGAGAAACATGGCCAGAGCGAAGACATCACCTTTTCCGTCGCTGAGGGGATCGAACCACCCACGCCCGTCGTGTGTCACTATAATTATGTTGCTGCCAAGCCGATATTTCACGGCACGGCGCGTGCTTTCTTTCAGGTCTATCTCAAAGCCGGACTTCTCGAGCACAGCTTCGCAGCTGACTTTGGCGCGCAGCGCCTCCAATTCTTCTCGTTTCATTTTTTCTTCGGCCGCAGCGCGGCCGTCCCTATTGCTTCCCGCAAATTGCGGGTCATCTTCAACCCGCCGCGAAGAGCGGAAGGGGCAAGGGCGCGGCAATCAAGGTGCAAATTTGCACCTGCCGCGGCGCAGCTTCCCTTGCGGCTGACGGGTCGCCAGCGGCAGGGACTAGCGGGTCTCAATGAGACCCGCGCGGGAGGTACTCATGCACGATCTCCAGATCGTCTTCGTCATCGAGTTCGTCGGACGGAAGGACGCCGAACTCGTCACCTGACCTGAAGAGTGTGATTGGGACCATCAGGTCATTGCAAAGGTGGAAGGCGTGGGACTGAGCGAGGGAAAGATCATGTGCCATGTTCGGATGCTCCATCGGAAGCGGGCCAATTCCCGCTGATGGCTCCTCAAAGGAACAGGTACGGTCGCGATCACCGCGAAGGCAAAGACGAAGCGGCGGCAGCTTGCTAGCCGACCCCTTGCGGGTTGATCGACGGAGATCCGGACCTGCTCCAGGACGCCATCAAATCAAAGCGGGTTTGGTCCGCCTCCGAGGTGATTTCGCAGTTCACATGTTCTGCCACCAGCGGCAGTAACTGGGCTCAAGCGCAAATGCTTTCCAGGCGCGTTTCGCGTGCGTTTTGGTGTCTGTTATAAAGTTCTTGGGAGACATCGAGTTTCCGTCGCATGTTGGTCAGGATTTGCGCTGATACTTCGAAAGCGCCACAGCAAACAGGGAAACGACCGTAGCCGACAGCTCTGCCCAGTTCGTCTGGCTTCGCGCCCGCCCGTTCATAAACCCTCTTTATATGTGGTTCGTAGTTCGAGATCAGCGTATCTATGCCGTTGTCGAGCGCAACTTCACAAAGCGCCAATAGTAGAAGGCCAAACGCTCTATCTGGACGCAAATCAGGCACCTTTTTCATCAAGGCTTCATCGTCGATGCACATTCGGGTTCCTTCCCAGATCGATGGCGCAACCAAGTCGCACGAGCTCGGAAATGTCTCCCGAAAGACGTCAAAGAGAAGGGTAGGGCCTGTGGTTGGCATCAAGCGAACGGACCCGTAAAGCTGAGACGCAGTTTCGTCGCACCAAATAAGGTAAACCGGGTTCAGCTCATCGTAAACGTCCCTTTCGTAAGCGCCCGACACACTCACTTTCCAGCCAAGCTGATCTGCAAAGACGCGCTTTCTCAAGCGGAACATCTGATCGAGAAGGGCTCCATATCGCGGGTACTGGTGAGCTTGAACAAGAAGATACATGTCGGTCTCCAACGTCTAAAGCGTTGCAACATGCAGATGTCACCGGTGAGCTGATATTCCCTCAGATCGGCACCCTCATTTCGGGGTATTGGAATAGGGATTAATAAGGCGGAGTTGGATTGCACGGGCCGTGGCGGCAGCCTTCGTCAGACAACCCAGTTTGAAACGGGCTGATTTCAAGTAGGAGGCGATGGTGTGTTCTGATAATCCCAAAATCACAGAAATGCCTTTCGCATCGTTGCCCAGCGCAGTCCAGTGAAGGCATTGCAGCTCACGCGGGCTCAGTTCTGGCATCGGCTCTGCGTCGCCGAAAACCTCAAAAACTGCCCGCTGGTGAATAAGATGGGCCAACTCGATCCATTCGGCACGATGTTCGTGTACGATATTCGACCATTCGTTCGCAAATACGAATGAATTCAGGGATAGAAGCGCGCGACGAGACTTATCGAAAATCGGAATGGAGAAACCGCTGGGTCCTACTCCATGTCGCATGGCATCTGCGAGGAACTCAGACGCCTCTGGCGAGGCTTCGATCTCTTGCCAGTCGAATGGCAACAACCGCGAGAACCCATGTTGGACAATTGGATCGACGAGCACGTATCCCCGCAGCAGATACCGCGAGACCCAGGCATCGTTATAGGTGGTTCGGACGAATGGAGCATCGACAAGATGCGCGGTTGTTTGGGATAGGTGATACGTCACGAAGTCGATCTTATAAGCAGATTGAAATGCTCGGATTGCTGCCGCGGTATCGGAGGCAGCGCGTATATCCTCAAAGGTCTGCAACAACCGACGTGACTTTATTTCCAATCTATTTGGGCTCCGTTGGTGGAACAGTCAATTAGGTGTGGCAACCTGCAGAAAGTAGCACCCAGTCATGCTTACTGTGTTATGTTATAACTGTGGCAGAGGAGTTGAAATGTCCGCCGCTGTGCAAAGTAGAAATGTCCAATTGAGGCGTCTCAGCCGTTCAGACATGCCACACTGACACCGCAGATCAGCCCCCGACCGAACCAGCTCTCCGATTGCAAGGAGAGGGCGGGGGCGGGTGATGAAACACCCTTTCGGCTGAGCTCTAGAACTCTTCACTCCGCCGCTTGCTGCTGCGACAACGCTTTCCGTCGCCGTGCAATGACGGCCGGATCGTTCGTGAAGTCTTTCCGACGACCGGGTCCACGAGCGCGTTTGATGTAGCCATTTTTATCGCTGCTGCTCTTGACCTCAGGCGCGGGGCGCTCGTCCTGGCGTTCTTTGATATAGGCCAGAATATCTCCAAGCCGCTTGTTCTCGGTGATCGCCGCATGCGTCACGCGTTGATCCTTGTCGAACACCGTGTAGGGCAGGGAATACCCTTTCCAGCGCACGTCCAGTCGACCATCCGTATAGGCATAGGTCTCAACATATTTGCCAACAAGGCCGCGCGTGACGTCAGTCTCCTCAAGCATGATGCGTTTGCGTTCATAGGAGAATGTCAGCTGTGATCCAACATAACGCTGTTCACGCTTGCAAAGGATATCGGATAAGCGATCCGGTGCGAGATTAACCGGTCGGTGCAGGTCATCAGATCGGGCAGGGACGACCGCAAATCGTGCGTTATAATCGTCCATGAAGTCAGGCAAAAATGCATTACCGGCGTCCATCGTGTCGATGCCAGCCAATCGCAACTCCTTGACCAGCCGATCCTGCAATGTCCGGTTCATCCGTTCCACACGGCCTTTCGCCTGGCTGGAATTTGCACAGAGAATCTCGATATTTAACTCACACAGCGCCCGCCCGAACTGGGTCATTCCCTGGCCACCTTTGGCGTCCTTCTTTGCCACCCGGAACACCGAATGCTTGTCGGAATAGAAAGCAATCGGCGCACCGTGACGCTTGAGATAAAGCGCCAGCGCCTCGAAGTAGGTGAAGGCGCTCTCGGAACGCACAAAACGCAGCTGCATCAACCTGCCGGTCGCGTCGTCGACGAACACCAGCAACGAACACGCTGGCCCGCGATCCTCAAACCAACGGTGCTCAGAACCATCAATCTGCACCAGCTCGCCATAGGCCTCACGTCGAAGTCGCGGCTGGTGAAACCTCCGCCGCTGCTTGCGCGACAACCAAAGTCCAGCATCGACCATCCAGTGGCGAACCGTCTCACGCGAAACCTGCAGGCCATCACGCTCGGCAAGCTTCTCGGTCGCCAGGGTCGGTCCGAAATCCGCATAACTCTCCCGAACGAGCGCCACAGCGTAGTCGCGAATACCATCATTGATCCGGTTGTTCGACGGTCGACCAATGGCCTTGTGCCGGATCGACGCCGCACCACCAGTTCGGATCCGATCAAGCAGCCGGCGAACCTGACGCTCACTCAGGGCAAGTACATGTGCCGCTGATACCATCGTCATTCGACCGGCGATGACTTTCGACAAAACCTCGATCCGCCGCAAATCGCGCTCGCTCATCGTAATCAGTCCCATCTGCAATCTCCCAGGTGTCAATCAGACCCGGGGAGTGTGACATTCCAACTTTGCAGAAACAGGACACTTTAACTTTGCGGCTACAATAACATATCGCATAATCAGCATTATGGAACTTTGTTAGCTTGCGAGGCGGATATGGAGCTTTGCGATGTCGGTCTAGGTTCGCGCGGATATTGCGCTCATCTGCAAATTCAACAATCCGCTTACACAGCGCGATCCGCTGGCTCGTTGCTCATCAGATCAGAGCGATGAACAGTGTGCACGGGATGGGATATATTTTTCTCAAGTCTGTCGCACTCCAACTCGAGAGTTTCCTTCGTTCCCAATATTCCAGCTATCGCCAAAACTTGCTTAACGTCTTCGGAACAACAGGTGTAGAATACTTGTTGAGCTATCTTTCGGCTCGAGACCAGCTTCATGTCCCTCATTTTCGCCAGGTGCTGAGAGGTCGCGGATTGGGTCAAGCCTATTGAATCAGCGAGAGAGTTAACGTCGGACTCCTGATCTATTAGTATCTTGAAAATTTCTATTCTCATTGAGTTCGATAGGATCAAAAGCAGATTAGCTGCCTTTTCCACGTCGAATGAAAACTTAGACGTTCGTTCCGGACTATCTACTTCAGTCATCAGCTCGTTACCCACATCCGGTGGTAAATTTCCACTAAATTTGCGTATTCAGTGTTTTGAACAAGCAAGACTGGCACAAGCATAGCATTCTCACTATTGGAGAGAACGACGCGCTCTTCTTAACTTCCTCATAATTATCATACTCGGTTGGGTTACGGCGAATATGACAATGAACTGACGATTTCCGCCAACTTCGCTGTTTAGGAACATGCGATGACGAACAGATATGATTGCTGCCAGAACGTGCTGCCTAGCCTTTCAGGCTGATCCTTTTGGTATCCTCCAGAAAACAAATTCGGTTCGAGTAGCCATACTCTGGGGTCTCTCTCCATCAAATAGAGGTTCCGGGCCTATCACAAAACTTCTGCAGGTCGCGATTGCATGCTGACGTTCTGGATTTGCGCGGTTTTCGACCATTGCACTGCTCAAGCGCGCCTTGCCGTTGGCGTTCCGAAATGTAGTCGATATTGACCAGGGCTCGTCCCAAACATATTGGAGAAACGTCGGATAAACGTCTCTTCGTTCAAAAAGCCACATTGGTGAGCAATCTCTTTGACTGAGCGATGGCTATCCACAATGAGATTGCGCCCGGCTTCCAGTCGCAGTGTCTCTACTACTTTGCTTGGGGTGAGACCCAACTGTGCCCTATATTGCCTCATGAAGGTCCGCTCGCTCATGTTCACCTGTCTAGCCAGCACTGGCACCGAAAGGTCTTGTGCGAGGTTGTCACTGATCCATACATGGAGTTCTGAGAAGCGGTCGCTTTTTGACTGCAGATTTAGCGGGCCACTGAACTGTGCCTGATCGCCCGGACGTCTTAGAAACATGACAAGCTGACGAGCTACCTGTAGTGCTATTGATTGACCAAGGTCTTGTTGAACCAGTGCTAGAGCCAGGTCGATACCCGCTGTGACCCCTGCTGAGGTCCAAACCGGGCCATCATTGATAAAGATCGGCCCACGCTCAACAAGTACGTTGGGAAACCGGCGCTCTAAATCGTCGTAGTGTGACCAGTGTGTCGTTGCTCGCCGCCCATCCAGTTGCCCAGCGGCCGCCAGTACAAAGGCCCCACTGCACACAGATGCCAATCGGCGCGCCTTTAGAGCATGAGATCGGAATGCTGACTGGAACTGGTTGTCTTCGACATCGTATGCCGTCGTAGGTCCACCTGGAACGATGAGCGTATGTGGCACAGACTTGGTTTCTTCAACTCTGAGCGTTTGTAAAGACATGCCAGGCGAAACTTTGACATTTCCGTCAAACGACACAACGGTAACATCGTAGGGTAGATCTGCACCCCTGCTAAGGTAATTGGCGGTTTGGAACACATCAAGAGGCCCGGAAAAATCCAATAGGCTCATGCCTGTGTAGGCAAAGAGATGAACTGAAATCTGCTTTGTCATTAGTTCCTACATGACCATACTATTGTGAGCGACTATGGCGGGAATCGTCAAGTTATTGTCATAACCGCCGAATTGCAATCAACTATGCTGAAATCGAAAACTGTAAGTCGGGTGGGCCAAAGCACACACCTGAACTCGTCCGGTCCAGCCAAAGGAAAATCATATGGTCAACGACAAATCGCAGAGAAAGCCATTCGAGTTAATTAACCCAGTGGAATTGTATGACCCTTCCGCACATGGTTATTCTCATGTCGCTCTAATTGCTCCGAATTCGCGCATAGCAATGCTCGCGGGACAAGGCGGCGAGACCCGCGATGGCGGCCTCTCCGCTGACTTCACCGAACAGGTCAGGCAGGCGCTTATGAACCTGGCATCTGCCGCTAAAGCCGCTGGCGGCAGTATGCAACACATTGTGAAGCATACCATGCTGGTCGTTGATTTTGATGATAGCAAGCTGCAAATATTGGCTCAGGAGCTTGAACGCGCATATTCAGGCCACAAGCCCACCGGGACATTAATCCCTGTTCCCCGACTCGCTTTGTCATCGATGTTGTTTGAGATTGATGCGGTTCTGGCCGTGCCATCCGCATAATAAAAATGCGAGAGTACGACAATTTTTCGGGTTCTGACAAGTGGCTTTCATTATATGGAGTAGGGCCACTCCTCTTCTAGCTCTCGATGCTGGGGTCTGACTATTTTTTCAGCCAGTTATTCCTGTGAAGCCCGTGTTTCGCCTCAATTCTGATAGCGTTTTCGGAATAATGTCGTGCAGGTGCAAGATGCCTCAACTGGATAAAAAGGTAGATAGGATTTGCGTTCGATTGGCCCGCGCAAAGATGTAATTTGATGCTCCGTGCGAGCTTGTCAGTATCTCCCCCAGTCCAGTATTGATGACCTCGTCAGCGGCACTGCGCATCCTTAGCGTCAACGCACAACGGTTCAAAGTCCTGGGAAACGCGCAGCCTAAGTTGACCAATGTAACGTTTGGCGTATTCATCCGCTAATTGCAGCGTTTTTCCACGCAAAAATTGAATTCCAAGTTGTCCGGCAGGTGGCATAGTATGCAATGCTCGGCCGCAAGGTTATCATTTACGGACCGCCTGCGACTGAGAAGGTCTTTTAGTGTGGCACCGAGTGGGACGGAAAGCGCCTCCGATCAGGAAACGCTATCAGTGTGCGGAGAAGTTCGAGCGAAAAGTACTGTGTGGTTGGGCTGAGCCTCGCCACAACCAAGCCCTGTACCACTGACACGACCAGGGTCAGACTACAATTGTCTCTCCATCGGCCGGAGTGCGAAGCTTATCGACGAAACCGTTGGCACGAGCAAACGCCCGAAGGTCAGCCCGGCTAACGGTGCAGTGGTTCA
Source organism: Agrobacterium sp. 5Ca50 (assembly GCF_055381905.1). Classification (NCBI taxonomy): domain Bacteria; kingdom Pseudomonadati; phylum Pseudomonadota; class Alphaproteobacteria; order Hyphomicrobiales; family Rhizobiaceae; genus Agrobacterium; species Agrobacterium sp. 5Ca50. Next base: position 31,210 of record NZ_AP026441.1, read on the forward strand.
CCGCTTCCATATGGCTGCCAATGAGGAGAGTGTCCGGAGCGGCTTTGTGGAACGAAAGTACATCTTGCGTTCCCATAATGATGCTCCCCTCAATTCCGACAATCATCGCATAGCCGGTGTTAAGTATCGCCACATCTGGACGATGGGCCTCCAGAGCGGCCGCCACATCTTTCTGCCAGATCGTATCGCCGACAACGTAGATCGTCTTTGCTCCGGCCTTCTTGAACACGACTCCACACGCCTCACCCAGAATATTGCCGATTGCAGCATAGTGCGCCTCAGTCCCATGGCGACCACCTGTTTTGATGAGTTGCACACCATTGAAACTGGACGTATCGGAGAGTACGCGCACATCGGAGAAGCCCTGTCCCCGGATCGCCTGGGCATCGGCACTGTTCTGCGCAAATATCGGCAGAGTCCTGGGCAATACCTTACGGGCTTCTTCATCCCAGTGATCTTCGTGCAAATGGGTGACGATTATTGCGTCAACGTCGATGATTTCTTCCTTTGTGATAGGAAGATGTACGAGCGGATTGCGCTCTTCGCTGTTCACCGTACCTTCAAAGCCCGGCCAGCTATGGCGATCCGAGAGCATGGGGTCGACAAGGAAGCGAACGCCGCCATATACTACATGAAGTGTGGCGTTGCGTATCTGGGTGATCGCTATGCCGCCTTGGGACACAGCTGCATTCTGCGCGCTTGCGGCAATGGCACTGGCTGCAAGTGCAGCGCCTGATAAAGCAAAAAGCTCTCTGCGGGTAGTCATGTCTTCTCCTCTTGTAAAGGTCGTTAGCGAGCGATGAAATCGTCTGTGGAGATCACCTCTCCATAAGCGAAGGAGAGCGCAGACATCAGCGTGGCATGAACCTGCGACGCCGGGGCGGCGACGCCGTTGAAGTCCAGATCGCGCGTGGCGCAAGCATCATGTATCGTGGTGGTGGTGTAGCCTAGATCATTGGCCGCACGTACGGTCGCATCAACGCACATATGGCTCATAGCTCCAACCACCACGACTTGCTCGATACCTCTTTCCTTGAGGAGATCGCTCAGCCCTGTATCGCGGAAAGAGTTCGGGAAGTTCTTGGTGATGACCGGCTCGCCAGTCGCCGGGCACACGGCTTCATTGATTTCGGCCCCTACACTACCGGGAACGAAAAGCGGACCGCCAGGCATTTCATGGCGGATATTCACGACGAGATCGCCTTTTGCCCGGGCATGAGCGATGACGCGGGCAGCATTGGCTGCGGCGGCCTCGATCCCATACAGGGAGAAATTACCTGATGGCCAGTATTCGTTCTGCAGGTCCACGACGATAACGGCTCGGTTCGACATGGAGATTCCTTTCGTGGTTTTTGTTTGATTGCATTTAGTATGGCTTTGCGTGATGGTCTCGACCAATGGCGCAATCGACAAAGTCAGGGGCAATATCGCCAAATGACGGACATCCAAATCGGTATCGTTCTCTACACAGATGTGCAGCTTTCGGCAGCCATGGGACTGACCGACCTTTTCAAGGTCGCCGGTCGAACGGCAGAGGGACTAGAAACTTCATCCACCCGCTTGCGGGTGCGACATCTGCGTGCTGAGGGTGAAGCCGAGCCAGTTGTCGTCTTCGATAGCGATCCGGATTCTATCGGGGAAGGCGTAGGTCCCTGTGATGTTCTGATCTTACCGCCCTCACTCGAGCCACCGATATCGGCTGTTTCGGCCATGCCGGTGGCGCGCTGGCTGCGAGCACGGCATAGCGAGGGTTCCGTATTGGCTTCCGTTTGCGCCGGGGCCTTCCTACTTGCGGAGACAGGTCTTCTCGCAGGTCGAGCGGTCACGACCCATTGGGGATCTGCCGATGCTTTCCGCAACCGCTTTCCCGATGTCGTGCTCGATACCGATCGGCTCATTATAGACGGCGGTGATATCATCTCTGTAGGTGGGCTGATGGCGTGGACCGATCTCGGTCTGAAACTGGTGGAGCGCTTTCTCGGTCCTGTCGTTATGGCCCAGACCGCGCGCATGTTGCTGGTCGATCCGCCGGGACGTGAACAGCGCTATTATAGCGGATTCGCCCCGCGACTGACCCATGGGGATGCGTCCATCCTCCGGGCCCAGCATTTTCTTCAGTCAAATGGAGGCAAAGAAGCCGGACTTGGAAACTTGGCCGAACAGGCAGGGTTGGAAGAACGCACCTTTCTGCGCCGCTTTCACAAGGCTACGGGCATGACTGCGACCGACTACGCTCAACGCTTGCGAGTCGCCAAGGCGCAGGAGTTCTTGCAGTTTGGGCTTTTGCCGATAGAACGCATTGCCTGGGAGGTCGGCTATGGCGATCCAGGCGCCTTTCGCAAGATATTCTTTAGGATTGTTGGCTTGACGCCAGGAGAATATCGCCAGCGATTCCGGGCCTAGCCAGAGCATGCGGAAGAGAAACGGCAGCAATAGTTGCTCGACAAGTGCAGGGTTTCTATGATCACGCCGGTCAATTTGCACCACGGCAAGCTGAGGTTTATTCCTTCACTTAGAGTTTTGATTTTGCTCGTTGTTGCGGACCAGAGAGATGGTGTGGCGCTTCAGGGTCTCGTCAGGAAGCGATTCGCCCCAGTCTTTCATGGCGTAAAGTATGTCGTGCAATGACATTCCGAGTTCGGTCAGTTCGTAGATCACACGCGGAGGCGTTTCTGCGTATGCCACTCGCGTCACCAGACCATGATCTTCAAAGCGCCTCAGGCGATGGGTAAGTGTGTGTGCGCTAATGCCGGGCAGCATGCTGCGTAGTTCGGTAAAGCGCCGCGGTCCGCCGAGCAATTCACGGACAATCAAGGTGGCCCAAGGGCCATCGAGTAAAAGGAGAAATCGCTCAACTCCACAACACGGTAGTTTCTTCGCAACCATCGAATTTTCTTCCATTAGTGCATTTGACGTAACTGATGCCCATAATGCACCAATGCACTCCGATCTTCAACGACAACGGAGCGAACAATGCCTTTCATCATTCACGGCGCGACCGGCGCACAAGGCGGTCCACTTTTTCACCTCTTGCTGGCCAAAGGGAAAACCGCACTTGCAGCGGTTCGCGACCCGGCCAAGTCCGAGGGAAAGCCTTCTATCGTCGTGGACAATAGTTCGATAGATTCCCTTGTCTCTGCCTATACAGGCGCGGATGGGGTCTTCTTCCATCTACCGCAGGCCCCTGAGCCTTTGCGCGTGGAGTATGCGCGCAACTTCCTGCAAGCGATCAAACAAGCAAATCCAGCGCGAGTGGTGATTTCGACCAGCGGTGCAGTCATCGATCAGCCCGCATCATCTGTTCAGGTGCCTGAAGACAGCGCCATGGGAGTGCTCGTAAGCGGTATCCGCGACAGCAACATATCCCACGCCATCGTGGCTCCCCGCCTTTACCTGGAAAATCTGCTTCTGCCGATGGTGGTAGGCGGGGTGAACCAAGATGGCATTCTTTTGTATCCGATCCGCGCGGATCTCCCCGTATCCTGGAGCTCGCATCTCGATATTGCTGACGTCGCTGAAAGATTGCTGGAAGACCATGCAGTCACCGGCATTGTAGGTGTAGGGCACTTACCCGGAATGAAAGGTGCTGTTCTAGCGGATGGTTTCTCAGCGCGGTTTAGTCGGCCAGTCCGATTTGAAGCGCAATCGCCAGACGAGTTCCGAAAGTTGCTGGAACCGATGTTCGGCCCAGCCGCTGCTAATGTTGCGGCATTCTATCAAGCTCTTTCAACGCTCGACGAAAATGTGATCACTGCGGACACAAGCGCCCAAGAGCTTCTTGGCCTCGCGCCACGAAGCGTCGAAAAATGGCTGAATGACGTTTCCGCCTGATCGCTGTTTGAACGACAACTAACGAAATCGTCCCGGTTTTAGTCGGGGCGATCGCATCTTCAGGTTCGTCAACTCCATAATCATTTTTTACATTCGTTTGGCGCCGGCCAACAACCTCAGATGCAAACAGACCTAGGACGCGGACTCATTAGCTGACGCAATCCATATCCTCGTCGCGGCAAGCTTGAGGGCGGCGAGATAGTTGTCGGCACGCCGGTCGTATCTCGTTGCAAGGCCACGCATCTGCTTGATACGGTTGAAGAACCGTTCCACAAGATTGCGCTGACGGTAGACCCAGCGGCTGAAGCTGAATGTCTGCTTTCGATTGGCCTTTGCAGGGATATTCGCCCAGCATTTACGTTGTTTGGCAAAGTTTCGAATTGCGTCGGTGTCATATGCCTTGTCGGCAAGGATAGTCGCGCCGGGCTGCAGGTCGCTCAACAGCTTCTCAGCCATCGGTGCATCGGCGGATTGGCCGGCGGTGAGTTCCAGCCGAACCGGTCTGCCATCTGCATCGACAAGAGCATGGATTTTTGTCGTTAGGCCGCCGCGAGAACGTCCCATGCAAGGATCGGCAGAGCCCCCTTTTTAGCGTTGGCACCATGCTGGTGAACGCGAACACAAGAACTGTCGATCATCACGATGTCTCCATCGTAACGCTTTGAAACGGCGTCCAGAAGACGATCCCATACGCCCGCCTTGCGCCAGCGGGAGAACCGATTGTAAAGCGTCGTGCGTGGACCATAACGCTCCGGCACATCTCGCCAGGACGAGCCAGTCCTGAAACGCCACAGGATGCCGTTGATCACCCGGCGGTCGTCGACGCGTTCAATTCCACGGCTATTGGTCGGCAAGAGAGGTGCGATGACAGCCCATTCTTCGTCGCTCAATTCGTGACGGCGCATGGCAAACTCCTTTCAAGGAGATTGAATCACACACCGCCAATAAGATGAACCCCGTTTATGAGGACACTGCCTAGTTCCTTGCCGTGGATACCCCATCGCTTCGAAGCAAAACTCTCGACAGTTCAAGCACACAAGGCCTCCCAACTAGTGGCAGGTATCAGAGCAGTAATGAGCGCTACCGATATGATGGCGATCCCTGCCATAACCCGTATCTTGGGGACCACTGACATCCTGCGAAGGGCTGAGATGCCAAGTGCTGTTCCAGCGACTGAAGGGATCGTGCCAAGCCCGAAGCCCGTCATCACCAGTGCGCCGTTTGATCCGGAGCCAGCCAGCATGGCGTAAAAAAGCGCGCCATAAACCATGCCACAAGGTAGAAATCCCCAGACGAAGCCCGACACGATGTGACTCAAGGCACCGCCTCCATATGCAATACCCGCGGGCCGCACCAGAATACGGGAGAGAGGAGCGATGAAGCGGTCCATTAGCGACAGCGACGGTGCTAGCCCGACCATAGAAAAGCCAATCCATCCGAGAGAAACAGCTGCAGCCCAGCGCATCACGCCATGAGCTTCAACATGGTTGAATGCACCATAAAACTCAGAACCGAGGGCACCGAGAAATGCCCCGGCCGTGATATAGGCAAAAACGCGGGCGAGCTGCATGGTCAGCAACACTTTCACCTGCGACCAACGTGAACCTTGCCGATCGAATGCTAGCATCAGGCTCGAAGCTATACCTCCGCACATCCTTGCACAGTGGAGGCTGCTTGCGAAGCCGAGCAGCAAGCCACCAATAAGGGTCAGATCACTTACATCGATAGACATCCACTATTTCTCTTCCGGTTCGTTGGTCGATTCTACCGCAACCATTAGCAGCACGCAGATAACGATCGGAACTGCCACTAGAGCGGCATAGAAAGCGACCTGGATACCGGCAGCTACAGTCCCTATAATAAGCAGGAGAAGGAAATTGACTGCAGTCCGTGGCAGCTCCGCGGGCTTGAAGAAGCCAGCCATGAACCGTCCTGAGCTCTGAATTCCTCCCACCAACGGTTGAGATAGAGAGACGGCAGGTATGGTTATGCGCCCGAAACTTCTCTCCCAGAGCCAAAGCGTCGCCATGGTTATCAAAGCAAGGAGGATCGTTGGTGGTAGGAGCACTAGTCCCGCGCAAGGTCTCAGAATTTTCAGCACGCGTGTTAGCAACTTTTGGATCAAAGATCGGTTGGCATAGGCCCTGCCAATGGACCAGACTATTGCTAGAAAGGTGACCAGCAACACGATGCCGATGCAGAGGCCTTGCGCTCCTGCGATGATCCAGCCCAGTGCGCCAGAAAGTAATGCGTTTAAAAGGAAGGGTAACGGAGCCGGGAGCGCAACCGGGCGTTCGGTGGAAATTTCACTCATGGCGTTTCTCCGGATTGTCATCTTCGATAAATATGCGCTCTGCTGCACCGTCGAGATCGTCGTACTGTCCGGTTCTCAACGTCCAAAAAAAAGCTAGCAGTCCCAGGGCGCCAAGCGCCAGTGCAATGGGAACGAGGAAAAGCAGCGGTCCCATTAAGCCCCCACATTGCGCAATGGAACGCCTGCCCTGAGGGCATTGAGCGTCACCGTGATCGAGCTAGCGGCCATGGCGACCGCCGCGCCGAGCGGTGTGACGAATCCCAGCATTGCAATCGGGATCAACGCAATGTTGTAGATTGCTGCCAGTACGAGGTTCTGCTTGATGATGCCTAGCGCCCGTCGGCTGAGACGCCAGGCCGTGACCAGCGCCGAGAGCCTATCACCGGGCAAAACGATGTCCGCGGTGCTCTGACTCGCGGGAGCGCCGTGGGTAAAACTCGCCGAAACATAGGCAGCAGCCAGCGCAGGTGCATCGTTGAGACCGTCGCCGACCATCAGCACGTGACGCCCCTCCTGCTTTAGCTTATCGAGATGGAGTAGCTTTTCACCTGGCAACAGTTCGCCCCAGAAATCCCTAACCCCTACTTGCGTGGCCACCTGCTGAACGGCGGACCGTCGGTCCCCGGAGAGAATCGAGATTGATGTGCCCGATTTCCTGAATTCTGCGACCACCGCCGCCGCATCATGACGAAGGGGATCCTCGAACAAAAACCGCGCTGGCTGGCGCCCTGAACCGACAAGCCAGACCTCACTGCTATCGTCCTGCCTGTTCGCATTTAGTCCGCAGAACGACGCTCGGCCGAGTCTCATTTCGCCATCTGGTCCGACGAAAGATACCCCCTCACCCGGATGTTCCACAGCATTTGCGGGGGGAATTCCAGGAGAGTGAGCTGCCTGAATGGCCTTTGCGGCAGGATGTGTGCTGGCCGCGGCAAGCGATGCAGCAATCCGGATGCTCTCGGAATCATCCGGCCAGGTGGTGATGCGTGGTTGGCCTGTTGTCAGCGTCCCGGTCTTGTCGAAAACAACATGATCGATACTGCCCAGACGTTCGATGGCATCGCCTGAACGCAAGAGTATGCCGCGCTTGAGGAGTGTGCCGGTGGCAACAACCTGTACCGCCGGCACAGCAAGACCGATGGCGCAGGGGCAAGCGATAATCAGAACGCTGACTGCGTGCAAAAGCGCTGCAGCGAAACCGATATCACTCATAAGCCACCAGCCCAATAGCGTCAGCAGTGCTAGCCCATGCACCAGTGGTGTCCAGATACCCGCAACGCGGTCAGCGAGAGTGACAGCCGGGCCCTTTCTCAATTCGGCCTGCTCGACCAGCCTGACAATCTCGGCGAGATGGCTGCACTCGACAGTTTCGAGTGCGCGAATGCGTAACGGGGATGTACCGTTGGTACTGCCAGCAAGGACCTTTATACCGGGCATAACCGCAAACGGTGTGCTTTCACCTGTCACGATCGCCACGTCGAGCGCAGATTGACCCTCAACAACAACACCATCAACCGGAACCCGTTCGCCGGCGCGCACCAGTACGATCATGCCAGGCTTCACAGCTTCGATCGGTAGGGTTTCTATACGTCCGTCTTCAAGGCAGACGGCGGCACCATGGGCCTTAAGCATCAGGAGCCGTTCTACAGCGCCCCGCGCCCGCGCCCGAACGCGAAAATCAAGATAGCGCCCGATGAGCAAGACAAAAAGGAGCGCCGCCGCACTGTCGAAATAGACGTCCCTGCCTTGGCGAACCAGTTCCACAAAACTGATAGCCGTTGTGAGAATAAGTCCTGCAGCGATCGGAACGTCGATGTTGGTGCGCCCGGCGCGCAGCGCTTGTAAAGCTGACCGGAAGAAGGGTTTACCTGCAAAGGCGATGGCAGGAAGCGTCACGAGTGCGGCGAGCCACTGGAAAAGGTGCTGGGTTGCGACTGCCATGTCCTGGGCCTGGCCTGCCCAGACGGCCACAGACAGCATCATGACGTTCGACGATGCAAAACCTGCGATGGCAAGTGCGCGCAAAAGTTCTTTTCCGCCGCGGTCGTCAACCCGTGTCAGATCCACCGGATCAAAGGGAGCAACCTGAAATCCCAGCGCTTCTACCGCAGTTGCGATCTGATCGGCATGTTGACGGTCACCTCGCCATTCGACACTCAACCGCCGGAGGCTGAGATTCAGGCGAGCGTTTATGACTGCAGGATCCTGAAGTAGGCGGGTCTCGATCCGGGAGATACATGCAGCGCAATGAACACCGTCCACCAGCAAATGCAAGCTTTGGCTATCACCATTGGATTTCACAAAACCGGAGACGGACCGCGTTGTCTTGTCCGTGAGCGCCTTGCCCTCGTTCAAACGAGTTGTTGCAGGTATCTTCATGGGTCAACCTCGATAGCATCTATTCGTTCGATTTCATCTCCGCCTGCCATCAACACCGTTCTGACTGTCCATTTGCCAGCCAGTGGCAAGTTCAGTTCCGCCCGGTAGTGTCCTGGAGCGACTGCACGGAACACAACCGGGACAACCTGCGGAAATTTCGTTGCCCTTTCAGCTGTCGCACGGACCAGTTCCATAATCAGCGGCTGGCCAGCTGTGTCTTTCAGATCGAGATGCAACGTAATTGTGAGGGGACCTTTGGGCTCATAGATCAGGTTCACTTTCCAGCCGAGTGCAGCATTCCGGGCGTTTGTATCACCCTCGTGAGCACGCCGGAGGCCGTAAGGCTGATCGGTCACAACGCCGGTGAAGGTGCTTTGTGCGAGCATGACGAACCACGCCTGTAGGCCTGCCAGAGCGATGAAGAAAAGCACAAATGCCGCAGGTATCCACAAATTCCTTCGTGTCTCCCTATCCTGTCCCTCGGTCATAATTCGGGCCCCCAGAAATAGCTCTTTAAACGGGCAAGCTCTGTACCATCGACGGCATCCTTCACCACAAATTCAAAGACCTTCCGGCCATCCGGGACCGCATCGCGGTCGAGCATGACCAGAATGCGTTCATCCAGTGTCCGGTCCTCGCCGACGGCCACGCGCAGGTTATCTGCCATTTTGTTCTCTTGAGACGCGAGCCTCAGACGAGCATTTTCCAGACCTTCCGCGTGGATGACTATGCCGTTCAGCCGAGCTTTCCGGTGGGCCAACCGCAAGTCATAGTCGTTTCTCACACTGCCGTCCGAGAGCTGCACGAAGGGCGAGTTGCGCTGTGGCTCGATATCGACGGTCGCCTCCGGCATGGTCATTGCGCCGTAGCCCGAAACGGCCAGCGCTATCGCTGCGGTTCCCGCAAATGTCATTGCCTTAGCCCGCCACCAGGCGATCTTTACAGGCTCGAAGCTACGTGCGCGCTCGGACGTTTCGTTGTCGAACCGGATGAGTCCTTTGGGACGTTCCAGCCGCGTCATGACATCGTCGCAGGCGTCGATGCAAAGGCCGCAGCCGATGCAGCCCATTTGTAGGCCATTGCGGATATCGACGCCGGTCGGGCAGACGTTGACGCATCGCGTGCAGTCAATACAGTCGCCGCGCACCTGATCCTCCACGTCACTGGCCTGACGCACAAGTGCCATGAGTCCTGTGCCGGAACAGGTCGGATCGGCAATGTCCCGCCTGAGGGGTACCCGTTTACGCGCCCGTGGTTCACCGCGCCACTCCTGATAAGTGACGACAAGACTCTGTCGGTCGAGAAGAGCGGACTGAAAACGGGGCCAAGGGCACATATGCAGGCAGACGCGCTCTCGTGCATAAGCGGCAAGCAGCCAGGTCGTACCGGTTAGCAAGAGGATTGTAACATAGGCAGCAGGCGGCGCCGATCCGGATAGCAGTCGAGCAGGCAGCGTGAACGCATTGGTAAAAAATGCTGTGAAGCCGAAAGCTGTGAGCAGCGCAATGCCGATCCAGGTGATATTGCGTATGAATCGCTCTCGGCTGCCATGGCCATAGAGCCGCACGATCAGGCGATCCACAGCAAAAAAAAGGTCTGACCAAACCGTCTGCGGGCAGGCAAAGCCACACCAGACGCGTCCCGCGAGCGTTGTGGCATAAAATAGAGCCAGCGCGGAAAATACCATGACCCCGACCGCGATCGGAAGGTCTTGCGGCCAGAACTCCCACCCGAACAGGAAGAGGCGTCGGCCTGGCAGATCGAAGAGAATTGCCTGATCGGGCAAGACCGGCCCACGATGCCAGCGCAACCAGGGTGCCGCAAAAAAAATTGTCAGGAGAACTGCTGTCGTTAGCGTCTTGATGTTGCGATAGCGGCCTTTCACGCCATGTGGTATTTCGGGCCTCTTAAAGGTCCGCCCCTTAACACGGCTTCCGAGCTGGTCTGTCAACGACATCAGCGTTCGCCCCCGCCAAGCGTGTGGACATAGACACCCAGCATCCGGATCGTTTCCTGATCGAGTTTGGTCGCAAATGACGGCATCACACCCATGCGGGGGGCAGCAACCTGCCGCTTGATGGCGTCTTTGGAGCCACCGTAAAGCCAGATTGCATCGGAAAGCCGCGGGGCGCCGAGATCTCGCCCACCCTGCCCTTTATCCCCGTGACAGGATGCGCAGTTCTGGACATAAACGGGTGCGCCTGGCAACGCCCCTCTTGTTGCGTCGGCGGCCGCCTCGGACAATGTCATGACATATGCAGCGACCGCGTCGATTTCGTCTGCCGACAGCATCTCTGCGAAGGCTGGCATCATGCTATCGCGCGTTTCCTCATGGCCGCTGCGTATCCCGTAGCTCACGGTCTGGACAATGTCGTCAATCTTGCCGCCCCATAGCCAGTCATCATCGATGAGAGCGGGAAACTGGCCAACCTGACCACCTGCGCCCACGCCGTGACAGGCCGCGCAGTTCTCGTTGAACGCTGCACGTCCGCCTGCTATCGCGAAGCGTCTGAGATCATCGTTATTTTCAATATCTTCCAGTGGCGTGGCTGCAAGGCCTGTACGCCATTCATGCTGTGCCTCGCGACCGACGGCCACATCATCTGCAAGTTGCCCTGCGCTCGTCCAGCCGAGCGTGCCTTTGTAGTATCCGACAGTCGTGGGAATGGATGGATAGAGCCAGAGATAGATCACGGCCACCAGGCAGGAGACGAGGAAGACCGTCACCCACCATCCCGGGATCGGCGTGGTGAGTTCCTTTATTCCGTCCCATTCGTGGCCGGTCGTGTTGTATCCTGTCAGCGGATCTCGCTCAGGCTTTGCCATCGACGTCCTCCTCCAGAAAAGGAATCCGCGCGTTGTCATCCATCTGTCGGCGTGTGCCGGGCAGGAAAGTCACGACGATGATGGCGGCAAAGAGTATGAAGGCTGCAACCAGCCAGCCCTTGAAAGCGACATTAATGATCCATTCGGGCATTGGTCACTCCTCCTTCGACTGAAGTTTGACATCGGAGAAGTCGACCATGGTGCCGAGCAATTGTAGGTAAGCGATGAGCGCGTCCATTTCGGTGATACGGTCTGGCTGACCGTCGAAATCCCCTACCCGGGCCTTCGGATAGCGCTCAAGCAATGCATCCGCGTCTTCACCGGATGCCTGCGCACGGATGTCCGCCGCAGAAAGATCGATCATTTCCTGAGTGTACGGGACCCCGACCTCGCGCAAAGCCTGCATATGCGGTGCGAATCCATCGATATTGACGTCCTTGTCTTTCAGGAAGGGGTAAGCTGGCATGATGGACACCGACACGACGCTTCGCGGGTCATCAAGATGCGCGAGCTGCCAGGCGTTGGAATACTTCGACCCTACGCGGGCGAGATCGGGACCGGTGCGCTTGGAACCCCACAGGAAGGGATGATCGTACATGCTCTCTGCAGCAACAGAATAATGACCGTAGCGCTCGACTTCATCCCGGAACGGCCGGATCTGCTGACTATGACAGGTGTAGCAGCCTTCTCGTGTATAGACGTTCCTGCCAATCTGTTCGAGCGGGGAGTAGGGACGAACACCGGCAACAGGTGTCACGGTTTCCTCGATCCTGAACAGCGGTACGATTTCGACGAGACCTCCAATGAGAACTGTCAACAATGTCAACACGAACAGCAGCGTGGTTGACCGCTCGATAATGGCATGCCCCTTGGGCGGATTTTGATCTTGGGCCATGTCCGGCTCCTCAGGATACAACGGCCGACGCTTGCGGCGAGGCAACCACGACGCCTGCAGGCTGGCGGATCGTCATGATAAAATTGATGGCCATGAGCACGCCGCCGGTAAGATAGAGAAGGCCGCCGACCAGTCGGATGACATAATAGGGGTGCAGCATGGCGACGCTGTCAGCGAATGAATATTGCAGGAACCCAAACTGATCGTAGGCTCTCCACATCAGGCCCTGAGCAACACCTGCAACCCACATGGCAGTGATGTAGAGGACGATTGCGATTGAGGCGATCCAGAAATGCCACTCAACGAGTTGAACCGACCAGAGCGGACGCTTCCAAAGCCGTGGGACCATGTAATATAGCGCGCCGAAACAGATAAAGGCCACCCAGCCGAGCGCTCCGGAGTGCACATGCCCGACTGTCCAGTCTGTGTAATGGCTGAGCGAGTTCACCGATTTCAGGGCCATCAGGGGACCTTCGAACGTGGCCATGCCATAGAAGGCAACCGCCACAACAAGGAAGCGCAGGATGGGATCTGTCCGAAGCTTTCCCCATGCACCGGACAGCGTCATGATGCCATTGATCATTCCGCCCCAGGACGGCATCCACAACATGATGGAGAACGCAACACCGACTGTTTGTGCCCAGTCAGGAAGTGAGGTGTAGTGGAGATGGTGTGGTCCGGCCCAGATGTAGAGGAAAATCAGCGCCCAGAAATGCACGATTGAGAGTCGGTAGGAATAGATCGGTCTCTCGGCCTGCTTTGGTACGAAATAGTACATGATGCCGATGAACCCGGCAGTGAGAAAGAAGCCTACCATGTTATGGCCGTACCACCACTGGATCAGTGCATCCTGGACGCCCGAAAACGCGGAATAGCTCTTGGTCCCGACAAAGGACACGGGGATCGCCAGATTGTTGACGACGTGCAAAACCGTGACGGTGATGATGAAAGCCAGAAAGAACCAGTTGGCGACATAGATGTGCGGTTCGCGGCGGCGCACGAGCGTGCCGACGAAAATTGCCAGATAGGTTAGCCAGACGATGGCAAGCCAGATATCCGCGTACCATTCCGGTTCCGCGTATTCACGACTTTGGGTGATGCCCAGAACATAGCCAGACATCGCGATCAAAAGGAAAGCCTGATAACCCCAGAACAGAAAGTTCACAAGCCTGGGGCCACCCCACAAGGTGACCTGGCAGGTCCTTTGTACAACGTAAAGCGAGGTGGCGATGAGCGCATTGCCGCCGAAGGCCAGAATGACACCAGATGTATGAACTGGCCGTAGCCTGCCGAAGGTGAAATGCTCACCCAGATTAAGAAGGGGAAAGGCGAGCTGTGCCGCCACAACAACGCCCGCCGAGAACCCGAAAATGGCCCAGACCACTGTCGCTATCGTAAAGCGGCGGACTATATCATCGTTATAGTCAGGAATGGCAGCAGCGCGCGCCACACCGCCGGTCATCGATACCGCGCTCATGCTTTTACCTTCGTGGATATATTGTACTGATCGATGTATAAATCGCCTATTATTGTTTCTAATAACAATAATATCAGTTTTAACATGGGTTTGTATTGATAATATACTGACGATATGCTTCGATTGAAAAATCGAAAAGGAGAAAAATAATGGGCTCTCTCGTCTTCTACACCTGCGCCTTTGCGACAACGCTTGTCGTTTTCCTTACATTGAAAAGACGAGGCGATACTGTCGGCTGGTGGCTGGGTGTCACACATGGTGTGCTTTGCTTGTTGGCTCTTGCCGGATGGACAGAGACAACAGATGCGGATTTTGCTGTCTCCATGGCCTTGTTGGCCATCTATGCCGGGGCGATGTGCATCAACGAGGTCGTGGCGCAATTGCGCGCAACAGGCACAGGGGCCTGAAGGGAGTAGAGAACCATGCCAGACCTTGTGCGATTTCTTGGTCTTCACGCGCTGATAGGCTTTTCGATAGCGATTGCTCTCGTCATCGCGTTGATCGTGATGGATATTGGGGGACTGCGTGGACTTGCTATGGCCTCGGCAAGCGGTCCTATTACGGTTGGCTCGCTTGCTCTGGTGCTCGGCCTCACGTTTGCAAGTGTACAGATGGGATTTGCTGTCATGCTGCTTGGTCGAGGTGCCAAACACAATGGCGGATTGAGGGACACCACGGCCAAACCTGTATCTGTCGAGCCCGTGCAACCTGTTACGCAGAAATGATGTGGCGTTCAGCGTCAATTGCATTGAGTTCCCCAAACCAAGCTCACCAGCTACGGCCAGCGTTGTGGATTTAGGACTCTCAATACCAGTGCCAGATAGTGAGCGCCCTTGGACATTTTGTCCAAGGGCGCTGGTCACCGGTGTGGATCAGTTGTGATGCCGCCGCGCCAGCTCGCCAGAGCGGGCGGCATCGTCCATGAGTTCGTACCACATGGCATTGAGTATGGCGAAGGCGGCTGCCAGCGGCAGTCCTAGAAGCCAGGCGAAGTACCACATAGATTTTCTCCTTTTCAGACACTGACGGGGCTCTAGAGGCCTGCTTTAGCCTTGGTCCCTCCCCCGTATTGAACATTTAATATGCGTGGCCGCCCTTCCTTGCGACGGAGGTCTCGTCCACCTTGCCCCACAGGACATGGTAAACCCAAGTTGTATAGGCGACGATGATCGGTACGAAAATGAGGGTGACGATGAGCATTATAAACAGGGTGATGTGGCTCGAAGAAGCATCCCACACAGTCAGGCTTGCTCGCGGAGCTATCGACGACGGCAGAATGAACGGGAACATCGATACCCCGACCGTGGAGATTATACCGATGACTGACAAGGCACTTAACAGGATCGTACTCTTCTCGCGCCGCGACCGAAGCCCGATAAGTGCCAGCGCGGCTCCGATAAAGCCGAGAGCAGGTGCTGCCATCAGCCAGGTATGGCTACGGTAATTCTCGAACCAGGCGCCAGTTGCCAGATCCACAGTCTTCAGCAGCGGATTGGACGGGCCCGTCGGATCGGTAACGCTGGTGATCTTGTAGCCGTCAATGCCTGCCCACAGAAGGATGCCGCCGAGCGCAAACAGGGAGATTGTGACGACTGCCGCGACGCTGCCATAGATCCGGGCTCTGTCGGCGATCGGGCCGGAGGTCTTCAGTAGCAGCCAGGCGGCACCATGCATGATGAGCATTGAAACAGACAGTAGCCCGCAGAGCAAAGCGTACGGGTTGAGCAGTCCAAAAGACGACCCGTCATAGAAAATGCGCAGGTCTTCATCAAGGCGGAATGGCACACCCTGCAGAACGTTGCCGACAGCAACGCCGAAAATCAGCGCTGGGACGAAGCCGCCGATGAACAGCGCCCAATCCCAGCACGCCCGCCAGAGACCGCTTTCACGCTTTGAACGGTATTTGAAACCTACGGGCCTTAAAATAAGCGCAACCAGGACCGCGAACATGGCGAGATAGAAGCCGGAGAACGAAACCGCATAGAGCGGTGGCCACGCGGCAAAGAGCGCTCCCCCTCCCAAGATAAGCCATACCTGATTGCCCTCCCAAACGGGGCCGATCGTATTTATCACAACACGACGCTCCATATCGGTTCGTGCCACGAAGGGCAGTAGCGTACCGACGCCGAGATCAAAACCGTCGGTAACGGCAAAGCCAATCAGGAGGACGCCGATCAGCAACCACCAGATCATGCGAAGGATATCATAGCTGATAAGTTCGTGAAGGATCATCTGTTCTTACTCCGCAGGGACAAAGGTTTCGGAAATCAGTTCGGCTTGAGGTTCGTTGTCCGGTTCCGGGCCTTTCCTGATGGCGCGGATCATCAGCCCCATCTCGACGACGAAAAGGACCGTGTAAATTGCAACATAACCGAATATTGTGATCAGAAGTGTTGTTGCCCCGAGACTGGAGACGGCCGCAGCCGTGGGCAGGACACCTTCGATCACCCAGGGTTGTCTGCCGACTTCCGCCACAATCCACCCGGCTTCGATTGCGACCCAGGGAAGTGGTATGGCAAAAACCGCGACCTTCAGGAGCAGCGGATAACGGTCAAGCTGGCGCCGGGCCGAAAGGAAGAAGAATGTCGCTGTCAACGCGATAAAGAACATGCCAAGACCGACCATGATGCGGAACGACCAGAACAGCGTCGGTACATGGGGGACGGTGTCCTCTGCCGCCTGCGCGATTTGCACTTCAGTCGCCTGGCGCGGATCATCGACATAGCGCTTCAAAAGCAACGCGTAACCGAGGTGGTGTCCATTTTCCTCGAAGGTTTCCTTCATCTCCGGTGTAATTTTTCCGCTGGGGCCGGCCTGGCGTATCTGAATCATGGCGTCGTAGGCCTTGATGCCATCCCGGATGCGGGTCTTGGCATGCTCGACAAGTTCTGCGATGCCCGGAATTTCCGTGTTCAGCGATCGCGTTCCGATAAGGCCCATGACCCATGGAATATGAACGGCATAGTGTGTCTCACGGGTGTCCTGGTCGGGAAAGCCGAATGCGGTAAAGGCCGCCGGTGCGGGTTCCGTTTTCCACATGCCCTCAATGGCTGCGAGCTTCATTTTCTGGTGTTCGGTGGAAAGGTAGCCGCTTTCGTCACCCAGAACGACAACGGACAATGACGCTGCGAGACCGAATGAGGCGGCAACCGTCATTGAACGTCTTGCGATCTCGATATGGCGACCCTTGAGAAGGTACCATGCCGAAACACCAAGCACAAAGATCGAGGCTGCGACATAACCGGCCGAGACCGTATGGACGAATTTGGCCTGTGCTACGGGGTTGAATAGGACAGCGAAGAAATCGGTTACCTCCATGCGCATGGTTTGCGGGTTGAAGGCGGAGCCAGCCGGATTTTGCATCCAGCCATTGGCGATGAGGATCCATAGTGCTGAAAAGTTCGAGCCGAGCGCAACGCACCACGTCGCAACCAGATGACCCACTTTCGAGAGCTTGTCCCAGCCAAAGAAGAAAAGGCCAACAAAGGTGGCTTCAAGGAAAAAAGCCATCAACCCTTCGATTGCCAGGGGCGCTCCAAAAATATCGCCAACATAATGACTGTAATAGCTCCAGTTCATGCCGAACTGAAACTCCATGACAATACCAGTAGACACACCGAGCACGAAATTGATGCCAAACAGCGTCCCCCAGAATTTTGTCATCTGCCGCCATATGGTTCGGCCAGTCATGACATAAACTGTCTCCATAATGGCGAGCAGGACCGATAGACCAAGTGTCAAAGGTACAAACAGAAAATGATATAGAGCCGTGATAGCGAATTGCAGACGTGAAAGATCGACTATGTCGAGTTCCATGGTCCCATCCTTTGAAATTGACGTTACTGATATTTATGGCGTTCAGAACGAGCGAACGCCGGTTAAACGACCGCAAGCCGGAGCATCAGTCCGGTTTGAGCCTGGAAAGCACGGCTTCGAAACTTGTTTCGCCACGCCTATGCGATGCAACGAGGCATCCGTGCTCAAGAACCAGCAGGCGATCTGCGATCATCGCTTCCCGTCGGATGTGGGTAGCGATTACGAGGGTCCGCCGCCTGCCAACGACATTGAGGCGAGCAATGACGTCGCGGGCAATGTCGCCGTCGAGGCCCTCCGTCGGCTCGTCAAGCAGCCAGACCGGCGTGTCACGCAGGAAGAGACGGGCGAGCGCCAGTCGTCGTGACTGGCCACCGGAGAGGCCAATCCCGCCCTCGCCTAGCATTGTGTCAAGGCCGTGCGGCAGGGTATCTACGTGCTCACGAAGGCCCGCGGCGGAAAGCGCTGCCATGAAGCGACTATCGTCGGCTACCGGATCGGCGAGTCTCAGATTGTCGCGTAAGTTATCGTGAAAAAGTTCAGTCCGCTGCGTCATCAATGTGCTTGCAAGGCATGAGATCGAACCGGAGGCCGGTTCAATCTCGCCAGCGACGATCGCCAGCAGTGTTGATTTACCCGCGCCACTTGCGCCGACCACGGCCAGTCGTTCGCCGCGGGCTACCCGCACCGTGATGTCGGACAACGCCGCCGTCCTGCCCGAGCCTTCATGCCGGACCGTCAGTCCATTCAACTCAATCGCGAGAGTGCTGGACGGACAGCTGTTCTGCTTCGCTTGCGATATTGGTCCTAGCCGTGGGGTTATGCGACGCGCCGCAAGAATCGACCGACCGAGTTCCAGTGCCCCACGGCGAAGGCCTGCGAAAGGTTCGATGGCGGCGAAAGCGACGAGCACGCCGAGGGCTGCAACCGGTGCACTGATTGCGCCAGCTTCAGCAAGTGCTGCCACGGAAACAAGTGTGCCAGATAGCAACAATGAGGTTGTTACGCCGAAGCCGAACGTAACACCGGTCTCGATTCGGTTGAACTCGTTGTCAGCTTGCGAAAGCCTGCTTTCGGCAAGTAATACTGCCGCCCGCGCGGCGACAAGGCGGCCTGTCATGATCAGATCGGTCTGTCCGGCAACCAGATCGATTGTTCGTGCGCGCAACGCTTCGAGCGTATGTGTGCGGCGGCGGGCTGGACGTCTGCCACGGCTCGCGGCGAACACGGGAATCCCGAAGCCGGCAAACACCAGAAGCAGGCCAACGCCAAGGCCTAGCGGCAGATACATCAGCCCGAGAACAATGGCCGCGACAATGGAGGTGCCGAGCGCTACGGCAGCGGGAACCAGCACGCGCAAGTAGAGCGCGTCGAGTGCGTCAATGTCGGCCGTTAGCCTGAACAGAAGCCTTGCCGGACGGAGAAGCAGAGTGCGCGCGGCGTTGGGCGCAGCCCATCCGCGAAACAGCCGCTCACGCAGCGCGGCCAAGACGTACAGCGTTGCATCATGAGTGATAAGTCGTTCACCATACCGCGATGCGGTGCGTGACAACGCCAGAAAGCGAATGCCCGCCGAAGGCGCAAAGACGTCGAAGACCAGAGCTGTTACCGACGACAGCCCGGCAACCGCCGTGGCGGTGATGAACCAACCGGCCAAGCCGAGCAGAGCTATGCCGGCGAATCCTGTGACAGCTGCAAGCAGCGCTCCTGTCAACAGCAAGCGGCGACGCTCTGTCAAAAAGAGGCCTAGAACGGGGCGAAGATCGCGATAGAGCCTGCTCATGCTCGCACCTTGGATTGGCTAGAGGCAGTGAGGCGAAGATCAATAGTACGGTCGAGTCTCGATGCGAAAGCCGGGTCGTGAGTAGCGACAATCATCGTGCGGCCCTTCGCCAACGCCAGCAGGCTCCCGGTGATTTCATCAGCGGTCTCACGATCGAGGTGGGCAGTCGGTTCGTCTGCGAGAATCAGATCCGACGAGGGGTCGACTGCTGCACGTGCAAGGATCAGGCGAAGTGCCTCGCCGCCAGAAAGACCTGAACCGTTTTCCCCGACCAATGCATTGCCATGTCTGTCGGCAACTGCCTGCAGCAAGGTAACACCCAGAACAGAGGCGATCTCCTCAGAGCCGATACCAACGCGTCCGACACTGATGTTGCTCGCGATGCTGCCAGCAAACAGATATGGCGTTTGACCAACCCAGGCCATGCGCTTGCGCAGGGCATTGGCTGTGTCATCGTCAAGGGGAGTATCTCCGATGACGACGCGCCCTCTATCGGCTGGCGCAAGACCAGCCAGAAGCGCCAGAATGGTCGATTTTCCGCATCCACTTGGGCCAAGCAAGGCGACGTGCTCACCCGCTGCCACAGACAGGGTGAAGTTATCAAGGACGGGGGCACGACTTCCAGGATAGCAAAATCTCAGACCATCGATATCTATCGATGGCGGCGCTTTCACGATGGATGCCTGCGCAACGCCATCGTTCGTTGCTCCCGGTAGCTCGGTTCCCTTGATGTCAAAATCTTCGAGCGCTTTCAGGGCAGCCTCGCCACTGGCACGGTCGTGCCAAACGGCCGAAAGTTCCCGCAAAGGTTCGAACATCGCAGGTGCCAGAAGCAGAATAAACAGGCCTTCGGCGAGGGTGAGCTTGTTACCCCAAGTGCCGAAGCCAATTTGGCCGAGCAGGTGAAAGCCGACATAGACGGCCGTCATTGCGACGCCGAGCGCTGCAAAGAGTTCGAGAACGGCAGATGAAAGGAAAGCAATTCGCAGCACCGTCATCGTTCGCAGACGCAGCGATTGAGCTTCTGACCGCAGCCGCAGAGCGGTGAAATCAACTGCACCGAGCGCGCGAAGTGTGGAAAGGCCCCGCAGCCGGTCGAGCAGAAATCCATTCATTCCACCGATCTCCGCAAGGTGCTTTTCGCTTGCGGCTTTGGCCCGCCAACCGATCAGGGCCATGAACACCGGGATCAAGGGTGCAGCCACGAGCAACACGAATGCAGCTGCCCAGGAAAGCGACAGCACACACATCAATATTGCCAACGGCACGAGCGTTGCCTTTAATCGTGCGGGCTTGAAACGGGCGAGATAGGGGACAATCATTTCCGCCTGCTCGGCAACTGTGCTGGCAGCGAGACCCGAGGCCGGGCGGGCGACATCGAGCGGTGAGCGTGCCGCCAGCGCCGTGATTGCCCGTTCTCTTATACGGGAGAGGGAAATGCGGGCGCTTTTGAAGGCGAGCCGCGTCCCTGCGGCGTCCAGTCCGGCCTTCAGAAACCCCAGAAACAATACCGCAATGGCTGGCAGGATCACCGCGCCCAACGGTGCACCTTCGGCGATGCCACCGATTGCGTAGCTGAGTGCTGCTGCCTGTGGCAACCAGACCAGAGTCGCTGTTGCCTGCAAAAGGGGAGGCAGGAGCCCGAGATGCGTGGACGCATTTGCAACTGCCGGATCCACTTCAAAACCATCGCCAGTCGTTACCCTCCTGGAACGATGCAGGGAGGAGGCTACCTTAACTTCGGACGAAGTAAATCTCCCGATGACTTTCGGTCTGCCTGCTATGTTGCTCATCATTTTTCCAACCTTGCTTCGCCGCGCCCAAGTGGGGTGCGACGCTTTTGGTCGTCTGAAGTATCAGAGCTGCAACGGTATTGCCCTTGGACAGAATGCCCAATGGCAGCATATGCCATATACTAGTATTGCGGTGCAGGAGGACATTGGAAGCGAATTGGTCGCATTGATAAAAAAGCCGGAAGCTGAAAGTGATATCCAGGAAAAATGTATAACGAAGGCCAATTAGCAGATGCCATGCCTCTGACCTCACCGTCACAAATTCGTTCCGTTGGAAACGTCACTAACAAAAAGAACCTGCTGCTACTAATCCAGCTACGCTGGATAGCGGTTACAGGACAGGTCGTCACGATCGCGTTTGTTCATTGGTGGCTGGCTATAAGTCTACCAGTTGCACACATGTTGGCGGTAGTGGCTTTTCTGGTCGGGCTAAATCTTGTCAGTCTGCTACGCCATCATCGACAGGAGAGCGTCACCAACACCGAGCTCATGCTGGAGCTTCTTCTTGATGTCGCTGCACTGACGGTACAGCTCTATCTCAGCGGTGGGCCTTCCAATCCCTTCGTGTCCCTGTTTCTGCTTCAGGTCATTCTCAGCTCGATTCTTTTGGAACCATGGTCAACGTGGATTCTGGTTGCGATAACCGCAGCTTGTTTCATCCTGCTCGGTTTTTATTACAGGCCTATTGAAATGCCGCATGCACACGGCAGCGATTTCTTCAACTTACATATACAGGGCATGTTTATCTGCTTCCTTCTCGCTGCTTTTCTTCTGGTGCTTTTCATAACGAGAATAAGTTCGAACCTGCGCGATCGTGATGCGCGTCTTGCGGAGCTTCGCCAGCAATCTGTGGAAGAGGATCATATCGTACGGATGGGCCTGCTGGCGTCCGGTGCTGCCCACGAATTAAGTACGCCGCTCTCTACGCTATCCGTTATACTCAATGATTGGCAGAGGATGCCAAAACTGAAAGACGATAGTGAACTGTCACAGGAAATCATTGAGATGGTCGCGCAGCTTGAACGCTGCAAGACTATCGTATCGGGTATTCTGATGTCTTCAGGAGAAGCCCGCGCGGAAGGCACGGTTCACACAACTCTGAACCAGTTTATGAATGATACAATAAGTGAATGGCAGTCACTGAAGCAGCCTGTATCATTTGACTACACGAATGTTATCCGACCTGACGAAAAGATTGTTCTGGACCTGGCGTTGCGGCAGATCATTTTCAACGTACTCGACAATGCATTCGAGGCGTCGCCCGAATGGATCGGGGTTGCGACAGGTAAAAAGAATGGTGATCTGGTAATTTCCGTCAGCGACGGAGGCTCCGGTTTTCGGAAGGACCTCCTCGACGATTTCGGCAAACCTTATCGAACCACCAAGAAGCGTACAGGCGCAGGGCTTGGTCTTTTCCTCGTGGTAAACGTCATCCGGAAACTCGGCGGAAGTGTCGCAGCAAAGAACGGCGATGAGGGCGGTGCGTGCGTCACATTAACACTGCCACTTTCCGCTTTGAAAGGCACGCCTTGATGGCAGGGTCCTTGTTTGTTGTCGAAGATGATGCATCGTTTGCAACGGCACTCAAACGATCTTTTGAACGCCGTGGCTACAAAGTAAACCAGTGTGCAAGCCTCAACGAATTGCAGAGACTGTTGGAGCTTAACTGTCCGGAATTTGCCGTCGTTGATCTGAAACTGGCCGGCGAGTCCGGGCTCGAGTGTGTGAAGGCAATTCATGAGCGACACCGCGAGACGAAAATTGTCGTTCTTACCGGCTTTGCCAGCATCTCAACTGCAGTTGAGGCCATCAAACTCGGCGCGTGCCACTATCTTCCAAAGCCCTCTAATGCAGATGATATCGAAAAGGCCTTTCGTCGGGTGGAGGGCGACACATCAGTGCCGCTAGAAGGGCGCCGCACATCCCTGAAGAACCTTGAATGGGAGAGGATACACGAAACGCTTGTTGATACCGGTTTCAATATCTCGGAAGCGGCCCGACGTCTGGGTATGCATAGGCGCACGCTCGCCCGAAAGCTTGAGAAACGCCGCGTACCGTAGGCCACACCAATCCCGATCCGGATGCTGCTGTTGAGAAAGTCCCCTCCACGGACTAACTGATAGAAAGAACAACCATGCTGCCCGTTTCGGACGCAAATTCTTGTAAATCCAGGAAGCACCATTTTCAGCAATTGCGCGAATTTTGAGAAAGCTTTATTGAGCGTGTGGGGGTGTGAATGATGAGAGATACTACGGGCATCATGGCAAGATTTGTGCGTATTATTTGCGCGCTTGCGTTGATGTGCGTTGCCTTCTCGCACAGGGCACCGGCAGGGTTTGTCACCCAATCTTCATTGCCAATAGAAGAACTAGCGCAGTATGTGCTTCCAGATGGTACGCTGCCGGTCCTTTGTGTGACGGGCGAAGATAAAGATCCGAAGCAGCAGCACCACCTTGGCGGAACAGACTGTGAAGCCTGCCGCCTGAATGGTTCTACCACTATCCCCTCCCCCGTAGATTTGACGGGAGTACTTGTATTGCGCGAACGGGACACCATCGTCGCGTCGCGGGTCGAAGCGCATTATCGTCAGACTTTTCCTCCTAACTCATTTCCACGTGGGCCTCCACCGGCTTTGTCGCCAGAACTTCCACTGCCAATGGCAGTGGCCTGTTTAGCCTGAGCCGGTATCTGTCCGATTTAAATGGATGATAGCCGGCGCCATAGCCGGACTATTTTCATGTTTAACACAACTGCGGTGAGCGAAAGCTCGCATTCTCTGCCTGTAAATTATCTGGGCTCGTACCCTCACAGTAATCCTGGCCCGACAGTGAGGCTCGCCGGACCTGGAGAGACCATTTTCTCTCGCAACACCCAGCAGGATGCGACATTCAGGCTCGTTGATGGGTGCATTTGTCTCTTCCAGACGCTTGCCGATGGCCGACGGCAGATTCTGGATGTGCTTGGCCCGGAGAGGTTTTTCGGGAAAGCACTCGCAGACGTAAGCCCATACAGTGCGGCGGCTCTGACATTCACGCAAATCGAAACTGTTGATCCCAACGCCGAACGGGCCAATGTCGAAAAAGCCCTTCGACTGATGCTGCATCGCTCCCATGCGCACGCTTTGCTTCTAGGCCGCAAGACGGCTCAGGAAAAAGTCGCAACTGCCTTGCTCGACCTTTCCCGGCAATTTGCGCGACCTTATTCTGATGCACAGTCTGAACAGATAACGTTTACCCTTTACCTGACGAGAGCCGACCTTGCCGATTGGCTCGGGCTAACTTTCGAGACTGTCAGCCGGTGCGTAGGCAAACTTAGGAACAGTGGTCTCATTGCGTTCAGTCATCCTGAAATCATTACAATCATAGATAAGAAAAAGCTTGGCCTTCTGGCAAGCGGACAAGGCTTTTCCACAAACACCGCCACTTTAGTCCGCCAAGGACCTCGCCAATCTTCTGACATGGTTGAACAGATGACATGATGATCATCAACGTCAGATCCCGTGCACGAGTTCGAACGGATTTTTCTCGAACATATCTTTCTGTCGCATGGCGTTGTGCTGGTGAGCTTGACCGCAATCAACGCTCTCATCTTTCCGCGTGTCGAGCCGCCTTGGCCGCACGCTCAGACGACTCCTTTCACCCCACCCAACTATGGCCGGCACGACTTCAGCGCCTGCCAAGTCTACTTTGAGGAAAACAATGAAAAAAAGTCTAGTATCCGCCTTCATCGGGCTGCTGGCCGTGACGGGCACGGCATTTGCCGATATCACAGTCACGGATGTGAAGGGACGCACCGTCACGGTGCCCAAAGTTCCGGAACGCATTGTTCTCAGCTTCTATTACGAAGATTATCTGGCCATTGCCGGGCCTGATGCACTCGATAAGGTCGTGGCCCTGTCGCTGTCTACCTGGAAGGACTGGAGGCCAAACCAGTTCGCGGCCTACGAAAAGGCGCTGCCCAGGCTCGCCTCTATGCCCGATGTCGGGAATACCGAAGACAATACGTTCTCTATCGAAAAGGTGATTGCGGCCAGGCCCGACCTGCTCATTCTGGCGGCGTGGTCCTATGATTCGCTGGGTGAAGGCGTAAAGCAGATCGAGGCTGCAGGCATTCCGATCGTGACGCTCGACTACAATGCCCAGACAGTGGAAAAGCATGTTGCATCCACGTTGGCGCTCGGCAAACTGATGGGGACGGAAGACCGTGCCGAAAAGCTCGCCAAAAACTATGAAGGCGCGATGGCCGACATTCACGCCCGTATCAAGGCTTCCGGTCCGACAAACAAGAAGGTCTATGTCGAGCTGGCTCAAAAAGGGCCGGACGAGGTCGGAAATTCCTATGGCGATACGATGTGGGGCGCGCTGATCGATAGATTGGGTGGCCATAACATCGCCAAGGGCCAGATCGGCAACTGGGGACCGCTTAGCCCGGAATATGTGCTGGCGCAAAAGCCCGACCTGATCTTTCTTGGCGGCTCCGAGTGGCTTAACAGGCCGCAATCAGTTCCTGTCGGTTTCGGCGCTGATCAGGCGGTCACACGCGAACGCATGAAGGCCTATCTCGGTCGCCCTGGCTGGTCGGATCTTCCGGCGGTGAAAGACGGCGACGTGCATGCGATCTACCATGGCGGCGCACGCACGCTGTCCGACTATGTTTATGCGCAGTACATTGCCAAACAGCTCTATCCGGATGCCTTCAAGGAAGTCGATCCGGCACGCAACATTGCCGATTATTACGATACCTGGCTGCCGATCAAGGCCGAAGGCGTTTTCGTGCTGCCCTATAAAGCCAACGGCCAATGACGTCGTTTACAGAGATTGACGGGATGCGCGACGATTATCGCCGCGCATCCGCGCGCCGGACTTTCATGCTCATCGTCGCGCTCATCTTTCTTGTTATGCTGATGGTGCTCGATCTCACGACTGGCCCATCAGGGATGCCGCTGGCCGATGTCTGGCAGGGGCTTGTTGCCGGCCCGCATGGTGAGGACCGCATGGTGGCAACCATCTTATGGCAATTGCGCATGCCGCAAACCGTTATGGGTATTCTGGTCGGTGCGTGTCTCGGGCTTGCTGGCCTCCAGATGCAGACAATTCTCGGAAATCCGCTTGCCAGCCCCTTTACGTTGGGATTCTCCGCAGCCGCTGGTTTCGGTGCAGCACTGGCGATTATGTTCGGATCGGTTATTCCATTACCGTCCTTTATCGTGATCCCGGCCTGCGCGTTTGCGATGACGCTTGTGGCGTGTGGGCTGGTTTACATCATCGCCCGTCTGCGTGGCGCCAGCCCGGAAATTCTGGTTCTTGGGGGCATTGCCGTTCTGTTTTTCTTTCAGTCGTTGCAATCGCTGCTGCAATTCCTGGCGTCACCAGAAGTTCTCCAGCAAATCGTTTTCTGGCTGTTCGGAAGTCTTCTGAAGTCAACCTGGACGAGCGTTACAGTCACAGGTGTAATTGCCATAGGGTGTCTGCCCTTCATTGCTCGCAGCACTTGGGCGTTGACCACACTACGGCTAGGGGATGCCAATGCGCGTAGCCTTGGCCTTTCTGTCGAAAAAATTCGACGTCATACCTTCCTGAACGTGGCTCTTTTGACGGCGGCGGCGGTGTCATTTGTCGGAACGATCGGTTTTGTCGGACTGATTGCGCCGCATCTTTCCCGCACGCTGGTTGGCGAAGATCATCGCTTTTCCCTTCCGCTTGCAGCCTTAACCGGCTCGATCATCCTGATCGGCGCATCCGTGTTCGGAAAGTTCATTTCACCCGCGGCGGTCATTCCCGTCGGCATAATCACGGCCGTTGCCGGTGTGCCCATGCTTTTTGTGGTCATCGCAAGGCGCGGCCAGAAAGGCATGTCATGACGGGCAGGCTCGTTTTGGAAAACGTGGGCGTCAAGCATGGCGGAACCCAAATATTGACCGGAATTTCGGCCTCTTTACCGTCTGGCCAGATTGTCGGGTTGATTGGCCCCAATGGCGCTGGCAAGTCGACGCTTCTGAATTCGATTGCCGGCCAGATCGGTTTATCGGGCATGTGCTCCTGGAACGGCAACCCTGTCGCCATGAGCGACATCGGCTTTATGCCGCAGCAGTGCCAGGTACGCGCGGACCTTTCTGTACTAGAAGTCATTCTGCTTGGTCAGCACGAAAAGCTCGGTTGGCGGTTAAGCGACGACACCCTCGACCTCGCAAGGAACATTCTGCAGTTTTTCAGCATTGCAGATTTGGCTGCACGGAGCATGCAGACCCTTTCAGGAGGACAACAGCAACTGGTGCTTTTGGCGCAACGCCTTTTGCGCAAGCCTCAACTTCTATTGCTTGATGAATCCACCAGTGCACTCGATATCAGGCATCAGATGCGTGTGCTCAAACTTCTCAACGATTATGTCGCTGAGACTGGGGCACTGGTTATGGCTGCCGTTCACGACTTGAATCTCGCAACCCGTCACTGCGATACTGTCATGTTGCTGAATAACGGTAAAATTGTAGGGTGTGGCGCCTTCGAAGAAGTGGTAACGCCTGATATCCTTAGATCCGTCTATGGAATTGAGGCGGAATTTATACGAAGCCAGTCGGGCATACCTGTCATTTTTCCTCTTTCACCTGTTTGATTGACGCCACGCGCGGTGAGATAACACCATGATTTTATCAGCCGCCAGAACCAGACCTCTTAGACCTTGAAGTCGTTCCTTTTCTTGTCGGCGGACGTTGCCAGTCAGACGAAATTCTCGAATATCGCGTGGTTCATGTCGAACGCAATGTGGCAGGATCCGTCAGTAGAATGTCATCTTTGCTCACCAAAGATAGGATACAGTGAGGCATATTTGACTACAGGAAAATGACTATGACAGAGACAACAAGTCGGCCTTTGAAGGTTGGTATTTTAATTGAGCCATCGGTCGTCTTGATGGACGTTGTCGGCGTGCAA
Source organism: Agrobacterium sp. 5Ca50 (assembly GCF_055381905.1). Lineage (NCBI taxonomy): Bacteria > Pseudomonadati > Pseudomonadota > Alphaproteobacteria > Hyphomicrobiales > Rhizobiaceae > Agrobacterium > Agrobacterium sp. 5Ca50. The sequence continues at coordinate 59,247 of NZ_AP026441.1, forward strand.
TCCGTGTTCGGCATGAATCCAGATGTCGAGCTTTATCACATTGGGAAGACGTTGGACGCAACTCCTGCGTTCGGAGGCCTCAACGTCAGTCCATCGACTACCTATGCCGATTGCCCTGTCCTTGATGTCCTTGCAGTTGGAGCGATGGCGCCAAACGTTTACTCTGATCCGGAGACAATTGCTTTCGTTCAGGCTCAAGCAGAACACGACCCCTACCTGATTGGCATCTGTGCTGGCGTTCTTCTTTTCGGTGCAGCCGGTCTTCTAAAAGGCAAGCGTGCGACAACAAATTTGCAGTGCATCGATCGTCTTGCTGAACTTGGTTGCGAGGTTATCGAAGGGGGCTCAGTCGTTGAGGATGGCAAGCTCTTCACGGCGGGTCCGGCAACGGGTGGGTTTGAAGCTGCCCTCGTCGCACTTTCACGCCTGAGAGGTGTGCATGCTGCAAAGTTACAAGAACTTAATGTGGAATATCACCCTAAACCTGTGTTTGGCGTGGGCACAGTGGAATTGGCAGGGCCCGAATTAACAAACGAAGTCAAAGAATTCGGAAGAGCGGTATTCACAGCCAGCGCGGACGAAGCGGCCTTGGCGTTCAGCCGACTGCCGTCCAGCTGTTGATTGCCCACTGATGGGTTCGATGCCTCCTCTGTTTTAGGTGACGTAAAGCATCACCATCATGGCACCGTGCGATGCCGGTGGGAGGGGCACCCAACCTATCATTGGCAATCAACAGTCAACGATTTTCACCTACGCTTTGATGCACCAAGTGCAATCATCCTCTAGAGAAGCCTCGGGATGCCACATTATCATCACGCCAGAACTTTGCCGAACACCCGAGTAACCCGTTCTTAAGCTTGAGGTGGTGTTAGAAACGAGCGTAGTTTTCTACGGGACGGGGGGATTTCAACGCGTGGCATTCACAATCCTGGTTTTCGGGAAAACGAGCGACAGTCTCTAATGCTACACGCGAAGCGATCATCGATAGTGTGGGCAGCACGTCGTCCTGCAGAAGCTTCCCCTGACTGCGGTCCATGTAATCGTTGAATTCAGCCGTGACAAAAGCACACGGAGTGAAGCAAGCGCCTATCTCACGCGATAGGGTCGCTTCCGGTGCAATTGAATGGTTGATCACGTCAGCGCCCAGGGAACGAAAAGCGATTGCTTCCGCAGGACTGGTCAGCCGTGGTCCATAGGTATGTCCCGCGACGAGGCCAAGCTCCACGCCATGGATGCGACGCGACGCTGGCCAGTGCTGTTGTGCGGTTTCCATTAACTGTTTCGCGCAATGTGGGCAGACCAGCTGCTTTCCGGAGCAGTCGAACTGCTGCCGACCCTCGAGGAGGGAATAGGGCGTCTGTGTGAGTTCTATTATGTCTGCGTTGATCACCATGTCGCCAGCCTGGATCGCCTTGTTAACGGCACCAATCATCGAGCAAGCCAGCACGCGGCGCACGCCAGCCTGTCTAAGGACCCAGAAGGCTCGTCGATGACAAGAATGATCGATGTAGTCACGTGGGTTTCCATGCGAGTACATGCAGAGGACCTGCTTCGTACGCCCCTCGAGTGTCAACGACGCATCAAACTCAAGGAGCTTCCAATTCTCCGTCAAACCATAAGGAGTATCAAAGACTAGATCTCGCGCCACTACACGGACGCCAGCCATCCCTACGTCTTCGGGAAAGGCAAGGCCCCAATTGGCTGACCCTGTAATCACAGCGGTTAGGACGGAGGGGATAGCAGAGATTTTCTGTTTATCGCTCATTGTGGGAATTCACTTTCAATAATCTTTTGAACGCGCGTTGAGAATCAGGATGACGACTCCGACGAAGACCGTCCAGAGTGTTGAAATGGCCGCGATGGTGGGGTCGATCTGATCACGAAGAGATATGAACATAAGCTTGGGTAGCGTCGTGTTCGGCCCATTAGCGATGAATATGGAGATAACCGCTTCGTCGAGAGAAGCCAGGAATGCCATCAAGCTCGCTGCGACGAGGCTCAGAGCAAGTTGTGGTGCAATGACCCCTCCGATCACCCGTGGCCAGCCAGCGCCCAAGCTTCGGGCCGCCTGCGCCTGCTGCCAATCGAAACGATTCATTGCTGGCTGTAGAACGACGACGGCCACCGGTATGGCGAGCGTCACGTGTCCAATGAGTACACCGGAAAAAGACCCTAGCAAACCCAGTTTTGCCAGGACGATGAAAAGTCCGATGGCAAGCAGAATGCCTGGTGTTACAGATGGCGTGAGCAGGAAGCCGTAGACCCCTGCAGCCAGCGGATGAGTCAGCCGGTTGACAGCGACTGCAGCCAGGAAGGCGACGGGAACAGCGATCAACGCGGTTAGAGCCCCTAGCATGACGCTCGTCTTCAGCGCTCCCATCCATGCGGCCGAGGTAAAGAAGGTTTCATACCAGCGAAGAGACCATTCCCTCGGTGGAAACTCCAGCAAGTCGGAGGCGGAGAACGACAGCGGCACGACGATCAAGGTTGGCAAGATTAGGAACAGGAGGACAATGCTCGCGACGGTCCAAAGCAGGCCGCGTGAAATCGAGCTGTCGTGATAGGCGTCAAGCATGGTGCATCCTTTCACTAGTCAACCGGCGGATCGCGACGAACATGGCTCCGGCTATAACGACGAGCAGTAAAAGTAAGACGCCGAGAGCGCTTGCACTTCCCCAATCCTGAAATGTCGACAATGTCCGTTCAATGCGGATCGCAATGGGGTTGACCTTGCCGCCACCAAGAACAGCGGGTGTAATAAAAAAGCCGAGCGTGTAGATGAAGACGATTGTGGCGCCTGATGCGATGCCACTTGACGAGAGAGGCAATATAACCGTCCTCACGCAACGCCAGAAGCCCGCGCCCAGGCTCGCCGCAGCTCGAACTACGTTAACGTCGATGTCGCGCATAGCGGCATAGACCGGCAACACGAAGAGCGGCAACATGTAGTGAACCATGCCGATCAGCGTACCTGTGAAATTATACACCAGCGGCAAGGGCTGGTCCGTCAATCCAATCGACTCCAGGGTGGTATTGATCAGGCCCTCGCGCCTCAAGAGGACGAGCCATCCATAGGTTCGCACAAGAATAGACGTCCAAAGTGGTAGCATGACCAGGACCAGGACGCGGTTTGCGACGCGACGCTTGGTGCTGGCCAGCGCGAGAGCCAGCGGAACGCCCAGTATTACGCACAGACCAAGGGTCGATAGCGACAGTGCTAGTGTGACACCGAGTGCCGACCAAGTGAGATTGCTCAAAAGTACCTTTTCGTAGTTACTGAGCGTTACCTCACCAGCCATACTCAAGAACGATTGACCGATAATCCACAGCACTGGGGCCATGGCAGACAGGCCGACCAAGACGATGGCCGGCCCGGCTAGGGCGATAAAGAAGTAGCGTTCGCGTCTTTGTTCGCTTAGGACCCCTGAACGGTTCATCGAGCATCCACCTCGTCCAGCAGGTGAACGTGGACCAGTTCCGCGTGTGCACGAATCTCTGCCCCGATCTCAAGCTTGCCACAGATGCCGCTTTGGTTAGCGGCAATGCTCAGCATGAACTGGTCTCGGGTGGAGGTTTCAATATTCAGAAGCCAGTTTTCACCTCGGAATGCTTTCGAGGTGAGGCGGCCGACAACCTCAACTCGGCCATCGCCGACTTCGCTGGGATCAAGCACAAAATTTTCGGCCCTCACCATCGCTAAACGGTCGCGTGGCAGGGCCGCCGCCCCCGGCCCTTGGAATTTTCCGGCTAGGGCGATATTCGCTTCGCCCATGAACTCTGCCACGAAGCGATTTCTGGGTAACCGGTAGATTTCCTGGGGCGCGCCGATCTGTTGGATGCGGCCGGCGTTCATCACTGCGATACGGTCGGACATGGTCAACGCTTCGCGCTGATCGTGCGTCACATAGATTGTGGTAACACCAAGGTCGTCATGCAATTTCCGGATTTCGAATTGCATGTGCTCGCGCAGGTTCTTGTCGAGTGCCGAAAGTGGTTCGTCCATGAGCATCACCCTTGGCTCGAAGACGATAGCTCTCGCAAGGGCAACGCGCTGGCGTTGGCCGCCTGACAACGCAGCGATGTCGCGCGCACCAAATCCAGAGAGTTTCACGCGCGCAAGCGCGGCCTCAGCCTTTTCGCGCGCCTCGGCCTTCGAAAGCCCGCGTAGCCTCAGAGGGTATTCCACGTTCCCCGACACGCTCATATGCGGAAACAGCGCGTAGTTTTGGAACACGACGCCAATGTTACGTCTATTAGGCGGCAGGGGGGTGACCTCCTGCACGCCAATGGTCAGGGTGCCTTGTTCCGGCCGCACGAAACCTGCAAGCGCCATCAGAAGGGTTGTCTTGCCGGACCCAGATGGGCCCAGCAAGGTCAGGAACTCTCCGGCGGCTATATCCAGCGAAACATTGTCCAGGGCGACATAGTTCCCGTAGCTCTTCCTGATGTCTTTAATTGATATTGGTAGGGACGTGGCCGACATTGTGGACATCCGGCTTCAACGATTCATCATATCATCGAACGCACGCTGAGCTACTTCTCCATTTTTTACCCACCATTCGGCATTGGAGAACAAAGCGCCATCGACATTACCCGGTGCCGTAGCAAGAAGCTTCATCTTGTCGGGCGTGATGAGTCCCAGTTCATAGGCCTTCGGGTTGACTGGTCCATAGGCGATATAGTCAGTTAGTTTGGCTTCGCGCTCTGGCTTAGTCATCGCCGCGATAAGCTTCATCGCACCATCAATATTGGCCGCACCTTTCGGCACTGCGAGACAGTCGGTGCCAATCACCGAGCCTTGAAACTTGAAATCCACTGGGCCACCGTCGGCTCTTACATTTTCGGCACGACCGTTCCATGTAACTACCAGATCGGCTTCGCCGTCCTTCAGGATTTGGGCTGATTGCGCGCCCGATGTCCACCAGACCGCGACATTGGGCTTGAGAAGCTCTAGCCGAGCAATCGCGCGCTCGATGCCACCGGGTGCGCTCAGTTCTTTGTAAATGTCGGCTGGCGCTACGCTTTCGGAAAGAAGTGCAATTTCGATCAGGTCCTGCGCGTTTGAGCGTAGTGCCCGTTTACCAGGAAATTTCTCGGTGTTCCAGAACTCTGCCCAACTGGCCGGAGGGTTCGTTCCGATCGCCTTGGTGTTCCACGCCATCACCGTGCCGTAGGAGCTAAACGGGTAGCAAAATTTCGACTCAGCGCCCGGGGGAAGTGCCTTTGCATCAATTATCGTGTAGTCCAGTGGCTCCAAGAGACCTTGTTCGGCAGCTTGCGCGCCCTCCGGCGAACCGAGGTGGATTATATCGGTCAACACTGCCCCAGAGGTGACCTGCATCTTTAGCGACGCCAAAGTGTCGCTCTGGGTCTCCTCGCGGACATTATATCCCAACTCGGCTGCTGCGGGCGACCACATTGCCTTCTTGATCGCATCGCCATAGTCACCGCCAGCAGTCGTAATGGTTACATCCTGAGCAAGCGCGGGAACGGTTGCGACGAGTGCTATCGCAGCAACAGAATAACTAAAAATCTGCATCATCGGTTTATCTCCTCAGTTCACCTTTAGATGACAATTTCCCGGGCATAGCCGTTTTTTGCGAAATCGTAACGTTACGATTATGCTAAATGTTGACTCAGTCAAGCTGATTCTTGCTCGCACGTCCTTTGCGAGCAGAGAATGCCGACTTATAAGAGAATAAATTAGGACGAGCGGAAGCGATATGACTGCAAAAGCAAGACCCAACCTCCGCATGCTGGCGGACAAGCTTGGTCTTTCCGTTACGACGGTGTCGAGGGCACTTAAGGACGGACCTGAGGTTCGTCCAAATACCATTAGCCGCGTGAAGGCGGCTGCGGAGGCGGCCGGATATATACCCAACTTGCATGGCAGGGCGCTCCGAACAGGTCTGACCCGCAATCTGACCGCCATTCTTCCTATGGAGACAAGGGACTATCTGTCAGACATCTTGAAGCTTCCTTTGATGGAAGGCATGACGATGGCGGCGAGGCAGCTCGGTTATACGCTGACGATCTTTTCTACCACCCCTGACGAGAATCCACAGGAGAACCTAGAGCAAGTTCTCCGCTCAGGCGCAGCCGACGGAATTGTCATTACCCGAATGCTGGCGGAAGACCCTCGAGTTCCGTACCTTCTCGAGCGCCGCGTCCCGTTCATCGCATTCGGGCGCAGCAGCGTCGCTTCCAACTATGCCTATGTCGACATCGACAACAAACGCATTACTTATGAAGCGACGTCATTATTGATCGAAGGCGGGTGCACCCGCATCGCAATGCAATTACTGATCCGCGAAGATCAGTACAGCGCTACGCGTTTCGAAGGCTATCGCAAGGCGATGGAAGACCATGCTTTGAATGTGGATCCCGCGCTGATCGGGCAGGAAGATTTTACAATGGAGGCGAGCGAGCGGTGGGTTGGGCGGTTGCTTGACAGCGCCGATCCCCCAACCGGGCTCGTTTGCGCCAACGAATTGGGGTTACTCGGCGCAATAAGCGCACTACGAAAGCGCGGGCTCGCAGTTGGCACTGACTTCAGTATCGCGACCCGAGACACGACCCGGATTGCCCATTACCTTTCAACGCCACTCGTGACGCATTCGGTGGACATGGTCAGCGTTGGCCGTTCCCTGGTCGATGGGCTCGTACGCCAGATTGAGCGACCGGTCGATCCGCTAACGCAAGAAGTATTCGGAGGCGAGATGGCTATAATCGGACGTGATCGATGATTATGACTCCACCCGATGGGATCATCAGTGAGCGCTTCGGCGCTGATGTCCGGGCCGTTATCAAAACGAATATGCCTCGTAACTTCTGGCACGATGAACACCTTGTTATCTCCTGAACATGAAGTCCGACTCAATGTTTCTGGCAGAGCCGTCTCACAGAGACGAGTATTTGGTCAGCGGATTTCACCCATTTGTATGGCTTGAATTCTTGTTGTGCATTTGAATGAAGGCTTCAATATCGGCGTGAGGCCCACAACTGCTTGCGCGTTAGCTCTGGCAAACCATCGCTCGAAATGACTTATCCAAGAGGCGGAAGTTGGCGTGAAGTGAACGTACCAATGCGCGCGGCGTACGAGCCGGGCGCTGAGCCGCGTCGTCTTGTGAGTGGCACAATCATCCACCACCAGATTCGAGTCCTGCTTGGGTATATCCGCGTGAAATCCGCTTCGCAAAGTCGAGAAACTCGCAAGCTCTGTGACATTTGTGGAACTGGTAGCGCAGAGAACCTGCCGCGACGTCGAGGGTGCGAACAGGTACGTCGTACCGTTACGGACATAGGTGTGGGTGTGTCTATCAGCCATGCCCGGCGCCATAGGCAGAACCGGTTGCTCGCGATCCAGCGCCTGGATTTGCAATTGTTGATCCACGCAGAGCACGACCGCTCGGTTTGGAAAGTAGGTTTTTACCTGATCCGCAGATCACCATACCGACCAGCGGCCTTTCGAAATGCCGCAACGTTTAGATGGACAAGGGCATCTTGCATCGCGTTCGGCAACCACTGCGGTGCTTTTGATATCGACAGCTTTCAACTCCGTTCGACCTTAACGGCATGTGATTCGTGAATTCATCGCATATAGAGCATTTGGTTTTCCCCACCATTGCGATACTCGAAGCATTCGTAAGACCAGACTGTTTGGGTAATTCCGGAAGAAGCCGCATGAAGAAGGTGTCGGCCGCCGTAGCGGGCGTTTGATCTCGAACTTTTAAGGCCCTTAACCTGTTAGACATTCAGGCCACCGTTTTCTTCGTCCATGCAGCTGGATTTGCCAGCTGCCAAAAGGATGACCGCGGCCGCTGCCTTATGCTCACGCGGTTCAATCTATAGGAAATCCTATAGTGGTTTTTGTATTACCGTGCCCTTTCAGCTTCCTGCTTCGTTTTCCCGTTTGCTCCGATCACCATCAGTTTAAGTCATCAGCCGAGATAGTCGGCATTCATCAGCCAAAACCGCTAGCCATGGAAAGTTGTAGAACCTACCTAATACTGTCTTGGCTCTTATGTGCCATGTTCGTCATCCTCTGCGATCTTGCGCAGAAGGAAGAGTAGTGCCACACGTTCGGCGGGATTGAGACGCCGCATGGTCTCGTCACTGATTAAATAGCCCTTTGGATACATCTGCTGTAGTACTGCTTCGCCCTTTGGCAATAGCGAAATCACTACCTTGCGGCCGTCAGATTCATCTCTGTTGAGATCGATCAGACCGCGAATTTTCAGCCTTTCGACGATGCCGCGTATCGTTGCCTGGTCGACAGAGGTGGCCTTAACGAGTTCGACCTGCGAACTTGGTCCGAGGTCGTGTAGGGCGCAGAGCGTCACGAACTGCACCGATGTAAGGTCGGGATCACTCGTGTTGCTCTGGAAGATGGCGAGATGCCTCTGATAAGCCTTGCGTAGTAGATGGCCCACTTGCTCGGTGACCAAGTAAGGGTCCCGCAGCCCTGCATCTTTTATGTCCTCGTCCTCAGTCATTCTTGTGACGCTTCCTCCTATCTTAGATCTGTATTCTTCTAAAACGCTGCAAATCGCAAGCAGATCGATCCACACTATCGGGTAGACATGAGCAGTAACTGACGAGTGAGGCACCCGCAGCACACCTTTTACGGGTGCCGCGAGATATCAGAAGATCGTAGGCGTCGAAAAAAGCGACTAGAGATTTTTTGAAAAGCGCCTACACTGGCCATTCTGCGACCGTCTTCGACTGTGACGGCGAATGCATAGTACACCTCCGCTTGTCGAATGCTGTGGTTCACAAGCAGTGGTGTTTGCCGCGTCCTGGTCTCCACGCACGGCGGCCAGAGTTTCTGAATTACTCCGTTTCTTCGATTACAATCCGGCTGGAGGCCAAAGGATCAGCCGAATTTATATTGCATTTCCTTGACGGCGATATCGCCATTGAGAACCATCGGTTCGTCATCAAGGAAGAGCGAGCAATTGCGCATCGGGATATCCAGATGGCATGCGGTGTCATTTGGGCCGCCGAGTTCGTTGTTCGGGCCGGTGGAGAACATGACGTTGCCGTAGAACGAACGCGCCTCCATTCCCATGCCGCCGGGGAACTCGCCAGGCACCATACGATGCCACTTGGCGTTCTGATTAAGGCCCCAGCCAACATGGCTCATGCCCAGACCACGGGGGTCATTGAACCCCGCCATATAAGACTTGACCAGTTCTGCATCGAGACCACCACGAATGTCGGTGATCCAACCGTTTTCGATTGTATAGATGATCGGATCACGCACGTAGATGTTCTGCGGCAGAAGGATATCGCCCGGAGCAACAACAATCGTACCATCAACGCCATCGTCATCACCACCTGTGAACACAAAGCCAGATGGCCAATGGTCCCAGCGGCCAGGCTCGTCGGTGCATGCATATTCCGTGACGGCGGGGTAAGTGTTGAGCTTATACGTCACATCGGTGCCGTGCTCTGAGGTGATCCGCATCATCTTAGCCTTGGACAGCAAGTCACCAGCAAATTCGACGCGCTCGCGCAGTTCCTTGGTCGGCAACATGCGTGCGAGAATCTCTGGCGGTTCAACGGCAGTCAGGATGCGTGTGCCAGCTGCCTGGATTGCCATCTGCTCCGGGCTGAAAAGCAGGAAAATGCAATCGATCAGCATGTCGGCGGCTTTCAGGGCCTCCACGGCTTCCGGCATGGCTGCCAGTCCGGTCTGACCAACCGCCCAAGCACCTGCTGGTGGCACCGGCGGCAGGCGCATGTGATACATACTTGCGCCAAGACGCATGCCAGCCGCCATGAAGGCGTCGGCGTAATCAAGGCGCTCATTGCCTTGGGTAAGGACAATGAGTTTTTCGCCCTCGTGAACGCCCGACATCTTCAACTGATGCAGGCAGATTTCCGTGAAGCTAAATTGGTCCATGTTCGTTCCCTTTATTGCTTGAAGGCTTAGGTTTTTCCTACAGTTACGGACAGTCTGATTTCACGCTTGAGATTGCGGCGATGGTTTCCTCCCGGGAAATAACGTCGCCGTATTTGCTATCGATATCGAAGAGATTGGCATTATGCGGATCAGGATGGCGGTCCCCTACACAGTCACGCACGACAATGGCCCGGAAACCATGTTGTACAGCATCAACCGCACTTGCCCGGATGCAACCGCTTGTCGAGCAACCCGCCATCACCACAGTGTCGACACCTAGTGCATGCAGGTGCGATGCGAGACTGGTGCCGAAAAAAGCGCTTGCATATTGCTTGACGATGACAAGCTCGTTCTTGGCGGGCTCCACTTCATCGCAAAACTCGGCAAGTACATTGCCTTGCACCATGGCCTTCATGACGGGGGACTTTTTCACCCACATGCCACCGTCAGCGCAATCTTCGGCCAGATAAAGAATGCGCGTGTGTATGACAGGAATTCCAGCCTCGCGTGCCGCCACAATCAACTCAGGCGTATTGGCAACAGCTTCAACAACACCCGGTGCATAAAGTGGAGCACCCTCGATAGTGTAGGCTTTCAGAAAATCAATGACGACGAGGGCGGGACGCTGGCCGAAACCAATGCGGTTGCCCCAGACACCCTGATAATTGGCTTCAGCGCTTTGCATGTCAGCTCTCCTTAATAAGCGCCAGACAAAAGCGCACCCGCGCCGGGCGAAACGGCTTCCAGACCCAACGATTTCAACATGCAATAAGTCGTGGCAACGGCAGCGGTTAGAACTGGCTTGCCAGTCATAGCTTCTACCTTGGCGATGACCGGAAGCGACGGCATTTGTACGCAGGCAGAAAGCACGATCACGTCCACATCGCTTAGATCAAGCGTTTGTACAATCGCTGGCAGGTTTTCCGGATCATGACGCGCAACATCAAGATTGTCGGGAATTTCAAGCGCCCGCCAATCCATCACTTCAAAGCCTTCCTCGCGGATGTAGTTCACCACCAGCTCGGTCAGCGGCTTCATATAGGGGGCAACAACGGCAATCTTTTTCGCTTTCATCACCTTCAGGCCCTCTATGAGAGCACCAGCGCTGGTGACAACAGGAATATTGGTACCCTCGTCAATCGTGCGGCCTGTCAACCGCTTTTCCGATTCACGGTGGTATCCCAGCCCCATTGCCATGATTGCGACGAGGCAAGCATAGCCAAGCACATCAACACGGGCATCAGAAAGTTCGATAGCGCAACGGTCAGACTCAGCGTCCATTGCCGCAAGTTCTTCCTTCACCACTTTTTTCATGCGCATACGGCTGGAATGGAATGTGAAACGCTCAGGACGGATGGATTGACGCGCCGTCAACATGGCGGGAATTTCAGTTTCCATTGTCGTGTTGGAGCTCGGAACAATCTGGCCGATACGATAAATTTTCTGCACTGGTGTAGTCCTCTGCAAGATAAACCTGACATCAAACAAAAACGGCGAGTTCAAAACCCGCCGCAGTCTTCATTTTCAACGGGAGAGGAAATCTCCGAGAGCGACAAAAAAGCCGTCAAAATCGTCCCATGGGATCATATGTCCAGCATTGGCGACATGAGTGATTTCCAAAGCGGGGCAAAGCGCTTGCGCTTCATCCTGATCGACTTTTTCAATCACGCCGCCGCGTGCCGCCACCATAAGCATGGATGGTACAGACAATTTGGCGATATCTGGAAAAATGTCGTCCTTGTGGAAATCCTCAAAAGCCGTGACGATGGCAGGCTCATAGCAGGTGTGCAGCCATTCGGCCCGCAGCTTGAGTTGCTCATCAGTCCATGTCGGGCAGAACGCCTTCATGTCTTCAGCGGTCATGCCTTTCAGCGACTGGCGAATAGAGTCCACGTACCAAGGCAATTTACTCGGATAGGGACGACGTTCAGGACCTGACACTGGCGGATCAACCAGAACCAATCGCGAAAACGCACCGGGCGCTGATACGGAGGCGCGCATTGCGATGCGCGCACCCATGGAGTGTCCTAGAAGAGCAGGTTTAGACAGGCCAAGCGCCTCTGCCAAACCAACGACATCGGCTGCCATGGCATCAAGACCGTAATCGAGGTCCGGCCCCGTGGATGATAGTCCACGACCGCGAACATCGAGAACATAGACGTCATATCGTTCGGCAAGCTTTTCAGCAACAAAACCCCAAGTGATGGCAGGGCTGGTTATGCCGGGGATAAGGACAACGGGTTGCCCTTTGCCACCATAACGCAGGTAGTGCTGGCGAATGCCATTGGCGAAGATATTGGCACCATAGAGAAACGCGCTGCTCATGCCGCGGACTCGCTTTTCAGCGGTTCGGCGTAAACGTCATAGCCATAAACCCAGGATGGATCTTCCTGTTGCAGAAGGAACGTGTTGGCGTTGGAAACGGTCTGAACGCGGGTTGAGCGGTCGCGACGGTTGATTTCATAAAGTTTGAAAGCCGTCTGGAAATCGCTGAGACCAGTTTCCTGCAGGCAACGTGTCAGCATCGCACCGTCTTCGATCGCCATGGCGGCACCCTGTGCCATATGTGGCTTCATCGGGTGACATGCATCACCAAGCAGAACCAGCCGTCCCTTGCTCCACAACGGCAATGGATTGCGGTTGAACAGCGGCCATTTGGTAACTTCGTCGGTGCTTTCGATAAGCGCCTGAATAATCGGGTGATAATCGGGGAAGGCTTCGGCCATTTCCTCGCGGCTGCTTTCGACGAATGCGGAATCAAACTCCCAAGCGGGGTGCGGAACGCCGGTAACGTAATAGTATTCGTCCTTACGAGCTGTCGTGAAATAGGCCATCATGTGGCGGTCGGGACCCCACCATTTGACGCAATCTTCAAATTCAAGATTGAATTTTTTCAGCTTTTCAGCCGGAATGAGTGCACGATGCCCGACCCAACCGCTGTAATTGGGTTTTTCCACACCCAGAAGGGTTTCGCGTACACGGGAATTGATCAAGATGGGATCAATTTTTTCGACCATGTATAAAACCAAGACCTGGAACTTTCTGAGCCAACGTTTCTGCATATTATCTTCGAGGGCAACCACCGCGGCCATGTATAGCCGCATGATGTCCGAGCCGCCCTGTTTTACGATCACGCCGACAATGCGGAAATCGTTGATGAAGCTGGCTTCCTCAACGGAAAATTCCATAAGCGAATTATAGATGTGACCAAGCCTCATCGTGGCGTTGCAGTGACGAAAGCACGCCATCTGCTCGGCTTGGTCCCGAACAGAAGAAAGAAGCGAAGCCGGATAAATTGCCCTCGCGCGTAGGTCGTGGTGTTGTTTACGAGAAAGGCAATTAGGCTAGCGACACAGCCATCTGCACCGACCATCATGGTAAGGCGATCTCGGCCCACTTCGTAGCCTTCGGCTGTATGCCACCATGGTTCACAAGAGAAAGGGCGCCACCGTCGATCGGGCGAAGGTTCTGGCATCGAGCACTCTGGATCGACATCTCGCCTATGTCGCCATGACCCGCCATCGCGAGACGGCCGAGCTATATGTCCGGCTGGAAGAATTAGCCCAACGACGCGGCGGCGTGCTGACCGCTCATGGTGAAGCACCCTATGAGAACAAGCCGGGCAACCGGGCCAGTTACTACGTCACGCTCGGCTTCGTCGATGGCCGGGAGCGCACCGTGTGGGGCGTCGATCTTGCCGGTGCATTGGCGGCGGCGGATGCCAGCATCGGTGATCGCATCGGGCTCCAGCATGCCAGTTTCGAGCGCGTCACTCTGCCGGATGGCACCGAAGCCGATCGCAATTCGTGGAAGGTCGTCGCCGTCGAGGAACTGGCAATAGCGCGACTGCATGAGCGGATGTCGCGCGACGGATCGAAGGAGACGAAGCTCGACTATCAGAACGCGTCTTCTTATCGCGGAGCGCTGCGGTTCGCGGAATCACCCGGCCTGCATCACTTCATTTGTAAAATCCAGCAAACAATCGCCCGACCATAGGTCAAGGAATTCAGAGACCTAAAGGCGAGCACCAAACCGGTGTTCTTGGGGTTACAAAGCCCGGAGATGGCGCGCACTGCCTCGCAGCCGCCTATAACGGGTGACTTTCGAGTCTTCCACTAAAGTTTTGCACATTGTCCGCATTCGCCCCCGATGCGAGTTCTGGCTCGTTCATTCATGGAGCGGAGAGAGGCCAATGGGGAAGATGGAAGCAAGGTCGTCGATCGACGATATGCTGAGGAGTATTCTCTCCCGGGCAGACGATGGTTTATGAATAATGCCGGGCACTGACGGCATTACGACCTATCTTGCGCGGTCCGCAGATCCAGCTTATCCACCCCTTCGGCAGGCCCACACGTCGATCGATGGGGAGGTGCTTGTTTCGGTGAGTGTGCCCGACGTGTTTGTTATCGCGCAGAACAAGCACCTATTGCTACCCCCCGCCAAACCACTAATAACGGCACTCCCATGAGATCACTTCTGGGAGTGCTAGTTTACAGCCTTTCCAATTGCTTGCCGCTCTGCCAGTTCGCCGTGCAGCGTTGCGTAAATCTCGCCGCGCCCCGGCCGCGCGATGCCTCCGCCGCTTTCTGTCGGTTTTCCCTGCTGTTGAGCGCTTAGGTCGACTGCCGCATCTCATGAGGTAGCAGGCCTGCATACTTATTGCGCCAATTGAAATAGGTCGCCGGGCTGATCCCCGTCTTGCGCAAGATCTCGCCACCGGCACGCCATCGACAACCTCCTTGAGAATGGACGCCTTTTGGGTATCCGAAAAAATCGATGCTTTCATGGTTCCAGCTCTTGTCCTAAGCCGGGAATCTAGTGCGAGAAACTCTAATCAAAAACGGTCCAGTTTTTGCGGGATCAGAGCAACAAGCTGAAACTTGGGCTAATCGTTGAAACCGAATCCGTCAGGGTGACAATAGAGCAGGCGCGGACGCTCCCACTGCAATCTCGTCGCATATTGCCGAAGCGGCATTTCGACCGACGATGCGGTTTGTCGAACTGAAGAGCCAGGAGCAGTTGGAAATCCAGACGTCGCATCGGATTCGATCACGGCTGGTTGCGGAGCGAACGACCTTGATCAAGCAGTTGCGTGCCGTTCTTCTTGAGAGAGGTGTCATATTCGCCGCAGGCCGCGTGAAGTTCGAGCGCGCTCTGGGCGGTCTCCTTGCCGAAGCTGATGAGGTTTGTCAGCTTGGTCATCGAATTGCGGGACGAATGGCGAATGCTTGACAGGAAGATCGAGGCGTTGACCGCGGAGTTCTTAGCACTCACCAGGCAAAACAGCGCGATGCGGGTCAATCAGCACCGAACATTCACCCCTACAGGATGACACCAAATGGAACTGAAGCAATCGTTGGGATTATGACGAAAGGCCAAAGTCTCGGTGAGCCAGTCGCTCTGCGGAATGCAAACTATTTGGTCTCGGCTGAAGCTGTGACAGACTGTTAGATCGTTGGCATCCCATCAGAGACGTTGCTTTGCCTCATAAAAACTCACCCCGAACTGGCAATATCGGTTCCCGAATCTACTATGTTGCATCAGCAAGGTTTGGTGGAGCACATAGAGCAACTCAAGGCACGTTCAGGTGCGCAACTCGTGGCGGAATTTTTTCTCGAACTGTGTCTCTGTGGCGTTGATACTTCCACAGTTCCGTTTGCCCTACCATAAAGCTCTTATCGAGGGTCGACTGGGGAATGAAGCCAGCGAGTTTGAGCAGGACATTTGCACGCTTCTATGAATACGGCGTAAGTATCAGGCATACTGATGCCGTCATCAGATCTGTCGCAATGTTGCGCGGCCTGGCAAGATCCGATCCGGCAGAGCTCTGGGCACCAGCGATGTAGCTAAGTGGGTAGACACAGATTCAAAGGGTTTCCCGAAAGGTGAAAGCGTTGAAACCCTGTCGTCTGTAATCAGCTTTACATCACAGAATGACGGGTTGCGGTATCATGGCGCGATCAGATGACACATGGCCAAAGGCGGTAAATATGCTATTCTTATTTTGCCTTGGGGAGCACTACATGAAATATTCGACGCAAAGATGGGGCTGGTGGTTGCGCTTTGTGTGCGCCGTTGCCCTGGTTTGCACAGCATTTACGCATCGAGCCCCGGTCCTTGCATCTGGTTCCGTTTCGACAATGGAGCTCGCGGAATATGTCCTGCCGGATGGTACGATACCGGTACTTTGCCTACCCGATGATGACAATAAAGGAAAACCCCACGACGGCATGCCCGCATCAGGGTGCGAAGTTTGCCGTCTGACAACATCTATAATCTTGCCTCCTCCTGCACATGCGGGGGGCTGGCCAACACAATTTACACGGATGATGGCTTTGCCGCCCCTTGTTGAAGAGGCGTATTACCGTCAACTTTTTCCTCCCAATGCCAGTCCACGTGGACCACCAGGTCCCGATTTGATTGCCTGAACCGCGGCCGTGTCTTTCACGGCTGCACCCTTCAGCATGTGACGGAACATGTCGCTTTAGAGTGATGTGTTGCGCTGCAAATCTGGACTATTCCCCATGCCTGTCATGTCGTTTTCCGACCCGTCCTGGGCGGAACAATCCACTGTTCCCGAAACTATGTTTGGTTATACCGGACCTCTGAAAGGTCGCGGTTATAACCTTCCACCACGCACCGAAGTTCCCTTTTTGGGAGATTCGACCTTGTTCGAAATCCAGGAAGGCTGCGTTGCGCTATTTTCGAGGCTGCACAACGGACGACGCCAGATTTTAGATGTTCTTGGCCCAGGACGTGTATTTGGATCAATGATCACAGATTGGAGCAGTTGTTCCGCCATAGTATTGTCGCGGACACGGCTGACGAGTGTCGTTGCGGATGAGAACAGAGCGATCATTCTATCTGCTGAAACAAGGACAATGTTACGCAGAGCTCAAGATCATGCGTTGCGGCTCGGCCAAAAGACGGCCTACGAGCGGGTTGCATCTGCTCTTTACGAGCTTTCTAAGGAGTTCTCCAGTCGTGTGGACCGTCCAAAACGAAAGAACGTAACGTTTACACTTTATCTGACACGCGGCGATCTGGCGGACTGGCTTGGCTTGACGCTTGAGACTGTGAGCCGTTGCATAGGCGGATTGAAACGTTCAGGCATTATTGACTTTCGATCCCCGGAATTCGTGACGATCACTGATCGGGAGCGCCTGATATCGCTTGCAGCAGGCGATACACGATTAGCTGACACATGCAAATCTCGCGGTCTTCAGGAGGCACGCGGACACAATAAGGGGAAATAAAATGAAGAAATTTGCCACAGGAATTGCCGCAACCACTTTCTTCACCTTGTCTTTTGCCCTTGCCACCTTCGGTCATGACTACAGACTTGGGGAAATGGAAATCAATCACCCATATGCCCGGGCAATGCTGCCAGGAGCTAAAGTGGGGGCTGGTTACCTGAAAATCACCAATCATGGCAAAGTCAAAGACCGGCTGGTAAGTGCTACCGCATCTCGCGCTGGCGACGTCCAGCTTCATGAAATGGCCATTGTAAATGAGGTCATGAAGATGCGCGAACTTGAGAATGGTATCGCTATACCAGATGAAGGGGCGGTGGAACTCAAACCCGGCGGTCTTCACATCATGTTTATGGATGTGAAAGAGCCGTTCAAGGAGGGCGAGAAGATAAAAGCTACGCTTGCATTCGAAAGAGCCGGATCGATTGACGTAGAATTCAATGTGAGCACCGCAGCAGGTAAGAGCAGTGCCCATTCTACCCATCAGCACACCGACGCGACACAATCAGATGCTCAACAGGCAATTCCGTCTGTCCTGAAAGGTATTTTTGAAACCGCTGACAACCGCCTAGATGTCGCGCCGGTCATAGCCTCCGACAATTGGGCCGTAGCTGGATGGGTGCAAGGAGAACGTGGCGGGCGTGCTCTTTTGAAGAGGTCAGATGATGGCTGGACGGTATATCTGTGCAGTGGTGACAGTCTAAAGGATGTAGACGCCCTGAAGAAAATCGGTGTGCCCGACGATGAGGCGAACCAGATTGCCTCTGATCTCGCAGTTGCTGAGGGCAAACTGGAAAGCCGAACGCTTAAACTCTTCTCCAGTTTTGAGGGCACAGTGTTGGTCAACGGAGAGAGTGATCAACATGGTCATGGTCACGGGACGCACAAGGGGCACAAAAAGTGACGCATAATCGGCGGATCGTTTTTTTTACAACTTTGTTAGGAACCGTAATTCTTGGACTTTTGGTCGGGATAGTGTGGCTGTGGCTGAACCAGCCGGTCATGAACATGGGGCGTCTTGGCGCCCCATTCACCCTTATCGACGGCCGCGGTGAGCCCATCACCGATAAGGCATTAGAGGCGCACCCTTCCCTGCTATATTTTGGCTTTACGCGTTGTCCTGAGGTGTGCCCGACTACACTTTATGAAATGGCTGGCTGGTTTAAGACACTTGGAGCCGAGGCTGATCCTCTCAAGGCATTTTTCTTTTCGGTCGACCCCGAGCGTGACAACCCTGAACTTATGCACAGCTACACGTCTGCCTTCACCGACAGGATTACAGGCATTACCGGTAGTCCAGATGAAATGCAGAAAGTCATCAGGGGATGGCGGGTGTATGCGGCAAAAGTACCGACGGGGGACGGTGACTACACCATGGATCATACAGCCTCTGTCTTTCTTGTGGGGGCTGACGGCGCGTTGAAGGGCACGATCGCCTACGGTGAAGAGGCCTCTCTGGCCGTTTCAAGGATTCAAAAGCTTCTCAGGGAGCCGTGATGCTGAAGGGGATAGTCTGTGGCATTCCAGTGAGCGGCTGGGTGTTGATGATTATCCCGTTTGGTCATCTGGCAATCACAAATGTGGCTCTGTGCACTGAACAAACCGTCTTAGTCATTCTGATTATGGTTGCCGATGGTCGGCGTATTCATTCAGCCGCCAGTCATTCCAAAAAGGATAGTAATTATGATTTGCAAATTGAGAGAAGCAGTGATGATCATCTGCTTGCTGTTCGGTTTTGTGTCGCCAGCGTTGGCAGAGATCAGGGTCACGGATCTTTACGATCGCCATGTCACTCTGGAGAAGCCGGCCAATCGCGTTTTGCTTGGCTTCCACTTCGAAGATTTTATGGCCATTGTTGGTCCGGACGCTATGAACAGGGTTGTGGCCGTCTCGCTTGAGCCATGGAAGGACTGGCGTCCTGCACAATATGCTGCCTACATCAAGGCGATGCCCGCGATTTCAGATCTGGTTGACGTTGGGAGTACATCAACGCAAACGTTTTCTATCGAAAAAGCTCTCACTGCGAGGCCTGATCTGGTGATCCTCGCAAACTGGCAATTCAAAGCGTTGGGTGAATCGGTCACACAGTTTGACCAGGCCGGAATTCCCATCGTCGTCGTTGATTTCCAGTCGCAAACACTTGAAAAACACTTGGCGTCAATTCTGTTGATCGGTCAGGTTATGGGAGCTGATGGGCGGGCAAAAAGAATTGCTGATAATTATCGTCGTGCCGTTGAGGACGTTCTCGAAAGGATCGGAAAAGCCGGACCATCCAGTAAAAGGATTTACGTCGAGTTAGCGCGCGGCGGACCATCCGAAATTGGCAACAGCTATGGCAAGGCAATGTGGGGCGGGATTATCGCGCAACTCAGAAGTATTAACATAGCAAGCGACTATATTGAAAACTGGGGGCCATTGCGCGCCGAGTTCATTCTGCGCAGGCAGCCTGACGTCATATTCCTCTCCAGTGCTGAATGGGCCAGCTATCCTGAGGCCGTTATCATCGGATTTGATACCGGGCATAAGCTGGCAAATGAACGCATTGATGCATATCTGCAGCGGCCCGGCTGGAGGGATTTGCCCGCAGTAAAGACAGGGGACATCCACGTTGTCTATCATGGAGGTTTGGGGACAGTGTTTGACTATACGTATATTCAATATCTCGCCAAAGCGATCTACCCTGAAGTGTTTACGGATATGGACCCGGCCGGGGAACTCAGCAAATTTTATGAAGATTGGATGCCGATAAAGGCGCGTGGTGTCTTCATGATGAAGTATCGTGATAATTGATCTGGAAACGATGGCACCGAAGGTTTGCGCCGGCCAGAAGAAGCGATAACTATAGCGCGATCTCGGAGGGTCATGCCGATACGACAGACGCAGGAAGGATAGGATTGATCTGCCGTGCCTGCATTCCAGCGGCTGAGCTTTGCTACAAGCAACCTTCACTTCGATTGATTTGTCCATCAGCATCTGATCACAACGGTTTCGGTCATGTCATCGCTCCCCGACTTCCAGCACAGAGCCACTACACGCCCTCATCGCTGACGACTTTGGGTCAATCGCGCAGGTCAAAAGCAATCCGGCAGCGCAATCTCGCTCCAGATCATGCGCAGTTTCAAAAAGGCTCGCTATAAGACCAAGCGCTGCTGAAAAAAGCTCACGGGCTTCGCTATGGCATGTTGCATATTGAGTTTGGCCATTTCTGAGGAAAATGACATGAAAACACCACCAGTAGGATCACTCTGATCTAGAGACGCGCCGAATAGCCTGTGGCGGATGTCCGAAAATCCGGATGAAGCTCTGTCGCATCCGGCTCGCATCACTGAAGCCCACCGCACGGGCGACTTCCTCCAGCGACTCTCGGCCTTCCTCTATTCGGGGTCGAGCGGCTTCGGCTCTCAATCGCTCTATAGCCTTGGCTGGCGTTACGCCTGTCGCAGCATGAAAGGCCCTTCCAAATTGCCGTGCGCTCAGGTGGGCGACTTCGGCCAGTCGCTCCACCGGCAAGGGATCACTGAGATGAGTTCGCACGTAGGCGAGCACCAATCGGATTCTATCGGAGTCTGGATTTAGATGGAGCAGCGAGGAATACTGCTGCTGACCTCCGGCTCGACGATGGTAAACTACCAACATTCTGGCTATTGCCAAGGAGGCTTCCCTCCCGAGATCCTCTTCTACAAGCGCCAGAGCCATATCGATACCGGCGGTGACGCCGGCCGAGGTCCAGATATTGTCGGCTTTTATAAAGATCCGATCTGCCTCGACGCGCACGGCGGGGTGCATGGCCTGCAGTTTCGCGGCATCCATCCAATGAGTTGTAGCGCTGACCCCGTCCAGAACACCTGCGGCCGCCAAGACGAACGCGCCAGTGCAGACGCTTGTCGTACGTCGAGCGAGAGCGGAAGCTTCTCGCACATAGTTGATTATGTCTGGCGCCAGGGCGCCCTCAACCAAAGTTCCACCAACAACAAGCAGGGTATCCAGGGGTGTTTGGATCAACGGTTTGGCGTTGATAGTCAGCGCTGATTCACTCACAACCTCGCCACCATTTAAAGACATCACTGTCAAATGATAAGCGCCAGGATTCTGGCGTTCTGCCCACAGAAACACTTCAAGCGGGCCGCTCAGATCAAGCAGGTTAAAGCCGGGGAATACAAGAAAACCTATTTGCCGCGTCATGATTGAACTCGAACGATTATTTCAACTCCAATCTTCACCAAGTCAGTCACCGGAACTCTAGTCAACACGTATATGCCTCGCTCGACGGTTCGCCAGCGAGGCATAGGAATACAAACCTTTGGCGAGTTTCCGAGTTAACCCTCGAAACCAGGATACTCCATAAAGAGCGCAACGTGCCGCGCGGCCTTCCGACCATACGTCTTGGAGATATCGCTCAGCGCGATGTCGAGCGCACGGGTCGCCTGATCTGCATCGAGCGGTGCGAGTGTGCGGTCAACGGACTCCGGGCCACCTGCAACGAGGTCAGGGAGGACAACTAGGCCGTGCGCCAATTGGAAAGGTGCGGTACTCTCTGCAACCGTGACGGCCGTGGTTATGCCCGTCGTGCTATAGGCTTCCGCAGTCAGCGAGAGTGCAATTTCGTCGTCACCAGCTTTTACCGGAATGCCAATTGTGAATTGGGGCTTTGTATCGCCATTCGGCATGTCTGCATTGTCTGGATCGGATTTGAAGACGTCGCTGTTGTGCCTAGAGTCCCACCTGTCGATGCCGACATCACGGGCCACCTGAGCGGCCTTTTCCGGACCAGCGATTGCTTCGACAAGTGCGATAGAGGTCGGCATGGACGCGGTGACGCCTGCGCTGGAAACGAGCCTACCGTCGGCAACATAACGAATATTTTTCTCCCATTTCACCTTCGGGAAAAGCTTCGCGCGCATCTCCTCATTACTGTAGTGTGAGGTTGCCCGATGGCCATCAAAAAGACCTGTGTTGGCGACTGGCAATGCACCATAACAAATGCTGATGATGGTACCCCCCTTCTCGCTCTGCGCCTTGACCCATTGCAAGAGGGTGGTGTCATTAAAGTCTGAGACCGCTGGTACAAACAGATAATCGGCGCCCTGCGGATAACGTTTGTCGAAATCATCGATAGTCGATTGCAGTTCAAAGGTGAGAGGGTGCATTTTAACGGGACCGGGTCTCACAGAGACCGAGACGACATCTGCCACGTCCGCGCGCGCCATTACGCCAAACGGGATACAAAAGTCGCTGATCACAGTGCCCTCATTGAGACCGACCACCGCTATCAATGGCTTTGTGCGGCCAAATCGCGCTTTATATGGCGCGATTTTTTCCAGATTTGGATTATTGGAGGCGTCGATTGCTGGAGATACTTTTGAGCCCTCCTGCGCGGTCGCGGCTCTGGCGCCGAGGGCCAAGCCTCCAATTGCCACGATCCCGGAAACGATTGCTGTCCTTCGAGTCACATATTGCATAGGAAATCCTTCTCATCACTGCCTGGTGCAAGTATTTATCTTGCACCCTGCCGATGTCGTAAAGGACGTAAATCGGTGGTTTTCAGACATTTTAGCTCCCACTCAATTAAGACTGGTGTCGTCGATCCGACGCTGCTATTTTTGGCCAAATCGAACCACATTGTGTATCAGGTAGAGTGTGACGGAACGCCTTGGCTGTCCAAAGCGAAGTGGACGGCTTACTAGAAATGTTCACACAAAGAGCGACGGCGGTACGGTGGTAATGATCTTCATTCACCCGAACCGGCAAAATTCCTCGGAGAGCTTGCAGGCTCCGATAATAGTGCCTCGGAGAATTTCTGCTCTGTCATCGTCGCTTGTGCCTGATATGAATGGAACGCTCAAAGCGGCGATCACTTCGGTGCCGGTGCCACGGATCGGCGCGGCATAGGAGCATACACTCAGGCTGTATTCGCCAGGATCTTCGGCCCACTCCCGCTCCCGCACCAAGGCCATCTCACGTTCGAAGTCATCCATGTTGACAATCGTCCGCTCGGTGAGCGGTGGCCTGTTGCTGCCCAGAAGCCGCTGGCGTTGCCCGTTTTCGAGATAGGCCATCAGCACCTTACTCGCACCACCGGCATGAAGCGGCAAATATTCGCCGATTGTGTAGCTCATTGCATGCGGCGTGCGGGCGCTGGCTCCCGCGACCACCATGATTGCGCCTCTCTCGAACACTGAAATCTTGCATGTCTGGCCGATATCCAGCGCCAGTTTGTCGAGGACGGGTTGCAGGAACCGCAGCCGTGAAATGAAATCGGACCCGGGCGTGACCTTTTCAGCAAGCTGCAGCAGCCTGCCACCAAAAGCGAACCGGCCCGCCGAAACCTCACGAAGCATTCCGCACTCGCTCAGGGAATTCAGCAGCCGGTAAACCGTCGAGCGCGCAAGCCCTGTCCTTTCAACGAGTGCAGCCTGCGAAACGGCATCGCCGACGCTCTCGATGACCTCGAAAATCTGCATCATTCTTTCAATCGTCGGATTGCTGTTCGGCATCGGGCCTCCTGCGTCTTGACGGACGGGCAAATTTTGCGCTATTGTTCATATAAGAAGCATTTAGGTTCATATATGAACTTTTGTTGCGTGTCCAGCGGAAAATGCTGGTTTGGGAGGAAGTCATGAGAATTGCAATGTGCCTTGAGCCCGAGGTCAACTCCAAGTGGCATTACGGCCGTGAAATGGGCGTCGTCGATGGCGTAACGATCCGAGACGTCACGCTGGACATCCCCATCTGGGACCTGCCGACATTGGCAAAGGTACAGCAGTCCTACGAAGATTTCGGCTTCAAGATCGGTGTTATCGAAGGCTGGGTGCCGATGAACAACATCAAGCTCGGTCTTCCCGAAGGTGAGGAAGAGATCGAGCGCGTCATTCGTGTGATCGAAAACATGGGTGCGCTGGGCATCGAGGTGTTTTGCTATAGCTGGATGGCGATCCATGGCTGGATGCGGACCTCGACGACGACCCGCCTGCCAGGCGGCGCGCTGACCACCAGCTACGATCACTCGATTATTGAGAAAGACCAGCGCTCGAAAGGCGAGGTTACGGTTTCGGAAGAGCTGCTCTGGGGTACGCTCGAATCCTTCATCAAGCGCGTCTCGCCAATCGCTGAAAAGGCTGGCGTCAAGCTGGCAATGCACCCCGACGATCCGCCACTCTCGCCCCTGCTGGGTGTCGGTCGCATCATGCGCAGCGTCGACGCTTTCGAGCGGCTTTTGTCGATTTCCGACAGCCCGGCAAACGGCATCACCTTCTGCCAGGCGAATTTTGCCGCCATGAACGTCGATGTTCCTGCAACGATCCGGCAGCTTGGCCGCGATGGGCGTATCCATTTCGTTCATTTCCGCGACATCGATGGCGACGCGAAGCACATCACCGAGACCTTCCACGGTCAGGGCAAGACCGACATGTACGCGACCATCAAGGCCTATCGCGACATCGGCTTCAAGGGCGTGATGCGACCTGACCACGCCCCGGTGATGTGGGGCGAACCCAATGCCAATCCGGGATACGAGGGATTGGGGCGCATCTACGCTGTCGGCTACATGCGCGGCTTGATGCAGGCGGCAGAAGCCGAAGCAGCAAGCACGAGGTAATGGCCATGGCTACGTCATCGGTTCCAGCGGGCTTTTCCAGCCCGCCACTCCCCTCGCGCAAGCGTCGTCACAAGCCGGACTGGCTGGTTGCGTATCTCTTCCTCGCACCGGCTGCCGCAATCTTTGCAGCCTTCGTCGCCTATCCGCTGATCGATGGTATCTCGACGGCATTCACCAGTCGTGCCGTCGCCCAGCCGGGCGTCTTCGTCGGTCTGGAGAATTTCGCAAAACTGTTCGCCGACCCGCAGTTCCGTCTCGCCGCCTGGAATTCACTGGTGCTGACACTGGGTACGGTCGCGGTCAAGCTGGTTCTCGGCCTGACTTTTGCGGTGCTTTTATCGCAGCCGATGCCCATGCGCGGTGTTATCCGTGCTCTGGCGTTCCTGCCCTGGGCCGTGCCGGGCATGATCGCCAGCCTTTCATGGAAATGGATATTCGACGAACAGAGCGGCGTGCTTCAATATCTGGTCTTTTTGCTCGGCGTGTCTGACAAGCCGGTCTACTGGCTGTCCGATCCCTCCGTTGCACTCTTTGCAGTGGCGATCGCCATGGTCTGGCAGGGCCTGCCTTTCTTCACCATGATGTTTGTGGCAGCACTGGCGTCCATTCCATCCGATCTCAACGAAGCGGCGGCCATTGACGGTGCCGGTGTCGTTCGCCGCTTCTTCTCTGTCACGCTACCGCAAATGCGCGGTGTCATGGCGGTGACGGTCATGCTGTCCACCATCTGGACATTCAATTCATTCGAAATGGTCTTCGTGCTGACGGGCGGCGGTCCGGCCGGACGAACGCATATCATGCCGACGCTGGCCTATGACTTCGCCATCGCCCAGAGCCAGCTTGGCCTCGGTTCGGCCGTCATCGTGTCGGTCGTGCCGGTATTCGTCATCCTGATCTTCCTGCTGACCAAACGAATGCTCAACCGGGACGGAGAATAAGACCATGGTGGAGAGAAAAAGAACAAGACTCATCCGCAACATCGTGACCGCAATCGGCATCATTATCGCCCTGTTCTGGTCGCTTGCTCCGGTCTATTGGGTTGTCGTCACCTCGTTCAAGATCCCGCGGGAAATCTACGCCCTGCCGCCGACGCTGTTCCCGTACGAGCCGACGCTGGACAATTATCGCGAAGCGCTGTTCGGTTCACCGTTCCTGCGATACCTGTTCAACAGCTTCGTGGTTGCCGTGGGTGTAACCCTGATATCGGTGTGCCTCGGTGCACTGACGGCCTATCCGATTGCCCGCATGAAGTTCAAGGGTCGCGTCAATGCCGCGCGCCTTATCGTGGCCGCTTACCTTCTGCCGCCATCGCTTCTGTTCATCCCGTTGTTTCTGGTCTTGCAGAACCTTGGTCTGATCGACACCCGCCCCGGCCTGATCGTCGCCTATCTGACATTCACCGTGCCGTTCTGCACATGGATGATGATCGGCTACTTCCACACGATCCCGATGGAGCTGGACGAGGCAGCGCAAATGGATGGCGCGACACGTTTGCAAACGCTGGTCCGCGTGGTGTTGCCGATTGCCACGCCAGGGCTCGCCGTCGTTGCGCTCTTTGCCTTCACCCACGCCTGGAACGAGTTCCTGTTCGCGCTGGTCTACGTTTACTCCGACCAGGCAAAAACCTTCACCGCCGGTCTTTCGGGACTGGTGATGGGCGACACGTTCATCTGGGGCCAGCTCATGGCCAGCTCGGTTCTGGCGATCATCCCCATACTCGTTATCTACCTTGGTGCCCAACGCTACATCGTCGAAGGACTGGCAGCGGGAAGTGTCAAGGGCTGAGATTTTTTATCACCCTGAGGAGGACATGACATGATAAAATTCAGAACAACCCTGATGGCATCTGTGCTGGCGCTATGCGCCGCAACTGCCGCAAGTGCTGCAGATCTCACCGTGTGGGGCCTGCAGGCGTTCAACAAGGATGCCGATGCACTTATCGGCCAGATGGCCAAAGACTTCGGCAAATCGAAGGGCATTGACGTTCAATATGTCGTCGTTCCCGCAAACGTTCTGACCGAACGCCTGGCCTCGGCATTTGAAGGCAAGGCTGCGCCGGACGCCTTCATGCAACTCGGCCAGAATTCGCAATATTACGCGCAGAGCGGTCTCACAAAGCCGGTCGATGACATTCTTGCCGCCATGCGTGCGCGTGACGGCGGCGTTTACGAGAGCATGGTGCCGCAGGCCATCTATGAAGGCCATGCCCATTCCGTTCCGATCGAAATCGACCTCGTGCCGATGTTCGCCCGCAAGGACCTGATCGCCGAAACCGGCCTGCCGGTTCCTGAAACATGGGAAGACCTTCGCAAGGTCAGCCAGGCCATCATAAGGAAGAACCCGCAATATGTCGGCCTTGGCATACCGCTGTCCAATGCCAACGACGCTGAATCGCAGTTGCGCATGCTGTTCTGGTCGTTTGGCGCTGCGATGTTCTCCGAAGACAGCAAAACAGTCACCTGGAATACCCCGGAAACGGTGGCAGCATACCAGTTCATCAAGGACATGTATGAAGAAGGCACCATTCCGCGCAATGTCGTGACCTGGGACGATGGCGGCAACAACACCGCATACCAGACCGGCCGCGCAGCTTTCATCATGAACCCGCCGAGCGTTTATTCCTGGATGCTGGAAAACGACAAGAAGCTGCTGGAAAACTCCGTTCTGATCAATATTCCGAAGGGTCCCGGCGAAAAGGGGCGCTCCGCAACGTTGCTCGGCTCCTTCTCGTGGCTGGTCAGCAGCCAGACGCAGCAGGAAGCGCTTGCCAAGGAATGGATTCAGTATTTCTTCCAGCCGGAAAACTATGAAAAGCTGATCCAGACCACCGGTGGCCGCTGGTATCCGATCTTCCCGGCTGTGGCGAAGAGCATGCCGCTCTTCAAGGACAACCCATCCTTCGCAAACTTCGACAAGCTGGCGACAGACGGCCTGACGATCGGCTTCAAGGGCGCTCCGACACCCCTCGCATCGCAGGTTTATACCGCCAAGATCCTCTCTACATCCGTGCAGCAGATGATCGTTGATGGCAAGTCCGCACAGGATGCCGCCGCCTGGGCGCAGGCCGAGGTCGAAAAGCTGGCTTCTGCAAAGAAGTAATCATTGATCGCCGGGCGGAGACATCAGCCCGCCCGGCTCCCCACCCTCTTTAAAGATGCAGGATCTTCCATGCAGATACCCACGATTGTCCGCCCTCCCAAAGACCTGATCCGGGCGCTTGCCGAAATCGGCACCGCCACGCTGAGCGGCGAAATGAGTAAAATCGGCATAAGAGATGCGCATATTTGCGGACCTGTTTCCGTCTCTCCCGGCAAGACCATTGCCGGCCCGGCGCTGACCTTGCAGTTTCTTCCCAAGCGCGAAGACGTCTACGACATCGATGAATACGGCAACCCCGAAGCCCAGATGCACCGCCAGGTTCTCTACCAGGTCGAGGAAGGCGATGTCGTGGTGGTCGATGCGCGTGGCGATATGCGCAGCGGCGTTTTCGGCGAGATGATGATTACCTATCTTCAGGGCCGCGGCGGCGCCGGTGTCATTGTCGATGGCTGTATTCGCGACTCCCGCAAGGCGCGTGAAATCGGCCTGCCGATATGGAGCCGTGGCACGACCCCTAATTTCCATACGCAGACCGGCCTGTTTCCCCATGCCGTGAACGTTCCCATCGCCTGTGGGGGCACGCTCGTCATGCCAGGCGATATCATCGTGGCCGATGATGACGGCGCCATCGTCGTTCCCGTCAAGGTGGCCGAGCAAGCGTTGAAAATATCCAGTGAACACGCGGAATGGGAAGACTTCTCCCGCCTTCGCCTCTCGCAGGGCGGCGATCTGCGCAAATATTATCCCCTCAAGGACGAAGCACGCGCCGAATACGAAGAATGGCGCGCCGCCCAGGCCACTACCGGTCTGTAAAGGGTAACGGGAGGAAATCATGTCTGGAATTTCGTTACAGCAGATCAAAAAGTCGTTCGGGGCCGTACCGGTGCTGCATGGCATCGATCTCGATATTGCCAAAGGCGAATTCGTCGTGTTCGTTGGGCCTTCCGGTTGCGGAAAATCGACGATGCTGCGCATCATTGCGGGTCTCGAAGAAATTACCTCCGGCACGTTGAAGATCGGTGAAGCCGTCGTCAACGAGGTGCCGCCCGGAGAGCGCGGCATCGCAATGGTCTTCCAGTCCTACGCGCTGTATCCGCATATGTCGGTCTATGACAACATGGCCTTCGGGCTGAAGGTCAGCGGCATGGCGAAAAACGAAATCGATACCCGCGTCCGTCGCGCCGCCGATATGTTGCAATTGACGCCTTATCTGGAACGGCGCCCGAAGAACCTTTCGGGTGGCCAGCGCCAGCGCGTTGCCATTGGTCGCGCCGTTACGCGCGACCCCGAGGTTTTCCTGTTCGACGAACCCTTGTCGAACCTCGACGCCGCATTGCGGGTTGCGACCCGCATGGAAATCGCCAACCTGCACGAGGCGATGCCGGATACGACGATGATTTACGTCACCCATGATCAGGTTGAGGCCATGACGCTGGCCGACCGCATCGTGGTGTTCAATGCAGGCCGTATCGAGCAGATCGGCACACCGATGGAGCTTTACGACACTCCCCAGAACCTCTTTGTCGCCCGCTTCATCGGATCACCTGAGATGAACATCGTTCCGGCAAAACTGCAGAAGAAGGACGGTCGCGCCGAAATCGTAACCGCCGGCAATATCATCGACGTAACCGACAGGAGCGATCTGGCAGCAATCGCAGACAATTCGGATATCAGCGCCGGTATCCGGGCGGAACATCTCTTTCCCGCGACTGCAGAGACGGCCAGAATCAACGGCAAGGTCGTCCATAGCGAAAAGCTGGGCGAAGTCACCATTGTCTATTTCCATGTCGGCGGCTCCACATCTGTGGCGGCCAAACTCCCCGGCGTCGCCTCTCCTCGCAAGGGGGATGAAATCATGTTGACCTTCGATAACGCCAACTTGCATTTCTTCGGCAGCGACGGCTTGAGGATATGAATGAAATGACGTTTTAAGTGCAACTACGCCTTGGTGGGAGTCCAGGTTCTTGCTTTTATCAAATGAGTTGCATGCCCCTCACAGTGGCTTTTTTAGTAGCGCTTCAAATTCTTGGCAAAGGAGGAAACATCCACCGGTGAAGTCAACTGTGAGACCAAAATCAATGTAGCGGCTGTTCGGTAACCTGACGGCCAAGAATTTTACTGACTAGAGTTACTGCCTGCCATACGAATATCTGCTCGGCAAGCTTGCCGCCGCACCCGGCCAGTCTTGTTGACGCTTGCGCAGAAGTTTTACGTGAAAATACAATAGCATTGGTGTTCTTATTCAGAGACGCCAGTGCTTTTTGACGCGCTTTGGGTGGAGAATTGTCGTGTGGTGCGAAAACATATAGCCAACGCAGAACTAGCAAAACAAATTATGCCGCAAGCGATCAAAACTGCATCGCGGCCGTACGTACTCACGAGTGAGGTCATCAGCGTCAGCCCTGCCGGGGCCAGTCCATAGGAGAAGAGAAAATCGAGCGATGAAACACGCGATAGCCTATCCCGTGGAATTTCCTTCTGGATCGCCGTAAACCACGACACGTTGAATATCTCGATACCAACCCCTGCGAAAAAGAAGGCAGTGACCGGTACGGCCAAGTGCTCTGCAAACATCAGGCTGAAAGGGACACACCCGTATAGCGAGAGGCCAACAAGAGCCGCCCAACTTTTATTTATCGGGTGCCAGCGTGTGACAATCACCGCTCCAACAAGCGCACCGACCATGTAGGCGGTCGCTGTCGTGGTCATTAGGGTTGCTCCTCCCGAAACCTCTCTGCTGATACCGGGGACAAGTATTGCGGTTACAGAGTAGCCTGTTGCGATGACGACCGTTAGCGCGGCAAGCCCTGCAATAAACCAGAGATGCCGCTTCGCTTCATGCACGCCCGCAAAAAAGTCGTGAAAAAAAGAGAAAGCAAGGTTCTCTGCAACTGCCTTCCTTGGCAATAAATTTCCAGATGGCGGGATCGTGGCACTGACGAACCAAAGGAGTGCGATCATGCTATTAGTCGAAGAGATCGATCGGAATATGGCTTTGCTGGGGGTGAGCAATCTCGGCGATCTGGACGGGCGATTCTTGCGAGGAGTTGGATAGAATACGCATTGACGTCCGCGGATGCCAATTCTTTAAAGTCCTATAAGCTCTTGATACCAATCGAACCTCCGACCGCTGGCTCTCAAGGTGTAGGTCACTGAAAATTCCGACTTTTCACCTTCAGCGTATCGATGTGTAGGTCACGGACATACATATCTCGAGGAGTCACTACCGGCTTTGGCCTGTCTCTTGAATCTGGCCCACCACCATGGGCAAACTCATCGCCTCGTCCGGTCGGCAGCTTGAAGTCGACATCCCTATCAGCGAGACCAACGAGGTCTGCTGATAAGTCGAACAGTTGTTGTGCGACCAGATGGACAACTTCACCCTCCCGCTGGATCCGGCCATTGATCGCCATCATGCTTGATCCAAGCACAACGCGCCGGCGCTTCTCGAACAGGCTGGGCCAGACAACGATGTTGGCCGGCCCTGTTTCATCCTCAATGGTAATGAACATGACGCCTTTGGCAGAACCCGGCTTCTGGCGAACGAGAACCAGGCCGGACGTGTAAACCCATCTGCCGTCACGCGCCGTCATCGCCTCATTGCAGGTAATGATATTTCTGTGCTGAAGGTCCTTGCGCAAAAATGCCATCGGGTGCTGTCGCAGCGTCAGCCCTGTATGCCCATAGTCTTCGATGACATTGTGCCCCTCGGTCATTTGCCTGAGCGCAACCTCTGGCTCTTGCTGCTCGGCGATCGTCGCCATCTCGCGTTCTGCCGCTGCGGCAAAAAGGGGTAGAGGTTCATCGCGCAACGCTTTGATAGCCCAGAGCGCATCACGGCGCTCAAGCCTCAGGCTTGGACCATAGGCGTCAGCTTGGGCGAGTTGGACGAGCGCTTCCGTTGGCACGCCGGAGCGGCGCCACATATCGTCAACTGAGATGAAATTGCTGTTCATACGTGCGGCGACGATGCGCGCCGCGTCAGCGATCGCCAGTCCTTTTACCTGCCGAAACCCGAGACGGACAGCATGCCGACCGGTGTCGCCGATCGGCTCAAGTGTGCAGTCCCAACGGGACCGGTTGATACAGACGGGCCGAACTTCGACGCCGTGGACCCTGGCATCGCCGACGATCTGGGCTGGCGCATAAAAGCCCATAGGCTGTGAGTTGATCAGCGCCGCGCAGAAGACGTCCGGATAGTGGCACTTGATGAAGTTGGAAGCATAGGCGATCAGCGCGAACGACGCTGCATGGCTTTCGGGAAATCCATAAGAGCCGAAACCTTCGAGTTGGCTGAATGTCTTTTCTGCGAATTCTGCCGTGTAGCCGTTCTTCACCATACCGGACACCAGCTTGTCCTTGAACCTGCTGACACCGCCGGTGAATTTAAAGGTCGCCATGCTCTTTCTAAGCTGATCGGCCTCACCGCCTGTAAAGCCGGCACAGACCATGGCGACGCGCATGGCGCTTTCCTGAAACAGCGGTACGCCGAGCGTCTTTCCAAGGACCGCCTCCAGTTCGGGCGTAGGATACTCGACCGGCTCTTTTCCCTCGCGGCGCCGCAGATAGGGATGGACCATATCTCCCTGGATCGGCCCGGGGCGAACAATAGCCACCTGAACAACGAGATCGTAAAACGTCCGCGGTTTCAGGCGCGGCAACATGGCCATTTGCGCTCTGGACTCGATCTGGAAGGTACCGAGCGTGTCAGCCTTGCGGATCATCGCATAGGTCGCGGCATCCTCCTGCTCGATCTTCGACAGATCGAGATCGTGATCCTTGTGTTCGCGGATGAGCTCGAAGGATTTGGCCATGCAGGTCAGCATACCAAGTGCCAGCACGTCGACCTTCATGAACTTCAGCGCTTCGACATCATCCTTGTCCCATTCGATGATCTGGCGGTCCTTCATGGTCGCCGGTTCGATCGGGACCAGATCATCGAGCCGATCATGGGTCAGCACAAAGCCGCCGGGATGCTGGCCGAGATGGCGCGGCGCTCCCATCAACTGCTGGGCCAGTTTCAGGGTCAGGACGAGCCGGCGATCATCTGGATTGAGATTGAGCTCGCGGACATTGCGGTCAGGGACTTCCTCTGACCATGACCACATGCCCGATGACAACGCCTTGATGACATCCTCTGGAAGACCAAGCGCCTTGCCGACATCACGGATCGCGCCCTTTGCCCTATACCGGGTGACGGTAGCGCAGAGAGCTGCCTTTTCTCGCGTATAGGTCTTGTAGATCCATTGAATAACCTCCTCACGCCGCTCGTGCTCGAAATCCACATCGATGTCCGGCGGCTCATCGCGCTCCTGGCTGACGAAACGCTCGAATAGGAGATCATTGGTGGATGGATCGATGCTGGTCACACCGAGAATATAACAGACGGCGCTGTTGGCAGCAGAACCGCGGCCCTGACACAGGATCCCTTCAGACCGCGCAAAGCGCACGATCGAAAACACCGTCAGGAAATACGGCGCGTATTTCATGGTGCGGATGAGATCGAGCTCATGGCGGACGGTTTTCAGCACATCTGGAGGCAGACCTTCCGGATATCGCGATGGCACACATTCCCAGACATAATGTTCCAGCGAGGCCTGGGCATCCTTGCCGGGCACAATCGCTTCCTCCGGATATTGATAGGTCAGTTCCTCAAGCGAGAACTTGCACCGATGCACGATTTCCATGGTCCGCGCCAAGGCTTCTGGATAACGCGGAAACAGCCGCTCCATCTCCTCCGGTGGTTTCAGGTAGCGGTCGGCATGGCGCTCGCGCTCGAACCCGACATCGTCAATGGTCGTTCCGGTTCGAATACAGGTGACAATGTCCTGAAGCTGCCGCCTGCCCGGTTCATGAAACAGCACGTCATTGGTGACCACCGTCTTCACCTTGAACCGCGTCGCCAGATTGGAAATCTCATGGAGCCGCATCTGGTCATTCGGCCGACGGCGCAGGCAGAGCGAAACATAGGCGCGATCAGCAAATACATCGGCCATTTTCCGCAGGCGCACGGCGCAGATATCGTCGGCAAGATCGGGCACCAGTATGCCGATCATCCCATCGCCATAGGCAATCACATCATCCCAGTGCAGGATGCAATTGTTCTTGCCGCCGCGCGATTTGCCGAGTGTGATGAGCCGGGTCAGCCGGGAGTAAGCGGCGCGATCTGTGGGATAGACCAGGACGGACATGCCCTCAGTGAGATCCAGGCGACAGCCGACGACCAGCCGCACACCTGTTCCGCGAGACGCCTCAAGCGCTCGAACGATGCCCGCCAGACTGTTGCGATCAACAACGCCGACAGCATCGATACCAAGGATCTTGGCGGTTTCGAACAGTTCCTGCGCCGAGCTTGCCCCGCGTAGAAAGGAGAACTGCGTCGTGACCTGAAGCTCGGCATATCTCATGCGAATATCCCGTGTACGAACCACCGGTGGTTTCCGGTCTCGGGATCGACGCCGTCGCCTGATCGGAACACCCACAGGCGCTCGCCGCTCTCATCCTCGACAACGAAATAATCGCGCACCGCGTCCATTTCGCTGTCGCGTTGCCACCATTCACCAAATATGCGCTCAGGCCCATCTGCCCGTTTCACCTTGCGGCGCTTGCCGCGCCAGGTGACCGAAACGGGCGGATGGTCCGGCATAAGGGCGATCACCTCGATCAGTTCTGGTCGCACAAGCAACCTGACCGGTCGTCGCCAGTGATGGACCCACGACACTCCGACCGGGTCGGCCGCCGCACTGATACGCTGGACTGAACGCTCGGGAACGTCCGAGGCCACCGGCGCCACCCGGAAAACCCTGTGGCCGCGGTTGCCGTAAATGTCGATCAGCGGTGAAACGTCGGTGACGTCCTCATCCACCAGGCCAGACGATTTCTGCTCGTCTTCCAGTGGTTCGGTCATAACGGCGACCAGTGTCAGTTTCTCGATACCGAAGCCCGGTTCGATCTTTTCCGTGCGATCGCGAAACAGCTTGGTCAGCCAGGCGACATCACGAGCCGGTTTGACCGTACCAGCGCGGATCGCCTGCCTGACGCCGTCGACCTTGTCGACGATCAGGTCCGCACGTCGCACACCAAGCCCCTTTTTCTGAAGCTCGTCGATCAGTTGGATGACAAGCCGACCGACATATTTGTCGATCGTCTCAGCAGCACCGATCGGCTCGGCAAACGCGCGGGCAACCTCGATCAGATCGACGGTCCGGATCGGCTCGATCGGCTCGGGGGCCCGTCCGAACATCTGATCAAGGCGGCGGCCGATCTCCGGACCGAAGCGTAGGGTCAATGGCGCGCGGGCGGTATTTGCCAGCTCTCCGATGGACTGGAATCCAAGCGTGTGCAGGTCACTGACGATCTTCGGCGGCAAACGCATGAGCGAAATCGGCAGTTTTTCGACAGCACGCATGGTCTCTCCGATCGGCACGATAACGGTTTCCCGGCTGATGGCACGCGCGCAGGCATGCGCGGCACCCCAGCTATCGGCGACGGCCACCCGGGCTGTCAGCTTTTTTGCCATGAACTGGTTTGCGATCTTCGTCACCATCGGCAGTTCACCACCCTGCAAGTGATCGGCACCCTCGGTGTCCATGACAATCCCATCTGCACCGTCGACTGCGACGATCGGGGAATAGAGCGTCAAAGCCCAAAGCGTGATCCGCTCCAGCGCCGCGGCGTCCGTACTCAAATCTGCATCGACCATCATCAGTCCGCGAAATAGCGCCTGCGCTTTGGCTGCCGACATGCCGACACGAACCCCTGCCCTTTTTGCAGCCGCATCGGCGGCCGACACCCAGCGTTTCGAGCCGCTTCTGGCAATCACGGCGATGGCCTGTTCAGGCGGAATAGCCGGATCGTCGCGGCGAATGCGATCGGTCGGCAGATCGGGTAGATAGATCGAGACGACCCTTGTCATCACACGCCCTCACGAGAAACTCAGCACACTCACCCGCTTTCACGCGCATCAACTCCACAAACCAACGCGGCCTGCCAACACCTGGAACCGGCAGTTCGTCCGACGGCATCACGCTCACCCTCCACCGGGTGGTCGAGGCCGTCGGCTGCCCGAAATCACTGGCTTCCGTCTGTCGCCTCCAGCGGCGAACAGCCAGTGCCATCGTGCCGGTACGCTCGGCCGCGAGCTGCAGTCGGCGCGAGCCGACCATCGGCAAACGGACGAGTTCACCGACAACGGCGCCGAGGCCTCCGAAGGAAAGCCCCTCCTCCATATTGGCAAGCACGTCCTCCTCCTTGTCGGACTCGACAAAGATCACCCGATCGGCATGCAGGTCGACCTGCGCCAGCGCCGGGAAAAACAGATCCGGTCGTGTCAGGCACCAGACGATCGGTCCCTTCGTGCGTGCCGCGATGCCCGCCACGAAAAGAGCAGCGGCCGCACCATCGACAGTCCCCGATCCACCTCCGGCAAACTCATGAAGCGCACCATAAGCCAAGCCGCCGCCCGGCAGGGCAGCATCCATTTCGGGCAGGCCAAAAGACAGGCAGCCGGCTTTTTTCTCCGTCGTGGTTTCGAGCGACGCGATGCGCTCACGCAGATCAGCAATCACACCGTCTGACACCCTTGGGGCGCGGGCAGCAGTCATCGTTCACGGCTCCCTTCAAGGTCGTGTTGGCAGGCCGACATCATGTCGTGCAAGTGTAGATGTTCTGTTTTTGTTCCTGCGCAAGAAAAGAGTCAAGGCAGCGAATTTGCTTAAAGGCTATTCCAAACACTACAAATTAGAGAATCTGCATGAGAATCAGCTGCGTAGCGACAACAAAGAAATTTTGACCCTTCCGGCGCTGCCCGGTGGATAGCGGGGACAACATGTAGATCGTCACAATGTCCTTAAGGTTTTTCTGTTGAACTGGTGGCATGACGAAGCCTCCGAGATCCAAACCGCTCCTTCGTGATACCGAAGGAACTGCTCGCTCGATGCGCGAAAATCCAAGACAAGGCCAATGCCAACGGCTGAGAAAAGCGTCCATGATCGCGGGAAGCCAACTGAGATGACAATTCACGCGATGGCCGACCCGTGATTTTCAATCGCTACACCACCTATCGGCCCGGCCTTTTCGCCCGCCTGCTTCCTTCCGGCAGATGGAAGCTCCGGCTAGACGTACTGATACTGACAGCATTCTCCCATCCGTTCGATCTCACAAAGCTTTGCGTAAGGCACCATTCCCTGCCCTATTCACTGGGACGTACGACTAGTGAGATCTCACCAGCTTCGATTTCAACCTGTGCGGCGAGCCCACAAAATCTCCCGAACGAATTTAGCTTGGGGCATGCCTCCTCCGGGGCATCGGGTCCCCCCAAGGCTTGGCGTCCCCAATCTACTCAATTGCCGTCAACAGCCGGTCGAGGCTGTTTCTCGCATCGCCATAGAACATGCGCGTATTGTCCTTGTAGAATAGCGGGTTCTCGATGCCGGAATAGCCGGTGCCCTGGCCACGCTTCGATACGAAGACCTGCTTTGCCTTCCACACCTGCAGAACCGGCATGCCAGCGATCGGCGAGTTCGGGTCCTCTTCGGCGGCTGGATTGACGATATCGTTGGAGCCGATGACGATAACAACGTCGGTATTGGGGAAATCGTCGTTGATCTCATCCATCTCCATGACGATGTCATAAGGCACCTTGGCTTCCGCCAGCAGCACGTTCATATGGCCCGGCAGACGGCCGGCGACCGGGTGGATGGCAAAACGCACCTGCTTGCCGGCGGCCCTCAGCTTGCGCGTGAGCTCCGAGACGACCTGCTGCGCCTGGGCCACCGCCATGCCGTAGCCGGGCACGATGATGACGCTGTCGGCTTCGTTCAGGGCGTTGGCGACACCTTCAGCATCGATGGCGATCTGCTCGCCTTCGATTTCCATCGCCGGACCCGTCGTGCCGCCGAAACCGCCGAGGATGACAGAGACGAAGGAGCGGTTCATCGCCTTGCACATGATGTAGGAGAGGATCGCACCCGAAGAGCCGACCAGCGCGCCGGTGACGATCAAAAGATCGTTGCCGAGCGAGAAACCGATAGCGGCGGCAGCCCAGCCCGAATAGCTGTTCAGCATCGACACGACCACCGGCATGTCGGCGCCGCCGATGCCCATGATCAGGTGATAGCCTATGAAGAAGGCGAGAAGCGTCATCAGGACCAGCGTCCAGATGCCGGCACCGTTGAAGAACATCACCATGAGGATCAGCGAAGCGATGGCCGCGCCTGCATTGAGGAAGTGGCCGCCGGGCAGTTTCTTCGCCTTGCCATCGACCTTGCCGGCAAGCTTGCCGAAGGCGATGACCGAACCGGTGAAGGTCACGGCGCCGATGAACACGCCAAGGAAAACCTCGACCTTGAGGATGGCGATTTCCACCAGATCCTTGTGTGCCAGCTTATCGGCAAAGCCCGCCAGTGTCGAAAGATCACCGCCTGCGCCCTTCAGGGCTAGAACCGTGCCGAGTTCCAGTTCGGCATTATAGCCGATGAACACGGCGGCCAGACCGACGAAGGAATGCAGCGCCGCGACAAGCTGCGGCATGTCCGTCATCTGCACGCGGGCAGCGACGTAATACCCCATGACCGCGCCACCGGCGATCATCAGAACGATGATGAACCAGTTGCCGACACCCGGGCCGAAGACCGTGGCCGCAGCCGCCAGCGCCATGCCGACAATACCGTATAGGACGGCGCGCTTAGCGCTTTCCTGGCCGGACAGGCCGCCGAGGGAAAGGATGAAGAGAACAGCAGCGGCGATGTAAGCCGCAGATACTATACCGATAGTCATTGTCTTTTCCCTTCCCCGATCACGACTTCTGGAACATGGCGAGCATGCGCCGTGTTACGAGGAAGCCGCCGACGATGTTGATCGTCGCGATCAGCACGGACAGAGACGCCAGAATCACCACCAGCCAGTTGCTGGAGCCGATCTGCAAAAGCGCGCCCAGGATGACGATGCCGGAAATGGCATTCGTCACCGCCATCAGCGGGGTATGCAGCGAATGGCTGACATTCCAGATCACCGAGAAGCCGATGAAGCAGGAAAGGACGAAGACGATCAAATGGCTCATGAAGCTTTCCGGCGCATAGGCACCGACGACCAGCAGCAGCGCCGTGGACACGACCAGCAGGCCGGCCTGGTTGCGGGTTTGCGCCTTGAACGCGGCAATTTCCTTGGCGCGTTTTTCTTCCGGTGTTGGCTCCTTCACCTTTTCCTTCGGCTTGGCAGCTGCGATCGCCTGGATCTTCGGCGGTGGCGGCGGGAAGGTGATCTCGCCCTGATAGGCGACCGTTGCACCACGGATGACGTCGTCTTCCATGTTGTGCACGATCGCACCGTCCTTGGCCGGTGTCAGGTCGGTCATCATATGGCGGATATTTGTCGAATACAGCGTCGAGGCCTGAGCGGCCATGCGGCTCTGGAAGTCGGTATAGCCGACGACGGTCACGCCATTTTCCGACACGATCTTCTGATCGGCAACCGTCAGGTCGCAATTGCCGCCGCGCTCGGCGGCAAGGTCGATCACGACCGAACCCGGCTTCATCGCGGCAACCATATCGGCGAGCCACAGCTTCGGCGCATCACGACCTGGGATAAGCGCCGTGGTGATGACGATGTCGATTTCGGGCGCCAGCTCGCGGAACTTCGCCAGCTGCTTTTCGCGGAACTCCGGCGACGAGGGAGCCGCATATCCACCGGCGGCAGCGCCGTCCTGGCTTGCCTCAAACTCGAGATAGACGAATTGTGCACCCATCGATTCGATCTGCTCGGCCACTTCCGGGCGAACGTCGAACGCATAGGTGATTGCGCCAAGCGAGGTTGCCGTGCCGATGGCGGCAAGGCCGGCTACGCCGGCACCGATCACCAGAACCTTGGCCGGCGGCACTTTGCCCGCAGCCGTCACCTGGCCGGTAAAGAAGCGACCGAAATTGTTGCCCGCCTCGATAACGGCGCGGTAACCGGCGATATTGGCCATCGACGACAGTGCATCCATTTTCTGGGCGCGGCTGATGCGCGG
Organism: Agrobacterium sp. 5Ca50; assembly: GCF_055381905.1. NCBI lineage: Bacteria > Pseudomonadati > Pseudomonadota > Alphaproteobacteria > Hyphomicrobiales > Rhizobiaceae > Agrobacterium > Agrobacterium sp. 5Ca50. The sequence continues at coordinate 99,107 of NZ_AP026441.1, forward strand.
CACCATGTCCATGGCGATGACATTGGCGCCGGTTCCCTTGGCCTGTTCAAGCAGGTCCTTGTTCTGCGCGGGATAGAAGAAGGAGATCAGCGTCTTGCCGGCAGACAGATGCCCGACTTCCGAGGTTTCCGGTGGCCGCACCTTGGCAATAACATCAGCCGCCGAAAACAGCGCCTTGGCGTCATCGACAACGGTGACACCCGCTGCACGATAGGCATCATCCGAAAAGCCCGCTGCTCTGCCAGCACCAGTCTCGATCAAGCAATGGTAGCCGAGCTTTTGCATCTGGACAGCGCTGTCCGGCGTCATCGCGACCCGCGCCTCCCCTGGATGAACCTCCCGGGGTGATCCAAACTTCATGACTTATCCTCCAAAGTTGAGTGGATGGAGACGGGGGAATGCCAGCTACCCTTCTCGCGATTTAAACGAAAGCGCTCCCTCTCGAGACGCGCCCTTTTTTTGGCCAGACCTGAGACATTCAGGCAGCACGACCCCATGTCTTTTCCGCAACCGCCGTAGTTTCTAAAAGAAACTGGTCGAGCAATGCTTTGAGCGCACTTGCTTCTGTTGCTAAGCCATGGCTGGCAGCAGTCTGCTCTTCCACCATAGCCGCGTTCTGTTGTGTATTCTGATCCATCGTATTGATCGCAGTGTTGATCTCGGTCAGGCCTGTCGATTGCTCGCGGGTGGACGTAACAATGGCGCTGACATGGGCGTTGATTTCCTGCACCTCGGCTACGATTGTCTCCAACGCACGCCCGGTCTGGCCGACAAGCGCCACGCCGGACTGAACCTGGGCACCAGAAGAGGTTATCAACGTCTTGATCTCGCGAGCCGCATTCGCGGAACGCTGGGCAAGTTCACGCACTTCCTGCGCCACCACAGCGAAACCCTTGCCTGCTTCACCGGCACGGGCCGCCTCCACACCAGCATTAAGCGCCAGAAGGTTGGTCTGGAAGGCGATATCGTCGATCACACCGATGATGTTTTCGATCTCACTTGAGGATTTCTCGATCCCTTCCATTGCATTCACCGCTTGGCGTACAACGTTGCCCGAATTTTCGGCATTGCATCTGGCCCGGCTCACCAACTTGCCCACTTCCTCGGCGCGCTGTGCGGAATCGCGCACAGTTATGGTTATCTGTTCAAGGGCGGCGGCGGTTTCTTCGACCGATGCAGCCTGCTGTTCCGTGCGGTGAGCCAGATCGTCGGCCGCATTGCGGATTTCATTGGCCCCGGAATCGATGGCTGTGGCATTTTCGCCTACCGCCAACAGCGTGCTGTTGAGATTCGCAATGGAGTCGTTAAAGTCGCTGCGAAGACGGTCGAGATGAGGAACAAAAGGTGTGACAATGCGGTGTCGCAAATTTCCCTGCGAGAGCTGGGCCAACCCTTCGGCCAGAGCATCGACTGCCTGTTGCGTAGTGGCCGCATCACGGGCGGCGGCTGCCTCGCGCTCGTGGCGTTCCTGCTCGGAGAGCGAACGGGTATGTTCTGCAGCACCCTCAAGCCGCATACGTTCCTGTGCATTGGTACGGAAAACCGCCACTGCTGCGGCCATCGAGCCAATCTGATCGGAACGCTTTTCACCTGGAATGGCGACATCGAGCTTGCCCCGAGCCAGCTTTTCCATCGCAGCAGTCATCTGGGTGACTGGATTGATGACCAGACGACCAAGAAGAAACGTCAGGAAGGCAATCATTGCTGCCACGGCCAGCACGGTCGCAAGTGTCGCGGCAACGCGGAACTCGTTGATAGACGCATAGGCCTTGTCGGCATCAACAACAAAGCCGATATACCATTCGACGCTCGGCAGTCCGCTGACTGGCACAAAACTTACCAGCGCACGTTTGCCTGCCATTTCGGTAAAGATCACATCTTGCGACACAATAGGTTCGTCAAATGGCAGCATGCTGCTCATGGGTTTGTTTGCAAGTGCCGCATCGGGATGGATCAGGATCTGGCCACCTTTGTTGACGAGAAAAGCAAAGCTCCCATCACCAAGATTGATAGAGTTGATGATTTCAATCAGTGTGGTCAGAGTAACATCTGTTGCGGCCATGCCAGCCAGCTTGCCATCACGCTTGACAGGAACGGCAACGCTGACAACCAGATCGCCGGTCGCGGCATCGATATAGGGCTCCGTCAGCACGGTCGTGTCGGCTTTTGCCGTGGTCTGGTACCATGGACGCTTGCGCGGGTCATAGCCGTCGGGCATCGGGGTTTCGGGCCAGTTGGTAAAGCGGCCATTTTCATCGCCGAAAGCAGTCGATCTGAATTCCTTCAGAAGCCTGTCATTGAACAGCGCGGCCTCCATGGCGGCCTGATCGGGTGCCTTGGCAATGGCCGCAGCCACAAATTCTGTGAGAATGACGCGGCCGTTCAGCCAGTTGGCGATGCTGTGGGCAGCTTGCTTGCCAGAGGACTGGATATTGCTCTCCACTGCTTGCGTTGTTGCGCTGTATTGCAGACTATCAATGTAGCTAGAGAAACCGGCAAAAGCCGCCACAACGACAAGCGAGGCGGCAACCAGTATACGTGTCATGAGATTTGATTTACGAGACATGGAAAGCCCTTCAGATGCGCGGCAGCGAGCACAGCAGCGCCCGGTCATTACCGGTAAGATAACGGGACATGCCCCCAGGGGCGTCGTAATCCACACGCATCATGCGGCTTCTTCATAGTCACTTCTAAAACTGGCAGGAATTTCAAACGCGGTGAGAGACGCGCTTACTGGAAGCGCGCCGGAGAAAATCTTGAAGACAGCGCGTTTGAAGGCTTACCAGATATCTCGCCCACCAAGACCTGTGCCGTGGACGGCCCTAGTGTAAAGCCGTGATGACCATGGCCAAAGTTGCACCAGATGCCGTCTGTGCCATGCAACTTGCCAATGACGGGCAACATGTCAGGCATGCAGGGTCTCCAGCCCGCCCAGGGTTCATGTTCGACCGGGCTTCCCAGATCCAGCACTTCACGTGCCGACTTCTCACCCCGTTCCAGTTGCTTCGAGGTTTTGGGTGCATTCGGAAAACGCGCAATTTCCGCACCCGTTGTCAGCCGCAGGCCCTGCCTCATGGGGCAATACAGAACCGCCGCTGCCACATCGAAAAGCGGACGGGTGGGGAGAGAAGGAGCATCATAATGACGGTGATAACCGCGCTTGTATATCATCGGGAAGACATGCCCGAAGCGGCGCAACAAGTTTGGCGACCAGCTTCCGAGAGCTACCACAACCTGCTCGCCGCTCGCCATACCGCCATCGTTCAACGTCACCTGCCAGCCTGCCCCCGATGAGACGAGCGTTGTGGCATCTCCCTGTACGAGGCTACCGCCCCGGCTCTGAAAGAGATCGGCATAAGCCCGCACCAACGCCGCAGGGTCGACGCAACTGCGGCTTGCACGCCAATGAATAGCTCCGGCGAAATCCCGTTGCAGCACGGGTTCTTCTTTCCGCAAGTCTGCGTTGTCGAGGATTGTGGTCTGTATTCCATACTCGCTCGTTAAACGCTCTGCGTTCCGTGCGTCCTTGTCGAACGCTGACGCACCCCGATGCATCTGGATGTATCCTGTTCGTCTGATGAGCGCCTCGGCTCCGGACGCCTGGATGAGTTGATCGTGGGTTATGCCGGAGGGTTCGATGATGGTGCGGTAGACAGATGAAATCTCCCGATGCCGACGAGGTGCCGAGTTCAGAAAATACCCTGCCAGCGAGCTGGCAGCAGCGGGAAGAGCAGCCAACTGGTAGTTTACGGAGTTATCCAGCCCGAAGGCCAGACGGATCAGGCCCAAGGGATCGCGTGGAAAGCCGTAGGGTTCTGTGGCTTCAACCTGGATAATTCCTGCGTTCCCGTAACTGGCCTCACAGGCTGAGGGATTACGGTCCACTACAGTGACGTGATGCCCGCATTCCTGCAAAGCCAACGCGGTCGTCACGCCAACCATGCCCGCGCCGAGAACGATAAAGTCAGTCATGTGCGATCACAATTCCTGCGCCTGGGCGATAACCGTAATTTCGATCAGTGCATCAAGCACCAGATCAGTGACGATCGTGGTTCTTGTCGGTAGTTCACCTTCTGCGAAAAATGTCCGGTATGCCTGGTTGAAGCCTGCAAAATCATGTTTGTGAACCAGATAGCAGGCGCAAGAAACGATATCCCGGCGCGAAAGGCCAATGTTGGCAAGCGTGGTTTCTATCCGGTTCAGGGTGGTCTCTGTTTGCTGGACAATATCGCCGCCGATCTGGCCTGACGCGTCAAAGCCAAGCTCTCCCGACAGATACACCGTATTGCCGACACGGCGGAGCGGCGAAAATGGCAGTGTTGATGTTGTCATTCTGATTTGTCTTTCTTGTCTATGTCTTCACGAAATCTGCCGTTGCGGTGACTTCGAACCGCGTTCAGATGTCATTACGTTCATGATAGCTGTGAAGGAACGCTTCCAGACGAGGGTCCGAAGGGTTTCTGAAAATCTCGGACGGACTTCCGGTGGCAACCATTTTTCCTGAGACCATGAAGGCCACCTGATCGGCGACATGCGAGGCGAAACCCATTTCATGGGTGACGACAACCATGGTCATACCTTCCGCTGCAAGTGTCTTCATCACCTGCAGAACTTCACCGATGAGTTCAGGGTCAAGCGCGGATGTAGGCTCATCAAACAGCATCAGCCGAGGCTGGATTGCAATGGCGCGTGCGATTGCCACCCGCTGCTGCTGTCCGCCCGACAGGCGGCTCGGATAGTTCTCACCTTTGTCTGAGAGACCGACCTTGGTCAGGGCCTCCATGGCCTTTTCCTTCGCCTCGCGAGCGGACAGGCCACGCACTTGCACAAGCGGTTCCGCAACATTCTGCAGCGCCGTCATGTGGGGCCACAGATTGAATTGCTGGAAGACCATTCCGATCTTGCGGCGCATTTCGCGCAGTCTCGCAGTGGACATTTTAGGACCACCGGGGCTGTCATAGCCTATCAGTTCGCCATCGATACGCACTTCACCGGAGTCATATTGCTCCAGAAAATTGATACAGCGGAGCAACGTGGATTTGCCCGATCCGGATGGACCGATAAGGCAGGTCACCTTGCCGGGCGGAACATGAAGCGAGACTTCATGCAGCGCCCTAAAGGTGCCGAAGCTTTTTGAGACCTTCAAAAGGTTAGCAGAAGACATGGACATAAGGGTTCTCACTTAATCAGATAATGGGTGACACGGTTTTCGAGCATCCGCCCGAAACGCGATATGGCCTCAACGAAAATCCAGAAAAAGAGCGCCAGTGCGAGGTTCGCTTCAACGAAAGCGAAAGTCTCTGCTGACATGGTCTGCACCTGGTACAGGAGTTCCGGCACGGTAACGACCGACAGGATGACGGTTTCCTTTGTGAGGATAATCGCAAAGTTGGTCAAAGCCGGTAGTGTCGAAACTAGCAGGATCGGGATCATGATGCGGCGAATGATGCTTGCTTCCGAAAAACTCATCGCCCTGGCGGCCTCGATCTGTCCATGAGGGACCGACTGAAAACCGGCACGGAATATTTCTGCGAAATATGGGCTTCCATAGATGATCAGGCCAACGAGACCTGCTTCAAGACTTCCCAGCCGCAAGCCCAAATGGGGACCACCATAATATAGCAAAAAGAGCTGTACGAGAAACGGTGTACCTCGAATAACCTCGATATAGGTCTGCAAGAGTGCCCGAACAAAGCCGTTCGAGTAGCGTTGTATGATGGCGATCGTGAACCCTACAACTGCGCCGCCGACTGTGCCTATTGCCCAACACAGGATCGTCATTCCGAAACCAGACAAGAGCGCCGGACCGTATTCAATGAAGAGGTTGATATCCATCAGATCGCGCTCCTTTTTTCAAGAAAACGCCCAAGTAGCGCGAGGGAGAGATTGATAAAGAGATAGACCGCAGCGGCCGAACTGAAGATTTCAAGCGGACGATAGGTTGCGGAAGACAAGGCCTGGCTCGTTCGGGTCAACTCTGTGATGCCGACAAGCGAAACCAGGGACGAGGCTTTCACCAGCAAGATCAGTTCATTGATGAGTGCTGGGAGGGAAATCCTAAACGCCTGCGGTAGAATGATCCGTGTCCAGATCCGCGTTGGCGCAAACCCGAGCGTGACCGCCGCTTCGCGCTGTCCCGGCGGAATCGCGTTGATCGCACCACGCAGGTATTCTGCGACATAGGCTGACGAACATAAACCGACTGTGCCGACGGCAGCCACCATCGCTGGAACGTTTAAACCGATTACCGGGAGCATATAGTAGAATAGAAGAAGCTGAACGAGCAGCGGTACGCCGCGGAAGAAGCTCGTGTAGATAGCGCTCGCCGTACGGATACTACGGATCGGCGATATTCTGGCCGCACAGAGCACAGCGCCAAGAACAAGCCCGATGGCCACTCCAAGGACTGAAACCAGAAGTGTCAGCCGCGCAGCCCAGAGCAACTGGGGTAGATTGTCGATGATGACCTGAAATGAGAACATTGTCGCCTCCCGACTGACGGGCAGCTATAAAGCTGCCCGTGACGAAGTCTCTATTACTTGACGTCCGGAAAAGTCTTCGGCAGCTCGATGACCTGTCCGAACCACTTCTTTTGAATCTCGCCAAGTCGTCCGTCGTCCTGCAGCTTGATCAGAATGGCGTTGATTTCCGTGACCAGAGTGGCGCTCTTTTCTCCCTTGCGTGCTGCCCAGGCGTAGTAGGATTTTTCACCGAACGGTGGGCTGACGGTTGAGAAAAGTTCTGGACGCTTGGAGGCGGCGTAAGCACCAAGCGGCGCGCCGTTGGCAACAGCATCAATCCGCCCTGCGGCGAGATCGGCATAGGCATCTTCGGTAGAGGCATATTCCTTGACCGTCACATCTTTGAGCTTGGCTGCAAACGCCTTCAACTCGCCAAGTTCTGCCGAGCCCTTCTGCGCAGCAATCGTCTTGCCTGTGATGTCTTCAGGCTTTTTGATCGTATCATCGCCAGTGCGCTTGACCAGCCCAACGGTCGCGTCGGAAATCGGAAGAGTAAAGGTATAGCGCTCCATACGCTCATGCGTGATCGTGACCGGAGCATTCGTCATGTCGAATTTGCCAGCTTCCAGGCCTGGAAGCACAGCCGTCCATGGAAGGTCCTGGTATTCAGGCTTAACACCCAGTTCTGAAGTTACGAGATCCGCCAGATCGCGGCAGAAGCCTTCGTACTTGCCATTCACAAGCATATCGAAAGGTGGGTAAAGCATTTCGGTTGCGAAATGGATTTTACCGCTCGCCTTGATGTCGGCGAGTTGGTCGGCATGCGCGGATGAAAAACCGATGGCGACCCCGGCAAGGCAGATTGCCGCAGTTTTCACGAATGTTGAAATGCCCATTATGGCGCTCCCTATTGTTGTGAGGGCACTGATGCATCACTTCGCGCGCCCTTATTCGCGAAATGGTCTTTCTCAAAAAAATCACTTTCCTTTTCCCAGAATGATTTTTTTGTTCACTGGCCAATTGATATTATGTATATACCTATTATTCTGTCAATGATGTATTTCTGACTTCGCAATTTTCCCCGGTACCCGGCAGGGGCGACCGCTTGAATGGCGAAACCAGATGTTGTGGCAGGCAAAACTCCTGCTTGGCATGGGAGTGCATCGGAATGAACAACCGGAACGTCATCTTGTGGAAGGTCCAGACATGTCACTAATCGAGGAAAATGCCCTCAAGTCCCGCCCGGAAGTCGCGGCACTTCCTGCATACAATGCCGGAATAACGGCATCTGTCGCCAGGCGGGTCAGCGGGCGGCAGGATGTTGCAGCACTTGCAAGCAATGAGAATCCATACGGTGTTTCACCTGCCGTCACGGCAGCGCTTAGTGGCGTAGACCCTTCCCGCTACAGTGATTCAGCCGCATCGACATTGCGCCATGCCCTGTCAGATAAGCTGGGCGTCGGTATTGAGCGGATCACCTGCGGCAACGGGTCCGAGGAACTGATCGCAGCACTCTCCCGAGCCTATCTGCAAAAGGGTGATGTCGTCCTGACCGTATCCCCCAGCTTCGGGCTTCATGAGATAGAGCCGATGGCAGCGGGTGCACGGGTCGTAAAAGTGCCTATGACGGATAAGCTTGAATTCAATATCGACGCTCTGGAAGAGCAGCTTGCCCGGCGACCGAAGATCGTCTTTATCTCTTCTCCCTCCAATCCTGTCGGTGTAGCCCTTGCACTGCCAGAACTTGAACGACTTCTAGACGCAACGTTGCCCGGAACCCTTTTCGTTCTGGACGAGGCTTACTTCGAACTCATCGATTCCGACTATCCCGATGGTCTGAAGGTGCTGCAAAACCGCACGGGCCTTTCCTGGGTCGTGCTGCGCACCTTCTCCAAGGCCTATGGTCTGGCCGGTCTGCGTGTGGGGTATGGTGTTGCCTCGGATGCCGGCATTGCCCGCGCCATGCGCTCGACACTCACGCCATTTAACGTCAACTCCGTTGCACAGGCGGCGGCGACTGCTGCCTTGCAGGATGAAGAGTGGATGCAAAATGTCACTGCAAGAATCAAGGCCGATAGGGTCATTCTCACAGAACGCTTGCGTAAAATGGGCGTTCGCGTCGTTCCATCCCAGACCAATTTCCTGTTTCTCGATCTGGGAAAAGATGCCGCAACCGTGGCGAAAGCCTTGCTTCAGAAGGGAATCATCGTCAAACCCTGGATGGAGGCGAATTACACCAACTTCCTGAGAGTCAGTATTGGAACGGCAAAAGACAATGACAGATTTGCTCAGGAACTCGAACTGCTCCTCGCACTCACATAGTCACAACGGATGACAGTGTCGAAGAAGGATTCTATCTTGAAAAAACGTCCCCTTGGCCGCGCTGCGGCCATCGGGCTCACCCGCGAGCGTATCGTCGAGGAAGCCATTGCCCTCATCGATGATGAGGGTCTGACAGGATTTTCAGTGCGTGCGCTTGCGCGCCGCCTGCAGGTTTATCCAACCGCTCTATATTGGCATGTCGGTGGCGCGAAGGCGGATCTTTTCGCTGAAATTTCCGGCTCACTGATCGCAACTCTGGTCATGCCGGACGAAATTTCGGACGACTGGCGTGAAACGATCAGGATACTGTTCAGGCGCTTTCGCGCGCGCATTCATGAGCACCCACGGGCAGCACCTCTATTGGGACCGCATATCCGCTCCAATGGAGCACCAAACGCTCCGTGGGTTGAGGTCATCCTGCACGCACTGACCAAAGCAGGTTTTGACGGACAGGGTCTGATCAACGCGTTCAACGCTATAGTCGGCGCGCTTGAAGGTTACGTCACCATCGAGCTCGCCGCAGACAGTGCAGTTCCGGGCTCGGAGTGGATTACAGCCTTTGACAAGGGGCTGGAAGACCTCGACCGGAAGGAATTTCCGCTTGTTACGCAGCACCTGCCGCAGATGTACAACCGGGCATTCGTCATGCGCTGGCAAAATGGCGAAGCCGCCCCTCTCGATGATGGATATGACTTTTTGCTCGAAACCCTCATTCTGGGTCTTGAGGCACAGGTCAGGAATAACCGGGAAACGCAGCCACAAATCCGGAGTCTGTGAGGTTCATACAGAACCAGGCAGACTCCGGCGTCTCGCGCTCAGACCGGGGTGATGCGGATCAGGAAGGAATCCACCGGCATATCGGAGGTGATCGTCATGGTGCCGTCCAGTATGGCGCAATCGAGCGCGTCAAGTTCCTCTGCATGATCTCCATGGCCGATCCGCAGATGGCCGAGAACGAGAAGCAGCGTGACACCACCATCGGCATAAAGGTCATGCTGGCCCTCGAATGTCCGCCGCTCCACCTTATGCGTCCATTGTCCGCGCCGGGTCATGATGTTGAGATCGGTGATGGTGCCCGCTACAAGGCGAGCGGATGTTGCAGCATCGGCGGGAAAGGCCAGTGGCTCCGATGCCCGGGTTAACACGACAGGCTGGCGCCCGGCAATATCGAGTTCCATCCCCTCGCCTTCAAGGATCGACAGGGTGCGATCTATCCCGGAAAATACAGAGAAAGGCCCGTCGCTTGCGACCGTTGCCATGCTGACGCGCCAGCCAAATTCAGACAGATCGGCATCCGGTGGAAAAACTGCGATCTCTGTTGTCTCACCGCCACCATTCTTCCATGGCATGCGTCGATGGTCATTGTTGCGCAGTATCTTCATGGTAGCGGCCCAAATGTTTTGACACGGTCGGCCGGGCTTCAAACCATAGCTCGAAGCCCGGGTTTTTGTTTACTTACCGAGAATGCCCGGCAGACGCAGGCCCTTTTCCTTCGCGCAATCGAGCGCGATATCATAGCCCGCATCGGCATGGCGCATGACGCCGGTTGCTGGGTCGTTCCAGAGAACGCGGTCGAGACGGCGCGCTGCATCATCCGTGCCATCGGCGCAGATGACAACACCGGAATGCTGACTGAAGCCCATGCCGACACCGCCGCCGTGATGCAACGAAACCCATGTTGCGCCGGATGCTGTGTTGAGTAGCGCATTTAGCAATGGCCAGTCGGACACGGCATCAGAGCCGTCCTTCATCGCCTCGGTTTCGCGGTTCGGCGAGGCGACAGACCCGCTATCGAGATGGTCACGACCGATGACGACCGGAGCAGAGAGCTCACCACTCCTGACCATTTCGTTGAATGCCAGGCCGAGGCGGTGACGATCGCCGAGACCGACCCAGCAAATGCGTGCCGGAAGACCCTGAAACGCAATGCGTTCCGCAGCCATGTCAAGCCAGTTGTGAAGATGCTTGTTGCCCGGTGTCAGTTCCTTCACCTTGGCATCTGTCTTGCGGATATCTTCCGGATCGCCAGACAGCGCCGCCCAGCGGAATGGACCGATGCCACGGCAAAACAGCGGACGGATATAGGCTGGCACGAAGCCAGGGAATGCAAAGGCGTTTTCGAGACCTTCTTCCTTGGCGACTTGGCGGATGTTGTTGCCATAATCGAAGGTGGGGATGCCCATGTCCTGGAACGCGATCATCGCCTCGACATGTTCGCGCATCGAGGCGCGGGCAGCCTTTTCGACAGCTTTCGGATCGCTTACGCGCTTTTCTTTCCACTCGGCCATTGTCCAGCCCTTTGGCAGGTAGCCGTTGATCGGGTCGTGCGCCGAGGTCTGGTCGGTGACCATATCGGGGCGAATACCACGGCGAACCATTTCGGGAAGGATTTCTGCAGCATTGCCCAGCAGACCAACGGATTTGGCTTCACCAGCCTTAGTCCAGCGGTCGATCATCGCCAGCGCTTCATCGAGCGTTTCGGCCTTTTCGTCGATGTAGCGGGTGCGCAGACGGAAATCGATCGAATCGGGATTGCATTCAATGGCAAGGCAGCAGGCACCGGCCATCACGGCGGCAAGTGGCTGGGCGCCGCCCATGCCGCCAAGGCCGCCGGTCAGAACCCATTTGCCTGTGAGATCGCCGTTATAGTGCTGACGACCGGCCTCGACGAAGGTTTCGTAGGTGCCCTGCACGATGCCCTGGCTGCCGATATAGATCCACGAACCGGCGGTCATCTGGCCATACATTGCCAGACCCTTCTTATCCAGTTCGTTGAAATGGTCCCAGGTTGCCCAGTGTGGCACGAGGTTGGAATTGGCGATCAGCACGCGTGGTGCATCCTTGTGGGTGCGGAACACGCCGACAGGCTTGCCGGACTGCACCATCAAGGTTTCGTCTTCGTTGAGGTCGCGCAGCGTGTCGACGATCTTGTCGAAATCCGCCCATGTGCGGGCAGCGCGGCCAATGCCGCCGTAGACCACCAGCTCATGCGGGTTTTCTGCGACCTCCGGATCGAGATTGTTCATCAGCATCCGAAGCGGTGCTTCGGTCATCCAGGATTTTGCGGTCAGTTCTGTCCCGCGAGCGGCGCGGACGTCGCGGATATTGTGACGAGGATTGGTCATTTTGTTCCCTTTTTCGTATTTGCCAATGTCAGCGCTGCTGTTTCGATGCGCGTGAGAATGTCTTTGAGGTGAATGCGAAGCTGTTCCGCCTTGCTTTCGTCGTACGCGAAGGGCGGTGTCTCAGTGATCAGATGGGTGGCTTGCGCCAGTTCCATCTGGATTGCATGAACTCTGGTTTCGGGCTGACCATAATGCCGCGTCGTCCAGCCGCCCTTGAAGCGGCCGTTCAGAATGCTGGTATATCCCTGTGCATTCGAAACGACATCGATAGTTGCATCCTGAATTGTGAGGTCGCAGGTTTTGCCCGAATCTGTGCCAATGTTGAAATCGGGCAATGTGCCTTCGAACAGGAACGGGATGCCCGACCGGATCGAATGGCAATCATAGAGCACCGCAACGCCGTGGATTGCCTTCACCCGCTCGATCTCGGCAGCAAGTGCTGCGTGATAAGGCGCATGGAACCCGGCCAGGCGGGATGCGATGTCCGTTTCGGTCGGCTCCTCGCCATCCTTCCAGATTGCGACGCCATCGAAATCCGTATCAGGCACAAGCCCGGTCGTATTCTGACCGGGATAGAGACTGTTCCCGGCGGGGTCACGATTGGCATCGATGACATAGCGATGGAATGTGGCGCGCACCGTCGTCACATCCGGCAACAGGCCATCGTAGAGATGATGGATATGCCAGTCGGTGTCGGCGAGAACCCGTCCGTTGTCGTTCAGCCGCTCCCATATCGCGGGCGGAACATCCGTACCGGTGTGGGGAAAGCCAAGAATAACGGGGGAACTACCCCGTCTGACTTCAAAGACGCTCACCTCACGCCTCCAGAACCGGAAGAATACCGCCGGAAACCGCAGCGTTCAGAGCACCGGTCGCAACAAGCTCGCTTGCTGCTTTGAGGTCGGTTGCCATGTAGCGGTCGACGTCCAGTGTCGGTACGACCTTACGGATCGCTGCGATGGCATTAGTCAGTTCCGGGCTGGTGGCGAGGGGGCTGCGGAAATCGATGCCCTGGGCAGCAGTCAGCGCCTCGATGCCGATGATCGCAAACAGGTTGTCGGTCATCTGCAGCAGACGACGCGCACCGTGGCAGGCCATGGAAACGTGGTCTTCCTGGTTGGCCGAGGTCGGGGTAGAGTCAACCGAGGCCGGATGCGACATCTGCTTGTTTTCCGACATCAGCGCTGCCGATGTCACTTCGGCGATCATGAGACCGGAGTTGAGGCCTGGTGTTTTGGCAAGGAATGCCGGCAGGCCGTAGGAGAGCGCCGGATCGACCAGCAACGCGATGCGCCGCTGAGCAATGGCACCGATTTCGCAGATGGCAAGCGCGATCTGGTCCGCCGCAAAAGCCACAGGCTCGGCATGGAAGTTGCCGCCGGAAACCACCGAGTTATCAGACAAAACCAGCGGATTGTCTGTCACCGCATTGGCTTCGATTTCGAGTGTACGGGCCACAGAGCGCAGGAGATCGAGGCATGCGCCGTCAACCTGCGGCTGGCAGCGGATGCAATAAGGGTCCTGAACCCGCTCGTCGCCTTCGATATGGCTATCGCGGATTACCGATCCCTTGAGCAGGCCGCGGAGCGCCGATGCCGCATCGATCTGACCCTTATGGCCGCGCAGAGTGTGAATATCGGGATGGAACGGCGCCGAAGAACCCATGGCGGCATCCGTCGAAAGCGCACCGGTAACAAGCGCCGATTGTGCAGCACGATGAGCGCGGAACAGGCCAGCCAATGCGAGAGCTGTGGAGACCTGCGTACCGTTGATCAGTGCGAGGCCTTCCTTGGCTGCCAGCACGACCGGCTTGAGGCCCGCGCGTTCAAGGGCTGTACGTCCGTCAAGCTGTTCGCCGTTGAAGAAGGCTTCACCTTCGCCCATCATCACCGCTGCCATATGAGCCAGTGGCGCGAGGTCGCCCGAAGCACCAACGGAACCTTTTTCAGGGATAACCGGGATGACACCCTTTTCGAGCATGCTTTCAATCAGCCGGATGAGTTCGAGCCGCGTGCCCGATGCGCCACGACCGAGCGAAACAAGCTTCAGCGCCATGATCAGGCGAACGATGTTCTCGGCAAGGGGCTGGCCCACGCCACAGCAGTGCGAGAGGATAAGGTTACGCTGAAGGATGGCCACATCGGCGGCGTCAATCTTGATGCTCGCCAGTTTGCCGAAGCCGGTATTGATGCCATAGACGGGCGCGTTTCCGGCGGCGATCTCGGCGATACGGGCCGCGGCCTTTTCGATGCTCTTGTCGAACGAGGGATCAAGCCGGGCCGGCTCTCCGGTCCAGTAAATTGTTTCAAGGGTCGAAAGCGGGACAGAGCCCGGCTGAAGAATTAGCGTCATTTTGAAGTCCTCACCAATACACGGGATCTAGACCGTGTGCCTCAAATTCAGTGTCCGTTGCGTATGCGCGCATGCAGCGGGTTAAAGCCCATGCGGTAGACGAGTTCTGCCGGTCGCCCGATATTCCAGATGGCGAAGTCGGCCCGTTTTCCGGCCTCCAGCGTCCCCACTTCATCGACCAGACCCAATGCACGCGCCGCTTCCCGCGTCACGCCGGCAATACATTCGTTCACCGTCATGCCGAACAGGGTCGCCGCCATGTTCATGGTCAGCAGCAGCGAGGTCAGCGGTGAGGTGCCAGGATTGCTGTCGGTGGCAATTGCCATGGCAACGCCCGCCTTGCGGAACAGATCGACCGGCGGCTTCATCGTTTCGCGAATGAAATAGAAAGCACCAGGCAGAATGACGGCAACTGTACCGCTCCTTGCCATCGCCTCTGCGCCTGCTTCATCGGTATATTCCAGGTGATCCGCCGACAGTGCGCCATATTCTGCCGCAAGCGCTGCGCCATGCAGATTGGAAAGCTGGTCGGCATGCAGCTTGACCGGCAGACTGTGGGCCATTGCAGCCTCAAACACCAGCCGCATCTCATCAGTCGAAAAAGCAATACCTTCACAGAAACCGTCAACCGCATCGGCCAGGCCTTCCGCCGCTATGGCGGGCATCATCTCGTTGATGACTTTTTCGATGTAACCTGCCTTGTTATCCCTGAATTCAGGCGGCAAAGCGTGAGCGCCGAGGAAGGTCGTGCGGACGGTAACGTCGCGCTCTTCACTCAATCGTCGCGCGGCGCGCAAGGCCTTGGCTTCGTTTTCAAGGTCAAGCCCATAGCCGGATTTGACTTCTACAGTGGTCACACCCTCAGCGATCAGCGCATCCAGCCGTGGCAGCGTCTGCGCTACCAGTTCGTCTTCGCTGGCTTCGCGCAGTGAGCGGACGGAAGAGACGATGCCGCCTCCCGCGCGGGCAACCTCTTCATAGGTAGCACCGGCAAGGCGCATTTCAAACTCGTTGGCACGATTCCCGGCATGGACCAGATGCGTGTGGCAATCGATCAGACCAGGTGTGATCCAGCGTCCGCCGCAATCGATAATTTCCGCAGCGTTATCAATCGGGAAAGGCAGATATTCTTCAGCGCCGACATAGAGAATGCAACCGTCCCGAACGGCAATGACACCGTTTTCGATGAGGCCAAGCCCCGGCAAAGAAGGGTTTAGCGTTGCAAGCCGGGCGTTTCGCCACAGGCAATCACAGTCGCTTGATGGCTGGCTGTTCGGTGCCGAATTTATGGAAGACATCGTTTTCTGGCCTTTCCTTTTCGTGCCATTATGTATAGACATAAAGAAAATGAGCGCAAGTGTTTTTTTAAGAGAAGCAGTCAGGAAGGGATGAGGTCATGACCAGCATTCATGTGAAATCGGCTCTGACGCCAGCGGGATGGCAGAAGAATGTGCGGCTGAAGATTGAGGATGGCTGCATCGTTTCCGTCGAGGCGAGCATTGCGGCGCAGCCGGGTGACGAGCGCCATGATATCCTCGTGCCGGGCATGCCAAACCTGCATAGCCACGCATTTCAGCGCGGCATGGCAGGCCTTGCCGAAACCCGGGGTCCCGGTGCTGACAGCTTCTGGAGCTGGCGCAATGTGATGTACCGTTTTGCGCTATCGATGACGCCGGATCATGCCGAAGCCGTTGCCAGCCAGCTCTATATGGAAATGCTGGAAGCAGGTTTTTCGCGTGTTGGCGAATTCCATTATCTGCACCACGATATTGATGGCCGCCCTTACGCCGACATTTCTGAAATGTCTCAGCGGATTGCGGCAGCAGCGTCCCATACGGGGATCGGTCTGACGCTGCTTCCGGTTTTCTATGCCCACTCGACTTTCGGCGGTGCGGCACCCAATGAAGGCCAGCGCCGGTTTATCAACACTGTCGAGAGCTTCGAGCGGCTGCTTGATGGCTGCCGTTCTGCGGTAAAAACTCTGCCGGATGGCCGTGTCGGCGTTGCTCCGCACAGTCTGCGAGCAGTCACACCGGACGAGCTTGCTGCGGTCGTTGCAATGACCAAAGACGGGCCTATCCATATTCACGTGGCCGAACAGGTCAAGGAAGTCGAGGATTGCATCGCCTGGTCCGGCGCGCGCCCAGTTGAATGGCTGCTCGAAAATGCCAGTCTTGATGGCCGCTGGTGCCTGATCCATGCAACCCATATGACCGACAATGAAACCCAGCGCATGGCTGAAAGTAAAGCGATCGCCGGCCTCTGCCCGATCACCGAAGCCAATCTTGGTGATGGCACGTTCAACGCGGTGGTGTTTGGCGAAGCAGGTGGCAAGTTCGGCATCGGTTCGGATTCCAACGTTCTGATCGCTTTGCGTGACGAGTTGCGTCAGCTGGAATATTCGCAGCGCCTGGAGCATCGCTCCCGCAACGTTATGGCGGCACCCGGTCAGTCGACAGGACGTGCGCTGTTTGACGGTGCGATCGAGGGCGGTTCGATTTCCATGGCGATCGAAACCGGTATCGCCGCCGGTAAACCTGCCGATTTTGTCAGCCTGCGCGCACCGGACGGCGATCTCACCGACGATGCGGCTCTGGATTCCTGGCTGTTTGCCAATGGCACGAAGCCTGACAGCGTCTGGGTAGCGGGCCGCAAACAGGTCGAAGGCGGCAGGCATCACAAGCGCGACGAGATATCAGCCCGGTTCCGCAGTGTGATGCATGAGCTTCTTGCGTGAGCCGCTCAACTTCAGGCACTACATTTTTTACCGACAAAAGTTGCTGAATAATGTCTAAAGACTGAAGCGATTCGTAGAGGTGGTCATGTGGTGAAAATGCAGGATGATGATGCGGTCGTTGATGTAGCGCTTGCCGAGAGCGCCGGCGACATGTCGCTGCATCAGCGTATCCTCGGCGATATAGAGCAACGCATTTTATCCGGAGAATGGCCACCCGGTTTTCGCATTCCGTTCGAAATTGATCTGGCCGAGCAATATAAGTGCTCACGCATGACTGTGAACAAGGCTTTGACGCAGCTGGCAAAAACCGGGTTGATCGAACGTCGGCGCAAGTCAGGCAGCTACGTCACACATCCACAGGCGCAATCAGCGGTGCTGGAGATCCGCGACATCAAGCTTGAAGTCGAGTCGCTCGGTTTACCCTATCGTTACAAACTGGCGACACGGACCAGGCGTCGGAGTTCAGCCGAGGACCGGCGGCGCCTTGGCCTTGAGGTTGCAGCACCTGTGCTCGATATTCAATGTACGCATTTTGCCGGTCACAGACCATTTTGCGTCGAGCACCGTCTCATCAACCTGGCCGCGGTCCCTGATGTTGCAGCCGAGACATTTGAACAGGAAGCGCCCGGTCAATGGCTGCTGAACAGGGTTCCCTGGAGCGCGGCCGAGCATACGATACGGGCAGTTTCCGCTGACGAAGGCATTGCATTGGCTTTGGGCGTTGCGATTGGAACTGCATGCCTTACAGTGGAGCGGCGGACATCAAGCAATGGCGCCTACATAACGCATGTTCGCTTTATCTACCCCGGCGAGCGGCATGCGCTTGTTGCAAACTTCATGCCCTCACAGCCGAAATGAGAGTCCACCGACAGCGTACGCGTCCAGGCGCAGGCTTATTCTCACGCCTTCGCCGGAGACTCTCTGGTTATACCGAATGTACAATCGAGAATGGAGGTAGGTCGCGACTGGGTTGATGGACATCCCGCGATGATGAAACTCCCAGACGATGCTACTGTCCGCCGCCGACATACCGCCACATCCGAATTGCAACAAACCGCTGCGGCTTGCATGACGGAAAACGCGAAATGCAAGACTAGAACGCAACCTCACGACGCGGCCATGCAGAAGAAGGAGCGCGGGGCATAGTGGATATAGTTTTGGTTCATGGAGCTTGGCACGGCGGCTTGTTCTGGGACCGGGTTTTTCCGCTACTCGAAAAGGTCGGACACAGTGTTTCAGCCCCTACCCTAACAGGATTGGGCGAACGATCTGATCTGCTATCACGCGAGGTGAACCTGTCTACTCATATCGAGGACATC
Organism: Agrobacterium sp. 5Ca50; assembly: GCF_055381905.1. Lineage (NCBI taxonomy): Bacteria > Pseudomonadati > Pseudomonadota > Alphaproteobacteria > Hyphomicrobiales > Rhizobiaceae > Agrobacterium > Agrobacterium sp. 5Ca50. The sequence continues at coordinate 117,423 of NZ_AP026441.1, forward strand.
GTACACTGTGTTAAAACGAGCAGAACCGCGGACATTGTTCTGGTGGTCACAGCTATGGTGGATTTCCTGCGACTGCCGCGGCGCACCGACTAGGGTCCTCGATACAGCACCTTTTCTTACTCGATGCATTTTTGCCTTTTGACGGGGAGATGTTGCTGGATCATGCACCGTCGATACGCGAAAAATACAGGGAGAAGGCGAATGCTGATCCCAACTGGCACATTCCACCGCTCTCGTCTGCCGCCTTCGGGGTTAAAGAGCAAGATCAGCATTGTGTGGATGCGGATGCGGAATTGACGCCCCATCCTGTCGAAAGCTATTTCGAACGTGTGATGCTGTCCGATGAGCCATCAGCAGTCCGCAAAACTTATCTACGATGCTCGCAGGCGCCAGGTGCCTTGCTTCTGAAATCGATCGACCGCGTAAGAGCGGACGATCGTTCGGAATGCCTGGAGATCGACGCTCCTCACGATGCAATGATCAGTCATCCAGATCTCTTGAGCGATACATTGCTTAGGCTTTTGAACGTGGGAAAATAGCAAAACGCTTCCGGCTAATCACCGATCCCCTGTCCAGAGCAGACTTCAATCAGCGCTGGCGGAAGATGTATTGCTCTTGGAAGGTAGCTGAAGCAGCGTTCACAAACCGATTGATGATCAGTCAATAACTGTAAGCCCACGGCAGCATTGCACCATTTGCGGACGCCCTCGTTGTCAGGCAGTAGGTCTTCACAGCCACGCAGCGGCTGGTAGAGATGTAGTCCTTCGCCTTCGAATAAAAAACGGCGGTATCGAGCGCCCCCTTGTCCATAACGGACCCCAATTTTCAAAATTACGCGAAAGTGCTGCCTCAATTTCCAGATTTCCGTAGGGTGTACCCTTCCGCCAACTAAGCGGAAATAATCTCATATTAGCAAGGGCATTTTCCCGCGATAATTCGTGTTGTGATAAACGTCTGTTGATTTTCACTGAGAAGTGACCCGGTATTTCCACCGAGATTTGACCCGCCTTTTAGATATGTTTCGGGTCTTGTGATTTGGTCAAGTCGCTGTTTTTCTCCTTTGTATTTTTCGGTTCGTGGGCGGAGCTGTTCTTGAAGCGGAAGCTGTCGTTTCCGGTTTCGAGAATGTGGCAATGATGAGTGAGCCGGTCGAGCAACGCGGTCGTCATCTTGGCGTCGCCGAAGACGCTGGCCCATTCACTGAAGCTGAGGTTTGTGGTTATAACGACACTGGTGCGCTCGTAGAGTTTGCTCAGAAGATGGAAGAGCAACGCGCCACCTGATGCACTGAACGGCAGGTAGCCAAGCTCATCGAGGATCACCAGGTCGGAATGGACAAGTCGATTGGCGATCTGGCCTGAGCGACCTTGCGTCTTCTCCTGTTCAAGCGCGTTGACCAACTCGACGGTCGAGAAGAACCGGACGCGTTTGTGGTGATGCTCGATTGCCTGGATGCCGAGAGCGGTCGCGATATGGGTTTTGCCTGTGCCTGGTCCGCCGACCAACACGATGTTGTTGGCATCATCGAGAAAGTCGCAACGATGGAGCTGTCGCACGAGGGCTTCGTTGATCTCGCTGCTGAAGAAATCGAAGCCGTTGAGATCGCGATAGGCTGGAAAGCGAGCAGTCTTCAGCTGATAAGCGGTTGAACGAACTTCACGTTCTGCTGTCTCGGCTTTGAGAAGTTGTGACAGGATTGGAATGGCAGCTTCAAAGGCAGGTGACCCCTGTTCGGTGAGCTCACCGATTGCCTGAGCCATGCCGTGCATCTTCAGTTGTCGCAGCATGATGACGATTGCGCCGCTGGCTGGATTATGACGCATGGCGTACCTCCTTTGTCTTTCTCAGGGAATCGTAGCGTTCGACATTGGCCTTTGGCTCGTTGGCAAGTGTGAGAGCTTGGGGCGCAGCTATCGTCGGTGGCGTAGAAGATTTACCGTCGACCAAACGATGCAGCAGGTTCAAAACATGGGTCTTGGTCGGAACCCCGGACTTCAAGGCCATATCGACAGCCGAGAGCACAGCCTGCTCGTCGTGCTGGAGGACGAGCGCCAGAATGTCGACCATCTCGCGATCCCCGCCCGGCTTTTTGAGCAGGTGCTGCTGCAGTATTCTGAAGGCTTCCGGAAGCTCGATAAACGGCGCACCATTGCGAAGAGCGCCTGGTTTGCGTTGAACGACGGCGAGATAGTGCCGCCAATCGTAAATCGTTTGCCCAGGACCATCATGCGAACGGCTGATGATGCGACGATGCTCGCATATGATCAGACCTTCTGCTGCAACAGCGATACGATCTGGGTAAACCCGAACACTGACAGGCCGATTGGCGAAGGATGCCGGAACACTGTAGCGATTACGATCAAAGTGGACGAGACAGGTCGGGGAAACCCGCTTGGTATGTTCGACAAATCCATCGAAGACACGTGCTGTTGGCATGAGAGCCTGCGCTTCCTCGGCCCATAGCTCAGCGATGGTCCCACGCATCTTTCCATGCGGGGTCTGCTGCCAAAACTCCTTGCATCGAAGTTCCAGCCAGTCGTTCAGGGCTTCCAGCGATGGAAAGCGTGGTGTTGGTTGAAAGAACCGATGGCGTGAATCCTGAACATTCTTCTCGACCTGGCCTTTCTCCCAGCCCGACGCTGGATTGCAGAATTCTGGCTCATAGAGATAGTGGCTGGCCATTGCCATGAAGCGGACATTGACGTCGCGCTCTTTGCCGCGACCTATTTTGTCGATTGCCGTGGGCATGTTGTCATAAATGCCACGTCGAGGAACGCCGCCAAAGACACGGAATGCGTGGTTATGGGCATCAAACAGCATCTCGTGTGTTTGGAGAAGATATGCCCGAACGATGAACGCGCGGCTGTAGCTCAGCTTCGTATGGGCCACCTGCAGTTTGGTACGTTCATTGCCGATGATTGCCCAGTCTTCCGACCAGTCGAACTGAAAGGCTTCACCCGGATCGAAAGCCAGCGGAACGTATGTCCCACGTCCCGAGGTCTGCAGTTCTCGCTGAAGATCGGCCTTCCATTCCCGAGCAAATGCAGCAACACGACCATACGACCCATCGTAGCCGAGGCTCATCAGGTCGGCATGCAACTGCTTCATCGTCCGCTTCTGCTTGCGGTTCTTCTTCGCTTCCGTCCTCAGCCAGGCCGTTAATCGATCAGCAAAAGGGTCAAGCGTACTCGGTCGCTCTGGAACTTTGAACTTCGGTTCCACACTCCCCAGACGCAGGTATTTGCGGACGGTATTCCGAGACAGACCGGTCCTGCGACCAATCTCCCGGATCGATAAATGCTCTCGAAAATGCCAGCGTCGGATCACGCTCAATAACGCCATGTCGATCACTCCATAGCCCTCGCTGAAAACACGCAGGGCAAAGTTCAAACATGGGTCAATTCTCGATGGAAATATCCTGTGCTACCGGGTCACTTCTCAGTGGCAATCAACACTGCGTACTCAGGCGGTAGCGCGAGCGCCAAAATATTCCGAGGCCGAGAAACAGGCTGCACTTGAGCACTATCGCACCCATGATCGTTGCATCTCTGCGACGATGAGGGCGCTTGGCTACCCTGGTCGAGGAACTCTCACCGCATGGGTCCGGGAGGACTTTCCGGAGGCGCGCTCATCCATGGTGGGTCGATCGTGGCACCCTGGCTATTCCGACAAGGTCCGGCAAGCGGGGGTCATCGGACTATGCAGTGGAGATGAAAGCGCTCAACAGGTCGCTGACCGGCTGGGCGTCTCGCGGCCGACATTGTACAGCTGGAAGGACCAGCTTCTCGGTCATGAGGCCCCATCATCCATGAAACGCCGCAAAGCCAACTCCAAAGCGCCAGAACGTGAGGAACTCGAGCGACAGCTTGAAACCCTCCAACGCGATGTCCGCCAGTTGCAACTCGAACATGATCTCCTGAAGAAGGCCAACGAACTCATAAAAAAAGGCCTGGGCGTCGATCTGCAGATCCTGAGTAATCGGGAGAAGACACAGCTGATTGACGCCCTCAAGGAAGTTTACCGCTTGCCAGAACTGCTCGCCGAGCTGCAAATTGCGCGAAGCTCGTACTTCTACCATCGCGCCCGTATGTGCCTGGCAGACAAGCATGCCGCCGTCCGCCTCTGTCTTTCAGAAATATTTGAAGCGAACCGTCGTTGCTACGGCTATCGGAGACTACAGGCGTTGCTGGCCAGGCAAAGCGTGATGATCTCGGAAAAGGTTGTTCAGCGCTTGATGAAGCAAGAACAACTGGTCGTTGCCAGACCGCGTCGACGGCGGTTTGGATCATATCTGGGAGAAATCAGTCCGGCACCCGAGAACCTGATCAACCGCGACTTCCATGCGAAAGCGCCGAACGTGAAATGGCTGACAGATATCACCGAATTCCAGATCCCGGCTGGCAAGGTGTACCTTTCGCCCATCATCGATTGCTTTGACTTCATGGTCATCAGCTGGTCGATTGGAACGCAGCCAGATGCGGGCCTGGTGAATACCATGCTGGATGCAGCCATCGGGACCGTGACCGATGGCGAAGAACGGCCAATCATCCATTCTGATCGCGGAGCCCATTATCGCTGGCCCGGCTGGCTAACCCGTATCAGCGAAGCAAAACTGGTTCGCTCAATGTCCCGCAAGGGTTGCTCGCAAGACAACGCCGCGTGCGAAGGCTTCTTCGGTCGGCTGAAAACCGAACTCTTCTATCCACGAGATTGGAAAACCATTACGATCGAACAGTTCGTCGCCGAGGTGGATGCATATATTCGATGGTACAATGAGAAGCGTATCAAATTATCACTGGGATCGCTCAGCCCGGTTGAGTATCGTCAGAGCCTCGGCCTGAACTTATGAAGCAGTCCAACTTTTTATCCGCACCCCCTTATCTGCCTAACCGGCTCAGTTCTGCGTGGAAACCAACAGCTTGGGGTTTTTCCAGACCTCTCGCCAGAGATAGACCAGACGCCGTTATTTGAAGAACGATTTTCCTGTCTGGCGTCGGCGGATACCCTTCAACATAAGACGTCTCTTAGTCTGGATCAGTATTTGAAGCACCCTCACATTCTGGTGACGATGGAAGATGGCTCTCCAAGCGAGATCGACAGTGCACTTTCCAAAATCGGCAATGTACGGCGTATCGCGACGACCCTGCCACACTGGGGTCTGGCTGCGCGCCTTGTTGCAGGCACGGATCTCGTCCTGACGGTTGCCCGTCGGGCATTGGAAGCACATGCGCCAGGGCCGGACGTCCGTATGTTCGAGCCACCGTTCGATATTCCGCCATTTACCTTCACCCAGATCTGGCACAGCCGACGAACACAAGACCCCGCGCACCAGTGGCTCAGAAACGTGGTTTTGCGCGCAGCTGGCAATGATCAGCCAAGCTGATTTCAGTTTCTGGACAATTTTGCGCTCAGGATGAGACTACTGTCCGTCCGTTGCAAGTCGCTGCACCTCGCGTATGAGCGCTTCAAACTCCTGAAGGATATTGTCATGTTCTGCCCTGTTGGACCATTCGTATCCGTCGTCAGACCCGGACTGATAAGCGCGCTGGACAAGATTGGTCCCCCGGTCATCATCCCGGATGCCTGCATTCGCGTTATCGGAGTCCATAACCTCAGTCACTGAGGGAGCCACAGAGACAGATTGCGGCTCGGCAGCACTGGTTGAACCCTCAACAGCAATAGCTTGCGCATATTGGGCGGCTGCAGATCGCAGTTGCCCAACCAGTCGCGAGGCAAAATTCGCGATCACATCCGATGGAAAACCGCAGCGGCTTGCGCTGGCGGGATGCCCCACGGGAATACGGGCCACACAAGACGCTCTACAACAGATGGAAACGATGGAGCGAGATGGGTGTGTTTGGCCGGATGATGGAGGGACTTGCCTCCGAAAGTGCCGATCCGAAGACCGTCATGATTGATGCGACCTATCTGAAAGCGCACCGCACGGCCTCAAGCCTGCGGGTAAAAAGGGGGACCTTGGGCGGCTGATCGGACGCACCAAAGGCGGTATGAACACAAAGCTCCGCGCCTGGACCGATGCCAATGGCCGGCCGCTCAGCTTCTTCATGACAGCCGGTCAGATCAGCGACTATACGTGTGCGGCAGCCTTGCTCAATGAACTGCCAAAAGCACAATGAATGCTTGCCGACCGCGGATATGATGCCGACTGGTTCAGAGCGGCTTTGCAACGAAAAGGAATAAAAACCTGCGTTCCGGGCCGAAAATCCCGAACCACAACGGTAAAATACGACAAGAAAAGATACAGACGTCGCAACCGTATTGAGATCATGTTTGGCCGCCTCAAGGACTGGCGTGCGTGGTCGCGCGATATGATCATCAGCAACCGTCATTTTCTCTGCGATTGCCTTGGCTGCAACCGTTATCTTCTGGCTTCGATCAACGAGACCTGACCCTAACTGGTGCGAGGATTACCGTGCCACGTCGACAATTATAACATAACTGTATACCCCACCGAAAAATTCGACTTTGACGGATGTGATTTTTCATAACTAGAACTATTAAAACTATAATGGAGTGGAACATGAAAAAAGCCTCGAAATTTGCTACTTTATCTGCCCTCACCCTGTGTATTGCCGGCGTCGCCGTGTCGCCCGGAATATCCTACGCCAATAGTTTGCGGGTAGGTGTGGCGGCCCCTGATATTTCAAATATGGATCCCGCGCGCGCGACAACCACTCAGGATCTTGCGGTCGTATCCTGGATGTTCAACGGCCTTGTCCGTTTCGCCCCGGGCAGTGCTGATCCGGGTAACATCGAGCCAGATATCGCGGAGAGCTGGACGAACTCTTCCGATGGTCTCGTCTGGACATTCAAGCTGCGCTCAGGCGTGAAGTTCCACGGCGATTACGGCACAGTGACCGCCGACGACGTCGTTTATTCGCTTCAGCGCGCAAAGGACTCGAAGACTTCGGCCTATGCAAGCGACTATGCAGCTTTCAAATCAATCGAGGCAGTCGATCCCGCCACCGTGCGAATTACACTCAGCGAACCGGTTCCCGGGTTCCTGGGCCTTGTGTCCAATTATCACGGTGGCAATATTGTCAGCAAAAGCGCTGCGGAGAAACTTGGCGCAGACTTCAAAAGCAACCCTATCGGAACCGGACCGTTCTTTTTCGAAAAATCGGTCACGCAACAATCGGTGTTTCTGAAAGGGTTTCCTGAATATTTCCGTGGTGCACCCAAGATCAACGATATCCGGGTCGATCTGATCCCATCGGATTCAAGCCGCGAACTCGCGTTCCGTTCGGGAGAGCTTGATCTGATCTATGGCAAGCGCGAACAGCGTTGGGTCGATCAGGCCAAGACGTGGGACGATGCGTCGGTCGATATCTTTGCGCCAGGCGAATATCGCACGGTTTTCATCAACCGGAATCACAAGCCGCTCGACAATGTGAAAGTTCGTCAGGCTGTCGCCCACGCAATCAATGTTGATCAGATCATCGAGCTCGTCGGGTCGAATGTTGGCCTGAAGGGATGTTCTGTAGTGCCTACAGGTTATCTCGGCGAAGAATGCACATCGCCCTATAAATATGATCTTGAGCTCGCCAAAAAGCTTTTGAAAGAAGCTGGCCTGGAGACTGGTCTCAAACTGACTTCAATTTCGTCGTCCAATTCGGCCCAGCTCCCTATCATGGAAGTATTGCAGGCACAGTTGGCTGAAGCGGGGATTACACTGGAGCTCAAGGTTGTCGACCATCCGACATATCATGAGCAAATCCGGAAAGACCTGAGTGACCTCGTCTTCTACGGCGCCGCACGCTATCCTGTTGCCGACAGCTACCTGAGCCAGTTCTATCACTCGGATGCTGCAATCGGCAAACCGACTGCGGTTACGAATTTTGCTCATTGTGACGCCGGAGATGCTGATATCACAGCTGCACGCAAAGCCGCGACAGATGAAGAGCGGATGAAGTTCTGGTCAGCGGCCCAAACGAAGATTCATGAGCAGGTATGCGGTGTACCGCTCTTTAGTCTCATGCAGGTCTGGGTCCGTAATAATTCTCTCAACTACGGGTATGAGCTTAAAGGTTCTCTGAACCTGGCACCGCCGATTACCGAACTGACCACTATTGATAAGTGATATTGATTGTTATTTTGCCCCGGGTGACAGCGATGCTGTTGCCCGGGGACTATAGCTTGCCCAACTAACGGCGTCGTCTGGTGTGACTGACAGGCGGTGTTAGCCAATAAGAAAAAGCAGGACGCGCCATGACGACACATCATGTTCCAGGCTACCAAAGTGGAAATGTTGGAAAAATATGTTCTTATATCGTTCAGAATCGCGAGCAGGTGTCTAACCAGAGCGTTCGGGACGCCGCACTCAAATGCATCTTTGATCTTGTTGGCGCGACTGCAGTGGGTATCGAAGACGTTGGTCCTGCAGCTATCCGCTCGGTGGCAGACGGCGTATTCGGGGGTGGCGATGTGCCTATATGGTTCACGGGGGAAACGAGTTCAGTAATCGGTGCTGCCTGGGCAAATAGTTCGGCGGCAGCCGCACTTGATCTTGATGACGGAAATCGCTTCGCACGAGGTCATCCAGGGGCCGCTATCATTCCTGCAGCCCTGGCCGTGGCCAAAGACATGGGCTCGTCGTTGGAGGAAATACTGACCGCAATCATAATTGGTTATGAGGTCGGGGTAGCTGTCGGGGCCGCTCGCACAACCTACGGAAGTTCAGGAACCTGGACCCCGTTCGGAGTCGTTGCCGCAGTGTCAGCCTTGCGTCGGACACCCTGGCAGGCAATTGAACACGCGCTGGCAATCGCTGGAGAAAGTGCTCCCAGCCAGTCTTTCGCAGGAGGACCTGCACCACGCATTCCGGCCCCGGAGGGAGCGGCGGTAAAAGAAGGTATCCCATGGTCAGTGGTAACTGGCATGACAGCCGTTCTCCTTGCCGAAGCAGGGCATACAGGTCCGCGTAATATCCTGGACAGCGTCAGGCATTATAACTTTCCTGACAATTATGTTCCAGGTTCAGCAGAGCACATTTGCGCAACATACTTCAAACCCTATGCATGCTGCCGGCACATACATGCTCCGCTTGCGGCACTGGAGACGCTCCTCGCGCAACATTCAATCGCTGGTAAAGATATCGAGCGAATTGACGTGGAGATACACTCCGCTGGCTTACGGATTTCTAACCGGGCCGACCCGGAGAATCTGATTGACGTCCAGTATAGTATCCCGTTTTGCATGGCGTTATTCAGTCTGTACGGTGGTCAGAGCCTTGTTCCTGTTACGCCAGAATTTATTGGTCGCCCGGAAGTCGTTAATCTTGCAGGCAAGGTTCATCTTCTTTTGAGTGAAGAATTTGACGCGGTATATCCAGACCAGATTCTTGCGCGAGTTATAGTCACCGCAAATGGTCAGCGATTTGTGTCGGATCCGACACCGCCTCAGGGTGAGCCGCTGATGACATGGGGCGAGCTTGACACCAAATTCAGGATGGCGACAAGACTGACGATGACACCAGAAAAGGCGGATGCAGTTTTAAATGCCGTCTCGACATTACGCTCTGGCAAGTTGACAGCGTTTATGGACTGCCTCTCCCAACCAATTTAACCTGGTTTTATGACCTTGCTTGAATATCACCCGGGAGCATTGTGCTGCTTCTTGCGGCAGAATGCAGTTCCTCCACGAATGCCTCAGCCAGTTTGCTGTTCCGTGCCCTGACCGGCCTGAGTATCTGGTTGTCGATCGAGAGCGAAGGCTCGAAGGGACGTGTCACGACACGATTAACAACGGACTCCATCGATAACGGGTCGGCGATAGTAATTCCCAGTCCTGCAGCAACAAATTCTGCAACATTGGGCGCAGTCGTCGCCTCGACTACTATGTTCGGTCGCAAACCGTACTCCTCGAACGCCGCATCGACCTTGCGGCGCGAGATGCCCGACGGGCCAAAACCAACGAAAGCCTCATCCGCAAGATCGTGCGGAGTTATGATCGCTTTCTCGGACAGCCTGTGCCCTATGGGCATAACGACCACGGCGCTTGGGCTTTTCAGGACATCAACGAGGAGAGAGGTGTGTTCGAGGCCGCTTATGACGAGTGCAATGTCAATCCTGCGTAGCAATACCGCCTCGGCGAGGTACTGCGAACTCCGCGATTCCACAGAAACGAAAACGTCCGGATGTCTGGCTCTGAAGCCGGCCAGAACGCGCCCCATGTAACGCCCGGACAAAGCAGGGAGTGTGCCAACGACCAGGTGGCCATGTTCCTCACGACGGATAGACTCTACCGCGCGTGCCATCTGCCTGACTCCACCAAAGATGCGCTCAACCTCTTCATAAAGGCGCATTCCCCGACCGGTTGGCACAAGCCTTCCACTCTCCCGCTCGAATAATTGCAGGCCGGTATCCGCCTCCAGATCCTGAATGAGCTTGCTCGCTGCCGGCTGGGATATGCGCAGGATTTCAGCGGCCCGGCTGACTGTGCCTGCTTCCACCACAGCCATTAAAGCTTCGAGTTGTCTTAGGCTTGGGTCTCTCATTATAACCTGGCTGAATACATGCGAAAAGAAAACGACTTTGACTATCTAGCCCCTTGCCTCAAAAATGGCAAGGTACAAGGGAGATCAAGGTGGACGCAGATGTCATCATCGTCGGAGCGGGTGTCGTTGGGGCAGCATTGGCTTATGGAATTGCGCGTCGCGGAAGCCGGGTCATCATGCTCGACGGAAATGATCGTGATTTCCGCGCGGCTCGCGCAAATTTTGGACTTATCTGGGTTCAGGGCAAAGGAAGCGACAATCCTGAATACGCAGAACTGAGCAGGAACAGCGCGGATATCTGGCCGACGTTCCGGAATGAACTTGTAAACGTCAGCGAAGCAGGCATCGACTATGAGCGCCGCGGGGGGCTGGTATTCAGTCTTGGCGAAAGTGATTTCGTAGCGAGGTCCAGGCTTGTCGAAAGGTCGCACAACCAACGATCAGACGTTCATACCGAAATGGTCGAGCGCGCCGCCCTCGAACGGATGCTGCCGGCCATAAAACTGGGGCCGGATGTTGTCGGTGCGAGCTACTGCAAGCTTGATGGGCATGCAAACCCACTTCATCTCTATTCGGCTCTGCTGCGCGCAGTTCCTCATCTTGGTGGCGTGGTACGTTTTCGCTACCCTGTTACAAAGATTACCCCTGTGAGTGGCGGGTATAGTGTTGGAACGAATGGGGATGAACTCTCGGCGCCTCGCGTGATTGTTGCTGCCGGTCTTGCAACCCAGGCTCTGACCGAACCGCTTGGGTTCAATGTACCGGTCCATTCCGAGCGTGGGCAAATCCTCGTAACCGAGCGGCTTGCACCGATGCTGCCGTTCCCGGCGAGCGGACTTCGCCAGACCGCGGATGGAACTTTCATGATCGGTGCGACCAACGAAAAAATCAGAAATACTGCGGTGTCTGTTGATGCTGCCGTAAATCTCGCAAGGCGAGCCCAAAGGATTATTCCGGCGCTCGGCTCTGTGCGTCTGGTCCGCCAATGGGGAGGGCTGCGAGTGCTATCCCCTGACAAGGCACCTGTTTATGCTGAGTCGGAGCGACACCCGGGTCTGTTTGCGGCGGTGTGTCATTCCGGTGTGACGCTGGCAGCGGTGCATGCGGAGATTGTCGGGCCTGCCATGGCTCAAGGTCACCTGCCGCCAACACTGGCAGCGTTTTCAAATGGAAGATTCGATGTTCAAAAGTGTGCTTGAAGGGGCGGCGGGGTTCACTGGAATGACCGTTGTCGTAAATGGAGTCGACACGCCTGCCTGGCAAGGTGAGACTGTTGCGAGCGTACTGTTGCGCATTCCTGATGCCGGTCGCTCGACACCGGTTAGTGGAGCGCCGCGGCTTCCTTACTGCCAGATGGGCGTGTGTTTCGAGTGTCTGGCGATTGTCGATGGAGAGGCGTCTGTACAGGGCTGTCTTGTCCCGGTTAAGCCGGGCATGCGGATTGATAGCCAGCGCGGTGCGCGAGGAGCCGCACGATGACTTTCTGTGATGTCGTTATTGTAGGTTCCGGGCCCGCAGGCATGTCGGCTGCAATACGGTTGCGAAACTTTGGCTACTCGGTCACCGTTGTCGACGAACAACCTTCTCCGGGCGGGCAAATCTGGCGAGGTATCGAGCGCAATCGGAATGATATCCTGCTTGGCGCATTGGGCGAAGACTATCGCAAGGGAGAGGCGCTGGTTGCAAGCTTTCGGGCATCCGGCGCGGTTTACGTTCCGGAGACCCAGGTCTGGCAGATCGAAGATGGCTGGAAAGTCTTTCTGACGTCGAACGGCCAGGCGCGTTGCGTCCGGACTCGCGCCGTATTGCTTGCCAATGGTGCGCAGGAGCGTCCGGTTCCCTTTTCAGGCTGGACGCTTCCCGGCGTCATGACGGTAGGGGCTGCGCAGATACTCCTGAAATCGGGCGGTATGCTACCGCAGGGACGTGTATTTATCGCAGGGGCCGGGCCACTGCCATTGCTATATTCGATCCAGAACCTCCACCTTGGGGCAAACCTGGCAGGCTATCTCGATACTTCAAAACGCCCGTCGCTTTCAGCTCTTTTCAGGCTTGCTGCCGGATGGCGCGATCTGGGCAGTCTTGTGAAAGGTCTGAAATGGCTTGGGAAACTCGGACGCAAAGTACGTATCGTAAAGAACTTCAGTGGCCTCAAGGCTGGAGGCGAGGGACGACTTGAATATGTTGAATGGAATGCTGGCGGCAAGACCATACGCGAGAGCGCGGACGTCCTTCTGGTCCATGAGGGCGTAGTTCCACGTGTACATGAGACACTGGCACTGGGATGCGAGCACGAATGGCACGAGGCTCAAGGCTACTTCCGTCCTACACTCGACATCTGGGGTGAGACAACCCGACGGACGTTGTTCGTTGCGGGAGATGCAGGTGGTATCGGGGGATGGGTAGCAGCAGCAGTATCTGGAGAGATTGCGGCTCTGGGTATTGCAAAGTGCCTCGGTTCGGAATCGGACATGGAGGAGATACGTCGCGAGGATAAACTCGATGAGCGCCGCAGCAAGGCGCTTTCTCTCCGCCCATTTCTGGATACTGCCTATCCGCCACCACGGGAGCGTCTGGACGATGACGTTATTGTTTGTCGATGTGAGGAGGTTACTGCAGGAACGATCCGCAAAGTCACCCGAGGTGGAGTTGCTGATCCGAATGCCGTCAAGGCGGCAACCCGCTGTGGTATGGGTCCATGCCAGGGGCGCCAGTGCGGGTATACCGTGCAGGCGATCCTTGCCGAAGCTCACGACGTCCCTGTCGGTGATGTAGCCTTCTTCAACATCCGACCGCCGTTCAAACCTGTCACGCTCGGCGAGATTGCCTCGCTGGAGGAAGAGGCATGACATCGGACGTTGTGGTTATTGGTGGTGGATTGCATGGATTGTCGGCCGCTCTCAATTGCGCGCGGCGCGGCGCATCCGTTACGGTGCTGGAAAGACATTTTGTTGGCCGGCATGCATCCGGATCGACAGCAGCTGGCGTGCGCACACTGGGCCGCGACATCGCCGAGCTACAGCTCAGTCTTGAGGCAGCTGCTCTCTGGCATGAAATGGAGGCAATAGTTGGCGACGATTGCGGATTTGTTGCTTGTGGCCAATTGCAACTGGCAGAAGACGAGGCCGCGCTATCATCCATGACTGCGCGCGTATCGAGGTTGAAGGATATGGGCCACAACCATGAGCAGGTCATCGGTAGAGACGATGTACGCGAACTGCTCCCGGATGTTTCCGATCACTGTCTGGGCGGCGTCTGGGTTCAGAATGATGGCTCTGCCGACCCGCATCAGACGATCCGGGCGTTTCGAACGGCGGCAGAGAAGGCGGGCGTCACAATTTATGAGCAGTGCGATGTCAAGGGGCTGCGGCGTACCGCAACCGAATGGCATTGTGAAACAACAAAAGGCACTTTTGAAGCCAGAACTCTTGTCAACGCAGGGGGCGCCTGGGCAGAACAGATATGTGCACTGGCTGCCGATCCGGTGCGCCATGCAATTCGCACTTCCATGATGGTCGTGACTGAACGGACCTCCACACATATCGGCCCTGTCGTAAGTTCGCTGGGCCGAAAACTGTCCTTCAAGCAAACTGGTCAAGGCACGCTCCTGATCGGCGGCGGCTCACAGGGAAAGCTATCGGCAGACAGGCAGTCTGCAAGTGTGGATGTTGCTTCACTGGCCGCATCGGTCAAGGCAGCGTTACGGCTTTTCCCGGCAACCCATAGTCTTCGTATCATCCGTACGTGGGCTGGCATGGAAGCAATGACTGCGGACCATTTGCCGGTTATAGGCTTCTCGCGTGTTGCCGAGGGGCTAGTCCACGTGTTCGGCTTTTCCGGACATGGTTTCCAGCTCGTTCCTTCTGTTGGAAAAGTGCTGGCCGATCTCGTCTGTGAGGGTAGAACTACGAAAGATCTCAGTGCGTTTGAACCGCAGCGCACTGCTACAAAAGGGGTTGCGGCATGATCAATTATACTATCCGAAGGTTGCTATTGGCGATACCGACGCTACTGGCAATGTTGACCGTCGTCTTCATTCTGGTCCGGCTTGTGCCGGGCGACGCGGCAATTGCCATATTGGGAGACAGGGCGAGTGGTGAGGCACTGGCTTCCCTGCGTGCAGAACTGGGGCTCGATCAACCGCTTACCGTTCAGTACTTCCGCTTTATAACGGATATTCTGAGTGGTGATTTTGGCCGCTCTTCTGTGACAGGCAAGTCGGTGTTGCATGAAGTGGCGATTGTCATTCCTTATACACTTGAACTGGCGCTTGCAGCGGTCGTAATTGGTGCTGCTTTTGGTATACCTCTGGGGGTTCTCGCTGCTGTCAGACGCAATCAGTGGCCGGATTACGTAAGCCGCTTCCTTTCCCTCGTGGGCCTCTCTTTTCCAGGTTTTGTGTCGGCAATCCTTCTGCTGCTGGCCTTTGCAATCTGGTTACGCTGGCTGCCCGTCATGAGCCGTGCCAGTACCGACCCTATCGATCATCTACGCAGCCTGGCACTGCCGGCATTCAATCTTGGCCTGATCATGACGGCTTACATCGCACGAGTAACCCGATCCTCGATGCTGGAAGTCCTCGGAGAGGATTACATTCGTACAGCACGCGCCAAGGGCGTCAAGCCAATGAAACTGGTTACCCGGCATGCTTTGGGCAATGCATTGATCCCGATCGTTACGGTTATCGGCCTCTATTTCGGAACGTTGATCGGCAACTCGGTCCTGACAGAGATCGTCTTCACGCGACCAGGTCTGGGCAAGCTTATTCTCGGCGCTCTTCAGTCACGAGATTACACGATGCTACAGGGGCTCATGGTGGTCTTCGCCACTTTTGTCATCATCGTGAACACGATTACAGATCTGATTTACGGCCTTGTCGATCCAAGAGTGAGTTACGCAAAATGACAAATGCAATCGTGACCGCAAGCACAGCGGAAAGCCGAACCAGTCCGGTATGGGAGGCACTCCGTCGCAATCGACTTTTCTGGCTTGGAACGGGGCTTCTCTCTGCGATAGTGTTGGCAGCTGTGCTGGCGCCACTCATCGCTCCGTACGATCCGCTGCAACAGAATATTGTGCATCGTCTCAGCGGTCCGTCTGCGCAGTTCTGGCTCGGGACCGACAGCTACGGCCGAGACGTACTATCGCGCCTTCTCTATGGAGCGCAGATTTCGCTTTCGATCGGCTTTCTGGCCGTTATGATCGCCATGATCGTCGGTTCTACACTCGGTATCATCGCCGGTTATGTGGGGGGCATTTTTGACCAGATCGTAATGGGCCTGGTTGATGTCATGCTGTCGTTTCCAACCCTTCTGCTTGGCCTGATGGTTGCCGCCATGCTTGGAGCGAGTTACGAAAACCTTATCATTGCGATTGCAATTACCGAGACTGCACCCTTTGTGCGCGTTGCGAGAGCGCCGACGATTGCAATGAAGCAGCGCGAATTCATTGAAGCCGGTCGCTCCATGGGTTTCAGGCCACGCCGCATCATGACCAAACATATTCTGCCGAACATCTCGTCAGATATTGTCGTGGTTACCTCGCTGTGGATGGCATCGGCGATCCGCACCGAGGCATCACTTGCATTTATCGGACTTGGCGTGCTGCCCCCAACCGCCACCTGGGGCGGCATGATCAGAGAGGGGTTCGAAAATATTCTCAGTGCGTGGTGGCTGGTTGTCTTCCCATCTCTGGCGATCCTTCTGACCGTTCTGGCGCTGAATATCCTCGGGGATGCGTTGCGTGATGCGATTGATCCTAAAACAAGGGGCGAAAGTTGAGCATGACCGCCAACGAGAAAAACGGGTACCAGATCATGACTTCTGAAAGCGCTTTATCCAAACCATCACCAGTATTGTCGGTCGAAAACCTCACTGCGTCATTTCGAGTGAACAATGAGTGGAAATCGGTAATCCGTAACATCTCGTTCGACGTTGCGCCTCGCGAAACCGTTGCGATCGTTGGTGAGAGCGGCTCGGGAAAATCTGTCACGTCGCTGTCAATCATGCGGCTATTGCCTAAAGCAAATAGCAAGATCGAGGGCAAGGTGACGCTCGGCGGCAAGGAGCTTCTCTGTTTGTCTGAGGAACAGATGCGGCGGGTTCGGGGTAACGACGTCTCGATGATTTTTCAGGAGCCGATGACGTCGCTCAACCCGATATTTCCAATCGGCCATCAAATCGCGGAAGCGCTGATGGTGCACAGCGATATTTCGAGGACGGCTGCCAAGGCGGAAGTGATCAGGCTCCTGGAAAAGGTGCGCATCCCGAACGCCGCGAGACGTTTCGATGAGTATCCGCACCAGTTTTCGGGAGGAATGCGCCAGCGAGTGATGATTGCAATGGCGCTGGCAACGAAACCGAAGCTCTTGATCGCCGATGAACCGACGACTGCGCTTGATGTGACAATCCAGGGCCAGATCCTGGACCTGATCAAAATTTTGCAAGACGAAGAGGACATGTCCGTACTGTTTATCACCCACGACATGGGTGTTGTGGCCGAAGTCGCAGACCGTACGATCGTGATGTTTAGAGGTGAGCAGGTGGAAACGGGCGCCACCGAGGACATTTTTCACCGCGGGCAACATCCATATACCCGCGCGCTCCTTTCCGCGGTGCCTAAACTGGGCTCAATGAGCAGTCAGAAGCTGCCGCGGAGGTTCCCGATAATTGACATCAAAACCGGTGAACAGGTGCCGATGGCTGATGTGGTGGACACTGTAGCCAGGGGTAGTTCGCCAATCCTCGATGTGAAGGATCTCACGACGCGTTTCGACGTCCGCTCCGGCCTGTTGTCGCGCAAATCAGGAGCCGTGCACGCGGTTGAGAAAGTCTCGTTTCAACTTTTTGCCGGGGAGACGCTTTCTCTGGTTGGGGAGTCCGGTTGTGGCAAGTCGACAACTGGCCGTTCGATAACCAGACTGATCGAGCCAATGAGCGGGGAAGTGACACTTGACGGTCAAAAGATCAGGCAACTTGATCGATCTGCATTGCGTACAATGCGTCGCTCGATCCAGATGATATTTCAGGACCCGTTCGCATCACTTAACCCGCGCATGAGTGTGGGTGCGGCTATCATGGAGCCATTCCTTGAACATGAACTGGGCACAAAGCAACAGGCACGAGACAAAGCCGCGGACCTGATGTTGAAGGTGGGGCTTTCGCCGGAGGTCATGCGACGTTTCCCGCACGAGTTTTCTGGTGGCCAGCGCCAACGCGTTGCCATTGCCCGTGCACTGATGCTCGATCCGAAAGTAATTGTTGCAGATGAGGCAGTGTCGGCGCTCGACGTCTCGATCAAGGCGCAGGTTTGCAACCTCCTCCTGGACCTGCAGCAGAGCTTAAAACTGGCGTTTTTGTTTATCAGCCACGACATGGCTGTAGTGGAACGCGTCAGCCATCGGGTGGCGGTAATGTATCTGGGTGAAATAGTCGAGATCGGTCCACGCGCAGCGGTTTTCGAGAATCCACAGCATCCTTACACGCAAAAACTGATTGCTGCTGTTCCCGTGCCGGATCCGTCGCGTCGATCGATAAAACGCAACATAGTGACAGACGAACTCAAGAGCCCGATCCGTGGTGTCAATTATTTGCCGCCAGTGCGGCAATACCGGGAGGTTACCGATGGTCACCTTGTGCAGATTGCGTGAGCTAAGGATATGTCTGGCACTCCGGTCACGAAAAGGGTCATTTGAATGAGAGTTGGTATCGCAGGTGCCGGAGCAATCGCTATGGGCTATTCGGCCATGCTTCTGGGTAGAGGGCACTCGGCTGGAGTCTGGTCGCCATCGGGGGGCAGAACGGGCGATCTGCTTGCGGGTAAGCCGTTGACTGTAGCCGGTGCGATAGAAGGAGAGTTTCACCCCGACGTTTATGTGAGTGTAACGGACCTTGCGCGTGTGGATGTTATTATCCTTGCGCTGCCCGCCAACGGCCATCGCGATGTCATCGATGCGATTGTACCTTTCATCGAACCGAGGCATACAGTCATCTTCAGTGGCCATCTGTCATTCGCCGGGCTCTATCTCAAGAAATGCCTTGCCGGGCGTGGAATAGAAATTCCGATTGTCGTCTGGAATACCACGGCACTGACCTGCAAGGCACAAGCCTTCAATCAGGTCCGCGTCGGTACCCTTCGGAAGACGGTTTCAATTGCAGTCGAGCCCGCCAGAATGGCAGAGCGGGGTCTTGCTATTTGTATCGAACTATTCGGCGAACGATTTTCATTAGAAGACGACATGCTGACCATAACGCTGAGCAATCTGAACCCGCAGAGCCATCTCGCTATCGCCCTTTGCAACCTGACCAGGTTTGAACGAGGTGAAAATTGGGGCCAACGGGAGAATATCACTAATGTAGTTGGCCGACTTATCGAGGCTCTTGATCGTGAGAGATGCGTATTGGCTACCGCCCTTGGCAAGAGGGTTGGCACTGTATTTGATCACTACGAGAATGCCTTCGGAATCGTCGGACATTCAGTGGCCGGGATGTCAGCCGAACAACTCAGGCGTGGCTCTGACATTGCGGGGCCAAAGACTATCGATAGCCGCTATGTCCTTGAAGATGTACCATTCGGTCTCGTGCCGCTGCAGTATCTGGCAGATATCGCAGGGGTTGATCTCCCGTTGCACCGTAGCGGTATTTTGATCCTGAACGCTTGCTACGATCGATCATTTTCTCTGGAAAACAATCTGCTGCCAACTATCGCGGCCAGCGACATCAAAGGTTTCCTTGCCTCGTAGGGCCGATAAACAAAGTATCTGTTGGCTATCCTTTTACGCCGGGAAACGAGCGACCTTCATGTGATGGGCGATGGACCGGAGCTCGCGCTCGGCCATCTCGGCTCTTAGCAACTGTGACAGGATAGGCATGCCACGCCGCCATCGTAGGGCGAGACCGACCGTATCGACGGCGAAACGCTGATCCGCGCCTTAATGGCATGGAAACGTGGCGAGCCCCCTGCGTGCTCAATGGTTAAGCTCCTTACACCGGAGGAAGACGACAACCGACGGCTTGGACGGGAGCGGAAAACGCTAATTGCCGAACGCGTCTTCCACGTCAATCGCATAAAGGGGCTGCTCTTCACACAAGGAATTGGGGATTACCAACCTGTCAATCGAGATCGCCGCCAGCGTCTGGAGGAGCTTCAGACTGGCGATGGTCGGCCGCTCTCAAAACATCTGAAAGCAGAAATCCGCCGAGAACTCGATCGCCTCGAATTGTTGATCACTCAGATCAAGGCTGTTGAAGCCGAGCGAGAAGCCTTGATCGTTCAGGAGACGCCGGAAACGCCGAAAGAAGCGACCGCACTTTTAGGCATCAAAGGAATAGGCCCAGAGTTCGCTACGATACTCTACACCGAAGGGCTGTTCCGACACTTCGACAATCAACGGCAAATCGCGTCCTATGCGGGCCTTGCGCCCTCCCCCTGGCAAAGAACAGGGCGTGTCTAAGGCGGGTAATCCGCGTTTGCGATCAACCATGGTCGAGCTCGCCTGGCTATGGTTACGGCATCAACCGAAATCGGCGTTAACATTATGGTTCAAAGAGCGTATCGCGCAGAACGCCGGCCGCTTGAAGACGCCGATGATTGTTGCACTCGCGCGTAAGCTGCTCGTGGCCCTTTGGAAGTATGTGAGCTCCGGCGTGGTGATCGAAGGCGCAATCATGAAAACCGCCTGAAACACAAACTGCTGCGAAACACAGTTCTAATCCTCGGGGCTTGATCAGCCCTGACGGATCCAGGTGAACGGACCGGGAATCCTTTTGGCCGATAAATGCCGATCTTGAGTTTGGTCCCGTTCTCCTGAGCCCGTGCCCGTCGAATGCGGGATAATGGTGCAGCCGCATGAGAGCGGCGACCGGATGTGAGGTTGTATAGGCCCGAGAACCGGGCCGGTAATTGCTATGGGCTCAGACCGTGGATCCGCGTACAAAGGAGAAATTCGATGCCACTCGAATGAACAATTGACAAAAATCCTGATGTGAACGGATTCGAACCGGCGACCGTAGTTGCAGGTCGGGGTCATCGTATTCAAAATACACGATAATGTTCGCTATGATGAATCACCTTTCGAACGCAGACTCCCCGTTGTGATCGACATTCTCACACAGCAGCAAGAGTCTGCTAGTGCACGAAGTAGTCATGCGCCTTCGGGATAGAGACGAGGGAAAAGAGTATCGAGCGCCTGGGCCGGGAACCGCAGTGACACGGCCCCCTTATCGGTAATTGACGCAAGCAGGCCTTCATCGATCAGAGCCTTCAGAACCCGTCGTGCCGATCGATCTGGCAGGCCGGTGATCCGCGAAGCCTCTCCCCGTTCAAATTCGCCTCGGACAAGGGCCTCCTGAAGCAAGGGAGCGCATTCGTCTGGCAAAGCCTCCTGACGATGGACATAGCGCTTGAGGCGTCCTCCAAGTGTTTTGAGGTCAAAAAGACTATCCATGTATTCGAGCTGATCGAGACACACGCGCAAAAACCAGCTGGTAAACAGTTCCAGTCCCTTGAGTGACAGGTTGCCCCGCCCATCGCGGTCGCCCTGACGCGATTCGTCTGCCCAGGCCATATGCTGCTTATATTCAGCGCGTCCGTCAGGCCCGTCGGCCAGGCCGCGAGCCAAACCGCGGGAAACTGACCAGAGACCATGAGCTCCCACACCCGCTGCTTGTGCCATCGCGTGACTCATCAAACGGCTGACCCGGCCGTTGCCGTCCGGAAACGGATGGATGTAATTGAAGCGGTGATGCGCGGTCGCCATTGCAAAAAGGCGGGCACTGCGGCTCGTCCCAACCGCCAGCATCGCTCCTCCTGGAGCCGGTTGGAAAGCGAACCGCTTGTGAAAATAGGCCATAAAATCGGGCACGCGATCGCTGGCGGGAGGCAGGTGCCGACCCACCTCGACGTCTTGCTCTTCCCCTCGCCGCCATTCACCAGGCGTCATAATAAAGGTGTGGTGGTTACCGACAATCGTCAGCATCTTTTCTGTCGCCCCGTCATAGAATGCGCGGTGGAGGTAACGGATGAATTCTAATGATGCCGGATCCGGCAGAGTCCCAGCCGCCTCTCGCTCATCAATCTCCTGCTGAACACGATAGTGCGCGACGGCTTCGATCTTAAGGTCGCGCCGATCGTCCTCAAGCCTAATTCCCTGCAGGGCCTGCTCGATCTCACGCGGCCGGGTATTGTGACCTTCGATCAGGTTGCTGTAATAGGTATTCATAATCCTGACGGTGCGGGCCAGTTGGGCTGCCGTTTCAGGATGGAGAGCTCGTCCAAGTCTTTCGGCCCTGGCAACAATCTCAAGCGAAAGGTCCAGTAGCTCGCCGTTGGGATGCTCGATACGCGCCGGCTCGATGCGGGTGGGCGCTTCTTTGATGGTCATTTTGGCCGATATCCAATTTTCCTATATCTTTTATGTATATAGGGTTTTTGCCAATTTTCCATCATTTTTGGCCGATCTTTTGGCCGATCTTTGCACATATGTACGACATCGTTCATCACCGGAGTTACAATCGTTATATCGCCGAATACGAACCCATCATAGAACTTGGGACAATCACTACGAGCGTGAGTCAAAGGGGCCTGCCGAAAGACCATATCGTGCCACCAACGTACACATTGATGGAACGCATTTTGCTGCAAATCGAAATCGAGAGTGGAGACGATCCCAACAATACATCCCTGATAGTCTCATCCTCCCAATGAAAGCCACAAGTATCCAGCAGGCCGTCCGGATGGCCAATTGGCCGATATTCAACATTCAATTTGCTAAGAAAACTCAAGCATATTCAGAGGATCTCCATCGATTTTGGCCGATCATCTGGCCGATGTTCTCACTAGGGCGCAGAGCATCAATTCAAGGATCTTCTTGCGCCCCATAAATGCCGCGCAGCATCCGCCATCCAGCGCGACCCCGCGCCATGCGCATTTTACGCACCGTCCTGGATGGACCTCACGGTTGGTGAAATAGGCTCTTGAAAGGATCAGAACCGTTAACCGGTCAAATTGCGACACAGGCTAATAGTCATGTCGAAATCCTCAGGTCCTCTTTTTGATTGTCCGGGGAGAGATAGCGGCAGGTTTTCGACCACGGCCGCCCGGCCTCTCCGGGACCGATTTCCCGTATTCTTCCCACCATGCCATCAGCGCCTCCATCGTCGGACCAAGCCCACGCGCCTTCGGGGTCATCTCGTACTCAACACGGGGCGGCACCTCGGCGAACACGGTGCGTGACACGAGGCCATCAGCCTCAAGCTCACGAAGCTGCGCCGTCAACATATGCTGGGTAATACCCGGTATGGCCTTCTTCAACTCGCCAAACCTGTAGATCCGCTGGTTGAGCAGCCACATGATTTCCAGCTTCCATTTGCCCGAGAGAAGCGAGAAAGCACGGCGCATTTCTTCGTGCATATTGATCGCGTCATCATCCATGGTCTGGTTTTCCATACTAGCCACAAGTAATTCATCCTACTTGCAAGTATTCATATTAGAATACATTTTCACCTCACACACCAGAGAGCATTGACGCTTTTGGCACCATGCAACTCGCCCTCGACCGGCGAGCGAGCTGTTGCGCGTTTTTCGATGAGGAATAACAGGATGGACTATTATATTTACTGGACGAGCACCGGACTTTTAGCCCTGCTCTATCTCACTTCAGCATTCATGTACGCCACAAAAGGGGAGTGGGTGAGGAATGCCCTTGGCGATCTTGGCTACAAGGCCGCTTACCTCGTTCCATTCATAATCGCAGTGAAGATCCTTGGCCCGCTGGCGATCCTGTCGCGGGTGAGCATTCCTCTCAGCGACCTCGCATATGCCGGCATCTTCTATCATCTGCTGCTGTCCGGCATGGCACATCTCGGGGTGCGCAAGCCTGCGGGCGCTATTCCCACAATCATCGGACTGGCACTTCTGGCTACGTCGTTTGTAACCCAGAATGATGCCCGTGAGATGCAATCCCCTTACCTCCAGGCAACGACATACTGATTGCCAATCAATCATCAAACACGAAATGGAGCGAGAAATGGCACGACTGGATGGAAAAGTTGCGATTGTCACCGGCGCAAGCCGCGGCATCGGGCGGGCAACAGCAAAACTCCTTGCTGCGGAAGGTGCGAAGGTCGCAGTGCTTTCGCGAAGCCAGGAAAGCGTCGATCTCGTGGTCAGGGATATCGTCGATGCCGGTGGTACAGCACTTGCAATAGCCTGCGATGTCGGCGAGCCCCATCAGATTACGGCTGCGGTCAATCTGGTCGCAGAGACCTGGGGCAACATCGATATTCTCGTGAACAATGCATTTGATGGGTCTGCTGTCCTTTCATCGGTCATCGATCTTCCGGTGGAACAGCTACAAAGGAATTTCGATACCGGTCCTGTGTCATATCTGCTGTTCATGCAGGCTTGCTATCCTTACCTCAAGGCAAGCGGTGAAGGCCGGATCATCAATTTCGGGTCCATGGCCGGGACTGTCGGTCTTGCCGGGTACACACCCTACAATATGGCAAAGGAGGCCTTAAGGGCGTTGACCAGAACCGCCGCGCGGGAATGGGGTGCCGACAGGATCACGGTCAATAATGTGCTGCCGATAGCAGACACATGGGGTGCCGCAGAAATGGATGTTCCGCCACCTGCAAATGCCCTTGGCCGGTTCGGATCTGCAGAGGACGATATTGCCCCTGTCGTTCTTTTCCTTGCCAGCAAGGATTCGCAATTCATCACCGGTTACACCCTGACACCGGACGGTGGCGCAATCATCGACAGTGCTCGATAGCACCTAGCGAGAGGCCCAGTCTCGGGCTTCTCGCTTTCCGCGGAAAAAAGAAGGCGCGCACCACATCGCGACATTCGCAATGGAGCAAAAGCCATTCCATATCGATCCAGCGTTCTAAGTCCTGTTGACAAAGTGACCATCCACATGGAACCGAGCGTTGTAGTTCCACCAATCCAGAAATGCGTTTGATTATGAAAGTATCAACTCCCCTAGAAGCTTTTCCCGAATTAGGAACGGTCGAAAACCCTGCCGTACTGTATGACGGGAACGACGCATTCGTTTGTTATGAAGTCTCGGTGCGTGCGGGAGGCGGCAATGTGGTGCTGAAATTTGGAGGTGTTATCGATTTCAGAATAACGCCGATGAATGCTGAGGGCCTGAAAGAGTGCCGGTATGCGGTCCACCCATGGAGTTTTAACGAAATTGTTGGCGGCGAAGAGACCTCCAAATGGAAGGCCCTGAACCCGAGATTCTGGCTTATATCTTTCAATGACGTAATGATCGAAGTTCTATTTGAAACGATTTCCCTCATACACCGCGACATGGAAGGTGGGCCGCAACACAAAACGTTGATTAGTGCCCTACCTGATTGAAGTGCGCAGGGATTCTAAAATCGGTGAGAACATGATTCAAAGCTGCCTTTTAGGAGGTAGCGTTGGCGCGAGGCGATTTGAGCGAAGAGGAATGGCATATCATCGAGCCATTCTTACCAAGAGAACGCGGGCGTAAGTGGCGCCCCGCTTACGATAATCGGCGTTTTCTAAACGGGATGCTGCATGTTCTACGCGTCGGATGCCCCTGGCGCGATATGCATGAGCGTTATGGTGAGTGGAACTCGATTTATGTCCGGTTCCGTCGATGGACCGAACAAGGTGTCTGGGACGTTCTTCTCGAAACGCTTGTTGAGCTGGGGTTGACCGATGACTGGCAGCATATGATCGACAGCACCACCGTTCGGGGCCATTAGCAGGCTGCGGGCGCAAAAGGGGGACTTATCAGGAGGCATTTGGTCGATCACCCGGCGGCTTTACGTCGAAAATCCACGCCCGTGCAGACGGTCAGGGACGCCCTTTCGGCTTTATCCTGACGGGTGGCGAAGCGTCGGATTACAGTGCCGTTCCAGACCTGCTGACAATGCCGGTCGGCAGACCGAAATTGTTTCTTGCCTACAAAGGTTATGATGGTGATTACCTGCGCGAAGAACTGCTGATCCACGGGATAAGGCCCGTGATCCCGCCGAAGGCTAACAGGAAGAACCCGCCTCCTTGCGATTTTCGAATCTACAAAGATAGAAATCGCATTGAACGGATGTTCAACCGGCTCAAGCAGTTCCGCCGTGTGGCAACCAGATACGACAAGACCCGGAAATCCTTCTCAGCATTCCTTGCCCTGGCCGCGGCGAAGATATGGTTGCCGTACTTTGCCAACAGGACCTAGTGAGACACAACCTCCTTTTACCGGTTGCATTTAGCCAGTAAGCCTTTGCAAGGGTGTTGGGGGGGTGAGGATCACTATGCATTTTAGTCGCGATCAGATATTTACCGGGTATGACACCGAAGTCCGCACTGGACCAATTTGCCAAATGGCTCTGATCAAAAACACTAGCTCCAAGGCTATTTCCTTGCATGTCGGTAGGTCAACTTCCATTAAGTGCCACCAAGCGGTCAAGCGCGGTGGAAAACCCCTTCAATGACAGGCCTAATAGCACATTCTGCCCGCTGTCATGGGCTTTGGCGACCAGCTTGACATTGCCACCACCCCGCAGTGTTTGCAGAGTAGGCGCATCAAAAAGCACTTGCACGATGCAGCCCGTTGGCAAGCAGGTTGCAAAAGGTGACGGGTTCGACACCACGCCTTCATCGACCTGAACCGTCACACCCGCCACCAGTTGCAGTCCGAATGGCAGAATAATCGTTCCACGTATTTGGTCATTCTGGTCAGTAGTGATTTCGGCTGCAATGACCAGCTGCTTGGTGTCGTTCTTACGTTGTTGTTGCGTCATCAAACAAATTTGTTTTGCCTCAGCCTGCGAACACAGCACGATCCAGTCGCCATGGGTTTCGTTGATCGACAGTATATTGTTGTCAGCGGCCGGTGGATTTGGTGTCTGTGCATCTGCGGGCAATGCCACCATCAATCCCGAGAGAAGAAGAACTGCGGTAACCGCCGTGTGGTTTTTTCCGAACATGGCGGATACCTGTCTCTTGTTTGGTCTGCCTCTGCCAGGCGCCTTAAAACTAGAATCGAAACTGCAGCTTGGCGTTGACCCCATGTTCATACGCCTTGGCACTGAATTGTCCATTGTAGGACACACTCAGGGTTGATGCAGGTGAAAGGGTAAAATCGACACCGGTCTGGACGAGCGCTGTGTTGCGATCAAGGGGTGTGCCTGTCACGATGAAACTGTCACCAGATGAAAAGCGCGCCGTCGTCTGAGGATCCATATCACCAAAGGCATGCAACCAGCCAAGCGAACCACGCAAGGTCGCCGGTACAGAACCGATATCAAGATCTGTCGAGGCACGAATGCCAAGTGTCGTGAAGGTGGTGTTCAGTTTATTCTCGTCAACCGTCAAGGCTGAAAGCCCGCCGGTCTCGGTAAAACCATCTGTCTTCACATGTGTGTGGCTGAGACTGACAAAGGGTTCAAAAGATGCCGGCGCGACATCAACACGATAACTCAACTCACCGAACATATTCAGGCTGCTGGCATCGTAGTCACCTCGTAAGGTTTCGCCAAGAAAGCTGACTTCACGCGCGGTATCAACTCTGTGCCAGGTGTAATTAATCCCTGTGCGGAAGGAGACGGCATCCCACCTGGTGCCAGCATAAGCACCGAGGTGATAATTGTCGCTGTCTCCATTGCTGTCTGATGTGTCAAACGAGGATCGGCTGTAGCCTCCGAACATGCCGACGCGCCAATGTTCAGCGACAACGGCATCACCACCAATAATCACACCAGCGCTGGAAATATCTGTGTCAGGGCTGCCGAAAACACCATCGACCTGGCCCCATGAACCAAAACCGTTCGTCCAAACCGAGAAACGATCCTGATCGAAAATCCGGGATTTTTGCTCAAAGGCCGTAAACTGGTTGGCCTTTGCCGATTTACTTTCTTCGGTATAACCAAGGGCTGGCATAGAGGGTGCTGCAACACCATCGGTCACCGAGCGAATACGGCCATTGACCGTGTTGTTAACCGAATGAGAAGTCTGGATAAAGGACGCTCGTGGCGCAGTGTGGGTTTCGCCTGAAAGCTGCTGCAAAGCTTCTTCTTGCTCATTTGCAGGAAGGGAGGCGACGAGAGACCCAAGGGTTGATGGCGCACCACCAGACTTCAACGCGGACAGTACCGCCGACCGGTTCGGTGAAGACGGCACGCCATCGATGGCACCGCCACCTGTAGATGTCAGCGTAACAAGACCACCATCATAGGAAATTTGGTAGTTGGGAAGGCCACCCCAATCGATGCTGGAGAACGTGCCGGATATGCTCGTCGCTTTCAGAATTGTGTAGCTGCTAGCGGTGGTCGATCCGGTGAGTGCGATCTGCAACGAGGTTCCGGGGTTGATCGTAACGCTGCCACCCGTCAGAACCACAGAGGCATTGCTGACACCGTCCACGTGCACGACAAAGGTTGAGCCCGAAGAAAATGCCAGATTTCCGGCAACCGACAATGCTCCTATGGAATTGCCGGCACCAGGCGACAGTATCCCGCCACTGTTGATCGACACGGTCGAACCAGACCTACCAACAGTGCCAGTACCACCCAGCGTACCATTGGTTAGGACGTTAATCGCACCACCTAGAGAACCGGTTACCAGCGCCGTTCCACCGAAGATATTTGTGGTACCGCCGAGACTGGAACTGTTACCTGAAAATGTCGTCACACCGGCAAGATGAGTAGTTGTGCCAGTACCGGAGATATTCGCAGAGAAATCATAAGCTGTATTTGTGTGATTAAAGACGAGTTTGCCTACACCTGCATCAAAAACGACATTAGCTGAGTTGATATGTCCGGCAGCTTCAGCCACATCACCTTCTGCTGCACCGATATTTACTGTTCCTGTAGAGCCCGCCATGTAGGCAATACGTAGTCCTAGATTACTGGAAACAGTAAGCGTAGCGTCATTACGCACTGTGACTTCGCCACTACCGTACTGGCCGAGCATGAGGTAACCAGTATTTTCCCATTTCGTGTTGGCACCCGACAAATCGAGAGCGCCGTTACCGGACACGGAGAAGCCCAGAATGCCTACGCGGCTGCTGACTGACGCACCATCAGTCAACACTACTTGGCCATCACCCAAGTTGCCGACTGCCAGATATATGTCGTTGGTTGTACCATTGACAACGAGGCTACTGCCAGTTCCTGAAATGCTGATTTCCCCGTTTGAGCCCTGCTGGTCACCAACCACTACCCGCTTGTAGGCATCGACCTGCGCACCACTTGTGACAGCGAGTTCTCCCTCGCCGTAATATCCTACGTTTAAAGCGCCACCAGTGACATTCCATTGAGTATCTGCGCCGTCAATGAACGCTTGACCTTTTGAACCTTGATTATAACCTATCTGAACGGCGTGGTCAGCGGCTACAGCGCCCCCACTGACAGTATACTTGCCTTCTCCCGAAACACCGATAGCGGTTGCTCCAATGCCACCGGTCCAGTTTGTGCCGTTCCCGTCTACAGTGAAGTCCCCATATGAACCCGCCTGAGAACCGAGACTTAGCGTGTTTGATGAGCCTGACGCCCCATCTTGGAAAGTAATCGAGCCGCTTCCTTGAAATCCGGAATATAGAAATTGCGTACTTAATTCCGCTGTGGTGCCAGAGACTATAAGAGTGGATTCGGTACCAGTCGCGTGCCCAACAATCAAACTGCTGCCTGTCAGACTGCCGGAGCCGTAAACGTCTATTGCTACGCCGCTGGAAGAGCCTGTACTCATTGATCCAAAACTTGCATCACTTGTGACCGAGGTATGACCACTGACGTTGATACGGACAGTGTTAGGGCTCACCGGGATAATGCCGCCAACCCAGTTGCTGGGGTTATGCCAGTCGTCCGATGCTGACCCTGTCCAATCAATTGCTTGTGCGGGTGTTATCCCACCCACACTTAGTGCCAATATTGCGGCGGAGCCGAGTAACATTTTTTGGTAGCGCCGCATGTTTCCCCCGAACGCGATATTTCTTACCCTTGCGGTCAACGTCAGAAAAATTGACCGAATCCAACTACTGATTGCATAAAGATGTGGCACATTTGTAAAATTATTAATAGTTACTTAATAAAGATATTCTTGCTTAAGCTGTGCTTTTTTCCTCGGTCGAGGTCGGCTGCAAAAGAAAACCGCGATATTTAGCAGAATGCTACTCCAGTGATCATGAAATCACATCTGCGTGATCGATGGGGCCGTGCATGCCAGCCAACTCTAATCATTGCGCTATTCATCATTGGCGTCTCGCGCGCAGGTGAAACAAGGCTGAACGACACTCATGCACTTACTGATATGCATGTGTGAAATAACGGCAACATGAGCCTGCTGTCGTCCCTCTCTCGCTACGTGGTGGAACCAAGCAGCATTCAGAAATTGCACGGGTTCTTTCTTGCAATTGATAATTGACGTGTCGATTGCGATCCAACGTTATGACACAGGTCATCTTGACCAACACCTTCATTTACCCTGGGGAGATCGCCGCAAAATGCCTGGCGTGCCCCGTTCGGTTTGCGGGAATATGCGCAGCGCTGTCCTCGGATGAGTTAAACGAGGTCGGTCTCAAGACAACCAGACGGAAATTCACCGCTGGGACGCCCATATTCTTTGAGGGCGATGATGTGCTAATACACGGCAACATCGTGACCGGCGTGGTGCATTTGTCAAAAGGTCTTTCTGACGGCCGTCAACAGATCGTCGCCCTGCAGTTCTCCCCTACGCATTTGCCAGTTAAAACAGCACGGGTCACCGCACAGGCGGCAACGGATAGCGAGATCTGTGCCATACCAAATTCGCTGCTCAACGAGATTGTTGGTAGCAACGCCAAGGTTGAAGAAACAATCTATAAACAAACCCTTGATGAAGTTGACGAAACTAGACACCGGATGCGGTCTATCGGGCGGAAAACCGCCTTCGAAAAGATCGCAAACCTGATCCTGATGTTTGTTTTGAAGGGTGACCCGGGCGCGGGTAACGGCTACCGCTTCGAGTTGCCACTGACGAGATCGGAGATCGCCGACTTTCTTGGACTGACAGTGGAAACCGTTAGCCGTAAGCTGACAAAGCTCAGAGCGACCAAAATCATCCGCATAGACAGCGGGCGAAGCGTGACCCTAAACAGTCTATCGCGCTTACACGATGTCTCGGGATGTTGATTGGCTTCGAACGGTTGATCATTCCAGTACGCGCTCAAAAACGAGTCTCGGGGCCTGTCGAAGCGTTGCAAATGCGTTGCATCAGCCGCGACGTGGATTGTGTGGTCGGCTTACCAGAATGTGCAAATATTGCTGTTCGTTGTGATCGCTCAACCAGCTCACTAATTCAGGGTTGTGTCGAATGTGGGCTCTAGTATGACTTGGGTTGCTGAATTCACTCAGACTTTAAGCCGGGTGCAAATCGCTGCCGTAACTTCCATCGTTTTAAAGGTACAACTATGTCAAATTTCCCAATGCCAAGACATGATCAAACCTACGGTCGTGTCGAAAGAGACGATGGAGAGACGTTTGAAGTGGTCGGTTTGATCTGGGACAGCCCAGACGAATATGATTACTGGCCCGGGTCCTACGTCGTAGAGCATCCGATGTGGGATCGGACGAATATGGCTCTCATTATTCCAAAGAGCATTGCCCCCACAGTCGAGAGTGCGATCTCGCTAGCGGGTGCGGCGCCGCTTGAACAGGTCAAGTCACAGGTCTTGAACATCACGAAAGAGCGCGGAGACATCGTGTCTTACCCCTCAACAGACGGTTGGATACTGATTGCTTGATGAGCAAACATACCTCTCGATAGCTGGGTACGGGACCTCAGTGCCAGTGGTGATGTGTTGCGCTTTAGCCGAGCTTGCCATCGGTTTTTAATGGCCTCAAGGTGACAAAGGTTTACGGAACGTGAGTTGTTATTCGCTCGCTCCTAACAATCCCATGCGAGAACTGTTTAACCGCCGATGTAAAGTCGGGTCGAGAATTTGATTGGTAGTCAGGAATTTTGCGCCTTCGCTGGTGCCAAGGATAAACCTCCGGTGATAAGTCAGAGATGACGCAGGCCCGCGTTGCTACGCCATCTTCAACGTTACTCCAATTAATGCGCCATCTTAAGTACTGGGTCAGCATTCAAGATGGCGTATTAATCATGCAGGGATTGTCAGCCTTTGACGCCTGACGAAATCATCACCGCCTCGGTGACCTTTTTCTGGAAGATCAGATAGGCGATTGCGACTGGCATCGCGCCGAGCAGTGCCACGGACATCAGGCGGGCATAGAACACGCCGAATGCATCATTGACCTGAGTAATGCCAACCGGAATGGTCATCATGTCCTCGCTTGTGACGGCGAGGAAAGGCCAGAGGAACTGGTTCCATGCCATGATGAAGGTAATGATGGCGAGTGCTGTTGTGATGCCCCAGTTCAGTGGCAGATAGACCTTGAACAGCAGTGTGTAGTCGCCGCCGCCATCCAGAACCACTGCCTCGCGCATTTCCTTGGGAACGGCATCGAAGAACTGCTTGTAGACGATAATGACCACTGGCACGACCAGCTGCGGCAAGATGATGCCAGCCCAGGTGTTGATGAGTCCGAGATCATTCATCAGGATGAACTGCGTCACAACCAGCGCCTGAGAAGGCACCATGAAGCTACAGAGCACGATGCCGTAGAGAATGCGACGTCCGGGGAACCGAAGCTGCGAAATGGCATAGGCGCACATCATGCCGGAGATCAGCACCGTCACAGTGATGATGACAGCAGTGCCAATCGAATTGATGTACCAGGTGACGAGATTGGTGTTCCACAGAATGTCGATGTAGTTGGCGAGGTTGAACTCATCCGGAATGATACCCGCCTCGTTCGACACCACCCGGTCTTCGGAGCGGATGGAGGTGATGAAGGCCCAGTAGAGCGGGAAAATCCACAGCGCTGCGGCCAGAAACGTACCGAGCGTCAGTACCCAGTTCTCAAACAATCTGACGGATTTCATCGACGTCCTCCCATGCGGACCAGCTGGTACTGCAATACCGAAAAGGTGGCGATAATCATAAACAGTACTAGTGCTATGGCGGAGGCGTAACCGCCGTGGTTGAGCTGGAATGCCTCGCGATAGACCATGAGCAGCAGGACGTAAGAGGAATTGAACGGGCCGCCACTGCTGAGCAGGTAGATCTGATCGAAGATTTTCAGCTGCAGGATGAGCTGCAATGTCAGCACCAGACCGGTAACCGGCCACAACAATGGCCAGGTGACTTTTGTGAACAACTGCACGCGGCTGGCGCCATCCAATGATGCAGCTTCATAAAAATCCTTTGGAATGTTCCGCAGCCCGGCAATGAACAGCAGCACGTTAAACCCATTGGTCCACCAGATCGTTACTGCCGCAACCGTCGGCATGACCCAATACGGGTTCTTGAACACCGGGACCGGCTTGCCGGTAAAGAACGTAAAGACCGGTTGCAGAACACCGAACTGGAAATCAAGCATCCACATCCAGATTTGTGTCACGACCGATACCGGCAGGATGTAGGGCAGAAAGAAAATCGCCAGTGCCAGGGCCTGCAGCGACCCTTTAAGACGCGTTACCAACAGCGCGATGGTCAATGCCAGCGCCGTGGTAGGGACAACGGTCAGCAGGATGAAATAGCCATTGTTCTTCAGCGACGTCAGGAACAGCTTGTCCGAAAGCAATTTCTTGAAGTTATCAAGGCCAACCCACTGGCCAGCGCCGATGAGAGGAGCATCCGTCATGCTCAGAAGAACCAGTCTTATTGTCGGATACAGAAACACCAACGCGAAAATCAGAACGAATGGCGCCACCAGTGAGGCGGCAACCGCCACCTCTTTGCGCCGGTTAGTCAACATAGCCAAGTCGGAAACCTCCCGATGAGAAAGACGGCCGCGCATTTAGCGCGGCCGACGTGCCGCTTATTTCAACCGGTCTTGCAGATCCTGCTTGACCTGCTCGGCTGCCTGCATTGGCTCGGCGTAGCCGTGAATTGCCGGTGCAATCACGTTGACCGAAGCGTCATAGACCGGAGATGCTACGCCGGCGATGATCGAACGTGGATCGTAGGATGCCGAGTTGGCCAGTGAGGAATAGGTAGCGTTTGGTTCCATCTTCTTGAAGTTTTCGCTGTCGACGACGGCTTTGAAGGCCGGGATATGGCCAGCTTCAGCCCAGGACAGGGAGTTTTTCTCCATCCAGCCTATAACGGTCATGACGGCTTTGCGCTTTTCCGGGGACATCTTGTTGTTGGCCGGAATGGTAAAGGCGTGCGAATCCGCCCAGGTTGTCTGGGTGCCCATTAGGTTCGGTACCTGTACCGCGCCCCAGTGGAATCCGAGTGAGCCCTTTTTCTCCAGGTCGATCATCGTCGGGACTTCCCAGACGCCGCCTAGCATGAAGGCAGATTTGCCAGAGGTGAACAGGGCAACAGCGGCTTTCGACTCAGCCTGCTCAGGCTGCCAGCCATTGTTGCGCCAGTTGGTCATGACTTCGATTGCCTTGGCGGCTTTTTCGAGGTTGTCGCCTGCCAGAACTTCCTTGCCGGATATCAGTTCGCCGCCCTGCTGACGCAGAAGGGTATAGAATACGCGGTAAGTGCCTGCCGCAGTGGCCGTCGGGTAGGTAACCGGCGCTTCAGCACCCTTTTCCTTGGCGTAAGCCAGTGCTTCTTCAAAGTCCTTGAGGTTGCTGATGCCTGTCAGCTTGTTGTCGCCGTCAAGGAATCGTGAACCTTCAAGAAAGGACTTGTTGTAATAAAGCGCGATCGAGTGAATGTCGAAAGGCACGGCGTAAAGCTTGCCATCATCGGAGGTCGATGCTTGAACGGACGCCGGGAAAAAGTCTTCCTTCGTGAGGCCGGCGTGCTGCAGATCTTCCGCGGTGATCTCACCGAGCACACCTTCGGACAGGCCAAGCGGCAGGCGTGACAGGGCATAGGTCATCACATCAGGACCCTGTCCGACGGCAACAGCCGTGCGAACTTTGGTGTAGAAGGGGATGCCCCACTCAAGCGTCGTGCTAGTGATTTTGATATCAGGATGTTCTTCGTTGAAGCGTGCAATCAGCGCCTTCATGCGGATACCGTCGCCGCCGGCGAGAAAGTCCCACCAGGTTACGTTTTCCTGCGCCACTGCAGGTATGGCCATCAGCGTCATGGCTGCGGCAGCAAACAATCTTTTCATGCGCATGTCAGTTCCTCCATTTTTTTTTGCCAGCGATCTCCCGTCGATGGCGGTTTACCCAAACTCAATTTCAATCAGCGAAGTCTGTGGCCGCTTTCAGAGAAGACCAGCACATCGCCGGGGTCAGCGCCGAGATGAAGGGAACGGCTTTCAACGCGCGCTTCACGTCCTCGGGTTTCAACAACGAGTGCACGGCCATCGGCCAGACGGGCGTGCAGATAAGAAACGCCGCCTAGGTCTTCCTCCATGTCGACTGTTGCCGCGAAGCCGCCATTCACGGGGTGCAGATGCTCAGGGCGTATGCCGACTTTCACAGTCGTTCCATCACTCACATCACCGGAAACCTTGGCCAGCAATTGGCTTTGAATGCCGTCCAGACCGATCTTCAATGTTTCTCCCTGACGCCCGAGCACACGTCCAGGCAGGAAATTCATGGCCGGTGAACCGATGAAGCCGCCGACGAACTGGTTGTCGGGATTGTCGTAGAGGTCGAGTGGTCTGCCGGTCTGCTGTACCACACCGTTTTTCAGGACGAAGATGTGATCGGCAAGTGTCATTGCCTCGACCTGATCGTGGGTCACGTAGATCATCGTCGCGCCAATCTGCTTGTGAAGCTTGGCAAGCTCCAGCCGCATCTGCACGCGCAGTTCTGCGTCGAGGTTCGATAGCGGTTCGTCAAACAGGAAAACCTTTGGCTGCCGAACGATGGCTCGGCCGATTGCGACACGCTGGCGCTGGCCGCCGGACAATTCGGAGGGGCGCTTTTTCAGATGGGCGTCGAGGTGCAGAATGCGTGCAGCCTCATGCACCATCTCGTCGATCTTGGCCTTTGGGGTTTTCTTGAGCTTGAGCGAGAAGGCCATGTTCTCGTAAACCGTCAGATGCGGATAGAGCGCATAAGACTGGAAAACCATCGCCACTTCGCGTTTGGCGGGCTCGACTTGAGTGACGTCGCGTCCTTCGATCGAGATCGTGCCGGAGATGGTGTCCTCCAGCCCGGCGATCATGCGCAGCAGGGTCGACTTGCCGCAACCGGAAGGGCCAACGAATACCGCAAAAGATCCCGTTGGAATTTCCATGCTGACATTGTTGATGATGTCGACTGCGCCGAAACGCTTGCTAACATTGTGAAGCGTAATGCCCATCGCCGTCTCCTTAATCGATCTTCACACGCAAGACGTGGTATGACAGTGGAGCGATGGAGCCCTTGAGGTTACCGTCTTCGACACCCACGCCGGAACCGCCTTTGGGACTGATATGGTCCGGGCGATCCGGTCCATTGGTGTCGTTGAGGTCGTATCCTTCCATCGCGTGGTGCTCCAACAGCACGGCGCCGGTGAAGCCGGTCATGCTGAAATCAACCTCGGCATTTTCAGTCAAATGGCGGTTGACCACGAAGAATGTCAGGATGCTTTCATCGCGATTGCGCACGGCCGCAACGTCAAGATACGGAACATCATTGGCAACGTGGCAATCATAAGTCGGCACATCAACGGCGACATTCAGTGCCTCGCCGCGACCGTAGATCGAGGCAAAACGGTAGGGATGATAAATGGTCTGGCGCCAGGCCGGACCATTACGTTCTGCGCGGATTGGTGCTATAACATTAACGAGCTGCGCAATGCACGCGATGCGCACACGGTCCGAACGACGGATGAACTCGTTCAGGAGACCGGCGACGAACAACGCGTCTTCAAAATTGTAGGTTTCTTCAAGCAGTTCAGGAGCTTCCGGCCAATCCCAGCTCTTCCAGCGGCGACGATCGTCTTCGCGGATGTGATACCAGACGTTCCACTCGTCGAAGCAGATATGCACGTCGTTATTGGCTCGCTTCTTCGCTTTCACATAATCTATGGTGCCGGCAATTGTCTGAATGTAGCGGCCGGTTTCAACGACCTTGCCGAAATAATTCAGTGTGTCCTTGCTTGAGTTTCCGAAATATTTGTGAAGCGAAATGTAGTCGACATTCTCATAGCACTCTTCGAGAACTTCGCGCTCCCATTCAGGATAGGTCGCCATTTCATCGTTGGAACTGCCACAGACGATTGTTTCAATGGTGCTGTCGAAGCCTTTGAACGCTTTAGCCGTCTCATTGGCTAAGCGGCCATATTCTGTGGCGACCTTGTGGCCAATCTGCCAAGGACCGTCCATCTCATTTCCGAGGCACCACATCTTGACGCCATAACCATCATTGTCGACGTGCGAACGGCGCAGATCACTCCAGGCAGTTCCGCCGGGAAAATTCACATACTCCAGGAAGTTACGGGCGTCTTCGAGGCCACGCGAACCGAGGTTGACGGCCAGCATCATTTCGATGTCGGCTTGTTTTGCCCAGTCGGCAAATTCATTAATGCCGATCTGATTGCTCTCTTTCGAACGCCAGGCAAGATCAAGGCGAACCGGACGATTTTCCCGCGGGCCAATACTATCTTCCCAGCGATAGGCCGAGACAAAATTGCCTCCCGGATAACGGATCGCAGGGATCTTAAGGTCCTTAACAAATTTCAGTACGTCTTTGCGAAACCCCTGCGCATCGGCCTCAGGGTGACCCGGTTCGTAAATGCCGCTGTAGATCGCCCGACCCATGTGTTCGATGAAAGCGGAATATAGCCTTTCGTCGATGTCGCTAATCTTAAAATCGCGGTGAACGGCAATACGGGCCTTCATGAATGTCTCCTCCAAGCTATCCAATTATACGATATAGATCGTATTTTTCGATAAACATCGACTTACGAGATCGCCTTGTCAATGGGGCTTTTGTGCTGCAGCGCACAATATGAAGGGGAATAAATGCGGACCTGGTCAGTCGCGCTTTGTTTTCAAACGCAAAACAATATCTTGGTCGT
The DNA here is from genome assembly GCF_055381905.1 of Agrobacterium sp. 5Ca50. Lineage (NCBI taxonomy): Bacteria > Pseudomonadati > Pseudomonadota > Alphaproteobacteria > Hyphomicrobiales > Rhizobiaceae > Agrobacterium > Agrobacterium sp. 5Ca50. The sequence goes on from NZ_AP026441.1 coordinate 154,940, forward strand.
AGTTTCCAAAGCCACGTCCGAAGATGTTTATGCCACCAGGGTGTTTGCTTTCAGCTTTGACTTCGACCCTCAGGCGGATCGATCTGTGCTCATCAAGTGCAAGGTCGCCAATGGTTACATCAGAGATCTTATGCCCATCGACGTAGGTGCCGCCCGACCCAACGGACCATGTTTTTAGCATGCCATACTGCGAGCCTTTAAGCTTCCACCAGGCGGGTGTGTAGGTGCCACGACGGTCACCAAAATCGCCCGGAGATGTCCATGCGCCAATCTCGGTACCATTGATAGAAATAAGGATATCGGAGGGCCAGTTAGCCATGGTGCCCGGCACCTCCGAACTGACCTCCATAACAATATCGACGGACTCGATAAAGTCGCCGCGCAGCTTGGCGTTGTTGGGGAACTGATATTCGACAAAGCCGCTGGTAAACCACAACAAACTGGTTTTCATGCGTTCCGGATCCATAAAGGTTTCCGGTACGTCGAGAAGCCCGATGATCCCCTCATTCGAGCATATCCCGCACGGCGCTGTTACGCCATTGTTGGTGTAAAGACCAAGCGGCATTGAGACTTCGATAATGTTGTCTGTGACGGCTTCTGGAGCCGGCTGAAGGGTGACGATGAGTTCGTCATAAACCGCGAAACAAACCTTCTGGTTGCCCTTCTTTGCACGGCGGGCTTCAGTACGAACAAGGCCCGCTTTTTCTAGAACTTTGAGGTGGGCCGATACGGACGATTGCGGCAGGACCGCCGCCTCAGTCAGTTCGTTGACATTGATGCCGGGGCGATTGGCGATCAATTGTAGGAGCTGAATGCGATGTAACGAAAAAATCCCCTTGAGCGCCGCCAAGTCTTTGCGCGGATCAATCACTAAAAATTTAGAACTCATCCATGCTCCCCACATCGACATGAGAGATCTATATCCGATTATACGATATATTTGCAATGGGTGGATCTAAAAGGGTGCTTAAACGAAGGGGCGGCTGGAGAAGCTTTCGCGTTGCACTGGTCGCCCGAGTTACCTTGGCTCTGGAGTGGTAGTCAATAATTGCAGACGGTCCCAACAACCGTTTGAGCGGAAACCACACGGTCTTGAAGATCCATGGTTCAGTCCCAACCTCCGACCCTGGCAACATTCCCATCCGCCACTCGCTGTTTGCTTCAGCTCCGCACTCGCGCCGAAGGTTCTCCTGACAACCACTACAAGATTGTGGAGTAGCAATAGCCTGCCGATCACGGCTAAGGTGACGGTTCAGAAGAATCGATGGTGAAGGCGATGAAATCGGATATCGGACATCTTCCGCAGGCAAAGCAGGTCGAACTTGAAAAGGTCGTCCGCATCATCCATGAAGAGTTTGCTGGCGTGGTCGAGCGTTCGAAGTCGGATGCGAAGAAAGACGGCCGGATCTACAAGATCATCCTGTTTGGTTCCTATGCCCGCGGTACCTTTGTCGACGAACCGCATACCTCGAAAGGCTACCGTTCGGATTTCGATATTCTTGTCATCGTCAGCAACAAGGAACTGGCCGACCCGAAATACTGGGACAAGGCCACCGACCGGCTGATGTGGGATAAGGAGATCGAAACGCCTGTTGGTCTGATCGTGCATGGCGCTCGCGAGATCAGCAATTTCCTGCATGACGGGCAGTACTTCTTTGTCGATCTTGCCCGTGAAGGCATCATTCTCTACGAGTTCGATGACCGACCATTGGCAGAACCAAAGACGCTCAGCCCAGCGGATGCGCTCAGGGTGGCAGAGGACCATTTTGAAAAGCAGTTTCGGAATGCGATGGGTTTCTTGGAAGGTGCGGACTTTTACATCAAATCGGGCTACCTCAACCTTGCAGCCTTCACTCTGCACCAGGCAGTCGAATCCGCCTACTCCTGCTACCTCCTGACGCTGACCAACTACTCCCCACCCTCACACAATCTGAAATTCCTGCGCGGGCTTTCCGAGGATCGTGACCGGCGGCTGGTCGATATCTGGCCGCGTGAGCAGCAGCGCTTTACCGCATGGTACAACATTCTCAACGAAGCCTACGTCAAGGCGCGCTACTCAAAACAGTTCGAGATCAGCGAAGAGGCACTTGCCTGGCTTCAGGAGCGAACGGCTGAACTTCATACCCTGATTGAAACACTCTGTAGGGAGCATATCGAGAAGCTGCGGCAGGAATCGAAGTCCTGACGTCGCGGATACAGCCTGTGCGCAACGGTTCAGTTTACGGCATCATAGGGGTGATCATCGACCTGTAGCTCTTGAAAGGATACGGACCTAAGACCCGTAGTCTCGGCATCATTGAAATGATGTATCCATATGATTTTGTTGGAGACAACCGGTCTTGCGCCTCTGACGGCGGAATTGATGAAACCTGACCATCAACTACACTATTTTCGCGTGGGGCGCGCCACTCCATCAACGATTTGCTTACCCTCAGCAACTCGTTCGCCCGCGTCTGTGATAGCGACGATCACATCGTCCTCGACCTTGTCTGTGCGTACCAAGCCGGATCGCTCAAGAAAACTTATGACCGACCGAATTTCTTCTGGGGTTCCGTACATACCACATTTGTCCAAGCATACGCCCAAAATGCTGTCATTGGAGCGACCACATGCGACAGGGAGCACTAGCACCTGCAAAATCTGCAGAGCTTGAAATTCCGCCTTAGCTTTGCGAAAGACGCCTTCTTCATTCCCGGCCATTCAAATTTCCTATCGAAGCGGGAGCTGGGCCGCCCATATCCAGTACTATCGAGGACTGACGCTTTCCAATTACCCGCAGGTTCAAATCTTCAATTCAAGGACTGCATTGGAACGTGAATGGTATGGCCCACGTGTCCATTAGCAGGGATTGTGTTGCGGCGAGAATTTCCAGCTGCCCTTTATCCTGCTGTCGGATTGCCTCCGATTTCGAGTACCCAGGCTGGACCGCGGTCATCTCAAAACGATAGTCGAACTCGCTCCAGCGGTTATGCCATTGGATCAGATCGATAACGCTGCCCTTCTCCAACCTTGAAAGCCCAAACTTCTTCTGTATCGCCGTCTCGCGTTTTCTTAACCGGGCGAACAGGAGATCCGGCCGTTCCCTCCAGCGGATCGCCTTTTGTGTTTGGCCACATACCTCGTAGAGATCATCAACCCTGGCGGACGGGGTAGGATCGCTCGAGTACTTGCAATGGAACATCGCCACCGTGATGACGTCCCCCTCTTTCTTGATCGCTACGACGTCTGCGGATTCGCCAGAACCGTCATCGTCGAAAACAACATCGAACCCACCGTTCTGCAGCAGTTCGTCGATGACGCGGCGCTGGATGCTTGTCGCATCCTTCTTTCTGCCCTGTGACTCCTTCCTGATGTTGACGCCTGACCAGTCCCGGACGACCAGGCGGTCGGGATCGAACGGCGGAGCATGGTCATCAGGCAGCTTGAGCAGCTCGGACGCCAAAAGCATGTTTCCGTCAGCGAAGTAGATATGGGGCGGATCGTCCTTAAACCAGGAGACCAGATCCGTGGTCTTCTTGCCGATGCGGACGCCGCTCGCGGCGGTCGGGGTATAATGCGCACCGGAACCGTCTATGGTCATCATGACATCGACAAACCTGTCATCTCCGCCGACCCTCATGACGATCTCGGTTCCGGGCACCTGGGATAGGATGCGGATCTCGCAATCGTAGAACGGGACCGAGACAGCGCCGAAAACTAGATCGACACGGTCATCATCTACATGGAGGACCGCCTCCGGCCAATTAATGGCGACGGCGTGCTTTTCGGGCATCGAGGTGAGCTTGGTGGGCTGAACCAAGCGACGCAGAATACCGTCGGGCTGGATTGATGAGTCCTGCAGCTTCGCACCGATGACCTTGCACCACTCCATCCAGCCTGCAAAGCCATGCACCGACTCGTAAGACCAGATCTTTCCCTTCGTGGAGCAACCGATCGTCGACTTGCCACTCGCGGTGTAACCCTGGCCAAAGATGTTCGTCTTCATCCGACCGCGATTGGCGGGGTCGTCGGTAAGCTGGGGAGCGATGTCGCTGCCCATGAACTGGGAATACCTGATTGGCTTCCGGACCGCTTCCGAAAGGCCAAGATGGCTTAGGATTAAACGCTTGTAGCCGTCCAGCACCCTGAAGACGTCGTCTCCGCGAATTCGCTTCGCATCGGCGCCGGCAACCTTTTCGGCCAGCCTAGCGTGAAGATCGCTCAGGTTCGAACTGCTGACGTAGAGAAGCTGCCGCTCGTCATCCCAATGGCATGCGTACAGGTGATACGCCGAATTTACGGGCTGGCGCATCGACGTCCACTTGAGCTTCTCTTCGGTTTTCAGAACCCAGACCGCAAGCCGCTCGGCGTAGTTGATCGACGGACCTTCGATGATAGAGCCAGGTCCATAGGCTTCGACGATCCTGTTTGGATCCCATCGTTCGCAAGTGGTCTCGTATACGACCGCGCCGAGGCGAGGTGTCACCTGATCTAGTGGAAAATCCGTCGGCGGCTGATCGAAACCCTCGAACACTTCCTGCCGCCGCTCTTCGCGGGCGGTGTTACGGGTTCCGAGACCTTCGAGCAGATGGTTCCAGTCGGCGTCTTCATTATAGAGTGCCTGAAGACTGTCCCGCATGCCGGCGGCCACGACGTTGGCGATCACCGTCGCATCGCCGAGGTCTTTCCGCGTTCTGGTGAACCGCCCGACGAACTGAACGGTAATTGCTTCGCTCTGATGCTTGTCGTGAAGCGCCGCAATCTTGAGTTCGGGAAGGTCGAAGCCCTCACCTAACATGTCTACGCACACCACGATCCTGCTCTCTCCAGACCTCAGCTTCCGGAGCGCCTCCAGCTTCGCCTTGGCGGAGAGGCTGCTGTAAACGATGACGGGATTGTACTCCGGCAGAAGCTGGCAATAGAGACGATGCAGCTTGACGGCGGTATCGATTATCCGACAACGCGCCATCGCAAGATGAACATGGCCCTCGGCTTCGTCTTGGACCAATGCAGCCTTTACGGCCTGGATGATCCGCAGGTCGGCGTCGTCCCGGTCGAGACCGTAAATTGGCTTGAAGTGGATTTTCTTGAAGTACCCCTCGGCATACGCCTTGGCGAGCGGGTAGTTGTATATGAACTTGCCGTCGACGCGTCGCCCGTCGGTTCGGTACGGCGTCGCGGTGAACTGCAGGACGGTGCGGCTCGCAAACTGCCCCCTAAATTCCCGCCACATCTTGGCGGCGATATGGTGTGCTTCGTCGACGAAAAGGTGGCTGATAAGCTCCGCCATCCTCAACTGGACTTCCCCGTTTGCCTTGGCGACCGCGTCCATCGTCGTAACGACGACGTTGACCCGCCTGAAGATGCCGTCGACCTCTTCGACCGACTTTGGGACTTTATCGAGGGTCGCAACGATGGGCAATTTCGCGTCCACAGCGAGACAGCCGCTATCCTTGAGAACCCCGAGGCTCAGGAACTTTTCCGAGATCTGCGTCCGCAAGGCATCGCTTGGCACGACGACAAGAAGCCGCTCGACCTCGGCGACGGCCATCAGCGCTAGCATCGTCTCGGTCTTGCCAGTTCCGGTTGGCATTACGATGGTCGCTGGGGCGGAAGAAGCGGTCCAATGGCCGAGGGCGGCATGTATCGCACCTATTTGCGGCTTCCTAAGACCGGGCTGGACAACGATGTCGCCGACGATACGCTCTTCGGTAAAGGTGAACGCCCCTCGCCAAGATCGGCGGATTTCGTCGCACCTGCCTTCGAATTCCTTGATCGAGATGCCGGTGGCATTGGCTGCGACGGGTTTGATCCAGACGCCAGGGGTCGAGTCTTTCCGGAATTCCGCGAGGCTTGCCGCCGCCGGATGGCGCAGTATCTCGTCGCTGGGCAGAACCACGTCGGTCCTTCGGGGGATCACTGCCACCTCGCGCCGTCCATCGGGACTGCGGAGAAACAGTCCCCGAACTCGCTTTTCGGTAAACTCGTTCGCAGTGGCGATCAGCTTGCGCCCGGGATGGCCGAGTTTCCTGACAGATGCACCGTGGATTTTACCAGCTATCGCGAATTGCGGCGGAAGCGAAATTTCCAGATCTTCTTTGAAAAGCGTATCCACGTCGCCTCCTGGCAAATGAAATGCGGACCCTTGACTGTACCCTCAAAGGTAGTATGGCTCCCCGGCCGCCGCAACGCCGAGAAGGTCGGGCGACCTCTTGCAAGCCGCCTGTTCCACAAGAGAGTTCGAACGGAACGATTGCACTACACGGCCGAATGCTGCCCGGCTGGCTCGATGGTATCTGCGACCCGGAAAGCGTCTACGGGTCCATGTCGGGAACGTCAAAGCTGAGATTGCTGACGTTGCGACGATCGACCCAGACGTGCTCCCGTTTTACCGCACCCGGATCAGCGGCTTTCGTCGTGATGGCGAGTATGGCGACTTTCACATCGGGAAATCGTGGCTGGGGAGCGTCCATAACACCAACGAGCACCGTCAGCCCTTGCCGCTCCATTTCGGTAACATGGTCCTGAATGTCCCTATAGAGGCGACGCCTATTGGGTTCCTGACCATCCCTTTCGATTTCCTCGCTCAATATGAACCCAGCCAGGTCAATCCATTCGGGCAGGTTTGCGATATAGTCGTCGTGCCCCTCCGGGACGGCGTGCTTGTGAACCAGGATGCCGGCGCACTTCGCCGCGTCTCGAATGGCCTTCTGGGTTTTCAGTGGCACGACCGACACCTGTTCGAGGTAGCCGTAAGTCTCGATCAGATCTTCCGCCGCCTTGTTTGCACCAAGCGGTATGCGCGGAGCGTGAAGCTTGCCCGTCTCGTACCCCAGCGCGACAGCGATCCTGTCGAGATTTTCCACGCTCACCTTTTCACCGCGCTCGACCCGCTCTGCGGTCGATACCGAAACAGTCAGACGCCGAGAAGCCTGGCCTGATGGCGAATTTGTGCAACAGGCTGTTGCACTATTGCCCTGGGGCCATAGAGTATTTGTTGATTACTCATCACCCGCTTCACCGTGGAATCACATGCACGGTGAAGCTGCGGCAGGCGGTGGGGCGGTCGTGAGCCGCTTTGTCGAATTCGATGCACCAAATTGGAAAGTGCTGATCTGATGCGGCTCATTTTACCGCTCGCCGAACAGCTAGACAGAGCGGCGTCCGAGCTTTTGGCCGGCGGTCCGCTGAGCAGTCGATTGGCTCTCATACTGATCGACAACGCATTCGAGTTGATGTGCCACCAGCGGTGTGTGGAACTAATCGAGGAAGACGGCCGGGCTTCGATACCCGCATTGACTCTGAAAGATAAAGCTGCCGGACGAGGTCAGGCGTTTGACGCGAAAATTACTCTCTTAAAACGCGCTGACTTTCTCTCCGAACCAGACGCAAGATCGGTTTTAATTCTACATAGCTATCGCAATCAGCTCTATCACGTGGGCTTGCAAGACGATCCCGTCATCGGACCTCTCGCCGGCCTGTATCTCAAGCTCACGCTTGCTCATGCGCCACAGCTGCTTCGGCCCATCCGGTTCCTCCGTTGGGAGGAGCCTCTCGCAAACGGCAAGATCGTTGTACATTTTCCGGAGCTAGAGGGCGCCCGTAAATATTCCTGCAAAGCGGACATCGCTGCTTTTTGCGGTCGAGTCGCCGCGCGCACCGCACCTTATCAGCCATCGCTGAAGAACGCGCTTGCCGACCATCTGTCTGCTCTCGCCGACAGGTCTGAGGCCGACTTCAACTTCATCGCCCTGGGGCGCAGCGGTAAGGATGATCCCATATCGACGCTGAGACGCATTCAACTCGAAGCGGACACGATCGACGAAATTGTGCGCAGTCATCGCGAACGCGAGCGGCAATTAAAAGCCAGGCAGCTCCCGTTCGAACCTTTCGATCCGGGCAAGCTCTCAATCGCGCGCGGAAGTCGTGTTCTTGTTGAGGCTAATGAAAAGCTTCTCCCCAAGTGGAAACCTCGCCACGCGAAATTGCCGTTTCCGAGCTGGCGCCGGCAAGCCGAAAAGCTGCGGCAAGGCGCCGACAATCTCATCGTCCTCGATCAGTATGACCGCCTGCATCGCCAAATCGACGAGTTCGACGAAATTATGGTCGAACCGATCCAAGATATGCACGGGTGGCATCAGTATCAGGAGGACATCGCGATGGACCGCCGATGATGCCAGTCCTTCCAAGTGATCTCTCAGATTCGCCGTCCGATTGCCGGTGCGCTGCCGGTTTGTTGCCGACCGTCCTGAATTTGATTGTTATACTGTGCCTAAATCAGCAATTACAGCAGAGGCAACAGTGAAGAAAGTCATTCCGGATGGAAGTAAAATCAAGACGCTCAGGACTAACGCTGAGCATGTCTCGACCCAAAAAGAGCTGGCCTATGAAGTGCGCGTCAGTGAGCGAACGCTGCGCGAGATCGAGAACAAAAATGCGCCGGTAACAATCGGTGTTCTTGATCGTCTCGCGAAGGTTCTAAACGTCCGCCGCGAGCAGATTTCGTTTCCTTGTGACAATACCCCGCCAGAGCCGCCACCTAGCGGGAATATCTTTTCTGAAGCCTTAGCCGAGTTTCACAAAGAGTGCTTGGTCCCCAGATATGATTACGACCTCGCGAACGTGACGATGGACGAAGGTTTGTTGTTCAAGCAGGCAAATAGCTCGAACGACTTTGCCTGTGAGATCATGATCTCTCTAACAGATGAGGCAGCCGAATATACGCAAGAACTTGTCGCTATTCTGGACGGCCTAACCTGGTCAGTTCGCAGCATTCTTGAGAAAGTATCACCAAGCGAAGAAATCGCCATCCGCCGTAGGATCAAACAGCTTCTCGTGCTCCTCAGAGGCAACGACGTATGGGTTTACCACACTCATCTATTCCGTCGGCTGCCAGAACGGCACACTCCACTTCCCGAGGGCGAGTATGCCGACCTCTCCTCGCGCTTCATCATCGCGCTTGCAGCCCCCGCTGAGTGGGGAGAAACGTCAATCCGCGTACCCATCGACCATGGCCAGCCGTTCATTCTCCCGGCTTTGAACTACGAAAAGAAAGGTGGCAAGGACTGATGGTTGACGCACAATCTACCAACGAAGAGACCCTCACCGAGAACCTTGCTTTCGCCGAAGTGCTCGCGTGGTCCACGACGCGACCGGCGTGGCAACGGGACGCGTTGCGCCGTCTCGTGCAAAACGAGGGTCTGGATGCCGAGGCGATCGGCGAGCTTCTCGAAATTTGCCTTGATCCGACGCTGCCGCATACGCCACTCTCAGACGCAGACGTGTCATCTCAAACTATTCTGGGCTCGCCGGTAAGCGTGCTCAGAATTGAGAACCCCACCGGCGTCAACGCCCTCGCCTTCGATCAAAAGCTTGAATTTGCGCAAACCGGACTGTCGATCGTTTATGGAGATAACGGTTCAGGCAAATCTGGCTACGTCCGCATCCTGAAACACGCCTGCCGCACCCGTGATCGCAACATCACAATTCTGCGCGACGTCGAGGATGCAGCCGCCACCCCCCAGAAAGCAAATATCGTTTTCCTTCGGGGCGCCACAGAGGATGAGTTCGCGTGGAGCGCTGACGCGCCGAGCCATGCCGATCTGCCGTCGATCAGCATTTTCGACTCCAGGAGTGCCAATGTCCACGTCGAGAAGACGAACGCAGTGGCATATATCCCGCAACCAATGCGAGTTTTGGAGGCTTTGGCCTCAGCGTGCGATCAGTTGAAGGCAAAGCTCGACGATAGGCTAGCCGATATTGATGCCAAGACACCATTGGCGATCAAATCGCCTCAACTTCAGACCGATACCGCTGCCGGCGCCTTCGTTCACAACCTTTCCGCAAAATCCAGCGTCGCGCAGCTTGATCTGCTGGCGCAGTTGTCAGACGCCGAGACGGCCCATCTTGCGACAGTCGAAAGCGATCTGGCGCAGGATCCCAAACGTGCCGCGGCGAAAATCACTTCCCAAAAAGCCAGGCTCGACGACGCTATCTCCAAACTCAAAAACCTGGTGGATGCGGCCTCTCCAGCGGCCTTTGCCACGCGCGCGGTGCTGAAGTCCGAATGGGAAACGAAAGCCGACAGTGCCAAGCTTGCTTCAAGCTCGCTCTTTGCCGCATCGCCACTGCCCGACGTGGGCAAGGCGACATGGCGCGCACTATGGGAAGCCGCCCGCAAATATTCGGACGAGGTTGCCTATCCGACCAGGACGTTCCCGCACCCAACCGGTCTTGATGAGCTTTGCGTCCTATGCCAACAGCCTATGGGACATGACGCTGTAGCGCGCCAAATCACCTTTGAGAGCTTCGTCAAAGGCTCGACTAAGGCTGACGAAGAGGCTGCGGAAAAGGCTCACAGCGACGCGCTAAAAAAAGCAGCTGGCAAAGGCATGGATGTTGGAGCGCGCCGTCAGTTCATCAGCCTCGTCGCCAATGAAATTGGCGATGCTGCGCTGGCGGCCTCGCTTAAAGCCTGCTGCATTCAAGCCGCGTGGCGGCTTCGTGCCCTCCTCCGAGGCGCAGCTGCTCCAGGCCAACCCGCGATGGTGCCCGAGAATGAACTTGCCACCTTATCGGCCGGTTTAGCGACGCGTGCCCAGCAATTGTCCGCCGACCAGAACAGCCCAGAGCACCTTGCGCTGGTCAAAGAGTTTCGAGAACTCAAGGACAGAGAAGCGCTTGGGCCGTTGCTCGCGGACATCAAGGCGGAGATCGAACGACGCAAAACGGCGGAAGTTATAGCCAAGGCCGCGAAAGATACGGCGAAGCGGTCCGTCACCACAAAGAATAAGGAACTTTCCGACAAGCTCGTGACGAACGCTCTCCGCGGTCGATTCGCGCGTGAGATCGATAAGTTGAAACTTGCTCGCATGCCGGTAGAACTTCGAAAAGTAAAAGACTCGAACGCCGTTTCCTATTTTCAGGTTTGTCTTGTTGAAAAGCCTAACGAACCGGTAGGCGAGATCTTCAGTGAAGGGGAGCATCGTTGCGTCGCGCTCGCAGCGTTTCTGGCTGAGCTCGTTACCTCCAAACAATACTCCAGCATTGTCTTCGATGACCCGATGTCGTCGCTTGATCACATCCATCGCAAGGCGGTGGCCGCACGGTTGATCGAAGAGGCGGAACACCGGCAGGTCATCGTGTTCACGCACGATCTGACGTTTCTGTTTGAGCTTCGTCGTGAGGCCGATGCAAAGGCCCGACCGGTTTCATATCAGACCGTTTGCCGAAAACAGAGCCGGCCCGGCTTCGTCGAGGCTGAGTTGCCGATGAAGGCCAAGTCCGCGCAACAGTTGGCGCATGCACTGCGTTCGGAGCTTAAAGAGGCAAAGTATCAGTTTGATTCCTGGCCGGACGCAAGGCGAACTATATTCAGCAAAGGAATCATAGAACAGCTCAGGGAATCCTGGGACCAAGGCATCGCAGACTTCGTCTTCCCGGTCCTTGCGCGGTTTGACAATGCGATAAAGGGCAACAGCCTATTCAAGCTCGCGATCATTACCGACGACGACGTTAAGACTGTGACGGCCGCTCGCGGTCGCTTGTCGGAAGAGATGCACATTGCCGCAGAAACGCTTAATCCTGACACCGTCTCGCATGCCGACCTCGTTGCCGAGGTAGTAAAACTCGAGACATGGCTGGTAAGCATTCAGCAACGCCAGAAAGACGCGAAAGCGCCGGTAACCTCTTATTCCTAACAGCGAAAAACATACATCGACGGGTGCGATTAAGGCGGCAACCAGCTTGGTTATCTGTATGTCCGGTATCCTAGGTCTTTAAAATTCAGAGACAGAGCGCAGATGCTTCGAAGTTTTGCGAGATGGATTGAGAAAAGGCGCAATATCCGGCGCCGTTGCCAGGCTGATGCGCGGACACTCATCCGCGATGACGAACACGCCGCTTACTATAGCGCACAGCGTCTGGCTGCGCGCAGTCGTTCCGCAGGAGACATGGCTGAATTCTGGCATTGGGCGAAGGTTGCCTCCGAAATCGCACGCGTGTTCCCCCATGCCGGAATGGATCTACGCATTGTTTAGGCGATAGCAGACGAAGATCGATCGAACGGCCAACGTTAGGCGTCCCCCGCGGTCGAACGAACGCTTTGGCTAGCACAAACATCGAGTCCGCTCGCGGGGGGAAGTTCCTATCCTTCTGAAACGGATCACGATTTTGCGCCAGTCTATTTCATCATGTTTGGAGTTCCGCATGCGCATTGTACAGCCGTTGACGCCTCTTCTGGCGCAAGCAACGTATTTGAACTGTCAGCACGTATAAATTTATAAAGGATCCATTGCCGTCACACGAATTACGTGCATTAATTACTCTATGTCCGGGGGGATGGTGATATGAATGACGTTGTCAAGACGACAGATGGCGCCGAATTTCAGGGACTGAAAGGAACAAGGTCGCTAGGCGATGCCTTGTTCTTGTCCGGACCTTATAAGGTCGAAGACGCACCCAACGCTTACTCATTCTCACGATCGAATGCGATCGATGTAGATGGTAAAGACTGGACCGAGATACTTAAAAAAATTGGCGTTGCGGTCTCGGCGACAAACTCGGCGTTGCTACGAGCCTATGTCGAGAAGGCATGGAAGCTCGCCGGTGTGGCGCCCGACAACGCAACGATCGACGCAAACGTTTTTGATCTTGTCGAGCCTTGGCCGGCTTACGTGCCCGATCCCAGCGCAGCACGAAACGCCGTTGCAACCCCAGCTGACTATCCCACTTTCTTCAAGGGTCGGCTTGCTGCGTACAAGCTACCTCCAGAAGTCGATAAGACAATTGCGATTGTCCAAGGCTGCGTTTTGCAGGTGCCGACCAATGCGGGAATACGTTGGTACCAGCCGGTAATTGAAACCGATACCGGCGTCACCTATCCGCTACTAGCAGCCTTTCGTGATGGCGCTTGGGAAGCGCAATGGGACAAGATCACTGCTCTTGTCCAGGTGTTCTACCCCGGCGCAAAACCGGCCGATCAGGCGGAGCAGGACGCGGCTACGGCCAAAGCGATTGATCGCGCCAGAAAGCATTTTCCCGCTGTCGAGAACGTCAGAGCGGATGCAGCGACCATAGCGCGTCAATATCGAACACTGATTAATGAGGACGAGCTCGCTACAAGTCTTTCGGCGAAAGCGTCTGATGTCAGCAAGGCAATTCAAACATCTCAAGTTGAGGTCATTCCCGCTCTGATCGCGCAGTTCCGCGACCTGAAAAATTTCGGATCGGAACTTCAAGCAAAGAAACGCCAACTCGCTGATGCGGCGTCTGACCTCAACTTCCATCTTTTCACGGCGCCGACAACAATCACCGTTTATCAGGACGGGACAGGCGCGCCGGTGGCCCTCGATCTCAAAGAAGGTGACCTCTATGTGAAATCTAGCAAAACAGCATGCTGGACGACCTATCAGACCGTGACGCGCTCAAGCAGCGGATTCTTCGGGATCGGAGCAAGCAGCCGTAGCTGGCAGGTGCCGATCTACAACTCCAAAACCTTCGACTATTATGAGGCGGCAAAGATCGACTACGATCCATGGATCGAGGTGCTCGAACTTTACAAATCTAAAGGGTACAGCACGTTTCTCTTTCAATTTACTGAGCTCGGTCTCAGAGCTGCTGACGGATCGACACCCAGCGAGATCCTCTCGTTATGCCAAGAAAATGAGGATTTTCGCATCCACTGCGTCATCGCCCTGCCGCAGAAGGAAATCACTTTGATCGGTGAGACCTTCATTGTTGGTTACAATCTTTTCGTTCGACCCGTTCCCGATATCGTCGTCACTTCCTTCCCGGAGATCAGTCTACGGGAGCGTCTATCCTATCGATTCACATGGAGTGGGGTTTCTCTTGGGGAACTCGCTACGACGATCCCGCTGAGCCCGGGTGAGCAGCGGGAAGTCACGCTGAAGACCTCTGAACGATACAATAGCAGCCGAAGTGAAACTGCCACCTCTCTCGTCGACATTACGCGTATCGACCGGGCAGACTTTGAGACAGTGTTCGAAAAAGAGGTCCGCAAAGAGAACGAGACGACCACGTCGTTCAGCGGTGGACTATCAGGCTCTTATGCGGGGATCTCCGGAAGCGCAAACTTCTCGAAAACCAACACGACGAAGGAAGTGGCTCGACAGCTTAATCGTTCAGTGCAACGCGCCTCACAGGAGGTGAACCGCCGATCCAAGGAAGAGCGGAGCGTTTCTGTTTCGGAGTCGATCGAGACGACCAGCGAAAATACGACAACGTTCCGCGTGCGCAATATCAACGAGGGAAGCACGCTCAACATCGCGTTCTATCGCCTTTACAACGCGTTCGAAAGCGTCCTTAAACTCGATGAGTTCGAATATATCGTGCGAGGGGGGCGCTCGATTTTCGCATCGACCGATCTTGTGGACGAGATGGTGTTTGCTCGCGACGAGCTAACAGACCTTGTCGACTGGCTAACCGAGGAAGGTAGGTTCCCGTTTGATCTCACCAAGCTTACCCAAGAGCAAAAAGCAGCGCTTTCAGCAGAACTGCATGCCTTGGTTTTGGAAAAGTACAAAGAGTACCCTGGAAAGCCGCCAGAAGAACCGAAAGACGGTGATGGAGCCAGCGACGGCGCGCTTCACCTCTTGATCTCTGACAGAAAGAGTTCGCGTGACCAACGCATCATGACACTTCAGCAGAAGTTCCGGGACGTGGCAAACACTCTGATCGACACCAGCCTGATCGCAGCGGAAGATGGCGACCGAAGCAATTGGCTGTCCATGGTGCGCGAAAAAGAGGAAATTGACGATGATCTGATCGGGCTACCGTTCTGGCAAGAGAAAACTAATTTTGCGTACGATTCAGGCGGGCTCTATGTCGATGTCTACGTTGGCCAACGCCCCGCTACAGAGAAATACTCGGAGAATATGAGACGTCTCGAAGAAGGCCGAGTGGAAAGGGAAAACAAGCTCCTTGATGCGCGCGCCAGATATCTGGATGCTCGTGCCTCCAAGCAAATCGTGGGATTGGGGGGGCTGGTAGATCCCAGCAAGGTGTTCGTAACGGATCGCGATACGCTTCTTATGGACGACGGTCATGTAGAAGTGAAGCTCCGCCTTGTTCCGGGGTTATTGTGGAACCGCGGTTGGACATTGATCTTGTCGTCGCCTGTCAAATTCAAAGGTGGAAGCTTCTTGCAGGAAGCAACTAAAGTTGACGGCATTCTAATTTTCAAACTGCCTCGTCGCTTTTCAGAAGGCGATGATAACATCATCGACAGAACGCATACATGGTTCAAGCAAAACGTCACTCTTCGAAATGAGGACCTCGGCTTTAGCGTCAAGTACAAGGAGCCTTAATGATGCTCGCAAGCCCCGACGAAGGAGGCACGAATGGACCAAACATCTTTTCGGCGGCGCTGAAAGCCTCAACGACAGCTGCAAAATCCGTTGTAGCTTTAACTTGGAGCAGTGGCAATCTGAAAGGGAGCGAGCTGCCTGCAGAGCTGCTGACGAACCGCGCGCATGTTGCAATCTATTTGCTGCCCCGCACCTTCGGCACGAAATTTCCGATGGCAAGCGAGTTTGCAGAACTTTGGCAGTACGGCAGTTCCAAAAAACACCAGCTTGAGCGGGTAGGCCAAAAGCCGACGCGGTCAATCTGCCGGTTTCAGCTAAGCGAGTTCGACGGGAGCGCGACTGTCAAACGGGTGGTCAGCGCCACGCTCGAGAAGGCCATTGCCACGCTTCCACAGATGAGCCGCGGGGAGACAGCGTTCGACGAACGGTGGGAGCACCTTCGCACATTCGCAGCAAATGTCGCCGCGCGCCGTAAAAAAGAAGATGAGTGGACCGAAAAATCTCCGGACTTCGAGGCGACAGTCGAAAATCCGATGATCTTACTGGAAACGCGTGGCCCCGGAACGGACACCTACGCTGCCAATGGCGAAAATCCATTGAATTCGGACGCCTATGCAGCGATTGGTCCCTTCGCTGCGCGCGCCTATCTCGAGGCCGAAATATCGAAGAAAGCGGGCGACGATCGAATCTTCGTGAAGCCGACCCGGGTCGGGGTAAGGATCTGGGACGACTACGATTTCAACGACAACCGAGCAATGAGCATATTATCGAGCGTCTTTGGCAAATACGCTTCTCAATTCCTAGGTTTGTGGAACGACGCGGATAAAGATGAAGTCATCGTTTTACAGAATTCGGACTTCCGAACGTTTCGAGAGCAGTTCATGCCAGTGTACAACAATCAAAAGCCACCTCCCGAGAGAAAGATGATTTGCCAGGATTTTTCGCCTGTGTCGAACTTCGCAACCCGGGCGATAGATACCGGTGTCGAGTATGAACTGCTTGGGATGAGCGCCACCGCCTAATCCGCTTTGATTTGGACTTAGCCGGGTCGATCAAGATAATCCGCTGTCTTGCTCAGCATCGGAGTCCGAAAAGTTTATGCAAATCTCGGACAGGGTTTCCCTCATACCCGCTGTCAGGTCGAACAGTGACCTTGCGGCCGCTCCTTCTCTCCGGCGTGTTTGTTCTCGTTTGCCAGTTCGTCCCCGCCTATGCGGACCCGTGCAAAGCACCTCTGCCAGCCTAGGCTGGCGTGCAGTTCTCTGGCACGGTTCGCTATGTCGGTGATGGTGACAGCCTTTGCGTGGGCAAGACGGCCGACCCAAACGCCTGGATCGAGGTCAGGCTCGCCGACTTCAACGCCCCCCGAGCTTCACGAAGACCGGGGGGCTCAAGGAAAGGTCGCGCTCGAACGCATTGCGCTTCACCGTGAGGTGACATGCACGACGGAGCGCGGCCGCAGCAGGCGGGTGATCTCATTCGATCGCGTCATTGCTCGCTGCCGCGTCGGCTCTCAGCCCATTGGTGACATGCTTCGCCAGGCCGGAGCGCCGGAGGGCGGCAACTGATGCCGGCTTCCACCATTGACTTAAAATAGCCTGGAAGCTATATGGATTGGGACGTCAGACTGCATGATGCCTTCGAGGCGGAGTTTCAGGCTTTCGCGAACGAGGTGCAGAACGAAATGCTTGCCCTCGCAAAGCTGCTGGCCGAATTCGGATCGCAACTTGGTCGACCTTACGTCGACACACTGAAGGACTCGAAGCATTCCAACATGAAGGAAATGCGCTTTTCAGCATGCGATGGCGAGTGGCGAGCCGCATTGCTTTCGACCCAGCGCGAAACGCAATCCTGCTTGTAGCGGGAGACAAGTCGGGCGGAAGTCAGAAGCGTTTTTATAAGCAGCTTATCGCAAAGGCGGACAAGCGGTTTTCCGACCATCTGGAAAACCTGAAATCCGTAAAGAAGGAATAGCCCGATGGGACGCAGCATTACGGACGTCATCGCTTCGCTGCCCCTCGACCAGCGGGAGCAGGTTGAGGCCCGCTACCAGGAGCTTCGGCAGGAGGTCGAGGGTCTGCGCGAACTGCGCCAGATCGCGGGGAAGGCACAGGAAGATGTTGCCGGTGTCTTGAACATCAAGCAGCCCTCGGTTTCGAAGATGGAAAAGCAGGCCGATATGTATCTATCGACGTTGCGCGGCTACATCGAGGCGATCGGCGGCAAGCTCGAACTCACCGTGAAGCTGCCTTCGCATCCGCCCCTCAAGCTTCACAGCCTGGGCGACGTGATTGCATCGAATACGCCGACGCGCGGCCCCACCCGCGTGCGTAAATCCGCCAGTGTCCGCTCTTGATGCTTCAGTTCGACGGCAATTGGCGGTTCGACAGTCCCGGCGCGATAGAGCCCACCGTACAAAAGGGCTTTCGCGACCTGATCAATCGCATCGGCGGACAAGGCCAACGGAAGGCCATTCTGGAGCATTTCAAGGCGCGGTTCTGTGCGGCCGCCAGCGCCGAATATTGGCCGAGCAGCAACGAGCGCTTCGCCTCCGAAGATCTCGACCGAGATATGGAACGCGCCGGTGAGAACGCTCCTGTCTTCATCGAAGCATTCTGGGACGCATGCCGGGAGCTTCGGGCACGCAATCCAGCGATGACCATGCCCGACGCCGCGCGGATCAATCGCATCCTTGCCGACGCCAATGCCGGCTATCAACTCAATCCCCCCATGCTGATCGCCACACGCGTCCACATTCCGATTACCGTCCCGGACGCGCCGCCGTCGCTCGATATCCAGGCACGAGCGCTCATTCATGAGTCCCTCGACACGTCTCAGCGGTTCCTGAGCGAAGGCAATGGCCGTCAGGCGGTCCAGGAGGTCCTTTGGCTGCTGGAAACCATCGCCACCGCCTTCCGCGGCCTCAATGTCGACGACGCAAGTATCCAAGGACGCTACTTCAACAAGATCATTCCCGCCTTGCGTCAGCGCGGCCGAGGGCATCAGGAGCAGATCCTGAGCTGGATGATGACGTTGCACGGATACCTTTCGTCGCCCACTGGCGGCGGCGTGCGCCACGGTGTCGACTTGCGAGAAGGTCTCGCGCTTGAGATCGATGAAGCGCGACTCTACTGCAATCTGATCCGCAGCTACCTGACGTTCCTTATCGCGGAGCACGAGCGACTGGGCAGGCAGTTCTCCTGACGATCTGGATAACGGAGACCTGGGGCTTTTCTTCGCCTTCGGGACGACCCCAGATCAGCCAGCGCGGGCGGCGCGATCGAGCGCACAACACGACGAACATCTCGTTGGCGATCAAGAAAGTGAGGCGTGATCACGCCTCAGCAGGCACCGCAGTTCCGACAGGCCAGCTCGACATTGCCTGCTCGGCCACCGCCTGCAGCATCTCCCGGCTGAAGCCGCCTTTCGCCTGAACCGCCAGGCCATGACCCATGGCCAGCACGAACGCCGCGAGCGCTGCGGGATTGGCGCTCTCCGGCAGATCGCCGGAGGCTTTCGCCCGTTCTAGGCGTTCGACAAGCTGCGCTTCCGCGGCCAAACGGAATCAGCCGCTCTCACAAAGGTGGCAATGGAGGAAGGCGAAGATATCCCAATTGATCCTTCGACACAGAATTTTTGGGAACATCGTGCCAGCCGGTCATGTTCTTTTAAGCCAATCTCGGCTGTCGCGACGAACGCTTCGGCGATTGCCAGCAGCCGAACTTCGCGACTGCGATGGCGGCGGCGATCAACGGGAATGGTTTTCAGGCCGGTGTTGATGGCGGCAAGATGGTTTTGCGTGGTGATGCCGGCCTGCCGCAGAAGCGACGCAGAGAGTAACCGACCAAGCCACGGCGCGTGCTGCAACACATCAACACTGTTCCAGGCGTCCAACACAACAATCGCCTGCAGCATCGGTGGCAAGTCCTTGGACTGTCGCAACACTGTCCGCCATTCATCAAGCCGCGCGTCTTCGTCCCAATCGAGATCGTAGACCAACGGATCTTTTTCGGCCGGGTCTACCCGGCCCGGTGTTTGAGCTTGGGCAATGGCGGCCTCGGATCTGGCGAGTAGCGCATCAATTTCAGCGAACTCATCGAGCAGATCTGGATCATCGTCTTCAGACGCCCCATGCCCTGCCGCGAACGGTTCGTCATCCGCGATCTCATTTTTCGCGTCGGCTCCTGCATCACCCAACGATGTTGCAGACCACGCCTGCTCGGTTCGGTCCTGGCGTAAGCTACGAATACCGTCCGGCGACAGCGCCCAGTCGGGCGGTTGTGCAACAATCCGCCGGCGTGTTTTCAACACGTCGCGGGCGATGGTCAGTTCATGGGTCGGGGCACGCACATCGCGGGTCGCGTCGTGCAGCACCAGGTCTTCGAGATGCACCAGCTCACCATCGATCCATAGCGAAGCACACGCGTCGCTGAAATTCTGGCGTTCACACCAGCCTGCGCCGACGGATGAGCGGGCAATGCGCTCATCGAGGCGACAAAATGCTGCCGTGGCATCGCTGAGCGGTCTCAGCAGGGTGTGGATGGGCAATTTGGAGAGATCGTAAACCATTGAAATCATGGTAAATGATTTGTTAAACGAATGCTATTCGTATTTTAGTGTTCGCCAGTGGGTATGGTTACCAGTTGGTATATGTACCATTGATAAGTAATGCTTATCAATGGTTGATTTTTCAGAACTTCCAGTTGGGCTTATCGCTCTCGGTGAGCGTGATCAGCCACTTATCGGCAGCGATCTTCTTGGAGATCTGCTCGACGCATTCCAAGCCGATAGACATATCTCCACCGGCATTCCGATCACAGTAATTGGCTACGCTATCTACGGGGTAGAAGCGCCAGAAGTTCGTTCCAACCACAATTCTGGAATTGTGCCCTTCGGTCTCTGCGATGGAAATCACCCTGGTCGTGATCACCAAGTAAGCCAGCACCACGCAGCCCACCCACTTCACGATTTTTTTCGTGTTATCGTCCATAATACCCCCTTTTCAATGAGGGGCGTTTCGCACACCTTCGTTTAAATTTTGATAGCGGCGAGGATGCGATTTTAACAGTTGGGTTAGTAGTAGCGTTTGAGGACAACTTCGGCTTCCATCGCCAAATGTTCATCACTTGTTGCCGTGGGATAATCCGATTGGACCCATCTTCGGAGAGTTTGAATCACGACGGGTTCCATAACTGCGCTCGACACTTTCATTAACGCACCGCGTGGCATCGTTCTAAATAGATACGCTTCTTCTCGGAGGATAAGACGTCTGTCAAAAGCCGAGTCGAGTGGGCCATTTTCTCCTGGTGATGTGAATCGACCGGCTGGATGCAGTGTTAGACCATACAAGAGTAGCCGAGCTTCGGCTGGTAGGAGATAAATGTCTTCTAGTGCCCGTTTCCGGTTTTTCCTTTTGACGAATGGACGGAGCACCAATTTTAGTAAACCTCGAGAGATTGCTATAATCAGTCGAACGAGCCAGGTGGCAATTCCTACAGCAATTACCCCGAGCGATACAGCTGCGGCTAAACGCGCCCACTTCAGAGCCTCGATATAAAACTCAGTTGGAGGAAGAAGACCAATCCAGAACAACAGCCAATACGTGCTGGATATAATCAACACGGTGACGCCGTAGACAATTGCGTTTTTGAAGAGTTTTTCCAGGCCGTTAAGAAGTTCAATTGGATTCAAGATGCACGTCCCGATTGTTTTATGATTGTATACGCCCGGAAAGGTGAAGTGTTGTTTAAGGTGAGCCGCGTCAGAATCTCCCGTATTAGACGGTGGAGCGCAGCCGCTGCTCGTCTACAGGAACTGTTGCTCTTTCCACGGTTCCTCACCGTAGACGTTCTCTCCCCCCCGCGATACACGCGCTCATCGAGTGTTTTGAAAGATTGCACTTGGACAAAACGTCCGTCACCCTGGGGCTCTTCGAACTGACTAAAACGTATCCAAGAATGGCGATGAGTACGCGGTAGAAGGTGAACATTAGGACTCCCCGGATGCCGAGAACCTAAACTCACAGAAGCGTTTGTTTCAACCAAATATTGCGACGTTGATTAATGCACAGCTTCACAAACGAGTTGAAGCATCAGCTACAAAGCTCCATTGCCACAAGAATTCATGGTTCCAAGGCAAGGGGAGGTAGCCATGATCGCCCGTCGTTCAGAAAACCACATTCAGCTTCGCATTGGCGCTATGGTCTCGGGCATCCGCACCGATGCGACCGCTGTAGCTGAGGCCAAGTGTGGCGTTTGCACTAAGGCTCAAATCGACCCCTGCCTCAATAACCAGGGCGTTCTGATCCCTCGGTGTATTTAATATCGTGAAGTTATCACCCGTCGCAAAACGCGCGTCGATGTCGTTGCAGTGTCACCAAAAGTATGCTGCCAACCTACCATGCCGCGTAGTGTCGCTGCACCCTCACCCAGCCGGACGGTACGCGCTGCGCGAGGACCCAGCGTCGTGGTGGTGGTATCGGTAGTATCGCCATCAACGCTGAGTGCAGCGGAACCACCGGTTTCCGAGAAACCGTCGGTTTTGATGCGGATATGTGCCAGATTGACGAAGGGCTCAAGCGCGGTTACAGCAAGCGCGAATTTGTAGCCAAGTTCGCCAAAGAGGTTCACTGTATCGGCATCGTAATCCGAAATTAGACGCTGATTAAGACTGGTGACCGAGCGTGCCGTATCAATGGTGCTGAAGGTGTAACCCGCGCCGGCACGGAACGAAAACGAACCCCATTCGCGCCCCGCGTAAATCCCGACATGATAGTTATCGCTTTCGGCTTTCTCACGGTCAGTTCGCGCCGTCGAACCACTGTAACCGCGGTAAAGGCCGAGTTTCCAGTCATCGGTTATCATCCCGTCAGCACCGATGATCACGCCGCCTGTCGACACGTGCTCGACAAAGTCCCGTCCGTACCATCAATGTCGCTCCACGCGCCAAATCCGCTGGCCCAGACGCCAAAACGTGTGGGGTGCGTTCCCTGCCCTGTCGGATCATCAAAACTCGTGAAATGTTCCGAGTTGGTTGAGGGTGCTACCTCCCGAGCGTAACCAAGAGGCTGAAGACCATTGCCGGTTACTGGAGGTAGATTGGGGCCCTTCATACGATCATTGATCATGGTATTGAGCGACTGTGCGCCGCCAATCAGCATAGGCGAGGTGTTCGCGTGAATTTCGCCGGACAATTCACGAAATGCGAACCTCGCGTCTTCTGCATTCATTGGCAGAATAGCATTGTAGAGTTCGAGTGATTGTCCAGATTGCTGCAACGTGTCGAGTGACCCGGCGACAGCTTTTTCATTTACTGTCTGCGCAGCACCTGAGAAGCCTCCAAACCCGTTGTCGATGCCCAAAGTTAGAACAAGGTCGTCGCCGACAATTTCATAGGAAACGTCAAGAAAAGCCGAATTGTGGGCATGCGTGGTGAAGTCACCGTTAGTGCCGCCGGTTGAGGTCAGGATCTTATAGATCTGGTAGTCGCGGTAGCTTGTCTGCGGATCAAGAAGGGTGACAGCAAGTGTGCGCCATTGGTCACGTCCCCCGAAACCGAGGTCAGGTCACTGGTAGCAGTGGAGACATCAACGGCATAGGTGGAACCTGCGTCAAACACCAGATCGCCAGCGACGTTCATAACACCGATCGCGCTGGCCAGACCTGGTGACAAGATGCCGCCATTGCCGATGGTATTAGTGGCCCCTGCCCTGCCAGCCGTGCCATTGCCGCCGAACACACCCGTGCCCAACACGTCGATCGTGCCACCCAGCAGAGCGTCGTCATAGATGAGACGGCCGCCGCTGACAGTGGTGAGACAGGTGAATGCCGTGCTGTCAGCGGAAAGCAGCGTTGTGCCGGCCAGATGTTCGATTGTGCCGTTACCTGCAAACGCGGAATCGAAGCTGTAATCCGTGTCCGTGTGGTTGAAGACTAGGCTGCCATTGCCTGCACCAAACAGGATGCGTTCGGCGTCGATAATACCCGCTCTTGTCGCGGTATCTCCGATCGCCGAGCCAATGTTGATCGTGCCAGTCGAACCGCTGTACACCGCGACTTGGATTGTGTTGTACAAAATGTTCGTAGAAGTGCTTCAACCCCGAAGGCACCTCCATCAGAAACCGTTAGAGTGCCATCGCCGTATCGGCCTATTTCATAGTACCAGTTATTTTTCCAACTTGAACCGTCACCCGTTACGGTTATTGTCCCGATCGCCCCGGTTTCCTTTCCCGTTTCACCCAAATACGTATTGACTTCGCCACCGCTTTCGTCTGTCACCTTTCCTTGCCCGTCATGTCCATGTATTAGCGGTAAGTTTTGTACCGGGGCCGGAAACCAGTACGTCGCCCACTCCGTCGGAAGAGTAGCCGATCCACGTGTACGTTGATGACACCGTGCCGCCGCCTGTGATCAGCAAGCTTCCTGACGCGTCTCTCCCCACATAAACGTTAACAGTACTCCAATCCGGCAACGTTGCCCCACCCGGCGTCACATCCCCCGTGACCGTAACCGACTGCCCGTAAACCGGCTTCATCAACGCGGTGGAGCCCAAAAAAGGCCAAAACAAACATGCGAAGCGTGTGGCTGGTCTTGTGGTGCATATTGGTCCCCGGTGGTGGTCCTGACGGCGTATCGAGACAATTCAAACACGACTTGGACGTGCGTCAATATGGTAATGCCAAACCGACATGAGTTGCGGACGAGTGGACAAAGTTTTTGCGTTTTGCCTCTTTCAAGGTTTCTGAACCCTGTGGTCTGATGAGGTGATTCGTCCATGCACCAACAGAAACGACATCGAAGCTGGCCTGTCGGGGAGTTGAAGCACCAGGCAGCGCTCGACTGTGTGGTCGCGTGCGGTGACCTGTTGGTCGGCCGTCCGCATGATCCGGCAATTGGTGATGTGCTGGCCCATCTCGGTTCGCGGCTCGGTGTCGATCGTGCCTGGATGTTTGAATATAACGAAGACCTCACGCGCTTCCGTTATACGCATGAGTGTTGCGCGAGAAATGTTTCATCCCATGTGGAAGACCTGCAGGATACGCCGGTATCGATGATTGCGTGGTTGCATGCAGCTTTGCTTGAGGGCAGGGCGGTGATGATTGACGACGTGACCACGTTACCGTTTGCCGCCAAAACGCTGAAACGTGAAATACTGCGCCAAGGCGACCAGAGCGTTCTCTCGGTGCCGGTGTTCCATGCCAATGTGCTGAGGGCTTGTATCGGCTTTGACATGGTCAAGGCGCAGCGCAACTGGTCCAATGATGATGCGGCTCTTTTGGCAGGTTGCGCACGGTTGATCGCTACGGCCCGTTACCATGATGGGCAAACTGATGTTTTGGTTACCGCAGAAGAGCCTGGTGCGCCGCTCGTCTATATCGGCCATCAAGGGGGCAATCGTGGTGTGACGCTTCGGCAAATTTTCGGGGTACGCTCCCAGCGAAATGAGACGCTGGTCTGGCTTGAAGATGGAACGACGGCACTGGATCGTCGAACCCTGACTGAGTGGCGCGTGCTTCTCCCGCCTGCGCTATTTCCCTCCATTCATCGCACGGCCATCGTTCAGCTCAATCACATTTCCGCCCTCGATAAACATGGTGGCAACGGCGTTAGCTGGTTTGTGCGTATGCGAGTAATTGATGAGCACTGGCCGGTTTTGCGGACCTATCGCCGGGAATTGGTGGAGAGGTTGGGGCTGAAGTAGTTTTGTTGGTCCTGTCGCCAAGCGCTCAACCTAGACGTTGATCTTGTGGGGCAGGGTAGGGCGGAACTCCACTTTTGATGATTATGCGAGAATTACTCGACCCGATTCCGTCCCCAGCGCCTCGGTGTTCCCCGCGGGGAACTCATCCATATGGCGCTTCACCAGAGAGAGTTCCCCGCGGGGAACTTTTGACATCTCTTCAAACTAGCCGAACGAACTGTGAGTCATGCTCTGAGCGCTCGGCCTCCGGTTTGCCGCCATTTGCGAATCGATATAGGTTCCGTAACTACGCAAAAACTAAAAACTATCGATTATTTGCGAA